>UCJD01000045.1 GCA_900472605.1 Hyphomicrobiales bacterium | reverse complement strand
ACCCCCCTTGTAACTTGACGATTGCCGCATCGGATCTAGCTCCTCCCTGCGGTGACGGACCGGAGCCCGCTACCCCCTTGGGCGTTGAAGCCCGTGTCAGAGCCGGGGCCAAGTCCGTCGTTCCATCGAACCCGAACAGTCGCCAGGGCCGCTTGCGCAAGCAAAGCCCGCTTAGACAAGGATGGGACAAGATGGAAAATGTCGTCGGTATTGATGTTTCGAAGGATCGTCTTGACGTGCATGTGCTGGCGTCGGGCGAGAGTTTTGTGGTCGCCAATGACCATGATGGCCTGGACGGGCTTTGCGCGCGTCTCTTGAAGGACGGAGCCGACATCGTCGCTCTGGAGGCGACGGGCGGCTACGAGATGCTTTGCGTCGCCGCCCTTTCGGGTGCTGGCCTTGTCGTTGTCGTGGTCAATCCGGCCCAGGTGCGGGCCTATGCCCATGCCTTGGGAAGACGGGCGAAGACGGATCCGATCGATGCCGCGGTGATTGCCCGCTTCGCGGCGGCGACCAAGCCGCAGATCCGGCCGCTGCGCGATGCGGAAAGCCAAGCGCTGTCGGCCCTTGTTTCCCGCCGCCGGCAGATCGTTTCGATGATCACGGCCGAGGAGCAACGGTTGCGCATGGCATTGGCCAAAGAGACGCAGAAGAGCATCAGGCGTCTGCTCTCCGCGCTCAGGCGCGAGCTCGATAGCCTGAACGGCGAGATCGACGTTCATATCCGAAAGTCGCCTCTTTGGCGGGTTCGCGAGACGCTTCTGACCTCGGTGCCGGGGGTCGGACGCATCACCGCTTGCACGCTCCTGGCCGAGATGCCGGAGCTTGGCAGCCTGGACCGAAGGCAGATCGCCGCGCTTGCCGGCCTTGCGCCATGGACGCGCCAGTCGGGCCAATGGCGCGGCCGAAGCTTCATCGGCGGCGGCCGGGCGGTGGTGCGCACGGCGCTGTTCATGGCTGCTCTGGTGGCCTGCCGTCACAATCCCGCGCTGAAGGCCTTCCGCAACCGACTGGTCGAAGCAGGCAAGACCAAGATGGCGGCCACCGTCGCCGCCATGCGCAAGCTGCTCACCATTCTCAACGCCATCATCAGGGACAACAAAACATGGCAAAACGCTTGACCGGCAAGACAGTCGCTCTGTCCTGCCGGACATCTCCCCCTCAAGGGGGGAGATTCGATCTCCCCCCTTGAGGGGGAGATGTCCGGCAGGACAGAGGGGGGGGTCCCACCCG
>UCJD01000085.1 GCA_900472605.1 Hyphomicrobiales bacterium | reverse complement strand
AGCCCCTCCCCCTTGTGGGGAGGGGTTGGGGAGGGGTATTTCAGGTCAATACACAAAACCAAAAAGGGAACACGCCCGTGCCCCACTGGCTTCAATTGATGGCGGATTCGCTCGTGCCCCTGTTATGGGCCGGGCTGGTCTTCACCATTCCGCTGACATTGCTGTCCTTCACCTTCGGACTGATCCTCGGGCTCGCCACGGCCATCGCCCGCCTGTTCGGCGCCGCTCCCTTGGTGGCCGTCGCCCGCTTCTACGTCTGGGTCATCCGTGGCACGCCACTGCTCGTCCAGCTCTTCGTCATCTTCTACGGCCTGCCCAGCATCGGCATCCTGCTCGACGCATTCCCCGCCGCCCTGATCGGCTTCACGCTCAACATCGGCGCCTACAGCTCCGAGATCATCCGCGCCGTCATCTCCTCCGTGCCCAAGGGCCAGTGGGAAGCCGCCTATTCGATCGGCATGAGCTGGCGCCAGGCGATGAGCCGCACCATATTGCCGCAGGCCGCCCGCGTCGCAGTGCCGCCGCTGTCGAACACCTTCATCTCGCTGGTCAAGGACACCTCGCTCGCCGCCGCTATCACCGTGCCGGAACTCTTCCAGGCCGCCCAGCGCATTGTCGCCACCACCTACGAGCCGTTGATCCTCTACATCGAGGCAGCGCTGATCTATCTGGTGCTGAGCACCGTGCTCTCGACGCTGCAGGTCAGGCTGGAGCGCCGCTTCGCCCGCTATGGCGGCATGCTGGAGGCAAACGCATGATCGAGCTCAGCAATATCGAAAAGCGCTTCGGCGACGCCGTCATCCTGAAAGACATCAGCATCCGCATTCCGGAGGGTAACGTCACTGCCCTGGTCGGCCCCTCCGGCGGCGGCAAGAGCACGCTGCTCCGCTGCATCAACCTTCTGGAAATCCCGACCGCCGGCACCATCCGTCTCGGCGAGGAAACGCTGACCTTCAAGCCCGGCCAGAAGACCAGCTGGCCGGCCATCCAGAAGATTCGCCGCCAAACCGGCATGGTCTTCCAGAACTTCCAGCTTTTCCCGCACCAGACGGCGATCGAAAACGTCATGGAAAGCCTGGTGACCGTGCTCAGATGGCCGAAGCAGAAGGCCCGCGACCGCGCCATGGAACTCCTGACCAAGGTCGGCATGGCCCACAAGGCCGATGCCTGGCCCGCGACGCTCTCCGGCGGCCAGCAGCAGCGCGTGGCGATCGCCCGTGCACTCGCCCCCTCGCCCCGCGTGCTGCTCTGCGACGAGCCGACATCGGCGCTCGACCCGGAACTCTCAGCCGAAGTGGTCGACGTGCTTGGACGCCTGGCGAGCGAGGGTACGACCATGGTGATGGCGACCCACGACCTCAGGCTCGCCTCGAAAATCGCCAACGACGTTGTCTTCCTGGAAGCCGGCAGCGTGGTCGAGACCGGCAGCGCGAAGAACATCTTCACCGCACCGGAACGCGAACGCACCAAGC
Organism: Hyphomicrobiales bacterium; assembly: GCA_900472605.1. Classification (GTDB taxonomy): domain Bacteria; phylum Pseudomonadota; class Alphaproteobacteria; order Rhizobiales; family Rhizobiaceae; genus Rhizobium. The sequence continues at coordinate 325 of UCJD01000085.1, read as the reverse complement.
GCTTCATCTCGACGATCAACGCGGCGCATAGTTACGATATCTGACGGCAGACATCTGGATTACATGGACATGAAAAAGGCGGCTCCGAGGCCGCCTTTTTCAGTTCGTTGACCGATGATCAACCCGCGTAAGTGACCAGCAGGTCCTTGGCGTCGATCTGATCGCCGGCCTTGACGAGAACTTCGGCGATCGTGCCGTCCTTCTCCGCATGGATGGCGGTTTCCATCTTCATCGCTTCGATCGACACCAGCACGTCGCCGGCGCTGACCGCCTGGCCGGCGGCAACGAAGGCGCGGGAGATGACACCAGGCATCGGCGCGCCGAC
>UCJD01000043.1 GCA_900472605.1 Hyphomicrobiales bacterium | reverse complement strand
CGATCGGCTGGAAGCCTTCGCGGATCACAGACAGCGTCGCACCCTCTTCGGAAATGAAGCTGACGCGGGTGAAGAACATGCCAGTCGAGAGATCGTCGAACTGCGAACTGTCGACGATGTTGCAACCCTTTTCGGCCAGATAGGTCGAAATCGCCGCCACGATGCCGCGTGTCGATTTGCAGGCTACCGTCAGTACATAGGTGGTCATTGGTGTGTTAGCCTCGAATATGGAGTGTAGCAGAATGTGCGAAGCCTAGGCCGGAGTTTCGCCCGACTTGACGAGATCGTTTTCCATGTAGTTCAGAAAGGCCTGCAACTCCTTATTCTCGACCGATACAAGGTGGCGTTTTTCGGGATAGGCATTCGAGCGGACGTCGGCTGCAAATTCCGTGAAGGCCGCGATTCGTTCGCTTTGCAGTCGGTCGTATTCGGCGGCAAAATTGCGGTAGACCTTGGCATGGCGCGGATAGTGATCGCGGTTGGCGCCGAGTATGTCGTCGGCAAACAGATATTGTGCATCGCAGCCGCTGCCGGCGCCCATGGAGATCATCAGCATCGACGTGTTGCGGCTGATGGCGGCAGCGACATCGCCCGGCACGACCTCGATTTCGACGGCAAAGGCGCCGGCATCCTCGAGCGCCTTGGTTTGCCGCCAGATTTCGATGGCGCTTGCCGCTGTCTTGCCGACGGCGCGAAAGCCGCCCGTCCAGGTGACTTTCGAGGGGATGAGGCCGACATGGCCGCAGACCGGAATGCCCTCTTCACGCATGCGGCGGATAATCCGCGGGCTGGCCGCGCAATAGACCGCGTCACCACCAGATTTTAGCGCAACGAAGGCTTCGCGCATGTACTCCTCGGCTGAGACATAGTCGCCATATTCGAGCCCGGGGATGGCGAAGGGGTTTGGCGCAGCCTCGCGAAAGGCGGGGCCAAGGAGGGACGGCGGAACGGAAACGACGTCGATGGCGGCCCTCTGCGCGGCTTCCGCTTCTTCCAAGGTCGTGACACGCAACATAGTAAGCTGACGCTTACCTTTGAGAGCGAGTAGATCGGCGACGGTCGGCCGGCCGTGTTTCTTCATCGGACTGTCCTTTTCAATATTGGATGCCGCTCAGGCGGCGAGAAGAGATTTCAGCTTGACGCCTGGAGAAACCAGCGCATCCGGATCAGGACGTGCACCGGCAGCGATCAGCATCTCGGCGAGCCTGATGTCGCGTGCGACGGCGTTGCCCGGGCCGATGCCGCTTGCAGCCAGAAGACGCCCATCGGCATCAAGGTGAAAGAGGATGAACGCGTTGCTGCCGAGATCACGGCGCAGATGATGAACGGCGCCGTCCGCAAGCCCGGCGATCTGCAGGGACATGTCGTACTGATCGGACCAGAACCACGGCACGGCGCTGATCGTCTGGTCGCCACCCAGCATGTTGGTTGCGGCGAGGCTGCCTTGCTCCTGGGCATTGCGCCAGGATTCCAGCCTCACGCGCCGGCCGCCATAGAGATGCAGCGGAAACGAACAGCAGTCTCCAGCGGCGTAGATGTCGGGCGCGGATGTCCGCAGCCGCTCATCGACGGCAATCCCGTTTTCGACTCGAATGCTGGCGCGCTCGGCAAGCCAGGTGTTGGGCACCGCGCCTATACCGACAAGCGCCAGATCGACCTCCAGAACGTCGCCGTTGGCGAGGCGGACTGTCGCCCTTCCGGCCGCATCCGTCAGAGATGTAATCGCCACCCCGCATTTGACATCCACACCCTCAAGGCGATGTCTTGTGGCGACCACGTCGGCGATCTCCTGGGGGACGCCGCGTTTTAAAACACGCTCCAGCCCCTCGACAACAGTGACCCGCACGCCGAGCATGCGCGCAGTCGCTGCCAGCTCCAGCCCGATGAACCCGCCGCCGATGATGGCGATATGCTTGCCGGGCAGCATCGCGGCCCGAAGTGCCGTGGCATCGGCGTGGGTGCGCAGCATGCGGATGGACTGACTATCTCCCGGAACACCCGGAAACGGTCTCGCGCTCGCGCCGATCGCCAGCAGCAGCTTGTCATAGGCAAGAACGTTGCCGTCGGAGAGCGACAGCTGCTTCGTCGCGACATCGAGAGCGTTGACGCGGACCCCGGTGATGAGGGTGATGCGCTCCTCGGCGTATCGATGCCTGTCCGCGACGAGTTTCGGTTCGAGCACCTCGCCAATGGACGCTTTCGATAGCGGCGGTCGCTCGTACGGCGGCAGCGTTTCATCGCCGATCAAAGTTATCGCACCGTCGAACCCTTTTTCGCGCAGCGCCCAGGCTGCGCGCGCGCCACATTCGCCGGCGCCGACAATGACAAAGTGAGACATCGCCGGACCTCAGATCGAGATGAAGACGGAGCCGTCTTCGACCTTGACCGGGTAGGTCTTCAAATCGACGCAGACGGGCGCGCCCTTGGCTTCGCCGGTCTTGTAGCTGAAGCGGCCATTGTGTTTCGGACACTCGATGATGTCGTCCATCACCAGACCGTCGGCGAGATGGATCTTCTCGTGCGTGCACAGGCCATCCGTCGCGAAGAAGGCGTCGTCGGGGCTGCGATAGACCGCGAACGTCCGTCCGGCGTGATCGAAGCGAATGACGTCCTCTTCGTCAATGTCATCCTTAGCGCAGACTTCTACCCAATTGTCGCTCATGTTTTCCTCCCTCTCATGTCAGTCTATTGCGCGGCCGGAGCCAGCTCGGTGTGAAACTCTTCGCGATACGGCCGCGCCGTCGGCGGCAGTTCGCGCTTCAGGAAATAGTCTTCGTTGCGAAGCTGCCGGAGAAACGCCGGAACCATTTCGCGGAACCCCGACCAGATGGATGGATTGGGCGTGGGCAGGTCGTGCTTGATCATCGCGTGCAAGCGTGGAAGCGCGTGATAGGGCACCATCGGGAACATATGATGCTCGACGTGATAGTTCATGTTCCAATAGATGAACCGGCTGATCGGGTTCATGTAGACGGTGCGGCTGTTGAGCCTGTGGTCGATGACGTTGTCCGCCAAGCCGCCGTGCTGCAACACGCCGGTCATGACGTGGTGCCATGCGCCGTAGAGGCGTGGAAGGCCGATCAGGACCAATGGCAGCCACGAACCCGATGCAAGAGCGCAGGCAATCGTCGCGATATAGATGATCAGCCAGATTCGGGCGATGCGGATGGCGCGAGGCTGTTCGGTCTCGGGAACAAAGGTCTTCTCTTCCGCGCTGATGACACCGGCGGCGTTGCGCACCATGTCGATCATCGCATGGTAGGCATCCAGCAAGCCGAAGAAATTAAGGACGAGACGCAGCAGATCCGGCGGCCGCATGACGGCGATTTCGGGATCGCGTCCGACAATGACTGTGTCGGTGTGGTGGCGCGTGTGGCTCCACCGCCAAGTCACCGGATTGCGCATGATCATGAAGCAGGCGATCTGATAAACCGCATCGTTCATCCAGCGCGTCTTGAAGGCAGTCCCATGGCCACATTCGTGCCAGCGGCTGTCGGATGCCGAGCCGTAGAGCACGCCATAGGCCACGAAGAAGGGGACGGAGATCCAGGAGCCCCAGAAATAGGTTCCAAGTGCGGCGAGCACCAGCATGCTGCCAAGCCAGATGGCGGTGTCCCGGATCGCCGGCGTGTCGGAACGCTGCATCAGCGCCTTCATGTCCTTGCGAGGAACATCTGTGTGATACCATTCCGCCGCGGCCAGTCCGGTCTCCACGGCCGTCCGGCCGCTTTCGCCCAGCAAGCTATAATCGCGCTTCGACGCCTGTGTCGTCATTCCTGCCTCCCAACCCGGCCTCCATACCCGCCGGCTGCGAGCAAGATATGTTGACTCTCAAAAGCGCTCAATGCGGTATTGCAATAATCTGTCAAAAGGCATCATACTGAATATCGATTTCATGATGTTTTATGTCAGGAGTGAATGATGCGCCGTCCGACGATTACCGATCTTGCCCGGGTGTCCGGCGTCAGCGCCGCCACTGTCGATCGTGTCCTGAATGGGCGTCATAAGGTTCGCGAGGAAACTGCCAGGCGGGTTTATGACGCGGCGCAGGCCATCGGCTACCACGCGGTAGGGCTGATCCGTCAGAGAGTTTTCGAAGACCTCCCGCAATACAAGCTCGCCTTCCTGCTGCAGAAGCCGATGCAGGCCTTCTATCAGAGTTTCGCGAAAGAGATCGAGGTCGCGGCTCGGTCAGTCACGACAGCACGCATCCAGGCACAGATCGAGTTCGCACCGGCAAGCACGCCGGCGGCGATCAGCGAGAAACTGAGGGCCTTGGCGCTGCGCAACCAAGCCGTTGCCCTGGTTGGCCCCGACTATCCCGCCGTCACGACTGTCGTCGAGGAACTCAAGGATAAAGGCATCCCCGTTTTCTCGCTTCTATCCGATTTTGCTGCGGGCGTGAGGGAAGGCTATGTCGGTCTCAACAATCGCAAGGTCGGGCGCTCCGCTGCCTGGACGATTGCCAAGACATCACCCAGACCGGGTAAGATCGCGCTTTTTGTCGGCAGTCATCGCTTTCATGGCCATGAATTGCGTGAAATCGGCTTCCGTTCCTATCTGCGCGAGAACGCGCCTGAGTTCGAAGTGCTCGACACGCTGATCAATCTCGACGCCGAGGAAATCACCCATGAGGCGACGATCAATATCCTGCACAAGCATCCCGATCTGATTGGCCTTTATGTATGTGGCGGCGGGATGGAGGGCGCGATCTCGGCTGTTCGGGAGGAAGGTTTCGGCGGAAAGATCATCCTCGTCGTCAACGAGTTGACCCCCGAAAGCAAGGCCGGTCTTGCCGATAATGTGGTGACCATGGCGATAGGGACGCCGCTTCCTCTCTTATGCAAGGAACTGATGACGCTCATGACGTCTGCCATCGAAAACGGTGAGGCGGCGGTGCCAGGGCAATTCTTCCTGCCATTCGAAATCCATATCCCGGAGAACATCTAGTTCGGGAAATGATGTAATGCCATCATGTCGGCTGCAGAATGCATCACGAATGATGTGTTTTCTCATCCGTTCCGCCTGCGCTGCCCCTGAAATTGCTGTAATAGCTGGCGTGTATGGCAGTGTCCGCTTTTCGCGGATGAGGAGGAGTTTCAATGCCCAGCATCCAATTCGCGCTTAATCATATGAGCGCTCCCAAGCTTTCGATTCCCGATTTCTTTGCCCTAGCCAAGTCGCTCGGCTGTGACGCGGTCGAAATTCGCAATGATCTGGCGGGCAACGCCATCATCGATGGTACGCCGCCCGAAACGATCAAGGCTGAGGCCGCAAGGCACGGCCTGCGGATCATTTCCATCAACGCCCTCCAGCGTTTCAACGAATGGAACGACACGCGTGCCGAGGAGGCCGGGCAGTTGATCGACTACGCCAAACGTTCTGGCGCTGAAGCATTGGTGTTGGTACCGACCAATGACGGCACAGGTTTGGACAGGCAGGAGCGAACCCAGAATCTTCGGCGCTCGCTTGCCGCCTTGCGTCCGATGCTCGACGAAGCGGGCGTCATTGGCCTTGTCGAGCCGCTTGGCTTCGAAAGCTGCGCGCTGCGCTCCAAGACGGAAGCGGTCGAGGCAATCCGGGATCTTGCCGCCGAGGGTTCCTTCAAGCTCGTTCACGACACCTTTCACCATCACCTTGCCGGCGAAGAGGCGCTCCATCCCGATATGACCGGGCTGGTTCACATCTCGGGCGTCGAGGATCGAGAGATCGGCGTCCCCGATATGCGAGATTCGCACCGTGTGCTTGTCGGCGCAGCCGACCGCATCGCCAACGTCGAGCAGATCCGCGCGCTGCGGGATGTGGGTTTTGCCGGCCATTATTCCTTCGAGCCGTTCGCGGCCGAGGTTCATGACGTTGCAAACCCGGCAAAGTCCATCGGGGACAGCATAGCCTTCGTTCGACACAGCGCCGGCTGACATCCCGCCGCGCCGTCAGGCCATCCATCCAAAGACCGGTGCGCCGCTCATTTAAGGCGCAGCACATAAACGTCTTGACCTTGCAAGAATTAAATGGAATGAATATTCCATTGGATCAATAGGGCGGTTTATTTGTTTCATTAGCGATGCAGTGCGTGTTTGACTCCTAGGCGGATGCCGGGAGTTCCGGCGTGAGGAGGGTGCAGCCGGACACCATCTTGAGGAGGAGAATAAAATGAAGAAGCTTATCCTGGGCGCGACGATGATGCTCGCCCTGTCGACGGCGGCGCACGCCGAGACGGTCGGCGTTTCGATCGCCAAGTTCGACGACAACTTCCTGACCGTTCTGCGAAACGGCATGAGCGATTATGCCAAGACGCTGAACGGTGTGTCCCTGCAGATCGAGGACGCGCAGAACGACGTTTCCAAGCAGCAGAGCCAGATCCAGAACTTCATCGCATCGAAGGTCGATGCGATCGTCGTCAACCCTGTCGATACCGACGCAACCGCCGCCATGTCGAAGCTCGCAGCCGATGCCGGCATTCCGCTGGTCTACGTCAACCGCCAGCCTGTCAACGTTGACACGCTTCCGGAAAAGCAGGCCTTTGTCGCTTCGAACGAACAGGAATCCGGTACGCTTCAGACCAAGGAAGTCTGCCGTCTGCTCGGTGGCAAGGGCAAGGCCGTTGTCATCATGGGCGAGCTGTCCAACCAGGCAGCCCGCATGCGCACGCAGGACATTCACGACGTCATCAAGACGGATGAGTGCAAGGGCATCCAGATCGTCGAAGAGCAGACCGGCAACTGGGACCGCACCCAGGGCTCCGACCTGATGGCCAACTGGCTGTCCAGCGGTGTCGAGTTTGACGCGGTGATCTCCAACAACGACGAAATGGCGATCGGCGCCATCCAGGCGTTGAAGGCTGCCGGCAAGGACATGAAGTCTGTGGTCGTGGGCGGTATCGACGCAACCCAGGACGCGCTGGCCGCTATGCAGGCGGGCGACCTCGACGTGACGGTGTTCCAGGACGCCGCAGGCCAGGGCAAGGGCTCGATCGACGCGGCTCTGAAGCTCGCAAAGGGCGAGAAGATCGAAAAGAAGGTCTACATTCCCTTCCAGCTGGTCACGCCTGAAAACGTCAAGGACTTCGCTTCCAAGAACTGACGCTGTCATCTGTGTGCGGGGACGATCCCCGCACACATCGACTGCAAGTGGATCAGGGAGGATGAGCTATGGTGGTCAGTCCATCGACGATGGCGGCCGTGCGCGCCAGTGGTGCCGTGCCGAATGCCGAGTTTCTTTTAAGCGCGGAAGGCGTCCGCAAGGAGTTTCCGGGTGTCGTCGCTCTCGACGACGTGCAGTTTCGCCTGAAGCGCGGCTCCGTGCATGCGCTGATGGGTGAAAATGGTGCGGGCAAGTCGACCTTGATGAAGGTCCTGGCTGGCATCTACACGCCGGACAAAGGCGAAGTCTGTCTGAAGGGCGTCCACATCCGGCTCAAATCGCCGCTGGACGCGCTGGAAAACGGCATCGCAATGATCCATCAGGAACTGAACCTGATGCCGTTCATGACGGTTGCTGAAAATATCTGGATCCGCCGCGAGCCGAAGAACCGCTTCGGTTTCGTCGATCATGGCGCTATGCGCCGGATGACGGAAGAACTGCTTCAGCGATTGAATATCAGCATCGATCCGGAAATCGAGGTTCGCGAGTTGTCTGTCGCCAACCGGCAGATGGTCGAGATCGCCAAGGCTGTTTCCTATAATTCCGACGTCCTCATCATGGACGAGCCGACATCGGCGCTGACCGAGCGCGAGGTCGCACACCTTTTCCAGATCATCCGGGACCTGAAGGCCCAGGGGATCGGCATCGTCTACATCACCCACAAGATGAACGAGCTGTTCGAGATTGCCGACGAGTTTTCAGTATTTCGCGATGGCAAGTATATCGGCACGCACGCATCGACTGACGTCACACGCGACGACATCATCCGCATGATGGTCGGCCGCGAGATCACCCAGATGTTTCCGAAGGAAGAAGTTCCGATCGGCGATGTCGTGTTGTCGGTCAAGGGGCTGAGCGATGGACGCTTCTTCCGCGATGTCTCGTTCGAGGTTCGCGCAGGCGAGATCCTCGGTGTTGCCGGGCTCGTCGGTTCCGGCCGCTCGAATGTCGCCGAGACCGTGTTCGGCGTGACGCCGGCGAAGGCAGGCACGGTCGAGCTCTTCGGCAAGCAGGTGGACATCAAGTCGCCGACGGTTGCCATCCAGCACGGCCTGGCGTTTCTCACCGAAGACCGCAAAGACACGGGCTGTCTTCTGGTCCTGAACATCCTCGAGAACATGCAGATCGCGGTGCTGCAGGACAAGTTCGTCAAAGCCGGCTTCGTCCAGGAGAGCGCCATCGAGGATGCCTGCGAGACGATGGCCAAGCAGCTGCGCGTCAAGACGCCCAATCTCTACGAACGCATCGAGAACCTGTCGGGCGGCAACCAGCAGAAAGCGCTGATCGGCCGCTGGATGCTGACCAATCCGAAGATCCTCATTCTGGATGAACCGACGCGTGGCATCGATGTCGGCGCCAAGGCGGAAATCCATCGCCTCGTCACCGAAATGGCGCGCAGGGGCGTCGCCGTCGTGATGATCTCGTCCGAGATGCCCGAAGTGCTCGGCATGAGCGACCGCATCATGGTCATGCATGAAGGACGGGTCACCGGTTTCCTCAATCGCGACGAAGCAACACAGATCAAGGTGATGGAACTCGCCGCGCAATAGCCGCGTGCGATCTCCGATTAGCCAAGGGAGGTTTCAATGACAACAAAAACAGCAGAGGCGGCCAGCCCGCTCTTGAAAAGCCCGAGACGCCGCCGCGTTCCGCCGGAACTCAGCATCTTTCTCGTCCTCATCGGCATTGCGCTCGTCTACGAGATCCTCGGCTGGATTTTCGTGGGCCAGAGCTTCCTGTTCAATTCGCAGCGCCTGACGATCATGATCCTGCAGGTCTCCGTCATCGGCATCATCGCCGTCGGCGTGACGCAGGTGATCATAACAGGCGGTATCGACCTGTCATCCGGCTCCGTGGTCGGCATGACGGCGATGATCGCGGCGAGTTTCGCCCAGGCCTCCACCTGGCCGCGCGCGCTCTATCCGGGATTGACCGACCTGCCGTTCTTCATCCCGATCGGCGTTGGACTGCTGATCGGTCTCGCGGCCGGCTATATCAACGGTCAGTTGATCGCCAGAACCAAGATCCCGCCCTTCATTGCCACCCTCGGCATGATGGTGTCGGCGCGCGGCATCTCTAAGTGGTACACGAAGGGTCAGCCGGTCTCCGGCCTCACCGACCAGTTCAATTTCATCGGCACTGGCATCTGGCCGGTCATCGTCTTCCTGGTCGTCGCGCTGATCTTCCACATTGCTCTGCGCTATACCCGCTATGGCAAGTTCACCTACGCCATCGGCGCAAACGTTCAGGCAGCAAGGGTCTCCGGTATCAATATCGAGTCCCATCTGATCAAGGTCTACGCGATCGCGGGCCTGCTGGCAGGTCTCGCCGGTGTCGTTACCGCAGCGCGCGCGCAGACCGCGCAGGCTGGCATGGGCGTGATGTACGAACTGGATGCGATCGCGGCAACCGTCATCGGCGGCACCTCGCTCACAGGCGGCGTCGGACGCATCACAGGCACCGTCATCGGTACCATCATCCTCGGCGTCATGACCTCGGGGTTCACCTTCCTGCGCGTCGACGCCTACTACCAGGAGATCGTCAAGGGCGGCATCATTGTCGCGGCCGTGGTGATCGACGTCTACCGCCAGAAGAAGCGGACGAAACACTAAACGAGCGTCCGGTGCTGATCCGGACAAGCAAAGGGCCGGTCCGTTCTGTCATCTCCGTGGCTGCGGGTCGGCTTTTGTTTTGCAAGAATGCGCGATCAATGTTCGCAGAAGGAAGACCATATGTCAGAGCGTTCAGGGGCGAGAGAGTCGAAGCGTTTGGGTGTAGGCCTGATCGGCACGGGCTATATGGGCAAGTGCCACGCGCTGGCCTGGAACGCGGTCAAGACGGTATTCGGCGATGTCGAGCGCCCGCGCCTGGTGCATCTTGCGGAAGCCAACGCCGATCTGGCGGCAGCGCGCGCGTCGGAGTTCGGATTCGAGAAGGCGACGGCCGATTGGAAGACGCTGATCGCAGATCCGGAGGTCGATGTTGTCTCCGTCACCACGCCAAACCATTTTCACCCGGAAATGGCAATCGCGGCGCTTGAGGCCGGCAAGCATGTCTGGTGCGAAAAGCCGATGGCGCCTGCCTACGCCGATGCCGAGCGCATGCTGGCGGCCTCCAGAGCGTCGGGCAAGGTTGCAGTGCTCGGCTATAACTACATCCAGAACCCTGTCATGCGGCACATCAAGACGCTGATCGCGGAGGGCGCGATCGGCACCGTCAATCATATCCGCGTCGAAATGGACGAGGATTTCATGGCCGATCCAGATGCGCTGTTCTACTGGAAGAGCGAGCTGGCCTCGGGCTACGGCGCACTCGACGATTTCGCCGTCCACCCCCTGTCGCTGCTCTGGTACCTCTTCGGCCATGTCGAGGCTGTCATCACCGATATGGTCAAGCCCTACGCGGACCGCCCGGTGAAGGACGGCGGCCGCCGTACCGTCGAGAACCACGATGCGGCCAACGTGCTGATGCGGCTTGGCGGCGGCATTTCGGCGGTGCTGATGGCCAACCGCGCTGCCTGGGGCCGCAAGGGCCGGATCGCGCTGCAGATCTTCGGCTCGAAGGGATCGATCGCCTTCGACCAGGAGCGCATGAACGAATTCGAGCTCTACCAGGCCGAGGGCCGAGGCACCGAGCAGGGCTTCCGCAAGATCCTTGCGGCACCGGCGCACCAGCCATACGACCGCTTCATTCCCGCCCCCGGTCACGGTCTCGGCTTCAATGATTTGAAGATCATCGAGTGCCGCGAGCTCATCCGCGCGATATCAGGCGAGCGGTCGTCCATCGTGACATTCGAGGATGGCCTGCGGATCGAGAAATCCGTGCATGCCATGGCCGCGTCTCATCGGGACCGTCGCTGGGTCGAAGCCTAGCCGCACCACACTGAAATCTCCGATCTGAATACCCGCCACGATCATTCTCGTCGCGGGTATTCGCGTTAGCGAAGTGCCTGTGTTCTAACGCCGAAATCCGTGCCGCCGCTTACCGCTCGAGGCCCTGAAAAATTCGGCGGCGATGATGGTTTTTGATCATCGAAGCTTTCGCCACCTGAAGATGGTCCTGCTATTTTTGGCGTCGGGAGGAGAGACAATGGCGCCGGGGCATGCACCCCGGAAATCTTGCAACCTCTCCGCACAGATCACGAAGAAGGCAGGTCGGCTCGGTCTGCCGGGAGGAGCCATCATGGACGATCAAAAGTTCGGAACGCGCAACAAGCGTGGCGATTGGGCGCCGCACAAGCCTGTTGAATACGCGCCGCTATTCCAGTTTCCCACGCGGATCGTCCCGATCCTGAAGTGGCTGCCCCACTACTTCTTTCCATGGAACGTCATCTTCGCCGCGTCCGCCGTGGCTTACTGGGCATGGGTTATTCCATCAGTGGAGACGATGCAGAGCCTAAGCTTCGGCTGGATCGCCTGGCTGTATCTGGTCAATGCTGTCTCCGTCTTTCTGTTCTACGGGGCTTTCGAGGTTCATCTCTACGTCCTCAAGCGGCAGGCGAACCGGTTCAAGTACAACGGAAAATTTCCTTCGGAGCAAAAGAGCAAGGCGTTCTGGTTCGAGAGCCAGAATAAAGACAACATCCTCAGGACATTCCTTTCCGGCGTCACGATCTGGACCGCCATCGAAATTGGCATGCTCTGGGCTTACGCCAACGGTTATGCGCCGTGGCTAAGCTTCACGGAAAACCCATGGACGCTGGCGTTCGTCGCTCTGGTCGTGCCTGTGATCCACGAGTTCCACTTCTTCTGCGTCCACCGCCTCATCCACACGCCGCTCCTCTACAAATGGGTACACTCGGTCCACCACAACTCGGTCAATCCATCGCCGTGGTCCTCGCTGTCCATGCACCCGGTCGAGCATCTCCTGTACTTCGGCACCGCATTCTACCATCTGATCCTGCCGTCCAACCCGATCATCATGCTCTATCAGCTGCACTATGCGGGCTTCGGCGCGATCCCCGGCCACGTGGGCTTCGACAAGGTCGAGGTCGGCTCCGAGACGCTGGTCGATAGCCATGCCTACGCCCATTACCTGCACCACAAATATTTCGAGGTAAATTACGGCGACGCCCTGATCCCGCTCGATCGGTGGTTCGGCACCTGGCACGACGGATCGGCCGAGGGCGAGGCCCGCATGCAAGAACGGTACCGCAAGCGGAAGGAAAAGCTTGCCGCCAAGAAGGCGCGTGCGACCGTGGGGGAGGCAGCGGAATGAACTGGGTTTCTGTTTGCAAGCTCGATGCGATCGAGCAGGAAGGCGCCATCCGCTTCGACCACGAGGGTCGCACATATGCGATCTATCGAGGCCCCGACGACAGCGTCTATTGCACGGCGGGCCTTTGCACGCACGAGGCGGTGCACCTTGCCGACGGCTTGGTCATGGATTTCGAGGTCGAATGTCCCAAGCACTCCGGCGCCTTCGATTACCGGACCGGCGAGGCCATCAGACTTCCCGCCTGCGAGAACCTCCGAACCTATCCGGTGGAACTCATCGGCGATGAGGTGCGCGTCGCATTGGCGTAATCGCCTAGACGATGTTTCAGGCCGGGAGGGCCTCCGGAGTGTAGTCAGGTGGTCCGGCACCATTTGGGAGGATAGAATGAAAATATCGTATGTCGCCGCCGTCGTGGCCGCGCTGATGGCGAGCTCGGCCTCCGCCGAAACCATCGGCGCTTCGATGCAGAGCTTCGACAACAACTTTCAGACATTGCTGCGCGAAGGGCTTCAGGCAAGGGCAGGCGAGGTGAAATCCGGCATCCAGGTCGAGGATGCACAGACAGACATCTCCAAACAGATCAATCAGGTGAACAATTTCATCGCGGCTGGTGTAGACGCGATCGTGCTGACCCTTGCGGATCCCTCGGCGGCAAAAGGCCTGAGCGAGGCCGCCAGCAAGGCTAAGATCCCGCTTGTCTACTTGAACCTTGAGCCGGGAAATCTCGCCCAATTGCCGGAGAAGCAGGCCTATGTCGGCTCCAAGGAAACGGATTCGGGACGGCTCGCTGCCGGTGCGGCCTGCGACCTCCTGAAGGAAAAGAAGAAGGAGGCCAGCGCACGCGTCTACATTCTCATGGGCGATCTCGCCCATCAGGCCTCGCGCGACCGCACCTCTTCCTTTAAGGACGCTATGCTCGCCGGCGACTGTAGGGGCGTCACCTTCGCCGACGAACAGTCGGCCGCATGGCAGCGCACCAACGCCATGGACCTGACGACGAACTGGATCACCGCCGGCGATCCGATCGACGTCGTCTTCGCGAACAATGACGAGATGGCGCTCGGGGCGATCCAGGCGCTCAAGGCTTCGGGTGTGTCGATGGACGATGTCATCGTCATCGGCATCGATGCCACACAGGACGCGCTTGCGGCTATGGCTGCAGGCGACCTCGACGCGACGGTCTTCCAGAACGCCAAGGCCCAGTCGGCGGCGGCGATCGATGCCGCCGTTGCGCTCGTTCAGGGCAAGCCGGTCGAAAAGCAGGTGATGGTGCCGTTCGAACTGGTCACGCCGAAGAACATGAACGAGTACGCGAAACGCAACTGAGACAATCGGAGACCGGCGCGGCTTATATCGCGCCGGTTATCTCGGGAGGAAGACATCATGGATGGATTTGTGATCATTGGTGCCGGGGAGTGCGGAACACGCGCCGCTTTCGCATTGAGGGAAGCAGGATATGGCGGTGCCATATTGCTGATCGGCGACGAGCCTCATCTTCCCTACGAACGGCCGCCTCTTTCGAAGCCGGCGGACACCGGGGTGCCGCTGAGGACAATCACCACGGTCGATGCGATGGAAACGGCCGGAATAGAGTATTGCCAAGGCGTCTCGGTGCTGGCGTGCAATACCGCCGCGAAGTCCATCTCCTTGAGCGACGGGCGCATGGTTCGCTATGACAAGCTCCTGCTGGCAACGGGAGCCCGTCCACGGCAATTGGCATGCGCCGGTGCGTCGCGGGCGCTCGAATTCCGTACTTACTCGGATGCGGACGAGATTTTTCAGCGTGCGGTTGATGTCCGGCGGGTCGCCATCATCGGCGGCGGCTTGATCGGAATGGAGCTTGCCGCGGTCCTGCGTTCGAAAGGGTTGGATGTCAGCATCATCGAGGCGGCCGCCAAGCCCCTCGGACGCGCCGTTCCGGCGCGGTTTGCGGAGCGCCTGCATCGGGTCCATACGGAGCAAGGCGTCGAATTTTTCCTGGGGCGCGGCATTGCCGAGATTGGAGACGGGTTCGTCCTGCTGGAGGATGGAACGCAAGTTCCCTCCGATCTTACGATAGCAGCGATTGGTGTCGTTCCCGACATGGAACTCGCGGCGAAAGCCGGAATCGCGACCGGGAACGGCATTCTGACCGACGCATATCTGCAAACGAGCGACCCGAACGTCTTTGCCGCCGGCGACTGTGCGGCGGTGTCGGTGAACGGTGCCGCTCCCATGCGCTATGAAAGCTGGCGCAATGCCCGCAGACAGGCGGAGACGGCGGCCCGCAACATGGTTGGAGGGAACGAGGAATTGGTCTCCACCCCGTGGTTCTGGTCGGATCAGTACGATCTGACCCTGCAGGTCGTGGGGTTGCCCGCGCTTGCCGAAAGCGGAGCGGTCGTGCGCGCATGCCCGAACGGCGAGCTCGAGTTCTACCTTCTGGACGGTCGCCTGGTTGGTGCCGCGGGCCTCGGTCTCGGGAACGCCGTTGCCAGGGACATTAAGCTCGCCGAGATGTTGATTGACGCGGGCGTGACACTTGACGCTTCGGCGCTGAGTAATCCGGATGTCAGTCTCAAGGATTTGCTGAGAGCGACCCGCTCGGCCGCGGCTTAGGCCCAATCCGAATAACGGAGCGGGTCATTTCGAATCTGGCCATACCGAAATCTGTTTCTTTGCTAACATAGCCGCAGCCTAAATCTCGAGAGTTGTGAATGCCGAAGACAACCATCAAGGACGTGGCCCTGCAGACCGGCTTGAGCACGGCGACCGTGGAGCGCGTGATCAATGGCCGCGGCGGCGTGACGCAGGATACCATCCATAAGGTTCTCGCTGCCGCGGAACGTCTGCAATACGGCATCCGCCAGAACTGGACGAACAGGCGCACCATCCGTATCGAAGTCATTCTCGTTCGTCCCGAAACCAGCTTCTTCACACGAGTCAATCAGGCCTTCGAGCGGATCGCGGCATCGCTCGATCGCTCGGTGATCATCCATCGTACCTTCGTTGCCGAAGGCGATCCGCTCGGCATGGCGCACCACATCGATCATCCAAGCTTTCGGCGCTCGGGCCTGATCATCTGCGCGCAGGATCATCCGCGTGTGGCCGCGAGCCTGCGCCGTGTCCGCGCCAGCGGGGTCGAGGTGGTACAGATCGTGACGCGCTGCGACGATCACGATGTCTCCTATGTCGGCATCGACAATTACGCGGCGGGACGCAGCGCGGCCTTCTACATGTCTGGCATGCTTGCGGGCAAGCCCGGGCACATGGTCGCCCTGTGCCACAGCGGCATCTACACGAACCACCGCGAGCGCGTCCACGGGTTCTCGGACTACATTGCAGAAAGAGGAGTGGCGTCGGGCCATGTGGTCGCCGAGGTGATGATGGGACATGACGACGACGTGCGATCGGCCGATCTTCTCGCGCAAACGCTGAGCAGAGATCCTGATGTGATCGGGGTCTACTCGGTGGGCGGTGGCGATGAGGGCGTTGCGAGTGTGCTGCAGACATGGGCGCTCAAGGGGCGACACATCTTCTGGGTCGGCCATGAGCTGACAGAACGCAAGAAGCGCTACTTCAAGTCCGGTCTGCTCGACATCTGTCTGGACGAGGCACCGGAAACGCAGGCGAGGCGATCCGTCGATCTCATACTGCGCAAACTCGGCGTCATGGAAACGGCGGTCGATACAAGCCAGGTGCGGTTCGTCACGGTGAACGCGCAGAATGTCTGAACGTCGCAGCCACGTCAAACTGAAGGCCGATGTTCCACCGGGGAGGAGAACGCCATGCAAAGCCTGAAGGTCTTCCAGTCGCTATGGGCCATGGAGCTGAGAAGCGCGCGACAGCCCGAACGTGGTATGATCGAGAATATCAAGCTGATCGCCGAAGCGGGTTTCGACGGCATCAGCGCGCATTGGTATGACCGCGCCTATGTACGACAACTCCATGCCCTGTTGAGGGATCATGGTCTCGAAGCGGAAGGGCAATGCTTTCCGAAGACCGTCGATGATCTCAATCCGGCGCTCGACAATGCCGTTGAGTTCGGCGTCCATCATCTTTGCCTGCAACCAGACGTCCGGCTCCGCCGGATCGAGGATTGTCTCCCCCTCCTGGAGGGGTGGCAGCGGCTGGGCGAGGAGGCGGGCGTCGAGGTCTTGATCGAAACGCATCGCGATCGGATGACCACCGACTTGTTCTTCACGCTCGATCTTTTGGAGCGCATGCCTGACCTGAAGCTGCTCGGAGATCTCTCGCATTTCCTGGTTGGCCGTGAGTTTGCGTGGCCGGTCTCCGAGGAAAACCATGCGCTAATGCACCGCATTCTCGACGGTTCTTGGGCCTTCCACGGTCGTGTCGCGTCGCGCGAGCAGGTGCAGATCGAGCTGTCATTTCCGCACCATGAACAATGGCTCGATCTGTTCCTCGGCTGGTGGGACTACGGCTTCCGCAGCTGGCGCCGAAGGGCGGCGGCGGATGCGTCGGTGGCATTCGTCTGCGAACTCGGCCCGAAACCTTATGCCATAACCGATCGCGACGGCGAAGATACCACCGACCGCTGGGCCGAGGCGTTGCTTCTGAAGGAGCGCGTCAGGACCCTCTGGGCGCAATCACCCAATTCATAAATTCGATAGACAGAATGAGGAGACCACAAGATGGACGTTCGCGCCGCTGTTGCCGTACAGGCAGGAAAACCACTCGAAGTGATGACCGTGCAGCTCGAAGGCCCCAGGGCCGGCGAAGTGCTGATCGAGGTCAAGGCGACGGGCATCTGCCACACCGACGACTTCACACTCTCGGGCGCCGATCCGGAAGGCCTGTTCCCGGCGATCCTCGGCCATGAAGGCGCCGGCGTCGTCGTCGATGTCGGGCCCGGCGTCACTTCGCTGAAGAAGGGCGACCACGTCATTCCGCTCTACACGCCGGAATGCCGCGAATGCTACTCCTGCACCTCGCGCAAGACCAACCTCTGCACTTCGATCCGCTCTACCCAGGGCCAGGGCGTCATGCCCGACGGCACCTCGCGCTTCTCGATCGGCAAGGACAAGATCCATCACTACATGGGCTGCTCGACCTTCGCCAACTTCACCGTCCTGCCGGAGATCGCGCTCGCCAAGATCAATCCCGACGCCCCCTTCGACAAGGTCTGCTACATCGGCTGCGGCGTCACGACCGGCATCGGCGCCGTCATTAACACTGCCAAGGTCGAGATCGGCTCGACGGCGATCGTCTTCGGTCTCGGCGGCATCGGTCTCAACGTTCTGCAGGGCCTTCGCCTTGCTGGCGCAGACATGATCATCGGCGTCGACATCAACCCGGACCGCAAGGCCTGGGGCGAGAAGTTCGGCATGACCCACTTCGTCAACCCGAAGGAAGTCGGTGACGACATCGTTCCCTATCTCGTCAACATGACCAAGCGCCACGGCGACCTGATCGGCGGCGCCGACTACACCTTCGACTGCACCGGCAACACCAAGGTCATGCGCCAGGCGCTGGAATCCTCGCATCGCGGCTGGGGCAAGTCGGTCATCATTGGCGTTGCCGGCGCCGGCCAGGAAATCTCGACGCGTCCGTTCCAGCTCGTCACCGGCCGCAACTGGATGGGCACGGCCTTCGGCGGCGCACGCGGCCGCACCGACGTGCCGAAGATCGTCGACTGGTACATGGAAGGCAAAATCCAGATCGATCCGATGATCACCCACACCATGCCGCTCGAAGACATCAACAAGGGCTTCGACCTCATGCACAAGGGTGAATCGATCCGCGGCGTGGTGGTCTATTGAACGCCCCAGGCATGACCTGTTTTACCGTCGAACAGTCCGGGAGGCGCGGTCTCGCAGGACCGCGAGCAGCTTCGTCCCGAGTTCTCCTGCCGAAGCGGGATTCTGGCCCGTAATCAACCGGCCGCCGATGAACCTCTTTTCCCGATACACAATCACGGCAATCGTGGTGACAGGCTTTCCTGTTCCAGCGCCAAGCCGGTTTGTCTCAGAGCGCTCCAGAGATCTGCGATGGCACTGTCATCGCCGCCATGAGGGGAGAGGGGCGTATTGGTGGTCGCTGGAATACCGTATTGCGCGAGAATATCGGCATTCATCAAATGAGGCTGCAATTCGACGGCATGCGCTCGCAATGCCGTTTCCAGATGTCTGAAGATGCGCACGCCGCCCGCATCGAGATCACCCCAATGGTAGGTCTGTGTGTCCGCCTCGGCGCAGAGGCGTAGGATCCGGTGAAGATGACTGCGGGCAGGAAAGCCGGCGGTGTAAATAATCAGAGCTTTCTGGTCGCTGTTGCATTCGCGGGCATGTCGAACAAAAGACGTGTAATTTTCGATTGTGAGGACATAGTCTACAGGGTGCGCGAGCGTGATCGCTGCAGCCTGGTCCGGCGGGAAGCCGCAATAGGCGAGATCAGGCAGCGTCAGTCCACGGATTGCAATTGGCCCGCTAAGAAGGAAGGGTTGAGGCATTCGAGAGACGCCAAGCATCGCAAGGATTTCGTCGTTGGCGAGACCGTCCGTTGAGAGATGGTCGGGATAGAGACGAACGTAGATCGCCACGACACTGGCCGCCAGGCGGTCTAGCGCCTTGCTGTCGCTGCCAACGGAGCGAGAAAAGCTGCGGAAGTCGATCGGAGGCGCAGCAGCCTCCTTCAGCCTCTCTTGCAGTCCGCATGCAAGCAAGAGTGAATCCTTCAGGCTCATCCTGTCGTTCGGAGTGATGCCGAATTTTCGCACGTTGCGTGTCCATGCTGCGGCAATCTCCTCGAAGAGTGGAACCGCCGTCTCGGGTAGGTTCGGCAGATGATGCAGATCCGCCAGCGTGGCTTCGACCTGCTGGTGAGAGGGCAGTCTCACCAGGTGACGATAGAGCGCGTTGGCATCGACTAGACTGATACGCAAGCTCGCGATGCCGGCTTCGCTCGCGTTTTGCAGTCTAACCGCTCCCGATCTTTCAGCCGCGCGGATCGTCTCGATGAAGCGGTCACGCGCCTCCACACTCGAAAAGGCGTTTTCATCCGCGTAGCCGTGAAGGCGTGAGACATTTGGCCGGCCCTCATACCGATCAAGCAGATTGTGAAGGAGTTTGATGGCATCGCCAAAGCTGGTGTGTTTCATTTGTTTATGGCTGTAGTGCTGCGGGCGCAGGCACCTGCGACAATGCCCTATCCGGGTCGTTGGCCTTCAATCTTTCGGCTAGCTCGGCGTTGCTGATATATTGCGGATTGCTAGCGCGCATCTGCTCCTGCGCGTAGGGCTTGATCCGGCTCGTCTCGGCGGTTGCCGCGTTGCCGTGGCGGAATACATCGGCGATACTGTCCATATTCTCATAGACGATGGCGCGTTTTTCGGACGGTGCGGCAATGACGACTTGCAGACCGATATCGGTGTAGAAGCCCAGCAAGGTGCGCTGGTTGGGGCCGTCCATCTTGCTAAAGGCTTCATCAAAGACCGCGAGCCCCATTCCTAAATCCGCGTGGTCGTTATGCCGTCCGGAGCTATGATAGATGCTCGCCAAGGCCGCGCCGATGATTACGTAATAGGGGACCTGACGTTCGGCCCCGCTCGCCGTGCCTTTTCGGCGTTCATAGCTGGTTTGCAAACCGGTATCGACATTGCGCGTGGTCAGATCGAAGCTGTAGTAGTTGCGATAGTCCTGATAAAGGGTGAAATCGAGTGCCTCGTCGTTCAACAGGCGCTCGACATCTGCCAATGCCTGTGCGTGCTGCTGGTCGCGCGGTGCTTCATGGCTGAAGAGGGCTTCGAAAACGCTTTCGTCATCCTGGCTCGCCTGCGCGAGCTGATACAGACCCAACAGTTCTGGCCTCGGACGCGCATTCAGCGTGTAGGTCTCGCGATTGAAGGGACGGGATTTGAGTGCCCGGGCCAGCGTATCGAGTTCGCTGGTGAGCTTGTTGAAGCGGTTGTTCAGCTCTTGGACGAAAGCTGTTCGCAGCAGGCGACTGATCTGGCTTGCTGCTTCATCGGCCTGTTGCCTGTAGCGGATCAACTCGTTGGCCTCCAGCATCGACGTGTTGCTTTCGATCCAGGCCTTGATCTCGATCGAGATGGACGCAGCGCCGATCAACGGCGCCGTGTTGTCGAAGTTCAATCGGTAGTGGGCGAGCGCCTCGCGGATTTCTCCCTCGCACGCCCGATATTCCTGCTGTGCCTCTTCGGCACGTCTTTTCATGTCGGCTATGACCGTGGCAAGCACCTTGGGACGCTGGGCGATGTATGTGGCACGAAGTGCTGAAAGCTGGGCGCGATTTCGGATTTTCTTCCGGAAAAGGTTGAGGCGACCGGAGAAATGAAGCCGGGATCCCAACTGGTCGCTGCCGCTGTCGATCGTCCGTCGAACTTCGGCTATGCTCGCCGTCAGCTGACCGCGCTGCACCAGGCAGGCATTTTTGTCGGACTGGATGTTCTTGAGGTCGTTCTTTATCCGATCGGCGGTCGCCCTCAGGCTTGGATCGATGCTCGACACCACGCGGTCCAGGCGTTGCTGCAATCCCAACCGGCTTTCATCGAGCTGATTGATTTCGAACGCCAGGCTCTCCAGCCCGTTCGCCGTCTCGACCGGCTGCATCAAGGGTTCCAGCCGCTTTGCCAGATCGTCATGGAAGCGTTCGTTCTGGATGTGGTTGGCAATGAGCGCGCCCAGCTCGCGGATTTGCTGCGACAGATCGTCCTGCATCAACGGCGCGGCGGCGCGGCCGATTTTCAAACCGCCCTGGGCATGCAGAACCTCCACCACCATCTCGTTGTTGTACGTGCCATCCGTCATGATGGCACGGCCGCCGCCCATGAGTTCCGGCTGGCTGTGCGCAAGGCGCACCTTTCCGATGCGAAAGTCGATGAAGGCAGCGGCAAGCGGATCGTCGCTCTTCATGACGCCGGCCAAGGATCCCGGCTGCGCTTCGAGTGCCCTGTTTGCAAGCCGCCGCGTGTTGATGACGCGGCAACCGCGGAAACGATCCCTGCTGTCGCTGCGCAGTATTTCGACGGCGCGTGCGGCGTGGTCCGGTTCGACGATGATCGCTTCGCGATCGCGCGCCAGCAAAGCCTCGGCGGCATTGCGCCAGCTCTCGTCAAGAATTTCGGTAACCTGACACAAGGCCCTCGGGTTCATACCTTGCGCCTGCAGGGCGCTGATCAGGTTCACGGTGCGGGGATCGAGCGCGATCCGACCGGATTGCGCCTGGCGCAGCCGTTCCTCCAACTCGCCACGATCCGTTTCCAGATTCTTGCGCCAGCTGATCGCTTCGTCGCGTCGCTCGAGCAATTTGGCCTGACTTGCCGTGGCCTCAAGCCTTGCGGCGCCGATCAATTGCTCCATCTCGGCTGGATTTTGCGGCCAAGCCGGCGGGGTCTGATCTCCGGTCTTTCGACGAATGGTATCCAGCGTTTCGAACAGCTGTCCAAGCTTGAGGGATGCAAGCCTTTCACGGTGGTCGAGCAGGGTCCCGGCACGTGCGGTGTCGAGAAAGCGCTGTTGAAGCCGGCCGACGAGCACTGCCCTGTCTCGTTCCTTCAGCTTTAGCTCCCCGGTCAGGATGGATCTCTGCGAGGCGAGATCTTGTGCGGCGATCTGCGCCTGCAGCACTTCCTCTTCCTCGCGAAGGATCTTTTCCTCGTCGTCAAGGCGTGCGATTTCCGCTTCAACACGGCCGCACTCGACGGTCTTTTCGCGAAACGCACGCAGTTTCGCAATGAGCGCCGCGCCGGATTCGATAAGACTAGCCACGCTCTCCACTCCGCGGGCGATATCCTCGCGCTCAAGCAGGGCGACATATTCACCGACCAGTTTCTGCATGGTGCGCAGCGCTTCGAGCCGCCGTTCCAGTTCGTGAATATCCTTCTGGATGTCGCGGTAACGCTGGATCGATTCGCGCAATTCGCCGATGTCGATATCGTCCTTTTCCAGCAGGAATTTTCGAACGAATTCTTCGACGGAACGCATCTCCTCGAAGGAGAGGGCCGTTATGAAGGCGCGGATGAAGCGTTCCGGATCGCCATGCCGGCGACCGGTGAACAGCAGCCGCATATATTCGCGGATGAAGTTGCGCGCGACGTCCGGCCTGAGAAGAGTGGTACCCTGTTCCGCACAGGCCTGTTCGAGCCGCGAGCGGACAATCGACCATGCTGCCGACCTTTGTTGTCCGTCGGCAAAATCCTCGACAAGCATATCCGTGTGAATGCGAATGCCCGGAGCGACGTAACGGCCGACGATCTGAGCGTCCTCAGTAGCCGATGCTTCGATGCAAAGTCCGATGCTGACAGGTTTGCGCTTGCCTTCGGGGTCATCGAAGACGAGGGCGATATGGGTGACGGATTGCTCGCGCAAGACGTGGTGTTCATTGAGTTGCCCCAGGCAGTAGCCGCGCAAGGTTCTCTCCGATCGGCTGCTGCCTGATTCACCTGCGGATCGATTGAAGCGATGATAGCGGCTGGATCCGCCAGCCATGACGGCCTGGATCAGATCGATCAGGGTCGACTTTCCCGAGGTGTTTTGACCCAGAATTGCGCTATTGCCGCTGATGTCGAGGTCTTCGCGGTCAAAAAGGTGCCATTGCACCAGTGAGATACGGCTAAGGTGCATCATTCTACGTCGTCCTCGTTTTCGTCGGATGGTTCCTCGTCCGCACTCTGAAAATCGGCACCGGACAGGAGCTGCTCGACATGTGTCAGGTGCTGTAGGCCGCTCACCGTGTCGACAAGCGCTCGAATCGTGAGTGGCATGTCTCGTGCCTCGTCGTCATACTCACCGAGCCTGACGATCGCGCGTCGCTCGAGCGATTGCACCAGATTGCGAAAGTCCACGATGCCGAGAGCAGGCCGCCGCGCTCCGCCCACCATGTCCTGATAGGCGTCATAAGCCTCGTTGAGCGTCGTCAGCATGTTGCCGTACTTGCCGAGATCACCCTCTCCCCAAAGCCGGCGCATGAGGAGAAGGACGAGGGTCTCGTCCATGCG
Organism: Hyphomicrobiales bacterium; assembly: GCA_900472605.1. Lineage (GTDB taxonomy): Bacteria > Pseudomonadota > Alphaproteobacteria > Rhizobiales > Rhizobiaceae > Rhizobium. The sequence continues at coordinate 2,544 of UCJD01000043.1, read as the reverse complement.
CATGCGTGGACCGGTTATGACCTCCGTATCGGGAAGGATGCCTGCCCAGCCTTCTATCTCGCGCACAACGAGGCGATAGCCGGCGACCTCGAAGTAGCTTGCGACCAGCTTTTCGATATCGGGCCTCAGCAATGTTTCCATCATGCCCGGCGAGCCGCGGTCGTCGACATGAAGGAACTGGTTGCGCAGCAGGTGATGGATGACCTGGATGACGCGCGGCAGGCGCTTCGGGTCACGCTCTTCCAGATTACGGAATTCAATAAGCATATCAGTTTCCCAGCCCCGTTGTGTGGTGTTTGCGGGCAACGCTGAAATCCGCGCATCGTAGCCAGTTGTTGTCGATGATGGCGCCGGCGATGGGTGTCAGGGTGAAGCGACGGCTAAGGACGGAAACCAGCACGCCGTCGTCCGGCTTTTCTTGAGCGCGCGAGTGCGCGACCAGACGCAACGCCTCGAAGGCGAGAAAATCGTCGATCGTATCGATCCAGAAGCGACTCGCTTGTATCTCGCCAAAATGAGGCACACGGCTTTCCAGAAAATTGACGACTTGCTCCGGTCTGATGGTCAGTCGCTGAATATAAATTCGCTCAAGGTGTTTTCGCAGCTCCCAGACAGGGTCAACCGGCATGAGCACCAGCGAACCACCGACGATCGGTTGCCGCGCGCTGCGCGGGCGAGCCAAAAGGAAAGGGGACAGCGGCGGCGAGCGAGGCGCGATCACGCCCGGCAGCGTAACATCCGCCTTGCCCGCAGCTATCAGTTGATCGAGCCTCAGCAGCACCGGACTGCTGCGAAGGAGAAAGCCGCCGCTCCGGCGCCCGGCATATCGCACAGTGTTGCGCAATCGTGTCTCAAGTCGTCCTCGATGTTGCTGGATCGCCTCGAAGGCGTGCTCGATCTGCTCGAAGACATTCCGGATACGTTGCAGATCTTCGTGGACCACTTCGCGAGAGCCCGGCATATCGCTTGCCAAACGGGCTTCGAGATATGCGTCCGCGATCGCACCCATGTCCGTGATCGAATCTTCAAGCCGGTTGAGAGCTTCAATAATTCTGTAGCGATAACGGTAAGGATGGGACGTGGTGGTTATCGCGGCGTAGTCCTGCAACAGAACACGCTCCACGAAATCTTCGAAATAGTGCCTCAGGCGGTCGTTGATACTTTCGCTTGCGACGACCTGCTTGTCGATTTCCCGCAGCGCGGATAGGACGCTGCGCATATAGCGTCCGAACGAGGCGGCATCGCGCGCCGCCTTATGGAGCCCAAGCGCGTTTTCACGCGCTTTCAGCTCCAAGTGGTCCAGATTGGTTTTGATTTGCACCAACAGGCCGCCAAGCTGCTCTGAAACGCCCGCTTTCAGACCACAGAGAAATTCCGCGAGCCGCATGGCGCCTGGGGGCATGTCGACGGTGATCTTCAAGCCATACTGGATCGGTTCCAGCCAGCCGGTTGCGATCAGGCGATAGTAGATATGTCGCGCCCGCATCATGGCGTCGGTGCTTGCGATCGGATCTGCCGTTCCGTTACGCCGGCGCCGGATTCTCCGCCCTTTTCCCGACGAGAGCTGATCGAGCACAATCGGCACCTCGTCATCTCGCCACAGATGAGATTTCTCGGCCAGCTGATCGTAGATGAGCAGGATTACATCGTTTTGGCTCGGGAAGAAAATCTCGGATTGATAAAATCGTTCGTAAATCGTCTCGATGATTATTTCATATATAGATCGATTTGTGCCGGAAAATACGGTGAATATATCCGAATTTAACTTTCCAAACATTGTATTTTTATTTCCGTCTGATTAATAACCAAACTATATGGAATAAAATAATCGATATATTTCGCAGTTCTATTTTAATCAAATGTAAGCGGTTCGTGCTATGCTTGTCTGAAGATATTATGTTGGCTCGTCAGAGAGTCAATCTAAAATTGTTTTTTCTCTTGGTTCCATTTTGTCGAGCTTCTCACCAAGCGATGGTCAGACAGATGCCGGGTTTTCAAATTGCCGCGTCATGCCACGTCCGCGCGATTTTCTTCCTCGGGTGGAGCCTCGGATTTACCGACCAGACCTCGGCCGCGGTTATCGCGGATTTGCAGAAAGATGCTGCGGCAGGCGGCCAGCAGTTCCATCAGGAAAGCGAGGAGCGAGAGGAAGGATCGCACAGTAGGTGCAGATGCCGGCAATCGTACCGATCATCTGCTGTCCGGCGCCCTTGCCATCCGCATCCGGCACCTGAACCTCGTCTGCGTCTGCGTCTGCGTCTGCGTCTGCTTCTGCTTCTGCTTCTGCTTCTGCGGCAGCGCCATTGCCGCCCTTGGTCACTCCGTTGCACCAACGGCGACAGAATGCTTGGCGGTGGGAAGCTCGGAGTTGGCCTCACACGGATTACAAAGGAACATTTCCTGCCTGTTCCCATGGTAACAAGCGCACTGTTACACCCGTCGTTACAGTAACGTACTTACTGCGCGCTGAAATTTCTGTTCCCCTGCTTCTTCGATCCCGTCGCGCCATCCGCCGCCAGGCGGTTGTGGCTTCATGCTCGAAGG
>UCJD01000087.1 GCA_900472605.1 Hyphomicrobiales bacterium | reverse complement strand
AAATGCGGAAATGCTCTAGGAGCACTCGGTGTGGCGCTACTCGCTGATGAACTCAAAAAGGCGTGCACGAACAGATTGAGGACCGCGGCGGAACTTCGGGTCGCTCTCGCGGTTAAACGTCAAAACGAGAGGAGCCATCATGACGTACGTTGCATCCCCAACCCACCCTGTTGGCGATCCCGCCCGCATCGAAGATCTGAAGCAGTGCCTGGCCACTGCGCGTAGGCACCTGAACGAAACCTCGAAAGCATCTGAGGCGGAAAAACAAGCTGAATTAGTCGCGTCGGCTGTAGATGCTGGATGGACCGATGAAGAAGTGCGTTCAGAAGTAATTGATGGAGCGAACGATCGCACCGAAGACGATGTGTTTTTAACGCCTACGCTCGGGGTCGTGCCGTCGTCTTCGATGTGATCGTTACAGCGTTCGCCATGGCCGCGCTCGTCTCATGCGCCGGAACAAACACCCCGCACGGAGGTTAAGTGCCGTCTCCCACACTCGATAAACGCGCATTGCCGAAATGGGAGCAATCAGATCAACGGAGGACACGATGGCAACGACCAAGACACTCGATGACCTGTTTCTCGACACCCTCAAGGACATCTATTTCGCGGAAAAGCAGGTTCTGAAGGCCCTTCCGAAGATGGCGCGTGCCGCTCAGTCGGAAGAGGGCAAGGCTGGTTTTCTGCAGCACCGCGACGAGACGCAGGGACAGATCGAGCGACTCGAGCAGGTGTTCGAACTCATCGGCAAACCAGCACGCGGCAAAACCTGCGAGGCGATCCAGGGCATCCTCGCAGAAGGCGAGGAAATCATGGAGGAGTTCAAGGGTTCTCCAGCATTAGATGCAGGGCTCATTTCGTCGGCGCAGGCGGTGGAGCACTACGAAATCGCCCGCTATGGCACTCTTATCGCCTGGGCCAAGCAGCTCGGCCTGAAGGATGCCGTTCCCTTGCTAGAAGCCACCTTGGCCGAGGAGGAAGCGACCGACCGGAAGCTGACTCAACTAGCAGAGACGCAGGCCAACGCGTCGGGCAAAAGCAAGGCCGCTTAAACCAACAGCCGCAAATCGAAGGCCGTCCGCTAAGCGGCCTTTTCGTAGTTGTGACTAAACGTCAAGGGGACATGAAGATGGCCAAGCGCACAGCGAAACCCGGATCCACCGTGTCGACCGACGACACAGCGACCATCCATGATCAGCAACTCCACCGCGGCGCGGGAGGCGAACTGCATCAGTTCGCTGAAGATGGCCATGATGTCCTGACGACCTCGCAAGGCGCGCCTGTCGCCGATGACCAAAATTCCTTGCGTGTCGGCCCTCGCGGACCGCTTCTCGTTGACGACTTTCATTTCCGCGAGAGGATCTTCCACTTCGATCACGAAAGGATTCCCGAGCGGGTCGTCCATGCCCGTGGCTACGGAGCCCATGGTTTTTTTGAAAACTACGAATCCTTGTCCGACGTCACCCGTGCCGACGTGTTTCAACGTGCCGGTGAAAAGACGCCGGTCTTTGTCCGGTTTTCGACAGTGGCCGGCAGCGAAGGTTCCGCTGATATAGCACGCGACGTCCGCGGCTTTGCCGTCAAGATGTATACCAAGGAAGGAAACTGGGATCTCGTCGGCAACAACATCCCGGTCTTCTTTATACAGGACGCAATCAAGTTTCCCGACCTTATCCATTCGGTCAAACCGGAGCCCGATCGCGGATTCCCACAGGCGCAATCGGCGCACGACAATTTCTGGGATTTCATTTCGCTGACGCCGGAAAGCATGCACATGATCATGTGGGTGATGTCCGACCGCGCGATCCCGCGCTCGCTTCGCTTCATGGAGGGTTTCGGCGTCCATACCTTCCGCTTCGTCAACGCCAAGGACAAGTCGACCTTCGTCAAGTTCCACTGGAAGCCGAAGCTGGGTCTCCAGTCCGTCGCCTGGAACGAGGCCGTTAAGATCAACGGCGCCGACCCGGACTTCCACCGCCGCGATCTATGGAACGCTATTCAGACCGGAAACTTCCCGGAATGGGAGCTCGCTGTCCAACTCTTCGACCAGGATTTCGCCGACAGCTTCGACTTCGACGTGCTCGATCCGACGAAGATCATTCCGGAGGAAATCCTGCCGGTACAACCGATCGGCCGCCTGGTGCTCGATCGCATGCCGGACAACTTCTTCGCCGAGACCGAGCAAGTCGCTTTCATGACGCAGAACGTGCCACCGGGGATCGACTTCAGCAACGATCCGCTCCTCCAAGGGCGCAACTTCTCCTACCTCGATACGCAGTTGAAGCGCCTCGGCGGCCCGAACTTTACACATCTGCCGATCAATGCACCGAAGTGTCCGATGCACAATCTCCAGCAGGACGGACATATGGCAATGCGCAATCCTGTCGGCAGAACCAACTACCAGCCGAATTCGCACGGAGAAGGCCCAAGGGAATCTCCAACGCGCGGATATCGGCACTTTCCAGCCGAGGAACACGGACAGAAGGCGCGACTGCGTCCTGAGAGCTTCGCCGATCACTACAGCCAGGCACGTCAGTTCTTCATAAGTCAGACCGGTGCAGAGCAGCGCCACATTGCGTCGGCGTTGACGTTCGAACTGAGCAAGGTCGAGACCTTGCCGATACGTGAGAGAATGGTATCGCACCTGCTGAACATCGACGAGACGCTGGCATCCACGGTCGCGCAAAAACTGGGCTTCCAGTCCATGCCAAAGCCTGCGGACGCCGCGATGCCGACCCGTCAGGATCTCGAGGCCTCGCCAGCACTTAGTATCGTCGAACGCGGACCCCAGCGTTTCGAGGGTCGCAAGCTCGGCATCCTCGTTGCCGACGGCGTCGATGCGAAGCTCCTGAAGGTGGTAACGAAGGCAGTCGTTGCCGAAAAGGCAGTGGTCGAGCTTATCGCCCCGAAGGTCGGCGGCGTTACCGCAGACGACGGCAGCCTCGTTCAAGCGCACCACATGATCGATGGCGGCCCGTCCGTGCTGTTCGACGCTGTCGTCCTTCTAACCTCGCATCAGGCGATCGACGATCTCGTCACAGAAGCCGCTGCCCGCGACTTCGTCGCCGACGCGTTCCAGCATTGCAAGTATATCGGCTACGACCAGTCGGCCGTGCCTCTTTTGGAGAAAGCTGGTATTGCCCGCCAACTCGACGAGGGAACAGTGCAGTTGTCAGGCGGCAAAGACGTCGCGGCGTTTGTCCAGGAGCTCGGCAAGCTTCGTGTCTGGGGTCGCGAACCTTCGGTCAAGCTCGGCAAGGCGTCGGCTCCGATAGCCTGATACCCTTCGGGCGCGGATTGATCCGCGCCCGATGAACATTCACACAGAAGCATTCGATGTCACTTCGAGTTCTTGTGGCTCTGCTCGCCGGCCTTGACATGCTGCTCATGCGAGCCGCCCTGCTTGCCGGAAGCGCTTGCGCTCTTGGTCGTCGATGATGCGTTCTTGCCGGAGCTCGACTTGGAGCCACCCTTGGAGTGCGACGTGTCGGTGCTTGTAGATGCCATTATCATTCTCCTCCGTGAGAGATCCTCATGATCTCGGGAATTGAACTTGTGTTAGGCGCCCCTGTTCCGAATAAAATTTCGGAAGAGCGCAATTTCATGGGAGCCTTTTTGGAGCGACGGCGATCGTCCGGGTTTTCTCGGTCCCGGTCGGTGTGGTCACCTGCGTCGGACCGCTGCCGCCACCGCTCGGGGTTGGCGATCGGTCGGTTGCTTCTGGCGGGCGACCGCTGCCGTCGGCGGCGTTGTTGTCGAACGTGCCAGCCGCGGATGGCTGTGCGTTGACCGCGTTGTTGTTCATCGAGGCCGTTGGTCGATGCTCTCGCCCCATATTTCAACGCCACCCCATGCAAGCAACGCCAATAGCATGCCACACACGAGACGATCAGGCGGGCTTACCGTAGCTGCCTTGACGAGCTTCTGTTGCTGTTTCCGTGACTTTAGGCGATCCGACGTCGCCATTTTTGATAACCATGTGCATTCTCCCGCTGGTATTGCAGGAACGACGCTGGTGGGACGGAAAGGTGCCGATGCGCCATGCAACAAGCCCCGCAACAAATGCGGGGCTCTAAAAACATCCGTTCGAACAGGATCACAGACGATTGACGCGATATCGATCGCGCTC
>UCJD01000041.1 GCA_900472605.1 Hyphomicrobiales bacterium | reverse complement strand
GTCAAGTTACAAGGGGGGTATCACACGGCACAACCTGCCGATAACAACCCCTACCCCTCAAGCGTCTCCTTGACCACCACAGCCAGCTGCTTCAGCGAAAACGGCTTCGGCAGGAACCCGAACTTGGATTCCGGCGGCAGGTTGCGGGCAAACGCGTCTTCGGCATAGCCCGAGACGAAAATGAACTTCATATCCGGGTATTTCTTGCGCAGTTCGCGCAACAGCGACGGCCCGTCCATTTCAGGCATGACGACGTCGGAAACGACAATGTCGACCTTGCCCTCGAGCTCGTCCATGATGTCGAGCGCTTCGACGCCAGATCCCGCCTCGTGAACCGTGTAGCCACGCGTCTCCAGCATGCGCTTGCCACCGCGACGCACTGCCTCCTCGTCCTCGACCAGCAGAATGACGGCGGATCCTGTGAGATCCTCCGGCTGTTCCGGTTTGGCGGGCAATAACGGAACGACATTGTCGGCGCTTGGGGTGACCGCATCGGCCTCGGCGGCGATCGCCGGCTCGACGATATGGCGCGGCAGGAAGACACGGAAGGTCGTGCCCTTGCCGACTTCCGATTCCGGCTGGATGTACCCGCCGGATTGCTTGACGATGCCGTAGACCATGGCAAGCCCAAGGCCCGTGCCCTTGCCCACCTCCTTGGTGGTGAAGAAGGGCTCGAAGATCTTGTCCATGATCTCAGGCGCGATGCCGGTGCCGTTGTCCGACACCTCGACCAGAACCATATCCTCGTGCGGCATGTAGGAGTAATTGAAGGCTGCGACTTCGGCGGCCGTCGCGTTCTTCGTGCGCACCGTCAGCTTGCCGCCCTCGGGCATCGCATCGCGCGCGTTGACGCACAGATTGATCAGCACCTGCTCGAACTGCGACAGGTCGGTTTTCACCGGCCAGAGATCGCGCCCATATTCGACGTCGAGCTTGACGTTGGTCCCCGACAACAGCCGATCGACCAGCATCCTCAGATCGCCCACGACATCGGTGAGGTTGAGCACGCTCGGCCGCATCGTCTGCTTGCGCGAGAAGGCGAGCAATTGGCGCACGAGCACGGCAGCGCGGTTGGCGTTGCGCTTGATCTCCATCAGATCCGCGAAACCGGGATCGGCCGGCCGCGCCTGCAGCAGCAGGTGGTCGGAGGAGAGAAGGATGGCGGTCAAGACGTTGTTGAAGTCATGCGCGATGCCGCCGGCGAGCGTGCCCACAGCGTTCATCTTCTGGGTCTGCGCCATCTGCGCCTCGAGCGCCTTCTGCTCGGTCACCTCGACGGCGTAGACGATCGCTGCTTCTTCCGGCGCTTCATCGCTCTGGTCGATCACGGCATTCACGTAGAAGCGGAAATGCCTGTTGTCGTCCGCCTGCGTCTTTGAATCCAGCGGCGGAATATCGCCCTGCCGATCCTTGGCGGCGGCAAGTGCCCCCTGCAGCCTCGGCTTGTCGACATCCTGCACGATGGTTTCGAACAGCGCGCCGTTCTCGACGTCATCGCGCGAAACGATGCCGGAGAAGAGTTTCAGGAACGGCGCATTGGTCCTGAGGATGCGGCCGTCGCCATCGACGGAGGCGATCGCCATCGGCGTGTTGTTGAAGAAGCGCGTGAAACGCATCGACGCAGCGGACGCCGACTGGTCGCCATCCGTGCTGTCGCGCCGCGTCAGGACGATCGAACGGCTTTCGCCGGGCGCCCCGTCGCGCATCGAGGTGACGCTGTGAACGATCTGCACCGGAACGCCCTGGCCGTTCGATTTCTTCAGATCGAGATCGAGCGTCACGGTCTTCTTCAGCCCAGGATCGGCCTGTACGGACTGGATCAAGGCCAGCCCCTCGCCGGCCACCATGTCGCCGATCGTCATCGAACCGGGAATGAACTTGGTGAGGTCGATCCCCAGCCATTCGGCAAGCGTCGCGTTGAGATAGAAGATCTCGCCCTTGCGGCCCGCCGAAAAGAAGCCGGCAGGCGCGTGGTCGAGATAGTCGATGGCGTTCTGCAGTTCCTTGAAGAAGCGCTCCTGGTCGTCGCGCTCCGAAGTAATGTCGCTGATCTGCCAGATATGCAGCGGCCGGCCGCCGCTTTCCTCGCTCTGCAGGATGCGCGCCTTCAGCCGGTACCAATGGGCGCCGGATCCGTTCGCAGACGGCCCGAGCGCGCGCAGCAGCCGGAATTCCTCGCGTCCCTCACGCCCCTCGCGCAGCCCGTTGGAGAGCCGGTAGAGCGCCTCGTTGGATTCGCGGTGGCGCGACAGAAGCGCCTCAAGCGTTTGCACCTCGGTCGGCTTGCGGGCGCCGGTCAGCGCCCCATAGGCGGCATTGGCGTAGACGATACGGCCCTTCTCGTCGGTGATCAGCGATCCGTCGGGATGGCTGTTGAGAAATGCCCGGGCAAGACTGTCCGACTGGCGCTGCGGCATCACCTCGATGAAGCCGATGATCGACGACACCAGGAAGAAGATGCCGACCATGGCCAGGACGCCGAGTACGCCGAGCACCATCTCGTTGTCGAGCGAGGTCTTGAACACGACAAAGGCTGCGGCGACGCCGATCAGCACCAGCGCCAGAAGCAGGATCCGCACGGCAGTTCCGGCGCGCCCTCCACGGTCCACGAGCGGTTCGCTAAAATTGTCGGCCTGACGGGATTTCGTCATGTAGTTCCTCGCATTGCCCACCGGCCTTCACTCATGACTAAGAGACGAAGCAGGAATCAGGCGCCTCTTCCTTCTTAGCAATTTGCTGCCCCGCCAAAAACACCACACTCCATGAAGAGTGATTGAATTCACAAGCTACAGCGCCAGTTTTGCCGTTAAATGTCGTGACAAGACGATCCACGGACGTTGCGTCACATCTTTCGGTGACTGGACAAGCCGCCTCCCCCTTGTCTAGGAAGCTTAAAAGTCGTCATGTGGTTGAACGCCGCAAAGGAGTACGTGACTATGTTCGATGGCATCATGGAATCTTATGGCAGCCGCTTCATCATTGCCGCGGGCGGCGTTGCCATCGCCCTGCTGCTTCTCGTCGCGGTCCTCTGGATCATGCGCAACCGTGCATCCTCGCCCTTCGTTCGCGGCGGCCGCAACCGCCAGCCACGCCTTCAGGTTCTCGATGCCGCCGCCGTCGATGCCCGCCGCCGCCTCGTGCTGGTGCGCCGCGACGATGTCGAACACCTGATCATGATCGGCGGCCCCTCCGACATCGTCATCGAAAGCCGCATCCTGCCGGATGGGCAGGTCGAGACCATCAGCGAGCCGGCACGCCCCGAGGCCCCACAGCCGGCAGCCCCCAGCGAACGGCCCGCCGAGCCCGTCATGACAGCCGCCGTGACTGAGCCCGAGCCCGCGGTCATCATCCCGCCGGCGCCGCGCCCTGCGCCCACGCGAGGTCTGTCGCCGATCGAGGAGTTCGCACCGGCCGCCGAGCGCCTGGACACTCCACCGATCGCGCCACCGCCGGCACCACAACATCCGGTCTTCGAGCCCGAGATAGAACCCGCGCCGCGCCCTGTCGCCGTGCCAGTTGCACCCGCATCGATCGCGCCGACACCGGTCGCACCGCACCCGCAGCCTCCGGTATTCTCGCGACGGGAGCCGGCCCCGATCGAAACGGCCGAAGCCGTCGATATCCTCGATTCGGCACGCCAGCGCGTCCTGACACCGCAGAGGATCGAGCCGCAGGTCATGAGCCCGCCCTCGCCGCCACAGCGTGTCGATCTCTATCCGCCGGCACCGCACGCTCCAACGCCGCAGCCTGCCGCGTTTCAGCCCGTCGCTCGCCCTGCGCCCTCGGCCCAGCCCAGCGACTTCCAGCGCGTCCTGGAAGAGGAAATGACGAGCAATCTGACGGCTGAGCGCCCACTACATGCGCAGAGCGCGCCGATGCACAACACGCCCGGGCAGAACGCCCCATCTCGCCCCGTGCCCGGCAACTTGCCGCGCCGCGATCCCGAGATGTCGCCGATCACCGGCGCCGACGCCGCCCTTCAGAACGAGGTGGCTCGCATCTTCGGCGAAATGAGCGTCAACCGCGACAAATGATCGGCGGCGACTGCCGCCCCTTTCATGCAAACAAAAAAGGCACCGCGCGATGGCGGTGCCTTGTTTAGTTTGGCATGGGACCAGGATTATTCGTCCCGGTAGACTTTTTCACGACGCTCATGGCGTTCTTGCGCTTCGATGGACAGCGTTGCGATCGGGCGGGCGTCGAGACGCTTGAGGCCGATCGGTTCACCGGTTTCCTCGCAATAGCCGTAAGTTCCTTCCTCAATACGCTGCAGTGCGGCGTCGATCTTGGATATCAGCTTTCTCTGGCGGTCACGGGCGCGCAGCTCGATGGCTCTGTCCGTCTCGGACGACGCTCTGTCGGCGAGATCCGGATGGTTTGCGCTTTCCTCGGCAAGATGCTCGAGGGTTTCGCGCGCCTCTCTGAGGATGTCGTTCTTCCAGGCAATCAGCTTCGCCCTGAAATAGGCGCGCTGGTTACCGTTCATGAACTCTTCCTCTTCCGAGGGCACGTATTTGCTAAGATCGATCTTCTCACTCAACGCGATTCTCCTGAAGAACATCTCATCTGGCGGCTGTATATCCCGACCACGGCGTTCGATTCAAGCCCAATCCGCTAGGTAAACACATTTTTAAATCTGTCACAATTTTGAGCTAACAGGCTATTTTTACGTCACTATTTTTCAAAGCCACCGTTTCAGCTTGCCAGCTGAAGTAGCAGCGGCCGTGCAACTTGCCCACTGGATTCCGCGCGCCGGTTGACGAAGACACCGGGCTGGCGCTACTGAAATAGATCAATCGACCGGGGACTTTCCGATGACCGCAATCGTGCCGCCGCCTTCCCGGATTTATCTTCTGAGACACGCCGAAGCGGCATTTCCCGCCCCCGGCCAGAGCGATTTCGACCGCCCGCTGAGCGAGCGCGGCTATGCCGCCGCCGAGATCCTCGCCCAGAACGCGGCCGACAAAAGCTACAAGCCCGACCTTGTCGTCAGTTCCACCGCCATACGCTGCCGCCAGACGGCCGATGCCGTTCACCGCGCCATGGGCGAAAACCTCGACATCCGCTTCGTCGACGCGCTTTATAACGCGACGCCTGAAATCTATCTCGATATCCTCGGCGCGCAGCAGGACATGGGCGCAGTCATGCTCGTCGGCCACAATCCCGTCATCGAGCAGACGCTCGAAGCGCTGATCGGCCACCAGCTGCTGGCGCAGGCGCTTCCGAACGGCTTTCCGCCGGGCGGGCTGGCGGTGCTCGATTACGACCAGGGCCGCGATACCTGGCGCCTGATCGACTTCATGATCGACTGACAGACTGGCCTCGCGTCTTTTTCTTCGGCCTGCCGGTTCCTATATGGCGTCTACCAGCAATCGGAATTTCGCCTTGCCGCCAAGCATGACATCCTTCACCGACGACGCGCGCATCGCCTTCGACACCTTGTCGGACCGCGCCTCAGGCCTTGTCAATCCGACGATCCGCCTCGGCGTCACCGGGTTGTCGCGGGCGGGCAAGACGGTCTTCATCTCCTCGCTGGTCCACAACCTGCTGCATGGCGGCCGCCTGCCCTTGTTCGAGGCAGTCCAGTCGGGCCGCGTCTCTGCGGTTCGTCTTGAGCAACAGCCCGATGACGGCGTGCCGCGCTTCCAGTACGAGGATCACATCAAGGCGCTGGTCAAGGACCGGATCTGGCCCGATTCCACCCGCGCCATCTCAGAGCTTCGACTGACCATCGACTATCAGAGCGCCAGCGGCTGGAGCCGCTTCTTCTCGCCAGGCAGGCTGTCGATCGACATCGTCGATTATCCCGGCGAATGGCTGCTCGACCTGCCGCTGCTTGCCAAGGATTACCGTACCTTCAGCGAAGAGACGATCGCGCTGGCCCGCACGGGCATCCGCACGGAGCTCTCCAGGCCATGGCTGGCGCTGACCGACAATTGCGACATCACCGCCCCTGCGGATGAAATGCGCGCCCGCGAGCTCGCCACCGCCTTCGCCGACTACCTCAAGGCCTGCAAGGCCGACGAGCGCTCGTTGTCGACGCTGCCGCCAGGCCGTTTCCTTCTGCCTGGCGATCTCGACGGCTCACCCGCGCTGACCTTCGCGCCGCTGGTGCTGCCGCCGACGGGAAAGCCCGAAAAGGGATCGCTCTGGGCGATGATGGAACGGCGCTACGAGGCCTACAAGTCCGTGGTCGTCAAACCGTTCTTCCGTGAGCACTTCTCCCGCATCGACCGCCAGATCGTGCTTGTCGATGCGCTGCAGGCGATCAACCGCGGCCCCGAGGCCGTGCAGGATCTGGAACGCGCGTTGACGGATGTGCTCGCCTGCTTCCGCCCGGGCACCAACTCGTTGCTGTCGTCGTTGCTCGGCCGCCGCATCGACCGCGTTCTCGTGGCCGCCACCAAGGCCGACCACCTGCATCACGAAAGCCACCATCGCCTCGACGCCCTGACGCGCCGCTTGGTCGACCGCGCCATCCAGCGCATCGGTATGGCGGGCGCCGGCATCGACGTCATGGCGCTCGCCTCGGTGCGGGCAACGCGCGAAGCAACCGTCAAGCGCGACGGCCATGAATTGCCTGTTATCGTCGGAACGCCGATAGAGGGCGAAACGATATCAGGCGAAACCTTCGACGGCATCAGGAAGACCGCGATCTTTCCCGGCGACCTGCCCGAAGACCCCTCCGCCCTGTTCGAAAGCATCGAGGCGGGAGACGACAGCGTCCAGCTGCCAGACGTGAACGTCGTCCGCTTTCGCCCGCCGAGCCTCGAAGAGACCGGCGGCGGCATCAAGCTGTCGGTACCGCATATCCGGCTCGACCGGGCCATGCAGTTTCTGTTCGGAGATCGCCTCGCATGATCAAGCCGCCCGCCGACCAGCGCCCGCGCCGCGCCCCAGCCGCCTTCGCTTATGAGGACGAGCGCGAGCAGCAGAAGCCGGAGACCAAAGCCGGCCGGCCGCCAGCAGAGCCCCGCAAGCCGGAAGCCTTCTCGGGCGAGATCACGTTGACACCGGATGAAGACGATCCCTTCATCAATCCGGACAAGGACCTCCCGGCCCTGCCCGTCGCCCAGCCGCGCAAACGCGGCGCCTCCTTCGGGAAGATCGCCCTTGGCGCGTTCGGCGTGTTGTTCTCGCTCGCCTTCGGGCTCTGGACCGACAGCCTGATCCGCAACCTCTTCAGCCGCGCAGATTGGCTGGGCTACACCGCGCTCGCCGCCGTCGGCATCGGCATCCTGGCTGTCATCGCCATCGTCGTCAGGGAAACGGCGGGCATGATGCGGCTGGCCGCCGTACAGACGATCAAGGCCGAGGCGGAAGCTGCGATCCTCGAGACCAAGCCCGCCAAGGCGCGCGCGCTCGTCAAGAGCCTGGAGCATCTGCTGTCAAACAAGCCCGAGACCGCGCGCGGCCGCGCCACGCTGAAGGCAGCGGAAACCGATATCATCGACGCCCCGCATCTGGTGGCGCTCGCCGAGCGCGAACTGCTCGCGCCGCTCGACCGGCAGGCCCGCAGCCTCATCCTCAACGCCTCCAAACGCGTCTCGGTCGTCACCGCGGTCAGCCCGCGCGCCATCGTCGACCTGCTCTACGTCCTCTATGAGGCCGCCAAGCTCATCCGCGCCATGGCCGATCTGTATGGCGGCCGGCCCGGCACGTTCGGCATGCTGCGGCTGATGCGCGACGTTCTCGCCCATCTTGCCGTCACCGGCTCGATTGCCGTCGGCGACAGCCTCGTCCAGCAGGTTCTCGGCCACGGACTGGCATCCAGGCTCTCGGCGCGTCTGGGTGAAGGGGTGATCAACGGCCTGATGACGGCCCGTATCGGCATCGCCGCCATGGACCTCTGCCGTCCGCTGTCGTTCCGCGCCCTGAAGCGCCCGGGAATCGGTGACTTCATCGGCGACCTGACGCCATCGCTGACGAAGACGGATGGGAACGGGCGGAATTGATCCTAGATCCGTAAACCATTCGCGGCGAACAGCCGATTTAAAGAAATCATTGCGATTCAATAACTTAAGCGAGACAGGTGGGAGTCTTCCCTACACTGAAAAGCCCGCAAATACGCCACTTTCGACCCATTAGAAACCAAGCATTAACCATTTTTCTGCAAAACTTGGCACCAGTTAAGCGATATGGTTCGCCAAGGAAAATCCATGTACTCGCGCAAGTTTTTCTATCTCTTCGGTCTCGCGGCAATCGCCTTGTCGCCTCTTGCCGAAACGGCTCCAGCAGCCACCGCCGCCACGCGTGACAAGGCATTCTTCGAATCCGTCGCAGGCTCCTGGAAAGGTCCGGGCGAAATCGTCGCCGGCAAGTACAAGGGCACCAAGTTCACCTGCAACCTGATCGGCGAACCCGTCACCGACGGCACCGGCGTCAAGCTCGATGGCAGCTGCCGCGTCGGCGTCTTCAAGCAGCCGATGAGCGCGCTGATCACGCAATCAGGAAACAGCTACAAGGGCAAGTTCCTCGACGGCGCTGCCGGCAAGGGTCTCGATGTCGTCTCCGGCACCGTCACGGAAGACACCGTCGTGGTCGGCCTAAACCGTGCCAAGCTCAACGGCGCGATGATCGCCCGCGTTCGCGACGACAAGACGATGAACGTGACGGTATCAGTCAAGGTCGAGAGCCAGATGATCCCCGTGATCGGTCTGACGCTGTCGCGCCAGGTAGATGAAATGACCGTCGGCTCGGTCGAATAGACATTTCAGATTAGCGAAGCATTCAACGAAGCGGCCACACGGCCGCTTCTCTCGTTTCAGGCCCCAGTGCCTGTTCAGGCCCCAGTGTCTTTTTAGGCGCGCCACCAATCCATGCTCTGATCGGCAACCTCGATCCCCTGGATATCGGCGCGCGCAAGCCAATCGCGCACTGCCAAACCTTTGACGACCAGATCGGCGGCGAAATCTGCAAGCGGCATCAACACGAAGCCGCGATCCGTCATCCTGGGATGCGGAAGTTCCAGCCTTGGCGCATCCTGGCTGATGTCGCCGTAGGTCAGAACATCGATATCGAGTGTCCTCGGCCCCCAGCGCTCTATGCGCTCACGCTTCATGCCCCGCTCTATGTCGAGACAGACATCGAGCAGCGCTTCCGGCTGGAGCGACGTCGCGACTTCCGCGCAGCAATTGAAGAAGAACGACTGGTCCGTCTTGCCCCAGGGCGGCGTGCGATAGAGGCGCGAGACGGCAACCACGCGGCAGTCCTCCTGCGCGTCAAGCGCCTTCAGCGCAAGCGCCATGGAATGAACGGGATCGCCGATATTGCCCCCAAGCCCGAGCGTGGCGGTCTGAAAAGCCATATCAGACAAAATGTTCGACGCTCACCTGGACGAAATCAAGTACGCCCGGAACCGGCGCGTTCGGCTTGCGAACGGTAATCTTCGCACGCTTGATCTGCGGGAATTTCTGACAGAGCCCCTTGGCGATATCGAGCGCCAGCGCCTCGATGAGGTAACGTCGCTTGCCGGTGACGATCTGTTCGATGACGGTGAAGGCGATGCCGTAATTAACGGTATCGTCGATCGAATCCGTCTCCAGCGCCGTGCCCGCAACGACATCGAGCTCGGCATCGACGAAGAAACGCTGCCCCAGAAACTCCTCTTCGTCGTGAACGCCGTGGCGGGCGAAGAAGGCGCAGTTCTGCAGGGTGATGGTATAGGTGGTGCTCATAACGTGCCCTTCCGCTCGAATACGTCGCGTGCCTTCAGCATAGCATCAGTCACCGCAAGTGCGTCCCTGTTGATTGCGACATCGTGTACCCGAAAAATCGCGGCACCCTTCAGTCTCAAAAGCACGCTGGTGGCTGCCGTGCCGGCATCGCGATCAGCCGCCTCGCGTCCCGTGACCGCGCCGACAAAACGCTTGCGCGACGTGCCGGCCAGGATCGGAAAGCCCAAGCGCTGCAGCTCGTCGCAACGTGCCATCAGTTCCAGGTTCTCTTGCGTATCCTTGGCAAAGCCGAAGCCGGGATCGAGAACGATGCGGTCGCGCGCCACGCCGGCGCGCCCGGCAATCTCCAGGGACCGCTCAAGAAAGAGAAACTGATCGGCGATGACATCATCAAGCTTGTCGCGGTCGCGGCCCGTGTGCATCACGCACAGCCCCGCGCCGGTCTTGGCTGCGATATCGGCGATATCGGGTTCTCTCTGCAGCCCGAAGACATCGTTGACGATATGCGCACCCGCCTCGACAGCAAGCCGCGCGGTCGAGGCGCGATACGTGTCGATGGAAATCAGTGCTTCGGTCTTGCCGCGCAACGCCTCGATGACCGGCAGCACGCGTGCCTGTTCTTCGCGGGCATCGACGCTCCCGGCATCCGGCCGCGTGGATTCGCCACCGATATCGATAATGCCGGCACCAGCCTCGACCGCTTCAAGCGCATGCACCACGGCCTTCTCGACACTGTCGGAGCGACCGCCGTCGGAAAAGGAGTCGGGCGTCACGTTGACGATCGCCATGATCACTGATGTCGAACCGAGCTCTATCTCGCGGCCATGCCCGACCCGCCAGAAACTGCCGCCAAGCTTTGCCACCTGCATTCATCCTATCGATCGAAAAAACAGCGTCATCATATTGCGCTAGCGGTGGCTATGCCCCAAGCTCCCGCAAACTTCAACATGAGTATTTGCAGAATGCCGTCCGTGTCGCATTATATGCCGTACCTCCTCGCCATTTCCGTCTCGCTGTCCGCTGGCTATCCCGCAAGCGCCGCCGTGGTCGCCACCAAGAGCTATTCGTACTTCAACATCAAGGGCAAAACCGCCGACGAACTGGACGAGCAGCTGAGCACCCGTGGCCCGACGGCCAACGGCTCGTCGGCCCGCCACCCTGGCGCGACGAAGATCCGCTTCGGCGGCGACGCCACCTATGTCGAGGAAAACGGCCGCTGCCGTGTCAGCACGGCGCGCGTCACCGTGCATACGCAGATCATCCTGCCGCGCTGGAACAACCGCCGTGGCGCCAGCCCCGAGCTGTCGATGATCTGGGACACGCTGTCGAGCGACATCAAGCGGCATGAGGAACGCCATGCCGAGATCGCCCGAACCCAGGCGCGCAATATGGAACGCAAGATTTTGGCGCTCCCCCCGCAGCCCAATTGCGAAGCCATGCAAGAGCTGGTGACCGAGGTGTCGACACGCGGGATCGCCGAGCATGACAGGCTGCAGGCGCGATTCGATCAGGTCGAAGCGGTAAACTTCCAAAAGCGCATGCTGCGTCTTCTCAACAACCGCTTCAAGCAGCCGGGCGGCGAAAAGTAGCTGATTCTTGGATGGAAATCGATCGCCGAACCTTAGCCGCGCAATGAAAATTGTGCGAAACCGGCACGGCCCCAGCCAATGAATGGTTATTTCTCACCATAGCTTTGTGAAACACAACGCGCTAATATTCAGTCATTCGAAAGTTCAGGTCGGTTAGCCGAGACTTTCGTTTTCTGGGTTCTCCTGGCGCGTTGCGAAGCCGCGGTCGATCCTCCCTTGGCCGTAGGTAATGCGCCTACCTCGCCTCGCTCGTCACATCGGCAAGCGAGGCTTTTTTTGGCCGGCTCTTTCTTGGGAGTATTAAGCCTGACGCTCCGGCACGTGCACCGTCAGTCCATCCAGCGCCGCCTTCATGCGGATCTGACAGGAGAGACGCGAGGTCGGGCGAACGTCGAAGGCGAAATCAAGCATATCTTCTTCCATCGCCTCGGGTGGACCAACCCGCTCGGTCCACTCCTCGTCGATGTAGACATGACAGGTCGCGCAAGCACAGGCGCCGCCACATTCGGCTTCGATGCCCGGCACGGAATTGCGCACGGCGTTTTCCATGACGGTCGATCCCTGATCGACATCAAGATCGAAGCGCGTACCGTCGAAAGCGACAATGGTCAGTTTGGGCATGGTGTTTTCCGGTGATCATCAAAGGGGATGGGTTTGGATTTTTACTTCCAACAATTAAGCGAGGCAGTCAACAACGACCGCCGTTGCGCTCTTCATTCCAGATTTGGAAGCGACACGCTTGTCAGATTGCGCCACGCGGGCATCCATAAAAAGACCCGCTGATCCGCAATGGATCAACGGGTCCCGTAATCGGACAAACTGCCAGACGCCAACTGCCAATCAGCGGCAAAGCTTGAGGATGAAATTCTCCGCCTCGATGACGGCAATGCCGACGGCCGCCATGTTCGAGGCATCGCCGCAATTGCCTTCGAGCGCTTCGGCGGCATCACGCACCCGGAAGGCGCCCACCGCGCTCGCCGCACCCTTGAGCTTGTGGGCGGCGGCCACGATCGCTTTGCCGTCGCCGGATGACATGTCGTGCAGGCAGGCGCGTGCCTGGCGCGCGAACATCTGCAGGACTTCCAGTTCAAGCGCCTTGTCGCCCATCGTCTGGTTGGCCAGGTGAACAAGATCGACCGGCCGCTGTTGCGAGGGAACCTGTCCCTTGCCATGATCTGGCGCCGCGAACGCAATACTGACTGCTGCCATATGCCAATTCTCCCGTCTTAGGTCCCGCCGTTTGAATGATGTTGCGGGGGCGCAGTGCCAATCGCGTTAAATTCGGGCGCAATCAGGGCGAATTTCTCGTCATATGGTTAACGCCCGTCAAACACTTCTAACACATTGGATTTCAAGGCCACCCAGCCGTTAAGGCAGGTTAATCAAGCGTTAATAACTCGGCATTTGACCGAAGGCGTTAATTGTCTAGCAGGCCCGGATGTGTCACTACGATACGACTGGGAGAGCTGGGTTGTGGAAGCCTTTGCTCGCCAAGTGGATAATGGTAATGTTTTGATACCGTAAGTGTGCGAAAGCAGCTATCCACTCTGAAATGACATACTTATCCGCTCTACGAATTCTGGGCGGACAGGTTCAGAGGCAAGGTTTGTTCGGGTGACGCGGAAACCCGGATGCGTAGTAAACCGGCTGAGATGTAACGAGGCGTAACGGAATGGCGAACAACAAGTACAACGAATCGATCGAGGACAAGGCGTTCAAGGCGCTTGATGAAGCCCTGCAGATCGACTTCGAGGACGATGAAGCGCCGTCTCCACAAGTCAGGAAGCAAGACGCCTCGGAGGCAAAAGTGTCCGAAAAGCCAACTGTCCGCAATCAGCGTAAAGATGATGCCAAGCAGCAGCGTGCCGCCGCAACGCCCCGCCCCCCGGAGCCGGGATCGCGCGCGCCGGCCTTTGCCGCCAATGACGGCAGCCGGGTCAGCCCCGCTTCGCTGCTGAAATCGCTCGACAACGGCTCCGCCCGTCCGGCGCTACGCAACGCCACGCTCGTGTCGCTGCTGTGGATCGTCGGCGGCCTCGGCTTGATGTCGCTCCTCTATTCGCCGCAGATCTGGCAGATCCGTTCGCTGGCCGACCTCGTCGCCCTGCCCGGCGTGATCGCCGGTCTCGTCGGCATCATCATCCCGGTTCTCTTGTTCTACGCCTTCGCCATCATGATGGCGCGCGCCCAGGACATGCGCAACGCCGCCCGCTCGATGGCGGAAGTCGCGTTGCGCCTCTCCGAGCCGGAAACCATCGCGTCGGAACGCATCATGACGGTCGGCCAGGCCGTTCGTCGTGAGGTCTCCGCCATGAACGAAGGCATCGAGCGCACCATTGCGCGCGCCTCCGAGCTCGAAACCCTCGTCCACTCCGAAGTCAACGCGCTGGAGCGCAGCTACGCCGACAACGAACTGCGCGTGCGCGGTCTCGTCCACGAACTCGGTTCGGAACGTGAGGCGATCGTCAATCACGCTGAGCGTATCCGCACCTCGATCGTCGGCGTTCATGACCAGCTGCGCGAAGACCTGTCGCTGGCCACAGAAGAGATCGCCGTGCGCCTGGCGACCTCGGGTGAAGCCTTCGCCTCGATGATCGACACGCGCGCCGCGACGATCACCGAGAAGTCGGAATCCGCCATCCAGTCGCTGGGTACCCTGCTCGCCGCCAAGACGGATTCGCTGCTGCAGACCCTGACCTCCTCCGGCTTTGCCCTGGCTAACGAGTTCGATAACCGCCTGGAATCGTTGACGTCGCACCTCAGCGACCACGGCAACACCATTCTCAGCCAGTTCGAGACGCGCGCGTCCACCATGGACAGCAACGCCGAGAAGCTCAACGCCGCGCTCAACGACCGCGCCCGCCAGCTGAACGAGATCCTGATCGCACGCACCCGCGATATCAACGAGAGCCTGACCGGCGGCGAACGCACGATATCGAGCACGCTGGATGACGTTCTCGCCAAGCTGAACAGCACGCTCGACGAGCGCGGCACCAGCTTCCGCCACAGCCTGCAGTCCAGCGTCGATGACACGATCATGGACCTCGACCTGCGCTCCGGCTTCTTCGACGAGCGCCTGCAGGCAACCGTCGCCCAGCTTTCCACCTCCTTCGACGAACGTGTCGCCGAATTCGCCAACGCTTTCGACAAGCGCGCCGGCACGCTCGACAACAAGCTGATGGAAAGCCTAAATCGTATCAACGACACGCTGACCGGCGGCTCGGACTCGCTGAACGGCATCCTGAGCTCCAGCATCGAGCGCATCGGCTCCTCGCTGACCGACCAGTCTTTTGCGCTGACCACGGCGCTTTCAACCGGACGCGAGATTCTGGAAAGCACCCTCACCGACAAGGTCGACGAGGTGGCCAATGCCATTGGCGCGCGCACCACGGAAATGACCTCGGCGCTCAGCCACGCCACCTCCGAAATCTCGCTGGCGCTCGCCTCCGGCACCTCGGAACTCCACAACAACCTGTCGGCCCGCGCCACCGAATTCCGCGACACCCTGCTGTCGACGACGTCGGATCTGAGCTCTGCGGTTTCGGCCGGTACGGACCAGATCACCTCGGCCTTCGGCCGCGCCGATGAACTGAACACCACGATCTCCAAGCGCGCTGAGGATATCACCCAGGCGCTGGATTCCGCCCATGAGCGCATCGACGACGTCATGTCGGCGCGCAGCGGCGTCTTCCTCGGCGCCCTCTCCGACAGTCAGTCGCGCTTCGAAAACACCATTGCCACCCGCTCGGAAGCGATCATCGAAGCCGTCACCGGCAGCCATGACCGCCTTGCCGATACGCTCGATGACAAGGCCATGGCGCTCGCGATCTCGCTCAACGAAAGCCAGAGCCGCTTCGAGGAGACGCTCGGCACGCAGGTCGATGCCATCGCCGGCTCGATCGCGTCCGGCCATGATCGCCTTGCGGAGACGCTCGACGACCGCGCCATGGCGCTCGCCATTTCGCTCAATGAAGGCCACAGCCGCATCGAGGATACGCTCGGAACGCATGCCGGCGCCATCTCGCAGTCGCTGGCGACAGGTGAACGCAAGCTCGCCGACGCCATTGCCGAACGCAGCGCCGCCTTCAACGCATCGATTAACGAAGGCCGCAGCCTGATCGAGACCGCGCTCGACACCCGTGCACAGGCTATCTCGCAGTCGCTCGCCGCCGGCCAGGAAAAGCTGACCGAAGCGATCGACGACCGCGCCATGGCATTCGCCATTTCGCTCGACGACAGCCAGGGCCGCCTCGCCGACACGCTGGCCCACCACGCCGACGGTATCGCCGCCTCGCTGTCCAGCGGTCACGACCGCATCAGCGAAGCGCTCGAAGACAAGTCCATGGGCCTCGCGATCGCGCTCAACGAAGGCCATTCGCGCCTCGAAGACACGCTCGGCCGTCATGCAGGCAACATCGCGACCTCTCTCGCCAGTGGCCACGACCGCATCAACGAAGCGCTCGACGACAAGGCCATGGGTCTGGCGATCGCGCTCAACGAAGGTCATTCGCGCCTCGAGGATACGCTCGGCCACCATGCCGAAAGCATCGCGAACTCGCTCGTCAGCGGCCACGACCGCATCGAGAGCACGCTTTCGCACAACGCCAAGTCGATCAACGACACCGTTGCCGACGTGCATGACCGGCTTGCCGACACGCTCGCCGAAAAGTCCATGGCGCTGGCGATTTCGCTCGGCGACAGCCAGAGCCGCTTCGACGAGGTTCTGGATGCCCGCACCAACGCGCTGATCGATTCCGTCGCCGGAGCAGAAGCCCGCGTCGCTGGCGCCTTCACCGACAAGGCCCAGGAAATCCGCGGCGCCTACACCGAAAACCAGCAGCGCCTGGAACGCACGCTCGCCGAACACGCCTCCTCCATCTCCAGCACCATCACCGATGGCGCCGATCGCATCGAAGGCGGCCTCACCTCCGCGGCCGACCGCTTCGAAGCGCTTACCGGCAATGCCACGACCAAGCTGGAAGACGGCCTTGTCTCGGCCCATGCCCGCATCCGCGCGACGCTCGACGACCGTACCCAGGCGATCAACCTGACGCTCAACGAAGCGCATAGCCAGATCGGCGAAACCCTCTCCGACCAGGCGACGACCATCGGCGCCTCGATTGCAGCAAGCGTCAGCATGCTCGAAATGTCGCTGGAAGATCGCGAAGCCTCGATCCGCCAGGCAATCGACAACAGCGCCCAGTCGCTCGAAGACCGCCTTCGCGACAGCACTGGCAACATCGCCGGTCGCTTCCAGACCGCAGCCGACGAAATCTCCCGTTCGACCGAGAGCTTCGCCTCGCACCTCGACCAGTCGATCGAGGGCATGACCGGCCGCTTCGCCGACACCGGCTCGCGTGTCGAGGCCGGCCTTGCAGCGCTCGAAAACCGCATCCGCGATGGCGTCGGCGGCGTTGCCCAGCAGGTCGATGCCGCAGGCGAGCGCCTGACCGGCACGCTGAGCGATGGCATCTCCAGGCTCGGCGCTCTCAGCGACGAGACCTCCGGCCGCATCGCATCCGCCGTGGACGACAGCATCGCGAAGTTCTCCGAGACGATCGATGGTCGTACCAGCCACCTCGCCTCCGAGATCGACAGCCGCGCAGCCAGCCTGACCTCTGGCATCGACGCCCGCACAACAGGCATCGGCGAAGCCATGGACCGTGGCACCGCCAGGATCGACGAGCGCCTGTCCACCATGGATCGCGCGCTTAATGTCGGCCTCGACGCCGTCAACCGCACGATCGAAGGCAAGGCCGCCGGCCTCGCCGCATCGCTGCGTAGCGCCGTTGCCGACACCACGCAGGGCATGGACGAGGAAGCCGCGCGGGCCGCCGCCAACCTTAGCCAGACCGGCCAGCAGTTCGCCGAAGGTCTCGACGCCAAGAGCACCGATTTCGCCCGCTCGATGGGCGAGCGCTCCGAGCAGATCGTCAGCCGTGTCTCCGAGGCGCAGAACCGCCTCGCCGGCCAGGCTGCGGCCGTCGCCCAGACCTTCTCCGAAGCCGGCAACGCGATCATCAACAAGGTGGCCGAGGCCGAAACGCTGGTCAGCGGCCAGGTCGGTGCCATCTCCAAGGCGCTGAGCGACGCGCAGACCACGTTTGCGAGCCACGGCACCGATATTCGCACCACGATCTCCAGCGCCAGCGAAGAGATCGCCTCCACCATGGCCGATGTCGACCGTGCGCTCGAAGCCCGCGGCAACGCGATCCGCAGCGGCCTCGAAGAGCGCTCGCGCGAACTCGACGGCACGCTCAACACTGTCGAGCAGGCCCTTGAAGCACGCGGTAGCTCGATCCGCGCCGCCCTCGACGACCGCACCCGCGAGCTGAACTCTATGCTCGCAGGCCGCACCACCGAGCTCTCGCGTATTCTCGACGAGACTGCCCGCCCGATGATCGATCGCTACGCGCAGACCGGCCGCGACGCCGCAGCGCAGATCACGTCTGCCGGCGAACAGAGCGCAGCGCAGATCACCGCCGCCAGCGAGCAGAGCGCAGCACAGATCACGGCGGCCAGCGACCAGAGCGCCGAGCGTCTGCGCGCCGAAAACACCGCTTTGATCGACGCGATCAACGCCCGCACCGAACGCGCCACCTCGGCCGTCGATGCAATCGAGAACAGCCTGCTCTCCAACGTCAACCGCCTGATCG
The DNA here is from genome assembly GCA_900472605.1 of Hyphomicrobiales bacterium. Lineage (GTDB taxonomy): Bacteria > Pseudomonadota > Alphaproteobacteria > Rhizobiales > Rhizobiaceae > Rhizobium. The sequence goes on along the minus strand of UCJD01000041.1, from coordinate 108,930 downwards.
ACCGCCTGTCCGACAACAGCATGGTCATGGGCCAGATGATGAGCCGCGCGGCCGAAGAGCTGAGCGCCGTGGACGGCCGCCTTGGCGACACCACCTCGCGCTTCACCGACTCGGCCTCCAAGGCGGCTGAGATGGTCGCGGCCTCGACCCGCCTTCTCGAAGGCAAGGTCGACCGCCTCTCCGACATCTCGGGCCAGACGCTGTCTCAGGTCGGCAGCATCATCGGCCGCTTCGACGAGCACTCCAAGGTTCTGACGCAGGCCTCCAGCCTGCTCGGTGCAGCGCAATCCAACCTCGTCTCGACGCTGGAAGACCGCGAATCCGCGCTGCAGACGCTATCTGTCGGCCTCGTCCAGCGCTCGGAAGACATCGAAAAGACGATGCGCGCCCTCGGCAGCATGGTCGACTCGGCCTTCGATCGCGCAGAGCAGCGCTCGAACCAGGTCAGCCACAACCTGCGCCAGGGCGTCCAGTCCTCCTTCGCCGATATCAGCACCACGCTTTCGGATGCCGAAAAGCGCGCTGCCGAAGCCGCCGAAGCGATGCGCAGCAGCGTCAGCAAGGCCAGCGAAGACGTCAACGCGACGCTCGACACCACGCTTGGCAATGCCGAGCGCCGCTCCGGTGAACTCGCCAACCGCGTTCGCGGCGGCCTGACGGCATCGCTGTCGGAAGTCGAGCGAATGATGGGCGATGCCGGTCGTCTGTCGGATGGCGCGGCACAGCAGATGCGTGAATCGCTGCGCGAAGCCGTCGACGAGGCCGTCGCCCGCTTCTCCGGCGCCACCGAGGAAATCCGTCGTTCCGCCGGCGATATCCGCAAGGAACTCGACATGACGCGCAGCGAGCTGAAGCGCGGCGCGTTCGACCTGCCCGAGGAAGCCAAGGAGAGTGCTGCCGCCATGCGCCGCGCCGTCTCCGAGCAGATCAAGGCGCTCCAGGACATTTCGCATATCGTCGGCCGATCGACGCAGCAGCTCGAAGTCTCCGAGCCCGCCGCCCGCACGCTGGCCCAGCCGCAGCCTGCCCCGCGCCCAGCGCCGGTGCAGCCCGCGATCCAGCAGCAGCCGCAACCGGCTCCAGTACCGGTCCCGGCACCCGCGCCGATCCAGACCCCGGCCGCTACCGCCATTCCGCAATCCTCTATCGAGGGCTTCGGCCTGCGCGGTTCGCTCGGCCCGACGGCAGCAACGCCGGCAACGCCGCAGCGCGCTCCTGCTGTAGCCCAGGCGCCGGCCGCTTCGCCGGCATCCGGCGGCTGGATCAGCGACCTGCTGCGTGGCGCATCGCGCGATGAGAGTGCTGAAGAAGCCGTTGCCCGCCAGCCGGCGCCCCGCGCCGAGGCCCCGGCACCACAGGCGCCGCGCGCCGGTGACAACCGCAATCCCCGCCACGTGGTGGAATCGCTGAATTCGCTCTCCGTCGACATCGCCCGCGCCATCGACCACGATGCCTCGGTCGATCTTTGGCGCCGTTACCAGCGCGGCGAACGCGACGTCTTCACGCGCCGCCTCTACACGCTGAAGGGCCAGCAGACCTTCGACGAGATCAAGCACAAGTATGACCGCGAGCCGGAATTCCGCACCGCCGTCAACCGCTACATCGCCGACTTCGAAAAGCTGCTCGCCGACGTCGCCCGCACCGACCGCGACCGGACGATCACACAGTCCTACCTGACCTCCGATACCGGCAAGGTCTACACCATGCTCGCCCACGCGGCAGGCCGCCTGAACTAAGGCGGAACTAGAGACACTGGAAAAGGCCGCATCGGAAACGATGCGGCCTTTTTGTTTGCACGCCTGGGCCGAACGTCCGCGGTCACCACGCCCCTTATCACAACGTCAGATATTCAGTCCGCGCTGGCATCCTCCGTCAGCAGGCAGCAGAGATTCGCCATCACTTCGGCCGCCTCCTTCAGCCCCAAAGCCAGCACATGGTCCGGCACGCCGTCATCGATCAGCGTCGCAAGTTCGGCAAGGTCATAGACGATATGGCCGCGCCGCAGCTCGTTCTCGGCAAGATCAATACCGAGCTCGGCATGTATGCGATGGATTGTCCGCGCAGCCGATATGACGAGCATCCGCTTCTGCGCGATATCGACCACCTCCAACCGATCCGAAGCTCGAGCGGTCTCTTGAGACTGCAGCAAATACGAGTGCATTGAATCCTCCTCACTGGCCGTTAAGCGATCGGCGGGCAGATCCTCCATCATGCCCACGAATCGCCACAAGGTTGCATCGTGAGGAATATTCACCAAAAACATTGAAGACGGCAACCCAGACGTTTGCCGACAGAAAGAGATCGCCCTATCACCCTCGCAAAACCATCTGCGCAAGCAGAGGTTTCCGAACCACCCTAACGCTCGGCGCGGCAGCGACATGTCAAACGAAAAGGGCCGAACCCATCAGGTCCGGCCCTTCGCTTTCAACTCATATCCACCCACCAGAAACCCGATGAGCAGAAGCGCTTACGCCTCGGCATCAGGCGGCGTTTCGTCGCCCGCTTCCACGGCCGGCTCTTCGCCCGATGCAACGACCGTTTCATCGCCGTTCTCAGTGCCTTCCTCGACCTCGTCTTCCGGATCGCGGATGCGCTCGACCGACACGACCTTCTCGTCCTTGGCGGTCGAGAAGATGGTCACGCCCTTGGTCGCGCGGCTGGCGATGCGGATGCCACCAACCGGAACGCGGATCAGCTGACCGCCATCCGACACCAGCATGATCTGGTCGCCTTCATCGACAGGGAAGGCAGCGACGAGTTCGCCGATTTCGCCCGTCTTCGACGTGTCGGTGGCGCGGATGCCCTTGCCGCCACGACCGGAGATGCGGAAGTCGTAAGACGAAGACCGCTTGCCGTAGCCCTTCTCGGAAACCGTCAGCACGTACTGCTCGCGTGCCTTCAGTTCTTCGTAGCGCTCGTCGGTCAGCTGCCCCTCTTCGGTGACTTCTTCGCCAACCAGTGCGATTTCCTCGGCCTCACCTGTTGTCAGGCGACGCTCGTTGGCGGCGCGCTTCAGATAGGCGGCGCGCTCCCACGGCTCGGCATCGACATGGCCGACGATCGTCATCGAGATGATGCGGTCGCTATCGCCGAGATTGATGCCGCGTACGCCGATCGAATTGCGGCCCGCGAAGACGCGGACGTCATCGACCGCGAAGCGGATGCACTGGCCGAGCGCCGTCGTCAGCAGTACGTCGTCATGCTCGGTGCAGGTCTCGACGGAGAGGATTTCGTCACCCTCTTCCTCGAGCTTCATCGCGATCTTGCCGTTGCGGTTGACCTGGACGAAATCGCTGAGCTTGTTGCGGCGCACGGTGCCGCGCGTCGTCGAGAACATCACGTCGAGCGTTGCCCAGCTGTCCTCGTCCTCCGGCAGCGGCAGGATGGTGGTGATGCGCTCGCCTGGAGCCAGCGGCAGCATGTTGATCATCGCCTTGCCGCGCGAGGTCGGCGTGCCGATCGGCAGGCGGTAGACCTTTTCCTTGTAGACAATGCCGCGCGACGAGAAGAACAGAACCGGCGTATGCGTGTTGAGCACGAATAGCTGGCTAACGAAATCTTCGTCACGTGTGGTCATGCCGGAGCGGCCCTTGCCGCCGCGGCGCTGCGCGCGATAGGTGGTGAGCGGCACGCGCTTGATGTAACCGAGATGCGAGACGGTGACGACCATGTCCTCGCGGGCGATGAGGTCTTCATCGTCCATCTCGAGGCCGCCATCCATGATCTCGGTGCGGCGCGGCGTGCCGAACTCGTCGCGGACAGCCGCAAGCTCGTCCTTGACGATCGTCTGGATGCGAACGCGCGACGACAGGATATCGAGGTAATCCTTGATTTCCTCGCCGATCTTGTTGAGTTCGTCACCGATTTCGTCGCGGCCAAGGGCCGTCAGACGGGCGAGACGCAGTTCGAGAATGGCCCGTGCCTGCTCTTCCGAGAGGTTGTAGGTCATGTCCTCGTTGATGCGGTGGCGCGGATCGTCGATAAGGCGGATCAGGCTTTCGACGTCGTGCGCCGGCCAGCGGCGGGTCATCAGCTCTTCGCGGGCAGATTGCGGATCCGGCGCCTGGCGGATGACGCGGATAACTTCGTCGATATTGGCGACAGCGATCGCCAGACCGACCAAGACGTGCGCCCGCTCGCGAGCCTTGCGCAGCAGGAATTTCGTACGCCGACTAACGACTTCTTCGCGGAACGAGACGAAGGCGCGCAGCATGTCGAGCAGCTGCAGCTGTTCCGGCTTGCCGCCGTTCAGCGCCACCATGTTGCAGCCGAACGAGGTCTGCAGCGGGGTGTAGCGATAGAGCTGGTTGAGGATGACGTCGGCATTGGCGTCGCGCTTCAGCTCGACGACGACGCGGTAGCCCTGGCGGTCGGATTCGTCGCGCAGGTCGGAGATGCCCTCGATGCGCTTGTCGCGCACCAACTCGGCCATCTTCTCGATCATCGTCGACTTGTTCACCTGATACGGAATCTCGGTGATGATGATCTGCTCGCGATCGCCGCGCATCGGCTCGATCGTCGCGACACCGCGCATGATCACCGAGCCACGGCCCGTCTCGTAGGCCGAGCGGATGCCGGAGCGGCCGAGGATCTTGGCGCCGGTCGGGAAGTCGGGACCGGGAATGATCTGCATCATCTCGGGCAGCTCGATCGCCGGATCGTCGATCAACGCGATGCAGCCATTGATGACTTCGACCAGGTTATGGGGCGGAATGTTGGTCGCCATGCCGACGGCGATACCACCGGCGCCATTGACGAGCAGGTTCGGGAATTTCGCTGGAACGACCACGGGCTCGGAGAGCGTACCGTCGTAGTTGTCGCGGAAATCGACCGTTTCCTTGTCGAGATCGTCGAGCAGCGAATGCGCGGCCTTCTCAAGACGGCATTCGGTGTAGCGTTCGGCCGCCGGCGGATCGCCGTCGACGGAGCCGAAGTTGCCCTGGCCGTCGATGAGTGGCAGACGAAGAGACCAGTCCTGCGCCATGCGCGCCAGCGCGTCGTAGATCGCGGTGTTGCCGTGCGGATGGTATTTACCCATCACGTCCCCGGTCACGCGGGCGCATTTGACGTATTTCTTGTTCCAGTCGATGCCGAGCTCGGACATGCCGTACAGGATGCGCCGGTGCACGGGCTTGAGGCCGTCGCGCACGTCAGGAAGCGCGCGGCTGACGATGACGCTCATCGCGTAATCGAGATACGACCGCTGCATTTCCTCCATAATGGAGATGGGCTCGATGCCTGGCGGGAGCTTCCCGCCGCCGGGGGGTGTTTGCTCAGTCAAAATGGATCACATCTCTTCTAGAATCACTTGAAGATTTATAGCGGAAAGGCTGTTCCTAAGCCAATTTTGCAGGAGGTTTTGAACAGTCTTTTACGGTCTAATCAGGGCAAAACGAGCCTTATCCGCCCCAATCACCATTGCGCACGGCGCGCCATTTGCAAAATTGGTTTGCCCACATCACAATCGCGCGAAAATCAGGCCCGGATATGGGTATAGGGAGACATGATGGCAAGCGCCGACCAACTGATCAACGCCTTCACCACGCTGCTTGTGACGATCGATCCGCCCGGTCTCGCGCCGATCTTTCTCGGCCTCACGGTTGGCATGAGCAGAGCCCAGCGCAAGCAGGTGGCGCTGCGCGGCACGATCATCGCTTTCATCATTCTCGCTGTCTTTGCGCTCTTCGGCGCCAGCGTGCTTGGCGTGCTCGGCATCTCCATCGGCGCCTTCCGCATCGCCGGCGGCCTGTTACTCTTCTGGATCGCCTTCGAAATGGTGTTCGAGAAGCGCCAGGATCGCAAAGAGAAGACCGGCACGGCCGCGATCACCGTGGACCACATCCAGAATATCGCAGTCTTTCCGCTGGCCATCCCGCTGATCTCCGGACCAGGCGCGATCTCCGCGACCATCCTGATTTCAGGCTCGATGCAGACGGCCTTCGAGCTGGCACAGCTGATCATCGTGATCGCCGCAAGCCTGCTGCTGTTATTCCTCGCGCTCCTGATCGCCGACCGGCTCGACCGCTTCCTCGGCGTCACCGGCCGCGCCATCCTGACGCGCCTGCTCGGCGTTATCCTCGCGGCGCTCGCGACCCAGTTCGTCGTCGATGGCATCAAGTCGGCGATGAACCTCGCTCCCTCGCCCGTCTAAACTGATCGCCTACGAGTAAAACACAAACGGCGCACCACGAGGCGCGCCGTCTGAAACCCTGCGGTTTGCCGTCTGATCAGAACGGTAATGTGGAGTAAAACTGCAAACTGAGAGAGAGAAAGCATTCCCCGTCAAGGGCTTAGTTGGGCACCACCGTCCCTCGACGCTCGAAAGTGTCAACAAGCGGCTGTTCTGGACGCGATTCTACGTGCTCAGTTTACAAAACACATCACTCGAGTGGGTCCATTGTAACACTACGACCTTCCTCCCGTTCGCGCCACGCTGACTACGCATGGTCCAGAACGTCGCCCAGCTTTGTCGCCTTCACATACAGCACAGGGTCTTGACCCGTCGCCAGCGCATGGAAATGTGCCGCGCCGCAAGCGATCTTCGCAGCCTCCTGATCGCGGAGCTCGTCGGCAAACAGGCTGCCCTTTGTCTCTACAACAAAGTACAAACGCTCCTGCCCGTCGATCTGCACTAGCACCGCCCAATCAGGATTATAGCTCCCAAGGGGGGTCGGAACTTTGAACCACCCAGGAAGCTTGGCATACACCTTTACCGCGTCATTCTTTTCGAGTTGTTCAGCGAAGGTGCGCTCGACGCCGGCCGAATCGTAGATGACGTGCTCGAACACGGACTTCTTCGTGTTCTCAAGCATGTTCTTCAGGTAGCCGATCAGCTCCTCCTGCTCGAACAGCTCCTGGGCGTAGAAATCGTCGTCGCCGACACGTTGGTACCTAATCCCATCCACAAGTGCGAGACGCTTGGCACGGTTGATAAGTTCTGCCGCTTGCTCGATGAACGCTTGCGGATTGCGCTTGAAGTCGTTCAGCCGGCCACTTTCCGTCAGGATGGTGACGAGGCTGCGGCGCGTCAACTGTGTGCGGTCCTGCAGATCAGTCAGCACATCGGGCAGGACTATGTCTCCCTCCTCTATGGTGACTGGACCGGAGGTTGATGTTTCGGTGGCGAGAACGCCACCCTGGCCGATGGCGAGATCGGCCTTGCGTATCGTCACACGCGCCTTCGAGATCGGCGCCCCTTCGGCAATCGCCTTGGCGCAATCCATGATGAGCTTGGCGTTGTCGAAATGAACGCGATAAGTCGTTTTGTGCTTGATACGATCCCAAAGCGCTTGGAATTCGGCGCTGTGGTAGATTTCCTTACGCACCCTGACCGGTTTGCGGTCGTCGGCGTTCTTGATTTCCAACCGACCAGCGATCTTGCGTAGGACTTCCCTTACCTGCGGCAGATGGGCAGCGTGCGGTTCGGGCAAGGTCAAGGTCCCGTCCTTGATAGCCCTTCGCAGCTTATCCTGCACCTTGCCCTTGGAGTCGATGAATCCCTCACCTTTGAGCCACTCATAGATCGCGGCAGACTCATCAAAGCCCAACATCGCCGTGGTGCCATCCTCTTTCTGGATCAGGATAATCGCAAACTGGTGCTTCTCGACGACGCCAAATCGGATACCGGTGTCAGACTCGATTTCCTTTTGCAGGTTCTCTGCAAAAGCCTCGTAGCTTTCGGTGGCGATCACCGTAAGCGTATTGACTTCAAATCCACGAAGCCGCTCGCCCTTCTGGTTGACGCAGAGGCGCAAGCCACGGCCGATGGTCTGCCGACGTTCGCGCTCTGTGCCGATCTCGCGCAGCGCGCAAATCTGGAAGACGTTGGGGCTGTCCCACCCCTCTTTCAGGGCAGAGTGGGAGAAGATGAACTTGAGCTTCGTGTCGAAACTCAGCAGCTTCTCCTTGTCCTTCATGATGAGGCTGTAGGCGCGCTCTGCATTGTCACGGTTGGCCTGATTATTCTCGGCCGTATCTGTCCATCGCTTGTTCTTGTCGATGGAAAAATAGCCGTCATGCACCTCCTCGGCGTCTGAGATCACGTCGACTTCCTCGAACAGGCTGGAAAAGTCAGGGTGTTTCGCGGCGCGCTGATATTCCTCCTCGAATATCGTGGCGTATTTGCCCTTCACCGCGTTCCCGTCCGCGTCGTATGAACGGTAATGCTCGACGGCGTCGATGAAGAATAGGCTCAGCACCTTTATGCCGAGCGGGGCCAGGCGCTTTTCCTTCTGCAGGTGCTCATGGATCGTGCGGCGGATCATCAGCCGCTTGATTGCGTTGGCGTCAACGTCGCCAACGGCCTCGCCGACACGGAGGAAGGATTCCGAGCCGTCGGTCTTCACCTCCAACAAGGACTCCTCGCCGGCCACGCGGATTTCGCCGATGCGGCACCCCTTGTAGATCACCCGTCCCGTTTCGTCTTCGAGATCAAAACCATCTTGGACCGTAATCACGTCGCGACGTACCGCGTTGCCGATGGCACGGTCCACCTCGACCCTCGCCGTCACTGTGCCGCGCGCGTTGCTGGCCGACACAAAGCGCAGATAGGCCTTGTTGTGTCCGCCTTCCACTTCCAGCGAAGCGACCTCGATCTGCTTGACCAGCTTGCGGTCGTAGGCGTCCACAGCATCGAGGCGGTAGACCATGTGGTGCTTGTCCACATGGGTTGCGGAATAGCGAAGCGTGCAGAGCGGTTGCATCTCGCCGAGGGCCTGCTTGCCGCGTCCCTCGAGACCGCCGTCCACACTTTGCGGCTCGTCCACGATGATGACTGGCCGGGTAGCGCGGATTAGGTCGATCGGCGCGTCACCCCCGGTCTTCTCGCTGTCCTTGTAAAGGTTGTTCACCTCCTTCTTGTTGATCGCGCCGACGGTCACAACCATGATCTGGATGGTCGGGCTGGTGGCGAAGTTGCGCACTTGGCCGAGCTTGGAGGAATCGTAAAGGAAATAGTCAAAGGGTTGGCCGGAATAGAGGCCCTTGAAATGCTCCTCAGTGATCTGAAGCGTCTTGTAGACACCCTCCTTGATGGCGACGGAAGGCACGACAATGACGAACTTCGTGAAGCCGAAACGCTTGTTCAGCTCGAAGATCGTACGGAGATAGACGTAGGTCTTGCCGGTTCCCGTCTCCATTTCCACGGTGAAGTCGCCGGAAGTTAGGCCCGCGGATGGTGGCAGGCCGTTGCGCAACTGAATATCCTTTAGATTGCCTATGATCTCGTCATCGAGCAACGTCAGCCGATTGCCGATGCCGCGCTCATTTTCGACCAGTCCGAGTTCTCCCTGAGCGCCGCCTTCGGGACGACGGGTGACCGTGAACTCGGTGCGGTTGATCTCCTGTCCACGGAATAGGTCGCATACAGCCTCAATTGCGGTGTGCTGATAGTCCAGATCCGGCTCGAAATGCAACTTCATGCGTGCACCTCGCCGATCAGGCGCATGCGCCTATCGTGACGGGCCCGGTCAGGGTCCTCGTTAGCAGGGACCGATTCCAGTCCGGCGATATAATCGGTGGGAAGGCCATGCTCCTTCGCGCCCGCGACTGCGAGGGCGCGATACCAAGTATAGGGTCTTAGCGTCGGGAAAACCGCGTCGGAACTCGCGACATACGCTTTGACAATGAGACGCTCGACTCCACGGTGGACCTCGATTTCCGTTTCATCGTAGCCGGAACCTAAGCCCTCAGCTTGGTCGAGGTCGGCTTTCTCGTGACTGGCGATCTCATACAGCACGCCGAATACCGATGCGCCCGGTCGGTCGGTGCGCACAATATCGCATTTTCCCGAGCCATCCTTGCTCTTCTTGTGCCAACGAAGCTCAAAACCTGGCAACTCCGCGACGCCCACAAACCGTGCAGACGGGCACCGTTTCCGTATGCGTGCAGTAGGCATGTTCGACCCGTAGGCGAAGGTAATAAAGTGACCCGCACTCATCACAGGCTCCTCACGTCGAGAATGCCGTTCTGGTTCAGGACCGCGGCCATGTTCGTCTTTGCCACGTCATCGGTGAAGCTGGAATCCTTGAAGACGGCACGGGTATCGACTGCCGGCGCGAGCGTTTTGCGCCAGGCGACAATGCCGTTGGCTAGCATCTCGACAACATCCGTGGTCAGGCCATCGGCAAGGCAAACGATCAGCGCGCCGCCGCCGATGGAATGGACGACCTTGCCTGCGATCTGCTTCTTCTCGATGGGTACACAAAGGTCCAGGCCGAGCTTGAGCAACAGTTCATAAAGAACGTCCTGTTCGGTGCGGCCCTGAACAAGGTGTTCCGCGTTCGCAAGTAGCGTTCCCTCCAAGTCGGCCGGCTGCGGTTCCCACGCTCGAATATTGGACTGCGCGAGCTTGAACACACGGAAGCCGAGGTCAGATTCTACCGCCCCACTTTTCTCACTTACCCTTGCGGCCGCGCGCCGGAGGCGTTCCTTGGTTAGCTCTGCAATATTCCTGGGCCGCCCTATGGAATCGCAAAACGCTGCGGCTATTCGTTGATCGTTGTCGTCTGGTGACAAAGGCTCCGGAAGCTGCACAAGGACAAAACGACGGCTGCCACCGTCTTCCTCATTCTTCGCCATCACAGCGTGACCGAAACTGCCGGAGCCGGCAAAGAAGTCCATGACGATGCTGTCTGAATTACCTCCTAGCTCAAGAATGCGCTTGAGCAGGCGCAGCGGCTTTGGCGTTGAAAACACCTTTGCGCCAACCAGCTCTGCCGTCTCCTTCTGAGCCTCGTCATTGTGTCCAACCTCAATGAACGGCCACCATGTAGACGGGACGACGCCATCTTGGACTTCGCTAAGAAATTTCTTGATGCGGGGACGTTCATAGTTTTTATCTGGCCCCCAATAGAGTCGGTTTTCGGCCTCAATGCGTGTGTGCTGCTCTCGGGAATATCGCCAGACGGATGATTCCTTTGGCCACACTTCCTCTCGGGTTGCAGGATGAATGATCGGATACCAAAGCGTTGGGCGTTCGTCTTTTGACTTGTTGCTGATGTAGTTATCAGCCGACCATGGGCCGCGCGGGTCGTTATCAGGGTTCTTGTATCGCTCTGTCTGCTTCTCACCGCGAGGGAGGAGACTCCGCTTAAACGCGAGGCTCTTTGAGTAGACTAGAATGTGGTCGTGCATCGACCCAAAGCCGGGGTCGTCTTGGGAAACCGCGTACTTCTTTTGCCATACGATATGAGCTTGGAAGTTCTCCTCACCGAAGACATCGTTACATGCTTGTATCAAATTCGCGCACTCGGTATCCCCGATGGTAACGAAGATTGCACCATCGGCGGACAGCAGGGTTCTGGCGACTCGTAAACGCGGGTACATCATGTTGAGCCAATCCGTGTGGAACCGGCCGGATGTATCAGTATTGGAGGTAATTTTATGACCGTTGGAGTCGATTTGGCCGGTAAGCTGTAGGTAGCTCTTGATGCTGTCGCGGAAGTCGTCCGGGTAAACGAAATCCTTCCCTGTGTTATAGGGGGGGTCGATGTAGATGAGCTTAACCCGCCCGGCGTAGCTCTTTTGCAGAAGTTTGAGGACTTCGAGGTTGTCGCCCTCGATCACCAGGTTCTTGGTCGTATCCCACTCGACGCTTTCCTCTGGGGCTGGCAGTAGCGTGCCGGTGGACGGTGTCAGCGCAATTTGGCGCGCATTCCGCTTACCGTGCCAGTTGAGCCCATACTTCTCGTCGCGGTCGTCGACCGGGCCGCCGAGAAGTTGTTTCAGCACCTCGAAATCGATCTTCCCATCCCGAAACGCATCCGGGAACAGCGACTTCAAGGCACCCAAGTTTTCCGCGACCACATCGGCGCTTTTCGTTTCAGGATCGTTCAGGTCCAGCTTCTTCATCATAGTTCCAATTCACTTATAGCGATGACGGCCGACTTTACGCGGCCAGTCGTCCCAGCATTTCCTTATCGACGTAGTCCTTGAAGGCGGCAGCAGTCGTGAAGCACCGGAACCCGGCTGCGCTTGCAAGCGCGACTGTCTCGTCGCTTTCATTCAGCAGCACAGCAACCGGCGCCGAAAGTTCCTCTTGCAAGCCTGTCGGCCAGGCGAGATCAAATATGGCGATCTGGTCGCCCGTCTCCGCGTTCGAATAGTCGTAGGCGATGACGCCTTCGGCGAAGCCTTGGCTCACTACCCAGTCGTTGAGTGCCTGAAGCTCCACCTCCTCCTCGGCGCTGAACACGCCACCCGCGACCTGCGGTGTCGGCACGACTGTCACGCGCGCCTGCTGGGCGATCCATCTGTCATCGCCATGGAGCAAGGCCGCGAACTGACGATTCGTCGCCTCCGCAAGCAGTTCTTTTCGCGCTTCCAAAAAATCGGCGTAGCGGTCGATCTTCCAGAGGGATTCATCCATGGGAATCCATTGCGACGCGAGCGCACCGGGATGCTTCGCCTCCACCTGCGGGAAATAGATTTCGGGGAGAGTGTCACGGATGTTAAGATTGGTGTCCTTGGTCAAAAAGCAGAAGTTAGCGATCGCGTTGACCTGGGAACGCGGGACCTTTCGGTTGTAAAGCTGTGCCTTCGGAAAGATATGATGGACTTCCAGTGCGTTCATCTTGCCGAGCAGGCCGGACTTCAGTTCGATGCCCGTTCTCCAATCCCTGGCCGCTCCCATGCGTGTCAGCATGTAGAGCACGGGATAGAAGCGCGCACCGAGGCTCCATCCGGTGAAGTGGCCTTTCTCTACCCGCAGGCCGCCATGCCAGAGCCGCAACTGTTCTAAGAGCTTGTCGAGGCCGCCGTCAGTACCTTCCAGTGCCTCTAGGTCCTTGTCGAGGAAGGATTCCGTCGAACCCGAATAGCGCCCCCACATGCCCGCCTGCGCAAACCAGAACAGCAGTTTGTCGCGTTCAACCTCGTCTAGGGCTCCACCCTTCTGATCCAAATAACGGACGATAACCGGGACGGCGAAACGGCCGAAGAAGACCCGTGCGTGATCGAGCCCGAGCCGACCGGAAATGAGGTTGAGGCAGGTGTCGATGCGTCTGGTGGCGCGCTTCAACCCCTCCTTGATATCGTCGGCTGACTGGTTGTGCAGAAAAAGGAACTTGGCCTCGCCGGTCAGTACTGTGTTGATGGAGCGCAGGAGCCAGTCGAGGTTGAAATCATAGCCCGCCTTGTTCCATGCCTTCAGTTTGTCTTTCATCTCCGTTCGGGCTTCGGGCCATTCGGCGCAGATTTTCGCTAGCGCAAGGTCGCCTTTCGAGAGCTTGGTGCCGCCGCTGTTCACCTTGTTGAAGATATCGACCACTACATCGAGCGTCTTATCGGCGCCCGTGACTTCTTCTTCATGCAGATTGATTTCAAGGATGCCCAGCAGACGCCCAAGCCGGCCATAGTACTCCATGGGAGGATTGGGACCCAGTGACGACATGATTGGACCCACGCCGTCGTGACCAGACTTCATCAGGGCGGAGACGTCTATCCATAAAGGATCACCGGACATTTTCAGCGGCTGGTAGAATTCGAATGTCTCCGAGGCGAGATTGAAATGCAGGCCGGTGAAGGCACGCGCAGTGCCGTCGAAGAACGCGGGCGGTCTGCCGCGAGCGACGCCATACAGGGAGGTTATCCGCTGCTGGCCGTCCAGTAGCAGCTTCACGATCCCGGAGGCAAGTTGCCCATCGCCACGGTGATTGGCGGTCTTCGACTCGGTAGCCCAAACCAAGAGACCGCCCACCGGATGACGGCGATAGAGCGAGGCGAACAGGCCGCGAACCTGCTCCGTGTTCCAGACATACCCCCGCTGGAATTCCGGAAGTGCCATATGGCCGCTGTCGATATGGTCAAGAATTGTCGAAATTCTCATGGCTGTCCCCCCAGCATTGCCTGTCTTGCGTCATCCATCGCACGCTCGATGGACTTGATTCTCTGGTTTAGATCAACACGAAGACTGATCTGCCTCGCCTTCGCCGCCTGCGAGCGAAGGTGCGTACTCTCCCGCAACAGCCTTTCAAATTCGTCGATTGCCGCGCGGCGACGCTCGATAAGATTCTCATTGGAACTGACGGAGAAAGAGCCAGTGAGACGAGCGGCATTCAGCGCTTCGATTCTGGTCAACCAGCCTTCGTATAGAGAAAACAAATCGCGGCGCGGTTGCTCCACAAGTGCCAGGCTGCTCAGGAAAGCTCTCTCGTTTTCGCCCGACCGCACCGGATCGAAGGGACCCGTCGCAACAGTCCGATCGACCACCACCTTGCCGGCCTCATTCTGAGTCCGACGCTTATGGGCCGCTGAGATCGCGACACCGCCTTCGTCGGCCGTGACGAGCAGGACTGGATATGGGATTGCGCGATGGATGAGTTCGACCGTCCGCGCAGCTTTCGCTTCGGTTCGGAAGGCGCACCCAACGATGGCGATCTCCAAATATTCCCGCGTACCGTCTGCGAAGGATGGCACACCGATGGTCGCCGGCTTACAAGCGGCGAACCATTGTAGCTCTGCGATTCCGTCCTGGATGGCACGTCTGTCGGCTGGCGTCGGGGCGCCCTGCTCGACCAACAGCTTTTTGGGTACGCGGGCGTCCACACGTGCGCCGGCCGGCAAGCCTAGCGCATCGACAACGACACGCATGTTCGCGTCGGCCGTCATGCCGTTTCCGCCTCCGACGTGATGATAAGAAAGGCAACTACCTCGAAATCATTGATACCGGCAAACTCGCCCTTCAGGGCATGCGTACCTCCAGGTGAAAACAGGCTAGCGACCGCACGTTCTTCGCTCTTGCCGACCACAGAGGCGACTGCCCGCGACAGGAGCTTCTGGTAGGTGTCCATGTCCCTGCCGAAGCGGGTGGCCTTGTCGAAGCGGGCGCACGCCCCGGCGTCGGGAAGGTCGCGGCCGATGCAGACCTTCTTGAGCCGGTCGAGCACCTGCTTGACTTGAGTGTAGGAAAAGAGCACCTCCCCGGCCTCGCTGACATGCACGACATAATGCGGGCTCAAAGGATAGCCCGGCTCCGCAGCGCGTTCCGCCACCTCGCCCACAGCCCGAAGGCAGAAAATCGCGCCAGGTTGTATGGCATATTCCGTATTTCCAGGTAGATCCTCCGGACAAGGCACGACGGCGTAAGAACCAAGCGGCAAGGATTCGAGGCGTTCACGGTTCGCCCCGATGTACCCGGCCAGATCGACGCGAAAATCGTTGAGCGTGAGGTCGGCGATGGACACGCCGCTGGAAAGATCTTCAAGGTCGATCACCGCGTCCTGGAGCTTCTGCAACTGGGCGCGGCGGTATTCCAAGTCGTTCATCTGATTACCGGCCTGGAACTCGATGACGTTTTCCTCGCCGGTGGCAGATACGTCGAGCAGTACCATGCGCCCGCTGACGCGGGATTCAAGGTCCAAATACTCGTCGAGTTCTATGTTGGGCCAGAAATTCACTAGCTGGATGCAGAGGTTCGTCGAGCCAATACGGTCGATGCGGCCAAAACGCTGGATGATGCGAACTGGGTTCCAATGAATGTCGTAGTTGATAAGGAAGTCGCAATCCTGAAGGTTCTGGCCCTCAGAAATGCAGTCGGTGGCGATTAGAAGGTCAATCTCCCCTTCCCCAGCGAAGTCCGCCGGTCTCTCCTTCGAGCGCGGTGAAAAGGCACTTAGGATCGAGCTCATGTCAGAGCGGAGACGAGGCAAGGTCGTCTTGTTGGCTCCGGTGCCGGTCACAACGGCAGCATGGATCTCGAGGGCTTCGGACGCCCAGGAAGCAAGCTCCCGATAAAGATAGTCGGCGGTATCGGCGAAAGCGGTAAATAGCAGAATTTTGCGATTCTCGCCGTTAATCGGCGCACTAACCTTATGCGCGATAAGTTTTTTCAGCTCGGCGAGCTTGGAGTCGCGGTCAGCGGTCACAGCTCGGGCCGCCGATAGAAGGGTTGCCAGCCGATTACGATCCTCGACGAGATCCTGCCCCCAGCGAACTCGATCCACATCCTGCAGCAGAACTTTCACCTTCCGGCCAACGAGAAGCGCCTCGAAAGCGGGATCGTCGATGTCCACATCGTCGATAATCAATTCATCGATAGACTCTGCGTGGGAGCCGATCTTGGCGAGGAGCGAGTTGATGTCGTCCAACTGCCGTTCAATGGTGAGCGCGAATGAAGCGACAGAGCTTTCCATGCGCTTCAGAAGATTGACGCGCATCAGGTGGATTAGGCTCTCTTCCCGATCGACCTGGCGAAAATAGCTTTCGCCACCTCGGATCTTGGTGCTGTATTTCGCGTCGTAGGCGTCCTGCTTGTTGGGAAGGACATAGCGCAACGGAGCGTAGGCGCCTAGCGTAAGGCGCCTAATCTCGTTGTTGATCTCTCGAATCGGTCGGAACTCACCCGCCAGATCAACATCTGCCTTGATGTTAATCGGTCGGAGCCGATCCGGAAATGCACCGGTTTCGGCAGTGCCATAATACCGCTGCACATGCTTGCGAGACCTAGCGATGGTCAGCATATCGAGCAGCTTGAAGTAGTCGAAGCCTAGCATGTCCATGAGACGCGAAGGCCGGCGCTCGGCCTCAGGCAGGTCGAGCCAACGATTGAACTGCCCCTGCGCCTTCCGGATCGTTGCTTCAATGCTAGAAATGCCGTGACCGAACAGAGCGAGATCGTTGCCCTCGGTCATGAAGGCAATCTGGTTCTTCAGGTCAGCTAGCCTGTTGTTAACCGGAGTTGCGGAAAGCATCAGGACTTTGGTCTTCACGCCAGACTTGATGATGCGGTTCATCAGGTGGTCGTAGCGCGTATCGCGATCCTTGTGTGTCGACTTGTTACGGAAATTATGAGATTCATCGATGACTACAAGATCGTAGTTGCCCCAGTTCACATGCGAGAGATCGATGTCCCCCGAGGTCCCGCCATCGCGGGACAGATCGGTGTGATTCAGGACGTCGAAATTGAAGCGGTCACCGGCAAGGACGTTGCGATTGTCATTGGCTATGTACAGCGTCCAGTTGTCGCGCAGCCGCTTTGGACAGAGGACAAGGACTCGGTCGTTGCGTAACTCATAGTACTTGATGACTGCGAGCGCCTCGAAAGTTTTACCCAAACCAACGCTATCGGCAATGATGCAACCGCCGATGCGTTCAAGCTTATCGATCGCGCCGACGACGCCGTCGCGCTGAAACTTGAAAAGCTTTTTCCACACGGTCGTGTTGCGGATACCTGTTGCGGATTTTACAATCCGTTCTTCGTCGAGCTCGTCGCCTAGATCCTTGAATAGATCGAACAAAAACTTGAAGTAAATGAGCGAAGGAGCGCGTTGCGACGCCGCTTCACCGAGATAGGCTGTGAAAACGTCATCGTGGAGTGACTGAGGCTTTATTGCGCTCCAGTTGGCTTGAAACCACTCTTCGAAGACGGTTGCTTCGTTGCTGCTGTCGGCGACCTGTATCAGACCGAGTTGTGCGCTCGGCGTGACGCCGAATCCCTCAGTCGTAAAGGCGCAAGTGCCAAGAAGAGCACGTGGTGCGGCGTCGCCATGCACGACCATCATGGACTGTGGAGGGGCGGCAACCGCATACCGGATCTCAGCCTGCCTCCTAATCCAATCATGGGCAGCGCGAGCGAGCCATCTTCCCTGAAGCCTGTTGCGATAGGCAATGTCGGCAGGTCCACCGAAAAGGTGCTCAACGAGCAATCTTGGTTCGCCGAGAAGCAGCCTAACATTACCTGGCTTTTCCCATATGTCTCGGAGTTCCGCGAAGGCATGCAGCGAAAACTGTGGCGACATAAGGTCGATCGCTGTACCCGTCCGGAGCCAGTCACGAAGCTGGTCGATTACACGGTCTGTGCCGCTATTCCGTAGCAGTCTCATCGATTGGCTCTATTCCGCAGGACTTAGATATCTCAGGTGCCTCCGGTCCATGAAGCATTCCTTGAGGTTGTAACCTAGCCATTCCGGAATTGCATCAACGGGGAGAGAGATCAGTGAAAGATTTCACAGATATCACGAAGTATCTGCGGACGGCAGAGGATGTCACTACAGGCGATAGGCTTGATCATTTTTTTCTCGAATACTGAGCCCCAACATCTCGAAAACTTTGCGATTCTGATCGATGTCGCTTTCCACGACGCGCTCCAGTTTTTCGCACAAACGGCTTGCCTCCGGATCCCCCTCTGCGAGTTCTCGCAGGTTTTCGAAATCTTGGAGCATGTCGGCCACGGCAACACGCATGGCATGTCCGCACGAAATGACCGTTTGTATTGATAGCGTCAAGTTCCGTAGGAGCTTCCGCCGTTCTTCCCCTGTCATTGAATCGGTCAAAGCTGGATCAATCCCTTAAAGCCCAAGTGGTGCTGGTTGTGAGGCCCTAGCTGATGCCTCTTCTGCAGCGGCACTCGTGAGGGCCACGGGCGGTACGCCGTCGTTACTGTGCTGGGTTACTTTCACGCGAACAAGATGTTTATGGCCGCCTTGGCCACTTGCCATTCGCCGTCGGACATCATCTCGGGATTCCCGTTTGTCATGTTGACGGTGCCGAAGTGCAGCCGGCCAACCTCGAATTCGCGGTCGACAAGAGGAGTTAACCGCAGTTCTCTAGCGATCGATAGTGATAGCGTTGATGCGCGGTCGAAGTTCGCCGACTCGAGCCCGGCCGACCGAAGTATGGGTGGAAGGTGTCCAAGACGTTTCGGGACGCGTCGGCTGCCCTTCCAGCGTGGCAATACCCTTCTCTGTAATCTGCGCGGCCCCTGCGAAATTCGACGCCTTAAGTCCCGGCGTCGACCCAGGTGCCACGGTGCTGTCCTCCACGATGAGCGTGCCGACAGCCGTTGGCTGCCTGATGAACAGCGTGCCGGTTCCAAACGAGCGACCGAAGAGCCTCATCGAAATCTGCAGTCTTTCCGCTCGTCGCCTGGGGGCGGCGGAGAACAGGTCGCTGGACTATCGGGACGCGGTTTCCGCTCTCTTAAACTCCATCCTCCTATCCACAACAAGCTCGGCTGCTAGCCGCATCAGCCGTGGCTTCTCCTTGATCAGAAGCTCCTTTGCGGCGCGGTACTCACGAGCCAGGATGGCGTTGATCTCTTGAGTCAGGTCTGGAGGTACGGGCCAGAGGCCGCCAATTCTGCTCCTATCGGCATAGAACCGCATATTCTTGCCCATTCCGTAGGATAGAACCATCTGCGCTGCAATTGTCGTCGCAGTTTCGATGTCGGAGCCGGTAACGCCAGCACCGCCGATGGATCGGCTTCCTTGAACCACCTCTTCCGCCGCCATGCCTGCTAGCGAAATTCTGATGCGAGCCAATAGGGTCGCTTCCGTTGGAAGGATCTCGTCGATCATCCGGTACTGCACCCGGCCTCCTTCCTGTAGGTCGAATCCTTGATCGGAAACGCTGTCCTCCAACTCCACAACGATATCGCCCACCAGCTTCGACGCCAGCGCAACCAGTACGTGACCGCATTCGTGAACGGCCGTTCGCAGAACCACCGCTTCCGGAAGCTTCGTCTTCTGGGGCAGGCTTGCCTTGATGTCTTCGGCAGTGACCATGCGCCCATGGATTCGTGCCGCCCGCTTAGCCTTCCTGGCAAGCCTCTGGAGATCAGCCGGCGTCGCGGATCGAAGAGCGTCCGTTGCCTTACGAAGTTGCGCTGCATCGACGGCTCCCGCCAAGTGATGAGCAAGTATGGCCGCACGCTCATTCTCATCCGGAAGATCGATGTGGAAATGTTCTTCAAAGCGGCCGGAACGGAGCACCGCGGGATCAATGTCATCCAGTCTGTTGGTGGCACCGAGCAGGATGACACCCTCGACATCAATAAGCCCATCCGTCAGCTCCAGGAAACAGTTGACAACGTTGGACTCGTAATAGGCGTTTTTCCCACCGGATCTACGCCGGCCAATCCCATCGAGTTCGTCAACGAAGAGAACTGCGCACTTGCTCCTGCGTGCCTCGACGAAGGACGCCCGCATCGCTCTCAGCATATCGCCTAGGTAGCCATCTCCGCTGGCTTGCCAGGCTGCGACCGAAGTCGCGACAATGGGTACACCGAGTTCTGCAGCCAGTGCCGAGGCGAAGAATGTCTTGCCTGTTCCGGGAGGGCCTATGAGAAGCGCCCCATGGTCAATGTCCTTCCAGGTAAGCGTGCCGGCCTTCCAATCCTTCAGGTCTCGAACCAGCGCCTGTACCCACGGACGCACGTTGGAAAAACCAGGTAGCTCGCTGAGGGGCTTCACAGAAGAACTTCCGTGTCTAGCCGCCCCAGTGTCCCGGAGATCCTCCTTTGACAGTGCGCGTCTGCCAATCAGAGAACCGATGACGCTGAGATCAGCACGCGTAAGCTCCTGAAGCAGATCAGATGGAAGTGCTGGCAGCCCAGCGAGACGGCGCCCTGCCGCCATCTGACGTGCGGTTGGTGGAAACGTATTGACGATGACGTCCGCGGCCTTCAGTAGCGTCATCGGCACCAAGTCCACCGAAGTCGTCACGATCATCAACTGGCGGTGAGGGCCTAACGGATCGATCCAATCAATTGACTTCGGTTTCGTGGACGGCCTCAGTACCTGGACAATCCTTCGCGACGCCTCTCGCGACGACAAAAGGGTCCGGCGCTGCCCTGTCATCAGGAGTTCCGCAGCACGACCGTACCGATCGATCCAAACCTCATCGACAACGACAATCAGAATTCCACGAACATTGCCTCTGAACTGTTCAAAAGGTCGAAGGGTGGCTCGCAGCGAGCTGTATGCAAGAAAGTAGCCGAGGTTCTTCCGCAGCTCCGCGAAGGCACTAGGTGAGATCCGGTGCCTCATGCCGCGTACCTCGGGCCGACAGATATTTGCAGCCGGGACGAACTGTTTAACGTTCGCGCATACAACTTTCCAGCTTGCTTCAGAAACGCGTGGAGCTCGACGCTCCCGCCCGGCAGCGTATGATGGCCGTCCACCATTCTCTCCAAACAGGGCGCCCTGCGAGGGCAGTTCTTATGATCTCGATGCGCCGGTACATCGACGGTCCCGTCGACTCTGAAGTCGCTCTCCTGGAGACTCAGGCCGCGCAGTAGATACTCGAGGCGTTGCGCCTCCGTTAGCAGAGCATCAGTCATGATTCGGTCTCCGATCCGGACAAAGGATTCGACGATAGCATTCAGCGACGCCTTTGGCTTCTTAACTGACGCCTAAGGCGTCAGTCGTCAAGATCCTTTTCGACTGATTTGCCGAGCAATAGGATCCATGCAATTGAATCCTTATGTTGCTACCGCCACCGATCATGATGAAGCTTGCAAGGGAATTCCTTGGCCTAAGCCAAGAGATGGTTGAGGCGCATTCTGGACTTTCGCGATCAAGCATCCAAAGGGTGGAACGCGGTATGGCCGTGATGCTGAATTCCGCAGCGGAACTAACGAAGTTCTACACCAACAACGGCATCGTCTTCGTGCCGCCGGAGAACGGTAGAGGATGGGGCCTCATTAACAACAATCTAGTCGAAGATGATGCCCAACTAAGTCGCCTTCCGCCTGTAAAATTGCAGCCTCGCTCTGGGACGAAGATGGGTTAGCTTCGCTACTTCGATATCGAGGCGCGTGCGGGGCCACAGGGCGACCAACCGTTACCGGGAAGCGGAAATCGAGGGGCTCATTGCCGCCCCTCTGCCGGCCCCTGGTGCCGGCATTCACCCGCTAGGATATTTCGCGTGAACGAGTTCCATGCTATAGTCCAATCACGGTACAGCCGGGGACGGCGATGACCGTGTGAACGACGACGGACTGGCGAAGGTCAGTCCGTTGCCATTTCCCCCTTATCCGGACTGCGGCACCAATCAAGATCCTCTGGCGTCCATCATGCCGCAGGAACCCGCGGGAGATCGTCTAAGAAAACCCGTGGTGTTACTAGCCCACAAGCGGACTTGTCGAACATACCACCAGTTTCTTAGAGCCCCTCGTAATCGCGACGTAGAGGTTCTTCATGTTCCTCTCCGGAACATTGTCGAAGTCAGAAGCATCCAGAATGACGGCAACGTCGGCCTCCAGTCCCTTGAACAGAAGCGGACTGCCGACCGCGCGTGGCGGCACGCGCCGTCCCAGCATCCTGCTCTGCTCGCGGATGCGGATGGCCGCTGCGAGAAATCCGTCGGGTTCATTCGGAGCGGACGAGCGTAAAGCGTTGATGCAGACGCGGAGAATCTCCGGCCGGTAGGTTCTTGCCCCTGGGTTGTTTTCGAGCGCTTTGAAGAGATCGATGAGATGCTGCGCAGAGCCCGTCGCTTTGTAGTCGATGGCCGCGAGCTCCGAAGCGGTCACATCCTTGCGCCCGGCGCCTCGCTCGAGGACGGCGACCCGCCTCATCAGCTCGTCCTTAGATACCTGCGTGGTGAGTTGCGAGGCGAAGGACAGTACGTATTCAAGATCACCGGGCCGGTCGAGGACGACACCTGCGGCAAAGTCAGTCAGGTCGGTGAGGTCCACCGCCTCTACCGTTACCGCTCCGGGCGTCTGCATGGCGATCCGCTGCTGAAGCCTCTTCTGATTCCCCGCGGCCATAATCAGGACCTCGCCTCCGCGCTGCGGTGATCTCGCGTTGCAGGCCCGGCGCCGTTTCTCTTCGTCGTCATCACCGTCGAGATGAACCCACTCGACCTCCGAGGGGGCGTCCCGAAGGTCAATCTGGTTTCCTGCCAGAAGGGTCTTGCGAGCCCCGAGCAGCCATTCTCCAAAATTTTTTGCGCCCGCGTTGATCCACCGCCATGGCGTCTTCAGTTCACCGACCTCAAAGAAGTTCGAGCAGACGTCGTCGTTCCAGTCCGGGTGGTCGCCGTTCCAACTAAAAATCTCCTGCATCGGATCCCCAAGCACGACCGTGGGGAGGATGCCGGAGAGATGGCAGGCGATGGCATGCTGCTCCCGGCCGCAGTCTTGATACTCGTCGACGATCAGCCGGCTATAGCTGGCGGCCAGAATGTCGTCGATGTGCTGGCCGTGTAGAAGTTCGACCACCGCGTTTTTGATTGCCGGGTAGTCCTTTCCAGGAATCTTCAGATCCAGATGCCTGGCATCGATTCCGGACCGGCCTGGAAACGTTTTTAGTATTCTGAGCGCCCAACCGTCCAACGTGGCAAGCCGGTACGACGACGCACGGACTTCGGCACGTTCCAGCCTCGCTCGAAGTGCGGCGACGCCTGCATTTGTGTGCGTGAGGATCAGTATCGGCTTATTCCCGGAATGCCTTGCAAGGGAGTCCGCAATAAGCTGGGTTTTGCCGCATCCCGCCGGCGCCATCACCGAGCCACAACGGATATCGAGAAGGTCAATCTCGTTATCAGCCATTGATGGTCCAGTCCCGAAGCGCCTTCACGATCTTTCGGAAATCCTGGTCGGATTCCGCCCAGTAGGGCACGACGACGTCCCGGCCGATCTCCTCCATATCGGACACGGTCTTAAACCAGCTCTTCTTGCCTTCCTTGTTTCCCCCGGCGGCATTTCCAAGCGCAAGCCTGCTTGCAGCGCTCAGTTCCCCTTCTCCGATTTCCTTTCGCACAACCTCGAGCGTCACCTTGTTGTCGGAGTAGCTTCTGAGCTGGCTGTCGACTTCCTGCTCGGATCTGTCCTCCAAGGATCGATACAAAAGGATTTCTACCGCCTTCACGGGCAGGCTCTCGAATAGCTCCACCTCCAGCTTCTTGCCCTCGCGCCATTTAAAGATCTTGCCGTCCAAAGCCTCGAAAGCCGTCTCCTCGACTTCTTCGGCACGATAATCGTCGTCGCGGAACGTTGCGGTACGGTATCCCATCCTCTGGAAGGCCTGGGCACGGGACATGATCTTCTTGTAGCCACCTGCGTCGACAAGGCAGGTGCCCTCGGCGTGCATGGACTTCTTCCCGGCGTCTGACAGGTATTGGTCGACGCCTCGCACAAGGCCTATTTCACTCGCCCCCTCGCATACCAGCACGGAGCGAGCCAGGAAGGCCTCTGGATGGACCCTGAGGGTTCCTTGCAGATCAGGATGATCGCCCGCCCATAGCACGTGATGGCCGCCGGGGATTTTGCGCACGATGAATAGCTGCCCGACGGCGAGCTCCCGGACGGCGATCGGCGAGTGGCTCGTGACGAAGACCTGGAGTTTCGAATCCTTGTTCTTGGCGCCGAGGTTCCCTAGGAAGCGGATGATCCGATGTGGTTCCAACCCGTGCTCGAGTTCGTCCACGAGGAGGAGCGAAGATTTGCTCGCGTTACTCTGCTGCAGCCCAGAAATCATCAGGCGAGACGAACCGATTCCCAGCTTCTTGAGCGGAACGCCCACCTCGTCGTGCAGCGAGATCGTGCCGGCAGTCACGGAGACCGCATGCGCTTCCAGCTCCGCGCGGGCCTTTGCACCGACGTCAATGCCAAGCTCTCCCGCCACGGTAGTGACGATGTCCAGCGCCTTGGTCAGGTTCTTGTCGGCGTCCTTGCCAAAGACTTTCCTCGCCTCCCGCGCCGCAGCCAGGAGCGCCGTCGAGGCGTCGGCAGTCTCGTCGGAAAGCTTGTTGAGGATGGAACCTCGGCGCCATGAGAGATTATGGTCGGACAGGGCTCCGATGCGAACGGGCGCGAGGTCGACTCGGTCCGACCACGAAAGATTCCTGCTCTGGCCGGCGGCTGCAGCCCGATCGGATTGGAGCGACCAGACAGGCTCGAGATCGCTCTCCACGCGCAAGTTCAGCGTGATGACAGTTTCCAGACCGACCGTCGGCTCGTCGTGGATTTCCATCTTGTCCTTGTCGAAGCCGCGAAGATAGATCCCATAAGTCTCGACTGACATAAGGGATGGCGCGAGGTCGCCCAGCGTGATGGAGATGTCGATCGGAGCGTCCACTTTCAGCGCATGGAAGTCTGCATCCGTGAACTGGGCCGTCCGTCTCGCACCTACGCAGAGGTCAATCGCGTCGAGGATGGTGGACTTACCGCAATCGCCAGGGCCGATCAGGCAGTTCAATCCCGGTTGCGGATGCCACACCAACGATTGAATGCCACGGAAATTCAGTATTTCGATCTTTCGAATCGTCGCCATGTCTGCCCGCGAGAATCATTATGTTCAACTGCAGTAGTTCATGTCCCGCTAGAAACGGCAACCGAGAGAGTATCCGACTGAGATATCCCGCACGGCATGGGCGTGCTGGTCGAGGACGCCTATCCCTGGTACATGACCAATGTGGATCGACTCGATCGATCACGACTCAAAAAAGACGAACCGATTAGGGTATACTTCGGTCTTCCCATCGCAGGTAATCGTAATGTGATAAATATCGGCGTCTCTGATCGTTACGGTCATTTCGTAGTCGGCCGGGAATAACTGATCAACGCGACGGAAGAAATGTTTCGCGGCTCCGGCGTCTTTTCCGAGGTGCTTGTCCATCAGTCTTTCGATCCCTATGACGTCCCAGGCCTCGTCGTGGCTACCATCGGGAAGCGTAAGAAAGTGCAGCGTTTCGTCGAAGACGAGGGACGTGAATACCTCCATGTGGGCGGTGTTTTCTTTCACGATAAGTTTCCTATCGACCTGCGCCGGTGCAACTCGAACCGGCCTGGACTCGCTTTCAGGCTTCGCTCGAGAGGGAATGAGCCGCCGTTTCATTCGATCTGAGCCTCAGGGACACGTCTCTGTCGAGCGACCTCGGATCTGATCTGACCCCCCTGCTAAACCCGCCTTCTGACCCCACGAGGATGACCCTGTCGATAGCCCTTGTTATGGCCGTGTAGATCATTGCTCGATCCATATTCGCCGTCGGCAGGACGGGCATGACCACGTTCCGGAACTGGCTGCCCTGAGCCTTATGGACGCTGATGCAGTAGGCAAGGCTGAGCTTCTGGATCTCGCCAGCGCCGATCGAGTGCCTCTTCCCGTCGAATACGGCGACGACGCTATCACCATAGAAGCCGTCCACCACTCCCATCGATCCGTTCCACAGGTGGCGGTCGTAGTCGTTGACAGTCCAGATGCATGGGTCGCCTTCGGCAAATCCATTCATGGCGCTGAATCCGGCATTCGTTCTCAGACCGTGAAAATGAGCATTGATGAAATCGATTCCTGCGACGCCGCCATATACGGCCGCCAAGACCTGCACCTCCTCGCTCCAGAGATCGTGAAGAATGTCTTCGATGGTTTCGACGATGCGAGCCTCGGGCGCCTTCGCAAAAGTGCAGCCTGCTCGCTCGCTGTGATACGAAGGAACTCGGGGGGCACGGCCCTCACGTATGGCGAGGGAAACCCGAGGAATGCCGCTCTCCTCCGACGCCCTGAGAATCCTGGTGAGTTCTGTCTTCGGTATACGCCTTTCTAGGACGAGACGATGCAGGGTGAGACCGAAACCGATCGGCGGAAGCTGAGCCGTGTCACCCACCAGCAAGCAGCGGGCGTCTTCCGGAAGATGAAAGAGTATGCGGTAGAGCGTAGGAAGATCGAGCATCGAAGCCTCGTCGACTACCACGAGGGTGTGCCGACCAAGCTCGATACGCCCATCCGCAACGCCCTTCAGCCAGGACGCAACGGTCTGTGCAGGCTTTCCCGTCGCCTCGGCGATCCGTCCCGCGGCCCGTCCGGCGACAGCGAGCTGAAAGACGTTCATGCCGAAGTGGCGGGCACCTGCGTTAATTGCTCGGAGCGTAGTGGTCTTGCCTACGCCGGCGCCGCCGATAAGGAGGGAGAAGGCGTTCTGCAAAGCCATTCCGACTGCGTCGCATTGCTCGTTCGTCAGAGATCTTGATGGATCGAACCTCGCGAGGAAGCTGGCGACGTCTTCGGAGCGAATGCCGTCGAGGAACAGGTCATTGCCGACGGTGCGCCGGACATGGGCGTCGATTCGGGCTTCGATGAATCTCTCCATGTAGGCCGCGCCGGCAGGCTGAAAACCACCGTCAATAGGGACCGCGGCCCCGTCGGAGACAGCAAGTTCCACCGCCGTCAAAGCATCTTCTTCGGACACGCACAGTCGTCTTGCCACCAGACCCACCAGAACTGATCCGCCGCACCAGGTATGTTTTCGGTCGAGGCGGTCGTAAAGGATGCTCTCTACAGCAGCAACGAACCTACGGGGGTCGCTCCCGCTGACGCCCAAAGCTGTCGCCACCCTGTCGACCTGCGGCCATGTGCAGACGGTCAGCAGCCGGTAAGGGTTGTCCTTCATCTTCGAGACGGCCTCGTCGCCCCAGAAGGCGACGGCTTTACGGGCGACGTTCAGCTCGACCCTCTGCTCGTCGAAGAACACTACACAGTCGGCGAGCGCCTGCTGATTGCGCCAAGCCTCAACGACGATTGCGGCGTGATTGCGGTCGAGCTGTTCCGACAGGCGGTGTAAATCGCCGTCCCCAAGAATCGTATAGAGGTCCGGTCCGAACGTCTCCCACAGACGCTGGGCAGTGGCCTTACCGACGCCGACGAACTCTGGTCGAGAGGCGAGGAATTCTACGATGTGATGCCCGCGTGGCATTTTCGTCATGGCATCACACGCCTGCCTGTCAAGGTGGCATGCTCGTACCTTGCCAACCTCCGCCGCAGCTCGTAGTTCTCACCGCGCAGTGAGGCGAGCTGCTGCTCAAGAATCGTAATACGCGCCTTGTCGGCTCCGTCCCGTCGCGGCGGCTCTGGAGCGGCCGGCCCCTCAAGCCCCAGCGCGACAACTGCATCGCTGAGCCTCCTCTCGAAGCGCTTGTTCTGGGTGAACGTCTCCCGATTGAACCCGCACGCTGTGGCAACGGCCGTCTTGTTGACCTTGCCGCCCCGGCTTGGCAGCTTAAGCCCGGCGCTTTCCATCCGGTCGAGGTAAGCCTCGAGCCGGACGTAGTTCTCCTCGCTGACCTGCTGGAAGGAGTTGATGCTCATCGCTTTCGCTCGCTCTCGTCCCGGTCGACGTCGGGAAGCGGTCTGTTAAGATCAAACTCGGATATGCCTCGGCTTCGTGCGTTGTAAAGCCATGTAGCGAACTTCTCCAGGAACCTCTCCTGCTCAGATTTGAGCACAGCGATCTCAGCCCTAAGCACCTCCACTCGTCGCTCCGCAGCAGCCAGCTCCGGTGGTTGATCGCTCTCTTCGATTTCCTTTTTGGATAGCTTACGGCGCCTGTCCTTCGCTTGCCCGAAGGCGATGCTGATGATCTCGTTTTTGTCCAAACCCTGCCTGGTAAAGGTTCTCCCGAGCATCGCCTCCACACGCTGCAGCACGAGCTCCCAACTCAGTCGGCCCTTCCACCCGGCAAGCATTCCGACGATTAGGTCTATCTCCTTGTCAGTAAGTCTCGCCTTCGCCACCGTCACTCCTCCCACATCGAACAGAGAGCCTCATCCATCTCAACAGGGATTCTGAGTGGAACGTCGTCGGCCACGTCGCCGCGGTCACGGACCGCCATTGCTATTTCGTTGTCCAGCGCTCCATGGGCCAAATTGATGATGGTGCCGTCCGGAATGGTCGGATCGTCGTGGATTGAAAGCATCTGGCGCATCCGCGCGATGCCTCTTTCATGCGTCGCAACCCAACGGTCTGCACCGTAATACTCTTCGCCTGTAGCCCATAACGCGTCTTGGAGTTGCTTCTCGGCCATAGCCAAACGCTTTTCGATTTTCGCGCGGTGCTTTGCGTCGCCCTTCACGAACACGTTCTCGGAGCAGCCGAGGCAGTCGCCATGGCTTTGGCAGGGAAGAAGTGAGTAATCATGCACGCAGATGCCAGAGTCCGTAACAAGTGCCGAGCCAATCTGGGCGTCGAGGAAGTCGCGCCGATCTACCGGGAGATTGACGCCCCGCATCTTTGCGGCTTCGAACATCGGACCGATTGCATTTCCGTTATCGACCGCCGCCTTGATCTGCGAGAGTGTTTCCTCAGCGGTGACATGATTATAGGTCGGGTTCTGTTCGACCTCGCGCCCACTCCATTTGGCGATGTCGAGATCGCTCATCCCCTTTAATTGGGAGATCGTATTGAGCCAGTGCCGGAAGGAGTGAGTGGTGATCTTGATGTCGGTTCCGTCCTTCTCCGTGAAGCCCATCGACTTGAAGATACCCGGCTTCTTGTCGTGACCCGACAACCAGTGCTCGAAGGACTGCACAGTGGCTTTTTCTATGAGCGAGCGGTATATTCCACGCTGCGCATGACCTTCGTTGTAAAGCAGCACGACGAGCGTTTTCGAATATTTTTGGTCTCGGTCTCCATTGTAGTATGGAAAGTCTCTCGGCAACTGCGGAATGAGCTTTTCGGCCAGCGACGAGATGCTGACATACTCCTGCGTCCAGACGATATTTTCCGCACGCAACCACTGACGAATGGGCTTAGTGCCTTTGACACCGACTACTTCGGTGAAGCTTTCCATCGGTATTCTGTCCTCGCCGCGATATCGCTCGAGGTGTGCTGGCAGCCAAAGCTGATCTCCATTTTCCTCATACCACGACGCCACTTCGCGAGCGTTCAAACAGAGTTCGCGCAAGCGCTGAACCGCCTCCTGAACGACGGTGACCATCACCGTCGGAACCCACTTCACCTGCGGCGGATTTCCTTTCCCAGGCCAGACCCGGATACCGTACGTTTCCCGCACCTCGCCCGTCTCCGGGTCCGTCGCCTGACCATGCACTTCGCAATCAAGGCGAAGCTGAAGCACCTCGTGGGCACGGATCGGTATCGAGACGCAGACTGCACAGACGGCAGTGTACAATTGGTCGATAAACGTATTCGCCGTTCGGAATATGTGGGCAAGCGCATGGAACGCCTCGGGACTTGGGAGCTTTTTATTGCGGCGATCACGGGCATCTTGTCCGATGGCTTCGTTACCGTCCTTGGGCTTACGCACGCCGTGCCGCCACTGGAAGGGCGCGTCGATGAAATGACGATCCATGCAAAAACGGTGGACCTGCTGGATGTAGATGGCGAACTGGTAGTGCCGAGCCGCGCCGACGCCTACCCGCGCAAGGTTCACAGCTTCGTTCAGAACTACGACATTGAGCGCTTCGATCGCTGGCTGCAGCCCCAATTTTCTAAAAGCAGCCTCTATGAACTGAAGGGCGTCCAGTCGCTTCTGGGTGTTTTCGTAGCTTACCGGCGACGCGGAATGGGAGTAGCGAAGATACGCTTTCGCGAAGTCCTTGATGGCGGGATCGAGGGGGGTGCCCGCAACATCCTGCTGGTTCGAGATGGTCGCCGAGCTGTTGTAGAAGGCGAGTATGCGGTTGTTGCGGTTCTGGCCTTTGGTAGCGAAGTTGCTCCCAACCGGCCAGATATCTTGATCCCATATTTCAGCCGGGATGAGTGAGTTGATTTGCTCGCGTACCAAGCGGACGAACTCCGCGACGGCGTCGGCCGGTCGGACGATTGCGGGCGATATGAGGGGGACGACATTTGTGGTCACGCTGTTACGCCTTCCTTGCTTCCAGTTTGGCCGAACAGAGCTGGATAACTTCCGCCACCGCGAGAATGGTTCTGTCTCTGATGGCGTAGATCTTGGGAGACAGATCGTCGTCTTTCATCCGGTTCCGGTCGGCGATCAGGGCGGCCATGAACGCCTCATGAGGACCGTCAAGCCACGGCTGGAAATGACGACAGGTGTAACAGGCAAAAGGAACCGAGAGACCGCAGAAACTCATCTGCCCGCAGGTGCCCAGCGGGTCCGCGATATTGTCGATCAGCGTGCGATCATAAATGCGGCTGGACCGTTCTCCACCTCGTAATGCTTCGGCTTCCGTGTTGACCACGACGCCCGCGAACGCCTGGGCCAGGGGCGCCATTTCCATCGCGAGGTGTCG
Organism: Hyphomicrobiales bacterium; assembly: GCA_900472605.1. GTDB lineage: Bacteria > Pseudomonadota > Alphaproteobacteria > Rhizobiales > Rhizobiaceae > Rhizobium. Next base: position 78,224 of record UCJD01000041.1, on the reverse strand, counting down.
ATCCAGCCTAAGGACCATGGCTGGACTGGCTTCGAAGTACACCTTGACGTTCTGAGTGTCAGAATGGTCAAGCATCTCTGCGACGGTAAACTTGTCTTTCCCATCGTCCACGGCACGCTGGCCCAGCGTGATGCGAAACCTACGTGTGTTCGCGACAAGGCTTGTCAACGCACCGGTGATATCGTTGACGATCGCGCCTATCTCCGACGACGTATGGTGATATTGCAGGCCCGGCAGGATGCCTCTTTCCGACGACATGAACATCGGCCAGCCGTCCCCGTCCAAGCCCGACTGTTCCCGTAGTCGTCGGTTGTAACTCAAGACTTCTTCGAGAAGCTGACCAATCTGCTTACTACAGTATCTGACCTTGAAAGAGCCCCGTACCGTCTCGCGGCTCTGCTTCGCTCGCGGTATTCTAAGAGCGTAAGACTTGCCCCCGTCGCCCTCGTAGATGGCAAGATCGCTTTCCTTTAGTGCCGCGACCTGTATCGGCCGAAGACCGTACCCGAGGAATAACCAGATCATTGCAAAGTGGTCTAGCCTTACGAGGTTCTTCGCGTAGGCATTATTCAGACTGGACTGGATGGACAGAAGCTCAATGTCGTTGAACGCCCCCTTGCGGTTGTCACGAGTTCTGGTCGAGGTTCCCTTGACGTTCCCCCGTATCGTAGAGTCCCGGAGGTAATCGGTCGCCTCTTCAGAGGCGATACCCAGTCCCATGCTCTCCATGTCGGTGAAGAGAATGCGAAGAACACCCAGTTTCCACTCTGTGGTCGTGGTCAGGTTCCCCCGATAATTGAGTATGTCAGATAGAGAGATCGTATCACTGTAATCAGTCCTCTTGGCGAACTGAGAGTCAAAGAATGCAACCAGCCTCTCATATTGGTTTCGCGCGTGACTAAACGAGGAGTTCTCCAGCTTCCAAATCATCGCAAGCTTAAGCTTGTGGCGCATTTCGGGGGAAAAATTGTTCAATCGATCAAACTCAAAGACGACGCGGTTCTTGGTGAGCGAGGCTAGAAGCCAGATGTCGGGATGGGGATCGAACACGACGCCGTCCTTTGTCACCGCGGTGGGCGGGAGCTCCGGTAGCGACTCCAATGCTCTGACGACCGTCTTTTCCATCACGTTTGCTCCTTCGTTCCGATTGCGAACTTGTCCTGAAGCTCCGCAAACGCCTCGTTGGAGCGGCGGCGGACTGTGCGGCGAACATATGACGCCGCAGAATTTTCGTTACGCCATCCCATCAGCCGCTTGCGCCACTTAATCTCGTCTTCGGCAGAGACTTTGTTCTCATCCATGAGATCTGAGAAGTTATCGTTCCACGTATGCCGCAGCGGATGAGGCGCGAGCTCCTTCGGAAGTCCCTCCACGCGGTCGCGAAGCGCCTCCATGATCTTGTTAACGTTTGACTCGGACATCGGCGCACCGTCGCGGGTGCTCACGATCAGGTAGGGGTTGCGACGGGCGCCCGGTATGTGACGCCGATGTCCGACGATCCACTCATGAACGATTTCCGTCAGCCGACCGCTCAGTTCCAACACTCGCGCGGCGGTCTTCGAGGCGGGTTTGTTTCGTCTTGGATCATCACGATCGTTCGGTCTGCGGTGAATGGTGATCGTACCCCTCGACGCGGGAACGAAGTCGGCGGTCTTAATGCCAAGCATCTCTCCTCGACGCATCCCCAGATCAAGCAGGAGCCTGACGATCAAGTAGTTCCGAAAGCGGACTTTCGGCATGAAGGGGTTGTCCGGATGATCGGGCTCGATGACCTCGCGGAGGCGCTTCACCGCCGCGGGGTCCAATCCCTCGGGCAGGCTTGTCTCATCCCGGTGTGGCTTGGAGATCCCCAGGAACTGCCCGTCGATCAGCTCTAGCTGATGGGCTCTGACCGCGCTGTACTGCTGCCAACGCTGCGGCCACCGAGACAGGGTCGATAGCACGTCGGCACTGGTGAACTCGATGAACGACCGGACGGCAGAGAGCCGGTTTCTTTTTTCGAGGGACCGGGCCGCCTTTGCCAACGCTTTGCCGCTCGTCCTCCGTGCTACCACGTTCAGCGAACGCTCCTCGACCTGTTTTATCGCCTCCACCATGGACCGGCCGCAGTAGTTTGCGATGTCGAGCGTCTCCGCCAGTGAGAAGAATACCCCCTTCCTGATGCGCTCCACGACGTCCACGCCGCGGGCGTCGCCCCAAAGAAAGAGGTACATCAGACACCGAAGTTCGTTGGACAGCGTGTTAGGCTGACGACCCTGAGGCCGCCGGCTTGCCATAATCCAGAAGGTTGGGGCCTCGACAGGCACGCCCGTAGCGGCGGGCACGAGAAAAGGCATGCGCTCGCCGGAAGAAAAAATCGACCACTGAATTCTGTAGGGGTTTCTGAAAGTCGCCAACAACAAATGCTCCCGCCAAAATCTTAGCGGAAGTTACCAATTATGCCTAGACTGTCAACATCCCTCCATAAGAGAAATTTCGATGGAGGTCAACATATTTCTTGTTCTGCGACCTGGACTTTCTCCTGATCTGCCCCCAGGCCGAAGTCTGCGCGGTGGCGCACAACTGCCCGGCGGTCTGTAAGTTTACGGTCTTGCTAATTCTCTTCCTAAAATTAAATTCCAATCAGAGCGCCAAAAATAAAGAAACCGCAACGTCGTTATTTTACAACGACTTGCGGCATCTTAGTTTGCTAAAGTTAGCCTATTATCTGCTAAAACGGAATGTCGTCGTCCAGATCGCGCGAGAAGTTGCCGCCGCCGCCGGAAGACGAACCGCCGCCCGAGCCGCCACGGCCGGATGACTGCGAGGGCGAACCGTAATCGTCGCCATAACCGCCGCCGCCACCGAAATCGCCACCGCCGGCATTGCCGCCACGACCACCACCGTAGCCACCGCCAGAACGATCGCCGCCGCCTTCGCCGCGACCGTCAAGCATGGTCAGCGTCGAGCCGAAGCCCTGCAGCACGACTTCAGTCGAGTAGCGGTCCTGGCCCTGCTGGTCCTGCCACTTGCGGGTCTGCAGCGCACCTTCGATATAGAGCTTGGCGCCCTTCTTGACGTACTGCTCGATGACCTTGCAGAGGCCTTCGTTGAACACCACGACGGTGTGCCACTCGGTCTTTTCCTTGCGCTCGCCGGAATTGCGGTCGCGCCAGGTCTCGGATGTCGCGATGCGGAGGTTGGCGATCGGCCGGCCGTCCTGCGTCCGACGGATCTCGGGGTCAGCGCCCACGTTCCCGATCAGAATTACCTTGTTCACGCTGCCAGCCATACTTCTCACCCTACCTGCCGCCCTGCCCGGCGGCGCTTGAAACAATCGGTGCACCTTAAACCATAGAGGCGGTGCGATGGACGTCCATAGCGGTTCATCCACAAGGAATTTTGTTCTTTATTTGTTCTATTTTATCCCTATAGTGCTGTCAACAGAATCGAAAACCTTCCACCATCTCGACATTCAGCCTCGACTCGCCCGCCGGCATCACTAAATAAGGGGCTTGTTCCAGCACAGAAGCAGAAGACGATGAGCGAACTGAAGACGATTTCCATCCGTGGCGCGCGCGAGCACAATCTGAAGGGCATCGACCTCGATCTGCCGCGCAACAAGCTTATCGTCATGACCGGCCTGTCCGGATCGGGCAAATCCTCTCTGGCCTTCGACACCATCTACGCCGAGGGCCAGCGCCGCTATGTCGAGAGCCTGTCGGCCTATGCCCGCCAGTTCCTGGAGATGATGCAGAAGCCCGACGTCGACCAGATCGACGGTCTCTCGCCGGCCATCTCGATCGAGCAGAAGACCACCTCGCGCAACCCGCGCTCGACGGTGGGAACGGTCACCGAGATCTACGACTACATGCGCCTGCTCTTCGCGCGCGTCGGCGTTCCCTATTCTCCCGCAACCGGCCTGCCGATCGAGAGCCAGACCGTAAGCCAGATGGTCGACCGCATCCTGGCATTCGAGGAAGGCACGCGCCTCTTCATTCTCGCGCCGCTCGTGCGCGGCCGCAAGGGCGAGTATAAGAAGGAACTCGCGGAGCTGATGAAGAAGGGCTTCCAGCGCGTCAAGATCGACGGCCAGTTCTACGAGATCGCCGACGCCCCCGCGCTCGACAAGAAATACAAGCATGACATCGACATCGTCGTCGACCGCGTTGTCGTGCGCGCTGATGTCTCGGCGCGTCTGGCCGACAGTCTTGAGACCTCGCTGAAGCTCGCCGACGGCCTCGCCATCGCCGAATTCGCCGACAAGCCGTTGCCCGCAGAAGAGACCTCGGCCGGTGGCTCCGCCAACAAGTCGCTGAACGAAACGCATGAGCGTGTCCTGTTCTCGGAAAAATTCGCCTGCCCGGTCTCCGGCTTCACCATCTCGGAAATCGAGCCGCGGCTGTTCTCCTTCAACAACCCGGCCGGCGCCTGCCCGACCTGTGACGGCCTCGGCGCCCAGCAGAAGATCGACGCCAACCTGATCGTGCCCGAGCCCGAGCGCACGCTGCGCGACGGCGCCATCGCGCCATGGGCCAAATCCTCCTCGCCCTATTATAACCAGACGCTGGAAGCGCTCGGCAAGCATTTCGGCTTCAAGCTCGGCGCCCGCTGGAACGACCTGTCATCCAAGGCGCAGGACGTCATCCTCAACGGCACCGAGGAGAAGATCGAGTTCCATTATGTCGATGGCGCCCGCTCCTACACGACGCACAAGAATTTCGAAGGCATCATCACCAATCTCGAGCGCCGCTGGAAGGAAACCGACAGCGCATGGGCGCGCGAGGAGATCGAGCGCTACATGTCGGCCGCACCGTGCCCCTCCTGCAATGGCTTCCGCCTCAAGCCGGAGGCGCTGGCTGTGAAGGTGAACAAGCTGCATATCGGCCAGGTCACCAACATGTCGATCCGCGTCGCCCGCGACTGGTTCGAAACGCTGCCCACAAGCTTCAACGCCAAGCAGAACGAGATCGCCGTCCGCATCCTGAAGGAGATCAGGGACCGTCTGCGCTTCCTCAACGATGTTGGCCTCGAGTATCTCAGCCTGTCGCGCAACTCCGGCACGCTGTCCGGCGGCGAAAGCCAGCGCATCCGCCTCGCCTCGCAGATCGGCTCCGGCCTCACTGGCGTGCTTTACGTGCTCGACGAGCCGTCGATCGGCCTGCACCAGCGCGACAATGCCCGTCTGCTTGAAACGTTGAAGCACCTGCGCGACATCGGCAATACCGTCATCGTCGTCGAGCATGACGAGGACGCCATCCTGCAGGCCGACGATGTCGTCGACATCGGCCCCGCCGCCGGCATCCATGGCGGCCAGGTCATCGCCCACGGCACGCCGCAGGACATCATGGCCAATCCCAAGTCACTGACCGGTAAATACCTGTCGGGCGAACTCGGCGTCATGGTTCCCGACGAGCGCCGCAAGGTGAAGAAGGGTAAGGAAATCAAGGTCGTCGGCGCCCGCGGCAACAATTTGAAGAACGTCACGGCATCGATCCCGCTCGGCGTCTTCACGGCTGTTACGGGTGTGTCCGGCGGTGGCAAGTCCACGTTCCTGATCGAGACGCTCTACAAGTCCGCCGCCCGCCGTGTCATGGGCGCGCGCGAAATTCCGGCCGATCACGACCGCATCGACGGCTTCGAGCATATCGACAAGGTCATCGACATCGACCAGTCGCCGATCGGCCGCACGCCGCGTTCCAACCCGGCCACCTATACCGGCGCCTTCACACCGATCCGCGACTGGTTCGCCGGCCTGCCGGAAGCCAAGGCGCGCGGCTATCAGCCAGGCCGCTTCTCTTTCAACGTCAAGGGCGGCCGCTGCGAGGCCTGCCAGGGCGACGGCGTCATCAAGATCGAGATGCACTTCCTCCCGGATGTCTACGTCACCTGCGACGTCTGCCACGGCAAGCGCTACAACCGCGAGACGCTCGACGTCACCTTCAAGCAGAAGTCGATCGCCGACGTGCTCGACATGACAGTCGAGGAAGGCGTCGAGTTCTTCGCCGCCGTTCCCGCCGTGCGCGACAAGCTGCAGGCACTGTTCGACGTTGGCCTAGGTTACATCAAGGTCGGCCAGCAGGCGAATACGCTGTCCGGCGGCGAGGCGCAGCGCGTCAAGCTTGCGAAGGAGCTGTCGAAGCGCTCGACCGGCCGCACGCTCTACATTCTCGACGAGCCGACCACGGGCCTGCACTTCCACGATGTCGCCAAGCTGCTGGAAATGCTGCACGAACTGGTGAACCAGGGCAATTCGGTCGTCGTCATCGAGCACAATCTCGAAGTCATCAAGACCGCCGACTGGGTCCTCGACTTCGGCCCCGAGGGCGGCGACGGCGGCGGCGAAATCGTGGCCTCTGGCACGCCGGAGGCGATCGTCAAGGAGAAGCGGTCGTATACGGGGCACTTCCTGAAGGAGTTGCTGGAGCGGCGACCGGTGAAGAAGGTGCAGGCGGCGGAGTGAATAACATCCTCTCCACCGTGCGAGCGCTGATCGCTGACGACAAGTTCAGAGTCTCGGCGCATGCACTGCAGGAGTTGTTGAACGACGATTTGCTCATAGAGCCGTTGGTGAGGGGAATTGAGGCTGCCGTGACAGTGGAGGAGTATCCGCACTATCATAAAGGCCCATGCGTTCTGGTGCTCCAGATGGATGAGCGGCAAATGCCTATCCACCTGCTTTGGGGCATCCCTGCTGGCTCAACGGAGCCGGCAGTCTTGATTACGGCCTACATTCCGGACGCCGATCGCTGGAGTGATGATTTCACCAGGAGGAAGCCACAATGACGAGACAGTCGTCGCAGCTTGTTCGCGAAGGGGAGTACGCCGCAGAGGTGATCGTCGAGCTTAACGACGATGGCGGTGAATGGTCTCCAACGGTGGGGCCGGAGGATATCCGCAGACTGGATCGCGTACGCCGCGCCTTGCGTGAGCGTGATTTCGAACGTGCCGAAAAGGATGCCCGCGTCTACCGGCTGGTGCCCCGCGAGGCTGACTATCCTAAAAGCGGCTTCGGCGAAAGCGAACAGGATGGATTGAAGTCATGACAAACCCCGGCACCATTCGCGTCGGCATCGGCGGCTGGACCTTCGAGCCCTGGCGCAACCACTTTTTCCCGTCCGATCTGAAGCAGAAGGACGAGCTGAACTACGCCAGCCGGCAGCTGAAGGTCATTGAGGTCAACGGCACCTATTACAGTTCGCAGAAGCCGGAGACCTTCGCCAAATGGGCCGCCGATGTGCCCGAGGGTTTCATCTTCTCGCTCAAGGCCAGTCGCTTCAGCACCAACCGCAAGATCCTCTCGGAAGCCGGTGAATCGGTCGAGCGCTTTCTCGGCCAGGGCATCGTCGAACTCGGCCCGCATCTCGGCCCGATACTATGGCAGTTCGCGCCGACGAAGAAGTTCGAGCCTGATGATTTCGAGGGTTTCCTGCAGCTGCTCCCGGACAAGCAGGATGGCCTGCCGCTGAAGCATGTCGTCGAAGTCCGCCACGACAGCTTCAAGGTGCCGGAGTTCGTGGCGCTGCTCGCGAAATACGGCGTCGCACCCGTCGTCGCCGAGCATTTCGATTATCCGATGGTGGCTGATGTCACCGCCGATTTCGTCTATACGCGCCTGCAGAAGGGCTCGGACGAAATCAGGACCTGCTATCCGCCGAAAGAGCTGAAAGCCTGGGCCAAGCGCCTGGAGACCTGGTCCGAGGGCAAGGTGCCGGACGATCTGCCTGTCATCGACGCCGACCGCAAGGTCAAGGTCGAGCCGCGCGACGTCTTCGCCTTCATGATCCACGAAGGCAAGGTCAACGCCCCCTTCGGAGCCATCGCGCTGCAGGACGAGGTCGGCAAGTAATCAGAGCGGGCAAATCGTCAAAGCGGTAAAACGTGGCTGACGAGGTCTTCCGCCGTCAGCCCCTTGCCGGCCCGGTTGCCCGCTTCGCCGTGCATGTAGACGCCGGCCGCCGCCGCCTCGAAGGCAGGCAGCCCCTGCGCCATCAGCGCCCCGATGATCCCCGCCAGCACATCGCCCGATCCGGCGGTGGCCAGCCAGATCGGCGCATTGGTGTTGATCAACGCTCGGCCATCCGGCGAGGCGATCACGGTATCCGGACCCTTGTAGACGATGGCCGCATTCGCCCGCGCCGCGGCCGCAAGCGCCTTGTCGACCTTGCCGAGATCCGGGTCCGCGGCAATATCGGGAAACAACCGCGAAAACTCCCCCTCGTGCGGCGTCAAGACCAGCCGTGTCTCGCCTTCAGCGAACAATGCGAACAGCACATCAGGATCGTCGCGGAACGCGGTGATGCCATCGGCGTCGAGAACCAGATGCCGCCCCGAGAGCGCGCCCACGAAAGCACGCGCCTTGTCGCCGCCCCCGAAGCCCGGCCCGAGCACAAAACTGCGCAATCGCTCATCCTTCAGCCAACCCACAAGCTCTGCATCCCCATCGATACCGTGAAGCATCACGGCCGTGAGATGCGTCGCGTTTTCCTCCATGGCATCCGCAGGCGACGCGATCGTCACGAGCCCGGCGCCGGCCTTCAGCCCCGACATTGCCGACATTCGCGCAGCGCCCGTCTTGCCCCTCTCGCCCGAGAAGACCACGAGGTGCCCGCGCTTGTACTTGTGCGTCTCCTGCCCTGTTGACGGCAGCCACCGTCGCCATTCTTCCGGCCGGTTCTCCGCCAGCCTGCCAGATGCCTGCCCGCGCACGATCCGCGCGGGTATGCCGATGTCGAGAACCTCGAGCGCGCCCGAAAGCTCCCGGCCTGGCATCAACAAATGGCCCGGCTTGCGCGTCATGAAAGTGATCGTCCGCGCAGCCGAAAGTGCCGCACCCAGCACCATGCCCGTCCGGCCGTCGATACCGGATGGCAGGTCAACGGAAAGCACCGGTAGGCCGACAGCCTCGATACGCCCCATGACGGCACGAACAGTCTCAGGCACCGCCCGCGTCAGCCCTGCCCCGAACAGCGCGTCGATCACCACGTCCCCATCGGCAGGTTCGTACGCCTCGATCGGCGCGCCCTCGCCCGACCAGTGATTGAGCGCCCGGGCGGCGTCGCCCTTCAGCCGAGCGGGATCCCCCAGATGAAACACCGCGACCGCGACACCGCTATCTTTCAGGCAGCGCGCCGCCACATACCCGTCGCCGCCATTGTTGCCGGGGCCGCAAAGAACGACCGCGCGCCTTGCCCAGGGATAGTGGCGCAAGAAAGTCGCCGCCGTGCCGGCGCCGGCCTTGAGCATGAGCCCGAAACTGTCGATACCCGAAGCTGCTGCTGCGGCATCGACGGCGGCCATTTCGGCGGGGGCGAGGAGAAGATCGGAGAGTTGATTGTCCATTCGGCCATTCAAGCAGAAACAGCCTAAAAAACAACCGATTGGCGCAAAATCTGGAAGTCTATTATTTACTCATTTGCATATATTTTAATCCCGCCTACTATCCAGAAAGGGAGCATCAGACATCGCGAATATTCCAGATTTCGATCGAAATTTAAGCTTTTCACTCACAACGCACTCCGTTTTTGACAAAAAATCGTTGAAATTGCTGAAAATCGCTCGACTTTAGGTCTGTGGCCGCCATTTTCACGAAGATTCCGCTTTCCAACTGGCACGATAACTGCATTCTATCGGGGGGTGGGTATGAGCCTGCTATAACGGGAGAAGCGGAGAGTCATTTTCTCATGAAAAAGATCGAAGCGATCATTAAGCCCTTCAAGCTGGACGAAGTGAAGGAAGCCCTTCAGGAAGTTGGCCTGCAGGGGATCACAGTCACGGAAGCAAAGGGCTTCGGTCGCCAAAAAGGCCACACGGAATTGTACCGTGGCGCGGAGTATGTCGTCGATTTCCTGCCGAAGGTGAAGGTCGAAGTCGTCCTCGCCGACGAGAACGCGGAGGCCGTCATCGACGCGATCCGCAAGGCCGCGCAAACGGGCCGTATCGGCGACGGCAAGATTTTTGTATCCAACATCGAAGAAGTCATTCGTATTCGCACCGGCGAGACCGGCGTCGACGCGATCTGACCTGTTCGGTCTACCGGCGAAGCCAACGCTTCGTCATTTCAAATGAAGGAACCATTGTATGGCGACCGCAAGCGAAATCCTCAAGCAAATCAAGGATAACGACGTCAAGTTCGTCGACCTGCGCTTCACCGATCCAAAGGGCAAGCTGCAGCACGTCACGATGGACGTGGTTTGCGTCGATGAAGACATGTTCGCCGATGGCGTCATGTTCGACGGCTCCTCGATCGGCGGCTGGAAGGCGATCAACGAATCCGACATGGTACTGATGCCCGATCCGGAAACGGTCCACATGGACCCGTTCTTCGCGCAGTCCACCATGGTCATCCTTTGCGACATTCTCGATCCGGTCTCCGGCGAAGCCTATAACCGCGACCCGCGCGGCACCGCCAAGAAGGCCGAAGCCTATCTCAAGGCATCCGGCATCGGCGACACGATCTTCGTTGGTCCTGAGGCCGAGTTCTTCATCTTCGACGACGTGCGCTACAAGGCCGACCCTTACAACACTGGTTTCAAGCTCGATTCCACCGAACTGCCGTCCAACGACGACACCGAATACGAGACCGGCAACCTCGGCCACCGTCCGCGCGTCAAGGGCGGCTACTTCCCGGTCCCGCCGATCGACAGCGCGCAGGACATGCGCTCTGAGATGCTGACGGTCCTGTCGGAAATGGGCGTCGTTGTTGAAAAGCACCACCACGAAGTGGCCGCTGCCCAGCACGAACTAGGCATCAAGTTCGACACGCTCGTTCGCAACGCCGACAAGATGCAGATCTACAAGTACGTCGTGCATCAGGTCGCCAATGCCTACGGCAAGACGGCAACCTTCATGCCGAAGCCGATCTTCGGCGACAACGGCTCGGGCATGCACGTCCACATGTCGATCTGGAAGGGCGGCAAGCCGAGCTTCGCGGGCGACGAATACGCAGGCCTCTCCGAGAGCTGCCTCTATTTCATCGGCGGCGTCATCAAGCATGCCAAGGCGCTGAACGCCTTCACCAACCCGTCGACGAACTCCTACAAGCGTCTCGTCCCGGGCTATGAAGCACCGGTTCTTCTTGCCTACTCGGCCCGCAACCGCTCGGCCTCGTGCCGCATTCCGTTCGGCAGCAACCCGAAGGCAAAGCGCGTCGAAGTCCGCTTCCCGGATCCGATGGCGAACCCCTACCTCGCCTTCGCCGCCATGCTGATGGCCGGCCTCGACGGCATCAAGAACAAGATCCATCCCGGCAAGGCCATGGACAAGGATCTCTACGATCTGCCGCCGAAGGAACTGAAGAAGATCCCGACGGTTTGCGCATCTCTCCGCGAAGCGCTGGAGAGCCTCGACAAGGATCGCAAGTTCCTGACCGCCGGCGGCGTCTTCGACGACGACCAGATCGACTCGTTCATCGAATTGAAGATGATCGAAGTCATGCGTTATGACATGACCCCGCATCCGGTCGAATACGACATGTATTACTCGGCATAAGCCCTCGGAAAGCCCCGGTTCGCTGGGGCTTTCTTCTGCCCGATGTCGCGGAAGCCTCGCGCGGATGTGACACTCATGTGACGAGTTCTCGCACAAATCTTGATTTGAGCGAGACCAATCACCAAATCAGGTGATGAAAGGAAGTCGTACCATGAAAGAAAGACAAGCTAAGTTCAGTATCGGCGAAGTGGTTCGGCACAAGGTATTTCCGTTTCGCGGCGTCATCTTCGATGTCGATCCGGAATTTGCGAATACGGAAGAATGGTGGAATTCCATTCCCGCCGACGTGCGCCCGAGCAAGGATCAACCCTTCTACCACTTGCTCGCCGAAAACGAAGAAAACGAATACGTGGCCTACGTATCCGAACAGAACCTGATGAACGACGAAAGCGGCGAGCCGCTGCGCAACGAACAGGTTTACCAGATTTTCGATATGGCACCCACTGGGCAGTTCAAACCCAAGATGAGCTTCACCCACTAAGCCATTGCCTCTTCATTTCAAAACCCCGCCATCCCAGCGGGGTTTTTCTTTGGTCGCGGCCCGAGTGCAGGCAACAAAAAACCCGGCGCGAGGCCGGGTTTCTCGAAAATCCATCAGGCTCCGGATTACTGAGCCTTGGCAGCCTTCTGGGCGTCTTCAAGCTTCTTGCGCGCTTCGTCGGCCTTCTTCTGCATGCTGTCCTGCAGGCTCTTCTGGCTTTCCGCGAGCTTGGAAGCGGAAACCGCTTCGCCGTCGAATGCACCGGTGAAGCCTTCAAGCGAAATCTTGATCGGGTTCGGCGCACGGCGGAAGTTGATCGAGGTCAGAACCAGATCGGTGCCCTTCTTCAGGCTGGCGACCATCGCATCCGTCAGCGGGATCTGCGCGACGCAACGATCCGGCATGCACATCAGGTAATCGATCTTCTGCGGCTTGCCGCCGTCGATCTGCATACCGATACCAGGAGGAATGAGACGTGCCGGCGGAACGGAAACCTGCAGGCTCTTGTTGTTGACCTTGCCGGAAACGGTAATGAGACCAACGCCCGTAACGAGCTGACCACCGGTGGCAAGAACGACGTTCTGCACGACGCAGACGTCATTGTCTTCCTGCTTGTTGCAGGTCTTGTACCAACCGAGGCGCGGCGCGCCGGCAGCCTGTGCGCCAGCGTCGGCAGACGCGTCCTGCGCATAAGAAGACACCGGAGCCACTGCGGCGCCAAGCATCACTGCCATAACGGACAGGGCTGCCCGTGTTTTCTTTTCAGACTTGAACATCATAACGAATTCCGTCTCCTGATATCCCGTTGGGACAGCCGATATGCCATCCTCACCAACAGGGTTGTTCGCATCTGACCTCTTAAAACAATGAGGCAAATGCATGACCCCCCGACTTCGGGGTCCCTGTTACATCGCGTTGCTGGAGATTTCCAGTGTTTCTTTGGCGTTTTGGCTATCGCGGACAAGAATTTGCCGTGGATGGTGAATTGGGTCCGGCACATGGTAGTCTTCGGCCGAATCGTGCCGTTTTCCGGAAAGGATTTCGACTATGCTCCGGATCATTCTCCCCGTCGTCTTCACCCTCGTTTGCGGGGCAGCGCTTGCTGAACCCGTGCATGGGATCGCCATGCACGGCACACCTGCGCTGCCCGCCGATTTCAAGCATCTGCCCTACGTCAATCCTGACGTGAAGAAGGGCGGAAAGATTTCCTACGGCGTCGTCGGCACCTACGACAATCTCAACCCGTTCATCCTGAAGAGCATGCGCACCACGGCCCGCGGCATGTGGGACCCCGAATACGGCAATCTGGTCTATGAAACGCTGATGCTGCGCTCGCGCGACGAGCCTTTCACGCTCTATGGCCTGCTGGCGCAATCCGCGGAATGGGACGACGACAGGACCTATATCCAGTTCAACCTGAACCCAGCCGCGAAATGGTCGGACGGCCAGCCGGTTACGCCAGAAGACGTCATCTTCTCCTTCAACATCCTGAAGGAAAAGGGCCGCGTCCCCTTCAGCACGCGCCTCAACGCCGTTGAAAAAATGGAGAAGGTCGGCGATCACAGCGTCCGCTTCACCTTCAACGACAAGGCCGACCGCGAATTCCCGCTGATTCTCGCCGGCTCGACGCCTATCCTCCCCAAGCATGCGATCGACGCGGAGAACTTCGACCGCTCGACGCTGAAGCCGCCGATCGGGTCGGGTCCCTACAAGATCAAGTCGCTGAAGCCGGGCGAAAGCATTACCTTCGAGCGCGATCCGAATTACTGGGGCAAGGATATCCCGGCCAAGGTCGGACTCGACAATTACGACCAGATATCAGTGCAGTATTTCCTGCAGGACACGACCTTGTTCGAATCGTTCAAGAAGGGCGACGTCGATATCTACCCAGACGGCAGCCCCGGCCATTGGGCGAGCGCCTATAATTTCCCGGCCGTGACATCAGGCAATGTCGTCAAGGACACCTTCCAGCCCAAGCTTCCATCCGGCATGTTCGGCTTCGTCTTCAACACCCGCCGGCCGCTCTTCAATAATGTGAAGCTGCGCGAAGGCTTGTCGCTGATTTTCGATTTCGAATGGGCCAACAAGAACCTGTTCTCCAGCGCCTATATCAGAACGCAAAGCTACTGGCAGAACTCCGATCTCTCCAGCTTCGGCGTGCCCGCCGACGAGCGCGAACTGAAGCTGCTCGGCCCGATCAAGGACCGCATCGATCCCGCCATTCTCGACGGCACGTACAAGCTGCCCGTGACAGATGGCTCCGGCCGCGACCGAAATGTGCTGAAGCAGGCCGTCGCGCTTCTCAAGGAGGCCGGCTACACGATCAAGAACGGCAAGATGAGCGACGCGAATGGTCGCCCGCTCGCTTTCGAGATCATGACGCAGAACACCGACCAGGAGAAGCTCGCCGTCTCCTACCAGCGCTCGCTGCAACTGCTCGGCATCAACGCGTCGATCCGCACCGTGGATGATTCGCAGTATCAGAGCCGCACAAACACCTTCGATTACGACGTGATCGTCAAATCCTTCACCTCGTCGCTTTCCCCAGGCATCGAGCAGGTCGGCCGCTGGTCCTCGGCCTCGCGCGACCGTGAGGGAACCGACAATTTCGCCGGCGTCGCCGATCCCGATGTCGATACGTTGATCCAGCACATCCTCACGGCCCGCTCGGCCGAGGATTTCACCGCCGCCGTCCGCTCGCATGACCGACTGCTGCTGTCCGGCCACTACGTCCTGCCGCTCTACCATGTCGACAACCAGTGGGTCGCCCGCAGCAAGCGCATCGGCCACCCCGACAAGGTTCCGCTCTACGGCTATCAGCTGCCGACCTGGTGGGATCAGAGCGTCCAATGAGAGATGGTTCTCTTTTTCTGCCGGGTTGAACTGGCCGCCCGCAGCGACTAGATGGCTTCCAACGCCCTTTTGGGGCACAGCAACCCCGGAAAGGAAAGCCCATGGAACGCATTGTTATAGACGTCGTCTCGGATGTCGTCTGCCCTTGGTGCTATCTCGGCAAGGCCCGGCTGGAACTGGCGATATCAGAGGTCCAGGACGAAGTCGGCGTCGACGTCAACTGGCGCCCCTATCGCCTCAACCCGGATTACCCGCCCGAAGGCGTCGATCAGAAGGCAGCACTTGAGAAGAAGCTCGGCGGTCCCGAGCGTGTCGCCGAAGGTCACAAGATGTTGACCGATCTCGGCCGCCAAGTCGGAATCAACTTCAATTTCGATGCCATCACGATCGGCCCGAACACGCTCGACGCTCACCGCCTCATTCACTGGGCGATGATCGAGGACCGCGACAAGGCCGATAAGGTGGTCGATGGGCTGTTCAAGGCCAATTTCGAGCAAGGCCTGAATGTCGGCGACCACGATGTGCTTCTCGATGTCGCCGAGAAAGCCGGTCTTGACCGCGCCGTCACCGCCTCCTTGCTCGCCTCGGATGCCGACAGAAATCTTGTCGTCGAGGAAATCGAATCGGCGCAGAAGATGGGCGTCAACGGCGTACCCTTCTTCATCTTCGACCAGCAATACGCCGTCAGCGGCGCCCAGACCCCCGATGTGATCGCCGGGGCGCTCCGCGACATCGCCAAGGCCAAGGCCGAAGCGCGCGCCGGGATGAACTGATCCGCTGATTTCCCATATTATTGTATGTAGTTTCGGACGGAGAGCTCAGGCTTTCCGTCCGAATTTGTTTCAACCCTTCGCCATCTCCGCCAACTGCGTCATGATCACCGCCGCCCCCTGCAGCCGCTTTTCCGGCGTCGGCAGGTCGCGGGTCAGGAACACGCTGTGGTCGGGACGGATCTTCGCCATCGAACCCTGCTTGGCGATATAGCCGACCAGGTTGCCCGGGTTCGGGAATTCCTTGTTGCGGAACTGGATGACCACGCCCTTCGGCCCGGCATCCACCTTCTCGACATTGGCGATGCGGCAGAGCGATTTCACGTAGACGATCTTGAGCAGGTGCTGCACCTCGATCGGCATCGGCCCGAAGCGGTCGATCATCTCGGCGCCGAAGGCATCGATCTCCTTGAGTTCGGTGATCTCGCCGAGGCGACGATAGAGCGCCATGCGCAGGTGCAGGTCAGGCACGTAACCGTCGGGGATCATTACCGAAGTGCCAACCGAAATCTGCGGCGACCAGCCGCTATCCTGGATCTCGTCGACGCCCTTCACCTCGGCAACCGCCTCCTCCAGCATCTGCTGGTAGAGCTCGAAGCCGACCTCCTTGATGTGGCCCGACTGCTCCTCGCCAAGCAGGTTGCCGGCGCCTCTAATGTCGAGGTCGTGGCTGGCGAGCTGGAAGCCGGCGCCGAGCGTGTCGAGCGACTGCAGCACCTTGAGCCGCCGCTCGGCGGTCGCCGTCAGCACCTTGTTGACCGGCAGTGTGAACAGCGCGAAGGCGCGCACCTTGGAGCGTCCGACGCGGCCACGGATCTGGTAGAGCTGCGCCAGGCCAAACATGTCGGCACGGTGGACGATCAGCGTATTGGCTGTCGGCACGTCGAGGCCGGATTCGACGATCGTCGTCGACAGAAGCACGTCGTAACGCCCCTCGTAGAAGGCGTTCATAATGTCCTCGAGCTCGCCCGGCGGCATCTGCCCGTGGGCGATGGCGACCTTCAGCTCCGGCACGTCGGACTGCAGGAACGCATGCACCTCCTCGAGATCGGAAAGTCGAGGGCAGACATAAAAGCTCTGGCCGCCGCGATAATGCTCGCGCATCAGCGTCTCGCGGATGACGAGCGAATCGAACGGCGAAATGAAGGTGCGTACCGCCATGCGGTCGACCGGCGGCGTTGTGATCAGCGACAGTTCGCGCACCCCGGTCATCGCCAGTTGCAGCGTGCGCGGGATCGGCGTCGCCGACAGCGTCAGCACGTGCACGTCGCTCTTCAGCTCCTTCAGCCGCTCCTTGTGCTTGACGCCGAAATGCTGCTCCTCGTCGATGATCAGCAGCCCGAGATTGGCGAAATTGATGCCGGCGCCGAGCAACGCGTGGGTGCCGACGACGATATCGGTCTTGCCCTCGGCAACCTCCTTCTTGGTCAGCGCCAGTTCCTTGGAGCCGACCAGGCGCGAGGCCTGCTGCACGCGCACCGGCAGTCCGCGGAAGCGCTCGGAGAAGGTCTTGAAATGCTGGCGCGACAGAAGCGTGGTCGGCACCACCACCGCCACCTGGATACCGTTCATCGCCGCCACGAAGGCGGCGCGCAGCGCCACCTCGGTCTTGCCGAAGCCGACGTCGCCGCAGACCAGACGGTCCATCGGCCGACCGGCCGCGAGATCGGAGCGAACCGCCTCGATGGCCGTGTCCTGATCCTCGGTCTCGTCATAGGGGAAACGCGCCGCGAACTCGTCATAGAGCCCTTCCGGCGTCGTCAGCACCGGCGCGTGCCGCGTCAGTCGCTCGGCGGCGATGCGGATCAGGCCGTCTGCCATATCGAGCAGCCGCTTCTTGAGCTTGGCCTTGCGCATCTGCCATGCGCCGCCGCCGAGCTTGTCGAGATTGGCCTCTGTTCCCTCGCCGCCATAGCGCGACAAAAGGTCGATGTTTTCGACCGGCAGGAACAGCTTCGCCTCGTCGGCATATTGCAGCTCGAGGCACGCATGCTGCGCGCCCGCCGCCTGGATGGTCGCAAGACCGATGAAGCGGCCGATCCCATGCTCGGCATGCACCACGACCGAGCCTTCGTCGAGCCCCGCGACCTCGGAGATGAAATCGGCGGCGCGCTTGCGGCGCTTCGAGCGGCGCACCATGCGGTCGCCGAGAATATCCTGCTCGCCGATGACGACGAGATTCCCGACCTCGAAGCCGGTCTCCAGACTGTAGACGCCGGCCGCCGCCTCGCCCTGCTCCAGCCCGTCGATCTCCTTCAGCGCCGCGATCGGCTTGACGCGCGCCAGCCCGTGCTCGGCCAGAACCTGCAGCAACCGCTCCAGCGATCCCTCGGTCCAGGCCGTGATCAGCACCTTGGCGCCCGCGGCGCGCTTGTCGGCGATGTGCTTGACGACGACGTCGAAGACGTTGACGCGCTCGGCATTGCCTTGAGCCTCGCTGCTCGGCCGCGCCCAGCGCTCGCCCTGCCGCGCCTCGAGATTGACGACGCGCCTCGCCTCGCCCTCATGTTCGTTGAAGGGGGTGATCCGCATCGCGTCGAACGCATCGAGCGTTGCCGCGAATGTCTTGCCGTCGAGATAGACCTGGCCGGGAACGACGGGCTTGTAGGGCGTGCCCTGCGACATGCCCTTGACCGGCTTGCCGGAATTCAGCCGCGCATCGTAATAGTCGAAGACCAGCTTCGAGCGCTCCTCCGCCGCCTCGCGCACCGTATGGTCGGTGACGATCCGGAAACCCTTGAGATAATCGAACACCGTCTCCAGCTTGTCGTAGAACAGAGGAAGCCAGTGCTCCATACCCGGATAGCGCCGCCCCTCTGATATCGCCAGATAGAGCGCATCGTCGCGGGTCGCGGCACCGAAGGTCGAGAGATAGCTCTTGCGGAAATGACTGATCGTATCCGGCGTCAGCGTCACCTCGCTCATCGGATTGAGGTCAAGCGAGCGCACCTGCCCCGTCGTGCGCTGGCTGGCCGGATCGAAGCTGCGGATGCTTTCCAGCGTATCGCCGAAGAAATCGAGCCGCACCGGCTCTTCCGACCCGGGCACGAAGACATCGAGAATGCCGCCGCGTACTGCATATTCGCCGACCTCCCGCACGGTAGCGACACGGTCGAAGCCGTTGCGCTCAAGCCGCCCGGCAATTTCGTCCATCCTGACCTGATTGCCCGGTCGGGCCGAAAAGCCGAGCCCGTCGATCACATCCTGCGGCGCCACCTTCTGCAGCATCGCGTTGACCGTCACCAGCACGATCGCCGCATGCGGCTTCTTCTGGTACGCGATCAGCCCGCTCAGCGCCGCCAGGCGCCGGGCAGACGTGTCTGCGCTCGGTGACACGCGGTCGTAAGGCAGACAGTCCCAGGCCGGCAGCGTCAGGACCGGAATGTCAGGCGCGACGAAGCTCAGCATCTGCTCGATATCAGCCATCCGCTGCCCGTCAGACAGCACATAGGCGACCGGCTGTCCGGCGCGTGCCAGCTCTGCCAGCAGCATCGGTTCCAGGCCGGCCGGCACATTGCCAACAGTCAGCGGCACGGAAAGCGCCGTCAGCTTCTTCGCGTCAAAACCTGGTATCATCACGCATTCCTGGGCAGGGTATCGGCGGGGTACTCGAAATCGGGCTTGTAGGCGCAGAGCCGCTCGAACATCGGCGTCTGGAAACGCTCCGGGATCGGCCAGGTTCCCATGATCCAGCGCACCAGATCATTGTCCTCCTCGGCCATGATCGTCTCGAACTCGTCGAGCTCGACCTCCGAGAGACCCGCGATCTCGCGCTCGGCGAACTGGCCGAACACCAGATCCATCTCGCGGATGCCGCGATGCCAGCAGCGGAACAGTATCCGGCGGCGGCGGGGATCGAGATCGGCGCTCGAGAGGGTGACACCTGTCATGACATAGCTTCCTGTTGATGCGCCTCTCTATAAAGCATGGCTTCGCAAGGTGGAAACCGGTTTTTCGGGGAAAAAAGCACGGCATATCCGACATGGCGTCCGCCGCCGGCAGATCGGTACAAATCGACCGACGGCCGGCGCGCGAAAACAAGATGCGAGAACGCCAAAGCGATATATACTCACCCAATATTTTCAGTCTTTATTAGAGGATACTATGTTGCTCCGCATATTCTGCCTGATTTCATTGCTCATCATTTCGCCCAACCTTGCCCTGAGCGAGGACCTTCGGCCTTCATCCTTCACAGCTGGCTTTTCCCGCATTTCCGTCTCCGACGAAGACGGAACCTTCGACACCATGATCTGGTATCCGTCCTCAGGACCAGAGAAACCGTGGCGTGCCGGGCCATTCACCGTTGCTGCAACGCCTAACGCCAGTATCGCCTCCAGCCAGCGCTTTCCCGTTGTGCTGTTTTCACATGGCAGCGGGGGAACACCGATGGTGCATCGCGAGCTTGCTGCGAGCCTCGCACGCACCGGACTGGTCGTGGTGGCTCCAGTGCATGTCGGAGACGCCGCAGGGCATTCGCGGGCAACCCAGCAGGCAAAAGTCCTGATGGATCGGCCAAGACAGGCCTCGAAAGCCCTGGCCGCAGTGCTGGCGGACGCGCGTTTCGCGCCGAACATCGATGTTGACCGGTTGGGCATGGTCGGCTTTTCGGCCGGTGGTTACACCTCTCTGGTTCTGGCCGGTGGCCGCCCGAACTTCGATCTGGCGCTTGCATATTGCACCGGTGAAGGTCGCGGCGATGTCGGCTCATGCCGCCCGGCGACAGAAAAGGCAACCGAAGCCCCGGCCTCCATCGGCAATTGGCAGCCTGATACCGAGCCGCGCATCAAGGCGCTTGTACTGATGGATCCTCTGGCGATCTTTTTCGATCAAGCGAGCCTGTCTTCCGTCAGATTGCCGGTGATGCTGTTCAGGCCGCAGGACAGCTCCTTCCTCGGTGCGAAAGCCAATGCGCTCGCCGTGGCAGAAAACCTGCCGTCACCACCGGAGCAGGTTGTTGCCCCCGGCGGTCATTTCGTCTTCATCGATCCCTGCCCCGAGGAACTGGCGGCAGAGGCGCCGATGATCTGCAAGGACGCTGCCGGCATTGATCGGGCGGCCATCCATGCAGGTATAGAACGTGATGTCTCAGATTTCCTTCATCGGCACCTCTAATCCGCCCCCAAAAATAGGGGCAGCTGCGTTGCGATGTTTGAAAATTAGGCCATTCCCATTGCCAACAGCTGCCTCCCGTCGCATGTAGAAACCCATGCGCCCCGCCATTCTCGATCCGCTGTTTTCTTCCGTCTCAGGCCTTCCCGGCGTCGGCCCGAAGATCGCCGACCTGCTCGCCAAGCTCCTCGGCCGCGAGACGCCGGAAGACTGCCGTGTCGTTGATCTCATCTTCCACGCGCCGCATTCGCTGATCGACCGGCGCAACCAGCCGGGCATTGCGCGCGCACCGCAAGGCGCCATCGTCACCATCACCGGCCGCGTCGACCGCCACCAGCCGCCGCCCGACCGCAGGAGCAACGTCCCCTACCGCGTCGTCCTGCACGACGAGACCGGAGAACTGACCCTGGTCTTCTTCCGCGGCCAGTCGACATGGCTGGAAAAGCAGCTTCCCATCGATGAGGAGGTCACGGTTTCCGGCAAGGTCGACTGGTTCAACGGCCGCGCCTCGATGGTCCACCCGGATTACATCGTGAAGGCAAGCGAGGCCGAAAACCTGCCGCTGGTCGAGCCGATCTATCCGCTGACGGCGGGCCTGTCGCCGAAGACGCTGCGCAAGATCATCGAAGCCGCGCTTCCGAAGACGCCCGCCTTTCCCGAATGGATCGACGCCGCGCTGGCGCAGAAGCAAGGGCTGCCGTCCACCGCCGACGCCTTCCACATGCTGCACGAGCCGCGCGACACCAGCGATATCGACCCGCAGGCGCCCGCCCGCCGTCGCCTCGCCTATGATGAGTTCCTTGCCGGCCAGCTGTCGCTGGCCCTCGTGCGCCAAAGGCTGCGCAAGGTCGCCGGCCAGCCGGTGCATGCGACGGGCAAGCTCAGCAGCCAGATCCTCGCAGCACTCCCATTCTCCCCGACCGGAAGCCAGACCGAGGCGATCGCCCAGATCCTCAAGGACATGGCCGGTGACGACCGCATGCTCAGGCTTCTGCAGGGCGACGTCGGCTCCGGCAAGACGCTGGTGGCGCTGATGGCGATGGCAGCGGTCATCGAGAGCGGCGGCCAGGCCGTGCTGATGGCCCCAACCGAAATCCTAGCCCGCCAGCACTTTGCCACGATCGCCAAATACACGGCCGCATCAGGCCTGCGCATCGAGGTGCTCACCGGCCGCACCAAGGGCCGCGAGCGCGACGAAATCCTCGAACGCATCGCGTCGGGCGAAGCGCAGATCGTCATCGGCACGCATGCGCTGTTCCAGGACACTGTCAATTACAAGAACCTGATGCTGGCTGTCGTCGACGAGCAGCACCGCTTCGGCGTCCACCAGCGCCTGCGCCTGACCGCCAAGGGCATCACGCCGCACATGCTGGTCATGACCGCGACGCCGATCCCGCGCACGCTTGTTCTCGCTGCCTTCGGCGACATGGACGTCTCCAAACTCACCGAAAAGCCGGCCGGCCGCAAGCCGATCCAGACAATCACCATCCCGACCGAGCGCATCGGCGACATCGTCGGACGGCTGAAGGCGGCATTGGCCGACGGCAAGAAGGCCTACTGGATCTGTCCGCTGGTGGAAGAATCCGAAGAGAGCGACTTGATGTCGGTCGAGGAACGCCACGCGACGCTGACATCGGCGCTCGGTCCCGGCATCGGCCTGATCCACGGCCGGATGAGCGGCGCCGAGAAAGACGCCGTCATGCTGGCATTTAAGGCCGGCGAGATCCGCCTGCTGGTGGCCACGACTGTGGTGGAAGTCGGCGTCGACGTGCCGGATGCGACGATCATGGTGATCGAGCACGCCGAGCGTTTCGGTCTCGCGCAGTTGCACCAGCTGCGCGGCCGTGTCGGACGTGGAGACGAGGCCTCGACCTGCATCCTGCTCTATCGCGGCCCGCTTGGCGAAACCGGCCACGCGCGGCTGACCATCATGCGTGATACGGAAGACGGATTCAGGATCGCCGAGGAAGACTTGAAACTGCGCGGCGAAGGGGAACTCTTGGGAACGCGCCAATCCGGCACACCAGGCTTCAGGATTGCCAGCCTCGAGGCCCACGCCGACCTGCTGGAGATCGCGCGCAAGGACGCGGCCTATCTGATCGAGCGCGATCCGGACCTGACATCCGAACGGGGCAACGCCGTGCGCACCCTGCTCTACCTGTTCCGCCGCGACGAAGCGATCCGCTTCCTGCACGCTGGATAAGGAAACGCCGCGCGACCCAAAAGCCGCGCAGCGTCAAAACTCAGATCTGTGCGCCGCGTGCCTTGGTGGTCGCGTCGAAGGCCTTCTGGACGTAGGTATCGCGGTCGTAGACGTCGTTGAAATACTGCACGACACCGTTCTTGTCCGGCCAGGCCGTGAAGTAGGCGATGTAGACAGGGAACTTCTGCGGCACCTGGACCGCATGGTTCTTGCCGGTCGCAATCTCCTGACCGATCTTGTCGACCGTGGTGTTCAGAACGGCCGCCGCCATCGCGCGTGGATCGGCGAGACGCACGCAACCATGGCTGAGCGCGCGCATGTCACGCTTGAAGAAGCTCTTCGACGGCGTGTCGTGCATGTAGATCGCATGCGCGTTCGGGAACAGGATTTTCAGTTCGCCGAGCGCGTTGTCGCCGCTCGGTGGCTGACGCACGGAGACGTTTGCGGTCGAACCGTACCAGTCGACGCTCGAAGACGGCACTGCACGACCGCCGACGGCGACTTCATAGCCCATGCGATCGAGATAGTTCGGGTCCGAGCGCAGCTTCGGCAGCATCTCGTTGATGATGATCGACTGCGGCACGCCCCAGAACGGGTTGAACTCGACCGTCTGGATCTGATCCTGGAAGAAGAAAGTCTGGTGCGACGGCTGGCCGATGACCACGCGCATCGACAGCTCTTCCTTGTTGTCGTTGTGGTAGTAGACCATGAAGGCCGGCTGGTTGATGAAGACGTAGCGCGAGCCGAGATCGGCCGGCAGCCAGCGGGCCTGTTCCATGGCCACGACAAGCTTCTCGATCTTCGAGCTGTTGCTGTCGCCACCGGTCATGGTGCGAACGGTCGCCTGGCCGACAATGCCGTCCGGCTTCAGGCCGTGTTCCTTCTGGAAGGCTTCGACCAGCGTCACGATCTCGGGCGAGTAGTCGATACCGCCGGCATAGGCAGCCAGTGTCGCGGCATTTTCGCTCTTCAGCGCGGCCGAGCCGTGCTTGTCGATCGCCTTGACGATGTTGGGGATTTCCGAAGACGTTTCGCCGGGATGCAGCACGCCGCTGAGTTCTATCCTGATCGGCTGCTCGCCATTGCCTTCCCCCTTCAACTTCGCGAGCTCGTCCTTGAGCGCGACGAACTGCGGACCGTTGGGCGTGCGGCTCGAGAGATAGGCGCCGACGTCAGGGCTCATCCGCGCCAGCTTCAACACCGGGTCGAGATTGACCGTCTTGCGGGCGAAATCGTGATAGCCGGAGAGCTTGTTCGGATCGACGCGGCCACGGATCGTGTCCTGCACGTAAGCCAGAACCTTGGAGGACAGTTCGAGCTCGAACTGGGTCAGTGCCCGGTCGCGCATGACAGGATCGGGATTGGCCGGATCGACGGCGGGAACCGTGACCGCATAGTCGGCCGGATCGAGACCGACGCTGTCGGCGCTCGCCAGGAAGGCCATCGCCGCCTTGGCGCGGTCGTTGACCTCAGTGCCGGTCAGCCAGACCATCTCGTTCTTGGTGTCGCCGTAGTAGGTTTCCAGCGCCTTGGCCACATCGACGGGAGCGCGCACCTTGGCGTCGATGAGGTAACGACGCTGCACCGACGGCGTCGCATCGCTCGGCGTGCCGACGG
Source organism: Hyphomicrobiales bacterium (assembly GCA_900472605.1). Taxonomy (GTDB): domain Bacteria; phylum Pseudomonadota; class Alphaproteobacteria; order Rhizobiales; family Rhizobiaceae; genus Rhizobium. The sequence goes on along the minus strand of UCJD01000041.1, from coordinate 53,722 downwards.
CGGCAACCGCACCGGTGACGACGGGATCGGTGAACTTGCCGGTATCGACAAGCCGCATCGGATCCACCTTGTAGGTGTAGTAACGCGGTGCGGACACCTTCGGCAGCGGCGCGCTGGTATTGACCTGCGGCGGCAGCACTTCCGGAGCCGGATTGATGATGGTGCTCTGGGTGCGGGCACGATCACCTCGGATCATGTCCATCAGCGTATAGGCATGCGCGGGTGCGACACCCATCGCGGCCATGCCGCAGGAAAGTGCCAGTGCGGAAACCGCACCTTTCAAGAAGAATGTCATGCTTTTTCCAGTCCCAGTCTCATGCTGTCTTCGGTCATGGGCTTCGCCCAGCTCAAAACTCTCAACCACCCGTCGCTGTCAGGTGACATGGCAGAAACGGGACGCCACCGCCAGCCTCGAAGAACTCACTCTTCCGTAACGTAGCAAACCCGCCGCCTCGCCGCAGTTCACACAAAATTATGAAATTATTGGTTAATTTTTTACTTTATTTTCGCCTGCTCACACAGTCCCCCAAAAGACGTTGTTGGATAAAAAATAAGACGTGGCCAAAAAACCACGTATAGCGCGCCCACTAATATGACTTCGCAGCTCATATTTTTGACCCGCGCTGTTTTCTTGGGCTGGCTTGAGACCTATAAGACAGCATCTCCGCAGCCGCTCACGCGAAAGAAAGGCATGGCCATGACTTCCACCCGTATCGAAACCGATACTTTCGGCGAGATTGAAGTTCAAAGCGACAAGTATTGGGGCGCACAGGCACAGCGCTCGCTCGGCAATTTCAAGATCGGCTGGGAGAAGCAGCCGCTGTCGATCGTGCGTGCGCTCGGGATCGTCAAGCAGGCCGCCGCCCGCGCCAACATGGCGCTGGGCAAGCTCGAACCCGCGATCGGCAACGCCATCGTCGACGCTGCCCAGGAAGTCATCGACGGCAAGCTCAACGACCATTTCCCGCTGGTCGTCTGGCAGACGGGCTCCGGCACACAGTCGAACATGAACGCCAACGAGGTGATCTCCAACCGCGCCATCGAGGTGCTCGGCGGCATCATGGGCTCGAAGAAGCCCGTGCACCCGAACGACCACGTCAACATGAGCCAGTCGTCGAACGACACCTACCCGACGGCCATGCACATCGCCTGCGTCGAGCAGATCGTTCACCACCTGCTGCCGGGGCTGAAGCATCTGCACGCCGCTCTCGACATGAAGGTCACCGAGTTCAGCCACATCATCAAGATCGGCCGCACTCATACGCAGGACGCGACGCCGCTGACGCTCGGCCAGGAGTTCTCCGGCTATTCCGCGCAGGTCGCATCCGCGATCGCCAACATCGAACTGACGCTGCCGGCGCTCTCCAAACTCGCCCAAGGCGGCACTGCCGTCGGCACCGGCCTCAACGCGCCGATCGGTTTTGCGGAAAAGGTCGCGGAAGAGATCTCCGAGATCACCGCCCTGCCCTTCGTCACCGCGCCGAACAAGTTCGAGGCGCTCGCCTCGCATGACTCGATGGTCTTCGCCCATGGCGCGATTAATGCCGCGGCTGCCGCCCTGTTCAAGATCGCCAACGACATCCGCTTCCTCGGCTCCGGCCCGCGCGCCGGCCTCGGCGAACTGTCGCTGCCGGAAAACGAGCCGGGCTCCTCGATCATGCCGGGCAAGGTCAACCCGACGCAGTCGGAAGCCCTGACCCAGGTCTGCGCCCACGTCTTCGGCAACAACGCCGCACTCACCTTCGCCGGCAGCCAGGGCCATTTCGAGCTCAATGTCTATAATCCAATGATGGCCTATAACTTCCTGCAGTCGGTGCAGCTGCTCGGTGATGCCGCCGTCTCGTTCACCGACAATTGCGTCGTCGGCATCGAGGCGCGCGAGGACAACATCAAAAAGGGCGTCGAGAACTCGCTGATGCTGGTGACGGCGCTCAACGCCAAGCTCGGCTACGACATCTGCGCCAAGATTGCCAAGACCGCCCACAAGAACGGCACGACGCTGCGCGAGGAAGCCGTCGGCGGCGGCTACCTCACGAACGAAGAGTTCGACCAGTATGTCCGCCCCGAAACAATGATCGGCCCCAAGTAAGCATCAGGTAAGGCCATTCCAGACGATCGATGAACGACCCGACACCGCCACGGCCTCCGTGGCGGTGTTTTTCATGCATTCTTGAGGGTTTTTCGAAGGTTTTAGAATGATTGCAATTGGCCAAACGCCCGCATAGACCGTCTGCGATTTCCATTCCGGCCCGCACGAAAGGTCATTCGATGGCTGACGATCTGTTCCCCCTCGGCAAAGACTCCACCCAGTACCGCAAGATCAGCAGCGACCACGTCTCTGTCGATAGCTTCAAGGGCCAGGACATCCTGACCGTCGAGCCCGAGGGTATCCGTCTGCTGGCAGAGACCGCTTTTGCCGACATCAATCACCTGCTGCGCCCCGGCCACCTGAAGCAACTCGCCTCGATCCTCGACGACCCCGAAGCGACCGACAACGACCGCTTCGTCGCCTACGACCTCTTGAAGAACGCCAACATCGCCGCCGGCGGCATCCTGCCAATGTGCCAGGACACAGGTACCGCGATCATCATGGGCAAGAAGGGTCGCCGCGTCTGGACCGAGGGCGAGGATTATTCGTCGCTCGCCAACGGGGTGATGGACGCCTACGAGAAGAAGAACCTGCGCTACTCGCAGCTCGCCCCGATCAAGATGTTCGAGGAAAAGAACACCAAGAACAACCTTCCAGCCCAGATCGATATCTACGAGGAAGGCACCGACGAATACAATTTCCTCTTCGTCGCCAAGGGCGGCGGCTCGGCCAACAAGACCTTCCTCTATCAGGGAACGCCCTCGCTGCTCACGCATGACCGCATGATCGACTTCCTCAAGGAGAAGATCCTGACGCTAGGGACGGCGGCCTGTCCCCCCTACCATCTGGCGATCGTCATCGGCGGCACTTCGGCCGAGATGAACCTCAAGACCGTCAAGCTCGCCTCGACGCGCTATCTCGACGACCTACCGACCGAGGGTTCGGAAAGCGGCCACGCCTTCCGCGACGTCGAGATGGAAAAGGAAATCCACAAGCTGACGCAGCAGATGGGCGTCGGCGCCCAGTTCGGCGGCAAGTATTTCTGTCACGATGTCCGCGTCATCCGCCTGCCCCGCCATGGCGCCTCGCTGCCGATCGGCCTCGGCGTCTCCTGTTCCGCCGACCGCCAGGCCAAGGGCAAGATCACCCGCGATGGCATCTTCGTCGAACAGCTTGAGACCGATCCCTCGAAGTACATGCCTGAGATCGACGAGGCGAAGCTGTCGGAATCGATGGTAAAGATCGACCTCAACCAGCCGATGACGGATATACTTGGCGAATTGAGCAAGCATCCGGTGAAAACCCGCCTGTCTCTATCAGGTACCATCATCGTCGCCCGCGACCTCGCCCACTCCAAGATCCGCGAGCGGCTGGAGAAGGGCGAAGGCATGCCCGACTACATGAAGAACCACCCGGTCTACTACGCCGGCCCGGCCAAGACCCCCGCCGGTTACGCCTCCGGCTCCTTCGGCCCGACCACGGCCGGCCGGATGGACTCATATGTCGACCAGTTCCAGTCCTTCGGCGGCTCGATGATCATGCTGGCCAAGGGCAACCGCTCGCGCGCCGTGCGCGAGGCCTGCAAGACCCATGGCGGCTTCTACCTGGGCTCCATCGGCGGCCCCGCCGCCCGCCTGGCGCAGGATTGCATCCGCAAGGTCGAGGTGCTCGAATATCCGGAACTCGGCATGGAAGCCGTCTGGAAGATCGAAGTCGAGGACTTCCCCGCCTTCATCGTCACCGACGACAAGGGCAACGACTTCTTCCAGGAATTCAACCTCGGCTGATCATTCAGTGAGCCAACCCGGTCACCCGACCGTCCCCCAACTCGGCTTTGCTGGTCGCGACATAATCGCTCGCGACCAGCACATCTTCGGCATTGATGCTTGCCAGTATTGCTGAAGTAAATGCGCCATGAAAGAAGCCTTGTTGCTGGATCAGGAAAACAGACCCAGCAATAACAGCGGCAGCCAGCACGGCGGGCGGCGAGTTGTGAGACGTTTGCATGGCATGTTGCTTTCTATTGAGATCGATGAAGTGCCTTGAGGTGAAATTGACAGCCTTCGATCGTTCACAAAAGAGCAGAAAACCGAAACCCATTGTCTACGGAGCATTGACGGCAGCCATGTCCGGCGAATGTTTCGCTCGGGCAATTTAAAGAAAGATACCCTCTGGACGCGCAGGCGTTGTGTGCCGCCGGGTGGAATTATATATAAAAATCATAAAGATAAGAAGAGATCGGACAATTCGAATAAAATTCACATGTAATCTCTGGTATATCCAACCTTAATCATTTCAAAACAATTGTAGCTTAAGAAATAAGAGAAGACTTTTGAGATATACCAAAGGAGTGGCCGGATGACGACGGCTGTGGCGCCAAAGACGCAGGTTCCCGATGTGGCGAGCCAGATCACTTTTGCGATGCGCTCCATGGGCGTTGCGCCCATTCCGCGGAACTACGAACTCTTCTACGAAGCCTATATCGGCTCGAACCCGGCGCTGACCCGCGATCTCGCGGCGCTTGGCAACCAAGCAACCCAGGAAGAGCTCGACGAGCTTGGCGCGCAGCATTTTAGCCACGGCGGCGGCCGCGTCTTCGACGACGCCCACACCCGCATTGCCGCCGAACTGGAATCGGTGCTGCGCGTTCTGCGTCAGGAGCAGACCTCGCTTGAAAGCTACAACAGGTTGCTTGGCGAAACCTACAACCGCATCACCTCCAAGAACACTTCCAGCGCCGATCTCATCCAGAACGCATTGCATCTGCTGACTGAGGCGACTGGACACACTATGGCGCACGGCGAGCGCACGGTCGAAAACGTTGTCCAGCGTTCCAACGAAATGGATCAGGTGCGCAAGGAACTCGACGAGTACAAGCGTATCGCCAACACGGATTCGCTCACCCGGCTCTCAAACCGCCGCGCCTTCGACGATCGTCTCGCTGCCGTCTTCAACAATCCGGCCATGCGCCCGATCACGGCGCTGGTGCTCGCCGATATCGACAACTTCAAGAAGATCAACGACACTTACGGCCACCCCGTTGGCGACAAGATCCTGGCAACGGTGGCATCCGTCATCCGCGCCAACGTGCGCCGCGACGTTTTCGTCGCCCGCACCGGTGGCGAGGAGTTCGCCTTGATCATCGAAGGCAACACGGCAGACGAAGTCATGGCCGTCGCCGAGCGCATTCGTCGCACGCTCGAGGCCACGCCGTTCAAGAATTCCCGCACCCGCGTCAACTATGGACCGGTCACGGTATCGGTCGGTATCTGCATGGCATCCAGCGCCGAGGATGCGGGTGAACTCTACCACAAGACCGACGTCGCCCTTTACGGCGCCAAGAACGCCGGCCGCAATTGCAGTATTCTCTTCGAGGATGGCATGCAGAAGGACTTCACCAAGAGCTGGCTTATCTACAAGGCCTGAGCCGCGGCGCATCGCGGCCTGAGATCGGGCGCTACCACATCGTCCTGGCCGCGCGTGCGGCCCATTCGCGATCATAGGTCTCGTGATCGAACGCTTCCGTTGCAGCCTTCAGCATCAGGCCAGGTGTCGGAAAGCCTTTCGGATCGACGAACCTGTCGGGATTCCACAGTTCCGAACGGATCAGCGCCCGCGCGCACTGGAAATAGACCTCTTCGATCGTCACCACGATTACCGTACGCGGATGCTTGCCGTCCATCTCGAAGGAGGTCAGCAACGCCTCGTCGTTGGAAACGACACCGCGCCCGTTGATGCGCATCGTCGTATTCGATCCCGGGATCAGAAACATCAGGGCAAGCCTGGGATCCCGCACGATGTTTGAAAGCGAATCGACCCGGTTGTTGCCGCGCCAATCAGGCATTTGTAGCGTCTTGTCGTCGATGACACGCACGACGCCGCCAAGGTCACCGCGCGGAGAACAGTCCAGCCCCTCCGGGCCTACGGTCGCCAATGCAACGAAGGGCGACGTCTCGATCATCTGCCGGTAGAGCGGCGTCAGGTGGCTCGTCACCTTAGCCACCGATGCTTCCGACAGGCCGCCGCCATAGATCGCGGCGAGTTCTTCCACCGTTTCGATGATTTTCATGTCCATGCCACCGCTTGCTTCGATATGATAATTAGCCGCCTAAAATGACGCAGGCGTGACACCGGTCACCTCGGCTGCGGATAAGCCCGGGCGTCGCACTCAGCGCGGCTTCTCCGATGTATCGCGGTTCATGCCCTTTTCGTTAAGCTCATTCTCGTAGGCAGCGAAGAGCTCCTCGCCGCGTTCGCCGAGCTCGCGCAGATACGACCATGTAAAGATGCCGGTGTCGTGCATGTCGTCGAAGCCTATTCTGACGGCATAATTTCCAGTTGGCGTCATCGAGATGATCGCAACGTTGCGCTTGCCGGGAACGGTGAGCTTCTGGCCCGGCCCATGCCCCTGCACTTCCGCCGATGGCGACAGCACGCGCAGCATTTCGGCGCTGAGTGTAAAGCTCTCACCATTATTGAAAGTAACGACCAGCTGCTGCCGGTTCTTCGTAACCTTCAGCTCCGTCGGCCAGATGTCGCTCATGATGGTGCTCCTCTTCGTTTCGAGGAGTAGGCAATGCGCCTCTTTGAGGCAAGTTCAATTTAGCGTATGCCTGCCGCCTCTTGCTTGACGTTGCGCTGCACAGTACGCACATTGAGTAGAGATTGGAGGCTGTAGTGAACAGCAAGGTTGGAACGATCGCCAACGCCGCGCCCCTCGTGGCCGATGCGAAACCGATGATCGACCCGTTTCAGCGGGCCGTCACCTATCTGCGCGTCTCGGTGACCGACCGCTGCGATTTTCGCTGCACCTATTGCATGGCCGAGAACATGAACTTCCTGCCGAAGAAGGATCTTCTGACGCTGGAAGAGCTGAATCGGCTCTGTTCGGCTTTTATCGCCAAGGGCGTTCGCAAGCTGAGACTGACCGGCGGCGAACCGCTGGTGCGCAAGAACATCATGCATCTCGTACGCGAACTCGGCAAGCAGATCGGCTCAGGCCTCGATGAGCTGACGCTGACCACCAACGGCTCGCAACTCGCCCGCTATGCCGACGAGCTCTATGATTGCGGCGTTCGTCGCATCAACGTGTCGCTGGATACGCTCAATCCCGACAAGTTCCGCGAAATCACCCGATGGGGCGACTTCCATAAGGTCATGGAAGGCATCGACGCCGCCCAGAAGGCTGGCCTGCACATCAAGCTCAACGCGGTCGCCTTGAAGGATTTCAACGACGTCGAGATGCCCGAGATGATCCGCTTCGCCCATGATCGCGGCATGGATCTGACGGTGATCGAAACCATGCCGATGGGAGAGATCGAGGAAGATCGCACCGATCGCTATCTGCCGCTCTCCAAGCTGCGCGCCGATCTCGAAAAGCAGTTCACCATGAGCGACATCGGCTACCGCACGGGCGGCCCTGCCCGCTATGTCACCGTCGAGGAAACCGGCGGTCGCATGGGCTTCATCACGCCGATGACCCATAATTTCTGCGAGAGCTGCAACCGCGTACGCCTCACCTGCACCGGCACGCTCTACATGTGCCTCGGCCAGAACGACGCCGCCGACCTGCGCTCGGCCGTGCGCGCCACCGAAGACGACGGATTGCTCTACGCCGCCATCGACGAAGCGATCTCCCGCAAGCCGAAGGGCCACGACTTCATCATCGACCGCACCCATAATCGCCCGGCCGTCAGTCGCCATATGAGCGTCACCGGCGGGTGACTGTCTGCATGCGGCAAGCTGATCATTGCCATTGTGCACTGCGCAATCGAATTATCCCGGCTGTTGCACCGATTTGATTTCAATCACGCGTGACAGGCACTAAGAAGGCCGCGGGATGGAATCGGAATTTCTAAATGCCGCGGTCGAGCAATACTGAGGGTGCAATCTACATGACGGCGGCCATGGCGGGGTTTTCCGCCAGTGACGCCCTGTCGAAGTCCGTCATTTCAGAGATGAACGCCGGCCAGATCATGTGTTTGCGCGGCCTGTTCACCAGTGTCCTGGTCTTTGTTGTCGCCCGGCAGATGGGAGCCTTGCGCTCCTGGCGCATCGTTCTGGAGCCGATGGTCGCGCTCCGTGTCGGATGCGAGATTCTGGCCGCAGTCACCTACATTACCGTGCTCGGCATGATGCCGATCGCCAACGCCTCGGCGATCCTGCAGTCCCTGCCGCTCGTCGTCACCGTCGGTGCAGTCCTCTTCTTCGGCGAACCGGTCGGCTGGCGCCGCCTGCTGGCCATTCTCGCCGGCCTGGCGGGCGTGATGATTATTGTTCGGCCGGGTGCCGACGGCTTCAATGTCGCCGCTCTGATCTGCATCGTCAGCGTCTTGGTGACCGCGGGCCGGGATCTGGCCACACGCGGTATCGATCCCCGTATTCCATCGCTGATGATAACGGTAATCACCGCCGTCTCGGTCACCGTTTTCGGTGCTTTGCTGACGCCGCTTCTCGGCGGCTGGCGGCCGGTCAGCGCTACGTCGCTGACGCATATCGCCCTCGCAGCTGTCCTGGTGCTCATTGGCTACCAGTCCGTGATCGTCGCCATGCGCACCGGCGAAATCTCCTTCGTGGCTCCGCTGCGCTATACCAGTCTCATTTTCTCGGCACTGCTCGGCTGGCTGTTCTTCGCCGAAATCCCGGATGCATGGACCGTGATCGGCGCCGCCATCATCATCGCCTCCGGGCTCTACACCTTCTATCGTGAGGCCAAGCGGCGTGGCGCGCCGGTCGCACAGGAATCCGAACCAAGAGTACCGGTCTGATGCCAGAGCCTACAATCACAACCCCGGCTGCCACCTTTACGCTCGACCGGTCCAACATTCCGGGCGTCGTGCTTGCAGGCGGACGCTCCTCCCGCATGGGCCGCGACAAGGCAGGCGTAACACTGTCGGGTCGCACGCTGCTCGATCGCGTCGTCGAGCAGCTGTCGCCACAGGTCATCTCCGTCGCCATCAATGCCGACGCGGCGCCCGATTGCTGCAATCGTCCCTTCATTCCTGATATTGTCCCTGGCAAGGCCGGCCCGATGGCCGGCATCCATGCCGCCATGGCGCACGGCGCGAGCCTGCCCGCCGTCACGCATGTCGCGACGGTCTCCGTCGACAGCCCATTCTTCCCACACGATCTCGTCGACTGGCTGGCAGCCGCCATCGAGACGCCCAGGGGCATCGCCATCGCCACCTCCGAAGGGCGCAGCCATCCCGTCTTCGGCCTCTGGCCGGTGGCGCTCGCCGACGACCTTGAAAGCTGGATTGCCACCGACGAAAAGCGCCGCGTTCGCGACTTCCTGTTACGGCATGACGTTACGGAAGTTGCCTTCCCCCTGCGCCCGACGCGAGCCAGCCTGCTCGACCCCTTTTTCAACGTCAACACGCCCGACGACCTCGTCGAGGCCGAGCGCTGGATGAAGGTGCTGACATGACCGAGCGGCCAAAGATCTTCGGCATTTCCGGCTGGAAGAACTCCGGCAAGACAGGGCTGGCGGTCCGCCTCGTCGAAGAATTCACCAGCCGCGGCTACCGCATCTCCACGATCAAGCATGCCCACCATGACTTCGACATCGACAAGGTCGGCGCCGACAGCTATCGCCATCGTCAGGCGGGCGCGCATGAAGTAACGATCGTCTCCGGCACACGTTACGCCATCATGCACGAGTTGCGCGGCGCCGCCGAACCCACCTTCGAGGAAATCCTCGCTCGCATCGCTCCCTGCGATCTGGTGCTGATCGAAGGCTACAAGCGCGAACCGATTCCCAAGATCGAGGCCCGCCGGCTGGACGCGGCCAACCGCGAGCCGCTTGCGCCCGGCGATCCGCATATCGTGGCGATTGCCGCCGATCATGCGGTGGCTGAGAGCAGCCTGCCGGTCTTCGACCTCGACGACACTTCTGCCATCGCCGATTTCATCGCGACAACCGTCGCTCTCCAGCCTCTGAGATGAGCTTCTCTGAAACGAAAGAGGCCGCCGGATCACCCGGCGGCCTCTTCATTGTCGATAATGCTGCGCGCTCTTAGTTGCGCGAGGCAACCGGTCGCACCAGCGCCGTCACGCGGCGAATGGTGACGCGGCGGTTTTCCTGCTCCGGTCCCTGCGTGTTGACCTTCAGGTAGCGCTCGCCATAGCCCTGGGTCGCGAGGTTTTCCGGCGGAATGCCGTAAACATCGGTCATCACGTTAGCCACCGATTCCGCGCGCTGGTCCGAAAGGATCAGGTTGCTCTGGTCGGAGCCGACCGCGTCGGTATGGCCTTCGATCAGGAAGGTTTCGGTCGGGTCCTTCTTCAGCACCTCGTTGATCGCGTCAGCCACCTTGCGCATGCTGCGCGCCTGGCTCATCGGGATTTCGGCACTACCGGTCGCAAACGTCACGGTATCCAGGTCGATACGGCGAACCTTGTCGCGGATACGTGCCGAATACTTCACCTCGTTCAGCGAATAGACGCGCTCGACGGGCTCGACCGGCGGCTCGCGCAGGAAGTCGTAGTAATCGCGGCCGTCATCGCTGCTGGTGTCCATGATGTAGTCCTGCAGCGGAATGCGAAGGCGCATCGGCGGCAGATCGGCACCCGGATCCTCGAAGTAGTCGCGGTCGGGATTGTCGTAGAGATCGGGCGTGTAATAGAGCACGTGCTCGCGGCCGCGATTGTCGATGCGCGAACGCTGGATGATATCGCCGTAGCGGTTGCGCACGGTCACGATCTGGTAGCCGTCGCGATCGATCGTCTCGCGATAGCGGTCGCGCTGAAGCTGCTCGTAGACCGGCCGCTCGCCGTCGCGCAGGAACCGGCGGTCGTCATCACCGCGAACATAGGTCTGGTTGTTGAACTGGATGATGACGCGGTTGTCGTCCCCGCGCTGGCCGAAGTTCGCACCGTCGGGACGGGCGAATTGCGGCCGCTGATCAAGGCGCTGGCCCTGCTCTGCGGTGATCGCTTCGATCTTCACCGGTGCCGGCTTGGCAGCACCTGGCGCCGCCAACTGGGCATCAGCGTCGGACTTCGGTACGCGCACCTGCTGCTCCTGGCCGCGCTGCTTGTCGCGATCGCGGCGCGACTGCACGCCGCCGGAACGATCCGCATCCTTGTCGCTGTCGAGAACGGCGGCGCCGTTCTGGACCGGCAGAACCACGGTCTCCGTGCTCTTGCTCGGATCGGCCGCGATTTCCTTGCGACGCTCGAGTTCCTGCGGCGTTACCTTCTCAGGGGCGGGAATTGGCTGCTCGGTCTGGGCAACGGGTGGCTGACCCGCCGGCGGCTGACCGGCCTGATCAGCGGGCTGACCGGCTGGCGCGCCCGGCTGGGCCGGAGCGACCTGTTCGCCCTGCTGCTGGGCAGGCGCTTCGCCGGGCTTTGCCTGACCGGGGGCCAGCTGGGGCTGGGCTTCGGCCGGCTGCTGAGCCGGAACGGGCGCCTTGCCCGCGGGTGCTTCCTGCGGCTTGGCGGCGTTGTCGGGGGCGGGCTGCTCGGTTGCGGGCGCAGTCTCCGCGGCCGGCTTCTGGGCGGGCTCGGCCTGCGGTGCTTCCGCCGTCGGCTTCTTGTGCGGCTTTGCGGGCTGTTCGCTGCCATCGGCGGCGGCGGGCTTGCCATTCTTGCGTGGTGGCTTTGCCTGTTCGGGCTGGGCCTGCTCAGGCTGCGGCTGTTCCGCCTGCGGCGCAGCCTGCTCGGCGGGCTGCTGCTGCGGCGCGGCTTCTTCCTGCTGCGGCTGCTGGTCACGCTTCTTGCGGCGCGGCTGTTCAGCCGGCTGCTCGGCGCTCGGCGCTACCTGCTCCTGCTGCTGTTCGGCGGCGGGCTGCTTCTGGCGGCGCGGCTTTTCAGCCGGGGCTTCCTGTTGGGCGGGCTCGGCTGCCTGCGGTTCCGCGGCAGGCTGTTCGGCGGCGGGCTGGCGCTTTCTCGGCTTCTCGGCCGGCGCTTCGGCCTGTGGCGCCGGTTCGGCGGCGGCCGGGGGAGCCTCCTGCTTGGGTGCTGGTGCGGCCTCGGCTGGCGCCTCCTGATTGGGGGCCGGCGGCGGCTCGGCCGGAGGTTCCGCGGCCTTCGGTGCTTCGGCTGGTGCCTGCTGCTGCTGTTCCTGCTCCTGCTGCTGGCGCTTCTTCAGGAGCTCTTCTTCGGAGGTCGCATCCTGCGCGACCTCGATGCTGCCCGCGACGGCCCGATGTGTCGCGCCGAGCTCTTCGACGCTCGTCGCTGCCGCAAACACGTGCGCGGGAGGCAGCACAAGCGACAGGGACAGAAGCGGAAAAGCCGCACTGGCAAACAACCTGGATTTCATTCCCATAAGGTTTCCTCGTTCCTTGTTATTCTTCGCGTTCGCAACGACGTCTCTTTTCGGCACGCAAACGAGCCTTGCTAAACTGAGCACGCCGGAATTGGTTCCACGTGTTTAAGAATTGCCGCATTAACCCGGTATGAATATGGCGGTCTGCAACCGTTCAGCTTCGCCATAGTTGCGATGCGCGACAAGGCAGTGAAAGCAGTTGCAATCCGCGCAAAAAAAGTTTGATTATCGCGGCAAGGCGTTGCAAAGCAGCGTCCTGCTTCATGCCGCCATAAAAGAAAAGGGTGGCATGCGGTAACCAACAGAGAGGACTCACATGCATATCTCCACCCGTTTTCTCGCAGCCGCTTCGATCGCCGCGATGTCTCTTTTCGCGGGCTCGGCCATCGCCGATGGCGAGAAGTATGTCATCGGTACGGACTCGACCTACCCGCCCTTCGAATATGTTGACGCAAGCGGCCAGTTCCTCGGCTTCGACATGGACATCGCCCGTGCGCTCTGCACCCAGATGAAGGCCGACTGCACCATCGTCAGCAGCGATTGGGACGGCATCATCCCCGGCCTCAACGCCAAGAAGTTCGACATGATCATCTCGTCGATGTCGATCACGCCCGAGCGTTCGAAGCTCGTCGATTTCACCAACAAATACTACAACACCCCGCCGGCAATCGCCGTGCCGAAGGACTCCACCGTCACCGACGTTGCTGGCCTGAAGGGCAAGACGATCGGCGCGCAGACCTCGACCACGCACGCCAACTATGCTGAAAAGCACCTGGCCGACACCGAGCTGAAGCTCTACCCGACGGCTGACGAGTACAAGCTCGACATCTCCAACGGCCGCGTCGATGCCGTCATCGACGACGTCGTCGTTCTGTCGCAGTGGGTCAAGTCGGATGCCGGCGCATGCTGCAAGATCCTCACGACCCTGCCGGTCGACAAGGAAATCAACGGCGTTGGTGCTGGTATCGCCGTTCGTCAGGGCGATCCGCTTCGCGAAAAGCTGAACACGGCGATCGCAGCGATCCGTGCTGACGGCACCTACAAGAAGATCCAGGACAAGTATTTCGATTTCGACGTCTACGGCGCCGAATAACCTGTAGGTCACTAATAAATGCGATGGCGGGAGGCTTGCCCTTCCGCCATTTTTGTTTGACAAAGAGTGCAATATCAAAGCGGCAAAAGCCGCGAGGGGAAACTTGGCATGGGCGGATTGTCCTCCGCACTGGGTTCGCTCTGGACCTGGATTGGATATGTGTTTGACCCGCTATGCGGACCCGTCGGCATTTTCACATGGCTTGGCCAATCGACGATCCTGGCCTGTGGCGACACCGGCTGGGGCGATGAGATCGCCGCCGGCCTGAAGGTCACGGTCGCCGTCGCCCTCGTTACGCTTCCGATCGGCCTGTTGATCGGCTTCATCGTGGCGCTTGGCCAGCAATCGGAAGAAAAAGCCGTGCGACTTGCCGCCGGCATCTACACGACGATCTTTCGCGGCCTGCCCGAGCTGCTGACGCTATTCATCATCTATTACGGCATGCAGATCCTGATCCAGTCGCTGCTCGCCTGGGTCGGATACGACGGCCGCGTCGAAATCAACGCCTTCTTATCCGGCGTCATCGCCCTGTCCGTCGTGTTCTCCGCCTATTGTTCGGAAGTGCTGCTGTCGGCCTTCCGCGCCATCCCCAAGGGCCAGTACGAAGCCGGCGACGCGCTCGGCCTGCATCGCGGCCGCACGATGATGCTGGTCATCCTGCCGCAGCTCGTTCGTATCGCGCTTCCCGGCCTCGTCAATCTCTGGATGATCCTGCTCAAGGACACCTCCTACGTCTCGATCATCGGCCTTGCCGACGTGCTGCGCCAGACGGGCGTGGCGGTAAAGGTCACCAAAGAGGCGTTTTTATTCTACACACTGGCCTGCGGCATCTATCTCGGGCTTGCCATCATTTCCTCGTTCGGCCTGCGCTATATCGAGCGTTGGGCGAAGCGCTCGGAGATCAGCCGATGAGCCACGCAGAGATCCTGATCCCCCCGCAGCCGGCTCCGAAACACCTCGACAAGCCGCTGACGCTCGCGCGCGTCATGGGTTGCCTCGTGGTCGCCCTGTGGATCGTTCTCGCCATCGCGCTGATCGGCATGATCATCGAGGGCTGGGACGTGGAGAAATTCACCCGCTACGGCCCGCGTTATCTGCACGGATTGATGACCACGATCGTGCTGGTTGCCGTCTCCGTCGTCTGCGGCGCCGTCCTGTCCGTCCCCTTGGCCTTCGCCCGCATGTCGAAGAACAAGATCATCAACGGGCTCGCCTTCTGCTACGTCTACGTCTTCCGCGGCACTCCGCTTCTCGCCCAGCTCTTCCTGATCTACTACGGCCTCGGCCAGTTCCGGCCGCAGCTGGAAGCCGTGGGCCTCTGGTGGTTCTTCCGCGACGCGTGGTATTGCGGTCTGTTCTCCATGACCATCAACACCGCCGCCTATCAGGCCGAGATCCTGCGCGGCGCCATCGAGAGCGTACCGCGCGGCCAGCATGAAGCAGCCTCCTCTCTCGGCATCCATAAGGTCATCGCGTTCCGCAAGATCGTGCTGCCGCAGGCGCTGATCGTGGCGCTGCGTCCCTATGGCAACGAGATCATTCTCCTGATCAAGGGATCGGCCGTCGTCGCCATCATCACGGTGCTCGATCTCATGGGCGAAACGCGCTACGCCTTCTCGCGCACCTTCGACTACCAGACCTATCTCTGGGCGGCGATCTTCTATCTCGCCATGGTCGAAAGCCTGAGGCATCTGTGGAATTGGATCGAGCGCCGCCTCACCCGCCACCTGAAACGGTAAATCCTTGGCAGCACTCTCGCATGAGAGCTGCCAAGCCATTGAAAATAAATAATGATATCCGTTTTCTTGTAGCCTTTTCGCAAG
Organism: Hyphomicrobiales bacterium; assembly: GCA_900472605.1. Taxonomy (GTDB): domain Bacteria; phylum Pseudomonadota; class Alphaproteobacteria; order Rhizobiales; family Rhizobiaceae; genus Rhizobium. The sequence goes on along the minus strand of UCJD01000041.1, from coordinate 38,444 downwards.
CTTCGCGTAACCATGTCATGCTCTCATTTCATCTGACGCTAATGAGCGCCAGATGGGAACAGCGAGGCATCAAATGCACAAGGACATGGAAAGACAGCTTCAGGGTTACGGCCTGACGACGGCCCAGATCCTCTATCGCATGCCGGATCATCATGCGATCCTGCAGACCTACATCTGGCAGGATTACGATCTTGCTCCCGACTTTCCCGAAATGCGCGGCTTCCTCAAGTTCTGGCAGGAGACGCTGGACGGGCCGCTGCACTCGGTGCGCTACATTCATCGCAAGCTGATATCGGCCACGGAATGGCGCGCGCTGAAAGGCGAGTTCATCATCAACTGAACGGCCGCCATCAACGTCGCCATTGCAAAACCGGCCCGCGCGCCTTAGACGCAGGGCAACAAACGAACGATGGTGAGCAGACATGGCCAAGAAGATCGACGAAGACGCGCTCGCGGAAGCCTACAACCGCGCCTTGGCGCTGGAAAAGGCCGGCGATGTCGATGCCGCCGTCAAGGCCTATGAAGAAGTGCTGGCGATCGATCCCGACGATCACGGCGGAGCGGCCGTCCGCATTGCCGCCATGGGCCGTGGCGAGACGCCGGCCAAGGCGCCCGACGCCTATGTCGAAACCCTCTTCGACCAGCACGCCGAAGTGTTCGAGGACGTTCTCGTCGAACAGCTGGGCTACCACGTGCCGATGCTGGTCCGCCAGCGCCTGCAGGCGCTGAACCTCGGCCCCTTCAAACGCCTGCTGGATCTCGGCTGCGGCACCGGCCTGACCGGCGGCACGCTGCGCGACCTCTGCGAGGAGATGACCGGCATCGACCTCTCTGAAAACATGGTCGAAATCGCCCATGAGAAGGATTTCTACGAGACGCTGTTCGTGGCCGAGGTCGAGGATTTCCTCGACGACAATGACGAAGACCCATTCGACATCATCACCGCCACCGACGTGCTGCCCTATCTGGGTGGCCTTGAGCCCTTGTTCTTCGGCACCGCCGAGAACCTGACGCCGGGCGGTCTCTTCATCTTCTCGTCGGAGACCCTGCCCGAGGAAACGCTTGCCGGCCGCGCCTACATGGTCGGCCCGCACCAGCGCTTTGCGCATTCCGAGGCTTACGTCCGCGAACGCCTCGACGCCACCGGCTTCGACCTGATCGAGATCACCAACATCAACGTCCGCATGGAAGAGGGCCAGCCAACGCCAGGTCACCTGGCAATTGCGAAATTGCGGTAGGTCAAAGGACTTAAGACCCTACCGAAAAAGAGCAAGGCGCCGCGATATGCAATCAATAATTGCATTTGATTGCTAGACCCGCGGTGAATTTGCGCCAACCTGCCCCGCAAATATGTGTGGGAGGTTGAGATGGAAAACATCAGCCCGGCGGACAGCGCAAATATCCTGCGTGAAATTGCTTCGGCGCTCGGATATCTGCCGCATATCGACTGGCGCATTGCCCTTCTGGCGGTCTTCATACCGTTCCTGCTGATCTACGCGCGCAACGATATCCGGGTACGGCGTCTACGGGTCATATCCGACTTCATAGCCTCCTACCCGACGACCCGTGACGCGAAGTCCTCAAGAGGCGAAAGCAGCGACACAAAATCGGGCAGCAATCCGTCGCTGGAGTTCGTCACATCCAAATATCTCTCGGATCTGCGCGAACCCACTGATCAGCCGATCCGGCTTGGTTCCTCTGAGTTAATCAAAGAGATCGAGCAACGCATCCGCTCCTCCCGAATTATCGGCAATCTTGGCGATCTTCGGCTCTTCCTTTCATCACTCGGTTTCGTGGTCATTTGCTATTTCGGTTTCAACGCACTGTTAAAGGCGCTGAGCACGGGATTGCAGGTAGCAGGCGTCGATGGCATTCCGATCTGCGGTGCGCCTGCCGAATGCTGCCCGCCCGGGAGCTTTCGGAGCCAGATAGAAATCATATCGGCACTGGCCTTTGTCGGCGCCTTCATTGCAGCCGTAAGACAGTTCATCCGCAGCCTCGCCGTATTCGATCTCTCCGCTTACACCATCATCTGGCAGACGGCGGAGATATTCGCGTCCGTGGCCATCGTGGTATTCCTCTATGTCGCGTTCACCGACCCGACGCGGCTCCTGACGAGCCCGCTTGGTAACGCACCCCACATACACGACTGCACTCATATCCACTGGATGTGGCTCGTGTTGGCTCCGTTGCTGGGGCTTGCCCCGCAAAGCGCTACCAAGTTTCTCTTCCTCAAGCTGCAATCGCTTGTATCGTGGGTAAAGATGGACGACGACCGCTTCTATGACGTGACGCGCATCACCCCGCTCGATGTCATCGACGGCATTGACTATCCAACCCGCTTTCGGCTGGGAGAATGCGGTATTTACGACGTACAGAATCTGGCGACTTACAATCCCATCCAGCTGCACATAGAATCCCCCTATGGCATTTACCAGGCCATCGACTGGATCGCGCAGGCACAGCTCTGCAACATCCTCGGCATCGAAAAATACCTCGTGCTGAAACAGATGAACGTACGCACGATTTTCGACCTTGAAAGAGCGTTGGACTATAAGACTTCCGACTCCGGCCAGCGGGTCACCGACGGCCCTGATGAGTTCGACAAGATCTACGCCGGCATTCTCTTCGCCGCGACAGAGAACATTCGCGTGATTGCCAAAACAGCAGGTGTAAGGGCCTTTATCATTCGCAACGAGCAGGGTGACATAGCCACGGATCCGCTGACGGCACGCCCGCCGATCGAGGCTGCGGCCATCGACGCATATTGCGAATGGGCCTGCCACACGATTACTGCAAACCCGGCAAGAACCAAGGCTTGTGTCGAGCATCTGATGGGCTGGATCGCCGACGACCTCCATGTACGGCGTCTGAGACGCATATGGCAGGAGATGTCGGACGACCTCGGTGAACGATCGACGCGGCTGGACAACCCGCCGGACCAGCCGCCCGGCACATGACGGCAACTGCGTTCCGGATTTGAGCTCAACAACGGCATTGCATCTCTTTGTCGTCCCGCCTGGACATGGTATGTATCCGCCCGGTCGGTTTGAATCCGGAGAGAGCAACTCGATGACACTCGTCCTGCATCAGCATCCGCTTGCCTCCTTCTGCCACAAGGTGCTGATCGCGCTCTATGAAAGCGGCACGCCGTTCGAGCGCGTGCTCGTCAATCTCGGCGATGAGGTTTCGCGCACGGCCTTTCTAGCACTCTCGCCGCTCGGCAAGATGCCGGCGCTGCGGGACGAGAGCCGTGGCCGGACCGTTTTCGAGACCTCCATCATCATCGAATATCTCGACCGCTATCATCCCGGCAGCGCGCGGCTCATCCCGGAGGATTTCGACGCGGCGCTCGATGTGCGCCTATGGGACCGCTTCTTCGACCTTTATGTGCAGGAACCGATGCAGCAGATCGTCAGCGAGCGCATGCGGGCGGACGGCAGCGAAGCAAGGGCGCAAGAGGCCCGGCAGGCGCTGAAGCGCGCCTATGCCGTGATCGAGGACAGGCTTGCGGCGGACGACTGGATCACCGGTGAGACCTTCACCATGGCCGATTGCGCCGCGGCCCCCGGCCTGTTCTACGCCGAGACGCTGGTGCCCTATGGCAGCGACGTCCCGAAGCTTTCAGCCTATCACCAGCGCCTGATGCAGCGCCCGTCGGTGGCCCGGGTGCTCGAGGAAGCGCTGCCCTACTTCAGGTATTATCCCTACAAGGAAAACCTGCCCGCCCGCTTCAAGCCGAGCGACGCCGAAGCCTGAAGCCTTAAGCCCAGAAGGAAGCATGAGCGTCACCAATCAGCGACGGTCGTCCGTTCCGAAAATGGCCGACAGCAGCCGCCCCTCGAGGGCCGCCAGATCAGCGTTGCCGTGACGGCGCGGATGCGGATGGGGAATGGCAAGGTCGAGCGACACCCTGCCCTCGTCGAGCACGATCACCCGGTCCGCCAGATGCACGGCCTCGCTGACGTCGTGGGTGACCAGCACGGCGGTGAAGCCGAGCTCCCGCCAGACCCGCGCCAAGAGCTCCTGCATGCTGATCCGGGTCAGTGCATCGAGCGCGCCCAGCGGCTCGTCCAGCGCCAGCATACCAGGACGGCTGACCAGCGCGCGGGCAAGCGCCACGCGCTGCCGCTGTCCGCCCGAAAGCCGCGCCGGCCACTCGCCGGCCTTCTCCGCCAGCTGCACTTCCGAGAGCACGGCCTCGACCTCCCGCGCCGCCAGGCGCCGGTCGGCCTTGTCGCCAAGCCCGACCGCGACGTTATCGGCAACGCTCAGCCATGGCAGAAGCCTCGGCTCCTGGAAGACGATACGGGCGTTGGCCTCGCCACCGTCAGGCGTCTCGAAGGCGAGTGCGCCTGACGTCGGCACGTCGAGCCCCATGAGGATACGCAGGAGCGTGCTCTTGCCGCACCCGCTCTTGCCGATCACGGCGACGAACTGTCCGGCCGGAATGTGCAGGTTGATCCCCCGCAGCACCCGATTGGCGCCAAAGCTCTTCTCCAGCCCTTTCAAGGTGATCGCGGCGGCACCGCTGCGTGCAGGGTTGGGCGCGTCGATCGTATACTCCGGCGCATCGGCGGCGCCCTGGAAACGCTCATGTGCTGTGAGTGTCATGGCCTCTCTCCTACTTCTGATAGACCGGGTTCCACCTGAGCGCCCGGCGCTCGAGCGAACGGGCCACGACATCGGCGAACTTGCCGAGAACCGCGTAGATGACGAGCGCCAGCACGACGACATCGGTCATCATGAACTCGCGGGCATTATTGGCCATGTGGCCGATCCCCGACGACGCGGCGATCGATTCCGAGACGATCAGCGTCAGCCACATGATGCCAAGCGCATAGCGCAGCCCGACGAAGATCGACGGAAGCGCGCCGGGAAAGACCACCTTGCGAAACAGCATCCAGTTGCTCATTCCATAGACCCGGCCCATTTCGATCAGATCGCGATCGACGTTGCGCACGCCGTGATAGGTGTTCAGATAGACGGGAAACAAAACGCCGAGCGATGTCAGGAACAGCTTCGATTCCTCGCCGATGCCGAACCACAGGATGACAAGCGGGATCATCGCCAGATGCGGAATGGTGCGCAGCATCTGCAGCGTCGTATCGGTCAGTTGTTCGGAAAGCTTCGAGACGCCATTGGCGATCCCCAGCAGAAAGCCGATCGACCCACCGACGACGAGCCCGGCGAAGGCCCGGCCGGCGCTGACTAGAATATCGTTCGGCAATTTTCCTGATACCGTCGTCGACCAGAGGGCCACGGCCACGTCGGCCGGCGACGGCATGATGCGCGACGAGATCCAGCCCAGCGAACAGCCGAGCTGCCATGCGGCGACAATGACAAGCGGCACCAGATAGGGCAGCAACCGATCGCGCCCCGGCACCGGAAGCCGAAACCCTGCCTTTGGCGCGGTCCTGCCAGCTGTCCGCTCCGTCAGGGTCCGGCCGATCGGCGTATCGAATGTCGACATCGAGTTCTTCCTCGCCTCTGTGTCGCCGCGGCCCAAGGCCATCCGGCAGACATGCGTCCATTGAAGCGCTGCCCGCAATCACGGGCAGCGCATTCGCTCGCTCAGGATCCGGAGACCACCTTGAGATTGCCGCCATGGCTGCCGCCGCCGAAGACCTGGCGCTTGCCGAAGTCGCTGTCGAACCCGTGGCGCTGCTCCTTGCGGGTAATCCCGAGTTCCGGGAACAGCAGCTCGGCGACGCGATAGGCTTCTTCCAGATGCGGGTAGCCGGAGCCGATCACCGTATCGATGCCGACATCCTGGTATTCGCGCAGCCGCGCGGCCACCGTCTTCGGCGAGCCGACCAGAGCCGTGCCGGCGCCGGCGCGCACCAGCCCGACGCCCGCCCAGAGGTTCGGCGACACCTCGAGCTTGTCGCGACGGCCGCCATGCAGCGCCGCCATGCGCTTCTGCCCGACGGAATCGGACTCGTTGACGAAGCGCTGCTGCGCCTCCTCGATGGTTGCATCGTCGAGCTTGGAGATCAGCCGGTCGGCCGCGGCCCATGCTTCCTCATCCGTTTCGCGGACGATGAAATGCAGGCGGATGCCGAAGCTGACCTCCCGGCCCTTCTCCGCTGCAGCGGCGCGCACCTTCTGCACCTTCTCCGCCACCTGCGCCGGCGGCTCGCCCCAGGTCAGATACTTGTCGACCCGGCCGACGGAGAAGTCGATACCGGCATCCGAGGAGCCGCCGAAATAGAGCGGCGGACGCGGGTTCTGCACGGAAGGGAAGCCCAGGCGCGCATTGGTCGCCTTGATATATTTGCCGTCGTAGCTGGCGACACCCTTCTCCAGCAGTTCCTCGAACACCGTGAAGAACTCGTTGGCATGGGCGTAGCGCTCGTCATGCGCCAGCGTGATGCCGTCGCCGGCGAGCTCGCCTGGACTGCCGCCAACGACGATGTTGAGCAGCAGCCGCCCATTCGAGATGCGGTCGAGCGTCGTCGTCAACCGCGCGTAATAGGCCGGCGATGCGGTGCCGGGGCGGATGGCGACCAGGAACTGCAGCTTTTCCGTCTTGGTCGCAAGCGCTGCCGCCGTCACGAAGGATTCCTCGCAGGAAACCCCGGTGGGCAGAAGCACGCCGGAATAGCCGAGACGATCCGCCGCCTGCGCGATCTGGGTGAGATAGTCGAATTCCGGCGCGCGGTTCAGATCATTGGAACCGAGATAGGCGCCGTCGCCCGATGTCGGGATGAACCAGAGAAAATTGATGGGATCGTGCTTACTGCTCATGGAAATGATCCTTGTGGGGGAAACTGGCTCAGCTGGCCGGGTGCCAGATGGCGCTGCTGACCGTGAGCTGCTTCGGCACGATACCGAGACTGTAGAACTCGTCGGCCAGCGCCTGCTGGTATGCGGCCGCGTCGTCGCCAATCGTCGACACGCCGCCAAGGTCGGCGCCCGCTCGTGTCAGCGTCACACGGGTGATGTCAGTGGGAACGCCGGTTATCTCCGAAAGCTCCTTGATCGTATCGTCAAGCTTGCCCTGCGCGGAACGACCGACCTTGGCGAGTTCATCGATGACATCGCTGACCACCTGGCCATTCGCATCGGTGAAACCGGAATTGGCGAGGAAGTAGCTGTAGGACGGCACGATCCCCTCGGCGGTGGAGAGAATGCGCGTCTGCGGATCGGCCTCGACGATGGCGAGATAGGGATCCCAGATCGACCACGCGTCGATGCTGCCGTTTTTGAAGGCGGCGGCGGCATCCGGTGGCGACAGATCGATCGGCTCGACGTCGTCGATCGTCAGGCCAGCCTTGCGCAGGATCTTGACCGTCACGTTATGCGCGCTCGATCCGCGCTTGAAGGCGACCTTCTTGCCCTTCAGGTCTTCGACCGTCTTGATATCGGAATCCGTGCGCACGACGATTGCCGAGCCGGCAGCGCTGCCGCGATAGGTGCCGACATAATAGAGCTGACCGCCGGCGGCCTGCGCAAACAGCGGCGGCACATCGCCCGTCGCCCCGAAATCGAGCGCGCCGGCCCCCAGCGCCTCCAGCAACGGCGGCCCCGAGGTGAATTCGGACCAGCTGACCGTGATGCCCTTGTCGGCAAGCCGCTTCTCCAGCGCCCCTCTGCGCTTGGCGAGCGCCAGCACGCCGTTCTTCTGCCAGCCGATGCGAAACTCGGTGGCGGCGGCGCGAGCCGGCCGGATGGCAGGCAGCACGGCGGCTGCGGCCGCGGCGCCAAGAAGCCCCAGTGTCTGTCGACGAGAAATCATAGCTGTCCCCTTTCGATCAGCGTGCTCAGGGTCCGATCTCCGAAGCCGCTGTGTTTGCGATGGGCAAAGTCTGCTTAAATCTATAAATTATATCGACAATTATGTTTGTGATTTTCGGCTCGCTGGAAATTATCCTGACCCGATTTCGGGCCCTGAGGGGAATTTTGTTCCAAGCGGAACGCCGCCGGTCATTTCGGCGGCTTTTCGCCCCGCCCTATTTGGGCTACTCCTCAAGCCAGCATTCATGAAAGGATAGGTACATGGCAAAAGTCGCATTCATCGGTCTCGGCGTCATGGGTTTTCCCATGGCGGGTCATCTGAAGGTGAAAGGCGGCCATGATGTCACGGTCTATAACCGCACCGCCGCCAAGGCGGCTGCCTGGGCCGAGAAATTCGGTGGCAAGTCGGCCCCGACGCCGGCCGAAGCCGCGCGCGACGCCGATTTCGTCTTCACCTGTGTCGGCAATGACGACGATCTCCGCTCGGTGACATCGGGCAAGGACGGCGTCCTGCAGACGATGAGATCAGGCGCCATCCTGATCGACAACACCACCGCCAGCGCCGATGTCGCCCGGGAACTCGACGCGGCTGCCAAGGAAAAGGGCGTCGGCTTTATCGACGCTCCCGTGTCGGGTGGCCAGGCAGGTGCCGAAAACGGCGTACTCACAGTCATGTGCGGCGCCGAGGACGCCGTCTATGAGAAGGCCAAGCCCGTGATCGACGCCTTCGCCCGCATGGTCGGGCTGATGGGGGCGCCGGGTGCCGGCCAGCTCACCAAGATGATCAACCAGATCTGCATCGCCGGCATCGTCCAGGGCCTCGCCGAGGGCATCCATTTCGGCAAGCGCGCCGGCCTCGATATCGAGAAGGTCGTCGACGTCATCTCCAAGGGTGCGGCCGGCTCCTGGCAGATGGAAAACCGCCACAAGACCATGAACGAGGGCAAGTACGACTTCGGCTTCGCCATCGACTGGATGCGCAAGGATCTCGGCATCGTCCTCGACGAAGCCCGCCACAACGGCGCCAAACTGCCCCTCACCGCCCTTGTCGACCAGTTCTACGGCGACGTCCAGGCGATGGGCGGCAATCGCTGGGACACGTCCTCGCTGCTTGCCCGTCTTGAGAAGTGATCAGTGCCTTCAAAGGCCGACAGCAACAAGAAAAAAGGCGGGCGAGACATCTCGCCCGCCCCTATTCAAGAGAACGGCTGGAACTCAGTCCTTGAGGGCCAAGGGCTCAGTCCTCGTTGGACTTCGACGTATCGAGGATCATGTAGTCGAGCGGCAGCTGCGTCGAATACTTGATCTGCTCCATCGCAAAAGCCGAGGAGACGTCGCGGATTTCGATCTTGGCGATCATCCGCTTGTAGAAGGCGTCATAGGCCGCGATATCCGGCACGACGACGCGCAGCAGATAATCCACGTCGCCGCTCATCCGGTAGAACTCGACGACCTCTGGGAATTCCGCCACCACTTCCGAAAACCGCCGCAGCCATTCGATCGAATGCGTTGCGGTGCGGATGGAGACGAAAACCGTGACCTTGGTGTTGACCTTCTCCGGATCCAGGATGGCCACACGGCGCTTGATGACGCCGTCTTCTTCCATTTTCTGGATGCGGCGCCAGCAAGGGGTCGTGGAAAGGCCGACCTTCTTTGCCAGATCGGCAACCGCCAATGTTGAATCTTCCTGCAAGAGACGCAGAATTTTGCGATCAAGACGGTCCATTCATCCCACCCCCACGAATTATTTTCTATGTATAGCGTGATTCCGGCCATTTGAAAGAAATTTGTTTCAGTTCACGAGCATTGTGATGCGGGCCCGCAAGGCCGGCAGCAATTCCTCTTCGAACCACGGATTGCGCCTGATCCAGCCCGTGTTGCGCCAGCTCGGATGCGGCAGCGGCAGGATGGCCGGCGCACGATTGGCAAACAGGATCTCTCGCCACATCAGGACCGTCTCGGTCACGCTGCCGCGCCGCTCGTTGCCCAGATGCCATGCCTGCGCGTATTGCCCGATCACCAGCACCAGCTCGATCTGCGGCATGGCGTTGATAACGGGCAAACGCCACCGCGGCGCGCATTCCCGCCGGGGTGGCAGGTCGCTGCCTTTGGCGTCATACCCCGGAAAACAGAAGCCCATCGGCACGATGGCGAAGCGATCGCGATCGTAGAACGTGTCGCGATCGACCTGCAGCCATTCGCGCAGCCGATCGCCCGATGCATCGTTGAAAGGGATGCCGCTCTCATGCACCTTCAATCCCGGCGCCTGCCCCGCGATCAATATCCTGGCTTTGGTCGAAATCACCGCCACCGGCCGTGGCTCGTGCGGAAGCCTGTGATCAGGCCCGCGCAGCGGCTCGTCGCGACAGATCCGACAGCCCGCGATCGTCGCGCGCATCTCCTCCAGCCCATCCGTCGCGCCTACCATCCGAAAAGCCCCCTGACGCCACCCGGGCGTTCGGTATCCTGCCTGTGATCGCGAAAGTCGCGCGGCCTCTCGAAGGCGCCGGCCCAAAGACCGGCCTTTTCCGCCCGCGCCTCAGCCTCCTCGTCGCCATAGGCGCCATAGGAAACGGCCATGCCCCGCCGCACCATCACGGCATTGAGATCGGCTCCACCGGCATGGCACACCACCAGCAGCCGCTGAAAACGGTCCCGCTCGCTCCCGGCGCACCGCGCATCATCGGCGGCAACAAGGCTCTGCAGCAAGCGCTTGGCGTCCTGCCCGCACGCCCATCGCGCGCCACCGCGCTGGCAGGTCTGGGCAAGCTCGGGCGCATCGATCCCCTTCAGCCGCATTCGCTCCTCGCCAATCGCCAGGCTGTCGCCATCGGCGGCATGAAAGCGCCCGGCGTGGGATATTTCGGCGGTATCATTCAGTTTGGCCGCGATCAGCCAGATGAACGCGAGCAGCGCAAACGCCGTCACACCGTCACGAACGGTTCTGAAACCCCGCGTCACGGTTTCGCCTCCTTCAAAAACAAACCCTTGGGAAAATTGGCAAACAACTTCTTAATATTTGAGCCCTAATGTTCATGCACCCGCAGATCAAGCGTCACGTGTATAATGAGTAACGGCGTAAGCACATCGACAGATAAGAATATCGTCGACAAATCACGGAGTCACCGCAACAAGCCGGTCGCGAAGGCTGTGCGGGTGACGCGTGAGCGCCTGCAGTCGAGCCATGCGCCGAGCGGCGCCTTCGATCGCGATGTACTGAACATCTATATCAACGCGGTGCTTCAGGGCGCTTCGATCATCCCGTTGTTCGTGATCATCATCGCGATCCTCGGCATTTATTTTACCGGCGATACCCAGATCGTGCTCTGGGCCATACTGACGCTGACGGCCCACGCCGTGAACGTGTTTCTCGCGCGCCGTGCCCGCAAGCACGAGATGACGGCGATCCGCGCCCGCAAATGGCGTCGGCTCCTCCTGCTCGGACAATTTCTGATCGGCTGCTGCTGGGCCTATTTCGCCATCCAGGACTGCGCCACCTGCGAACCGGCCAACCTCGTGCTCTACAAGGGCGCGACGCTTCTGATCGCGCTGTCGCTGACGGCGATGTGGAACTACATGCTGACGCTGTGCGTGCTGGTGACTTTCTCGCCCGTCGTTTTCGCACTCGTCGCCAAATCCGGCATTTCCCGCGAGATTCTCGAGATCAGCCTGACCGCGACCCTGACCACAACGGTCATCTTCTTCCATTACATCAGCGACCGCCTCTTCCGGCAGAACCTGCGCATCCTCTCCTACCAGGTGGAAAAGGACGACCTGATTGCCGAGCTCGAAGTCGCCAAATCCATGTCGGATGAGGCGCGGCGTCGGGCCGAGGAGGCAAACCTCGCCAAGTCCCGCTTCCTCGCATCCATGTCACACGAGTTGCGAACGCCGCTCAACGCCATCCTCGGTTTCTCCGAGGTGATGTCGGCTGAGGTCATGGGACCGCTGAACAACGCGACCTACAAGGAATACACCGGCGACATCCACCGCTCGGGCCAGCATCTCTTGAACCTGATCAACGAAATCCTCGACCTCTCCCGCATCGAAGCCGGCAAATATGAGCTCAGCGAAGAAGCGATCTCGCTCCTCGATATTTCCGAAGACTGCATCGGCATGGTGCAGCTGCGCGCCCGCGGCAAGAACATCACCATCTCGCAGCAGTTCGAGTTAGAGCTTCCCGCCGTCTGGGCCGACGAGAAATCGATGCGGCAGGTGATCCTCAATCTCCTGTCCAACGCCGTGAAGTTCACGCCGCAGGGCGGCGAGATCATGGTCAAGGTCGGCTGGACGGCCGGCGGCGGCCAGTACATATCGATCAAGGACAACGGACCGGGCATTCCCGAAGATGAGATACCGGTCGTCCTCTCCGCCTTCGGCCAGGGCTCGATCGCCATCAAGAGCGCCGAACAGGGCACCGGCCTCGGCCTACCGATCGTTCAGGCGATCCTCGCCAAGCACGACGGCCAGTTCATCCTGAAATCCAAGCTGCGCGAAGGCACCGAGGTCATCGCCATCCTGCCGGCAAGGCGCGTACTGCAATCCGTACCCGCCGTCGAAGACGCCCAGGCCGTCTCCCGCAAGCGCCGCAGTTTTGCTTGAGAAGCTCAGCCGAACATCAAATGCTTGCCGATCGTAAACAGCATGAAGATGCCGCAGGCCGTGAGCATGCAGAGCACGGCAAACGAGCCGAGATCTTTCGCGTGCTTGCCGACGCTCGATATCTCCGGCGAAATGCGGTCGATGACTTCCTCAATCGCGGTGTTGAGCGCCTCGATGGCGAAGACGATCAAGAACAGGATCACCGCGATCATCAGTTCGACCAGCGTCGCGCCCACCGCCAGAAGCAGGATCAGCGCGACGGCGGCGAAGAGAAGCTCCTGACGGAACGCGGCCTCCTTGATCAGCCGCTTGAAGCCGCCGAGCGAGTAGCTGGCGGCGGCAAAAAAGTGGCTGATGCCGGTGAGTTTGGTCACGGCAGGTTTCATCAGGCGTCCTCGTCGTCAGGTAATGGCGGCAATGGCTGCCGCTTCATATCAGAAAAATGCGAATAGCGTGTACATGCTCGCGTCGCAAGCCATCTGTCATAAACCTGTCACGAACCTGAACGCGGCCCCTGAACCCGGGCGATGAGTTCAGTGTTCGTGCTTGTTTGTCACGCCCGCCTGCGCGAACGTCGCCATGCCGGAATGGCAGGCGGCGGCAGCCTTGACGATGCCTGCGGCAAGCGCGGCCCCCGTGCCCTCGCCGAGCCGCATGCCGAGCGCTAGTAGCGGCGTCTTGCCAAGCATCTCGATCGCTTTCAGATGGCCGGGCTCGCCGGAGACATGGCCGATCAGGCAGTGATCGAGCGCCGAAGGGTTGGCGGCCTGCAGGATGGCGGCTGCGGCCGTCGCTACATAGCCGTCGATCAGCACCGGGATACGCTCGACGCGCGCGGCAAGGATCGCGCCCGCCATCGCGGCGATCTCGCGGCCGCCGAGGCGGCGCATGATCTCCAGCGGATCATCAAGATGATCGCTGTGCAGCGCCACCGCCTTTTCAACGGCGGCAACCTTGCGCTCGAACATGTCGCCTTCCGAGCCGGTGCCGGGACCGACCCAGTCGCGGGCGTTGCCACCGTAGAGCGCGTAGTTGATCGATGCGGCGATGGTCGTGTTGCCGATCCCCATCTCGCCGATGCAGAGCAGATCGGTCCCTCCGGCAATCGCCTCCATGCCGAAGGCCATGGTGGCGGCGCAATCGCGCTCGGACAGCGCCGGCTCCTCGGTAATGTCGCCGGTCGGGTAATCGAGGGCCAGATCGAACACCTTCAGCCCGAGATCATAGGCCACGCAGATCTGGTTGATCGCAGCGCCGCCGGCCGCGAAGTTTTCGACCATCTGCTGCGTCACGGAAGGCGGAAACGGCGTGATGCCTTGCTTCACCACACCATGGTTGCCGGCGAAGATCGCCACCAGCGGCCGGTTGACGGCAGGCGTGCGGCCCGTCCAGGCGGCCAGCCAGAAGGCGATCTCCTCGAGACGCCCGAGCGATCCCGGCGGCTTGGTCAACTGGGAATCGCGCTCGCGGGCAGCGACAAGCGCCCGTGGATCCGGCCCCGGCAGATCGCGTAGAAGTGCCCGGAAATCGTCGAACGGCAGGCCTGAAACGCTCATGGATGCGGCTTCCTTGTCTCGTCTGTAAACTTGTCTTATGGCTGCAAATCAGCTTCTTTCGCGGCCACTCTTAAATCCAGCCGCGAAGCGGAACAACTCTAAAAAGCGCCACACATCATCCCCGGGAGCGGACGCGCCATGAACATCGCAACCTATGTGGCGGATATCGCGCGCGCCGTCGCATTCCTGAGCCGCATTCCGATGCCAAAAGCAGCCTTTGCGGGATATGACGGAAAGCTCGGCCGTGTCGCGCGCGCCTTCCCTGTTGCCGGCATCATCATCGGCCTCATGCCGGCGATCGTTCTCTTCGTCATGCTCGCCCTGCATGCCGACCGGCTGATGTCTGCGCTGGTGGCACTATCCGTGCAGGCGATGATCTCGGGCGCGCTGCACGAGGACGGCCTGGCCGATTGCGCCGACGGTATCGGTGGCGGTCGCGACCGCGCCCATCGGCTGTCGATCATGAAGGATAGCCGCATCGGCACCTATGGCGCCATCGCGCTGATCCTCTCCTTCGCCATCCGCGCCGCCGCCATTGCCGCGATCGCCCGCGGCGTCGTGCCATTCGCGGCGGCGCTGGCCCTGCCCGCCATTGGCTGCATCAGCCGCGGCGCTCTCGTCTGGCACTGGCACCGCCTGCCGCCGGCCAAGGCCGATGGCGTCGCCGCCGCCGTCGGCCAGCCCAGCGAAGGCGTCATGCAGATGGCGGTCGTCTCGGCCTGCGCGCTGGCCGCACTCCTGATCTGGCCGAGCCTCGGGCTGCTGCCGCTGATCTGCGCCCTGCTCGCCTGCGGTTTGAGCGCGATGCTCTTCACCCGGTTGGCCCGCAAGACCCTTTCCGGCCATACCGGCGACACGCTGGGCGCCACCGCTCAAATTTCCGAGATGGCGGCACTGTGCGCTCTTGCCATGGCTTTGTGAAACAACGATATGATTTCTCATGGAAAGCCCCTGCATCAACATCTGCTCCATTGAAACATCCAGCGGCTTTTGCGCCGGCTGCGGCCGAACGATCGAAGAGATTGCCGGCTGGGCGGCGTTTTCGGAGAAAGAGAGGCACGCGGTCATGCGCCTGCTGCCCGCCAGGATGAAAGCGATCCCCTTGACGGCATCGCGCGAGACCGTGGCAAGCACGGAGCTCACCGCATGAACAGGCTGACGATTGGACTTGGCGGTCTCGGCATCGGCCTTCTCATATTGCTCTTCAATCACGACAGCCCCAAGATTCTCGGCGTCAGGACCGACGATTTCGGCCGCATGCTCTATCTGCTTCCGATCGCTCTCATGCTGGCCGCAGGCGTGTGGGGACGGCGCATCAGCGTCGGCGAGACCATGCGCCACATGATGATATGGCTGGTGCTGATTCTCGCCCTCGCGACCGCCTATCTCTACCGCTACGACGCGCTCAGCGTTGGCAACCGCCTGCTGGCGGGTCTCGTGCCCGGCCGTGCCGTTGTCGTCACCACCAGCGAGGGCGGCAAGGAAGTCATCCTGCACAAGCTGCTGAACGGCCATTTCGAGGCCGATGTCGAGATCAACGGCCAGAGCATTACGATGCTGGTCGATACCGGCGCCAGCATGATCGCGCTCTCGCGCGAAGACGCCGAGCGCGTCGGCATCATCCCCGACAATCTGACCTATTCGATGAGCGTGATGACCGCCAACGGCCGCGCCCAAGCGGCACCCGTCACGCTCTCGGAAGTGGCGATCGGCCCCATCGTGCGCAACAACGTCGCCGGCAGCGTCGCAGAGGACGGACGGCTCGACCAGAGCCTGCTCGGCATGAGCTTCCTGGAGACACTGGGCTCGCTGCAGATGCAGACCGACGAGCTCAGGATGCGGGACTAACCGCGGCCATGGCGCCAACTGCCTAGCGCAGGACAGGAAAGCAAACCAGAACGCGCGTTCCGGGTTGGTTGTCTTCCACGACCACTTCGGCCGAATGCAAATCGGCAACAGCCTTGACGAGGCTCAACCCGAGGCCACTGCCCACGGACGTGCGGCTCTTGTCGAGCCTGTAGAGCCGGCGAAACACCTTCGTGCGCTCCGCGGCGGGAATGCCGACGCCGTTGTCTGCCACACGGGCAAGAAGCAGATTGTCGCGACGTGCCAGCGAAAGTTCGATCAGCGTTCCTGTGCCACTGTGGTTGATGGCGTTCTCGATCAGGTTGACAAACATCTGGACCAGCAGTTCGCGATCGCCCATCAGCCACGTGCCGGCGCTATCGGGCAAGACAAAACGCAATGTCTGGCCGGCATCGACGGCAACATCGCGGTATATCTCCGTAACCGATGACATGACGTCGGCGAGATCGACGGACTGGAAACGCGCCCGCCGGGCGCCGGCCTCGATCTGGGAAATTCTCAGCAGCGCTTCGAAAGTGGCATTGATCTGATCGCTCTCCATGCAGGCGTCCGCGATCAGTTGCCCGACCGCCTCACCGCGGTCGGTTCGTTCCGCCGCGTCTTCAAGCGTCATCTTCAACCTGTTCAGCGGGGTCTTCAGTTCGTGCGCGATATCCGCGCTCACCTGTCGCATGCCCTCGACCAACCCCGACAACCGATTCAGCGCATGATTGATCTTCTCAGACACCAGATCGATATCATCACCATTACCCCGCAGAGGAATGCGCGTTGATAGATCGCCGTTTGAAACATCGATCATCGTGCGCGCCACCGCATCGAGGCGCCGTTGCGCTCTGGCTGCCAGGAAGGCGCCGCCGCCGACCGCGATCAGCACGATGACACCGGCGGCCCAGCCGAGGCTTACCAGCAGAATTTCGCCGAGCCTCTCCTTTTCCGCGAAGCTGCGGCCCACCACCAGCCGGTTGCCGCCGACGAGACCGCTGCGTACGCGATAGGAGTGTCCGTCCGGCAATCCCAACGCCTCCGCATCGACGCTGGACAACCCCTCGCTCGTCATGGGGAGCGCCAGGTTGCCGGCCAGTCGCCTGCCATTGGCATCACTGAGCAAAAACACGCCCTGATCCGGCGAGCGCAGGCTCGAATAGGTGTTGACCGCCGCGATCAGGTCCTCGACATCGTTCTGCGCATAGGTGGATGCAATCGCGCTGTAGATTTCGTTGACGGTATCATCGAGCTGGCGTTCGAGGCCGCTGTTCAGCATCTGATACGTGATCGCACCGGCAACCAGGAAGGCAGCCACGAAAAGCACGCCAAAGGTCATCGCCAGGCGAAAAGGCGTACTGCGCAAGAGACTAGCGCGGCGCATGCAGACTATAGCCCGTGTTTCGCACCGTATGCAGCAGCTGCACCGGGAACGGCCGATCGATCTTTGCCCTCAGGCGGCTGATATGCGTTTCAACCACACTCGTCTTCGGATCGAAGTGGAAGTCCCATACGCGTTCCAGCAGCATGGTGCGCGTCACGACACGCCCCTCGCCGCGCATCAGCACTTCAAGAAGCGTAAACTCACGCGGCTGCAGGTCGATGATCTGCCCTGCTCGCGTCACCTGGCGACGCAAGAGATCAAGCTCAAGATCCGCGACACGCAGCACCGTCTTCTGCTCCTGCAAACGCGGCCGCCGCGCCAGCGCGTTGGCGCGCGCGAGAAGCTCCGAGAAGGCAAAAGGCTTGACCAGATAGTCATCCCCACCCGCCTCAAGTCCATCCACGCGATCATCGACCCCGCCGACGGCCGTCAAAAAGAGGGCGGGTGTGCTGATGCGCGCGGCCCGCAAAGCCTTCACGAGGGACAGGCCGTCAAGGCCCGGCAGCATGCGGTCGACGACGACGACGTCATAGGGCTCACGCGTCGCCTGGAACAGCCCATCGCGCCCGTCATGAACGACGTCACAAGAGTGACCCGCCTGGATAAACCCCCTGGCCACGTAATCGGCCGCTCGCCGGTCGTCTTCGACCACCAATACCCACATACCTGAAATCCGTTGCTTCGGCCTACAGTTCGGCATCGCCAAGCTACCCGTTTCCGAAGGGAATGCCATCGCGCTTTGCAAATCTTACGAAAACGTATGGTGCCGGCGAGGCCAGCGTATGTCCGCGCCCCTAGTGTCTGTTTGCGGATCGGCAAGCAAAGCCGCGCCGCTCAACACGGCCACTCAATAGAAGGAAACGCATCATGAAGACCATCGCCGCAGCAGGAATCCTGAACGCCATCGTCGCCCTGGGCTTCGTTCTCGTCTCGATGCCTGCGCATGCAGCGCCCGCACCTTGCGAGGACATGCTGAAGGAAATGCGCGCCACAAAGGCAACCGCAAAGCTAGCGGATGCCGACGCAAAGAAGGTGGACGATCTGGAGACCAAGGCCGTCGAACGTTGCAACGCCGACGACGACGCACGCTCCGACAAGTTTCTGGCCGAAGCCATGAAGATCATGGGCAAGTAGAAAGCGAGGCATCGCGATGACAAACACCATTCGAGCTGGCCACGCGCCCGCCAACCGCGTCCCGAACGTGACGGTCGATTTCTGGCTGATCAAGCTGATGGCAGTTACCATGGGCGAAACGGCCGCCGATTACCTCGCCGTCAACCTGGGGCTCGGCCTGACCACAACCTCGGTGATCATGGCCGCGATCCTCGCGGTCGCCATCGCCATTCAATTTTCGATGAAGCGATACGTCCCCTCGGCCTACTGGGCCGCCGTCGTCCTGATCAGCATTGTCGGGACATTGGTCACCGACAACCTGGTCGACAACTTCGGTGTCTCGCTTGATGTCACCACCATCGGCTTTTCGATCGCGCTCTTTCTGACCTTCCTCGGTTGGTACGCGCTCGAAGGCACGCTCTCGATCCACACCATTTTCACCACGCGGCGCGAGGCCTTCTACTGGCTGGCGATCCTCTTCACCTTCGCGCTCGGCACAGCTGCCGGCGATCTCGTCGCCGAGCGAATGGAACTCGGCTACCTCACCACCGCTTTGCTGTTTGCAGGCGTGATCGCGGCTATCGCACTCGGCTACTATCGCGGCGGCATGAACGCCATTCTCGCCTTCTGGCTCGCCTATATCGTCACGCGTCCGCTTGGAGCATCCTTCGGCGACCTGCTGTCACAGCCGGTCGACTATGGTGGTCTCGGCTTCGGGACGATCTACACAAGCCTTCTCTTCCTCGGCGCCATCGTGATCATCGTCACCTACATGACGCTGAGTGCCCGACCGGAAGTGGACGAGGCGTCTGCGACGCGAGAGGCCATCGACCGGCAATGACTTGCATCAGTTCCGCAGCTTGTAACCGGTACGGAACATCCAGCCGAGCGTTGCGAGGCAGATCGCCAGAAACAGTGAGATCATCCCGAGACTGATCAGCGGATTGACGTCGGCGATGCCGTAGAAGCTCCAGCGAAATCCGCTGACCAGATAGAGCACTGGATTGAAATGGCTGACCGCCTGCCAGAAGGGCGGCAGCATGTTGATCGAATAGAAGCTGCCGCCAAGAAATGTCAGCGGTGGGACGACCAGCATCGGGATCAGGTTCAGCTGCTCGAAATTGTTCGCCCACAGCCCGATCATGAAGCCGAACAGGCTGAACGTCACGGCGGTCAGCACGAAGAACAGCGCCATCATGAAGGGGTGCTCGATCCTGACCTCGACGAAGAAATTCGCCGTCAGAAGGATGATCACCCCGATCATCAGCCCCTTCGTCGCTGCTGCCCCGACGTAGCCGATCAGGATTTCCGCCATCGCGACCGGTGCAGACAGCACTTCGTAAATCGTGCCGGTGAATTTCGGAAAGTAGATGCCGAAGGAGCCGTTGCTGATGCACTGTCCGAGCAGGGTCAGCATGATCAGGCCCGGCGTGATGAACGCGCCATACGAGATCCCCTCGACCTCCTGGATGCGCGATCCTACGGCTGCGCCGAAGACGATGAAGTAGAGCGATGTCGAGATGACGGGCGAGACGACGCTCTGCAGCAGGGTGCGGCGGGTGCGGGCCATTTCGAAGAAATAGATGGATTTGACGGCTTCGAAGTTCATTTTGCGCCTCCCACGAGCGCCACGAAGATGTCTTCGAGCGAACTCTGCTGCGTCGACAGGTCTTTGAAATGGATGTTGTGTTCGGCAAGCCGCGTCAGCAGAGCGGCGATGCTTTCCTGGTCGTTCTCGGCGTCGAACTCATAGGTCAGCCGGTTGCCGCCGGATGTGATCGCCAGGCCATTGCCGGCAAAGCTCTCGGGCAACTTGTCGAGCGGCTCGGTCAGTTCAAGGATCAGCTGCTTGCGCCCGAGCTTCGCCATCAGCGCCGTCTTGTCTTCGACGAGCAGCAGTTCGCCGCCATTGATGACCCCGACGCGGTCGGCGATCTCCTCGGCCTCTTCGATATAATGCGTCGTCAGGATGATGGTGACGCCCGCCTCGCGCAGCTTCTCGACGACGTGCCACATATCCTTGCGCAACGTGACGTCGACGCCGGCCGTCGGCTCGTCGAGGAACAGGATTTCGGGCTCATGGCTCAAGGCCTTGGCGATCAGCACGCGCCGCTTCATGCCGCCCGAAAGCTGGCGCAGCGTGTTGTCCTTCTTGTCCCACAGCGAGAGGTCGCGCAGGACCTTTTCGATATGCGCGGGATTGGCCTTCTTGCCGTGCAGGCCGCGCGAGAAGCTCACCGTGTTCCACACGGTCTCGAACTGGTCGGTGGTCAGTTCCTGCGGCACCAGGCCGATCATCGAGCGCGTCGCGCGGAAGTCCTTGACCACGTCGTGGCCGCCGACAAGCACGGTTCCCCCGCTCGGATTGGCAATGCCGCAGACGATCGAGATCATCGTCGTCTTGCCGGCCCCATTCGGGCCCAGAAGCGCGAGGATCTCGCCCTTCTCCACATCGAGATCGATGCCCTTCAGCGCCTGGAAGCCGTTGCCGTAGATTTTCGTGAGATTGCGGATGGAAATGATGGGGGCCATGAAGGGCTCTTGAAGACGAAAGGAAGGATTTCGCCGCTATATAGCCGCTCTGCGACAGTTTTACATCCCATTGACTGCGAACAGAGTATTCATTTGCTCGAAAACGATGCAATTGAAAACTCGGTTCCACGATCGTCAGGACTTCAAGGCCCCTTCAGCTTTGCTACCAGGCGCCATTCACGCTGCAACCCGCCGGTGGCAGCGTCTTGCCTTCGAACCGCGCCTTCAGCATCTCGCATCCCCTGGCGCGAATGACATCGGGCATCTTCATGTTGAGGCTGATCCCCACTTCATCGAACGGATCGCTCGCATAGGCCACATAGGCATACCAGCGACCGCCGAACACAGCGACGGCGGCGATCACGACGATCGCGATGAAAAACAGAATATTCGGGCGCTTCTTCTCGGCCACAACGATCTCCTCTTGCAGACAGGAGCCCGTTTAAAGCGATTCCCGCATCTGCGTCGACGTGGGCCGCGCACGCCGTCAGTCGCAATAGACCTTGCCGCTCTTGCGCTCGCGCAGATCGAAGTGGAAGTGGTTCCAGTGTTCCGGATTGCTGCCCGGGCCGAGCACCGTGTTGAAATACTTGCAGCTATCCGTACGCACGGCCTTCAGCAGCTTGCCCTCGCGGAAGGAGAACAGCCCCTTCTTGCGCACGTCGATCTCATGACCGCTCTTCAACACGAACTTGCCGACATCGATCGCGTTGCCGTGTGCATGCTCGGACATCGGATTGTAACGCTGGCGGCTGTTGTTCATCCGGCGGCAGCTGTAGCCGCCAAGCGGCTGGATCGTCTTGATGCCGGACCAGTAGCGAAACCGTGCCGATGGCGCGAGCTCGTTCTTCACCCACTTGGCGAAGGCGAGCGTCACCTGGCAGTTCAGCGTCACAGCCGGGCGGACGCCGATATTGCCCGACAGGCCCTGCAGCGAAATCGGGTAAGGCACCTGGCAAGCCGGCCCGTTGGAGATCGGCGGCTTGTCGGTGAAGATCACGCCCATGCGCTTCAGTTCACGCCGGCAGGAGAGTTCCGAACTCGGCATCACGCCCGGCACCGCCGGCGCCGGCTGGCTCATCTGCGGCTCGCTATCCATTGGGTTGTTCGGCCGCAGCATCGCCACTTCCTGCGGCTCGCTCTCTTCAGGAACCCGCGCCGGCGCCACGACTGCACTGCCGTCGTCCCAGACCTGCTGCTGCTGCCGCATTGCCGGTTGCGCCATCGCGGCCTGGCTCGCCGGCCGCGGCGCCCGCATCCGGTTCATCTGTGTCGGATTATCGGTGCCGATGCCATCGACGACAGGCTGGTCCGATTGCCCCTCGGCAATCTGCTGTTGCTCTTCCTGCGCAAGACCGGTCACCGGCTCGGCCCCGAGCTCGGCGTCCATGTTGACGCCCTCGGGCGGCACTGCAAGCGGCTGCGTCCCGCCCCATGTCGCCGGCTGGCCGCTGAACTGGCCCGCGGCACCGCGCGCACCGGCCGACGCCTGATCGTTGGTCATCTCAGGCATTGTCGCCTGCTGGTCCCGACCCGCAAGGTTGGGAGTATTCAGATAATCGACAGACCCCTGGACGGGCTGATTGCCGGCGGGATAGGCCTGCTCGGTGGCCATCGAGGGCATACTGACAGGCGCCTGCCGTCGCGGCGGCGAGATCGACCCGACCTTGGTGCCGCTATCCACGCTTCCGGGCGGAACGAGCGCATCCGTCGAGCACGTTGTCAGCGCTGTCGATAGCAGCACTGGCAGCACATAACGCCGCAGGATGGAAACAAACGCCATACTCTCATCGCTTCCGAAGATCGGCAGTGACCAAAAAACTTCGGTCCAAATTTAATAAAAAGCGGTGAACGAAACCTTACCCCGGCCCGGACAACCCCGACCCGACCGATCACGATTGCGGAAACGTTTGAAACAAAAGCCCTAATTCGGCGGAAAATCGGGAACCGCTTCGCGACAGCCACCGATCGGTGACATCCGTGGAGGCTGCTTCGATTTGACTGGAAGAGATGCTGCGAACAGTGCGGCGGCAAACGCAAAGCGGCTGGCCTAAGTATCAGCTGACGTAACGCAGTTCCGTGTCGTCGGCCAAAATGCTCGTTGCCCGATGAACCGGTCGGCCGGTTCCATATATCTCGTTCATGATCTTGGCGACCTCGACGGCGTGGCCTTCGGTCAGTCCGTTGAGGATCTGACCGCCAAAGCATGCGGGCTCCTCTGCCTGATGGTCCCAGACCATCCACATGTCGAGCGGATCGCAAATTACGTCGTAACGGGGTCTGGAGCTATTCATCGGGTCACGCCTTCAATACCCCACTCTCTTAGGTTGCCGTAAATTAATCGTTTACTTGCGCCACCCATGAAAACAAATGAGTGATTTATTGTACTGGAGCCATATCCGACAAAGTAAGCCGTGATGAATCGACAAAGCCGCCCGAAGCGGCTTCGCCTGATGGTCAAGAATTACCGCGCCGGCACGCTTCCGGTAACGATGCGATCGGTCTTCGTCAGATCCATTTGCGGCCAGTTGGACGCTGTCTCGGATGCAGGACGGCTGCCGATGGCAAGGATCGTGATCAGGCCGGCAACGACGGCGGAAAGAAGCAACCCGCTATAGGTCATCAGTTTGAACCTCAAAGATGTGGTTTCCCAGCCACTCCCGGGCAAACTGCTACGGGAGCCTAAACGAACCCATAAGAAACGTGGTTAATCACGATGATATTCCCGCTTATGAACAGCTTGGCACCGGACGGCCCATCATCGCGAGAGCGCACTATCAGTCGTTGCCGCCTTGCTCAGCCGCTTGCGCAAAACGCATCTTGAGCGCCGCCACCTCACTGGGATCAACGGTCAAGGCGGCAACGGCGATCCAGGCGTCGATGTAATGCTCAGGCGCATAGACGTGGCCATAACCCATCGGCGACGTCGTCGCGATCATCAGGTCGAACAGCAGCTGGAACATCGTCAGCACGGGAAACCATCGAAGGCTTGGCGAAACATCCGGCCCGCGCGGCGCCTGCATCCATGCCGGCTCACGATAGAAGGAATGCGGATCGAAGAACGTCACCGCGTCGCTTGCATATTGCAGATAGACGATCCGCATCGGCCCCCATTCCGCACTCCCCGGAACGTCCAGATGGTTCTCCTGGTTGGTGAAGCGGATCATCGAGCCGTCGCGGAAGGTCGGCAGCCAGGCCGGCGATTGCGGATTGCGTCCCGCCGTCACCGCATTCCACATCCGGCTCTCGAAAGGCGGGCCGCTCCAGAGCGCGCCCTGGAACGGATCGGCGATCACATCGAAGATATCGGCAGAAAGCTGCGAGTTCAGCGCGCCGAGGCTCAATCCGTGCAGGTAGAGTTTCGGCCGCTTGTCGTGCGGCAATGTCGTCCAGTAGCCGTAGACTTCGCGAAACAACGCCTTGGCCGACTGCGCCCCATATTCCGATTCAACCAGCAGCGACAGCCAGCTCGAGAGGTAGGAATATTGCAGCGCCACGCTCGCGACATCGCCCTGCTTCAGGTATTCAAGCGTATCCATCGCCGCCGGATCGACCCAGCCGGTGCCTGTCGGCGCGATGATCACGAGCATCGATCGTTCGAAAGCCCCGTCCCGCTTCAACTCCTCAAGTGCGAGCTTGGCACGCGCCTCGATCGTATCGGCATTGTTGAGCCCGACATAGACGCGTATCGGCTCGCGTGCCTCGCCCTTCCAGAAGCCGCCGATATCGGACGCACTCGGACCCGACGCCACAAAATGGCGCCCCTGCCGCCCAAGACCGTCCCAAGCGACCAACGAGGCCTTGCTACCCGTCTTGCTCGGATCCGCAGGCATCGGCACGTCATCCTCGATCAGGGCGTCCAGCCGCTGCATCGAGGAATCGATCGCATGCAGCGCCCCGCGCAGCAGCACTCCCTCCGCCACCGACCAGAACAGCGCCACGGCGATCGCAAAGCCGATGACATTGGAGACCCGCCGTGGCACGAAGCGATCGAGCCGCCGCGATGTCCACCTGAAAGTTATCAGGAACAAGCGGCCCAGCAGCACCGCCACGAGAAAGACCACCAGGGCAAGCGCCCCAAGCTTGAACGGCTCGGCACTCTCGAGAGGCTCCATATGCCAGAGCTCCCGGGTAGAATTCTGCCATCCCGCCGCCTGCCAGAGAAAGACGACAGCCGCGATCAGCCCGCAGATCAGCACCGCCATCCGCTGCGACAGCAGCGGCCCGCGATACGGCAGCTCCAGATATTTCCACAGACTGACGGCCCCGACACCCATGAGATAGCCGACGGCCGCGCACACGCCCGAAAGCACCCCTTGCACGATATAGGATCGCGGCATCAGCGTCGGCGTCAGCGACGCGGCGAAGAAGGCGAAGGCGAGCGCCAGCCCGATCACGGACAGCGAGCGAAAAAGACCACCGAGCAGACGCCTCATGCAACTCCCCAACCTCTAGCCGCATTCCCTGACGGCGATCTCACACGAAGATAAGTCCTGCGAGCCGTGCCTTCTACTCGCCCAAGCCAAGAAAGACGAAGGGCTTGGCATCCTTGAATTCTGATGTCGCGTTGCCGGAATAGGTATGGTCCTGGCTCTCGCCGAGGTCGAGGCGTTTCACCTTGCCGCTCTCCTTGGAAAAGTCGATGGCGTTCAGGTCGACCCAGAAGGTGTTGGGCGTGAGCGCCGACTCGAAGAAGTAGAGTTTGCGCTTGTGATCGAACACGGTGCGCCAACGCGTCGACGAGATGTTCGGCTCCTCCGGCGTGTTGAGACCGTAGGGCACAGAGACATTGCGGATGACACTGAAGACGCTTGCCAGCGCCCGGTTGGGATTCTCGTCCTTGGGGATCGCGTTGACATAGAAGGAGGCGCGCGCGAAGCGGTCGGCGGCCCGATTGGTGCCGGGCAGCATGACGGTACCACCGATCTGCTTCCAATAGGCGTTCATGGCGAGCTGCTCATCGAAGATCGGCGAATTGGTCATCACCTGATACTTGCGATCGTGGTGGATAACCTGCTTGCCGCCGATATATTCGACGATCGCGCTGTCTCCGGTCGCATCCGACATCGACAGATGCAGCGTCGTCAGCCGGTTCTCGCCGGGCACATTGTCGGTGACAACGGTGAAAGGCTCCTGGCGGAGCGCGTCCACGGCCTCATCGACCGTGGCGAAATTGTCGAGCACGTATTGTGCCCAGGCCGCGATGGTGAGGCCGGGCTTGCTCGACTTGTCGAAGGGCGGGTACTCGGATTCGACCAGCCACAAGAGGTTCGCGTTCAGCCCCGCCTCGTTCACCCCATCGGTCGTCGACACATCATAGCCGGTCGCGACGACGCTTCCATATTTCGAGGTCCAATGGATGGAGTTCGGCCCCGCCTTGCCGCTGCGCTCGGCGCCGCGCGGAAGGATGTACAGGTTGGTGGTGATATCGCTCTTCCAGTCCATCGAGCGCGCGGTGATGATATCGGCATCGGGACCGAGATAGACCAGGCGAGTGCACGCATCGGCGACGTCTGCGAAAAGCAGCGCGGACGCAATCGCGGCGGTCGCGATCGTGCGGCCGTGTGAATTTCCCTTGGACAGGTGACGGTTCGAAGACACGGGCTTCTCCAATATCGGTTATCGCGGAAGCTAGAAGCGCATGGAAAACCCGATCGCAGGGCCGTGCTGGCTGACGTCCCATTTGAACTTGTTCGCGCCGGTGAAGTCGTCGTTTTCGTAGTCCTGGTAGAGAAGCCTGTACCCTGCCCTGAGCACGGTCGGATGACCGAGCATCATGGTGCGATAGCCGAGATAGGCCTGCGCATTGACGCTCACCTTCGACCCCACATCGAAGCCGCCGACATCGGCCTCGGCAAACAGGTTCCAGCGTTCAGTCAGATCGGCATTCAGCCGCAGACCGACGAAGGGGTCGGTCCAATCCGCACTCTTCGACGTGTGAAGACCGAAAGCCTCGACATCGGCTTTGAGCTTCGTCCAGCGCACGCCGGCGGTCGGCTCGATCGACAGCGTTCGCGGCTTGCCGAACACCGTGTCGCCGCCGAGAACCGCTTCATAGGCCTTGAAGAACGCCCCGGCCGACAAGGTGGTCGTGGTGATGTCGAGACCGATCGTGTGCGCGAACACCTGCTCGTCCTGGCTGGTCTTCACGTGCTGGCCGTCGAAATAGACGCCCCACTGGCCGTGGGTGATCTCGATATTGCCCATGGCGGCAAAATCGAGATGGTCGAAGATATCGGAGAAGGGAACATCGACATCCGTATCGAAACCGGCCAGCGATCCGCTGCCATTCAGCGATGCGGCCCAGACATAGGGGCTGACGATGACGGCCCATTCTCGCTCCGGCGCGATCCGGCCATTGTCGAAATCGGCGGCGACTGCCCGCCCGTACATGAATGAGAGAGCGGAAAACAGCGCAAGGCCCACGGTCGCCACACCCATCGCCAAAAGCCGCATCGAAAGCCCCCGTTTTCAATGTCACGCCGAGACCTTACTACCGGAGAGCGAAAACTCAAGCGAGATCAGCAGGATTGCTCGCTGGCGGCGATCGAATGACGATCGCTGAACCGCGAAGCCCCGGTGCCGCAACGGCACGGTACTTTTGTCGGCATGCGCCGATTTCGGTTTTTCGGCCGATACGCTAGGGTCCGCAGGAATCGACCAGAAAACCCGCCTTCAAAAGGAGCGCCAATGACCGAAGACCCCAAGCCCAAGGGCACGCTGACCCTGAGGACGATGGCGATGCCCGCCGATGCCAACCCGGCCGGTGACATCTTCGGCGGCTGGGTCATGGCGCAGATGGACCTTGCATCCGGAATCTCGGCCGCCGAGCGCGCCAAGGGCCGCGTCGTCACCGCCGCCGTCAAGGAGATGGCCTTCGCCCTGCCCGTCAAGATCGGCGATACGCTGTCCATCTATACCGAGATCGAACGCGTCGGCCGCACCTCGATCACGCTCTGTATCGAGGCCTGGGCGACCCGGGCCCGTTACAACAAAATGGAAAGGGTCACCGCCGGCACCTTCATTATGGTGGCGCTCGATGAAAACGGCCAGCCAAAGCCCGTCCCCGCTGAATAGACCAGAATACGGGAAAGGCAACTTTTTGGTTGCCTTTCCAAGCAAGCCGAGCGATAAAAAGGCAACCAGGAGGTTGCCAATATGTCCGATCGCATCGAAAAGACCATTGAACTCAATGCCCCCCTTACCAGGGTCTGGCAGGCCATCAGCGATCATCGCCAATTCGGCGAATGGTTCCGCGTCAAGATCGACGCGCCCTTCGTCGCTGGAGAGGAGGCCCGGGGGAAGATTCTCTATCCCGGCTACGAGCATATCCCCTGGACGGTCACCGTCACGCGCGTCGAGGAACCAAGCCTGTTTTCCTTCACCTGGATCCCCTACGCGGTCGATCCGGATACCGACTATTCCGCCGAGACGCCGACGCTGGTCGAATTCCGCCTCGAGCCGACAGCGATGGGCACGCGCCTGACGATCACCGAATCCGGCTTCGACAAGGTCCCCGCATATCGCCGGGCCGAAGCGTTCCGCATGAACGACGGCGGATGGGCCGAGCAGATCAGGAACATCAAGGCTCATGTCGAACGTTGACACCACGGTGGCCGGCCGAGACGCCGCCGCCCTGTTCGCGGCCCTCGGCGACCCCACCCGCCTGTCCTTGCTGACGGCGCTGAGCGACGGCCGCCCGTCCTCGATTTCAGGTCTCTCCGGCGGCACCGAGCTGACACGCCAGGCGGTCACCAAGCATCTGACCGTCCTGGAAAAAGCGGGACTCGTCGAAAGCATCAAGGTTGGGCGCGAAAGCCATTACAGTTTCCGCCGTGACCGCATCGATATCATGCGCGCCTATCTCGATGGCGTCTCCCGGCAGTGGGACGACGCGCTGGAGCGCCTGCGCGCCTTCGTCGAGCGCTGACCGCCCCGAACCACGCGGGCTCGCCGGCTTACGCCCGCAGGAACTGCGATCCCTTATCGAAGGTGACGCCGGGAAATATCTTCGCCGTCAGGTCATCCACCGTCACGTCGAACTGCCGGTAGAGCATGGCGGCGGCGAGCTCCCGCACGTCCGATGTCGGCGCCAGATCGCGTTCATCCAGAAGCTGCTGATCGCCAAGGCCCGGCCAGCGGCCGAGGATGCGACCGCCATCGATCGCGCCACCCGCCAGAACAGCGCAGCCGCCCGTGCCATGGTCGGTCCCTCCGGATCCATTCTCCCGCACCGTCCGGCCGAACTCGGTCATGGCAAGCACCACGGTCTTCGACCAGATATCCGGCCCCAGCGTCGATTTCAGCGTATTGATCGCCTCCGTCAGATCCTGCACCGGACGCTTGAACTGACCGATTTGGCCGACATGCGTATCCCAGCCGGTGATGGAGAAGCTGGCGATCCGGTAATCGCCCTTCAGCATGTTGCCGGCAAGTGCCGCCACATCCGCCACCTTCTGTCCGCGCGGCCCGCCGGGCTCGACCACCATCGATGCGCTGTTGGCGCGCGTCGCCTCCTCCATCGCCTTCGCAAACGCAGGGTCGCCGGCGTAGAGCCGCTTGAGGAACTGCATCTCGTCGCGGGCCGGCCCGAGATTGGAATCCGACGCCCATACGTCGACATTGTTGGGCCCGGTCAGGATAAGCTCCGTCGAGGTGTTGACGTCGATCGCCTTGCGCGCATCCGATCGCGGAATGACGGCAAGCGCCCTGTTCAGCCACCCGGTCTTTTCCTCCGATACATGCTCGCCGCCCGATTCCAGCATGTCCTGGCCGTCGAAATGGCTGCGCTGGTCGCGATAGGGCGTCGACACCGCGTGCACGAAGGCGAGTTCGCGACTTCGCCACAGGGGCATCAGATCGGCGGCCGAGGGGTGCAGGCCGAAATGCCCGTCGAGATCGATCAGCCCGGCCTCGGGCGTCAGCGCCAGCGTCGGGCGGAACGCCGCAAAACCGGCATCGCCATAGGGCTGGACCAGCGCCAGCCCGTCCATCGCCCCGCGCAGCACGATGGTGACGAAGCGCTTGTCTCCGGGCATCGACGCGAAGGTGACGGGAGTGAGGATCGGCGCCGCCGCAAGACAGCAGGCGGAAGCAAGAAAGCCGCGGCGCGACAGCGTGAAGTCGGTCATTTCGAAGCTCCTATCGACGGTTGAACTCGGGCGACGCCAGCGCAAGCATCAGGCCGGTCGTCTTGTTGGGCGCCTGGCTGACGATCCGGATCGTGTCGTCGCGCGCGGCATCGCCAAGCGTTGCCTTCAGGAATTCCCGGGGGTCGAGCCCCTGCCCGAACTGCGCGGTCGCCCGCCGCGCCCAGCCGAGACGTTCCGCCAGCTGACTGGCCGTGATCCAGGCCGAAAAACTCTCCTCGAAACCGGCAGGGCTCGGCGGCAGCCAGATCGGCTGCCCCATGCGCCGCAACGCCCCCTGCCCGAGCGCCCTTGCCGTCTGCATTGCCTTGCGACGCTTCACCCTGTCCTCGTCGCCGCCGCTCATATCAGGGACGCTCGCGGCCATTCCGCCCTGCGCGCCCATGGCCTGCGCGTCATCGTCCGGCTGGTTCGCCTGGAAGAAGGCAACGACGGCTCCATCGCCAGCGCCGGCATTCAATGCCCTGAGACCCGCGACGACGAAATCGAATGGCTGACGTGCCTTCGCGCCCTCGTTCGCCCAGGCCGCGGGGTGGTCGAGCATGGCGCCATAGACGGCCCCGAGATCGCCGTCGGTCCGCTTCCATGCACCGGTCATCGCAGCGATCAGCCCATCATCCGGCTGATCGGCAATGAAGTGCACCGCGAGCTTGCGACAGATATGCGCCGCCGTCTTCGGATTGGCGGCGAGATCGTCGAGCATGGCGAGATAGTCGCCCGCCCGCCGCTTGTCGCCACCATAGCTGACGCCGAGAACTTCGTGGCGGCCGGGCTCGGCAATACCGGGACGAAACGCCATGTCCATCTCCTGCCGGTCGATCGTCAACCCGGTCAGCACCATGGCGGCGGCCCTCACATCGGCCTGTGTATAGCCGCTGCCGGCCCCAAGCGTGTGCAGTTCCAGCAATTCGCGCCCGAGGTTTTCGTTGAGCCCCTTCTTCTGCCGCATGCCGCCCTTGGAATCCGGCCCGAGCGATTCCGCCTGATCGAGATAGATCAGCATCGCCGGATGCTCGGTGGCGCTGCGCAACAGATCGGCGAAGCGCCCGCCGATACGCGGACGGATCGCTTCGGCCTCGTAAAGCGGCACCACCAGCCGCATCGGCAGGCTCTTGTTGGCGCTGGTGGAGAAGTGATTGGTCCAGAAAGTGGAAAGCCGCTCATAAAAGCCGTTTGGCGACATCACCGCCTGCAGCAGCCGCGCATTCGCATCCTGCTGGAAGCTGTGTTGCGCCTGCTTCTGCAACACCTTGCGCCGCGCCCGACGCGTCTGGTCATCGTCGCTGCTTTGCCTGAGATCACGGAGATTCGCCTGCAGATCGGCGATCGCTTGATGGCGCTCCTCGATACCGCCGACGGGAAACGCCACGGGTGTCCGCTTATCGGCATTGACCTGCCGCAACAGGTCATCCTTGTCTCGCGGCATCGCCTCGCCCGGCCGAAATCCATACCCGAAGCGGATGGCCGCCATCGTCGGAAAGGAAAGACTCATGACCTGTCACCTCCATATCCCTGGATGGTGACAGGCTGTCGTCAAAACCGTCGGAAATTGAGGCGGAGCCGTGACATGGACAATTTGTAATTCAAGGACTTACCCGACCCCATCAGGCGGGGATCGCAATCAGCCGCGAAAGATGAAGGACGCCCCGACCGCGATCAGCGCAAATCCGATGGCGTGGTTCCAGGTCAGGCTCTCGCCCAGCCAGAACACGGAGAAGCCGGAGAACACGAGAAGCGTGATCACCTCCTGCATGGTCTTCAATTGCGCCGTCGAATAGACCGCCGAGCCGATACGGTTGGCGGGCACCGCCAGACAATATTCGAAGAAGGCGATCGCCCAGCTGACGATGATAGCGACGAAGATCGCCGTCCCCTTGTGCTTCAGATGCCCGTACCAGGCGAATGTCATGAAGACGTTGGAGGCAAGCAGCATGACAACAGGCCAGATGGCCGCGGAACTAAGGGCAAAGGGCATATGTGATTCCCGAGAGTTGAAGCTGGCGCCAGCATGTATCGCTGAACCGAAAGGCTTCAAGAGGTCTGACTGCCTCCGCGAAATATATCGTCGCCTGGACGCCAGAACCAAACACCGACAGGAACATTTCACCGGGCAAGCCGTTTGAGGCAGCACCGGAAGCCGGATCAGCCCGAATAGGGTCCACGGCGCTTTCGGTCCACAGCCCCTTTGGCGGAGACATGGCGTGAACTCAGTTTCGAACAGTGGTCTGTCCGGTCGCTCGCTGGTGGCGCTCGCGCTCCTCAATTTCTTCCTCGCCGATGCCCGCGACGGCCTTGGCCCCTTTCTCGATGGGTTCCTCGCAACCCACGGCTGGAGCCCGATGACATTGGGCATCGTCGCCACGCTCGGCGGCGTCCTCGGCCTGATCGCCACGCCCCTGTTCGGAGCGCTCGTCGATGCGTCGCCGTATAAGCGCCTGCTCATCATCATTCCGGTCACGCTGGTCAACGCGGCGGCACTCTGGACGCTTGCCAGTCCCGGAAATGCCTCGGTTTTCGGCGGCCAGTCGATGACAGCGATCGTCGGCGCGGTGATAGGCCCGGCGTTGATGGGACTGACGCTCGGCCTTGTCGGCGAGAGCGCCTTCTCGGCCCAGGTCGCCCGCAACGAGTTCTGGAACCATACGGGCAACGTTTTTTCGCTCGCCTGCGTCTACGCCGCCACCATTCTCTGGGGCCTGAACGGCGTGATCGGCCTGATGCTCATCACCGCGCTCGCCGCGATCATGGCAACGCTGGCAATCCGCCCCGACGACATCGACAACGACGTTGCCCGTGGCCTTGCAAGCGACAGGGATCGCAAGAGCGACATGGCCGACGACCGGGACGATATATCCGCCGCAGCAGCCAGCCCTTCCGGCTATTCCGTCCTCGTAAACTCACGTGGTCTCGTTCTGCTAGCGCTGACACTGCTGGTCTTCCACTTCGGCAATGCGCCGATGAGCCGGTTGATCGCCCAGAACTTCTCGATCCAGCTCGGCACGCCCTTTCGCACGACGGCGATCGTCACCGGCGTATCGCAGCTGTCGATGATATCGATGGCGCTACTCGCGCCTTTCCTCATCAAACGCTTCGGCCTGGCATCCGTCTTCATCATTGCGCTCTGCGCGCTCCCCCTGCGTGGCGCGATCGCCGGCAGCGTACCAAGCTTCGCTTCGATTTATCCGGTGCAGTTCCTCGACGGCGTCGGCGCCGGCCTGATCGGCATTGCCACACCAATCGCGGCGGAACGGATTCTGGCCGGAACCGGCCGCTTCAACGTCGGCCTCGGCGCGGTGATGACTGTGCAGGGTATCGGCGCATCGCTGAGCAATGTCGTCGCCGGGTGGCTGACCGACCGCGGCGGATACGGCCTTGCTTACTGGGTGCATGGTGGTGTCGCGCTCTTCGCGCTGGCGCTTTTCATGCTCGGCCGCGAGGCAATCGCTCCGCGCGCATCGGCCAATCTCAACGCCGAACCGAAGCTAACGTGAAGCTACTACGCCACATGAATGGCAGGCGCTTCGCGCGCCGGCGTGCCTTCGAGCATCACCCGGTTTCGCCCGGCATCCTTGGCGGCGTAGAGGGCTGCGTCCGCCCGGCCGATCGTTTCGGTCAACGATGCGTCGCCGGATGCCACGCAGGCGACGCCGAAGCTCGCGGTGATCTTGCCGACACCGGCAATATCGGGCTGCTCGGCCGCCGAGAAGGCAAGCCGGATCGCATTCGCGACCTTGCCGCCATCGGCGAGCGCCGCTCCCGGCACAAACGCCACGAACTCTTCGCCGCCGAAGCGCGCGGCAAAGGCGCCTTCAGGCAGGCGCGCTTTCAATAGCGCGGCAAGCCCCGCGATGACGCTGTCGCCGGCGGCATGGCCAAACGTGTCATTGATCCGCTTGAAGTGGTCGATGTCGCAGAGAAGGATGGCACCCTTGAGCGCGCCGCGCGCCTTCAGCCTTCTCGTCATTTCCTCAAAGCCCCGACGATTGAGCAGGCCGGTCAGGGAATCGCTTTCGGCGGCGTCGCGGTAGCGCTCGATCGTGTCGAGCGTCGTGGCAGCCAGTGCTGAAAGCGCAAAGAGCAGCGCGATGACGGAAGCCCCCGCCTGCATGACGAACGCATAAGTGGAGGCGCCGAAACTCTCCAACCCGCCCTCGGGTGAGAATATCACCAGCAGGATGACATTGCGCACGATCGCCTCGAGCACGATCAACGACGCAACACCGAGCAGGATACGGTCGATGGCGCGGCGTGTACTGCGCACGGACGAGCCGATCGCGAAAATCAGCAATGCCGAGCACGCGATGTCGCTGATGAGCAGTTCGGCCGGCAGGCTTTCGAGCACCAGCACCGCATAGGCGAGTGCGGCGTAGGCCACGACGCAAACGCCCAGGCGAAAGACCATGCGCAAAGGCCTGCGAAAGCGCTTCAGCAAAGCGCCGCTGTAAAAATAGAAGGCGGAGAGAAAAAGCGCGTCGGCGCTGAGCGCCTGAACGGGTATCGGCAGCCAGGAGAAAAACATCGGCACCGAGAAGGCGACGGCAGCAGAGAGAAAACCCGCCGCCCACCAGCCTGCTTCGGGCGATCTAAACCTTGCAACGACGAGGAAGGTGCAGCCGAAGGTCAACATCATGACCGGGAGCATAAAAGCAAAATTCACTGCGGCACCCATCGAATGATCATGACGAGCGGCGTGCAAACACCGCCTCGATGAAAATCGCTAGCCAGTCAACGTTAACAAAAGCCTACCGCAGGTAGAATACACATCGATTGAAACGGGTGCAAGGGGCGGCACAAGTGTCGAGACAGGGCCGCCCCCTGCCGCTCACGCGCGCAAGGCGCGGTGCGGCCCTCCGGCATCCTCCGAGCCGAAGCGCACATCTTTTTTCTCGTAGCCAAACCCAGCCAGCGCGGCGACGACGATCGCCACGATGCCGGCGACGATCAAAAGCGCATAGGCGTAATCGCCGTTCCAGTGAGCCGCCAGCCCGGACTGGATCGTGGCATTGCCCGATGCCAGCAGATTGCCGAGCTGGTAGGCAAACCCTGGAAACGTGCTGCGGACTTCATCCGGCGAAAGCTCGTTGAGATGCACAGGCACGATGCCCCACGCCCCCTGCACGAAGAACTGCATCAGGAAGGCACCGATCGCGAGCAGAACAGGGCCCGGCGCATAGACCCACAGCGGCGCCACCGGCACGGCGATCAGCGCCGCGATGACGATCGCCTTCTTGCGCCCGATCCGCTGCGACAGCGCCCCGAAGAACAGCCCACCGCAGATCGCGCCGATATTGTAGACGATGGCGATCGCACCAGTCGTGTAGCTGTCGTAGTTGCGCTGTGTCTCGAGGAAGGTCGGATAGAGATCCTGCGTGCCGTGGCTCAAGAAATTGAAGGCCGTCATCAGCAGCACCGACCAGATGAACAACGGTATATTCTCCCTGAGCACGGTGAGGAACGGCCGGCGTCCCCGCTCCTGCTGCTTCAGGAAGGCAGGGCTCTCCTCGACGCTGCGCCGGATATAGAGCACCAAGAGCGCCGGGGCGGCGCCGACAAAGAACATGCCGCGCCAGCCGATGATGGGAAACAGCAGGAAGAATACGATCGAGGCCAGAAGATAGCCCGAGGGGTAGCCGGCCTGCAGGATACCGGAAACGATGCCGCGGCTCTCCTCTGGCACGGTCTCCATCACCAGCGACGCTCCCACACCCCACTCGCCGCCCATGGCAATGCCGTAGAGCGCGCGCAGCACGATGAACATGGTGAGCCCGGTGGAAAACCCGGTGAGGAATTCGAAGATCGAGTAGAGCAGCACATTGACCATCAGCGTGATGCGTCGCCCGTATTTGTCCGACGCCAGCCCGAAGAGCAGCGCGCCGACCGGCCGCATCGCCAAGGTCAACAGGATGGCCACCGAGACGGCGGGAACGTCGGTTTTGAATTCGGCGGCGATGTATTTGAGGACGAAGACGAGTATGAAGAAATCGAAGGCATCGAGCGTCCAGCCGAGATAGCTGGCGATAACGGTGTTGCGCTGCTGCGGCGTCAGCCGGCGCAGGCTTTCCAATGCGGACATAACGGATCCTCCGTCCGAAAGCGGCGGCGAGGCGGGGCAAATCCGGATGCCGTCGAAGAGAGGGGGCGCCCTGACATGGGCGGGGTGGAGCTGTGACAGGCAGCGCTTTCGAAACGTCAGCAACACTGCCCTTGTTCCATCACATTTGTCGTGATCGCGCTGTGCCTATGGATGGCCTTGTCGTCGCCACACGCAACCGCTTGAGAAGCGACCACCAAAGGGCGAGCGTTTCATTCTGGCGCAAAAATTCCGGCCAAGTACCTGCTTCTAAATAGCTATTGCGATTATTAGCAAAATGTGAGATATAAATGTTAGGTTGCATATGCAACCATAAAAAGCAAGCACAGATAGATTGCATCCATACCGGCAATGCGCCCGCCAGTCTCTGGCGGCGATGATACCGCTTGCGAAAAATCGATGAATTTAGACCTGAGCACGACAACAGCAGATCAACCGTCGGTCTGAACAGTTCCAGCTATGCGCATGAACACATCCTAGGCCGACCAGCCCCGAGGAGGAGGAGCCATGCCTTTCGATCTGACCCAACCCCTGTCATGGGAAAGCGCTGCGGGAGACGCGGCCGTGATGCTCGACGAACTTCAGCCGAACATCGTCAAGGCCCATACCCGCGAATTCCTGACCATCCTGTTCCTGAAGTTCACCGACCCCGCCGGCGGCCGGGCGCTTCTGAAGGCCTTGTCGCAGCCGCCGACGGGAACGCCGCTGCTGAAATCGGCCAAGACACACCTGCAGGAAGTCAAGGCCTTCAAGGCGACGGGCACCAAGGGCACGCCCTATGTCAGTGTCGGCCTCACCGGCGATGGCTACACGGCGCTGCAGATCCCCGGCCCGAAGATCCCGCCGGACGCCTCTTTCCGCTCCGGCATGAAGAACGCCGGCCTGAACGATCCGGCGCCAGCGACCTGGGATCCGCATTTCCGCGGCGTCATCCACGCCGTCATTCTGGTGGGCGACCAGATGTCCGGCCCTCGCAACAAGGCGCTGACGGCGGTACGCCACCTGATTGGCGCCGCCCATGGCGTCCATATTCTCGGCGAGGAAAAGGGGCATGGTCTGCACAACAGCAACGGCGACGGCATCGAGCATTTCGGCTATGTCGATGGCCGCAGCCAGCCGATTTTTCTGACCGAGGATATCGATGACGAACGCCTGACCGCCGATGGTGCCACCAACTGGGATCCCGCCTTCGCGCTGAACCGCGTCATCGTGCCTGATACCGCCGCCCCCGATCCGGCGAGGCACTTCGGCAGCTACTTCGTGTTCCGCAAGCTCGAGCAGAACGTCAAGCAGTTCAAGAAGCAGGAAAAGGCCCTGGCCAAGCGGCTGCACCTGAAGGGTGACGATGCGGAACGGGCGGGCGCCATGCTGGTCGGCCGCTTCGAGGACGGTACGCCGCTCACCACCCAGTTCGCGGACGGCAACCACCACCCGGTGCCCAACGACTTCGACTATGACAGCGATCCCAACGGCGCCAAATGTCCGTTCTTCGCCCATATCCGCAAGGTGAACCCGCGCGGCTCCGGCGGTTTCGAGCCGGTAGACGGCGAACGCCTGCATATCATGGCGCGGCGCGGCCAGACCTATGGCGTGCGCACCGACCAGCCCAATGACGGGCGCATCGAAAACAAGCCGAGCAAGGATGTCGGGCTGCTGTTCATGGCCTTCAATTCCGATATCGCCGAGCAGTTCGAGTTCGCGCAATCGACCTGGGCCAACAACCCTGGCTTCCCCCGCGTTCCCCCAGGTGCCGGCGCCCCTGGCCTGGACCTGGTGATCGGTCAGAGCCCCAACCCGCGTCCAGACATCCACTGTCCGGTCGAATGGGGCGGCTCGACCTCGGCGACCACGACCGCGACACCGCAGGCGGTGACCATGAAGGGTGGAGAATATTTCTTCATGCCGTCCTTGGCGTTTTGTCGGAGTCTTTAGGGTGTCGGTCAAGGGCGGCGGCGTAACCGCCGCTCTGCCGGCATGATGTAGGTTGCACATCAGCGATTCACGAAAAATCACCACCACAATTTTCCCCGCTCGATTGGCAGCACTCTAAACTGCACATGTCCCGTTATCGGATACACCGGCAGGCGTGCCGGCGAGACGGGGCCGGCGCGTGAGATGAGGGGCAGACGCAAAACCTCATGTCACGGGTCCGCAGAAAATGGTCTCCCTCTGGAGACGGCGGGGCCTCCGTTGGTAAAACGCGCCTC
The DNA here is from genome assembly GCA_900472605.1 of Hyphomicrobiales bacterium. GTDB lineage: Bacteria > Pseudomonadota > Alphaproteobacteria > Rhizobiales > Rhizobiaceae > Rhizobium. Next base: position 222 of record UCJD01000041.1, on the reverse strand, counting down.
GAGTTTCGCTCTGGACGTGCCTGTGCGGCACACACGGTCCCGTCGCCAATGACGGGAAGACAGAGAGACCGGAGTTGCGGATAAAAAGCAGCCGAACGGGGTGCTGGGTAGCGCCATATTATCTAAACTCAATCGAGGTGGTTTCCAGCGCCCCGTCCGAGTGAAGTGCATGGTGGTAACACGGGCTGAGAGGTCGCGTGGCGTTTTGGTGTGTTTGTCGAT
>UCJD01000040.1 GCA_900472605.1 Hyphomicrobiales bacterium | reverse complement strand
CTATGTGTCCGGGCTGGACAGGTTTTAAGCTGGTCGGAGTGAGAGGATTCGAACCTCCGACCCCCACGTCCCGAACGTGGTGCGCTACCAGACTGCGCTACACTCCGTGACCAGCGGCGCCTCTATAGACCGGCCCAACGGCTTGCGCAAGCACCAAAATCCAAAGCGGGTTGCATTTTTATGACGGCGGATGCGGGAAGCGCGCCCGGGCTTGCGCGCGAGCAAAAAGCCACACCTGCCGCAAATTTTGCAATTGCGAAAAAGAGCCGATTTTCTTTTGCCGGGTTCCGCGCTAAAGCGCTCGTCAGGACAGGCTGAAACGCTGCAGGGGCAGTGATTCCCGCCGCCGAATGCGCGACAAATTCAGGGACGACATCATGAAACTCCGCACTTTCGCAGCCGCAGCGCTGGCTATCGCCTTGGCCGGCTGCACTACCATCCCGACGGCCGCCGATCCGATCTCCGCCCGCTGGGTCGGCCAGTCCGCCGGCAAGTTCTTCGCAGCCTACGGCCCGCCGCTGACCGATGCCGACAATGGCAGCGGCAATGTCTATACCTGGAAGGGCGGCTACAAGACCGTGACCGTTCCGGCGAAATACGCCGATGGCGCCGAAGGCAAGCGCGGCAAGCAAATCTCGCCCGCCCGCAAGCAGTACCTGCGCTGCCAGGTCACCATTACCACCAGCTCGGACTACACGATCCGCAGCATCAAGGTCGCCGGCGACATTCCCGGCGTAAACGGCCCCTCCTACTGCGCCGAATTCCTGGCGCCGGCCCAGCCGGCCGCGCAGTAAGGCGCAGCGGGAACGAGAGACACGAGAGGCGGGACGCAGGTTCCGCCTTTTTTGGTTTTACGGCAGTGCCGCAACGATAGAGTGACGGCATCCGCGCGGTCGCTTTTTCAGTGTCTGTCGGCTGAAGATTGTCTCAGTGGCTGGGGCGCCAGGATTCGAACCTGGGAATGCCGGTACCAAAAACCGGTGCCTTACCGCTTGGCGACGCCCCACCAGAGACTGGCAGCGAGAAACGCTTGCCAATTGCGTCGCCTGATTAGCAAAGGTCCGTTGACGTCACAATCATTAAGTTTCAGTGCCAGCATATTTCTGTGCGCCCTTTTCTGTGCGCTTTGGCGGGCGGCATGCTAGGTCTCTTGCGAGACAACCTAGCCAGGAGTGACAATGAGCCAGTATCATGCCCGCCCGCCTGCCCTCGCCACGCTTCTCGTCGACGATGCGGTGGTCCGGATCACCCGTTGGGATTTCGAGCCCGGCGCCGATACCGGCGTGCATACGCATGGCATGGGCTATGTCGTGGTGCCTATGACGGATTGCCAGTTCCTGATTGAGGAGAAAGACGGCAGCCGGCGGGTGGATATCGCAGCCGGTGCCGCCTATCGGCGCGATGCGGGCACCGAACACAATGTCGTCAATGCCGGCGACAAGCCGATGTCCTTCATCGAGATCGAGTACAAGTAGGTCGTTACAGAACACGATCAGGGTGGACGACCGCAGGAACGACATGGCCAATCCAGACTTCAATCGCGCCTTCGAGCCCGCCTACGGTCAAGCAGTGACGGTCGCGCCGGGTGTGCAGCGGATTACTGTCAACAATCCGAGCGCTTTCACCTTTCACGGCACCAACAGCTACATCGTCGGCGACCGCTCGGTCGCGGTGATCGATCCCGGCCCGGATGACGACGCGCATCTCGCAGCGCTGATGTCGGCGCTTGAGGGGCGCGAGGTCACGCATATCCTCGTTTCCCATACGCATCGCGACCACTCGCCGCTGTCGCGCCGGCTGCAGCAGGCGACAGGGGCGCCGGTTGTCGCCGAAGGGCCGCACAGGGCGGCGCGGCCGCTGCATGCGGGGGAGAGCAATCCCTTCGCCGAGAGTTCCGACATGGCGTTCCGCCCCGATATCACGCTTGCCGATGGCGAAGCGATCGAGGGAGATGGCTGGCGGCTGACGGGCGTGCATACGCCGGGGCACGCGGCCAACCACATGGCGTTCGCGCTCGAAGAGACCGGCATCCTGTTTTCGGCCGATCACGTCATGGCCTGGGCGACCTCGATCGTGGCGCCGCCGGATGGCTCGATGGCCGATTACATGGCCTCGCTCGACAAGCTGATATTGAGGCGCGACCGGCTGCTCCTGCCCGGCCATGGCGGCCCCGTGCGCAAGCCGGTCTCCTTCATGCGGGCGCTGAAGACGCATCGGCGCATGCGCGAGCGTGCGGTGCTGGGGCGGATCCGGGCCGGCGATGGTTTTATCCCTGACATGGTGAAGGTGATCTACCGCGATACCGACCCGCGCCTGCACGGCGCGGCCGCCCTTTCCGTGCTTGCACATATCGAGGATCTGATCGAGCGTGGCGAGATCGAGACCGATGGCCCGCCTGCGCTTTTGGGGTCGTACCGGATGGCCGGGCGATAGGCCTACGGAAGGCGGCTCGATCAGCTGCCGGCGATGCCGAGCAGTTCCGCATCCAGCGCCTTCAGATAGTCCTCGGCGATATCGGCGCTGAAGCCGAGATCGGAGGGGCCGTAGCGGGAGGCGACGCGGACGTCGACGAAGGTGGTCTCGGCCTCTTCGCGCAGACGGATGATCACGTCGAAGCGCAGCCCGAGAACGAGCGTGCGCGTCTCACCCTGCAGCGTCACGCCATTGGCGCGGCGGATCAGTTGGGCGACGTCGTCGTCATAGGGGCGCGGCGTCGGAACCGGCACGACATCGGGGGCCGCGTCGGGAACGGCGGTGTCGGCGGCGGCCTGGCTTTGGGATTGGGCCTGGGGCTTGGCCACCGGCTTGTCTTCCGGGTTGCGGGTCGGCACGCTGTCGCCTTCGGCGCGCGTTATGCGGATGCCGTTCAGCCTGGCGACCTTCTTGACGGCCTCCAGCACGCGGTCGATGGCGCCATCGTAGCGGCGGCCGGTGAGCTCGGGATAGGCTTCCAGCTGCTTTTCGCGATCCTCCGGCGTCACGGGCACCCGCTTCAGCCAGATCTGGTCGGCGCTTGGGGTCTTCAGCCAGTCCGGCACAGAGACGGGATCGGTGGAGACGTCGTAGATGACGGGCATGCTGAAATAGCGCTCGACGGCCAACCCGCCGATGACCAGCGGCAACGCTGCGAAGATCAGCGCCTTCAGCGCGTCATGCCCACCCTCGGCGCCCGTCAGCCACAGGCTGCGCAGGCCGGCAGCGGCCAGAACGGCGGCCAAGATGCTGAACCCGGTGGCGACGATCAGGATGAGGACCAGATAGGGCGTCGCGAGGCCGGCGAAGCGATGACCGATCAGCGCCGCGAGGCACAAGACCAGCGCAAAGGCCGCGAACCGCCTGGAAAAGCGCGCAGCACTGGAAACGGGGCGGTCGAAACGGATTGCCATCAAACTTACCGGTTAGTCGCAAGCGGCGCGTCCCGCATGAACGCGCAAATCGCCCAAACACTTGTTTAGTGCAAGATTCGCCTAAATTGAAACTCTTGTCTTACGCGAGCATGTCCAATCCACGATCTAGACGCTTTTCGCCAAGGCGGGGACGAATATCTGCGGCCAATACGGGCATGGCCTACGTGAGCATTTTCTGATATTGAGTTGATTTCCCGCAGTTGCAGCATGTTCATCGGTCACGGACGAACAGGAGAAGAGCAATGATTGCATCCGAGCTTGCAGTGGAAAGCCCCATGCCGACGCTTGCCGGGGCCGATGCGAGCGATCCGCTTCTGCCGATGGAGCTTCTGGAACTTGAGCTGTCGCTCGAGAGCTATGATGGCGACAGCGATTTTTGCGATGCGGTGCGCACGGCAGCGGGCAAGAGCGGCGGCGAATTCCTGTTCGATCTTCCTGCCGAAGGGCTGATCGACGATTGCAAGAGGATCGCGGTGCTGCGCATCCCGTCCGCCTCCACCGACATGCGGATCGTGCTTGCGGTGCTCGATCAAAACGGCACCGACATCCGCATGGAGAGCCCGGCGCCGGAGACCGCCCATATAGCGCAGTTCGCCGATGCCTTCATCGAGGTGCTCGAGCGTTTCTAGTGACTAATCTCGGCCGGATGCGGCTTCGGCGAGCGTGCGGAACGCAAACTTGCGACCGCATTCGCACTTGATCACACTGGTTTCCTGAAAATTGGTCTGGCGCTGGACGAAAAGCCCGCGCGGCAGCTGGTCGATGTTGAAGCCCGGGTGCTTGCGCTTCGGATCGTCCGTCTCGGAGGCTTCGGCAAAGCCACTATTGCCGCATTGCGGGCAGGTCAGCTTTTTCGAGAATCGATCACGCAGTGCCATCAGTCGCTTCCATTTTTGTGAGGCGTCTTCTTATAGCGGTTCTCATCCGGGCGAAAGCCGGAACCAAAGCGCGCGGGCATCGTTTTCCCTCGAAAGGAGACAATCATGCCCAATCGCGACCCAATCCCCGTGCCGACGCCCGAGACCCCGCGTGGCCCGACGCCGACACCCGGCATTCCCGACCGCGTGCAGGAAAAGCCGCCGCTGACGCCGGCCCAGGATCCCGGAGACAGCAAGAACCCGAACGACCCGACACTCGATCCGGCGCTGCTGCCGATCGGCGATCCCGCTGGAGCCGCGTGACAGCTTGGCAAGTTTGGGTGGCAAGTTTGGCGACTGACGGAGTTTTTTGTTGACGGTTGGCCGGGCTTGGAGTCTGCTGTTTCAGCAAGATCAATCCGTTGAAGACAAGAAGATGCGCATTCTCCCGCTGACGCTCGCCGTCGCCGCCATAGCCATCGGCCTTTCGGCCTGCCAGACGATGACGCCGGAAGAGCGGCGCGCGGCCGATGAGCGGCAGTGCATGGGCTATGGCTTCAAGCGCGGCACCGAAGGCTTCGCCACCTGCCTGCAGCGCATCGACCTCAACCGGCAGGCGCAGGCTCGTGCCGACAGCGCTTACGTGATGTCCGATATGTCATGGCGCATGGGTGGCCCCTATTACGGCGGCCCCTATCGCTGGTAAATATTACTGCAGCGCCCTCTCCTTGATCGCCGCCTGCGCCGCCGCCAATCTGGCGATCGGCACGCGGAAGGGCGAGCAGGAGACGTAGTCGAGACCGATCTCCTCGCAAAAGTGGATCGAGGCCGGATCGCCGCCGTGTTCTCCGCAAATGCCGAGCTTCATGTCGGCGCGGGTGCGCCTGCCGCGCTCGGTGGCGATGCGGATAAGTTCGCCCACTCCATCGAAATCCAGCGAAATGAAGGGATCATGCTCGATGATGCCCTTGCGCTGGTAGGTCGGGATGAAGGCCGAGGCGTCGTCGCGCGAGATGCCGAAGGTAGTCTGCGTCAGGTCGTTGGTGCCGAATGAAAAGAATTCGGCGGCTTCCGCGATGATGTGGGCGCGAAGGGCGGCGCGCGGCAACTCGATCATCGTGCCGACGAGATAGTCGATCTGCATATCGGCTTCCGAGATCACGTCGCGGGCAATGGCGTCGATGCGATCCTTGACGTAGTCGAGCTCGGAGCGCAGGCCGACGAGCGGCACCATGATCTCGGGCACGACGGCCGCACCCGTCTCGCGCGCGGCGTGGACGGCGGCCTCGAAAATGGCGCGCGCCTGCATCTCGACGATTTCAGGATAGGAGATGGCCAGACGGCAGCCGCGATGGCCGAGCATCGGGTTGAACTCGTGCAATGCATCGACGCGCTGGCGAAGCGCGGTCGCGTCCATGCTCATGGCCGCCGCGACGTCGGCGATTTCCTCGTCGGTCTTCGGCAAAAACTCGTGCAGCGGCGGATCGAGCAGGCGGATCGTCACCGGCAGGCCGTGCATGACGTTGAAGAGGCTTTCGAAATCCCCGCGCTGCATGGGTAGCAGCCTGTCGAGCGCCGTGCGGCGGCCCGCCTCGTCTTCCGCCAGGATCATCTCGCGCATGACATGGATGCGCTCGCCCTCGAAGAACATGTGCTCGGTGCGGCAAAGGCCGATGCCCTCGGCGCCAAAGGAGCGGGCGGCGCGGGCGTCGGCGGGCGTATCGGCGTTGGTACGCACCGTCATGCGGCGGACGCGGTCGGCCCATTCCATGATGCGGCCGAAATCGCCCGAGAGCGCCGGCTGCACCATCGGCACATACCCCTTCAGCACCTGCCCGGCCGAGCCGTCGATGGTGATGACGTCGCCCTTCTTCAGCGTCACACCCATGCCGATCAGCCGTTCGTTGCGCAGATCGATGCGCATGGTGCCGGCGCCGACGACGCAGGGGATGCCCATGCCGCGGGCAACGACGGCCGCGTGGCTGGTCATGCCGCCGCGCGTCGTCAGGATGCCTTCGGCGGCATGCATGCCGTGGATATCTTCCGGGCTGGTCTCGACGCGGAGCAGGATGACCTTGCGCCCCTCCTCTTCCGCCATGACCGCCTCTTCCGCCGTGAAGACGATCTCGCCGGATGCGGCGCCCGGCGATGCGGGAAGGCCGGTGCCGATCACCTCGCGCGCAACGCGGGGATCGATGGTCGGATGCAGCAGCTGATCGAGCGAGGACGGCTCGATGCGCAGCACCGCCTGTTCCTCGGTGATCATCTTCTCGTCCACCATATCGACGGCGATCTTCATCGCCGCGCGCGTCGAGCGCTTGCCTGATCGCGTCTGCAGCATCCACAGCGTGCCGCGCTCGATGGTGAACTCGATATCCTGCATGTCGAGATAGTGGGCCTCGAGACGGTCGCAGATCGTCACGAACTCCCTGAAGGCCTCCGGCATCAGCTTTTCCATCGACGGCCGGTCCGAGCCGGAGGAGATGCGTGCTTCCTCGGTGATGCTTTGCGGCGTGCGGATGCCGGCGACCACGTCCTCGCCCTGGGCATTGACCAGAAACTCGCCGTAGAGCGCCTTTTCGCCGGTTGATGGGTTGCGAGTGAAGGCGACGCCGGTGGCAGACGCATTGCCGAGATTGCCGAAGACCATGGCCTGGATGTTGACCGCGGTGCCCCAACTTTCCGGGATGTTGTGGAGATGGCGATAGGTGACGGCACGCGCGCTCATCCAGCTCGAAAATACCGCGCCGACCGCGCCCCAGAGCTGGACCTGCGGATCCTGCGGAAATTCCTCGCCAAGCTCCTCCTCCAGCACCGCCTTGTAGAGCTTGACGACCTGCTGCCATTCGCCGGATGACATCTCGGTATCGTATTCGTAGCCGTGACGCGCCTTTTCGTCTTCCAGGATTTCCTCGAAGACCTCGTTATCGACACCCATGACGACATCGGCATACATCTGGATGAAGCGGCGGTAGCTATCCCAGGCGAAGCGCGCATCGCCGGCATCGTGGCCGAGCGCCTGAACAGTTTCGTCGTTGAGGCCGAGGTTCAGCACCGTATCCATCATGCCCGGCATCGACACGCGCGCACCGGAGCGTACCGACAGGAGCAGCGGGCTTGCGCCTGCGCCAAAGCGACGGCCAGTGACGGCCTCGATGCTTGCGATGCCTGACAGCACCTGCGCGCGCACCTCGTCCGATATGCGGCGACCGTCGCGATAGTAGGCGGAACAGGCGTCGGCGGTGATGGTCAAGCCGGGGGGAACGGGCAAACCGAGGCTGCACATCTCGGCAAGATTGGCCCCCTTGCCGCCCAGCATCTCATGGTCGAGCGCTCGCCCCTCGGCCGCGCCGTTACCGAATGTGTAGACCCACTTGGTCATGCTCTCCCCAACACCAAAATCGGGATCAGCTTAATCCCTTGGTGTTAAAATGAAAATCGGACAAATGCGGCCAAAATGTTGCAGTGCACAACATCCGCCAATTCTAACCGTTTGAACTTTCGGGAAGAGTAATAAAGCTTTGCGGGACCGCAACAAAGTCCCGCAAAGCCTTATTTCCGTCCGGCCAGGAAAACCGGACGGGGGGTTCAGCATGCCGATACGACGAGGAGAGAGCCTCAACACATGCGCACGGCAATCTGTACGCAAAACTGGTGGCGCGATCCTCGCGGACCGCACATACAGTTTCTTCTAATGCAAGATGGGTAAAAAGGCATCACCTTATTGGGTGAGAAGCCGATTCAAGTCTGACTTTTTTTGGGTGTTTCGCCTTGACCTCAGGCAATCTCGCGCAATTGTTCCGCGGTTTGCAGGTCGACCGACACCAGTTGCGACACGCCCTGTTCCGCCATCGTCACGCCGAACAAGCGGTTCATGCGGGCCATGGTGATCGGGTTGTGGGTGATGATGACGAAGCGCGTCTCGGTGGAGGCCGCCATCTCGTCCATGAGATTGCAGTAGCGTTCGACGTTGTGATCGTCGAGCGGCGCGTCCACTTCGTCGAGCACGCAGATCGGCGCCGGGTTGGTGAGGAACACCGCAAAAATCAGCGCCATCGCCGTCAGCGCCTGCTCGCCGCCCGAGAGCAACGTCATGGTCTGCGGCTTCTTGCCCGGCGGGCGGGCGAGGATTTCGAGGCCGGCTTCGAGCGGATCGTCGCTCTCGATCAACTGCAATTCGGCCGTGCCGCCGCCGAACAGATGGGTGAAGAGGCGCTGGAACTGGGTGTTGACTACATCGAAGGCGGCGATCAGGCGCTCGCGGCCCTCGCGATTGAGGCTCTGGATGGCGCCGCGCAGCTTTCGGATCGCGTCAATGACGTCGTCGCGCTCCTTGATCAGCGCGGCCAGCCGGTCGCTCAGCTCCTTCTGCTCTTCCTCGGCGCGCAGGTTGACGGCGCCGAGGCGCTCGCGCTCCATCTTCAGCCGTTCCAATTCGCGCTCGACCTCACGCAGATCGGGCATCGCCTGCATGGCGTCGAGACCGGCGAGCCTGAAAGCTTCATGCGGCGCGACGTTCAGCGCCTCGCGGATGCGCGCCTCTGTTTCCACGCGCTTTTCACGCGCCGAAACCAGGCGCTCCTCGGCGCGGCCGCGGCGTTCGCGGCTTTCGGCAAGTTCGGAGAGCGCAATCGCCGCCTTGTGATCGACATCGCGCTGCGTCAGCTCGGCCTGCGCCAACAGATCGGCGGCGGCGCGCCTGCTATCATCGGCCTTCTGCAGCTCGTTCAGCAGGCCCCGGCGCTTGTCGTCGAATTCGTCCGGCGCCATCTCGAGATCGGCCGCTTCTTCGCGGGCTTCTTCCTCGCGGTCGCGAAGCGTGGCGATGTGATCCTCGGCGCTCGCCGCGCGCTGGCGCCAGGTCTCACGCTCCTGGCCGATCGCGATGATGCGGCGCTGGCGGGCGTCGTTTTCGCGGTTCAGGCTCTCGTGGCGGGCGCGGGCTTCGGCAAGCGCTCCGCGATCGGTGGCGACATCGGCCTGCTGCAGCCGCAGGCGTTCGTCGAGTGCGGAGAGATCAGGCGCGTCGTCGAGTTCGATGCGGGCGTTTTCTTCCTGGATGGCGATGTCTTCAAGCTGGCTCTGCAGCTGGCTGACGGCCTCGGCGATGACATCGCGGCGGCGGATGAGATCGCCCGAGGCGCGCTCGGCAGCCGCCAGCGCCTCGCGCGCTTCGGCGAGGTGCCGGGCGGCTAGGCGAGAAATGTCGCGGGCCTCGGTAAGGCGCTGCTCCTCGCCGGAGATGGCTTCGGCTGCTATCGCCAGCTGCTCTTCGGCTTCAGCCAGCACGTCGCGGGCGATGGACGCTTCACTCTCGAGCTCGGACAGGCGGTTCTTCTGCGCCAGACGGAGTGCTGCTGCACTCGGCGCATCGGCGCCGGTGACATGGCCATCCCAGCGGTAGACGGCGCCATCGCGGGTGACGAGGCGCTGGCCGGGCTTGAGGCTCGGCATCAGGCCGGGCGCATCCGCGTCGGAAACGAGGCCGATCTGCTTGAGGCGGCGGGTAAGTGCGGCGGGGGCTCTAACGTGTTCGATCAGCGGCGTGACGCCTGACGGCAGTGCCGGATCGGCCGCGCCATCGCCGTTTCCCGACCAGTGGGCCGGCGCCTTGGCATCGAGCGGGGATTCGAGATCGTCACCAAGAGCAGCGCCCACGGCGGTCTCGAAGCCGCGATCGACCTTGAGATCATCGGCCACGGGCGCGAATTCGCCCGCAGTGGCGCCGGATGCCAGCATGCGGGAAATGGTGCGCGCTTCGGTCTCGATGGCGTTCAGCTGGGCGCGGGCCTGATCGACCGGCGCCCGCGACATCGCTTCCGTCTGGCGGGCCAAGGCCAGCGCCTGCTCGACCGCCTGGATGGCCGCTTCGGCATCAGCCACGGCGGCCTCCCCGTCTTCGACTACAGTGCGCTTCTCGTCGGGATCGGGCAGTGTGGCGATGCGTTCGCCGATCCCTGATAGCTCGCGATTGGCCTCATCCATCTGGCGCTCAAGGCGCATCTTGCGATCGGCGAGATCGCGGATGGCGCGTTCGAGCTGGTTGCGGCCGGCGGCGGCCTCGGCGCGTTCGGCAGTGAGACCCGTGAAGATGCGCTCGCTGTCGGCAAGCCTGGCGGCTGCTTCCTCGAAGGCCTCGCGTGTCTCTTCCGCGTAACGGCCGGAATCGGCGAGGATCTCGTTGATCTCGGCTTCCTCGGCATCGAGGCGCTGGAGGATTTCGGCATTGTCGGCGACGAGCCGCTCCTCGCGCCTGATATCCTCGGCAAGCTGCGTCAGGCGGCGGGTCAGCTCATCGCGACGGCGCAGGATGCGGTTGGCGTCTTCTTCCAGCTGGGTCTTGGCGATCTGCAGGCGCTGCAGGGCGGCAGCGGCGCGGGCTTCGCCCTCGCGCAGTTCAGGGAGCTTGAGGCTCGATATGCCTTGAGACTTGGCGGCCTCCATCTGCATCTGCGCCTTTTCGGCGACGATGGAGGTGGCCTGGTTGAGCGCGCTATCGGCCTCGGCTTCCGCCTCCTTGGCCTGCACCCAGCGGATATGCAACAGCATCGCCTCGCGGGCGCGGATATCGGCGGAGAGCGACTTGAAACGATTGGCCTGACGGGCCTGGCGCTTCAGGCTCTCGATCTGGCTTTCGAGCTGCGACGTCACGTCGTCGAGACGCTCGAGATTGCTTTCGGCGGCGCGCAGGCGCAGCTCTGCCTCGTGGCGGCGCGAATGCAGACCGGAAATGCCGGCTGCCTCTTCCAGCAACTGGCGCCGGGCCTGCGGCTTGGCGGAGATCAACTCGCCAATGCGCCCCTGCCCGACCATCGACGGCGAGCGGGCGCCGGTGGAGGCGTCGGCGAAGAGCAGCTGCACATCCTTGGCACGGCTTTCCTTGCCGTTGATGCGATAGACCGAGCCCTGCTCGCGCTCGATGCGGCGGGTGACCTGGATCTCATCGCTGTCGTTGAAGCCGGCCGGCGCCGTGCGGTCGGCATTGTCGAGATAGAGCGCCACCTCGGCGGTGTTGCGGGCGGGACGATTGCCGGAGCCGGAGAAGATCACGTCGTCCATGCCGGATGCACGCATGTTCTTGTACGAGTTCTCGCCCATCACCCAGCGCAGCGCCTCGACAAGATTGGACTTGCCGCAGCCGTTTGGCCCGACGACGCCGGTCAGGCCGCGCTCGATGACGAATTCAGCGGGTTCGACGAAGGATTTGAAGCCGACGAGGCGGAGCTTGTTGAACTTCATGCGGTTGGCCTTGAAGGCAACGGGTGTGCCCCCCTCATCCGACCCTTCGGGCCACCTTCTCCCCCGTGGGGAGAAGGGATCGGTGAGGTTGAGGCACTTCCCCTTCTCCCCATCGGGGAGAAGGTGCCGGCAGGCGGATGAGGGGGCCACATGCGCAAATGCTCCGACAACGAAAAAACGGGCGCACGGCTTCCGCCGTCGCCCGTCTTATAGGAACGGTTCAGCTTAAAGCAGGCTGTCGATAAGGGCCGACATGATGTCAACCGACATGTCTCCAGAGTAGCGCTTCCCGTTGATGAGGAAAGTCGGTGTGGCGTTGACGCCGAAATCCTTGGAACCCCGTTCCCGCGTCGCGTTCACTTCATCCAGCAGCTTCTGGTTCGTCAAGCACTTCGTAAAGCTTTCCTCACTAAATCCAGCGAGTTTGGACATCTGGAGGAGTGCTGCGCGGCCATCTTCGGCGGCGGCCCAGGTCTGCTGCTGCTTGAAGAGCATCGAGACCATCGGGAAATACTGCTCGGGCGTGCTCAGGTCTTCCGGCTTGGACGGATTGCAGCGGGCAAGCATGAAGGCGGCTGCGGCGCGCGGGTCGAAGGGGAATTCGCGGATGATGAAGCGAGCCTTGCCTGTGTCGACATACTTCTTCTTGATCTCGTCGAAAGTGGTGGTGTGGAAGTGCGCGCAGTGCGGGCAGGTCATCGACATGTATTCGACGATGGTGACCTTGGCGTCTTCCTTGCCCAGCGCCATTTCTGGCAGCGCGCCCGGCTTCAGCACGGCAGCCATATCGACATCGCCGTCGGATTTCGGAATTTCCACAGCCGCATTGGCGCTGCTGAAGACCGCCAGGCCGGCGGTCGCGGCAGCCACGCCGCCCAGGAGCTGGCGCTTGGTCAGTTGCATTTCGGACATCTGCATAATTTCCTCATAAATGAGAGTAGCGGCTGGAAGTGCGATATAACGGCTGACGGCCGCGAACAAGGCACGCATGAGCGAGTTTCTTCAAACAATTGTGACCTTGATGGGACGAAGGGGCCAGACTGGCAAGCAACTCTTGATTTTATTTGGCGCGGAAGGCGGAGTTCAATCCTTGCTCTCGCGTCTCATGCGCTCAGCATGGCGACGCTCGATGCGATCGAAAACAACGTCGGCATCGATATCATCGCTTGGGTCGTCGATTGCTTCGCGAATTTTTCTACGCATCACCTCATCCGAAAGAGGCGGAGTCTCGCCTGTTGTGCCAAATGACCGGTTGTTTGACATTTTTATCTCCTCGGCACGCTTGCAGCCGTAAAATGTCTACCGCCCCTTCTTCCCCAACACCGCCGTGCCCAGTCGCTTCACCGCCTCGCGCAGCTTCTCATTGTCGATACCCTCCATCATCCCCTCCAGCCGGCGGGCCGCCTCGCCTTTCAGCGGCGGTGGGGTGCGGGAGCGCTTGTGCGCCTGGGAGACCGGCTTCTGGACGATGCGGATCTGGTGGACGGCGGAAAAGCCGAAGAAGCTGTTGATGCGCTGGATGAGCTCGCCCTGCGCATGGGTGAGAAACAGCGCGCGTGCGCCCTCGCAGGCGATGGTGAGCACGCCGGGGCGGAAATTGCCGTCATCGCCGCCGCGCGCCCAGGCAATCTTTTCCGGGCGGGTGCAATCGGCGAAATCTTCGCCGGCGATCTCGTCCCAGGAGCCGAGCAGCGCCGTATTGATTCCGGCGCGCTTGGCGAGCACGGGGTCAATCAGGCCGTTGGCCAGTTCGGAGATTTGTTTTTCACCTTTGCGTGGATAACTCATGGAAACCTTCGGATGCCGCCGCTATCGGGCGCCGCCGCCTTGATCGGGCGACAATGCTTCGCCAAGTATAGGGCACTTCCCCTCCGCACGGCAAATGATGACCTCAAAGACCCCGACCGCCCCCTCAGCAAAGCCCCTACTCGACTGGTACGATCGCCATCACCGTGACCTGCCCTGGCGCGTTTCGCCGCCGATGGCGAGCCGCGGGATCAAGCCTGATCCCTATCATGTGTGGCTGTCGGAAGTGATGCTGCAGCAGACAACGGTGCCGGCGGTCAAAGCCTATTTCTTGAAATTCCTCTCGCGCTGGCCGACGGTTGATGATCTTGCCGCAGCACCTAGCGAGGACGTGATGGCGGCATGGGCAGGGCTTGGCTATTACGCCCGTGCGCGCAACCTGAAGAAATGCGCCGAGGCGGTGGCGCGCGAGCATTCAGGCGTGTTTCCCGACACGGAGGAAGGGCTGAAGGCGCTGCCAGGGATCGGCGATTACACGGCCGCCGCGGTGGCCGCGATCGCGTTCAACCGGCAGGCATCCGTGATGGACGGCAATATCGAGCGGGTGATCTCCCGGCTTTATGCGATTTCGACGCCGCTGCCCGCAGCCAAGCCGTTAATGAAGCAGAAGGTGGGACTGTTGACGCCATCCGACCGGCCGGGCGATTTCGCCCAGGCGATGATGGATCTCGGCGCCACGATCTGTACGCCGAAGCGGCCCGCCTGCGCGCTCTGTCCCTTCAACGGGTCGTGCGAGGCGCTGGCGCTTCACGATCCCGAGCATTTCCCGGTCAAAGCGCCGAAGAAGACTAAGCCCATCCGTGTCGGCGCCGCCTTTGTGGCCGTCACATCGGACGGCGAGATCCTCCTCAGGCGCAGGATCGAGAGCGGGTTGCTCGGCGGCATGACCGAGGTGCCGACGACGGGCTGGACGGCGCGTATCGACGGCGAGACCTCCGCGGAGGCGGCCCCATTCGCGGCGGATTGGCAGCCATCCGGCACCGTCACCCATGTGTTCACGCATTTCGAGCTCAGGCTGTCGATCTGGCGCGTGGCGATCCCCGCCAGGATCGAAGGGGATGACGGATGGTGGGAGCCGGTTACAAATCTTGACGCCCAGGCATTGCCCACAGTCATGAAAAAAGCGATCACTTCGGCTATTCCACGCGCGTTTCAACAGTCCAGGGAATGATCAATGCCTATTGACCACATCGTTTTCGATATCGGAAAAGTTCTTATCCATTACGACCCGAACATTCCCTTCAGCCGTATCATTCCGGATGCTGGCGAACGGCAGTGGTTCTTCGACAATGTCTGCACCCACGACTGGAACATCGAGCAGGACCGCGGCCGCACATGGGCGGATGCCGAGGTGCTGCTGATCGAAAAGCATCCTGATCATGAGACCAACATCCGCGCCTTCCGCAAGCACTGGCACGAGATGGTGTCGCATTCCTACGACGACAGCGTCGCGATCATGGAAGGGCTGATCGCCGAGGACCGCGACGTGACGATGCTCACCAACTTCGCCTCCGACACGTTCCGCGAGGCGCAGGTGCGCTTCCCCTTCCTGACCAAGCCGCGCGGCGTCACCGTTTCCGGCGATATCGGCCTGATCAAGCCGGACATCGCGATCTACCAAGCGCACACCGAGAGCTTCGGTCTCAACCCGGCGGCGACGATCTTCATCGACGATTCGGCGCCCAACGTCGAAGGCGCCAAGAAGGCGGGATGGGACGCGGTGCTCTTCACCGGCGCCGAGCAACTGCGCGCCGATCTTGCAGAACGTGGCGTGAGGGTCTGACCATGGCATTCGATCCGGTCAAGGAAATCACGCTGTTTCACGACGCGATCAACAGGCTCGATTATCAAATGATCGAGGACTATTTCGCCGAGGACGCGACCTATGTCTCGAACGGCGTCGGCAGTCTTTCCGGCCGCGACGAGATCATGGCGGCGTTCCGCAAATATTTCGACGATTATCCCGACCAGACGGCGTTCAACACGCTTGTCGAGCGCGTCAGCCCCTATGCAGGACGCGCCGTATGGTCGGTGCGCGCCACTCACAGCAAGACCGGCAAGCCGCTGGTGCGCGAAGGCGAGGAAACGATCACCTTCAACGAAGACGGCCGCGTGACGCGGGTGGATGTGAAGGACTATCAGGCGTTCTAAACCATGCCCTTCCGCCTAACGCGACGAGAAACGCAAATTTCTCATCGCGTTAGGAACAATCAGTGCCGTTGACGGTTTTGTGAGAACCCGCGCATGACGCGGCTTCGAGCAAAACGATAAGTCAGCCGTGCTGACGGGAGGTTACGATGGGTAGAGGTATCTTGCTGTGGTTTCTGGGCGTTCCGATTCCGCTGATCCTGATCATCCTGCTGTTCTGGCACTAGGGGGTGGCGATGTCGTTTACCTCCCCCACCGTGGCCGATGCGCCACTGGAATCATCGTCCTCGGCCGTCAGCTGGGGACCGATCATTGCCGGCACGCTGGCCGCCACGGCGATCTCGCTGGTCTTCCTGCTGATCGGCTCCGGCCTGGGGCTGACCATGGTTTCACCTTGGTCGCATGACAGCGCCTCGCTGACTACGGTCGGGGCGACTGCTGCCATCTGGCTGATCGTCGTGCAGTGGGTTTCGGCTGGCCTCGGCGGCTATCTGACGGGCCGGCTCCGCACAAAATGGGTCGGCGTGCACACTTACGAGGTGTTCTTCCGCGACACCGCGCATGGCTTCCTCGCCTGGGCGCTAGCAACCGTGATCGTTGCCAGCGTGCTTGGTTCGGCGCTTTCGTCGATCGTCAGCACCGGAACACAGGCGACTGCCACAGCCGTTGGCGCCGTCGGCGCTGCGGGTGCGGCAACGGCTGCTAGTGCCAGCGACGGTGCGAGCGGCGGCTTCTCGCCGGCCTACTTTACCGATGCGCTTCTGCGCCCGGCAAATACCGCGCCTGCTGCCGGCAACCAGAGCGATGAAGCTGTCAGTGCGCAGGTGACGCGGGTTCTGGTCAACGGCTTCGTCGATGGCAAGCTTTCGGCTGATGACCAGGCCTATGTTGAGCAGGTCGTCGCAGCGCGCACCGGGCTGTCCGCAACCGATGCCAAGGCCCGCGTGGACGCGGTGCTGAAGCGGATCGACGAAACCAAGGTGGCGGCGCAGAAGGCGGCGGATACCGCCCGCAAGACGGCCTCGGCCGTGGCGCTGTTCGGTGCTTTGTCACTGTTCGTCGGCGCATTCATCGCCAGCGTTTCCGCCGCGATCGGCGGTCGCCAGCGCGACGAGGACGAGGAGCGTATGGCGCTGCTGCAGCGCTGATTGGTTTAATAGTTGCGAAAATCGAAGACGCTCGGAGAGATCCGGGCGTCTTTTGCTTGCCTGCAAACGCGAAGACGCCCGGGGTATGATCCCGGGCGCCTTTTGCCGTCTTCCGCAACTGGAGGTACAAAAACCGGTCGACGGCAGTCTCGATCGGGCCTTTTGCGGATCAGCCCGCGTTTGCCAGATCACTGCGGATGACGGCCCTGAGATCGTCGATCGGGCGCAGGGATTGCCCATCGTCGAAGTGCCAGAACGTCCATCCATTGCATGCGTCGAAACCCTGGACCTTTGCGCCCATTCGATGGATCGAACCCGCCTCGCCGCCCGCCGTCACGGTGCCGTCGGCGCGCACGATGGCGCTGTAGCGGCGCTTGGCGTCGGTCAGCACCTGGCCGGGCTTGATGAGGCCGCTTTCGACCAGCGTGTTGAAGGCCACGCGGACCTCCTGCTTCTTGCCGGTCATGACGGTCAGCTCCGCCTTGCCCAGCGGCTCTACCGCCTCGATGCGGGCGGATGCCGCGTCGATATAATCCTGCTCGCGCTCGATGCCGACGAAGTGGCGGCCGAGGCGCTTGGCGACGGCGCCAGTCGTGCCCGAGCCGAAGAACGGATCGAGGATGATGTCGCCGGGCTTCGAAGAGGCCATGATGACGCGAGCGAGCAGTGCTTCCGGCTTCTGCGTCGGATGCACCTTCTTGCCGTCGTCGCCCTTCAGGCGCTCGTGGCCGTTGCAGATCGGAAACAGCCAGTCGGAGCGCATCTGGACGTCGTCGTTGGAGGCCTTCAGCGCATCGTAGTTGAAGGTGTAGCCCTTGGCCTTGGCGCTCGGGCTCGCCCAGATCATCGTCTCGTGCGCGTTCTGGAAGCGGCGGCCCTTGAAGTTCGGCATCGGGTTGGTCTTGCGCCAGACGATGTCGTTGAGGATCCAGAAGTTCAGATCCTGCAGCGTGGCGCCGACGCGGAAGATGTTGTGGTAGGAGCCGATGACCCAGAGCGTGCCGGTCGGCTTCAGCACGCGGCGGCAGGCGAGCAGCCAGGCGCGGGTAAAGGCATCATAGGCCTCGAAGGAAGCGAACTGGTCCCACTCGTCATCGACCGCATCGACCAGCGACTGGTCGGGACGATGCAGGTTGCCCCCCAATTGCAGGTTATAGGGCGGATCGGCGAAAATGACGTCTACGGAATGGGTCGGGAGGGCCTCAAGAGCGGCAACGCAATCGCCCTTGATGATCGTGTCGATCCAGGAACCCGGCTGTGCGGATGCCTTGAGATCGGCAAGCGGAAATACTGACGCCATCTTTTAACTCGCTCATACACGTTACGCTCTTTACTGTCTGTTATGGTTACTCATCTTGGTTACCAAAGCCTGAACCGGGGTACGATTTCGGGAAAATAAAATCGCCGAGGGCTGCGGAGTGGGACCCACTTGCCCGTTTGCGGGCCATTGCCTATGATTGAATTCTCAGGAGCGAACACGCGATGCGATCGACCAAGGCAGCCGAAAGCTCAGGTAAGCAACCATCCCGGAAAAACATTCTGGCGGGAGAGCTGACCGACGAAGAAATTCGGCTGATCCGCAGTGCGCGCGTTGAAACCGACGCGCCTTACGAACTTGACGATCTTGATGAGGATGGAAAGCTCAGCCCTTCGAAACGGCCGAGCTGATCCCTTGAAGATACCGTCTCGTCCGCCCGTTGGATGCCTGGTCGCCTACGAATTCCTGTGGCGTTCCCAGAGCCAGTATCGGGAGGATGGCTTCAAGGTCTATCCGGCCGCGATCGTCTTTTCCCGCGATCAAGGCGACAACGAAATCCTGACCTACGTGCTGGGCATGTCGCATAGCTCTCCCTCCGACACACAACGCGCGGTCGAAGTGCCGATAAAGCTCAAGAGGCATCTTGGGCTCGATGACAGCCCCTCCTGGATTTACACTGATCAGTTGAACGTCTTCGTGTGGGCAGGTGCCGATCTGCGCCCCGCCTCCTGGCTTTCGGACAGGCCAAATCTCGACGGCTGTGTAATCGGAGCCCTGCCGAAAAGGTGGTTCCAGGATCTACTGCGACATCTCGAAGACAGCCGTCGGATACAGCGACTGCAAGCCACCAAGCGCACGTAAGTCAGCCCACCCGATCATGCACCGCCCGGCTATCGTCCGGCGCCTCGTCCCGCTCCTTCATCCCGTAATCACGCACCACGTGGCCGATCCGCAGACGATAATCCGCGAAGATGCCGGCTCGGCCGGCGGATTGGGCGGCGCGGTGGCATTCGAGGTTGCGCCAGCGTTTCACCGCTTCCTCGTCGCGCCAGAAGGAGAGCGAGAGCAGCTTGCCGCGCAGCGTCAGGCTTTCGAAGCGCTCGATGGAGATGAAGCCATCCATCTTTTCCAATTCCGCGCGCAGTTCACCGGCGAGATCGAGATAGGTGTGGCGCTCGCCCATATAGGGCAAGACTTCGAAGATGACGGCGATCATGGCAGCACCTTTGCGGCGTGGGGAAGCGAGACGTTGCGCAGGAAGATGCGGTCTTCCTTGAGGATGAAGCGTTCGCGGCTGGCGAATTCATAGTTCTCGCGGCCGAGCGGATCGGCGGCAAGGCGGGCGCGGTAGGCTTCGTAGGCGGCGAGGCTTTCGATGTTGTAGACGCCGTAGGCCGTGGTCGCCGACCCCTCGTGCGGGGCGAAATAGCCGATGAGATCGGCGCCGTTGCGGGGAATGGCCTGGCCCCAGTTGCGCGCGTATTCGCCGAAGGCATCCTTTTTGAACGCGTCGATTTCGTAGCGGATGAAGCAGGTGATCATCTTTTTTCTCCTTGAGTGCAGGATGGTTTTGCCATGTTGCGGGACGGAGATGCTTCGGCTACGGTCGAAGTATGGAAGATGAAATCCTGAGGAGATGAGCCGTGAAGGAAGGACCTGATATCGCTCAGATCGGCGCGCTGATCGGCGACCCCGCCCGCGCCAACATGCTGACGGCGCTGATGGGCGGCAAGGCGCTGACGGCGACGGAACTGGCGGCAGCGGGCGGCATTACGCTGCAGACGGCGAGTACGCATCTGGCCAAGCTCGAGGCCGGACGCCTGCTGGCGCAACGCAAGCAGGGGCGGCATCGCTATTTCACGCTGGCCGACGATGCGGTGGGCAAGCTGCTCGAAAGCATCATGGGCTTTGCCGCCGGGCGCGGGCACCTGCGCCACCAGCCGGGGCCGAAGGAACCGGCGCTTCGCAAGGCACGGGTCTGCTACGACCATCTGGCCGGCGATTACGGGGTGCGGATGCTGGACAGCCTCGTCGCCACCGGGGCGATCGACGCCGTGGGCGACGGGCTGGCTATCGGCGCAAAGGGCGAGGAGACGTTCAAGTGCATCGGCATCGATGTCGCCGACCTCAAGGCTTCGCGTCGCCCGCTCTGCCGCTCGTGCCTGGATTGGAGCGAGCGGCGAGCACATCTGGCCGGCAGCCTCGGCAAGGCGCTGCTTGCAACATTCTTCGACAAGGGATGGGCGCGGCGCACTGCAGGCAGCCGCTCGGTCATCTTTTCGCCTGATGGCGAGCGGCATTTCCTGGCGCTTTTTCCGGTGGAGACGCCAGTCGCGGCCTGAAGCACGACGCGCTTCAGGCGCTTGTTTTTGCGTATGTTTCAGCCCGGCGCGACCAGCACATCGGCAAAACCGCGCTCGGCGACATGGCCGCAGAGTTCGCTCCACTCGCACTCGCCGCAGGCCTTCCTGATCGTGCCGAGCGCGAAATTGCGACGGAGGCGCTTCAATAGCGTCGCATCGGGACGGATGCGCGTGCCCTTCCCGACCGCAACTCCCAACAGACGGCCGACGGCCTCGGCGGCCGCCTCGTCGCGCGCCACGACGCTTTCGTTGTGGCAATGCGCCGCCGCTCCTGAGAGCAGCGGCGCGCAGATATCGTCGGGGCCGTCGACCAGCTCGATCTCCTCGCCCGACGACAGGCGCCGGGCGATGCGGATGTAATTCTCGGTGAAGGCGGGCGTGTAGCCTTCACCGACGAAGGTCAGCATGCAGAGCAGGTGATGGGCGCGCAGATGAACGGTCACTTCAGCGGCCGGTGTAAATCCTGATACCCTTCAGGACGGCGGCCGCCAGCGCCGACTTCAGCACCGCGCCGAGAATGAACGGGGCGACGCCGAGCAGCCATGCCTTTTCCATGCCGAGCAGGTTTGCGAGCCACAGGCCGCCGATCGCCAGGCAAAGGACATTGGCGGCGAAGTGAGCCGCGAAGCTGCGGATGACCCGATCACCGGTCCAGCCGCGCGCGGCAAGCCAGCCGGCAAGGGCCGCGATCACAGGGAAGGATGCGAGATAGCCCGCCGTCGGGCCGGCGAAGTGGGCGAGACCGCCGGCGCCGCCAGCCAGAACCGGAAAGCCCATGGCCGCCTCCGCAAGCCAGGCGAGAACCGTCGCCGCGCCGAGACGCCAGCCATAGAGCGCGCCGATCATGGTTACCGCGAAAGTCTGCATGGTGATCGGCACCGGCACCATAGGGACCGAAATCTGCGAGGCGAGCGCCAACACAAGCGTGCCTGCGAACACGAAGACGGCCTTGATGGCGGCTGGGCGGGCGGCGAGGCGCAGCGGGTCGAAACGGAAGTCGGACGATTGATCGAACAGGGACATGAACTCTCCTTCTCAAATTATAGATAATTTTTGATTCCCATCTATTTTATGAGAGAGATTTTTCGCAATGGCAAGCGGGCACCATGCGATTGCGCAGTGGATCAGCAGGATCAAGCAGACGATCGCGCACAAATACGGGCAGGATAGCGCGCATTTCCACGGTATTTGCACCGCCCATAAATTATCTATAATTTTTGAAAATCAGCCGACAATGGCGAAGGCTTCGGCGCTTTCGCCACCCTTACGCGTGGATTTCGGGGCTCGGCCGATCCACTGGACATGGCGCTCCAGGATGCCGGCCGCCTCTTCCGCCCTGCCCTGGCGCAAGGCCACGAGGATGGCGCGATGGTCGTGATCGGTGCGCTTTTCCCAGCCGGAGCGCCAGGCGGAAAACAGGAAGCGGGCACTGGCGGCGTGGAGATCGTCGATCGAGGCGAGCAGGCGGCTCATGTTGCAGGGCGCGAGGATCAGGCGGTGGAAGCGGCGGTTGGCCTCCTCCCAGGCATGGACGTCTGCTGCGGCATCGCCCTCGCGGGTCGCCTCTTCGGCCGCATCGAGGATCGCTGGCGTCAAGTGCTTGGCGGCGTGGCGCATCGCCAGGACTTCGAGTGCAGCCCGCATCTCGGCCACCTCGCGTACTTCCTTGATGTCGAAGGAGGCAACGCGCACGCCGCGACGCGGCTCGCTGATCGCCAGCCCCTGCGCCTCCAGCCGGCGGAAGGCTTCGCGCACCGGCACATGGCTTGCACCGAATTCCTCGGCGATATGATCCTGGCGCAGACGGAAGCCGGCCGGCAGTTCACCGCGAACGATGCGGTCGGCGAGCACGCGGCTGATGCGGCTTGCGATTGTGTCTTCCGGTTCCTTGGCCATGTTCATCCATTAGAGGGCGAGCCATGGCTTGTCGAGGCGGCAAGCGCCTGCATCCGCAGGCATTTCAATTGAGCGCAACCCTAGCCACCCAACACCCGCAGGCCAGCCATGACACCCGGCCGGTTGAGATCGGGCGAGGCATCGTGTAAAGCCGCAGCATCCCCCAACAAGGCTTGATAGACATGAATGGCTTCGACCTCATCCTTTTCGACTGCGACGGTGTTCTGGTCGATTCCGAAATCATCGCGGCGGACGTCGAGTCCAAGCTTCTGACGGAGGCCGGCTACCCCATCAGCATCGAGGAGATGGGTGAGCGGTTCTCCGGCATGACCTGGCAGAACATCCTCATGGAAGTGGAGCGCGACGCCAGCATTCCGCTCTCTGCCTCGCTGCTCGACAAGTCTGAGAAGCTGCTCGACATGCGCCTTGCGTCCGACGTGCAGGCGATTGCCGGCGTCGAGGCGGCCATCAAGCGCATCGACCTCAAGCGCTGCATCTGCTCGAACTCCTCGAGCGCGCGGCTTGCCATGATGCTTTCCAAGGTAGGGCTCAGCCAGTTCTTCGGGCCGAACATCTTCTCGGCCAAGGACCTCGGCGCCGACCGCGTCAAGCCAAAGCCCGACATCTTCCTGCACGGCGCCAAGCAGATGGGCGCTTCGCCGTCGCGCTGCGTGGTGGTCGAGGATTCCGTGCATGGCGTTCATGCGGCGCGCGCCGCCGGCATGCGGGTGATCGGCTTCACCGGCGCCTCGCATACCTACCCCTCGCACGCCGACCGGTTGACCGATGGGGGTGCCGAGACGGTGATCTCACGCATGGCGGATCTGCCGGGTGTGGTCGCGGCGCTGGCGGAATGGGAAGGCGTCGCCTGAGTTTGGATTGAGGGAATGGGCTTGGGCGTTTTGCTGCGTAGCCCCGCTAGATCCCCTACCCCCAAACCTTAGCTGGACTTCTTCTTGCCCTTACCCTTGGCAGGCGCGCCCTGGTCGAAGCCGACGTTGACGCGGACGAGCGCGCCGGAGCCGACGGGCAGCTTGATGTCGTCCTTGCGGAACAGGACCTGGGTCGCGCCGTTCGGATCGATCTGGGCGGGGAAGTTCGTGACTTCGGAATAGAGCGCGTCCTCGCCGTCGAGCACGGTGATGCGGACCGGCAGCGTGACGCTGCCCGAGGCGCCGGCCGGACCGGCGACGATGCGCAGCTGCGCCACGACGGTCATGACGAGATTCTGATCGTTCAGCGTGCACTGGCGCGTGTAGTTGCCGATCGAAGCCTGGAAAGAGAGCTTGTCGGGCTCCCCGGTCTTCGCGCCGCCAGCATAGCGGTAGTAGATCGCCTCGGCGTCCTTCATGTAGATGGTCGGGCAAGCCCCCTGAACGACGCGCGCCTGAGTTCCCGAGGCGGTGGTGGCGGTGCCGATCGACGGGTCGTTGGACGACGGGTTGGCCGGCGACATCGGCATGATCTGACCTGTGCCGCCAGAGGGTGCCTGTTCCGCCGTCTTAGAGTCTCCACCGCCCATCCCGAGCGAGTTGCAGCCAACCAGAACAGCCGCGAAGGATACGGAAGCGATAAGACGAGAGACCTTGCCGAGCACGATTATTCCACCCTCTTCACAAAGTTTTTTGCCAGGCCTGCTGAGTGAAAACAGGGCCTTTCGTGACAGTTTGCGATGGTCTATATCAGCGGCGCAAACAAAAATCGATTGGGTAAGCACTGTTTTGATGCACATTTCGGGATTGCAGCCGGCGAAGGCCGGAGCTGCGGCCAAGAGGCGGCGCTACACAGGTTTTCTCTTCAACCCGGATTTCTTCCGGCCGGCACATCAAGGATGACGACAGTGGACTATATCTCGACCCGCGGCAAAGCCCCTGCCCTCGGTTTCTGCGATGCATTGCTGGCGGGTCTGGCGCGTGACGGTGGTCTTTATGTGCCGCGCGAATGGCCGCAGTTCTCCAAGAAGGAGATCCGGGCGCTGCGCGGCAAGAGCTACCAGGAGATCGCCTTCACCATCCTGTCGCCCTTTACCAACGGCGAAATTCCCGAACACACGTTCCGCGCGATGATCGACGAAGCCTATGGCACCTTCCGCCATCCGGCGATCGCGCCTTTGGTGCAGACCGGCCCGAACAGCTTCGTGATGGAGCTGTTCCACGGCACGACGCTTGCCTTCAAGGATGTGGCGATGCAGCTTTTGGCGCGGCTCATGGATTACGCGCTGGAAAAGCGCGGCGAGCGCGCCACCATCGTCGGCGCCACCTCGGGCGATACGGGTGGGGCTGCCATCGACGCATTCGCGGGGCGCGAGCGCACCGACATCTTCATCCTCTTCCCGCACGGCAAGGTCTCGCCGGTGCAGCAGCGGCAGATGACGACGTCGACCGCACCGAACGTGCATTCGCTGGCCGTCGAGGGCAATTTCGACGATTGCCAGAACCTGGTGAAGGCGATGTTCAACGACGGCGCCTTCCGCGACAAGGTGAAGCTCTCGGGCGTGAACTCGATCAACTGGGCGCGCATCATGGCGCAGATCGTCTACTATTTCACGACGGCGATCACGCTTGGCGCACCGGACCGGAAGGTTTCGTTTACCGTGCCGACCGGCAATTTCGGCGATATCTTCGCCGGTTACTGCGCCAAGCGCATGGGCCTGCCGATCGGCAAGCTGGTCGTTGCCACCAACGAGAACGATATCATGGCGCGGACGATCAAGACCGGCCGCTACGAGATGAAGGACGTCAAGGCGACCACCTCGCCGTCGATGGATATCCAGATCTCGTCCAACTTCGAACGATTGCTGTTCGAGGCCTATGACCGCGATGCGTCGAAGGTCCGTGCCGCCATGGACAGCCTGAAGCAGTCGAACGGTTTCGACATTTCGGCCGATGCCATGTCCTTCATCAAGAAGGATTTCCGCGCCGGCCGCGCCAGCGAAAAGCAGGTGGCCGACACGATCAAGACCACGCTCGCTCAGACCGGCTATCTGCTCGATCCGCATTCAGCGATCGGCGTGTTCGTCGCGGCCAAGCACGAAAAGCCGAATTCGCCGATGGTCACGCTTGCCACCGCGCATCCGGCCAAGTTCCCCGCCGCCGTAAAATCCGCATCCGGTATTGACCCCGCGCTTCCGACGTGGCTTGCTGGTTTGATGGACAAGGAGGAGCGCTTTCAGATCGTTAAGCCCGAGCTCAAGACCGTCGAGACCTTCATCGGCGAGCATACCCGGGCCTAATCAACGGCAGGCGCAGAAAGATAGCCAATGACAGTTGAGTGCACCCGGCTCAAATCCGGGCTGACAGTAGTCACACAGACCATGCCGCACCTCGAGAGTGCTGCGCTCGGGGTCTGGATCAAATCAGGTTCGCGCAACGAGACGACAGACGAGCACGGGATTGCCCACCTGCTCGAACACATGGCCTTCAAGGGAACGGCGCGCCGCAGCGCCCGGGAGATCGCCGAACAGATCGAGGATGTCGGCGGCGAGGTGAATGCCGCGACATCGACGGAGACCACCTCCTATTACGCCCGCGTGCTCAAGGACCACGTGCCGCTGGCCGTCGATATCCTCGCCGACATTCTGACCGAATCCGCCTTCGAAGAAGAAGAGCTGGAACGCGAGAAGCAGGTCATCCTGCAGGAAATCAACGCCGCCAACGATACGCCCGATGACGTGGTGTTCGACCGGTTCTCGGAAGTCGCCTATCGCGACCAGACGCTCGGCCGCGCCATCCTCGGCACGCCGCAGACGGTCGTTTCCTTCACGCCGCAGCAGATCCGCGGCTATCTCAGCCGCAACTATACGACCGACCGCATGTTCGTGGTCGCAGCCGGCGCCGTGCAGCACGACGAGTTCGTGCGCATGGTCGAGGAGCGATTCGCGTCGCTGCCGACAGCGCCGAGCGCACCGCCGGTCATGGACCCCGCCAAATATATCGGCGGCAATATCCGCGAGACGCGCGACCTGATGGATGCGCAGATCCTGCTCGGCTTCGAGGGCAAGGCCTATCACGCCCGCGACTTCTACTGTTCGCAAATCCTCGCCAACATCCTCGGCGGCGGCATGTCATCCAGGCTGTTCCAGGAAGTGCGCGAGATCCGTGGCCTCTGCTATTCGATCTATGCCTTCCACTGGGGTTTCTCCGACACCGGCATTTTCGGCATCCACGCCGCGACCGGTGGCGAAAACCTGCCGGAGCTGGTGCCCGTCATCATCGACGAGTTGCACAAGTCGGCCGCCTCGATCGACCAGAAGGAAATCGAGCGCGCCCGGGCGCAGATCCGCGCCCAGCTTCTGATGGGCCAGGAAAGCCCGGCTGCACGCGCCGGCCAGGTGGCGCGGCAGATGATGCTTTACGGCCGGCCGATCTCCAATCCGGAGATGATGGAACGGCTGGAAGGCATCACCATCGAACGGCTGACCGATCTTGCCGGGCGCCTGTTCTTCGACACCGTGCCGACATTGTCGGCGATCGGCCCGCTTGAGCATCTGGCACCGATGGAAGACATCGCCGCGTCGCTCACCTCGCCTGCCCCTCAGGGCAAGCAAGCCGTACTTTGAACCTGCCTACGCTGCCGGGAGTGATCGATGCCAAAATCGGTGTTTCGGTTCCTGTCTCGGCAGCCGGAAGCAGTTGAAATCGAAGACGCCAATTATGTCCTGCGGCTGCCGCGCTACCAGGATTTCAACCAATGGCACAAGCTGCGCTCGGCAAGCCGCGGCTTTCTCGAACGCTGGGAACCGACCTGGCGGCGCGACGAGCTGACGGAGGGGTCCTATCGGGCACGCGTCATTCGCGGCAAGCAGGAATATGCTTCGGGACAAGCCGTTCCGCTGCTGCTGTTTCACCGGGAAAACATGACGCTGCTCGGTGGCATCACCATCGGCTATATCAGGCGCGGGGCCGCGCAGAGCTGCATGATCGGCTACTGGATGGGCGAGGCGCATGCCGGCCAGGGCCATATGTTCGCCGCACTTCAATTGGTTATACCCTACATCTTCGCAGGCCTTGAGTTGCACCGTATCGAGGCAGCCTGTATTCCAGACAATGCTCGGAGCATCCGCCTGCTTGAAAAAGCCGGGTTTCAGCGGGAAGGCTATCTGCGCGGATACTTGAAAATCAACGGTCAGTGGCATGATCACGTGATGTTTTCACTGCTCGCCACCGATACGGATAAAGGCAGGATAACCGACAGCCGATGACCAACAAACGCATGCTGCAGCCGTCACCATCCGGACGTTTCGTCGCGGTGATCGCAGCTCTTTTCCTGTCGGTGCTGGCATTTGCATCAGGCGCCGCACAGGCTGCCGAGCCGGTGAAGATTTCCCGCGACGACACCGCGCTTGACCTGACCAAGACCACCGAGATCTACGCCAACCAGGGCGAGGCCTTCCAGGTCTCGACCGCGGCCGGCGCCGACGGCATTCGCCGGCGCATCGAGGTGCGCTCGAGCTCCGGCAACCACCAGGGCGACTGGGCTGTCTTCGCGCTCGCCAACGTGTCCGACGAACAGCTGGAGCGCGTTATCGTCGCACCGCATTTCCGTCTGGTGAATTCCAAGCTTTTCTGGCCGGACCTCGGGTCGCAACGCATCATCGCGATCACGCCGAGCGAAGGCTTCGCGCTCGACCGGCAGCCGAGCGACGATTCCGACGTGTTCCGCATCACGCTCAACCCGGGCGCCGTCATCACCTTCGTGGCCGAGCTTTCGACCCCGGAACTGCCGCAGATCTATCTGTGGGAACCCGACGCCTACAAGGACACGATCAACGCGTTCACGCTCTATCGCGGCATCGTGCTCGGGATCGCAGGTCTGCTGGCGGTGTTTCTCACCATTCTCTTCGTCGTCAAGGGCACCTCGATGCTGCCGGCGACGGCGGCCCTTGCCTGGGCGGTGCTCGGCTATATCTGCGTCGACTTCGGCTTTCTTGGAAAGCTCGTCAGTATCGCCTCGGCGGACCAGCGAATATGGCGCGCCTGCGCGGAGGTGGCGCTGGCATCGAGTTTCGTCATCTTCCTTTTCACCTACCTCAACCTCAACCGATGGCATACGCATCTCGGCTATGTGACGCTTGCCTGGGTGCTGGGGCTGGCGCTGCTCTTCGGCGTAGCCATCTATGATCCCGCGATCGCCGCCGGTATCGCCCGCCTTTCGTTCGCGCTCACCGCGACGCTGGGGTTGCTGCTCATCATCTATCTCGGCCTCAACCGCTATGACCGCGCCATCCTGCTCGTGCCCGCCTGGGCGCTGATCCTGGTCTGGCTGTTCGGCGGCTGGCTGACGATCACCGGCCAGCTCGACAACGACATCATTCAGCCGGCGCTGGGCGGTGGTCTTGTCCTCATCGTGCTTCTGATCGGCTTCACCGTGATGCAGCACGCCTTCGCGGGCGGCACGTTCCAGCAGGGGCTGTTTTCCGATCTCGAGCGGCAGTCACTGGCGCTGACCGGCTCCGGCGACATGGTGTGGGACTGGGACGTGGCGCGCGACCGCGTCGTCACCATCCCTGATGTCTCGGTCAAGCTCGGCCTGTCGCCCGGCACCATGCATGGCGCGGCGCGCAACTGGCTGCCGCGGCTCCACCCCGATGACCGCGACCGCTTCCGTGCGACGCTCGACGTGCTGCTCGAACATCGTCGCGGCCGGCTGAACCATGAGTTCCGCATTCGCGCCGAGGACGGGCATTTCCACTGGCTGCTGATCCGCGCCCGGCCGGTGCTGGATTCCAACGGCGAAGTCATCCGCTGCGTCGGCACCGTGATCGACGTGACCGAGCAGAAGAACTCCATCGACCGGCTCTTGCAGGACGCGCTGCACGACAACCTGACCGGCCTTCCGAACCGCCAGCTGTTCCTCGACCGCCTCCAGGGCGTTCTGGCGCTGGCGCCGGGTGGCGATACGCTGCGCCCGACGGTCATGGTCATCGACATCGACCGCTACAAGCTGGTCAACGATGCGCTGGGCGTGGCCGCCGGCGACAACATCCTGATCGCACTGACGCGCCGCCTGCGCCGTCTTCTGAAGCCGCAGGACACGCTGGCGCGTCTATCCGGCGACCAGTTCGGCCTCATCCTCGTGTCCGAGCGCGACCCGGCGAAGATCGCCGATTTCGCCGATGCGATCAGCAAGGCGATCATGGTGCCGATCAATTTCGCCAATCGCGAGATCATCCTGACGGCGTCGATCGGGCTTGCCTCTTTCGTGGATCAGCAGGAAAACGCAACGGGCATGCTCAGCGATTCCGAGCTCGCCATGTACCGGGCGAAACGCGCCGGCGGCAACCGCGTCGAGCCGTTCCAACCCGCCTTCCGCGACTTCGGCGCCGACCGGCTGCAGCTGGAGAGCGACCTGCGGCGGGCGCTGGAGCGCAAGGAACTGTCGATGGTCTACCAGCCGATCGCCGGGCTGGAGGATGTCGAGATCGCCGGTTTCGAGGCATTGATGCGCTGGGAACATCCGAAGCGCGGCAGCATCCCGCCGTCGGAATTCATTCCGATCGCCGAGGCTTCCGACATCATCAACATGCTTGGGATCTTCGCGCTCGAACAGGCGACCAACGACCTGATGGCGTGGGAAAGCCAGACCGGCGAGTTGCCGATCTTCGTGTCGATCAACCTCTCCAGCGCCCAGCTCTTGAACAACGACCTCTACGACGACGTGCGCTCGGTTCTCGCCAAGACCCATTGCGATCCGGCCCGGCTGAAGCTGGAACTCACCGAGACGATGGTGATGGAGAACCCGGAGCAGGCGCGCCTGGTGCTCGAGAAGCTGCGCGACACCGGAATGGGGCTTGCGCTCGACGATTTCGGCACCGGCTATTCGTCGCTTTCCTACCTCACCCGCTTCCCGTTCGACACAGTAAAGCTCGACAAGTCGCTGGTCTGCGACACCAGCGACCGCAAGTCGACGGTGCTGCGCTCGGTAATCTCCATGGCGCGGGAGCTCGACATGAAGGTCGTGGCCGAGGGTATCGAGTCCAACGAGGATGCGATCGAGCTCGCGAAAATGGGCTGCACCTACGGCCAGAGCTACCTGTTCGGTCCGCCGATGGCGTCGGAATCGGTGCTGCGGCTGCTGAAGGAGCGGTTTCCGCTGACCAAGCGGGCCTGAGGTCTCTCAGGCCGCCTGCTGGCGTGGCTCGGCGACGCGATCCTGGATCAGACGGTGGAGATATTCGAGCTTGTCGACGACAGCGTTCGACAGCACGAAGGGATAGGAATCGGGCTGGCCCATGCTGCGCTGGATGGCGTTGATCGCCACCGAGAGCGGCACCCAGGCGCTAACCAGCTGCTCGGCGCTCGCCGCCCGGTAAGGATCGAAATCGACTTCCGAAGCCATCTCTTCATGACCCCGCGGATCGATCGCGATGCCGAAGCCGCGCGCGGTCTCCAGCGTATCGACGATATGGAGATAATGCGCGAAGCACTCGGCGAAATCCTCCCAGGGATGGGTCGTCGCGTAGGCGCTGATGAAGCTCTGCTGCCAGCCCAGGGGAGCGCCGTTCTGGTAGTGGTTCTGCAGCGCCTGACCATAATCCTGCCGCTCGTCGCCGAAGACGGCGCGGAAACCATCGAAGGCATCCCGGTCACGCACGAGCCGGTTCCAGACGAAGTGTCCGATCTCGTGGCGGAAATGGCCGAGTAGTGTTCTGTAGGGTTCGTTCATCGAAGCGCGGGCCAGTTCGCGGGTGATGTCGTCGGCTTCGGCAGCGCGGATGGCGATGACGCCTTCGTCGTGGCCGGTCATGGCCGGTATGACGTTGCCGTCGAGCTGCACTTCATCCTCCAGGAAATCGAAGACCAGACCACCTTGCGGGTCCTCGATGCGATCCGGCGGCGGCAGGCGCCAGCGCAGCATCGAATAGAACAGATGGCGCTGCGCCTGGCTGATGCGGCGCCAGCGATCAATGCCCTCCTGGGTGTCGGTGTTCGGCACCAGGCGATTGTAGCGGCAGGCGATGCAGAAGGGATGCTCGTCATCCGCATTCACCAGCCAATTGCAGATGTCGAGACCGGCATTGGCGCAGAACCGCACCGTGCGCTGAGGATCCGACGTCAGCTGCCACAGCGTCTCGTCGCGCGGCTCGAGCGCACGCATCGAAACATCGTCGGGCAGGAAGCCGAGGCGATGGTTGCAGCGGACGCACTGCCGGTTGTCGAAGTGAACGACCTGATGGCAATTATCGCAGGCAAAGAGCCGCATGGAACGCCCCATAGCGTGGTGTTGATACAAAACGACCCGCAGCGCGGATGCGCGACGGGCCATTGCGAAGATGCGATCGATCACATGCGATCGACGACGTCCTTCAGCTTGTCCTTGGCAGTGCCCTTGGCGGCCTGAGCCTTGCCCTTGGCCTCCTGGACGGCGCCCTTGGCGCGGGTCGTGTCATCGCCGGTCGCTTTGCCAATGGCCTGCTTGGCCTTGCCGGCGATTTCGTTGGTCTTGCCGGAAATCTTGTCGCTGGTGCTACCCATCTGATGTCTCCTTTTGGGACGGGCCTCGTGCCCGTTGCCAGAAGAGAACGTGGTTCGCAGCTATTCGTTCCGCGAATTCTTGCGTCGTTAAGCGTGGCCGGCTTCGGTGGAGAGCATGGCGGCCGAAATACCCATGCCTGCCAGCGCGCGCTCGTATTTGTCATCGAGGTTGGGATCGAAGATGAGGGCATCGTTGGCCGGGCAGTTCAGCCAGCCATTGCTGACGATCTCGGCTTCGAGCTGGCCGGCGCCCCAGCCGGCATAGCCGAGCAGCATGGTGGCACGCTTCGGCCCCTCGCCCTTGGCGATGGCGCGGATGATATCGAGGGTCGCCGTCATGCAGATGTCGTCGCTGACGGGAATGCTGGAATCGCAGAGATAATCGTCGGAATGCAGGACGAAGCCACGGCCACTTTCCACCGGCCCGCCCGCCTGGATAGACAGGTCGCCAGATGGCGGCGGCATGAGGATCGCCTCGTCGCTCTTGATCATGTCGAGATGCATCAGCACGTCGGTGAAGCTTAGTTCCTGCGGCCGGTTGATGATGAAACCCATGGCGCCGGCATCGGAATGGGCGCAGACGTAAATCACCGTGCGGGCAAAATTGCTGTCCGATACGCCAGGCATGGCGATCAGGAACTGGCCATCGAAGAAGCCGCGCTCACGTCTGTTTTTCAGGGTCGACAGGGACATGATACCTCCTGATGCCAGACCGCCCGAGGCCCCGACAAGAGAAACATGGGCCAATGTCCTGTTTCAATCAACTGAAAATGAAAATTAAATCGGATGCGGCTGCTGGCGAAGGGCGGCGGATTTGAATAACCATTGCCGCATGACCTTTGCACCATACACCCGACGTCTTGTCCTGATCTCCGCTACGGCTCTTGGCCTGTTCTTGCCGGCGCTCTCCTCGGCGCAGGCCGGGACTAGCGCCTGGGTCGACAATGCCGGCGGGCGGATGCGGTTGGTGGCGATGGCGCCCGACGAGCACGGCAAGATCCGCGCCGGGTTGCAGATCGAACCGAATGCCGGATGGATCACCTATTGGCGCGAACCCGGCAACAGCGGCATCCCGCCGCAGATCGTGATCGCGCCCGGGACGGGGGTGACGCTCGATGAGATCGGCTACCCCATTCCCAAGCACATCAAGGACGATAGGCTCGACGATATCGGCTATGACGCGCCGGTGACGCTGCCGCTGACCTTGTCGGCCACGAGCGGGGCGAGCGAGATCAAGGCTCAGGCCTTCATCGGCATCTGCAAGGATATCTGCGTGCCCTTCCAGGCCGATTTCACCGTTCCCCTCTCGGCAGCGGGGCAATCGCAGCCGGAGGAAAAGGCCATATTGGACGCCGCCGACGCACGGCTGCCGGAAGCGCCCTCCTCCGAGTTCAAGGTGACCAAGCACACGCTTTCGGCCGACCGCAAGGAGCTGACGCTTGACATCACTCTGCCCGATATCGGCGACACGACACCCGATGTCGTCATTGCCGGCCCAAGCGGCTATGTGTTTACCAAGCAGCTGATGAGCAAGCGCGATGGTGACGCGCTGACGACGACGATCGCAATCGGAAAGCTGCCCAAGAGTTACGACGTATCCGGCAAGAGCTGGAGCGCGCTCGTCATTGACGGGGCGCGCGCCATCGAAAGCCCGCTTGCCTTTAAATAGGCCAATCCTATCATTCACACTTGCCCTTGATCTCAACTTCGGCGGCCCCTATGGCGCCTTGCGAACAATAACCAGGAGATAGTCATGACCATTGCAATCGGCGATACGCTGCCTTCGGCGACCTTCAAGGAAAAGACGGCCGACGGTCCGGTCGAGACCACGACCGAGGCGCTGTTCAAGGGCAAGCGCGTGGTGCTGTTTGCCGTGCCCGGCGCATTCACCCCGACCTGCTCGCTCAACCACCTGCCCGGCTATCTCGAAAACCGCGACACCATTCTGAATAAAGGCGTCGATGACATCGCGGTCATTGCCGTCAACGACTGGCACGTGATGGGCGCCTGGGCGCAATCCTCGGGCGGCATGGGCAAGATCCACTTCCTGCCGGACTGGGACGCTTCCTTCACCAAGGCGCTCGGTCTCGACGCCGACCTCTCCGGCGGCGGTCTCGGCGTGCGCTCGAAGCGCTACTCGATGCTGGTCGAGGACGGCGTCGTCAAGTCGCTCAACGTCGAGGAGAACCCCGGCCAGGCGACGGTTTCCAGCGCTGCGACGATGATCGAGCAGCTTTGAGGTGAGGTTTGCGGGGTGAGGCTGAGCCCGGTGGTTCGGCCGCCGCTTGGCCACACCGGCGCGCCGGCTTCCGTGGCGGGATGCGGCGCTTGGCACCCTCCCGCTCTTGCTGCGCCGTTGCATTCGTGGCTGCGTGCTTAGATCCTCGGCACTTTGGCCGAGGATGACGCCGAGAGCGTGGTAGCGCTCTCATCCCACCCGCATTCCTCTTCCCTGTTTTCGACCAACCGCTGTCGATCGTCGATATTTCCACTCCGCCCCCTTGCGTCGCATGCGTCAATGTCGTTATAACGTTACAGAGTAATGTTATTACATATTGAGTGCCTGAATGAACCGTCTGGACAATCTCGCCTCCGGTCTGATGAGCGCCTCGGCAATTAGCCGGGTGATTGGCGCCGTTTTCGTCGCCATCCTCCTCTGGATCGCCATCGCATGGGCGGTGATGCTGCCATGAGCGAGGCGTTGATCCGGCTTTCCAATCTCACCGTCGCCTACAACAGACACCCGGCCGTGCACCATGTCTCGGGCGCGATCGCCGCCGGCAGCCTGACGGCGATAGCCGGGCCGAACGGGGCGGGAAAATCGACGCTCTTGAAGGCGATCATGGGTGAGCTCAGGCCAAGCGAGGGACGCGTCGAGCATCGATTGCAGCGTACCGACTTTGGCTACCTGCCGCAGGCGGCCGATATCAACAGGCGGTTTCCGATTTCGGTGCTCGACACGGTGCTGCTTGGCGCGTGGCGACAGGCGGGGGCGTTTTCGCGGGTGTCGGCTGCGGAGATGGGCAAGGCGCGGGATGCGATCGCGGCGGTCGGGCTGGAGGGTTTCGAGCGGCGGCAGATCGGGTCGCTGTCTTCCGGCCAGTTGCAGCGGGTGCTGTTTGCGCGGCTGCTGGTACAGGATGCCAAGGTGATCCTGCTCGACGAACCCTTTACCGCGATCGACGCGCGGACCACGCGCGACCTGGTCGAGATGATCCTGACCTGGCATGGCGACGGGCGCACGATCGTGGCGGTGCTGCACGATTTCGAGCAGATCCGTGCGCATTTCCCGCAGACGTTGCTTCTTGCACGCGAGATGATCGACTGGGGGCCGACGGCCTCCGCGATGTCGGCTGCAAACCTGTTGAAGGCGCGGGCGATGGCCGAGCGCTGGGATGAGGACGCAGACGCCTGCGCGCCGGCCGCATGACGATCTACGATCTCTTCTTCGCCCCCTTTGTCGACTACGGCTTCATGCGTCGGGCGCTGGTCGCGTGCCTTTGCCTCGGGCTCGGATCCGGGCCGATCGGCGTATTTTTGATGCTGCGGCGGATGAGCCTGGTGGGCGATGCGATGAGCCATGCGATCCTGCCAGGGGCGGCGATCGGCTATCTCGTCGCCGGCTCGCTGTCGCTGACGGCAATGGGGATCGGCGGGCTGGTGGCGGGGCTCGCAGTGGCGTTGCTGTCCGGCGCGGTCAGCCGGGTGACGGTGCTGCAGGAGGATGCGAGCTTTGCCAGCTTCTACCTTGCGTCGCTGGCGCTCGGGGTGCTGATCGTCTCGCTCAAAGGATCCAATATCGACCTGCTGCATGTGCTGTTCGGCACCATCCTCGCCATCGATCCCCCTGCCCTTTACCAGATCGGCGCGATCACGACGCTGACGCTGATCGTGCTCGCCGCGATCTACCGGCCGCTGATCGCGGAATGCTTCGACCCGAGTTTCCTCAGGGCGATCGGCGGGCGTGGTCCGGTGTATCACTTCCTGTTCCTGCTGCTCGTGGTGCTCAATCTCGTCGCCAGCTTCCAGGCCCTCGGCACGCTAATGGCGGTGGGGCTGATGATGCTGCCGGCGGCGATCGCGCAGCTCTGGTCTCGCAGCCTGCCCTCGATGATGCTGGTGGCGGCCTTGAGTGCGGCGGCGTCCGGTTATTTTGGGCTGATCGCCTCCTACCATCTCGAGCTCGCCTCCGGGCCGACGATCATCATGACGGCGGCGCTTCTCTACGGCCTTTCCATCTTTCTCGCACCGTCGGGCCTCGCCCGGCGTCTTTTCCCCCGCGCCCATCTCAAGGGCTAACCAAAGGATGCTTCTATGCCCCATAGAAGATTGCTTCTTGCCGCCTCGCTTCCCGCGCTGATGGCCTTCTCGACCGTTCCGGCCTCGGCCGAAACCTTGAAGGTGGTGGCCTCCTTCACCGTGCTGGCCGATGTGGTCAAACAGGTCGGCGGCGACCATGTCGAGGTAAAGAGCCTCGTCGGCC
Source organism: Hyphomicrobiales bacterium (assembly GCA_900472605.1). Classification (GTDB taxonomy): domain Bacteria; phylum Pseudomonadota; class Alphaproteobacteria; order Rhizobiales; family Rhizobiaceae; genus Rhizobium. Next base: position 4,736 of record UCJD01000040.1, on the reverse strand, counting down.
CGAACGGCGACCCCCATGAATTCGAGCCGTCGCCCACCGACGCCCGGAACCTGAAGGCCGCGAAGGTCACCTTCGTCAGCGGCGAAGGGCTGGAGGGCTGGATGGACCGGCTGATCGCGGCATCGGGCTATAAGGGCACGCCGGTGACCGCCTCCGAGGGCGTGAAGACCCGCACCATGGAAGAGGACGGCAAGACAGTGACCGATCCGCATGTGTGGAACAGCCCCGTCAGCGTCAAGGTCTGGGTCGCCAACATCGAGAAGGCCCTGTCGGCGGCCGATCCTGACGATGCGGCGGCGTTCAAGGCCAACGCCGAGGCCTATTCGAAGAAGCTCGACGAGATGGACGCCTATGCCAAGGCGAAGTTCAAGGATATCCCCGAGGACCACCGCAAGGTGCTGACCAGCCATGACGCCTTCGGCTATTTCGGCCGGGAGTATCATGTGAGCTTCCTGGCGCCGCTCGGCGTTTCCACCGAAAGCGAGGCCTCGGCCGCCGAAGTCGCCAAGCTGATCGAGCAGATCAAGGCCGAGCACGTGAAGACCTATTTCTTCGAAAACTCCAACGATCCGCGCCTCGTCAAGCAGATCGCCAAGGCGACGGGGGCAGAGCCCGGCGGCGAGCTCTATGTGGAGGCGCTGTCCGACGCCAAGGGCCCGGCTTCGACCTATGAGACGATGTTCCGCTATAATGTCGACCAGATCTCCGCCGCCATGGCGAAGAGCATCTGACGATCGCGAAGGACGAATTCGACCTGCGGGATCACACCTGCAGGTCGAAGACGATCAGGCCGCCAAGGCCGCCATCCAGCGACGAGACGATGCGCTCGCCGACGGCGACATGCTCGGGATGGACGAGATAGGCGTCTCGCGCCTCCGGGCTTTCGAAGGTGACGGCAAAGCCATCGACGAAGCCGGCATGCAGGCCCTCGGGCGAGACGTTCGGGCCGTATTTGATATCCAGAATACCCGGAATGACCTGCTTCAGCGCGACGATTTGCTCGAATAAAGACTGCTTTTCTTCGCCCGTGATGGCCGATTTCAGCCGCATCAGCACCGAGTGCAGGATCATATGGTAACCTCCCGATATATGTTGTTGTCCTGAGAGCATAGTGGGAATGCGCCCATCGGCAAGATGCAAAGATGGCACTCGACGGTCGGCCGTCGGCGACGGTGAAGGATATGGAGCAGGATGTGGAAAGGCGCGGCCGGGAGACCGGCCGCGCCTTCCTGCCTTTCCGGGCCGTGTCGGATCAGGCTGCCGAGCGGCCGGTGAAGGAGGCGACGAGCCTTTCGCCGAGCGCACGGGCCGGCGAGGCCACGGGGCGGGAGCCCGAGGTCGCCGGGCCGACGGCGCGCTCATCGAGCCTGAATTGCGCGAGCAACTCGAGCAGCGTCGCAGCCTGGGTCGCAAGGCCGTGGCTTGCGGCCGTCGATTGCTCGACCATGGCCGCGTTCTGCTGGGTGCCCTGGTCCATCTGGTTCACGGACGTGTTGATTTCCGAAAGGCCGGTCGATTGCTCGCGCGAGGAAAGCACGATCTGCTCGACGTTGCGGTTGATCTCCTGCACCTCGGCGACAATCTCTTCCAGCGCCTTGCCGGTGCGGCCGACGAGTTCGACGCCGCCGCGCACCTGTTCGCCCGACTTGGTGATCAGCTGCTTGATTTCCTTGGCGGCATTGGCCGATCTCTGGGCGAGTTCGCGCACTTCCTGGGCGACGACCGCAAACCCCTTGCCGGCTTCACCGGCGCGGGCTGCCTCGACACCGGCATTCAGCGCCAGAAGGTTGGTCTGAAAGGCGATATCGTCGATGACGCCGATGATGTTGGAAATCTGGCTTGAGGACTGCTCGATCTCGTGCATTGCGCCGACGGCTTCGCGAACGATATCACCGGAGCGTTCGGCGCCGGCCTGCGCCCGCTTGACCAGATCACCGGCATCGCCGGCGCGGGTGGCCGAATCCTTGACGGCGGTTGTTACCTGTTCAAGCGCCGCCGCCGTTTCCTCGACGGATGCCGCCTGCTGCTCGGTGCGGCGCGAGAGATCGTCGGCCGAGGCCTTGATCTCGCTGGCGCCGGCATCGATCATGCGGGCGTTTTCACCGACACTGCGCAGCGTGTCCTGCAGCCGGCCGATCGACTGGTTGTAGCTGATGCGAAGCGCGTCGAGGTGATCGGCGAAGGCGTTTTCCAGACGATAGGTCATGTCGCCATCGGCAAGGCGCTGGAGGCCGAGACCCAGACCATCGACGGCAAAGCGGACTTCCTCGGCTTCGCGGGCCTTCTGCTCTTCGCGGGCGATGCGTTCGCGCTCGCTCATCGAGCGGTTCGCTTCCGTCTCGCGCTCGAGCCTTTCGCGCTCAAGGGCGTTGTCGCGGAAGATGGCGACGGCAGCGGCCATCTCGCCGATCTCGTCGCGGCGGGCGCCATGGGGAATTTCGCTGGCGTTGTCGCCAGCGGCAAGCTTGTTCATCGAGGCGGTGATGTCGCTGATCGGACGCGCCACGCGGAAGAACGAGATGAATGCCGCCGTGATGGCGAGAAGCGCGGCGATCGCGACGGCCAGGATCGTCGATGTCCGGGCGAAGCCGATGACATCGCTGGAGATCTCGATCGACTGGGTTGCGAGGTTCTTGTTGTTGTCGACGACGCCCGAAATGATGCCGCTGGCTTCGGCGCTGAGCGGATCCATGTTCTCGACCATGAAGGACTTCAGGCCTGCCTGCTCGCCCGACACCGCCATTCTGGCGATCGTGGCGCCGAAATCGTCATAGGCGCGGAAGTCCTTCTTCAGCGTATCGACCTTGGCGCGGGTGGCGGGAAGCGTGACGCGGGTCTCGAAGGAGGCGAGCGCATCGTCGCGGATGGCGCGGGCGGCCTCCAGCGATTTCTGAAGCGCGGCGATCTCCTGCGGGCCGGAGGCCGAGAGCATGGCCGTTACCGTTCGGCGCTGCTCGTTGAAGCTCTTGTCGAGCGCCGACAGAAACGCGTTGCCGGTCATGTTGCGAACCATGGAGAGCGACTGGGTCTCCAGGTTGGAAATGGAATTGAGCGCCAGGCCCCCTTGGATAACGCCCAGAACAACAACGCCGCCAAACAGCGCCGGAATCATTGTCCTGATCTTCAAACTCATCATCGTAAACCCCGGTCATTCTTCAAAATTGTTCGATACGGCCCTCCCAATCCGATGGCACATTTGACAATTTGCATTTTAAGAAGAGCTTACCGAACGGGCCGTTGCGGCGAAATGTAGCATCGGCGCGCACCGCCTCGCCCCCATGGCAGAGGGCCGGCGACAGGTCACACATGGCCGATAACGGTGACGAAACCGTCGTAAACGGGACGACGCGTGACATATTCTGCTCTAAGCTGCGACCAACGACCGCGCGTGAAGAGGAGCCCGCGCGGCCGTTATATTTTGCCTTCCACATTTTCAACGGAGGAGATGAAAATGAGCAAGAACCGTGGCGTCGTCTACATGCGACCCGGCGTTGTCGAGATCCATGACATCGACGATCCCAAGCTCGAGGCACCCGATGGGCGCCGCATCGAGCATGGCGTGATCCTGAAGGTGATCTCGACCAATATCTGCGGATCGGACCAGCACATGGTGCGCGGCCGCACCACGGCGATGCCCGGGCTGGTTCTCGGCCACGAGATCACCGGCCAGATCATCGAAAAGGGCATCGACGTCGAGATGCTCGAGGTCGGCGACATCGTTTCCGTGCCCTTCAACGTCGCCTGCGGTCGCTGCCGCTGCTGCAAGTCGCAGGACACGGGCGTCTGCCTCACCGTCAACCCGTCGCGCGCCGGCGGCGCCTATGGCTATGTCGACATGGGCGGCTGGATCGGCGGGCAGGCCCGCTACGTGACCATCCCCTATGCCGACTTCAACCTCCTGAAATTCCCTGATCGCGACCGGGCGATGGAGAAGATCCGCGACCTCACCATGCTTTCCGACATCCTGCCGACCGGCTTCCATGGCGCGGTGCGCGCCGGCGTCGGCGTCGGCTCGACGGTCTATGTCGCGGGCGCCGGCCCGGTGGGCTTGGCGGCCGCCGCTTCGGCCCGCATCCTGGGGGCCGCCGTTGTCATGATCGGCGACTTCAACAAGGATCGCCTGGCGCATGCGGCCAAGGTCGGCTTCGAACCGATCGATCTGTCGAAGAGCGACCGGCTGGGCGAGATGATCGCGCAGGTCACCGGCAGCAACGAGGTGGACAGCGCCATCGACGCCGTCGGCTTCGAGGCGCGCGGCCATTCAGGCGGCGAGCAGCCGGCGATCGTGTTGAACCAGATGATGGACATCACCCGCGCCGCCGGCTCGATCGGCATTCCCGGCCTCTACGTCACTGAGGATCCGGGTGCCGTCGACAGCGCCGCGAAATCCGGCAACCTGTCGCTGCGCTTCGGCCTCGGCTGGGCGAAGGCGCAATCCTTCCACACCGGACAGACGCCCGTGCTGAAGTATAACCGGCAGCTGATGCAGGCGATCCTGCACGACCGCCTGCCGATCGCCGACATCGTCAACGCCAAGGTGATCCCGCTCGAAGAGGCCGTTCAGGGCTATGAGAGCTTCGACCACGGGGCGGCGACGAAGTTCGTGCTCGACCCGCATGGGGATGTCGCGAAGGCGGCCTGAGGCTGAGTTGTTCTTGGGATGGAGGGGTGGCTGGCGTTGTGCCGTGTGGCCCCCTCACCCTACCCTCTCCCCGCTGGGAGCCGTTGCAAAAATG
>UCJD01000016.1:57352-73994 GCA_900472605.1 Hyphomicrobiales bacterium | reverse complement strand
TGAGGGGGAGATGCCTGGCAGGGCAGAGGGGGGTGTCTCACGACACAATGCCAACCAGGCAGGGGGGGTATCCCACGGCACAACGACAGCAATAGCGCTCCCACCGATCACCCCACACCCCACACCCTTGCCATCCGCCCCCATAGCGCTTAGCTCTCAGCCGTCACGAATCCGGATAAAGCATGCCGCACAAGGTCTCCCTGTCCCGTCTCAAGCTCACCGACTTTCGCAACTATGCGTCCGCCGGCCTGCAGCTGGATGGCCGGCATGTGGTGCTGGTGGGGGATAACGGCGCCGGCAAGACCAATCTCATGGAGGCGGTGTCCTTCCTGTCGCCGGGTCGCGGCATGCGTCGCGCCACCTATGGCGATGTCACCCGCGTCGGCGCCCATGGTGGTTTCTCGATCTTCGCGGCCCTCGATGGCATGGACGGCGAGGTCGAGATCGGCACCGGGGTCGACGGCAACGACGAGAACACGTCCCGCCGCCTGCGCATCAATGGCACCCCGGCCAAGACCGCCGACGAACTCACCGATCACCTGCGCCTGCTCTGGCTGACGCCGTCGATGGATGGCTTGTTCACCGGCGGCTCTTCCGAGCGTCGCCGCTTCCTCGATCGCCTCGTGCTGTCGCTCGATCCCGCCCACGGCCGCCGCGCCAGCGATTTCGAGCGCGCCATGCGCAGCCGCAACAAGCTGCTCGACGAACGCCGCTTCGATCCCTCCTGGCTCTCCGGCATCGAGGAGCAGATGGCCACCCTCGGCATCGCCATGGCCATGGCCCGCCAGGAGATGCTCGGCCTCCTCGTCCGCCTCATCGAGGAAACCCGCGAGACCTCGCCGTTCCCGTCGGCTTCGCTTGACCTCGCCGGCTTCATGGACGGCCAGTTCGATCGCCCCGCCGTCGATCTCGAGGATGAATACGCGGCACAACTCTCCGAAAGCCGCTACCGCGACGCCGCCGCCGGCCGCACGCTGGAAGGGCCGCACCGCGCCGACCTGCTTGTCCGCCACCGCGACAAGCGCATGGACGCGGCCCGCTGCTCGACCGGCGAGCAGAAGGCACTTCTGGTGGGGCTGATCATGGCGCATGCCCGCCTCGTCGCCAATCTCACCGGCCATGCGCCGATCCTGCTGCTCGACGAGATCGCCGCCCATCTCGATGAAAGCAGGCGTGCCGCGCTCTTCGACCTCATCGACGCGCTCGGCGGCCAGGCCTTCATGACCGGCACCGACCGGTCGATGTTTGCAGCGCTCGGCGATCGCGCGCAATTCTTCACCGTTGCCGATGGAAAGATATTCGAATGACCGACACTTTCCCCGCCGCCAAAGGCCATGCTAGCATCGCCCCCATGGAACCGTTGAGCCCGGAAGAAATCGCCCGCTACCAGCGTCACATCCTGCTGCCGGAGATCGGCGGCGCGGGCCAGCAGAAGCTGAAGGCGGCGCGCGTGCTTGTCATCGGCGCCGGTGGTCTCGGCGCCCCCATCCTGCAATATCTCGCGGCAGCCGGCGTCGGCACGCTCGGCATTTCAGACGACGACCGTGTGTCGCTCTCCAATCTGCAGCGCCAGGTCATCCACGATTCCGGCACGATCGGCGAGTTGAAGACGGAAAGTGCAGCCTTCGCCATTGCGAGACTCAATCCGCATGTCCGCGTCATCCGCTTCGAGGAGCGCTTCTCGTCCGATAGCGCCCGCCGCCATCTCTCCGGCTTCGACCTCGTCATCGACGGCTCGGATAATTTCGACACGCGCTACACCGCAGCCGATGCCGCCGAAGCCGCACAGTTGCCGCTGGTCACGGGCGCCGTCGGCCGGTTCGATGGCTCGGTGACGGTGCTGAAGCCCTATGAGACATCAGCCGATGGCGTGCTCAATCCCGGCTACCGCGACCTCTTCCCGGAAAAGCCGCCGTCGGGCCTCATCCCCGTCTGCGCCGAAACCGGCGTCATCGGCGCGCTCACAGGTGTCATCGGCACGCTGATGGCGATGGAAGCGATCAAGCTGATAACAGGCACCGGCGAGCCGCTTATCGGCCGCCTGCTGCTCTATGATTCGCTTTCGGCGCGCTTCGATACCATCCGCTACAAGCGTCGGCGTGCCCGCCAGAGCCAAAGCCAGAGCGAGAGCCAGGCATCGTGATCATCCTTCGTATCGATGCCGGTTTCTCCCGCTGGGACGAGCTTCTCGCGCTGATCCTGTCGTCCTTCGCCTACATGAACGACCGCATCGACCCGCCTTCCTCGGCGCTCAAGCTGACGGTGCAATCGCTGGCCGCCAAGGCCGAAGCCGAGATCGCCCACGTCGTCATCGAGGAAGGCGTGCTCTTAGGCTGCATCTTCCTGCGGCCCGAAGCGGATTGCCTCTATGTCGGCAAGCTGGCGGTAGCGCCGGGTGCCGAACGGCGCGGCATCGGTCGGCAGCTACTGACTGTGGCCGAGGACACGGCGCGCGCACTTTCGCTGCCAACGCTGAGGCTGGAAACGCGCATCGAGCTCACCGAAAACCACGCTGTCTTCGGCCGCTGGGGATTTGAGAAGACCGCCGAGAACGCCCATCCGGGCTTCACCCGCACCACCTCGATTGAAATGCGCAAGCGTCTTCTGGCCTAGCGCCCGGGCAGCACCCGGTTCGGGGGGCGGTGGCCGTCCATGAAGGCGCGGATGTTGATGATCACCTTGTCGCCCATGTCGATGCGGCCCTCAATGGTGGCCGAGCTCATATGCGGCAAGAGAACTACCTTGCCCTCGTTGGCGAGCTTGATCAGCTTCGGATTGACCGCCGGTTCGTTTTCGAACACGTCGAGCCCGGCGCCGGCAATCTTGCCCTCGCGCAGCGATTTGATCAGCGCCGCCTCGTCGACGATGTCGCCGCGCGCCGTGTTGACGAGATAGGCTGTCGGCTGCAGCAGCGCCAGCCGCCGCGCCGAAAGCAGGTGGAAGGTCGCCGGCGTCGACGGGCAATTGACCGAGACGATATCGACGCGCGCCAGCATCTGGTCGAGGCTTTCCCAGTAGGTCGCCTCGAGCTCGTCTTCCGTCGTGGCCGTCACCCGCTTGCGGTTGTGGTAGTGGATGGAGAGGCCGAAGGCCTTGGCGCGGCGGGCGACGGCGGTGCCGATCCTGCCCATGCCGACAATGCCGATGCGCTTGCCGTGGATGCGCCGTCCGAGCATCCAGGTGGGCGACCATCCGGCCCATTCGCCGGGCCGGTCGGTCAGCACACGCGCACCTTCGCCGAGCCGGCGCGGCACGGCGAGGATCAGCGCCATGTTCATGTCGGCGGTATCCTCGGTCAGGACATTCGGCGTGTTGGTGACCGTGATCCCCTTGCGCGCGGCAGCCTCGACGTCGATGTGGTCGGTGCCGTTCGAGAAGCTGGCGATCAGCTTCAGCTGCGGCCCGGCCTCGTCGATCAGCGCCGCGTCGATCCGGTCGGTCACCGTCGGCACCAGCACATCGGCGCTCTTCATCGCCGCGGCAAGCTGTGCTGCTGTGCGCGGCGTGTCGTCGATGTTGAGCTCGGCGTCGAACAGTTCGCGCATGCGCGTTTCAACGGCGTCCGGCAGCTTGCGGGTAATGTAGACCTTCGTTTTTTTCTTTGTCGTCATATCCTGGAGCTGCTGCCTTGTTCAGAGGTCCTTAACCAAGACGCGGGATAATTTTCCCGTTCCGGGGAATTTCTACCAGACCCGCACGCGAAGACAAACAAAACTCGTTGAGCGTGCGTGGAATGTCGAGGTCCGGAAATCAGGCAGCAGAACTGCCTGGGTCTTAGCGAACGGAAATCGTCATGCGCAGCACAGTCCTGAAATCATGCCTCGCCCTCGCGTTGGGCTTTGTGCTTTCGGCCGGCACCGCCGAGCTTGGCTATGCCCAGGCGGCGAAGGGTCCGAGCGGCCTGCCGCTGCCGCGCTTCGTCACACTGAAATCCAAGCGCGTCAATCTGCGCATCGGCCCCGGCACCGATTATGCCGCGTCGTGGATGTATCTGAAAGCCGGCCTGCCGGTGGAAATCATCCAGGAATATGACAACTGGCGCCAGGTGCGCGATGCCGATGGCACCGAGGGTTGGGTCAACCAGTCGCTGCTGTCTGGCACCCGCGCCGCCATTGCCGCCCCCTGGATGAAGGGCAAGGGCAAGGCCGTCTTCGTGAACGTGCGCCGCGAAGCCCAGCCATCCGCAACCGTCGTTGCCAAGCTGGAGCCCGGTGTGATGATGAACATCGGCGAATGCACCGGCGACTGGTGCTTAGCCAAGATCGACGGCGCCGAAGGTTGGGTGGCGCAGTCCGAAATCTGGGGCGCCTATCCCGGAGAAGCCTTCAAGTAAGAGAAGCCTTCAACGGATTGAAGGCTTCCCGGTCAGCGAGAAGTAAGCGAAGCCTTAAACCAGGCCCGCCTGCTTGCCGGCCTCGGCAAGCGACTTCATCGGGCGCGGTCCGATCTGCTGGATGACGATGCCGGCCGCCAGGCAGCCAAGCTTGCCGCAATCCTCGAGCGTCCGTCCCTGCGTGTAGCCGTAAAGGAAACCGGCCGCGAACAGATCGCCGGCGCCGGTCGTGTCGACAAGCTCCTTGATCTCGATGGCGCTGACGTAGAAGCGTTCGCTGCCCTTAAGAATGACGGCGCCGTCCTCGCTCATCGTCACCGCCGCGATCTTGCAATCCTGCGCGATCTTCACGAGCGCCTCTTCGAAGTCCTCCGTCTCGTAAAGCGCGAGTGCTTCCTGTTTGTTGGCAAAGACGATATCGACGGTGCCTGTCCGCATCAGGTCGAGAAACTCGTCGCGATAGCGGCCGACGCAGAAGCTGTCGGAGAGCGTCATCGACATCTCGCGGCCGTTTTCATGGGCGATGCGGGCGCAATCGCGGATCGCTTCCTTGGCGCGCGGCGGATCCCAGAGGTAGCCCTCGAAATAGGTGACCTTCGACTGCGCCACGACCTCGGGCTCCACATCCTCGGGTCCGAGCTCGACGCAGGCGCCGAGATAGGTGTTCATCGAGCGCTCGCCGTCCTCGGTCACGAAGATCATCGAGCGGGCGGTCGGCGGAAACTTGCCCTTCGGCTGCGTCTGGTAGTGCACGCCCTGGGCGCGGATGTCGTGCGCGAAGATCTCGCCCAGCTGGTCTTCGGCGACCTTGCCGAAGTAGGCGGCCTTGCCGCCGAAGCTGGCGATGCCGGCCGCCGTGTTGCCGGCGCTGCCGCCCGAAGCTTCCAGCGCCGGGCCCATGTGGTTGTAGAGCAGTTCGGCACGCTCGGCATCGATCAGGTTCATCGCTGCCTTGGTGATCTTGTGATCAATGAGGAACTGGTCGTCGCAACGCGCGATAATATCGACGATGGCGTTGCCGACAGTCAGTACATCGAATTTGGTCATGAAAGGGGAGGTCCCGGTTTTGGTGATAGCCGGTAGTCGGTCTTAGCGGATTTTCAGCCCATGGGAAGCGGAAATGCCGGATCTGCGGCCGATCCTTCCGCAAAAATGCCGCGCGGGCGTCATTCGTCTGTCATTTTGGCTGGCTATAACTCCTGTCAACAAGATCGGCATGGACAGCTTCCGGGCAGTCGCCGATCGAGAAGGGCCCGATCATTAAAATGACGTCCTTCGACGATACCGGTGCGACGCTGACCACGGATGAACTGGCAGCATGACCAACCGGCAATCCGGCAAGACCGGATGCGGAAAAGCGGGCTGAGCCCCGCTTTTTTTGCGTTTGCGCCCGGCTCGATGGCATTCCGGTTTGTCAGCGCGAAGGGTTTGCTGTTAGACCTTTGATATTCCATGCAATAGGCAATCCGTCCCCGATGTCCGCCATCTTTCTCGACGTTCTTCCCATCTTCGTGATGATCCTGATCGGCTGGCTGATCGTCAAAGTGGGATTGATGAAGGCGGAGGTCGGCGATGCGCTGAGCGACTTTGTCTTCAAGATCGCCGTGCCGTTGTTGCTCTTCCGCACGATCGCCGAAGCGGACTTCAAGGGCGCCTCGCCCTTCCGGCTCTGGATCGCCTATTTCTCCGGCGTTGCGATCACCTGGACTGCCGCGCATATCGCCGCAACCCGCTTCTTCGGTCGCGATGACCGGATTGGCGTGCTCGCCGGCGTGTCGTCGGCCTTCGCCAACACCATCTTCATCGGCCTGCCGCTCGTTCAGCGCACCGTCGGCGACAAGGGCCTCGTGCCGCTGTCTATTCTGATCGCCGTGCATCTGCCGGTCATGATGATCATCGGCACCATCCTGATGGAGCGCGCCGAGCACAAGATCGCCGGCGGCAAGGGCCGCAGCATCGTCGCGGTGCTGCGCCAGATCGCCACCAATCTCGTGCGCAATCCGCTGGTCATCGGGCTCGCCGGCGGCGCGCTCATGCATCTGCTTGGCTGGACCATGCCGATGCCGGTCGAACTGGTCGTCGATCAGATCGCCGGCGTTTCCGGCCCCGTCGCCCTCATCTCGCTCGGCATGGCGCTGCAGCAATACGGCACCTCGGGCAATGTCGGCATAGCAAGCGTCACCTCCGCCTTCAAGCTCCTGCTGCTCCCCGCCTGTGTCTGGACGACCAGCCATCTGCTCGGCCTCGAAAGCGATTGGACGGCAGCACTCGTTCTGATCTCGGCGGTTCCCACAGGCGTCAACGCCTGGCTGATCGCCAACCGCTTCGGCGTCGGCCACAGCCTCGCCGCCTCCACGATCACGCTCACGACCGCGCTCGGCGCCATCACCGTGTCCTTCTGGGCCTACCTGCTCGGCTAAAGCAGGTCGCGCAAAAGTGTGAAGCGGTTTTGCGATAACGACATGCGATAAAACAATGACCTAAAGCGCAAGGAGCGAATCTGAAAGATCGCGACGCGCTTTAGCGCACACGAAAAAGCCCGGCACGGCGGCCGGGCTCAAACTTATTCAGATCTGCTCGATCTTACTGCGTCGCCGAATCAGGCGCGTTCGGATCGGGTAGCGGCACCGGCGAATCGGCCAGCGTGTGCAGATAGAGGATCACGTTGGCGCGGTCGGTGTCCTTCTGGAGGCCGGCAAAGCCCATCGCCGTTCCGGCAATGTACTTCTTCGGCGCGGCCAGGAAGTGGTTCAGGTGATCGAAGGTCCACTTCTCGCTGGCACCCTTGGAAAAATCCTTCATGGCGGCGGAATAGGCGAAACCTTCATGCGAGCCGATCGGACGATCTACGACACCAAAGAGGTTCGGCCCGACCTTGTTCGGTCCCCCTTTCGTGCCGTCATGACAGGCCTGACACTTCTTGAAGACCGTTTCGCCGGCCTTGGCGTCGGCCTTCCCAAGCAGCTGCGCGATCGGCACGGCGGCAGCCGGAGCAGCGCCGCCGGCATCGGCGGCCGAAGCTTCCTCGGCTACAATGGCAAAGCCCTCTTTCTCCGGATTTTCCGAATGAAACAGGCTTTCCGAAGCGATGGATACGGACATCAGGACGAAAACCGTCCCAAGTAGCGCTCCCACCGCCGTATTCACGTAAGAATTCATCTGTGATGCTCCCCCTCACAGCCGGCAGACATAAAACCGGTCTGTCTCTTGAAATCGAGCGAAACCTATGTCTTTTGGCTAATTCTTGCAACAGCCGAACACCTCGGCGGCATGAGACTTTTTGACACCTTTCCGCCCGGAAATGAAGGCCTGAGCAATGGCAAAGCCAAATTTAGACAACGTACTCGTCCTCATTCCGGCCCGCATGGCATCGACCCGACTGCCCGGCAAGCCGCTTGCCGACATCTGCGGCAAACCGATGGTCATCCAGGTAGCGCTGCGGGCGAAAGAGGCCGCGATAGGCCGCGTGGTCGTTGCCGTCGACGAGCAGGAAGTATTCGACGTGGTCGCAGCCGCCGGCTTCGAGGTCGTCATGACCGCCAAGGCGCACCAGTCTGGCTCCGACCGCATCTACGAGGCGCTGACCAAGGTCGATCCCGAGGGGCGCATCGAATATATCGTCAACGTCCAGGGCGATCTGCCGACGATCGAGCCGGAAACGGTGCGCGCATCGCTGCGTCCGCTTGAAGACGCTGACGTCGCTATTGCCACGCTGACCATCGCCATCGACAACGAGGAAGACAAGACGGCGCCGCATATCGTCAAGGTGGTCGGCGCGCCGCTTTCCGAGACCCGCATGCGGGCGCTCTACTTCACGCGGGCGACGGCCCCTTATGGGGAAGGCCCGCTCTATCATCACATCGGCCTCTACACCTATCGCCGCGCCGCACTGGAGCGATTCGTTTCGCTCGGCCCGTCCACGCTCGAAAAGCGCGAATCGCTGGAGCAGCTCAGGGCGCTGGAAGCCGGCATGCGCATCGATGTCGAGATCGTTGACACCGTTCCGCTCGGTGTCGATACTCCCGCCGACCTTGAAAAGGCACGGCGCATTCTTTCCGCGCAATTGTAAAGACGGATCTCACATGAGCATCAAGACCAACAAGATCGCCTTTCAGGGCGACTTCGGCGCCAATTCCGACATGGCCTGCCGTGACATGTTCCCGGATATGGATCCGCTGCCGTGCCAGACCTTCGAGGATGCCTTCGTGGCGCTCGAAAGCGGCGATGCCGATCTGGCGATGATCCCGATCGAAAACACCATTGCTGGCCGCGTCGCCGACATCCACCACCTGCTGCCGGAATCGCGCCTGCACATCATCGGCGAATACTTCATGCCGATCCGCTTCCAGCTCATGGTGCTGCCCGGCGTGACCAAGGACGAGGTCCGCACCGTCCACAGCCACATCCACGCGCTCGGCCAGTGCCGCAAGATCGTCCGCGCCAATGGCTGGAAGGCCGTGGTCGCCGGCGACACCGCCGGTGCCGCCAAGCTGGTGCAGGAAACCGGTGACCGCTCGATGGCAGCGCTCGCGCCGCGTCTGGCAGCCGATCTCTACAAGCTCGATATCATCGCCGAAAACGTCGAGGACACCGAAGACAACGTCACCCGCTTCGTCATCCTGTCGCGCGACGAGAAGTGGGCCGAACGCGGGGCGGCCGAAGAAAAGCTGGTGACGACCTTCGTCTTCAACGTCCGCAACATTCCGGCAGCGCTCTACAAGGCGCTCGGCGGCTTTGCCACCAACAGCATCAACATGACCAAGCTGGAAAGCTACCAGCTCGGTGGCAAGTTCGTCGCCACCCAGTTCTACGCCGACATCGAAGGCCACCCGGGTGACGCCAACGTCCGGCGCGCGCTGGAAGAGCTGCAGTTCTTCTCCGAGAAGGTGCGTATCCTGGGCGTCTACAAGGGTCACCCGATGCGGGGTCTGCTGCAGAAGTAATGACAAAGGGCGCCGCGGCGCCCTTTTCTTTGCTTTGCAACGTTCACTTATCCGGCTCACAAACCCTGAGCCGATGCCCGTCCGGATCCAGCACCACGAAGGTGGGGCCGAAGTCGAGGTCGGTCAGGTCCTGAGCGATCGGCAGGTGCTTGTCGCGCCAGTCGCGGTAAAGGTTGGAGACGCCGTTTTCGCCCGGCACCATGAAGGCGATCTCGGCGCGGCTGCCGATCGCCGAGGGCTGCGGCACGACGCTGGAGAGCCGCCAGAGGCCAAGCGTGAAGCCGCCGTCGAGCGCGAAAGCCACGAAATTGGGGGCAGCGGCGACCGGCTCGCGGTTGAGCAGCGCCTTGTAGAAGCTGGCACTCTCGGCGGGATCGCGGACATAGAGAATGATGAGATTGGGGCTATTCATGATGGTGTCCCTCTGCGTGAAAATGACGTGATGATGCGAGCGCCGCCGGACTTTCCGGCAGCGGTCAAAAGCGTGATTAAAATGTGAGAGTGTCGGTTACCGCTCCCGGTCGCGGCTGCCCCAGTCGATGACGCCGATATCGCGTCTCAGATTTTCCGACATCGATTGGGGATCGAGGCGTGGAGCGCCCGTTCGCCCAAGATTGCGCCCCATGCTATGCGCCATGCCGCGCGATGCATTCTGCATCATCCTGAGCATCAGCGATTGCGGATACCAGTTGCCGGAAACAGCCTCGTCGGAACGGTGGCTGCCGCATGTGGTCTGGCCCGTGGACTGGGTCGCGTTCAGGCTCGTCATGGCAGGTCCTCCTGTTTCGATAGGACCCATACTAGACTCATATGCTGTCAGTTTATGGCAGTAGTGTTTGTCGTTCCCGCGGCGCGATTTCGCGGTCGCTCCACTCCTGCAGCAGCACCGCGCGACGGCGTGGATAGCGCGTGTCCTGCGGGAGCATCTCGACGATGCGGTCGGTGCGGAAATGCCGGTAATCCTGACGCAGCTCGCACCACGCCACGATCATCCGGACCTGTTCGGTATAGCTGATGGCAAACGGCCAGACGTTGCGGATGGAGACCGCGCCGCTCTCGTCGGTATAGGTCAGCTTCAGCACCCGCTCGCCGCGGATCGCCTTGCGGATCACGCCCATGTCGGCCTTGCTTGCGATCGGCGGCCGCATGTGGATGAGAAGGGGAGAGGTCTCGATCTCGTCGCGGATTTCGCGCGGCAGCACATCGGCGATCTTGGCCAGCGCATCGGCGCCGGCTGCCGCCAGCCTCGGATCGGCGGCCCGCGCCACCCAGCGCGATCCCAGCACAAGCGCCTCGATTTCGTCTTGCGAAAACATCATCGGCGGCAGCATGAAGCCGGGTTTCAGGATATAACCGAGCCCCGGTTCGCCCTCGATCAGCGCCCCTTGCGCCTGCAGGCTGGCGATGTCGCGGTAGAGCGTGCGGATGCTGACGCCGGTTTCCTCGGCCAGCACCGCGCCGCTCACTGGCCGCCGGTAGCGGCGCAGCGTTTGCAGCAATGTCAGCAGGCGTTCTGAGCGAGCCATTCTATTGGCCTACTTCTTCCACTCCACCCAGTCGCGCATCAGGCGATGGGCGATCGCGCCTTTCGGCGGTGGGGCACTGCCGTTGGCGCCGGGACGCTCGAGCATTTCGATCGTCTCCTCGCGGGTAAACCAGCGGCAATCCTCGAGCTCCTGCTCGTCGCGGGTGATGTCGCGCGACTTGGCCTCGGCGTAGCAGCCGATCATCAGCGTGTGCGGCATCGGCCAGGGCTGCGAGGCGTGGTAGCGGATGCGCCCGGTGCGAATGCCGGATTCCTCCAGCGTCTCGCGGCGCACGGCGTTTTCGATGGTTTCGCCAGGCTCCACGAAGCCGGCGAGACAGGAATACATGCCCGGCGCGAAATGCGGTCCGCGCCCGAGCAGGCAGAGATCGCGCTCCTCGTCGATGGTGAGCATGATCACGACGGGATCGGTGCGCGGAAAGATCGTGTGCTGGCAGGCGGAGCAGACACGCTTGTAGCCGCCGATATGCATGTCCATTCCAGCGCCGCAGCGGCCGCAGAACCGGTTGTCGCCGTTCCAGCGGATCAGGCTGGCGCCTTGCGCGAATTCGCCAAGCAGCACGTCGTCGAGCAGCATGTCGCGATAGAGCGACCGGCCGTCGGCAGGCTTGTACTGGCTCGAAAGCTCCTCTTCCGGCACGGCAACCGGGACGGCCAGTCTGGGCTCGCCGCTCTTGCGGTAGCCGAGCAGGATCGTCTCGTCCCAGTTGGGCTTGAGATCTGTCAGCTCGTAGCGCGCAAACAGCGGGTCGAGCACCTGGCCGTCATGCTTCAGCACCAGCTTGTCGCCGGTAAACGCGAAGATATGGGTGCCATCCTTGGCGAGCGCCTCGTCCACCGAATTCTCGTTGCGATGCTCGGAATCGCGGATCAGGTCGTTGGCGGCGAATGCCGTCAGATTGCTGGGCTCGGGATGGGGTACATCCGTCTCGAAAAGCGAACGGCTCATGATGAAAGGGCTTCCCGCATCGTCTCTATGAATTGATCTCGTTTCGCGTCCACATAGGCCTCCGCTTTGCCGTAGCCCCAGATTGGGCCGGGCCAGTTCGGATCACCCTCGAAGCGCGCGACGACATGAACATGAAGCTGGCGGACGATATTGCCAATAGCCGCGACATTGATTTTTGTCGCCCCGGTCACCTTCTTCAAGGCCGTCGAGGCCAGTTCCATCTCGAAGGTCAGCATCACCTGGTCGAGCGGTGTCAGCTCGAAAATCTCGGTGATATCGGCACGCTGCGGCACGAGGATCAGCCATGGCCAGCGACAGTCCCTGGAAAGCCGGAAGTCGCAGAGACCCGTTTTCAGGATGCTGATACTGTCATTGGCCAGCCGGTGGTCGAGTTTGAAAGCGTCCAACGGGTATTCCTCCAGAGTTTTCCATAGGCTAGCAGTTTTTTCAGGCCTTGGCTTGCTTTTGATCGCGATATTGCCGATATGTGCCTTCGGGAGGTTGGTGGTGGACGAGCCACTCGCCAACCGGGTCAGGTCCGGAAGGAAGCAGCCCTAACGAGCCAGGCACGGGTCATCGTGCCAGCCTCCCACCCTTCTCTCCATCCTTTGCCCGGGAGTCCGGGCGCTAAGCAGGGCGATGAGCGACACCGAGCGACAATCACAAGATGCCGCCTCGACGGGCACCGGATACCGGGTGCTGGCACGCAAATACCGCCCCAAGGATTTCACGGATCTGATGGTCGGCCAGGAGCCGATGGTCCAGACCCTGACCAACGCCTTCGAGACCGGCCGCATCGCCCAGGCCTACATGCTGACAGGCGTCCGCGGGGTCGGCAAGACCACGACCGCCCGCATCCTGGCCCGCGCGCTGAATTACAAGACAGCCGAGATCGACAAGCCGACGATCGATTTGCGCATCCCCGGCGAGCACTGCCAAGCGATCATGGAAGGCCGCCATGTCGACGTCATCGAGATGGACGCCGCCTCGCATACCGGCATTGACGATATCCGCGAGATCATCGAGCAGGTGCGCTACCGCCCGGTTTCGGCGCGCTACAAGGTCTACATCATCGACGAAGTGCACATGCTCTCGACCCAGGCCTTCAACGGCCTGTTGAAGACGCTCGAGGAGCCGCCGGAGCACGTAAAGTTCATCTTCGCCACCACCGAAATCCGCAAGGTGCCGATCACGGTGCTGTCGCGCTGCCAGCGCTTCGACCTGCGCCGCATCAGCGCGTCCGATCTCGTCGGCCTGTTCACCACCATCGCGTCCAAGGAAGGCATCGAGGCCGAACCCGATGCGCTGGCGATGATCGCGCGTGCCGCCGAAGGCTCGGCGCGTGACGGCCTGTCGCTGCTCGACCAGGCGATCGCCCATGGCGGCGGCGCGGTGCTGGCCGATTCCGTGCGCGGCATGCTCGGTCTCGCCGACCGCGCCCGCATCGTCGATCTGTTCCACCATGTCATCAAGGGCGATGTCGCAGCCGCCCTCGGCGAATTCGAGAGCCAGTACGAAGCCGGCGCCAATCCGGTCGCGGTGCTCACCGATCTCGCCGATTTCACCCATCTGGTGACGCGCCTCAAATACGTGCCGGATGCCGCCAACGACCCTTCGCTCAGCGAAATCGAGCGCACCAAGGGTGCGGAGTTCTCGCAAGGCATCGCCGTTACGGCACTGTCGCGCATCTGGCAGATGCTCTTGAAGGGCATTCCCGAGGTGGAAGCATCCTCGCGCCCGTCGGGTGCCGCCGAAATGGTGCTGATCCGGTTGGCGCACGCCGCCCACCTTCCAGCCCCCGAGGACGCGGCCCGCCGGCTTGCAGAATTCGCCGAGAATAACGGCGGCGCGCGTTCGCCGTCGCCATCGGGCAATGGCGGTGGAAATGGCGGCGCGACCGTCAGCTACCAGGGCAATGTCATGGCCCGCGCCACCGAATCCGCAGCCCCACGCCCGCAGACGTCGGGCCCGACCGCCTTGCTGCGCGTTGTCCCGGCATCCGATCCGCAAACCATGGCCGTCGGCCGCGCGGAGGCGAAGCCCACCGATGCGCCGAAGCCGCTGGTCTCGGTCAATTCGGTCAGCGATATCGTCAATCTTGCCGGCGAAAAGCGCGATGTGAAGATCAAGGCGCTGGTGCGCAACTTCGTGCGCCCGGTGCGTGTCCAGCCCGGCATTCTCGATGTCAACCTGACGGAAGGCGCGCCGGGAACGTTGTTGAACGAACTGGCCGTCAAGCTCAAGGACTGGACCGGCATCCACTGGATCGTCAGCCTCAGCCGCGAGGCCGGCCAGCCGACCATGGTGGAAGCCGAAGCCAACACCAAGGCGCAGCAGGTCAGCGACGCCCGCCAGGATCCCGATGTCGCGGCCATCCTCTCGCAGTTTCCGGGTGCCAAGATCATCGACGTCCGTGTCCGGGCGCCGGAGCCGGAAGTCGAGGAAATTCAGGCACCCGCGACCGCCGAATCCGAAGAGGGCGATATCCTGCCCGGCGACGACATAGAATTCTGAGAGACCAAGAAGGAGAAGACGATGCGTGACATCATGGGCATGATGGGCAAAGTCAAGGAAATGCAGGCCAAGATGGAAGAGATGCAGGCGGAGATCGCCGAGCTCACGGCCGAAGGCAAGTCCGGCGGCGGCCTCGTGACCGTCGTCATATCAGGCAAGGGCGAGATGCGCAGCCTGAAGATCGATCCGTCGCTGTTCAAGGAAGACGACGTCGAGATTCTCGAGGACCTGATCGTCGCCGCCCACAAGGATGCCAAGGAAAAGGCCGACGCGGTTGCTGCCGAAAAGACCAAGGCGCTGACCGCGGGCCTGCCGCTGCCGCCCGGCTTTAAGATGCCGTTCTGATCGGCCTGTCCGAGCAGAGATGAAAACGCGCCGGCGCCCCAGGGCTGCCGGCGCTCTTGTTTTTGGATCGCGCTTATTTCGTGTGCTTCTGCGTGGTGTGCTTCGTCGGCTTGGCCATCTTGGGCGGCACAAAGGTGAGCTTCATGTTCGCGATGCCGGCGGCCACGTTGAGCCCGGACGTCCCTTCGACGGAGAGCGGCTGCAGCGCCACCGATCCCTCCAGCCCGCCGACCAGCGCGTTGGCGCCGAGCCCGAGACCGACGGTCGCGTTGGCCGCCACGCCGGAATAATTGCCCTGCAGCGCGCCGTCGGGATGGTTTGCCGGGGCGTAGACATACCAGATCAGCGTCCCGCCCTTGAGCACACCGATATCGACGCCGATCTTGGTGATGGCGCCGCGATAGTGCTCGACATGCCCGGGAGACGACGGAGTGAAGGTGCAGTCCACCTCTCGTTTCGAGCCGATGATCATGCCGATGCCTGCCGAGATGTCGCAGGTTAGCGAGCCCGCATGCACGTTAGCGGCCGCAGCCGGCTCGGGAGCGGAAACGGCCGTCGCGGCGGCGATGGCGAGGGCGATCGGGGTAAGCTTGAAGACTGACATGCGAGCCTCCTTGGATTGGCACACCGTCAGGCTGAAATTAGGGGGATGCGGTTTATCAGCAAGTGATGATAAATGAGAATCTGCTGCTAGGCCTGCGCTTCGAGGCTGTCGCGCAGCTTGTAGTGGATCGGCGCGGCCAGGTAGCGGGCGCGGTCTTCGGCCGACAGCCGCTTGCCGAACGTCGCCATCATCTCCGGCATCGTGACGCGCGCTCCCTCGAACCGCTGCCATTCCACCCTCTCGCCGGCCGTGACCGTGCCTGGCCGGATCACCCGGCAATAGATGCCGGGACGGCCTGCCCGCGTATAGCGCTTGACGAATGTCGGATCGCCCATGCGCGCCGCGAAGGTGGCGCAGGGAATGCGCGCGGATGTGACCTCGAGAACAAGATCGCCGGCGATGAAGCAATCGCCCACCGCAACGTCGACATTATCCAGTCCATCGATGACGATATTCTCGCCGAAGGTACCAGGCTCGATCGGTCGTCCGAGCTCTTGCGACCACCAGTCGAGCGTCAGCGATCCCTCGACATAGACGGCCTGGTCGATACCGCCGTGGTGCTTGCGGTTGCAGATCGCATCGCCGAGCAGCCCTTCCGCATCGACAAGCACGCCGCCGCTGATAGCGTGCTTGTTGATGCCGGTCTTGTAGCTCTTGCCCGGCAGCTTCTCGGCATTGCCGATGCAGACGGCGAGGATTTTCATGGCGAGCGCTTTTCTTGTCCGTTTCCGTTTTTAAAACATATGGGCTAAGAACCCGATATGGCAAAGCGAGTCACCGGCCCCGAAATCGAAAAACTCATCCAGCTCTTGGCGAAGGTGCCGGGCCTCGGCCCGCGCTCCGCGCGCCGCGCCGCGCTGCACCTGATCAAGAAGAAGGATCAGCTGCTCGGGCCCCTCGGCAGCGCCATGGGCGAGGCCTATGACAAGGTCAAGATCTGCTCGCGCTGCGGCAATGTCGACACATCCGACCCCTGCACCGTTTGCACCGACGACCGCCGCGACCAGTCGGTCATCATCGTCGTCGAGGATGTTTCCGATCTCTGGGCGCTGGAGCGCGCAGCCGCTTTGAACGCCGCCTATCACGTGCTCGGCGGCACGCTCTCGCCGCTCGACGGCGTCGGCCCGGATGATCTCAACATCAAGGGCTTGATCGAGCGCGTCACGGCTGGCGGCATCAAGGAACTGATCATCGCCGTCAACGCCACCGTCGAGGGGCAAACCACAGCACACTATATAACGGACCAGCTGGCCGGGCTCGATGTGAAGATCACGCGACTGGCGCATGGCGTGCCTGTCGGCGGCGAGTTGGATTATCTCGACGAGGGTACGCTGACGGCGGCGTTGAGAGCGCGGACGACGATATGAGGGAAACGACATTGCCAAACAACACCCCCCTCTGCCCTGCC
>UCJD01000016.1:0-57342 GCA_900472605.1 Hyphomicrobiales bacterium | reverse complement strand
GGGGGAGATCGACTCGTTGCGATCTCCCGGCCAAACAATGAACGTGGTGCGAGCGGGTGCACCCAGCCAATCTCCCCCCTTGAGGAGGAGATGTCCGGCAGGACAGAGGGGGGTAACACACGGTACATCCTCGCAATCCTTCTCGCCCTCGCCACCACCCCCTCGCTCGCCCACGCAGCCCCCTCCAAGGCCGATGTCGAAGCCCAGTTCGAACGCTGGGTGCAGACCGATCTCTGGCCGGCGGCGCGCGAAAGCGGCATCTCCGAGAAGACCTTCAAGTCCGCCTTCGCAGGCGTCGAGCTCGATTGGTCGCTCACCGATCTCGCCCCTCCCGGCTTCCCGAAGCCGAAGGAGCAGAAGCAGACGCAGGCCGAATTCTCCTCGCCGGCACCCTATTTCAACGATGACCGGCTGAAGCGCCTTGCCGTCACCGGTCGCGGTTTCGCCTCGCAATATGCCTCGACGCTGAAGAAGATCGAGAAGACCTATGGCGTGCCGGGCTCGATCGTGCTCGCCATATGGGGCCGCGAGACCGGCTTCGGCGCCGCGAAGATCCCCAATTCGGGCATCGAGGTGCTGGCCACCAAGGCCTTCATGTCGACCCGCAAGGACATGTTCCGCACCGAGCTGATCGCCGGCCTGCACATCATCGACGGCGGCGATGTAACCGCTGCCGATTTCAAGGGCTCGTCCGCGGGAGCCCTCGGCCAGCCGCAGTTCATGCCGACGAGCTATCTGAAATACGCCGTCGATTTCGATGGTGACGGCCACCGCAATATCTGGACCTCGGTGCCCGACACGCTGGCCTCGATCGCCAACTTCCTGGTCAAGAAGGGCTGGCAGGCAAACCGCAGCTGGGGTTACGAAGTAACGATCCCCGACAACGTCTCCTGCGCGCAGGAAGGCCCCGATCTCGGCAAGCCGATCGCCCAGTGGGCCTCGCTTGGCATCGACCGCATTTCCGGCAAGGCCTTCCCTTCCGACGAGAAGAACGCCACGGGCATGATGATGGTGCCGGCCGGCCGCGACGGTCCGGAATTCCTGGTGACGCCGAATTTCTACGTCATCAAGGAATACAACAATTCCGATCTCTACGCCCTCTACATCGGCAATCTCGCGGACCGGATCGCCTACGGCTCCGGCGCATTCGAGGGCGCCTGGGGCGATGTCGGCAAGATGCTGCGCTCGGATGTGGCGACCATGCAGAAGGCGCTGGAGAAGAAGGGCTACGACGTCGGCGGTTCCGATGGCCTGCCGGGCTACAAGACCCGCCGCTCCATCGGCCAGTGGCAGGAAAAGAACGGCATGAAGCCGACCTGCTATCCCGAGGCGCACATGATCGGCCAGCTGAAGTAAGCTTAAGCGAGCTCTAGTGGTGCAGGTCGATATGCGCCTTGAAGAACAGGTCGTCGTTTGGCGGAATGGCCTGTCGCTCGATCATCCGGTGCACATGCGGCCCGGCCTCGCCGCGATGCAGCGCCCTCAGCCGGTCGGTGTTTTCGCCATCCACCTGGGTTCGCCGCTGATTGTGGCGGATATACTCGACCCAGGTCGGCGTGTGGTAGGTCTCGGTCCACGAGCCCGGCTTTTCCAGATCACGCATCAGCGCCCAGTTGCGCGCCCCATCGCGGATGCGGATGCGCCGCCGCTCGCCCATCAGCCTCAGGAATTCCGGCACGTCGCGATCGTCGATCTCGTAATCGACCTGGATGACGACAGGACCGCTGCGCGGTGTGATGTCGAGCCCCAGCGCCGGCTCGGTGAAGCGGTTGAGCGGATCGAGGTTGAGGCTCTCGAATGCCGGCATGGCGAATTTCAACCCGATGACGATGCCGAGCAGCATGACGACGGCCGACATCAGCAGCGCATTGGCGACGCCGTAGGTGTCGGCGGCGACACCCCAGATCCAGCTGCCCCCGGCAATCCCTCCGAAAGTCACGGTCTGGTAAAGCGACAGCGCCCGGCCGACCACCCAGCGTGGCGTCGATAGCTGCACGATGGTGTTGAACAGCGACAGCGCCAGCACCCAGCAACCGCCGGAGATCACCAGCCCGGCGCAGGTGAGCGCCGAAAATGGGCTGAAGGCGGCGATGGCGGCGCTGAGCGCGAAACCGCTGAACGACAGGCGCACGATCGTCTCGCTGGAAAAGCGCTCTCGCAGTCGCGCGTTCAGCACCGCGCCGCCGATGGCGCCGATCCCGAAGGAGCCGAGCATCAGGCCGTAGGTCAAAGGGCCGCCGACCACCAGTTCCAGCGCCACGATCGGCAGGAGTGCCAGGATCGAGCTGGCGCTGATGCCGAAGATCAGCCCGCGCAGCATCACCTTCTGCAGGTTTGGTGACATCGAGATGTAGCGCAGCCCGGCGAAGATGGCGCTGCCCAGCGCCTCGCGCGGCAGCGTCGTCGCGGGGTAGCTCGGCTTCCAGCGCATCAGCGCGTAGATCAGCGCGAAATAGCTGAGCGTATTGACGGCAAAGGCGGCCGCAGCACCCGCCGCCGCCACGATGATGCCGCCGATCGCCGGCCCGACGCTGCGGGTGATGTTGAAGCCGACGCTGTTCAGCGTCACCGCGTCGGGAAGATCGGCGCGCGGAACCATGTCGCCCACCGAGGCCTGCCAGGAGGGATTGTTGAGTGCCGTGCCGCAGCCGAGCAGGAAGGTGAAGAACAGCAACAGCCAGGGAGAGAGGATACCGAAGAAGGCGAAGACGCTGAGCAGCGCAGAGACCGCGAGCATGAAGCATTGCGCCGTCAGCATAACCCGCCGGCGGTCGAAGCTGTCTGCGAGCGCGCCCGAGACCAGCGAGAAAAGCATGATCGGCAGCGCGGTGGAGGTCTGCACCAGCGCCACCATGTCGCCGGAGGCTGTGATCATGGTCATCATCCAGGCAGCACCCACCGCCTGGATCAGGCCGCCGAAATTGGAGGCGATGCTGGCGAACCAGATGGTGCGGTAGGTCTCGTGTCTGAGCGGTGCCAGTGTCGATGAAGTGAAGGCCACTATCTCTCCCGTCTCGTGCTATGCGTCCCGATGTGCTATATAGACAGCACGCCGGTCATGGCTACAGACGAGATGGCCACATGGGCCACCTGCCGACGGAGCTTGCAATTTTGCGGAAACCGGCCTATATGGCTCTCAAATCTTGATCGCATTGATGAAGAGTGGGCCGCAAGGACCCGCTCTTTTTTGTTACCGCGATCAGCCCAAACGCACGAAATTGCCCGAATTTTCCAGGAGCGCATCGCTTGTCGGATACGACGAACGCCAACAATGAACTTGAGCCGCGGCTGATCACCGAGACTGGCCTCGACCAGCGACTGGCCGCCATCATCGAGCCCGTGCTTATCGACCTGGGCTACCGTCTGATCCGTGTACGCATGCTGAACCAGAACGGCGCCACCATGCAGATCATGGCCGAGCGCAACGATGGCACGATGGATGTCG
Organism: Hyphomicrobiales bacterium; assembly: GCA_900472605.1. Taxonomy (GTDB): domain Bacteria; phylum Pseudomonadota; class Alphaproteobacteria; order Rhizobiales; family Rhizobiaceae; genus Rhizobium. The sequence goes on along the minus strand of UCJD01000016.1, from coordinate 53,897 downwards.
AAGGCTGCGAGGAGGTCTCGGTGGCCGTTTCGCCGGTTCTCGATGTGGAAGATCCGATCGATAAAGAGTATCATCTGGAGGTGTCTTCACCAGGCATCGATCGCCCGATGGTGCGCAAGTCCGATTTCGTACGCTGGCAGGGCCATTTTTTGAAGTGCGAGACCTCGATCATCGTCGGTGGTCGCAAGCGCTTCCGCGGCAAGATTGTTTCCAGCGACGTCGATGGCTTCACGCTCGAGCGTGACGAGGCCCCGGCCGGCGAGGAGAAGGCGATCGTCATCCCGTTCACGGCGCTTGCCGATGCGAAACTCATTCTGACCGACGATCTGATCCGTGATGCCCTGCGCGCCGACAAGCTGGCGAAGGCAGAGGCCGCGAACCAGAACGAAGCGGAAGACGAAGAATAAACCGATCAACTTGTGGCCAAGGGGCAAGGGAACCCCGGACGCCTAGACGGAGACAAAACACATGGCAGTCAGTGCGAACCGGCTCGAACTTCTGCAGATCGCAGATGCAGTCGCCCGCGAAAAGGTCATCGATCGCGAGATCGTTCTCGCCGCGATGGCGGACGCGATCCAGAAGGCGGCGCGCTCGCGCTACGGCACTGAATCCAACATCCGCGCCGACATCAACCCGAAGACCGGCGAAATCCGCCTGCAGCGTCTTCTCGAGGTTGTCGAGGCCGCCGAGGATTACTCGACGCAGATCCCGCTCGAACTGGCCCGCGACCGCAACCCGGATGCAGCCCTTGGCGATTTCATCGCCGATCCGCTGCCGCCGATGGATTTCGGCCGTATCGCTGCCCAGTCCGCCAAGCAGGTCATCGTCCAGAAGGTTCGCGAAGCCGAGCGTGATCGCCAGTTCGACGAGTTCAAGGATCGCGTCGGCGAAATCGTCAACGGCACTGTCAAGCGCGTCGAATACGGCAACGTCATCGTCGATCTCGGCCGTGGCGAAGGCATCATCCGCCGCGACGAAATGATCCCGCGCGAAAACGTCCGCTATGGCGATCGCGTCCGCGCATACGTCTATGACGTTCGTCGCGAACAGCGCGGCCCGCAGATCTTCCTGTCGCGCACGCATCCGCAGTTCATGGTCAAGCTCTTCACCATGGAAGTGCCTGAAATCTACGACGGCATCATTCAGGTGAAGTCGGTTGCCCGTGATCCGGGTTCGCGCGCCAAGATCGCCGTGATCTCGAACGATAGTTCGATCGATCCGGTCGGCGCCTGCGTCGGTATGCGTGGTTCGCGCGTCCAGGCCGTTGTCGGCGAGCTCCAGGGCGAAAAGATCGACATCATTCCGTGGAGCCAGGATCCGGCGACCTTCGTCGTCAACGCCCTGCAGCCGGCTGAAGTCGCCAAGGTCGTTCTCGACGAGGACGCAGAGCGCATCGAAGTCGTGGTTCCGGACGAGCAGCTGTCGCTCGCCATCGGCCGCCGCGGCCAGAACGTTCGTCTCGCATCGCAGCTGACCGGCTGGGATATCGACATCATGACGGAAGCCGAAGAATCGGAGCGCCGTCAGAAGGAATTCAACGAACGCACCAACCTGTTCATGGATTCGCTCGACGTCGACGAAATGGTCGGCCAGGTTCTGGCTTCCGAAGGCTTCGCGGCCGTCGAGGAGCTGGCCTATGTCGAACTCGACGAAATCGCCTCGATCGACGGTTTCGACGAAGATACCGCGCAGGAAATCCAGACCCGCGCTCGCGAATATCTCGAAAAGCTCGAAGCCGAGATGGACGAGAAGCGCAAGGCGCTCGGCGTTTCCGACGAACTGCGTAGCATCGACGGCATGACCGCGCAGATGATGGTTGCGCTTGGCGAAGACGGCATCAAGACGATGGAAGACTTCGCCGGCTGCGCCGCTGACGATCTCGTCGGCTGGAGCGAACGCAAGAACGGCGAGACCAAGAAGTTCGAGGGCCTGTTCTCGAAGTTCGACATCTCGCGCGTCGAAGCCGAACAGATGGTCGTTCAGGCTCGCCTCGCGGCTGGTTGGATCACCGAAGAGGACCTTGCGAAGGAAGCGGAAGCTGAAGAAGCTCCCGAGGCCGAGCAGGAAGTTTAATGTCTGCGCGTGAGCCTACCGTTTCTCCTGAGGACGACGATCTTGCAGGTTATGACGTGAATGGTCGCATGTGCATCGTGACGCGCGAAAGCGGATCGCCGGATGAGCTGATCCGCTTCGTCGCCGCTCCCGATGGGACGGTGGTGGCCGACCTGAAGCGTCAGCTTCCGGGTCGCGGCTGCTGGGTGAAGATCGACCGCTTGCTGGTCGATAAGGCGGTGGCGAAGAAATCCTTCGCCCGCGCCCTGAAAACGGATGTGAAGGCGGCCGCCGATCTCGGCGAGACCGTCGACAAGCTGCTGATGCAGCAACTGATGCAGATGATGAACATGGCCCGCAAGGCCGGACAGTTCATCACCGGCGCCTCGAAGGTGGATGCCGCGATCCGCAGTGGCGCGGCGCTTGCCGTGTTCCATGCAACGGACGCGGCGGCCGACGGCGTGAGAAAGATCGACCAGGCTCGCAAGGCCTGGCACCTCGGAATGGAGACCGAGGAGGAAATACCTTCCTACAAACTCTTCTCGGAGAGCGAAATGGAAGGCCTGATGGGTCAGAACGCTTTTATCCATGCTGCAGTGCTTGCAGGGCAGGCGGGTGAGGGTGTAGTGAAGCGCGCAAAGATGCTCGAACAGTACCGCAATGGCGGTCAGTCCCGGGCAGCGGGCGGCGCTGGCCGGCAAAAACAATGATACGGTCACCGGACTTGTCCGGTCCCAACATCATTGATCGACATTACTTGATTGACAGGGCCTGATGACGTCATCGCTCCCTGTCCGAAGGAACGGGAACGAATGACCGATAGCAATGACGACAAGACACTGAACGGCCCGGGCAAGAAGACTCTGACCCTGAAACCGTCGGGCGTAAGCCAGGGCACCGTGCGCCAGGATATGGGCCGCGGTCGCACCAAGGCGGTCGTTGTCGAGACCCGCAAGCGGCGCCCGATGCGCCCGGAAGACGAACAGCGCCCGATCACCCCGGTGGCAGCACCGGCAGCGCCAGTGCGCGCCGCCGAACCTGCAGCTGCGCCCGCCGCACAGGCAGCGGCAGCACCGGCGCCGGCGCCTGTTCAGCAGGCCCGTCCGCCGCAGCCCCAGCAGCCGCAGCGCTACAACCAGCCGAGCGGCCAGCAGTATAACCGTCCGCAATCCCAGCAGCCTTCGCGCCAGCAGGATCGTCCGCGCCCGGTGGTTCTGAACCATCTGTCGCCGGAAGAAATGGATGCGCGCCGCCGTGCGCTCGCCATGGCCCAGGTTCGTGACGCCGAGGATGCGGTTCGCCGCGCCGAGGAAGAAAAGCGCCGCGCCGCCGAAGAGATAGTCCGCCAGGCCGCTGCCGCCGAAGAAGCCAAGCGCCTTGCCGCCGAAGAGGCCGAACGCGCCGCTGCGGCAGCTGCCGCGCCGCCGGCACCGGCTGCCCCGGTTGCCGCGGAAGCCCCGCGCACTCAGGCTGCAGCACCCTCCGTTCGCCGCACCGACGCACCGTCGGCCGCACGCCCGGCTCCCGGCGCTGCGCCTGCCGGCGCTCCCGGCGTCCGTCGCCGCGAGAATGATGACGACGATCGCGGTGCGCCGCGCGGTGGCGCTCCGGCGCGTGGCCGCGTCGTGCGTCCGGAACCGGCAAAGCCCGTTACCGCGCGCCCGAAGGGCGACGATGGTCGCCGCCAGGGCAAGCTGACGATCACGGCTGCCAGCACCGATGACGACGGCAACAACCGTGGCCGCTCGATGGCCGCCATGCGCCGTCGCCAGGAAAAGTTCCGCCGCAGCCAGATGCAGGAAACCCGCGAAAAGGTTGTCCGCGAAGTCATCCTGCCTGAGACCATCACCATTCAGGAACTGTCGCAGCGTATGTCCGAACGCGCCGTCGACGTCATCAAGTACCTGATGAAGGAAGGCCAGATGATGAAGCCGGGCGACGTCATCGACGCCGACCTCGCAGAAATCATCGCCGGCGAATTCGGCCATACCGTCAAGCGCGTTTCGGAATCCGACGTTGAAGAAGGCATCTTCAACCGGGCCGACGATGCCGGCGAGATGGTATCGCGTCCGCCTGTCGTCACGATCATGGGTCACGTCGACCACGGCAAGACCTCGCTGCTCGACGCCATCCGTCAGGCGAACGTCGTCTCTGGCGAAGCCGGTGGCATCACCCAGCATATCGGCGCCTACCAGGTCGAACAGAACGGCCAGAAGATCACCTTCATCGACACCCCCGGTCACGCCGCCTTCACGGCCATGCGTGCTCGTGGTGCGCAGGCAACGGATATCGCGATCCTCGTGGTTGCGGCCGACGACAGTGTCATGCCGCAGACGATCGAATCCATCAGCCACGCCAAGGCGGCCGGTGTTCCGATCATCGTGGCGATCAACAAGATCGACAAGCACGAAGCCAACCCGGACAAGGTCCGCCAGCAGCTTCTGCAGCACGAAGTCTTCGTTGAATCGCTGGGCGGTGAAGTGCTCGACGTCGAAGTGTCGGCGAAGAACAAGACCAACCTCGACAAGCTGCTCGAAGCCGTGCTGCTGCAGGCCGAAATTCTCGACCTCAAGGCCGACCCGACGCGCACTGCGGAAGGTATCGTGATCGAGGCCCAGCTCGACCGAGGTCGTGGTGCGGTTGCGACCGTCCTCGTCCAGAAGGGCACGCTGAAGCCAGGCCAGATCATCGTTGCCGGCGATCAGTGGGGCCGCGTTCGCGCGCTCGTCACCGACAAGGGCGATCATGTCAAGGAAGCCGGTCCGGCCACCCCGGTCGAAGTGCTCGGCCTGTCTGGCACGCCGGCTGCCGGCGACAAGTTCGCCGTCGTCGAAAACGAGAGCCGCGCCCGCGAGATTTCCGAATATCGCCAGCGTCTGGCTCGCGACAAGGCGGTTGCCCGCCAGACCGGCCAGCGTGGTTCGCTCGAACAGATGATGAGCAAGCTGCAGAACACCGGCTTCAAGGAATTCCCGCTGCTCATCAAGGGCGACGTGCAGGGTTCGATCGAAGCGATCATCGGTGCTCTCGACAAGCTCGGCACCGACGAAGTGCGGGCACGCATTGTCCATTCGGGCGCCGGTGCGATCACCGAGTCGGATCTGGCACTTGCCGAATCCTCCGACGCTGCGATCATCGGCTTCAACGTCCGTGCCAACGCACAGGCACGCATCGCCGCTGAACGGGCGGGCATCGAGATCCGCTACTACAACATCATCTACGATCTGGTGGATGACGTGAAGGCAGCGATGTCGGGTCTGCTCTCGCCGGAACGCCGCGAAACCTTCCTCGGCAATGCCGAGATCCTCGAGGTGTTCAACATCACCAAGACCGGCAAGGTCGCGGGTTGCCGTGTCACCGAAGGCAAGGTCGAACGTGGTGCGGGCGTCCGCCTTATCCGCGACAACGTCGTCATCCACGAAGGCAAGCTCAAGACGCTCAAGCGCTTCAAGGACGAAGTATCGGAAGTTCCGGTCGGTCAGGAATGCGGTATGGCCTTCGAGAACTACGAAGACATCCGCGCTGGCGATGTCATCGAGTGCTTCCGCGTCGAGCATATCACCCGTACGCTCTGATCGTGCGAGACTAGAGTTGTGGACGGGCGCCGGATCATATGAGGCCGGCGCCCGAACCTTTTGAGGCCCCGGACTTTTGAGGCCCCAACCGTTTGAGGCAAAGAACAATGGCAACAAAACTCACCTCGGCACAGCAGCAGCGCATGCTGCGCGTCGGCGAGCAGGTCCGCGCCGCGATCACCCAGGTCCTGCAGCGCGGCGAAGTGCGCGACGACCTCCTGGAAAAGACCGTCATCTCCGTGTCCGAAGTGCGCATGTCGACCGACCTCAAGGTCGCGACCGCCTTCATCACGCCGCTTGGTGTCTCCGACCATGATGCGATCATCACGGCGCTGAACCGCCACGCCAAATTCATCCGCGGCCGTCTCGGCCCGCATCTCCGGCAGATGAAATTCATGCCCGAGATCCGCTTCCGCGACGATACGAGCTTCGACAATTACAAGAAGATCGACGAGTTGCTGCGCTCGCCCGAGGTCATGCGTGACCTTGAGGACGGCGATACCGACGAAAAGTAACAGAAGAGCCTTATGTCCAAACCACGCAAGCCCAAAGGCCGTCCGATCTCGGGCTGGCTTATCCTTGACAAGCCCGTCGACTTCGGTTCGACCGAAGCCGTCTCCAAGATCAAGTGGCTGTTCAAGGCGCAGAAATGCGGCCACGCCGGCACACTCGATCCGCTGGCTTCGGGCATGTTGCCGATCGCGCTTGGCGATGCGACCAAGACCGTTCCCTATGTCATGGACGGCCGCAAGATCTACGAATTCACCGTCACCTGGGGCGAGCAGCGCTCGACCGATGATCTCGAGGGCGAGGTTGTCGAGAGCTCCGACAAACGTCCGACCGAGCAGCAGATCCTCGATTTGCTTCCGAACTACACAGGCGTCATCAACCAGATCCCGCCGCAGTTCTCCGCGATCAAGATCGCGGGCGAACGCGCCTATGATCTGGCCCGTGAGGGCGAGACGGTCGAGATCCCGTCGCGCGAGGTCGAGATCTTTCGCCTGACGCTGCTCGAATGTGAAAATGAAAGCACCGCGCATTTCGAGGTGGAGTGCGGCAAGGGCACCTATGTCCGTGCGCTCGCCCGCGATTTCGGCCGCGAACTCGGTTGCTTCGGCCATATATCCGGCCTGCGCCGCAGCTTCGTGGCACCCTTCGCCGAGGAGACCATGATCCCGCTCGCCGATCTCGTTGCGCTGGAAAAGATCGAGGATGACGAGGAACGCCTGGCGGCACTCGACGCGCTCCTGATCGACACCAGCGAGGCGCTGTCCTCGCTGCCGCACCTGATCGTCAACGACGACCAGGCGCATCGCCTGAAGATGGGCAACCCGATCCTCGTGCGTGGACGCGATGCTCCGGTCGAGGAGAGCGAAGCCTACGCGACGGCGCGTGGCAAGCTCATCGCGATCGGCGAAATCGGCCAGGGCGAGTTCCGCCCGAAGCGTGTCTTCGGCTGAGCCTGTCCATTCGGAAGATGGCGTATCCGGGCCTGCCCGGCATGCCTCTTCCCTTTGCTGCCTGAATGGTTTATAGGCAGCGCCAGCATCAGGTATTGCTTGAATGCATCCGCGGCCAAAGCTGGACGACATCCCGGCTTTTGGCGACCTTATCTCCTCTCATCGAAAGGAACATCCGATGTCGATTACTGCTGAGCGCAAGGCCGCACTTATCAAGGAATACGCAACGTTCGAAGGTGACACCGGTTCGCCGGAAGTCCAGGTTGCTATCCTGACCGAGCGCATCAACAACCTCACGGAACACTTCAAGGGCCACAAGAAGGATAACCATTCCCGCCGTGGCCTGCTGACGATGGTTTCCAGCCGCCGTTCGCTTCTTGACTACCTCAAGAAGAAGAACGAAGGCCGCTACACCAAGCTGATCACCAGCCTGGGTGTTCGCCGCTAAGGCTTTTTCGGCGGGCGCTCCATCAGGACGCCCGCCGCATTTCTTTTCGGGGAGCGTTTCCCCGGCCCCGCGATACGCGACAACGCGTTAGCGGTATTGCCCGGCGGGCCGGATGGGCCGGACCGCCAAACCAAACCGTTGACCTGTCATGGGGCAGGATTGCCGGACGCTTTCGGCCAGGGTGATCGCCTTGGCCCGGTTTCTCGACAGGAGCCGACGTTGCAAAGCCTCCCGTTGTCTTGCCCATGATGCGTCATCAAAATTGCGGTCGACTGCGCGCCGTGCCTCATTGGCCATGGCGCGTCTTCCCGCATTGAAGGACAAGACACATGTTTGACACCCATACCGTGGAAATCGAGTGGGCAGGCCGCCCGCTGAAGCTCGAAACCGGCAAGATCGCTCGTCAGGCTGACGGCGCCGTTCTCGCGACCTATGGCGAAACCGTGGTTCTGGCCACCGTCGTTTCGGCCAAGTCGCCGAAGCCGGGCCAGGACTTCTTTCCGCTGACCGTCAACTACCAGGAAAAGACCTACGCGGCTGGCAAGATCCCCGGCGGCTACTTCAAGCGCGAAGGTCGTCCGTCCGAAAAGGAAACGCTGGTTTCGCGTCTGATCGACCGTCCGATCCGCCCGCTGTTTCCTGAAGGCTACAAGAACGACACCCAGGTCGTCGTCACCGTCGTCCAGCACGACCTCGAGAACGATCCCGACGTCCTGTCGATGGTTGCAGCTTCCGCTGCCCTGACGCTGTCTGGCGTTCCCTTCATGGGTCCGGTCGGTGGCGCCCGCGTCGGCTACATCAACGGCGAATACGTCCTGAACCCGCATCTCGACGAGATGGACGAATCGGTTCTCGACCTCGTCGTCGCCGGTACGCACGATGCCGTTCTGATGGTTGAATCCGAAGCCAAGGAACTCAACGAAGAAATCATGCTCGGCGCCGTCATGTTCGGCCACAAGGGCTTCCAGCCGGTTCTCGACGCGATCATCAAGCTCGCCGAAGTTGCCGCCAAGGAGCCCCGCGATTTCCAGCCGGAAGATCATTCCGAGCTCGAAGCCGAAATGCTGAAGCACTTCGAAGCCGAACTGCGCACCGCCTACAAGAACACCCAGAAGGCTGAACGCTACGCCGCCGTCGACGCCGTCAAGGCCAAGGTCAAGGCACACTTCTTCCCAGAAGGCGTCGAGCCGAAGTACACCGCCGAAGTCATCGGCGCGACCTTCAAGCACCTGCAGGCGAAGATCGTTCGCTGGAACATCCTCGACACCAAGAGCCGCATCGACGGCCGCGACCTGTCGACCGTTCGTGCCATCGTCTCGGAAGTCGGCATCCTGCCGCGCACCCACGGTTCGTCGCTCTTCACCCGCGGTGAAACGCAGGCGATCGTTGTCGCCACGCTCGGCACCGGCGAAGACGAACAGTACGTCGATAGCCTGACCGGCATGTACAAGGAGCGCTTCCTGCTCCATTACAACTTCCCTCCCTACTCGGTTGGCGAAACCGGCCGCATGGGCTCCCCAGGCCGCCGCGAAATCGGTCACGGCAAGCTCGCATGGCGCGCTATCCGCCCGATGCTGCCGTCTGCTGAGCAGTTCCCCTACACGCTGCGCGTCGTCTCCGAGATCACCGAGTCGAACGGCTCGTCCTCGATGGCAACCGTCTGCGGCACTTCGCTCGCTCTGATGGACGCCGGCGTTCCGCTCGCCAAGCCGGTTGCCGGTATCGCCATGGGCCTGATCCTCGAAGGTGAACGCTTCGCCGTTCTCTCCGACATCCTCGGCGACGAAGACCATCTCGGCGACATGGACTTCAAGGTTGCGGGTACTGCTGACGGCATCACCTCGCTGCAGATGGACATCAAGATCGCCGGCATCACCGAAGAGATCATGAAGGTTGCTCTTGAGCAGGCTCAGGGCGGTCGCAAGCACATCCTCGGCGAAATGGCCAACGCCATTTCCGAAGGTCGCTCGCAGCTCGGCGAATTCGCACCGCGCATCGAAGTCATGAACATCCCGGTCGACAAGATCCGTGAAGTCATCGGCTCCGGCGGCAAGGTCATCCGCGAAATCGTTGAAAAGACCGGCGCCAAGATCAACATCGAAGACGACGGCACCGTCAAGATCGCCTCGTCCTCGGGCAAGGAAATCGAAGCGGCCCGCAAGTGGATCCACTCGATCGTTGCCGAGCCTGAAATCAACCAGATCTACGAAGGCACGGTCGTCAAGACCGCCGACTTCGGCGCATTCGTCAACTTCTTCGGCGCCCGCGACGGCCTCGTCCACATCTCGCAGCTTGCTTCCGAGCGCGTTGCCAAGACCCAGGACGTCGTCAAGGAAGGCCAGAAGGTTTGGGTCAAGCTGCTGGGCTTCGACGAGCGCGGCAAGGTCCGCCTGTCGATGAAGGTTGTCGACCAGGCAACCGGCCAGGAAATCCCTGCCGACAAGAAGAAGGAAGAAGCAGCCGAGTAAGCTGCGCCTTCCCTGGACTTCATGGGCGCGGGAATCTTCTCGCGCCCTTTTTGTATTCGAGCCCCTTGTATTCGAAATCGAGATAAGACCATGAGCAGCGAGACGCTGAAGACACTGTTCCACCCCTTTGTAAGCGGCACCGTTGAGGCGCCCGGCGAGGGCGAGCGCGTGCTTTTCCTTGGCGCCGAGGCAGGCTTCGCCCTGCCGGAGGGCTTTGCCGCCTCGCTGAGCGCCGTACAGGGCTTCAAACCGCTGTACCGGCAGTTGCTCGCCCAGCGCATCGAAACCACGCCTGCGATCGAAGGTGAGGATTATGATGCGGTTCTGGTGCTCTGCAACAAGCACAAGGGCGAGAACGAGGCGAACATCGCCACTGCACTTTCCCGCGTGAAGATCGGCGGCCTCGTCGTCGTCGCCGGCGGCAAGGAAGATGGCATCCAGCCGCTGCGCAAGCGCATGGAAGCCTTCGGTCTGTCGATCGAGCACATGCCGAAATACCACGGCGTCGCCTTCTGGTTCGGCGCGCCCGAAGATAGCAGTGAGATCATCGCCAAGTTCGCCAAGCCGCCGGTGCGCGTCGATGGCCGCTTCGCGGCATCAGCCGGCATGTTCTCGCATGACCGCATCGATGACGGCTCGGAACTGCTGGCCTCGCGCCTGCCCGAAGGCTTCACCGGCGACGTCGCCGATTTCGGCGCCGGCTGGGGCTATCTCTCCGTCGAGATGGCCGCGCGTTCGCCCGGCGTCAGCCGCCTGGACCTCTACGAGGCCAACCACGCAGCACTTGAGGCCGCCAAGGCCAACATGGGTGAGAACAGCCCGAACCTTGCCGCACGGTTCTTCTGGCACGATCTGGCGGGCGAGACGGTCAGGGACAAGTACGACCTCATCATCATGAACCCGCCCTTCCACGAAGGCCACGCCGCCGAGCCGGCGCTCGGGCAGGCGATGATCAAGACCGCGGCCGCATCGCTGCGATCAGGCGGCCGCCTGCTGCTCGTCGCCAACCGCGGCATGCCTTACGAGCCGGTCTTGGCTGCCAACTTCAAGGAAAGCGGCGAAACCTGCCGCAATGCCCGCTTCAAGGTGTTGTGGGCGAAGAAGTAACAAGGCGTGATATTGCGGCGGGCCAACGGCCTGCCGCGTGGCTGTCTGTCAGCCTACTGCGGAATGCCTTCGCGAAACGGCGGCGCTTCAACGTCGTGAGATTCGCGAACCTCCTCGACACCCTCGATAGCGCGAAGGCGGCCAACGATCGTCTCCTCGGCGCTGCCGTAGATGGCACCTATGTCCGGCATCACGCTTTCAACCTTGAAGCCCTGCCGCGAGATCGTTTCAGCGATCGAATTCGTCTCATCGACGTGGTCGTCATCGATGACGACGGCGTAGCTGAGTCTACTCATTTCAATACCTCTCTTCAGCCGCCAATATGCCACGCGCATATAGGCGCTGTTCGTGGATCTTCAAGCAACTGGCGTCAGGGAGCGGTTGCCAGGCCGGCGCCGACGTCGCGAACATTATGCGGCAGCGCTCGTGCATGACTTGTTAACGCCTGCCAAAGCGACCGCCCGCGCAGCGTGGCATCGCTCTCCGCCCAAAGTGCGGCGACACCGGCGACGTGCGGGCATGCCATGCTCGTTCCGTCCATTATGCGATAAAGGCGCGGATTTGGCGAGGACGAAAAGATACCAACTCCGGGTGCGACCAGGGCGATCTCGCCGCCGTCGGGATTGATGCCGCCGTTGGAGAAGCTGGCCGGCTGATACAGCGCGTCGACGGCGCCCACGGCAAGGATGGAGGGCGCGTTCGCCGGCGAACTGACGGGAGCGATGGCGCCGAAGGCGCGATTGCTATCGTTTCCGGCCGCCGCGCAGATCAGGCTCCCGTTGTCGAGCGCGATGCGTCCGAGCCGCTGATAGATTCTGCTGTAGGGCTCGCCCTGCCGAACCGGGCTGCCGAGCGACATCGAGATGATCTCGCATTTCTGATCGATCGCCCACCGGACCCCGGCGATGATATCCCGTTCCGCGGCAAAGCCGGCATTGTTCAGAACCTTGCCGATATGAAGTCTGGCGTCGGGCGCGACACCATACCGGGGCGCCCCGGCCGTACGCGGTTTGCCTGCCGCCGTGCCCGCGCAATGCGTTCCGTGCCCTCTGACGTCGTCGATCGTCTCGCCTGCCACGAAAGACTGCGTTACGATCTTCCTGCCGATGAAATCGGGGTGTGCAAGGTCGATCCCGGTATCGAGTATGGCAACCTTGATGCCCTTGCCCGTAAAGCGTGACTGCAGCGCGTGCGTGGCCCCGATACCCCAGGTCTCGGTTTGGGTATCGCGGAACTCTTGTAGGCCGAACAGGTAGAATTCCGGGCGCGTCTCGGCGACCTCGTCCTCTGCGTTCAAAGCGGTCATGGCGGCAGCCATTTGCTGGCGCGGGCGGGGAACGACGAGCGCGAGCTTGAGATCCTCGAACAGGATCGTGGCGCCGCCCGGCGTCTGCGGCACGGTTCGCATTTCGCTCATCACCGCGACGGAGACGTCGTTGCTTGTATATTGGCGCAAGGCATCGACGCTACGGCCGACGGAGGCTTCGTCTTCTAGGCTGACAAGCCAGGACCCCGTCAACCGGGGACGCATCGTATCCAGCAATGGATTGGTTTCAGGCGCAGTCGCGAGGTCTGCCATCATAGTGTCCCCCAATATGAATCCGGGAGACATTACAATCTAAAATATATATTGCAATCAACTCAATCGATAATTGCAACCTCCTTGCGGTTGAAGGAGGTTGCGTTTCGCAGCCTTTTACTCGACGTCCGCCCCGCGCAGCGCTTCGAGCGTCGGCATCGAGGTGATGTTGAAGCCGGCGTCGACGAAGTGGATTTCGCCGGTGACGCCTGCGGCCATGTCGGAGAGCAGGTAGAGCGCCGAGTTGCCGACGTGATCGATGGTCACGGTCTTGCGCAGCGGCGAATTCTGCTGGTTCCACGAGAGAATCGCGCGCGCGTCGGAAATGCCGGCCCCGGCGAGCGTGCGGATCGGGCCGGCGGAAATCGCGTTGACGCGAATGCCCCGCGGGCCGTAATCGGCCGCCAGATAGCGCACGGACGCCTCGAGAGCCGCCTTGGCGACGCCCATGACGTTGTAGTTCGGAATGACGCGTGTCGAGCCGTTATAGGTCAGCGTCAGCATCGAGCCGCCATCGGTCATCAGCGGCGCCAGGCGCTTGGCGATCTCGGTGAAGGAGAAACAGGAGATCACCATCGTGCGGCTGAAGTTGTCGCGCGTGGTGTCTGCGTAGAGGCCCTTCAGCTCGTTCTTGTCGGAGAAGCCGATGGCATGCACGACGAAGTCGAGCGTGCCCCAGCGTTCCTTGATCGCTTCGACGGTAGCGTCGACCGAAGCGATGTCCTCGACGTCGCACGGCAGCACGAAGTCGGAGCCGACTTCGGCGGCAAGCGGCTTGACGCGCTTGCCCAGCGCATCGCCCTGATAGGTGAAAGCAAGTTCCGCGCCCTGTGCCGCCAGTGCCTTGGAAATGCCCCAGGCGATGGAGTGGTTGTTTGCGACACCCATGATAAGCCCGCGCTTACCCTGCATGATTCCCGTCATGTTATTATCCGTTGTAGCGCTGGAAGACGAGCGTGGCGTTGGTGCCGCCGAAGCCGAAGGAGTTGGAAAGCGCGATGTCGATCTTGGCGTCGTCGATGCGCTTGCGCACGATCGGCACGCCGTCGAATTCGGGGTCGAGCTCGGTGATATGAGCGCTTTCGCCGATGAAACCGGCCTGCATCATCAAGAGCGAATAGATCGATTCCTGCACGCCGGCAGCGCCCAGCGAGTGGCCGGTCAGCGACTTGGTCGACTGGATGTGGGGGATCTTGTTGCCGAAGACTTCGCGGATCGCGCCGATTTCCTTGCTGTCGCCGACGGGCGTGGAGGTGCCGTGCGTGTTGACGTAATCGACGTCGCCCTTCACCGTCGACAGCGCCTGGCGCATGCAGCGGATCGCGCCTTCGCCCGACGGAGCGACCATGTCGTAGCCGTCCGAGGTGGCGCCGTAGCCGACGATTTCGGCGTAGATCTTGGCGCCGCGAGCCTTGGCGTGTTCCAGTTCTTCGAGAACCAGCACGCCGGCGCCACCGGCGATGACGAAGCCGTCGCGGGTCGCGTCATAGGCGCGCGAAGCGGTCTCAGGCGTGTCGTTGTACTTGGACGACATGGCGCCCATCGCGTCGAACAGGTTCGACATCGTCCAGTCGAGGTCTTCGTGACCGCCGGCGAACATGATGTCCTGCTTGCCCCACTGGATCATCTCCGCCGCGTTGCCGATGCAATGCGCCGAAGTCGAGCAGGCCGACGAGATCGAGTAGTTGACGCCGTGGATCTTGAACCAGGTGGCGAGCGTGGCGGATGCCGTCGAAGACATTGCCTTCGGCACGGCGAACGGGCCGATCCGCTTCGGGCTGTTGTTCTTGATGGTGATCTCGGCAGCTTCGATCAGCGTGCGGGTCGAAGGACCGCCCGAACCCATGATGATGCCGGTGCGCTCGTTGTTGCTGATGTCGCTCTCTTCGAGGCCGGAATCCGCGATCGCCTGCTTCATCGCGACGTGGTTCCACGCGCCGCCCTGTGAGAGGAAGCGCATGGCGCGGCGATCGACGAGATCCGTCGGATCGAGCGTCGGGCTGCCCCAGACCTGGCACTTGAAACCGTGCTCGGCGAAATCGTTGGAAAAGGAAATGCCGGACTTGGCATCGCGCAGCGAAGCGGTGACCTCGGCGGCGTCATTGCCGATCGAGGAAACGACGCCCAGACCCGTGACAACTACCCGTCTCATGATGTTTCGACCTTTTCGTTTTTTCTAACTTGGAAAGCCGGGCAAGCGCGCCCGGCGAAATCAGGCTTCTTTATCCTTGGACAGGCCGACGCGCAGGTCGCTCGCCTGATAGATGGTCTCGCCGTCTGCCTTCAGCCAGCCGTCGGCGGTGCCGAGAACGAGGCGGCCGCGCATGACGCGCTTGAAGTCGATGCCGTATTCCAGGAGCTTCGTGGTCGGGCGGATCATGCCCTTGAACTTCACTTCGCCTGTCGACAGCGCCATGCCGCGACCGGGTTCACCCAGCCAGCCGAGGAAGAAGCCGGTCAGCTGCCACATGCCGTCGAGGCCGAGGCAGCCTGGCATGATCGGGTTGCCCTGGAAATGGCAGGGGAAATACCAATCGTCAGGCTTCACGTCGTATTCCGCGCGGATATAGCCCTTGTCGAAAGCGCCGCCGGTTTCGGAAATGTCGGTGATACGGTGAACCATGAGCATTGGCGGCAGAGGAAGCTGCGCGTTGCCGGGGCCGAAAAGCTCGCCGCGGCCGCAGGAAAGGATTTCCTCATAGTTGAAGCTGGATTGTTTCGTCGCCATGAAAACTCTAATTCCCCCCGCAACTAAGCTGATGGATGTGAACGTTTAGTCCAAGTTCAACGGAAAATGAAGCATAAGCATGACTGAGCTTCACCCACGTCCAAGGACCGGCTGCGCGCCTTATTTGGTGGTCGCATACAGGAAGGCCAAGCCCCCGGCCAGCACTAATTACGCGAAAAGCCCGATTTTGCGGCGGTTTGACACCTGTTGTCCCCATTGAAACTATTGAAAGCCATTCGTGCAAAAGTTATATGGCTAAGAGAAACCTGATTGCGGGACGCTAGATTAGCTGGAGTTGTTGATGGCGGCTGAAGCCCCTCTTACCATTGAAGCAAGGTTGCGGGGCGCTGGCCTCAGGCCGACGCGCCAGCGCGTCGCGTTGGGCGACCTGCTCTTTGCCAAGGGCGACCGTCACCTGACCGTCGAGGAACTCCACGAGGAGGCCGTCGTCGCCGGCGTGCCGGTGTCGCTTGCCACCGTCTACAACACCCTGCACCAGTTCACCGAAGCCGGCATGATCCGCGTTCTCGCGGTCGAAAGCGCCAAGACCTATTTCGACACCAATGTCTCCGATCACCACCACTTCTTCGTGGAAGGCGATAACGACGTGCTCGATATTCCTGTCAGCAACCTCACCATCGACAATCTGCCGGAGCCGCCCGAGGGCATGGAAATCGCTCATGTCGACGTGGTGATCCGCCTGCGCCCCAAACGCACCTGATCCCGATCGATTTTCACATCACATCGTCGGGATGCCGGCCGGGCTTTGCCTTGTAGGTCGGGAACGTCCAGCCGTAATAAAGCGCGCCGCCGCGTACCGCGAATGCCGCAAGCACGCCGGCGGCCGATGCCGCATAGAGCGGCAGCCCGAATTCATTGGCGCCGGTGAAGATCGCCGCGCCGACCAGCGCCGCCGTGATATAGATCTCCGGCCTCAGCAGCACCGAGGGTTCGTTGGCGAGAAGATCGCGCAGCACGCCGCCGAAGGTCGCCGTCAGTGTGCCGGTGACGATCGCGATGGTTGGCGAGCCGGTGGCGGCCAGCCCCTTGGCAGCGCCCATGGCGCAATAGGCCGAAAGCCCGACCGCATCGAGCCAGATCAGCAGCCGGTAGCGCGATTCCACCAGATGCGCGGTGAAGAATACCAGGACGCCGGCAGCACAGCAGATCAGGATATAGGTGGGGTTCAGCACCCAG
The DNA here is from genome assembly GCA_900472605.1 of Hyphomicrobiales bacterium. Classification (GTDB taxonomy): domain Bacteria; phylum Pseudomonadota; class Alphaproteobacteria; order Rhizobiales; family Rhizobiaceae; genus Rhizobium. The sequence continues at coordinate 37,283 of UCJD01000016.1, read as the reverse complement.
AAGACCGGCACGCGGCCCAAGACGATATCGCGCACCGTACCGCCGCCGGTCCCCGTTATGACCGCGAAGAACAGGAAGCCGATCAGGTCGAGTTGCTTGCGCGAGGCGGCAAGCGCACCCGTCGCCGCAAACAGGGCAACGCCGGCATAGTCGAGATAGACGAATGGCGACATTGCGTGCTCCAATGGCGATCTTTCCCTCGAATAATCATGGCCGCAAGGGCGGCGCAAGGCGGATCAGCCAAACTCACGAACCAATGGCGTCCTTATCCGACGAAAAGAGAACCTGTGAAAACGCTGCTGATCGCCTTGAACCTCGTTGCGGCCCTGGCCGTATCCACTGCGGCTTACGCCCAGCAGTCGCTGCTTCCCGACCCGGAAATCTACGAGAAGGATCATTTCAAGCAGCAATGCACCGAGGTCGAGTTTTCCGACAGCTTCGTCACCCATCAGGACATCAACAATGACGGGCTGGTCGATGTTGTCGTCAACGAGGGCGAAATGACTTGCGACGGCACCAAGGGCCCGCAGTGCGACGAGGACGGCTGCATCTACAATTTCTATCTGCAGGTGGCCGAGGGCGGCTATTTCATGATCGCCACCGCCAAGACCTACGGCTATGATTTCGTACAGCGCTTCGGCAACAAGGTGCTGGCCATGAAAATGCATCCACGCTTCTGCGACCGGCCCGACGGCGATCCGAAGACCGACCCTTGCGTCATCACCACCCGCGTGCGTGGCACCAAGTTCGTGACAATCTCCAAGAAATAGCGCCGGGAAACAGCTGGGCTCAGCGCGGATAGAGCTCCGAGGTGCGTCCGGCGAAATAATACCCGACAAGGCCGAACCATTCGCGGATCGCCGTCGCCATGTTTTGCGCGTTGCGGCTCGGCTGGGTGAAATCGAGCGCCAGGCGCTCGTGGCCATCGGTCCGGTAGTCCGTCGGCCAGGGAGTGATGCCGATCCCGAGCTTGCGGAAAATCCCGACCGAGCGCGGCATGTGATAGCCCGAGGTGATCAGCAGGCAGTTGGAAAGCCCCTGGCTCGCCAGCAGATCCTTGGTGTTGACGGCGTTTTCAAAGGTGGTCCGCGAGGTCGTCTCCTGGACCAGACGCTCCTTACCCACGCCAAACAGCGGGAAGAACCGCTCGGCCATGACCGCATCGCCTTCGTAGACACCCGATATCGAGCCATCGCCGCCCGAGACCAGGATGCGCGATTGCGGATACTTTTGCGCCAACCTCAGCGTCTCGATAAACCGGTCGCCGCCGGCATTCATCTCGATCCCGTGGCGTGATGTATTGACCTCGTTCTCGAAGCCGCCGCCAAGCACGATCATGCATGTGAGCGCGGCCGGATCCTGCGGCTTGGCGAAGCGATCCTCCAGCCCCTGCAGGAGGTAGTTGCCCACAGTCGTGTAAAGCGTGAGAAAAAGCACCAGCGCGGCGCAGACGGTCGCGAGCACGCTGATGATGCGAAAGCGGATCAGCCCGGCGATCAGCGCGACGACGACAAGCAGAAAGGCCAGCGACAGGGGCTGTCCGAAAATCCAGACGAGTTTTGAGAAGATGAACATTCGGGCCTCCGTTCCTGCATCGCTTCTGGAACGACGTCTAGCTGATTCGCGCTTATTATGGCGCGCCGATCACTTGGCGCGCGGGGCCGACGCGCGTGCGGCAGCGGCTTGGTTGAAGCGCCGCTGCAGCGGCTTCGGGATCAAAAGAGCAGCCAGCGCGATCAGCATCGCAAACGCCGCGACCACCCAAAGTGCTGAGGCACCTGCAACCTGCGTCAGCAGCGCGCCCGCTATGGCGCCGAGCAGCATGCCGAGCCAGGGAACGATCTGGATCGTCCAGTCGAGCCGCCGATCCCCGATCAGAAAGCGGCCGATGCCGCGCCCGAAACGCGACAACGCCCCGGTCACGTAGGTGAGCCCGATCGGCAGCCCCTCGATATGCTCCACCGCTGCGTTCACCATCCCCATCGAGGCGACGATCAGGTAGAAGCGCGGGAGCGCAAGGCCGGGCCCGCTCATCAGCGAGGCGCCCGCCAGCATCAACCCGACGCAGCCGAGCACCACGAAAACCCGCCGTTCCGCGAAATGGGCAAGCACGATCCCGGCGGCATTGCTGAGCACGAAGACAGTGATCGCCGCGATCAGCACGGCCGCGTGCCCAAAGTTGCCCGCTCCAAGCGAAAGTGCCGCGCGCGTCGTGTTCCCGGTCATGAACGACACGAAATCGCCGCTTAGGACCAACCCTGTCGCGTCCGTCATCCCCGCCAAAAACGAAATCGCCCCCGCCAGCGCCAAGCCGGTCGCTGTTCGGCGTGTGTGAATGATGCGTCGTCGTCTTTGTCGTGTCATCGGTGGGGTCCGGAAGGTCGATTGCGTCACTTTGGGTTCGAAACAGCTCGACAGTTAAGGTGCGGCGAGTGGTGTCGCCCATGCTGGCTGGCTGCGCCAATCTGGCGGAAATCCCATGACGGTCTCGTCGGCAAGCGGGCAGGAATCGGTGAGTTCGACCAACTGGTGTCGCCATATTGTTGCTGGGGCTATGATCTCCATCAAATATCCAAGCGCTGCGAGCGTATTGTAAATCCGCCGGTCAGATGCGGGATTGATTGCCAGCTGCAGGGGAGGTGGAGAGTTTGGCATCATCATCGTCACGGTGAACTGCTTGTTCCAAAGCCGCCCGTGATGAGCGCATATGTTGCGTATGTAGGTGAGATGGTGAAGAGGGAGATGAGCACCTTTTCGTCGATCTGGTACGGCTTGGCTATCGCCTGCCGATCGGAGCGGAGCTTCAAGTTGCTGAACCACTTGGAAAGTTGTCCGAGGGAGATGACCTCGGCGATCATCCATATCGGCGGATGCCGAGGTTCGTCGTATTTTTCCAGATAATGTACGATGAACGTGTCCTTGGACCGGCCGATTTCGTTTGTGAGGGTCCGGCAGGCGCGATCATAATGGTCTGCGCGAGTGTATAGTGCCTGATCAAGATATCCGTGTGGGCCGTATTTCATCGCCAGATGGTGTGCCCAACTGCCGCGCAACGAAACCTCGACGCGCTCGACAGCGTCCATGACGTGCAGGCGAAGGCGCCGATCGAACACGTAAAGGGCAAGCACGTCGTCGAACGAGGTTCCCGGTGTGAACTTGTGTTCATCCGTCCCGGCGGTGATCTGTTCGAAAGGAAGCCAGTAAGCCCGTAGCCGGTAGTAGCTTATGTGCTGCAGGCAATGCAGCGCATGGCCAACATCGGGGACGACCGTGCCTCTGGCTTGCAGCAGCGCTAACTGATCGACGATTGCAACCGAGGGCTTTGTGAATCTCATTCCTAAGTCATAGGTGGATTCTACAAGCCAGAAAAGAGAAACCCGCCGGGGTGCGCAGTTTCGAAACAGGGTTTCGTCCGAGGCGTGGCGGGTCTTGTTACGATGATATATGGCTCAAGGATGTTAGCAAAGCAATAAGACGCAAGGGGAATATTTTGCTATTCTGAACAGGTCGCTCGATCAGGCGATGGTCGTAATTCCATCACGCGAAATCTGGGATAATAAAGAGTTTGGTGGAGCTAAGCGGGATCGAACCGCTGACCTCTTGCATGCCATGCAAGCGCTCTCCCAGCTGAGCTATAGCCCCATCAGGTGGACCGGTTTGTGCCGGGCCTGGGATGCTTCGCGAGGCGCTTGTCCTCGGGAAGTGGCGGCTTAATACGTGCGGTTTTCGCAGATGGCAAGCCTAAAAAATCGGCCCGGTGAATTTTTCTCGCCCGGGCCGATCCTTGTTCGAAATCAGACGTCTTCTTCGTCGCCGGTCACGCCGATGATGTCGCTCATGTCGTCATCGTCGTCGTCTTCGTCGGCTTCCAGGAAAGTATCGTCGTCGTCATCGCCTTCGATTTCGACGTCGTCGTCACCCATGTCGGGGATGTCGTCGCCGGATGCGTCGCCGTCTGCGTCCTCGAGCGAGACCAGTTCGACTTCCGTGCTTTCGGTATCGACTTCGGCCACTTCTTCCTCTTCCTGCGCTGCTTCAGCAGCGGCCGCAGCCGAGCTTTCGACGAAGAAGGAGAGCGGGTAGGACTTGCCCGTGTAAGGAGAAACGATAGGGTTCCGGTTCAGGTCGTAGAATTTCTTGCCGGTTTCCGGATCGGTACGCTTGGTTCCAAGTTCAGCTTTCGCCACTGTTGAGCCTCGTGATCGTGAGAATGGCCGAACCTGAGTTCGGCAAATGCCGTTGAAACCGGCGTTCTGTTCGGAATTTATAAGCCGGTCCCCATAATCGTTGCGGGCCGCCATGTCAAAGCCTAACTTCAAGTGTCGCCGCCGCAGGGGCTTGGGGGCGTGGCGGATGACCGGGCCGATGCATTGTGCTAGTGAGCCGCAAATACTCTATGGGCAACATGATGCCGGCTCTGTCCGGCGGTCAAGACGGATGGACGAGATGTATCAGCCGCCGCATTTCAGGGAAGATGATCTCGGCGTTCAGCACGCGCTGATCAGGGCGCATCCGCTTGGCCTTTTGATCACGACGGGCGCCTCCGGCTTGATGGCCAATTCGGTGCCTTTTCTTCTCGATGCGGCGGCGTCTGAAAAGGGAACGTTGCGGCTGCATCTCGCCAAGGCCAATCCGCAATGGCGCGATCTGGCCGGTGGCGCCGAGCTGCTCGCCGTCTTCCAGGGCGCCGACAGCTATGTCACGCCCTCCTGGTACGAGACCAAGCGCGAGACCGGCAAGGTCGTTCCGACCTGGAACTACGCGGTCGTGCAGGTGCGCGGTGCGGCCCGCGTCATTGATGACGCCGATTGGCTGCTCGCGCAGATCACCGCGCTGACGGCGCAGCACGAGACGCCGCGTGAAAAGCCCTGGTCCGTCAGCGATGCGCCCGATGCCTATGTGAAGGCGCAGATGAAGGGCATCGTTGGAGTCGAGATCGAGATCACTGCCATCGACGGGAAGTGGAAGGTCAGCCAGAACCGGCCGGTCGCCGATCGCGAGGGCGTGGCCGCGGGTCTCGGCGAAACGACCGGACACAGTGAGATGACCGATCTTGTGCGCCGCTATGGCGGCCTCGCCGATGCCGGCAAAAAGGCCGACAATGAGGCTTGAGAGTTGAGACCGCGGCCGATCGATATCGGCCAACAGCAGTGCCCCGGGCATATCGGGCAGGATAGAAAGGCGAGCATGCCGACCAGTTCAGACCATTTTGTCATCGCCATCGATGGACCGGCCGCGGCCGGCAAGGGGACGCTGTCGCGCCGCATCGCCGAGACCTATGGCTTCCACCATCTCGACACCGGCCTGACCTACCGCGCCACTGCCAAGGCCTTGCTCGACGCCGGCCTGCCGCTCGATGATGAGCCTACGGCGGAAAATATCGCCCGCGAGGTTGAACTGTCAGGTCTCGATCGCGATATCCTGTCGAAGCACGAGATCGGCGAAGCCGCCTCGAAGATCGCTGTGATGCCGTCGGTGCGCCGTGCGCTGGTCGAGGCGCAGCGCAAGTTTTCGAAGCGCACGCCGGGCACGGTGCTTGATGGCCGTGACATCGGAACGGTGGTCTGCCCGCAAGCAGCAGTGAAACTTTATGTGACGGCATCGGCCGAAGTGCGCGCGAGGCGCCGTTTCGACGAGATCAAGGCCAAGGGGATCGCTGCCGATTTCGCGGCGATTTTCGAAGACGTCAAGCGACGCGACGAACGCGACATGGGACGGGCCGACAGCCCTTTGAAACCAGCCGAAGACGCGCACTTGCTTGATACGTCGGAAATGAGTATAGAAGCCGCGTTTCAAGCCGCGAAATCGGTCATCGATGCGGCCTTGAACCGAAATTAAGCAATTGGAGCGATCGGCCGGGCTTTTGCCCCTGTCGCTCTGAGACAAGCCTGAAATTCCGTCCAAGCGCCGGATTGCCTTTTTAGTAGGGCGGACGGGGATCAGGCTCATTCAACACGAACCAACCGGCGCATACGTGTCCAAAGATCCGGACACGCAGGAGATTACATGTCAGTAGCTACTCCCTCTCGCGAAGATTTCGCGGCCCTTCTGGAAGAATCCTTTGCCAAGAACGATCTGGCCGAAGGCTACGTTACCAAGGGTATCGTAACGGCAATCGAGAAGGACTCCGCCGTTGTCGACGTTGGCCTCAAGGTCGAAGGTCGCATTCTGCTGAAGGAATTCGGCGCCAAGGCCAAGGACGGCACGCTCAAGGTCGGCGACGAAGTCGAAGTTTACGTTGAGCGTATCGAAAACGCGCTTGGCGAAGCTGTTCTGTCGCGCGAGAAGGCTCGCCGCGAAGAAAGCTGGGTCAAGCTCGAAGCCAAGTTCGAAGCCGGCGAGCGCGTTGAAGGCGTTATCTTCAACCAGGTCAAGGGCGGCTTCACGGTTGACCTCGACGGCGCGATTGCCTTCCTGCCGCGTTCGCAGGTCGACATTCGTCCGATCCGCGACGTTACCCCGCTGATGCACAACCCGCAGCCCTTCGAAATCCTCAAGATGGACAAGCGTCGCGGCAACATCGTCGTATCGCGTCGTACGGTTCTGGAAGAATCCCGTGCCGAGCAGCGTTCTGAAATCGTTCAGAACCTCGAAGAAGGCCAGGTTGTTGACGGCGTCGTCAAGAACATCACCGATTACGGTGCGTTCGTTGACCTCGGCGGCATCGACGGCCTGCTGCACGTCACCGACATGGCATGGCGCCGTGTGAACCATCCGTCGGAAATCCTGTCCATTGGCCAGCAGGTCAAGGTTCAGATCATCCGCATCAACCAGGAAACCCACCGCATCTCGCTCGGCATGAAGCAGCTCGAGTCGGATCCGTGGGATGGCATCCAGGCCAAGTATCCGGAAGGCAAGAAGATCTCCGGTACCGTCACGAACATCACCGACTACGGTGCGTTCGTCGAGCTGGAGCCGGGCATCGAAGGCCTGATCCACATCTCGGAAATGTCCTGGACCAAGAAGAACGTACACCCCGGCAAGATCCTGTCCACGAGCCAGGAAGTCGAAGTCGTCGTTCTCGAAGTCGATCCGTCCAAGCGTCGTATTTCGCTCGGCCTCAAGCAGACCCTGGAAAATCCGTGGGCGGCATTCGCTCGCAACCATCCGGCCGGCACTGAAGTCGAAGGCGAAGTCAAGAACAAGACCGAATTCGGCCTGTTCATTGGTCTCGACGGCGACGTCGACGGCATGGTTCACCTGTCGGATCTCGACTGGAACCGTCCGGGCGAACAGGTCATCGAAGAGTTCAACAAGGGCGACGTCGTCAAGGCTGTCGTTCTCGATGTGGATGTCGAAAAGGAGCGTATCTCGCTCGGCATCAAGCAGCTCGGCAAGGATGCGGTTGGCGAAGCTGCCGCTTCCGGCGACCTGCGCAAGAACGCTGTCGTTTCGGCTGAAGTCATCGCCGTCAACGACGGTGGCATCGAAGTGAAGCTCGTCGAGCACGAAGACATCGTCTCGTTCATCCGCCGCGCTGACCTCGCTCGCGATCGCGACGACCAGCGTCCGGAGCGCTTCTCGGTTGGCCAGACGGTTGACGCTCGCGTCACCAACTTCTCGAAGAAGGACCGCAAGGTCATGCTTTCGATCAAGGCTCTGGAAATCGCTGAAGAGAAGGAAGCCGTTGCTCAGTTCGGTTCGTCCGACTCTGGCGCGTCGCTCGGCGACATCCTCGGCGCGGCTCTGAAGAACCGCGGCGAATAATCGCTGGCCTTCAAGGCTTCAAGAATGAAAGAACCCGCCGGAGCGATCCGGCGGGTTCTTTGCTTTGGTGGGTGTCGATGGCGGACTGTGGCGGCTTCCAGCCGGCTACTCCCAGCCGACCATGCGCCGATAGCGCGCATAGGCCTCATCGCTCGCCGGCGCCATCGGCAGGCCGGGACCTGGTAGCATCAGGATCGGGTCGCCCGCCTCGTCAAGCATCGGCGCTGCGATTGCGGATTGTTGCGCGTTCATAAGTGCCTCGTCCTCGCCGTCATCCGCAGCATGGATGTGCTCTTCGGGCGTCTGCGCATCGTCCGCGCCATTCTGCTCGTCGCCGTCCTTGTCGCCCTGGTCGATATTGCCGTTGTGGTCCTCGCGGTTCATCTCGCGCGAGCCGGCATCGTCGGTTTCGTCCTTGGCGAAGTCGTAGGGCTGCGGCGCATAGGGCACGCCCTCGATAACCTTCATCAGAACCGGCGCGTAGGTTGCATCGATCATCTGCCGCGCCGCCGAGGGTGCGTCCGTATCCGCCTGCGCCGGCTGCCGCACGGCCGCCTGCGCCGCCACGGCCTCCAGCGGCGAGGGTGCTGCCTGCGCTGTCATGGGCTTCGGCAGCCCGTTCGCCAGCAGCATCTGCTCGGCCGGGCGCTTCAGATTGTCAGGGATGTCGGCGATCAGCGTGTCGTCGAGCAGAACGTCGATATCGACCGCGGGCTCCACGTCCGCCGCCTCGACAAACACCTCCGTCTGCTGATCGCGGATGATGACCACGATCATGTCGGTTTCGTCCTTCGACAGCGAAGCCGGAATGCCGACCCAGCTCTTGGGGATGATCGGATCGGCCTTGGCGTCGCGCGTGGCTGCCGGCTCAGCCGCGACCTCGGTTGCTTCGGCTTCGGCCGGGAGGGCGGATGCCTCTGCTGCGGCGGGCGCTTGCGCTGTGTCTTCTGTCGAGAGCGTGGCGCTTGCGGCCGTCATCGCGGCCTTCATCGTGGCCTTGGGCTCCGCCCGCTCGGCGACAACGGCAATGGGGGCGTCATCAGCCCCGGCGGCCTGTGTGGTCACTTCGCTCCCATGGCCGGTGGTCCCGGTTGCCGCCGATGTCGTCGCGTTCCTGGTTCCGGCGCTCTCCGGCGCTGTTATCGTTGCGCGGGGCGCGGACGTCATCGTATCGCGATGCAGACTGATCTCCGGCCGCTGTTCCGGGCGCGCCGGCGAGCCGTCGTTCTGGCTGTAGGATTTGAGAACGGCGCGTGTTGCGAGGTCGCGGTCCCGTACACCGATCGTTTCGAGATAAGCGGCGATGCGCGTCGCGGCAGGTCCGGCCGGGTTCTGCAGAGCCTCGGCAAGCAGCCGCAGTGGTATCGCATGGCCCTGGGCCGCCAGCTGGCGCTCGATGAGCTCGATCTTGGCGGCTGGCAGCTTCTGAATTGCATCCGCAAGCCGTGACGCGAAGACGAGGTCCGGTTCGCTGTCGTCGCGCGGCTGGGAAAGCGCTTCTCCCGTGGCGGTCAGCACATTCAGCAAGGCCTCGACCATGCGGGCACGAACGGCAAGCAGCAGGATGTTGAGCTTGGCGGTAGCGCCGGACGTCAGATCCGGACTCTCGACCTGGTTGACGGGCACAATCGCGGTTGGACTGCGCACGATGTCGCTGGCACCGAGCGCCGCAGTCGAACCTTGCGAGGGAAAGCTTGAGCTTGACGCTGCACGAACCGGAGACAACATGGCATGCTTCCTCTTTCGTAAAATGCGATAAAGCAGGTTACAGGGGAGCCGCGATCATCGGGCTGTTTGCATCTCCGGCGATTTCACGTGCCTGGAGGACGCTGCATCGCGCCACGGAATGCCTAGAAGTTAATGAGCATCCTAGCGATTCACCGTTAACGAAACACTAATCATTCGGTGCGTATCGGCGCACACCTGCTTTGCCTGTTAAGAAGCTGGAAACAAGCTCAGCTGTGCGCGAAAATATCCGTCTCGTCCCAGCCGAGCAGGTCTAGCTTTGCGCGGGTTGGAAGGAAGGCAAAGCAGGCGGTTGCGTGCTCGAATCGGCCGTCGCGAATGAGGCGGTGGGTAAGCTTGTCGCGCAGCGCATGCAGATGAAGCACATCCGAGGCCGCATATTCGAGCTGCGCCTGCGACAGCGTCTCCGCACCCCAGTCGGAGGATTGCTGCGTCTTGGAGATGTCGACCTCAAGCATCTCCTTGAGATTGTCCTTCAGCCCGTGGCGGTCCGTGTAGGTGCGGCAGAGGCGCGAGGCGATCTTCGTGCAGAACACCGGCTGCGTCGTCACGCCGAAGGCATGAAAGAGCACGGCGATGTCGAAGCGGCCGTAGTGGAAGATCTTCTCGTGCGTCGGATCAGAAAGAAGCGCCTCCAGGTTCGGCGCCTCCGTCTGGCCGGCCGCGATGCGGATCACGTCGGCGGAACCGTCGCCCGGCGAAAGCTGGACGACGCACAGGCGGTCGCGGCGCGGCACGAGGCCAAGCGTTTCTGTATCGATCGCGATCGCGCCGGTGTATCGGGCTGCATCGGCGGCGGAAATGTCGCCCTCGTGATAACGGATGATGGCGGCCATGCTGTCGTCTTTCGTTCGGAAATGCTACTGAGCCGCTTATAGACCCGAAAGCCGCGATCGCAAACCGCGCCGTTCAGCGCGGCTTGAAGCCCATCAGCCGCGCGCAGCGTCGGGCGCCGTCTCCTGCCAGTCCGGCAGAGGGAAAATGCGGTCATAGGCCAGGTTAAAGACGAAGGCATAGACCAGATAAAAGAGCGCGAAGGACACGTCCATCATGAAGGCCTGTAGCAGGCTGACGTCGAGATACCAGGCGATCAGCGGCAGCAGGGCCAGCAACAAGCCGCCCTCGAACAGAACGGCATGCAGCACGCGCACAGGCATGCTCTTCTTCGTGCCGCCAGTCATACGCTGCATCACATGGTCGAAGCCGAGATTGTAGAGATAGTTCCAGCCCGTGGCGATCGTGGCGCTTACCACGCCGACAACGCCAATATCGGCGATCGGCATGCCGAAGGCAAAGGCGCCAAGCGGCGTGACAAGCGCAAGGCCGATGATTTCGAAGCTGATGGCGTGACGGATACGGTCGGATATAGATCGCATGAAAAACCCCCGTGGGATAAGTCGGGTCGTCCCGAGTTTTTGCCCATACGGGGGAGGTCGTCCTCGCGCCGCTGATATAGGGATTTTGCCCGCAGAAGGCAAGATCGTGGTGGTCAGTAATGCGGCGGGCGGGTGATTGCCGGCGCATCCAGCGACTGCTCCTCGAGCGATAGGAAACGCTCGGTCAGCCGGTCCAGCTTGGCGCGCGTCTGCTCCACGACCTTCCATTGTTCCGTCAGCTGGTCGGACAGTTCCTCGATCGTCTTGCTCTGGTGAGCAACGATTTCTTCGAGCTGGGTAATGCGGCTCGTTTCGTCAGGCATCGAACTCTCCTTGCCACAACAGGCCATATGAGCCGGTCATGTGATTGCGCTCTCCAAAGCGGAAATAGGCCGCAAGGTCAATCGTTTCGAGAGCAGCTGTCGCCGATTCATAAAGTGAACCGTTTGGTTACTAAAAGCCCTTGCCGCATCTTTTTTTGTGCGCTAGGCCGGTAGGGACTAGGGAGGAATACTGATGGATATCGGCAACGGGTTTCTGCATCCGGACCGGCTGTTTCCGGCCGATCCGGCAACGCGATCAATCGCACGCGAGCTTTACGAGAGCGTCAGCGCTCTGCCGATCGTCAGTCCGCACGGCCACACCGAACCCTCCTGGTTCGCCGACGACCAGCCCTTCGAGGACGCTGCCTCGCTGCTCGTCATCCCCGATCACTATCTCTTCCGCATGCTGCACAGCGTCGGCGTCAAGCTCGACGATCTCGGCGTTCCTCGCCTCGACGGCAAGGCTGTCGCGTCCGGCCGCGCCATCTGGTGCACCTTCGCCGCGCATTATCATCTCTTCCGCGGCACGCCGTCCAGCCTCTGGGTCGATCACGCCATGTCGGCGGTACTCGGCTGCAAGGAGCCGCTGACGCCTAAGAACGCCGACGCGCTCTACGATCACATCAACGCGCAACTGGCGCTGCCGGAATTCCGCCCGCGCGCGCTCCACAAGCGCTTCGGCATCGAGACGATCGCAACGACCGAGGGCGCGCTCGATCAGCTGCCGCATCACCAGAAAATGGCCGAGGATGGCTGGATCGGCCGCGTGCGCACCACCTATCGCCCCGATAGCGTCACCGATCCCGATGCCGTCGGCTTTCGCGAAAACCTCGTTAAACTCGGCGAGCTCACGGGTTGCGACGTCTCGAGCTGGGATGGGCTGATCGACGCGCATCGTAAGCGCCGCGCCTATTTCCGCAAATTCGGCGCCACCGCGACCGACCATGGCGTCCCCACCGCCTTCACCGCCGATCTGCCGCCCTCGGACAAGCAGCGACTGCTCGACAGGGCACACAGAGGTACACTGGAGGCCGGCGAGGGTGAGCTCTTCCGTGGCCAGATGCTGACCGAAATGGCCGGGCTGTCGGCGGAAGACGGCATGGTCATGCAGATCCATGCCGGTTCGCGCCGCAATACCGACCGTGAACTGTTCCAAACGCGCGGACCGAACATGGGCGCCGATATCCCGACATCAACCGATTGGGTCGGCGGCCTCTCGGCACTTCTCGCGAAATACGGTCATGCGCCGGGTCTGCGCGTCCTGCTCTTCACGCTGGACGAAACGACGTACGCCCGCGAACTGGCGCCGATGGCCGGCCACTGGCCCTGCCTGATGATCGGCCCGCCCTGGTGGTTCCACGACAGCCCCGCCGGCATCCGCCGCTATCTCGACCAGGTGGTCGAAACAGCCGGCTTCGCAAACATGGCCGGCTTCAACGACGACACCCGCGCGCTGCTCTCCATTCCCGCCCGCCACGATGTCTGGCGCCGCGAAGTCTGCGGCTTCCTGGCGACGCTGGCGGCCGAGCATCGGATTTCACGCCAGGATGCGGCAATCGCCGCCGCCGATCTCTCCTACGGCAACGCCAAGAAGGCCTACAAGCTGTGACCGAACGACTGACGCGCCTCACCGGCCTTGCCCCCTCTGCAAAGCTTCCGGCCTTTAGCCGGGATGTGCTGAAGCCGGGCATTCTGCATCTCGGCCCCGGCGCCTTCTTCCGCGCCCACTTCGCACCCTATACCGATGCCGCACTGGCCTTTGCCGGAGGAGATTGGGGGATCGAGGTGGCGAGCCTTCGCACATCAGACGTGGCCGATCACCTCAATGAGCAGAACGGCCTTTATACCATGCTGGTGCGCGATACCGGGGGCACCGAGGCGCATGTGATCGGCCCGATCCTGAAGGCCCATGTCGCCCCGCGCGACCCTGCCGGCCTTCTCGCCCGGCTCGAGGATCCCGCCATCCGCATCGTCAGCCTGACGGTCACCGAAAAGGCCTATGGCTTCGACGCCGCCACCGGCGGTCTCGATCTCAAGCACGCCGATATCGCAGCCGACCTTGCCAGCCCGCACACACCGCGCGGCGTCATCGGCTATCTGGTCGAGGGACTGGCCCGCCGTCGCGCCAAGGACATCGCGCCTTTCACCCCGCTCAGCTGCGATAACCTGCCAAGCAACGGCGCCGTGCTGAAGCGTCTCGTGCTGGATTTCGCCGGCCGTGTCGATCCCGGCCTCAGACAGTGGATCGAGGATAACGTCCCGTTCCCCTCGACCATGGTCGATCGCATCACCCCGGCCAGCACCGACGCCACCTATCGCGATGCCGAGCAACTCACCGGCCGCACCGACCTTGCGGCCATCGAGACCGAGCCCTTCGCCCAATGGGTCATCGAGGACCGCTTCGCCAACGGCCGTCCGCAATGGGAAAAGGCCGGTGCGCTGATGGTCGAGGATGTCTCGGCCTACGAAAAGATGAAGCTGCGGATGCTGAACGGCGCCCACTCGCTGCTCGCCTATCTCGGCTACATTGCCGGCTATGAATTCATTCGGGACGTCATGGACGATGTCGGCCTGGCAGCACTCGCCCACCGGCACATGAACGCCGCTGCCGCCACGCTCGATCCGGTCCCCGGCATCGATCTCGACGCCTATGCCGACGAACTGATGGCCCGCTTCGCCAACAAGGCGATCGCCCACCGCACCTACCAGATCGCCATGGACGGCACCCAGAAGCTGCCGCAGCGCCTGCTGGAGCCGGCAGCCGAAGCGCTGGCTTCTGGCGACCATGCGGAAACCTACGCCATCGCCGTCGCCGCCTGGATGCGCTATGCGCTGGGCGTCGATCGCAAGCGGCAGTCTTACGAGCTGCGCGATCCGCGCGCTGCCGAGATCGCAACGCTGCTGGCCGACGTTCCGCGCAACGGCGGCGCCGTTTCGGCGGCGTTGTTCACGCTGCCGGGTCTGTTTCCCGATGTGCTGACGGGGAATCTCGCCTGGACCGACGACGTAGCCAACAAGCTGGATATCTTGATCCAAGACGGCAAGCTGCCGTTGTTTTAAGGCATCCCCACGCTCATTCCTGTCCTTGTGACAGGAATCCAGCGAGATCAAGTCCTTGATCGCAATGGACTCTTTGCCACCGATTGAAGTGCGTCATTTACGGCGCGGACGCGCCGTGGCTGGATCCCCGCCACGAGGGCGAGGATGAGGGAGGTTGGGGTAGCCGTCGTCCTCTGACAGCTTTCTCTGCCCGCACCTACCCCTTCACCCGCACCATTCCGGCATCATAAAGCGGCGTCAGCGACACCGTGCACGGCACCCGCACCCGGGCGACATCGAGTTCGTACCTCCCCGACAGCACGAAATCCTCGGTCACCCCCTCGGCATGGCGCACATAACCGTAGCCGATCGCCTTGCCGATCGTGTAGCCGAATCCGCCCGAGGAGAGCCAGCCGACGCGCTTGCCGTCGCGGTAGATCGTCTCGCGGCCAAGCAGCACAACATCAGGGTCTTCGGGCACGAAACAGGCCAGCATCTTCTTGACGCCCGCTGCCCGCTGCCGCTCGATCGCCGCGCGGCCCTTGAACGGAATGGCCTTTTTCGTCTTCACCGCCCAGCCAAGCCCTGCCTCGATCGGCGTATGATCCGGCCCGATGTCGGAACCCCAGGCGCGATAACCCTTCTCCAGCCGGCAGCTCTCGATCGCGCGATAGCCGGCGTTGACGAGATGCAGCGCAGCGCCTGCCGCCATCAGCGCGTCATAGACGGTCGTGGCATATTCGACCGGCACATGCAGCTCGTAGCCGAGCTCACCGACATAGGTGATGCGCAGCGCCCGCACCGGGCAGCCCGCGATGCCGACGGTTTTCACGCGCCCGAAGGGGAATGCGGCGTTGGAGATGTCGGTGCTTGTCACTTTCTCCAGCACCGCGCGCGCATTCGGCCCCATCAGCGCCAGCACCGAATAGGCCGAGGTTACATCGACCAGCTCGGCATGAAGACCCTCGGGAATATTGCGGGCTATCCAGTCGAAATCATGCGTCGCAAAACCCGTGCCGGTGACGATGTAATACTCGTCTTCGGCGATCCGCGCACAGGTCAGGTCGCATTCGATGCCGCCCTTGTCGTTCAGCATCTGCGTGTAGACCAGCGAGCCCACCGGTTTGGCAACGTCGTTGGCGGCGATCCAGGAAAGGGCAGCCTCCGCGTCGCGGCCCTTCAGCGCGAACTTGGCAAACGACGTCTGGTCGAAGATGACAGCCGCCTCGCGCACTGCCTTGTGCTCGCGCCCGACCGCCTCGAACCAGTTCTGCCTCTCGTAGCTGTAGACATCCCTCGGCTCCTCATTGGCGAAGAGATCGGCAAACCAGTTCGGTCGCTCCCAGCCGAGCTTCTCGCCGAAGCAGGCACCCTGCGCCTTCAACCGGTCGTAGAGCGGCGATTTCCGGCAGGGGCGGCCGCTTGCATATTCCTCAAAGGGGAAGGCCAGCGTGTAATGCTTGCCGTAGGCCTCCAGCGTGCGGGTGCGCACCCAGTCGGTGTCGAAATGCGGGCGGCCGAAGCGGCGGATGTCGACCGGCCAGAGATCATAGGGCGGCTCGCCCTTGCTCACCCACTCGGCGAGCGCCATGCCAGCCCCACCGGCCGACGCGATGCCGAAGGCGTTAAAGCCGGCGCCGACGAAGAAATTCCTGAGTTCAGGTGCCTCGCCGAGAATGAAGTTGCCGTCGGGCGTAAAGCTTTCCGGTCCGTTGAGCAGCTGCTTCACGCCGACATTTTCCAGCGCCGGCACGCGCCCGAGCGCCTGCTCCATAATCTGTTCGAAATGGTCGAAATTGCTGTCGAGCAGCGTGTAGTGGAAGCCCTCGGGGATGCCCGATTTCGCCCAGGCGATCGGGTTCGGCTCGTAGCCGCCCATGACGATGCCGCCGACCTCCTCCTTGTAATAGGTCAGGCGATCAGGGTCGCGCAGCGTCGGCAGGTTCGAGGGCACCCCGAAGGATTCGGTGATGATGTACTGGTGCTCGACCGAGACCAGCGGCACGTTGACCCCGAAGCGCGCGGCAAACGCCCGCGTCCATTGCCCGGCGCAGACGACGACACGTTCGCACTCGATGCGGCCCTGTTCGGTGATGACGGCGCGGATCTTCCCCTTGTCTATCTCCAGATCGATGACCTCGGTATCCTCGAAGATCGACACGCCCGCCATCCGCGCGCCCTTGGCCAGCGCCTGGGTGATGTCGGAGGGGTTGGCCTGGCCGTCGGTCGGAAGGTAGGCGGCGCCGATCAGGTCGTCTGTTGTCATCAGCGGCCAGAGGTCGAAGGCCTCCTGCGGCGTGAGCAGCTGCATGTCGAGCCCAAAGGACTGCGCCGTGGTCGCCTGCCGCTTCACCTCGGTCCAGCGTTCCTCGTTGCAGGCAAGCCTGAGCCCGCCATTCATCTTCCAGCCGGTCCCGAGCCCGGTTTCCGCCTCCAGCCGCTTGTAGAGATCGACGGAATAGCCGAGCAGCTGGGTGATGTTGGCGCTGGTCCTGAGCTGGCCGACGAGGCCGGCGGCGTGGAAGGTGGTGCCTGAGGTCAGCTTCTTGCGTTCCAAGAGCACGGTGTCCGTCCAGCCGAGCTTGCCGAGATGATAGGCCGTCGAACAGCCGATGATGCCGCCGCCGATGACGACAACCTTGGCGGTCCTGGGCAATTCCTTCGTCATGTCATTGATCCTGTTCGGCATAGGCGCGCTCGAAGCGCGCGCGGTTTTCGGCGGTATAGGCGGCGTAGTCGAAATCGATGGTCGAGTGGATTTCCGACACCATGCTCCACAGCATCTCGCGCAAGAGCGAGGCGCATTTCATCGCCCGGTAGCGCCGCCAGAGATCCGGTGTCAGCGGCGCTTGGTAGTAGGCCTCGAGCATCGCCCGCTCCGCATCCTCGGAAAACTCGTTGTTGGAGGCGAGCCCACCGAGGTCGAAGAGCGGCGTGTTGAAGCCGGCATAGTCCCAGTCGATCAGCCAGAGCCTTTTGCCGTCGTCGAGAAAATTGGCGGCCAGCATGTCGTTGTGGCCGAAGGCGATCTCGAAGGGACCGGCCGCCTGCTCCAGCCGCTCCGCCTTGGTCAGAAGATCGGAAAACAGCTGGTGATACGGGCTGCCGGCGGCATCGAGCGTCGCGATATAGTCGCGCACCACGTGAAACACCCAGAAGATCGTGGCCGTGCCGCGAAATTCGCGTGCGATATCGTGATGGCAGGCACGCACGAGCGGGATCACGCGCTCAAGCGTCCCGGCGTCGCGCAGATCCTCCGGCGTCAGCGCTCGTGACTCGATATAGTCGAGCACCAGCACCCCCGGCGCATGATGGATCACCGCGGGCGATAGCCCGGCCGCATGCGCCGCCTTGCTCGCCGCCAGTTCGTTCGATCGGCTGATGTGATGGACCGGAATGTCGTCGCCCAGCCGCACGACCCGCTTCAGCGTGCCGTCGCAGACCAGATAGTTGCGGTTGGTGATGCCTCCCGTGATCGCCGAGATATCGATCGGACCATTCCATATGCCAAGCGCATGTATCCGGTCTTCAGGCGTCACGCTGTCCCCCTCGCGGCCTATCCTATTGAAATTTTGGCCAGAGTGGGCTGTGCTGTCAAGCGCGTCAGATGGATGCGCCCGACGCGTCGAAGATATGACACCGCGCGGGATCGAAGGACGCGTTCACATTCGCTCCGCGCTCCACCTTGCGCTGCCCGTCGAGCGCGACGGTCAGCTGCTGCCTGTCCGGCGTCGTGGTGTAGAGCATCGTCGCGCCGCCGAGGTTCTCGACCAGATCGACATTGACCGTCGAGAGCACGATGCCGCCGGTGTCGAGTACAGAAAGGTGCTCCGGCCGGATGCCGAAGGTCACGCTGTCGCCTGCCTTGGCGTTCACGCGGCGCGGCAGCCGCACGGCGTTGCCGCAGACGTTGATCGTCGTCTCGGCGCTACCGACGCTTTCGATCTTGGCCTGCAGAAAGTTCATTTTCGGGCTGCCGATGAAGCCGGCGACGAAGCGGTTGGCGGGGTTGTTGTAGAGATCGAGCGGCGCGCCGACCTGTTCGATACGGCCGGAATTCAGCACCACGATCTTGTCGGCCATGGTCATGGCTTCCACCTGGTCGTGGGTGACGTAGATCATCGTGTTGCCAAGGCTGCGGTGCAGCCTGGATATCTCGACGCGCATCTGCACACGCAGTTCCGCGTCGAGGTTGGAGAGCGGCTCGTCGAACAGGAAGATGCGCGGTTCGCGCACGATGGCGCGGCCGATGGCGACGCGCTGCCGTTGACCGCCCGATAGCGCCTTCGGCTTGCGTTCCAGGAGCTTCTCGATCTGCAGGATTTCGGCCGCCCGCTTCACCCTAGGCTGGATCTCGGCTTTCCTGAATCCGGCGGTCTCCAGCCCGAAGGCGAGGTTCTTGTAGACGGACATGTGCGGGTAGAGCGCGTAGGACTGAAACACCATGGCAATGCCGCGCTTGGCCGGCGCCACCTCGTTCATCCGCTCGTTGTCGAGCATCAGCGCGCCGCCGGAAATCTCCTCCAGCCCGGCGATCATCCTGAGCAGCGTGGACTTGCCGCAGCCGGACGGGCCGACGAAAACGACGAACTCGCCGGGATCGATTGCGAGATCGATGCCATGGATGACGTCAAGCGCGCCATAGCGTTTCTCGACCTTCTGAAGAACGACGCTTGTTGCCATCTCTCGAATTCCTCTCTGGTCCGTTACCGGGTTCTTGCGCGCCAGTCGGCGTATTTCGGGCTGTCGGGTCCAACAGGCAGGGCAATGTCCTGGCCGCTGTCCGACGATTGATAGATGGCGGTCACGAGCTCCAGCGCCCGCCGCGCATCCTGGGTGCTGACGGGCAGCGGACCGTTGCCTTCGAGATGGGCGTGGAAATGCGCCATCTGCGTGGTGAAGCGCGGCGCCACCGGCTGCCAGTCGCCGATCACGGCGTCGATCCGGCGCTGCACCTCGTCATTGGCGGCGAGGATCGTCCATGGATCCTTGCCCGGCGAATAGGCCTCGTGGTTGCTCTCGAAGGTGACGTTTTCGAAATGCAGCCTCAGCCGGCTGATTTCCTGCTGCGAGCCGAGCGTGCAGGACAGCGACACGAAGGCGCCGTTTTCCATCTGCAGGCTCGCCGAGGCGCAATCCTCGACCTCGATGTCGTTGACGCGGGTCGCCACGCGGCCGAAGACGCGCGTCGCCGGTCCCATCAGGTGCAGCAGCATGTCGTGCAGGTGCAGCGCATGCGTCACCAGCACGCCGCCGAGTTCGGTTGCCCACTTGCCCCGCCACGGAACGGCGTAATAGGCAGGCGTGCGCAGCCAGAAGGTCTCGACCGAGCCCATATAGGGCTTGCCCGCGATCCCGGCCTGAATGATCCGCTTCGCCTTCTCCACACCGTCGCCGTAGCGATACTGGAAGATCGGCATCAGCACGCCCTTGGCGGTCTTTTCGACGCGCATGATCTCGTCGACGCCGGATAGCGATCCGGTCAGCGGCTTCTCGCAGATCACGTGCTTGCCCGCCTGAAGGGCCGCCACCACCTGCTCCAGATGGATGCCGGGCGGCGTGCAGATGTCGACAATGTCGATGCCGTCGTCGGCGAGAACCTCGGCAAAAGAGGTCGTTCGCCCGGCAATATCGAATTCGTCGCCGACCTGCTTCAGCCGCTCCTCGTTGAGGTCGCAAAGCGTCGTGACCTTGAACTTGTCGGGATGCGGCAGGTAGCCCTCGACGATGTGGGAGCGGCCGATACCGCAGCCGATAATCGCAACGTTCTTGATGCTCATGTCATTCACCGCTTCATGCCCGTGGTGGCGATGCCGTCGATCAAGAGCCGCTGGAAGAACAGGAAAAAGAAGAACACCGGCACGAGCGTCAGCGTCGACATGGCAAACAGCCCGCCCCAGTCCGATGAACTGCTCGAATCGATGAAGGTGCGCAGGCCGAGCTGGATCGTGTAGGTATTCATGTCGTTGAGGTAGATCAGCGGCCCGAAGAAATCGTCCCAGGTCCAGATGAAGGAGAAGATCGCCGCCGTCGCCAGCACCGGCAGCGAGAGCGGCAGCATGATCTTCCAGTAGATCCGCCAGGCGCTGCAACCGTCCATCATCGCCGCTTCATCGAGCTCGCGCGGGATGCCGCGGAAGAACTGCACCATCAGGAAGATGAAGAAGGCGTCGCTGGCGAGAAACTTCGGCACGACCAGCGGCAGGATGGTGTTCACCCAGCCGAGGTTGAGAAACAGCACATATTGCGGGATCAGCGTCACGTGATAGGGGATCATCAGCGTGCCGAGCATGATTGCGAACCAGAAGTTCCGCCCGGCAAAGCGTAGTCGCGCGAAGGCGTAGGCCGCCAGCGAACAGGCCACCACGTTGCCGGTCACCGTCAGAAGCGAAATCACCAGCGAGTTCCAGAAGAACCGCCCGAAGGTGATGTCGAGCCCGCTCCAGCCGCGTACGTAGGACGAGAAATCGATCGACGACGGGATGAGCGAAGTGGACGAGAAGATCTCGTTTTCCGGTCGCACCGAGGCCGATACCATCCACAGCAGCGGATAGAGCATCAGCAGCGAGGCGATGATCAGCAGCGTGTGAACGACGATCGAGGCCGGCAGGCTGCGCTTGGTGATGTCGGATGGCGGTGCGGCGACCGCTGTCGTGATCCCGTTAGTCATCGTAATGCACCCAGTAGCGTGAGGACAGGAACGAGAAGGCGGTGAACACGGCGATGATCAGCACCAGGATCCACGCCAGAGCCGAAGCATAGCCCATGCGAAAATTCCCGAACGCCTCCTGATAGAGATAGAGCGTGTAGAACAGCGTCGAATTGATCGGCCCGCCCGATCCGCCGGAGATGATGAAGGCAGGGGTGAACGCCTTGAAAGCGTCGATCGTCTGCACCACGGCATTGAAGAAGATGACCGGCGTCAAGAGCGGCAGGGTGATCTTGTAGAACTGCCGGAACTTCGAGGCCCCGTCGAGGCTGGCCGCCTCGTACATGTCGGTCGGAATCTGGCGGAGACCAGCGAGGAAGATGATCATCGGCGAACCGAACTGCCAGACGCTGAGCGCCACCAGCGTGTAGATCGAGTAGCTCGGATGCGAGATCCAGCTCGGCCCCTGGATGCCGATCTGCGAGAGCGCGGCGTTGACAAGGCCGTCGCCGGCGAAGAGCTGCCGCCACAGGACGGCGATCGCCACGCTGCCGCCGAGCAGCGACGGCAGGTAGAAGACGGCGCGGTAGAAGGTCAGCCCCCGCACCCCCTTGTTGAGCGCCATCGCCACCAGAAGCGCGAAGATCAGCTTGAACGGCACCGACAGCACGACATAGGTCAGCGTCACCTTCATCGCCGCCGCGAACTTCGGGTCCGCGGTGGTGATGCGCACATAGTTCGCAGCACCCACCCACTCGGGCGAGCGGATCATGTCGAAATCTGTAAACGACAGGTAGAGCGACACCAGCGCCGGCCCGAGCGTCAGCCCCAGGAAGCCGATCAGCCAGGGAAGAAGAAAGAGATATCCCGGCCCGTTGGCGGCAAGGAGGCGTCGCCAACGGCTGTCGGCGACCACTCCCTGATACTGCTCCGCCGTCGCGGCCCGGTCAGCCGTCGCGCGCATCGCATTGCTCATCTCGGTCAACCCCGCGCGAGAAGGCGCGTGATCTCGTCGACAAGCTGTTTGCCGGCGTCGGCGGGCGTGACCTGGCCGAAGGCGACCTGCTCGGCGAGCTGGCGCAGCACCGTCTGCCCTTCACCGGCGCCCGTCGGCGGCGGCGGCGGCAGCGGCCCGGCGAGATCGCCGAGATTGGCCACATAGTTCAGCGGAATCTTGCCGGTATCGTCGAGCATGCCGGCCACGACATCGCGCATCGCCTTAGATTCCGGAATGCCGCGCTCGACATCGAGCACCTTGGCGGCATCGGGGTTCTTGACGAAGAAGTTGACGTAATCGACCGCCTGGTCGAGCGCCTTTGACTGCGCCGAGACCGAGAAGAACATCGACGGCTTGCGATAGTGACCGCCCTTGGAATCCGCCTTGATCAGCGGATAGTTGCTGAGCGTCAGCTTGTCCTTGACCACGGCCTGGAAGCCGACGAACTGGTTGCTGTGCGCGTAATCGATCGCAGCCTTCCCGAGCGTCAGCGGCGCGGTGTCGATCGTGTCCTTGTAGAGCGCCTGCACATCGGGGGGCACGCAGGCTTTCGCCTCGCGAAACTTGGCCCACATGTCGAACCACTCGGAGGCGTCGTCCGCGCCGAAGGCGATCTTCGAATCCGCCGTGTAGAGCGCCTTGCCGCGCTGGCGCACGTAGTTTTCGAAC
Source organism: Hyphomicrobiales bacterium (assembly GCA_900472605.1). Lineage (GTDB taxonomy): Bacteria > Pseudomonadota > Alphaproteobacteria > Rhizobiales > Rhizobiaceae > Rhizobium. The sequence continues at coordinate 14,777 of UCJD01000016.1, read as the reverse complement.
AGCGGCTCTGCGCCGCTGCCGTCGGCAAAGCCGAAGAAGCCCTTGCGCTTGCCGGCCTTGGTGATCTCGGCGCCCATCTTGCCGAGTTCTTCCCAGGTCGTCTTGTTGGTGGGCGCTTCGATGCCGGCTTCCTGCAGCGCCACGGTGTTGACCACAGTGGACGCCGAGTTCGCGCCGAGGCTGATGCCGTAGAGATGTCCGTCCACCTTGCCGCCTTCGATCTGGGCGGGATCGAAATCCCCAAGATCAAGCTTCGACGGCATGTAGGATTCGAGCGGCGCCAGCGCCCCGCGCCGCGCATATTCGACGATATAGCGGTAATCCATTTGGATCACGTCGGGCGCGTTGCGGCCGGCGACCTGTGTCGCCAGGCGCGGCCAGTAATCGCTCCAGCCCAGGAACTCGCCTGTGATCGACGTGCCGGAATTCTTGGCCTTGTAGAGTTCCGAAACCTTGTTGGTGCGGTCGGCGCGCGGCTGCGAACCCCACCACAAAAGCCGCAGGCGGGCGTCGGCGGCAAAAGCCATAGGCCCCAGTGCGGACAGCGAAAGGAGCGTGGCTCCTCCCGCAACGAAATTGCGTCTGCTCACACGAAACGTCATCTGTTTTTCCTCCTCCCTTGGGGAGCGCCTCCACACGCTCCTTGCTGGTTTCTCTTGCAACAAATAACTATTTGGTTACAAGCTATGAAGAAGCACCGGGACTGTCAAGCGACATGTGGTGACGGGATCATCCGGCTTGGCTTTTTACAATCTGTTCATAAACAACTATGAGCGCGAGGTTTAACGGAAAGGGTAGCAAGGGATGGATGGCAGCGGAGAGAAGAAACCGGCGAAGCGGCGCTCGCAGGATCGTGTCCTGCAGCGCGATCCCGAGCGAACGCGCGCCGCCATTCTCGAAGCCGCGACCCGGGAATTTGCCGAAAACGGCATGGGCGGTGCCCGCGTCGATGCCATCGCCGAGCGCGCTGGCACCAACAAGCGCATGCTCTACCACTACTTTGGCGACAAGGAGCAGCTCTATCTGCATGTGCTCGAAGAAGCCTATGTCGGCATCCGCACCGCCGAGCGCGAGCTACATATCGGCGACCGCAGCCCGGAAGAGGGGATCGCCGAACTGGCGCTGTTCACCTGGCGCTATTTCCACAAGCATCCCGAATTCCTGAGTCTGCTGGGGACCGAGAACCTGCACCGCGCCCGCTGGCTGCGTCAGTCGGTGCGGCTGAAGGAACTGCATTCGCATCTGATCGTCGAGCTGACCGAGGTGCTTGATCGCGGCAAGAAGGCGGGCGTCTTCATCGAGTCCGCCGATCCGCTGAACGTCTATCTGACCATCGCGTCGCTCGGCTATTTCTACATTTCCAACCAGTACACGCTTTCGACCATCTTTGGCCGCGACCTTGCGGATACTGGGAATCTCGACGCCTGGGAGCGCCACATCGTCCACGTCACGCTCGCGTCGATCAAGGCCTGAAATCTGAAATTCGATCTTCGCTATTGACAGCGGCGCTTTTCGTCTGTCATCAAGTAACTGTTTAGTTACTGGCCGGGAGGAGCCGCGCGGTCTCGTGCGTCCGGCCATTCACGACATCAGCAGGGAGGCAGACATGGCACGTCTAGGGATAATTCTGCACGGCGTAACGGGCCGCATGGGGTACAACCAGCACCTCGTCCGCTCGATTCTAGCGATCCGCGATCAGGGTGGCCTGACGCTGAAATCAGGCGAGAAGCTCGAGATCGATCCCATCATCGTCGGCCGCAGCGCCGCCAAGATGGAGGAGCTGGCGAAGCGACACGGCATCAAGCGCTGGTCGACCGATCTCGATGCGGTGCTCAAGAATCCCGACGACCAGATCTTTTTCGATGCCGGCACCACGCTCATGCGCGCCGAGCTGCTCTCCCGGGCGCTCGATGCCGGCAAGCACGTCTATTGCGAAAAGCCGATTTCCGACGATCTGGAGGTCGCAATCGATCTCGCCCGCAAGGCGCGCGCCTCAGGGCTCAAGCATGGCGTCGTACAGGACAAGCTCTTCCTGCCGGGCCTGCGCAAGCTGGCGTTGCTGCGCGATTCGGGCTTCTTCGGCAAGATTCTCTCCGTGCGCGGCGAATTCGGCTATTGGGTATTCGAGGGCGATTGGGGCGTGCCGGCGCAGCGCCCGTCGTGGAATTACCGCAAGGCCGATGGCGGCGGCATCATCCTCGACATGCTGTGCCACTGGCGCTACGTGCTCGACAACCTTTTCGGAGAGGTCAAATCGGTATCCTGCCTCGGCGCCACCCATATCGGGACCCGCATCGACGAGCAGGGCAAACCTTATCCTTGCGACACCGATGACGCCGCCTACGCCACCTTCGAGCTCGAAGGTGGCGCGATCGCCCATATCAACTCGTCCTGGGCCGTGCGCGTGCGGCGCGACGATCTCGTCACCTTCCAGGTCGACGGAACCCACGGCTCGGCCGTCGCTGGGCTGACGAAATGCTGGACCCAGCACCGCGTCAACACGCCCAAGCCGGTCTGGAACCCCGACCAGCCGCAGACGATCGATTTCTACAAGACCTGGGACGAGGTGCCCGACACGCAGGCCTTCGACAACGGCTTCAAGGCGCAGTGGGAGATGTTCCTGCGCCATGTCGCCGAGGACGCACCTTGGCCCTACGGTCTGGAAGCCGGCGCCAAGGGCGTGCAGCTCGCCGAACTCGGGCTGAAATCCTGGGCCGAACGCCGGTGGCTCGATGTGCCCCGGCTGGAGTTCTGAGCCATGCATGATATAGCGCACTATGCATTCATGGTGATCGCGCCTGTTGCCCCGCATGAAAGCGGGGCCCGGCAAACATGGTAGACGATCTATCCATCAACCTCGCGACAATACGAGAGCAATGCGGCTTCGCCGAAGCGGTCGATCTCTGCCTGAAGCACGGCATCACCTCGATCGCCCCCTGGCGCGATCAGGTCGCCAGGATCGGGCTCGCCGAAGCGGTGCGCATCGTTCGCGACAACGGCATCAAGCTCACCGGCCTTTGCCGCGGCGGCTTCTTTCCGGCAGCCGACGCGGAAGATCGCCAATCGGCGATCGACGACAACAAGCGCGCCATCGACGAGGCCGCCGCTTTGGGCGCCGATTGCCTCGTGCTTGTGGTCGGCGGGCTCGCCGGCGGCTCGAAGAATATCGATGACGCCCGCAGCATGGTCCGCGACGGCATCGCCGCCACGCTCCCGCATGCCCGCGCCGCCGGCGTGCCGCTGGCGATCGAGCCGCTGCATCCGATGTATGCCGCCGACCGCTCCTGCGTGAACACGCTCGGCCAGGCGCTCGACATGTGCGAGGCGCTGGGCGAGGGGGTGGGCGTTGCGATCGACGTCTACCATGTCTGGTGGGACCCCGATCTGGCGCGCCAGATCGCCCGCGCCGGGCGCGAGCGGCGCATTCTCGCGCATCACATCTGCGATTGGCTGGTCCCGACGCGGGACATGCTGACCGACCGCGGCATGATGGGCGATGGCGTCATCGACCTGAAGGGCATAAGACGGATGGTGGAGGTATCAGGCTTTCAGGGTGCGCAGGAGGTCGAGATATTCTCGGCGGAGAACTGGTGGAAACGCCCGGCCGACGAGGTGATCCGCACCTGCGTCGAGCGCTTCCACGACTGCTGCCGGATCTGATTTGGCACGGATCAGAGGCAAAACAACACACTCGTTTCCGCACGCATGAAGGAGGATCATCCGATGGAGAAACGCCGCTTCGCACTGATAGGCACCGGAAATCGCGGAACGACCATGTGGGGCAAGGAATTGCTGGCCGGCTGGCGCGAGCATGTGGATCTGGTGGCGATCGTCGATACCAATTCGCTGCGCGCCGAACGCGCCCGCACGATGATCGGCAGCAACGCCCCGATCTACGAGAATATCGACGCCATGCTCGCGGAGCAGCAGGTCGACATGGTGATCGTCTGCACGCCCGATTATACGCATGACGACATCGTCGTGCGCGCGCTGGAGGCGGGCATAGACGTCATCACCGAAAAGCCGATGACCACAGCCGTCGACAAGATCCGCCGCATTCTCGATGCCGAAAAGCGCAGCGGCAAGCGCGTCGACGTCTCCTTCAACTACCGCTACGCGCCAACCGCCGCCAAGATCAAGGAACTGCTCTCCTCGGGCGAGATCGGCCGCGTCACCTCCGTCGATTTTCACTGGTACCTCGACACGAAACACGGCGCCGATTACTTCCGCCGCTGGCATGCCTATACGGAGAATTCCGGCAGCCTCTTCGTCCACAAGGCGACCCACCACTTCGATTTGCTGAACTGGTATCTCGACAGCGATCCCGAGGCCGTCACCTCGTTTGCCGACCTGCAGAATTACGGCCGCAAAGGCCCGTTCCGCGGCCCGCGCTGCAAGCTCTGTCCGCACAGCGGGGAATGCGATTACTACCTCGATCTCGAGGCCGATCCTTTCCTCGACGCGCTCTATGAAGACCCCTCCGAGATCGACGGCTATTTTCGTGACGGCTGCGTCTATCGCGAGGATATCGATATTCCCGACACCATGGTCGTCAGCCTGCGCTACAGGAACAACGTCCACGTCTCCTATTCGCTGAACACCTTCCAGCCGATCGAAGGCCACCACATCGCCTTCAACGGCACCGAGGGGCGGATCGAGTTGCGGCAATTCGAAAAGCAGCCATGGGAAACGCCGGACGAGGACACGATCCTTCTGATCCGCAACTTTCCAAAGGGCAGGGAACCGGTGGAGCGCATCGTCGTGCCGCATTTCTCCGGCGGCCACTATGGCGGCGATGACCGCATGCGCAACATGATCTTCAAGCCCGGCATGGAAGACCGCCTCGGCCAGCGCGCCGGCACCCGCGCCGGTGCCATGTCGGTGCTGACGGGGATCGCCGCGCTATCGAGCGCACGAAGCGGCAAGGTGGTGAAGATCGCCGATCTGATGCCGGAACTCACGGGCGGCGATGCAAGCCCGGGCCTGAAAGCGGGTTGATGCTGGCGGGCTGGCGGCGGCCGGCTGATGGCCGGCGCCGTCAGCCATATGCTCAGGCGCTGGCGGCGGCCTGTTCCTTCGCCGTCGCGACCTCGATCATCGCAACCCAGTTGCGCGAGATCGCAAGGCCGCTGGCGTCGGCGGCCGCACCATCCACCGGAGCCAGATCGGGGTGGCGCTGCAGCCAGCCCGGCTCCATCCGCTCGATCGTCGCCTCGAAGCCCGTCTTCCAACCCTCCACCACCGCACGGCTGGCCTCGAAGTGAAATTGCGTGCCATAGGTCGCGCGGCCAAGCCGGAAGGCCTGGTTGCGCACGAGAGGGCTTGTCGCAAGCAGGCAGGCGCCCTCGGGCAACGTGAATGTATCGCTGTGCCACTCGAAGGTGGTGAAATCGGCGTCGAGGCCGGAAAGCAGCGGATCCGCCTTGCCCTCTTCCGTCATCTCGACAGGTTTCCAGCCGAACTCCAGCTGCCGGCCAAGATGGTTTTCCGCGCCATAGGCGCGCGCCAGGATCTGCGATCCAAGGCAAATGCCCATCACCGCTTTGCCTGCCTCGCAAAAGCGCTGCATCAGCCGCGCCAGCCCGGGCAGATAGGGATAGTTCGCATCGTCGAGCGCGTCCTGCTCGCCGCCAAGCACGACAAGCGCATCATGCTCGAAAATGCTCTGCGGCAGCCGGCCGTCGAGATAGGGCTGGTAGATGTCGAGCGTGGCATTGGCTTCGGCCAGCGCAATGCCGAGCGTCCCCAGCGACGTGTTCTTCATGTTTTCGACGACGGCAACCCGCATCGGCATCTCCTGTATCTCTTCAGGCGGCAGGAAGAACACCAAGCCACTGCGCATTGCAATATCCGTTGCGTCGCACACGGCCACTTCGTAAGCTCGGCGCAACTGGACCGACATGTCCGAAGCCTGACGGAAAGCCCCCATGACCGAGAAAAAACCGCGCGTGACCATTCTCTACTGCACCCAGTGCAACTGGCTGCTGCGCGCCGGCTGGATGGCGCAGGAACTGTTGCAGACCTTCACCGACAGCCTGGGCGAAGTGGCGCTCATCCCCGGCACCGGCGGCAATTTCGAGATCCGCGTCGACGACATCCTCATCTGGGAGCGCAAGCGCGACGGTGGCTTTCCCGGGCCCAAGGAGCTGAAACAGCGCATCCGCGATATCATCGACCCTGATCGCGACCTCGGCCACACGGACAGGGCGTCCAAGGAAAGCCAGCCCGAGTGACAGCCCGGCATCTAATGCGGCTCTCCCGGTGACCTGGCAGTAGCCTAGTCGAAGGGCGAGTTGCAGGTCTTGTAGATCCCCTCGTAGGTCACGAAGCGATCGGTCTTCGGATTGTAGCTGCGATACTGGTTGCGGCACCAATCGACATGGAAATTGCGATCGGGCGTCTTCGGTCGCGCGGCCCGCGTCTGTGTCCGCGGCGCCTGGTAGCGGCTCGGCGGCTGCGTGTTGTAGTATTGCGGCGCGGGCCCCATCTCGCGCGGGCGATAATAGGTCGGCCCCGTCGCCGTCGGCGGCCGGTAGTTCGGCTGCACATAGGATGGCGTGAACGACTGCGTCTTGCCGAAGGTGAAGCAGCCGCGAAAATCGCACATGGTCTGCACGCGGATGATGTCGCGGTTGCCCGCTACCTCGGGAAGCGCCGTCACCGGCATGGCCGAAATCTGGCTGAACGGCATCAGGGATAGAATCACAACAACCGGCAATGTCTGAAAAACGCTCATCTCACCATCCTTTTGCTGAGGTGACATATAGTGCGCCCACGCCTTCTTGGCACCGCCCGAATTCCCCGATCGCCAAAAACCCACCTTTCCCGGCCTTGCCCCAAGACTTTTTTGCGTGGTGTCAGAAAAACTTCAAAAACCCTGTTGACACCAACGGGCCACCCCCGTACATGGCTCTCCGTCGCCCAGATGGCGGAATTGGTAGACGCGCCAGCTTCAGGTGCTGGTACCCGAAAGGGTGTGGAGGTTCGAGTCCTCTTCTGGGCACCATTCCATTTTGAGAAACATAGATTTCTCAACTATTTCAAGACTTAGCAAGTATCTTCTATAGGCTTTCCGTTTCACCGGAAGCCCTCACGGGGCTTGTCTTTTTTACTCCAGGCTTATTGAATCCGGGCTTTCCCACTGTCGCTGCCGGATGCCAACGGCAATCCGCAGTATTCTGGATTAATGCGAATTTGAGCGGGCTCTTCGCGTGCCTGACGAATAGTTGATTATCTTGAAAGTGATAACCCAATGGGGTACACTTCATGCAGACTGTTGCAGAGACTCCGACCTTCACCCGACAAGCCGAAAAACTGTTCAGCGAGGAAGAGAAGCGGGATCTGATAGACTTTCTCGCGGAAAATCCTCTTGCTGGGGACGAAATTCCGGGCACCGGCGGCGTTCGCAAGTTGCGCTTTGCGACGTCCGGACGAGGAAAACGAGGCGGCGCCCGGATCATCTATTACTATCTCGATGAACGATGCCGCTTTATGCTCTGCTTGCCTACGCGAAGAACGCCAAGACCGACATGACGCCGGACGAGAAACGGATTGTTTCCGCCTTGGCCTCGGCTCTCAAGGCAGCCGCGCGGCAAACGAAATGACGGAGATGAGACGAAAATGACAGATTTCGCAGACGATCTTATTCAGTCTCTTGAAGAAGCTCTCGCCCATGCAAAGGGCGAAGGGCCAGCTGTCGTTCATGCTCCTCTCGATCCCCGCGAGGTGCGTGAAAGGGTGAAGCTCACCCAAGCTCAGATGGCGCCGTTGATGGGTATGAGCCTCTCCGGCTACCGCAAGTGGGAGCAAGGTCAGCGACGCATCAGTGGTCCAGCTGCGGCATTGTTGAAGGTAATTGAAAAGGAACCGGATGCCGTGCGCAGGGCTCTGGTGGACGGTACGCGCTGAACGCAGGCGTGTCATTGCTGCGCCAACACCCGTGCGTTACTGCCCCACCGCAAGTCCCTATACGCCTATTTCTATCTCTACCCGCAGATGTATGTTTTCATGCAACTCTCGCAAGTATTGTTGAGCAATCGGTCCCTTAGATAAGCCCCAATCTCTTTCCATCCTGTTCGAATGATGCTTAGCTCGCTCCGCTGGGAGGGCGACGATATTCATCGATAGTATTCGAGGGGCCGGCTGCTGCATGACGAACGTGACGTCTTCTTCCGATAATGGCCGCGGGTCCACGCTGCGGGTCGATCTGACGGGCGTGCTTGCCTGCCTGCTCATGGCCCTGATCGTCGCTTGCGCTGTCATGAGCTATGGCACGAGGCACGGGATCGACGACGTGGCGCAGCCGGTCGGGCCAAAGGCGACGCAGCAGCAGGCGGTCGATGGCGACGTCGCCAATGGCAGCTAGCTGGCAATCCTGCGAACAGGTGGCAGTTCGTGCCGCCGTTTGATCATCACCATCTGAGATAGCGACGGCCGAGCGCGGCGCCGATGGCGGTCACGGCGGCCATCGCGATCGTGTACCATGTGGCGACGAAGAGCGGGCTGTCGTCGACGCAATGCCAGGCGTAGAGCGCCGAGGCGATGGCACTGGCGGCAAACCCGGCTGCGGCACCCGCTAGCGCCGGCCGACGCGGTGCACCGGCCCGGAGCGCCAGGATGAATCCTGCAAGCGGCGCGATCGACAGAAGCGGGATGAACATCAGGCAGTAGGCCGCATTGTGCCCCATCATCTGCGGTTCCCACAGGTCCCGTGGCAGCACCACGAGCTCGACAAGGACGGCGGCCGCAAGCACGCTTGTCGGTGCCAGCAGCGCCCATGCAGCGGGCCTGACGGGAACGTCAGGGCGGCCGATGCGAAAGACGATCGCCGATGCGAGAATGGCGAGCACCAGCATCAGACCCACCTTGAACGGCACACGGATGGTTCCCACCATGCTTGCGATGTCATGGCGGATGCCGATTGCGAATACCAGGATCAGCGCCGAAGCGACGATGCCAGAGACAAGCGCCACCGTTACTGCACGCCCCAGCCGCATCCTGACAGGGGCATCCTCGGCCAACAGGCTGATCAGCTCATTCGTCTTCACCAGGTCCACTCCGATAGTCTGTCTCGCCGCGATAAAAGGCGGCAAGCTTCTTCAGCGCGCGATGCAGCGCGACGCGCACCGCACCCTCGCTCATCCTCAGCCGCTCCGCCGTCTCCCGGATCCCCGCGCCGCCGATCGAAATCGACCGAACGATGTCGCGCTGCGGATCCTTCAGCCGGTCCAGGAGGTGGATGGCGTCGAGGCGATCCATGGCATCATCTGCCTGTTCGTGGCCCGCAATCGTTTCCATCACATCCTCGATCGGTACATTCACATGCCGTCCGCGCCGGCGCAGGCTGTCGATCAGCTTGTTGCGCACGATGGCCGACAGCCACGGTCCGATCGGCCGCGCCGGATCCCAGGTGCCACGTTTCAAATGCACGGCGAGCAGCACTTCCTGCACGACATCTTCCGCCTCGTTCGTCGGCGCGCCGAACTGTTCGAAGCGCCGCCGGGCCATGGCGCGCAAATGCGGCGTCACCGCGAGCAGAAAGCGCTGATAGGCCTGCGCGTCGCCATCAAGCGCCCGCCGCATCCAGTCTGCCCATTCTTCCTCACGCGCCGAATAATTCACCCGACATCATCCTCTACGAACGGGCACACGCCGTTGTTACCGGACCTTGGAAATATTTCGCCGACCTCGCAAGGCCGCATTGCTTAAAAAGCGTCGCGGGCGGCAGCCGAGGCATGATGAATGAGGAAGGGGCCGTTTTAGCGGACGGGCTGGTAATGGCCGCGCAGCGGCACCTGGCTGCCGGAGGAAATCACGCCGTCGCGGTCGCACACATAAACCGTCATCGGCATGCCGCCGGAGCGAAAGATCTCGTCGTAGCGTCGGCGCACAAACTGCGTCTCGGTGCGGCAGGTCAGCTTCGGCTCCAGCGACGGGTCGGTGGGCGCCTTGACGCCCGGCAGGTTGGCATAGGGATAGGCCGATTGCACCCGGCCCTGGCCGGCGCGCCCCCAGTCTGTCGAAAAGGCCGGCGCCGGCAGGATGCCGCTCGAAAGCGTCAGCGCTACCAAAACGATTTTTTCGAAATTTCCGAGCCGCATCAATTCCCTCCGGCCGTTTGCCGGTCTCCTTATCAACGCCCTGGATGTAAGCATGCCGTTATTGCGCATCAAGCGAAAGCACGCGCCAATCCCGCAATCGTGACCTGGGAGCCGGTGTAGGGTCTACATCTAGGCCGGCTTGCGGAAATAGCCGCGAAACGTCGGGTGGGCCAAAAGGCTGGCGATGATGGCGAAGCCGGCGCCGGCCAGAAAGCCGGCAAGGAAGCCGCCTAGAATACCGGCGATCAGCAGCGCCGTCTTGCCCGGCCCGTTGGCCTTCAGCGGCGGCTCTGCCTCGGAGATCACGCGGACATTGCTTCGCGAAAGGCTCTGCTCTTCGCTGGTCTGGCCGGAGCGCTTCAGCACGGTTTCGTAGATGTCGCGCGCGGCGGTCGCCTTGCGCTGCAATTCGTTGAGCTCGACCTGTTTGTCCGAGGTATTGACCTGCAGCGCCTTTTGAACCGAGAGCTCCTTGGAGACGGCGTCTTCGGCCTTCTTCGCCTGCTGATATTCGCCCTGCGCCGTGCTTGCCAGCCGTTGCAACTCGCTGCGGATCTGGTCGGAGATGCTGGTCAGCGAAGAACGCGCCGCCTGCAGACGCGGATGGCGCGTGCCCATCTGGCTCTCCATGCTGCTGACCATGGCGGCCTGCGTCGAGTATTGCTGGCGCAGCGTCGCAAGCGCTGTCGATACGCCGCCGCCCTGCGAAGTGCCGCCGACCACGTCCTCGAAGCGCAGGTTGGCGGCCGCATCCGCGCGCGCCTTGGCCTGGATCGTCTTGTCCTGCGCCGTCACCAGCAGCGTGTTCAGCGAAGCCAGGCGCTGGTCGGAGATCAATCCGTTCTGCGTCGAGGCCATGTCGTTGTCGGCCCGGTAGGTCTCCACCGCCTGCTCGGCGTCCTGAACCTTCTGGCGAAGGTCGGTGAGGCGGCTGTCGAGCGTGGTGGAGGTATCCCGGTAGAGCCCGGTGCTGGCGCCGTCTTCTTCCTGCAGGAAGGATGCCACGACCTGATTGGCCAGCCGTGCCGATTTCTCGGCGTTCTTGGTGGTGACGTCCATGGAGACCACGTAGGTCGAACTCTGTCGCGTGATGACGAGCGCCTTCTGCAGCGCGCTGACGACGGCGGCGCTATCGGCCCGGCCGGCGTTGAATTCGGGGTCCTGGTCGAGCTTCATCGCATCGGCGACGCGGCGCATGACATTGCCGGAGCTCAGAATCTGCACCTGGCTGTCGATCATCGCCGAAATCATCTCGGGCGAGGGGCCAGAGGCCTGCGTGCTGGGATCGTTGAGGCCGATCTGGCGCGGGTCGAAATAGAGCGTGGTGTTGGCCGTGAATTTCTGCGTCGAGAGTGGCAGCACGACGGCCCCGGCAAACGCGCCAAGCACGGAGAGACCAAGAATCAGCAGCCGCTTGCTCCAGATCGCCTGGATCGCCGAGCGTGTGTCGAGCAGCGGGCCGCCCGGCTCCGGCGCGGGGGCAGTGGCGGGCGCGATCACGGGCGCCGCGACCGGCGTCGCAAAGGGCGCTGGTGCCGCCTCGCGCGCGACTGTCGTGGCGGATCGTGGCGAAGCGTCGGCGCTCGGTTGCGCCGGTGCGGCTCGCTCAGGCGTCGGCGCGGGTTCGGCGGCGGGCAGGGGTGCCACTGGTCTCGAACGGCTTGGCGGTACTGGCTCCTGCGGAGCCGCGTCTGTGATCAGCGAGGCGGGCGCGGGCTTGGCGGGCACGAAGTCGGACGGGCGCAGCACCGGCCCGGGCGCGCCGCTCCTGTTGGGCTCGGTGTTCGGTGGCTCATAGCTGCGCCATTGTGGCAGCCGGCCAACCTTGTTCCTGTCAAACTGGTTCATGCGCGCGCTCGTTGCTCGCCTCTAAAATACCGGCGGCGTGCGTTCGACTTTAGAAATCCTTAGCTAACGGACCGTTAAGATGCCGGGATAGCATGAAGACGAACGACCAGCCGAACCGGGAAGCGGTATCAATGAGCGACAAATCCTCCCTCCGGCGGCGCCTTGCGGCGGCCGTGCTGGCAATGATCTTGCTCCAGGCCGGCGGGGCCAGCGCGCAGGGCACCTGCCTGCAGGGCATCAATCTCTCCGGCGCCGAATTTGGCGAACGCGGCGGCGAGGTTTTCAAGGCCTATGCCTACCCGTCGGAGGAAACCATCGCCTATTTCGCCAGGAAAGGCTTCAACACCGTGCGCCTTCCCTTCCTCTGGGAGCGTTTGCAGCCCGAACTCGGCAAGCCGCTCGACGAGGCCGAGCTGCAACGGTTGAAGGATACGGTCGAGCTTTTACGCAAACAGCACCTCACCATCATTCTCGATCCGCACAATTACGCTCACTATGACAAGGTGATGATCGGCACGCCGCCGGTCACCGACACCGCCTTCGCGGAATTCTGGGCGCGGCTGGCGATCGAATTCTCCAATCAGGAAGATGTGATCTTCGGCCTGATGAACGAGCCTTACGACATCGGCGCCGATGCCTGGCTGAAGGCCGCCAACGCCGCGATCCGCACGATCCGCGCGACGGGGGCCAACAACCTGATCCTCGTTCCCGGCACCCGCTTCACCGGCGCCCATTCCTGGCAGGCGGATGCGCCGGGTGGCGCCAACGGCACGGTCATGTTGGGCGTTCGCGATCCCCGCAAGAATTACGCCTACGAGGTGCACCAGTATTTCGATCAGGATTCATCCGGCATGCACGCCGAATGCAGCGGCAACGACAGCGCATTGAATGCGGTGACCGAAATGACCGACTGGGCGAAGAAGAACGACACGCGCGTCTTTCTCGGCGAGTTCGGCGTATCGCAGGACAAGGCCTGCGTGGCGGGTCTTGGCCGCGTGCTCAACCACATGCAGGCAAACCCGGATGTCTGGCTTGGCTGGACCTACTGGGTGGCGGGCGACTGGTGGCCGGAGACCGAGACGCTGAACGTCCAGCCGCACGGCGGCAAGGATCGCCAGCAGATGACGGCGCTCGAAAACGCGATCAGAGCACCGGCTGCCGACAAGGCCAAGTGCAAGACGCTGGTGGATTGAGGCTATGGCAAGCAAGGGCACGACCGCTAAGGAGCCGATCGACTACAGCATCCTTGCCGTCAGCGTGCTCGGCGTGACCTACAACGCCATCCTTGCCTTCATCAATCACAACATCATGCCGCTGACGCCAACCGCCGTGGTGATGAGCGAAATCCTGATCCTCGCCTACAGCTTCGGCTACATTCTGAAGAAAGGCCTCTTCGAGGAGGATATCATTCCTCTCGGTTATCTCCTCGCGACCATCGTGCTGACTGTCTACGTGATGGTCATCAACAAGGCCGGCTATATCGATCATTTGCGCAACGTCTTGATCATCTTCGCCTTTACCGTGCTCGGCCGCTGGAGCAACGAGCGAACGCTGCGGCTTGCCTTCAAGATCTGCTGCGTCACGGTTCTTGCCGTGCTGGTTTGCGAGATCATCTCGACGCCGGCCTATGTGGCGCTGGTCCATCCGGCCGAGTATTTCCAGAACACCCGCGGCGTGCCCCCGGCAACCTATAGCGACGCCGGCCTGTTTCGCGGCGCGCTCGGCTTCGAAGGGCGTTTCTCCTTCGGCCTGATCGATCACCGCTCCTCCTCGATCTTCCTCGAACAGGTGTCGCTTGCCAATTTCTGCGGCGTCATGGTCATCTATCTCGTAAGCTTCGCCAATCGCATCACGCTGTTCGATCGCCTCATCTTCGTCACCACGATCGTGCTCATTCTGGTGACCAACGACACCCGCACTATGCTGATCTTCGCCATCGTCAGCGCCATGGGCTATGTCATCTATCCCTTCATTCCGAAGATCTTCAATTTCCTGATGATGCCTGGGATCGTCATGGTCGGCTTCATCATCCATGCCTTCAAGCCGAATGCCCATGACGACGATTTCGTCGGCCGCATCAGCGGCACGGTTCGCAACATCATCGCCATGGATCTGCCGGCGACGATGGGGTTGGAGCTCGACAAGGCGACCACCTTCGTCGACAGCGGCTACGTCTATATCACCTACGGCGCCACCATCTTCGGCCTGATCATGTTCTGGCTCTTCGTCTCCTTCTATCCGGCCGGCCAGACGCCGAACCAGAAGCGCCTTTGCCATTCCCTGTCGCTCTTCATGTTCCTGAACCTGATGATCGGCTCTACCGCGATCTTTTCCATGAAGACCGCCGGCCTCGGCTGGCTTCTCGTCGGCTTTCTCAAATTCAACGAGGGCAACACGGCGGGGATACGCGGTTCCACGACGCAAAGTGAACGGACTCCAATAGGAACTGCCGTAAGCTGACGGTCGATGGGATGGGCCGGCGAAAGAAGCAGCCGCTGTTCTCGATAAAACAGGTGCAGCGGCGTGAGCGTCGTGCTTGATCGGCCATGTCGCTTTGATCTAAGCAGGCTCGACAGCCGATGCGAGAAGGCCGACGCTTAAACAAGGAATATGACGCATGACGCAATATGTATTGACGGTAGCCTGCAAATCGACGCGCGGCATCGTGGCGGCGATTTCGACCTATTTGGCCGACAAGGGCTGCAACATCGTCGATAGCTCGCAGTTCGACGATCTCTCGACCGGCATGTTCTTCACCCGCGTCAGCTTCATTTCCGAAGAGGGTGCGACGCTGTCTGCGATCCGCGACGGCTTCCAGCCGATCGCCGA
>UCJD01000039.1 GCA_900472605.1 Hyphomicrobiales bacterium | reverse complement strand
TCACTGACCTCGATCGTGACGTGCCCGCGATGAAGGGCGGCCCAAACGGCCTGCTGAATCCCGCCACCGTGGCGATGGGCGTTGTTCAAGGCTTCCTGGATGAACCGGTAGATACAGATCTTGACCGCCGCTACTGGCTCCGAGCCGTCCTGCTCGATCACGGTGTTGACGGTCGTGTCGGTTCTCATTTGGTGGGCCACGGTGACGCGGTTGACGATTTCGGCAAACGAAGCCTTTTCGATCTCCGGAAGCACCAGTCCCTTGCAGATATCCCGGATTTCGGTCATCGCCTCGGCAAGGCTGGAGCGGATCCAGGAGAGCTCTTTCTCACGCTCGTCCGGCAGCGTTTCCGCGCTGATCAATAATTCGCTATCGAGCCGCAGCGAGGCATAGGCGATATGTTGTGCAGGTCCGTCGTGGAGATCGGCGCCGATGCTGCGCAGATAAGTCTCGTTCAGGGATGCGGCGCGTTGGGAGGCACGCTGCAGCCGGCCCTGCAGTCCTTTGTTCTCTGCAAGTAATGCGGAGAGTTCCGCAACCCGTTTGGCGAGATCCCTTTGTTGGTCTTCGATCGTTCGGCTCCCGCGAAAAACCAGCCCTGACAGGACGGCGAAGAACACGGAAGTGAGACCTGCGACGGCAAACCAGCTCCACAATCTCGCCCGCGTCAGGCTTTCACCCAACCCTTCTGCCGTCTCGTAAAATTCGAGAACTGCGACGGCTTGGCCGGACCAGGGCTGGAGCACGGGGTTGTAAATCTCCATCAGTGGCTTGCCGAGCGAACTTTCGGTGCTGCTTTCGGGGTCGTCGGCGATTTCATAGCGCGCAGCCAGCGTTCCGGCGAAGGCCTGCCGAAGCTTGTCGTTGACGGCAAACTGCTTTCCGACAAGCGCCTTATCGTTGGAGTAGAGAATTGTCCCGTCGCCGCGCCACAGCTTGAACGACACCAATCGCTTTCCAAGCGCTCCTTGGCCGAGCGTCTCATCGAGCGCCAACGCGCTCGACTCGTCGAGCGGTGTAGCCTTCTGCATGTCGGGAAGGAGCGGAGCAACGACACTGTCGACATAAAGGGCGGTCGCGGCGCCGGAGTTGTGGATCACAGCATCTTCGATGACCTTTGACACCAGATAGCCGACGATGAACATCGCCGCCAAACTGACCAGGCCGCCAATGATGACAAATTGCAGGGCAAGCGAACGAGGCAGCCAGCGGGAAATCCAGTCCATGATCAACCAGTTGTAATGAGACCCCCGATACCTATCGCTCACATGGGACTTTTCCAGCCATAGCCTATGGTAAGCATTCAACGGATAGGCATTCTGGTGCGTTGACGGGCTGAACTTGAAGATCTTCTTGATTTTTGTGGCAAAGGGGGCGCTCAAGCACCGTGCCCCCCTTGCTGATTTCAAACGCCCACAAGCAAAAATTGTCGCCCGAATTCTTCCGGCACGAAAGGCGTGCCTCAAAGGACGTTTTGCTCCGCCTTCGGCAGCTCCCAATGCGCGCTCGTCAGCACGAGCCCGGTGAACGACACTGCTCGCACGTTGACCGTTTCAACCAACTTGTGGCCTTAGCCAGTCGTAGCAGCTAACCAGGTTCAGGATATCGCTGCCGGACTGAGGTTTGCCAAAAAGATAACCCTGCCCGGTCTCGCATTGGAGCTCGCGAAGAAGCAACTGTTCAGCTTCGCTCTCGACGCCCTCGGCGACGATCTCAAGATTGAGGCCATGGGCAAGAGAGATGATCGCTTTGACGATTTCCAAGACACCCTGATCAGCAGTCATTCTTCGAACGAAGGATTGGTCGATCTTGAGTTTGTCGAGCGGCAGATCGGCAAGATAGCTCATCGAGGAATAGCCCGTTCCAAAATCGTCCAGGGCGATGGAGACGCCGGCCGCACGCACCGCAAACATCTTTGCCTTCGACCTACCGCCATCCTCGAGAAACGCCGATTCCGTAAGCTCGACGCAGAGCCTCGAGGCAGGAAGTCCACTCTTTGACAGAGCAAGCCGAACTTCGTCGTCCACATCCGAGCGTTCAAACTGAACCGGTGAAACGTTGACCGATACGATCCCCGCCGACCAACGCATGGCTTCTGTACAAGCTTCCATCATTACCCAACGGCCGATATCGCAGATCATCCCAGAAGATTCTGCTATGGGGATGAACTCTATCGGTGAGATAAGACCCAGCTCTGGATGTCGCCATCGCAGCAGCGCTTCGGCACCAACAAACCGGCCTGTCATGAGATCGATCTGCGGCTGATAGAGAAGAAAAAACTGCTCGTTTTCTAATGCTGTGCGCATGTCAGCTTCAAGACGTCGAGAGCGCGACTGCTGCAACGCGACAGCCGGATCGTACATCGACCAGCGTCCTGGCGCTTCCTTCGCGATATAAAGAGCCGATTCAGCAGCGCGCAGCGCAATTTCTGCTCGCTCCAGTCCGGCGAGCGCGAGGCCGAGGCGAATGGCAACCGTTGTGGACATCCCATCGAAGGTAATTGGCTCGTCGAAGACAGCGAGCAGAAAGCCGGCCTGACAGGCCGGATCGGCATCTCCCTCGGCTCTGAGGATTGCGAAGAGATCACCATCGATGCGCGCGAGAAGATCGCTGGGGAAGCTGGTAGCAAGCCGTGTTGCAACAGCCTTCAAAAGGCTGTCACCGACGTCGCGTCCCAGTGTCGCGCAGATGTCCGAGAAGCGCTCGATATCGAGGACGGCCACAACGCCGCCGCGCGCCCCAATGCGCGAAAGAAATTCGCGACGGTTGAGGAGCCCAGTGAGCTCGTCCTCCTCGGCTATCCTCTTGAGCTTTGCTTCGTACGCCCTGCGAGCGGTGATGTCGCGGATAATGATACAACCGGCGAAAGAGCGTTTCGTGAGCAACCCTTGTTGCTCAGCAGGGGAAAGGGTGATGGCAGCTTCGTAGGCAACCTCGCCCTCACGACTATGCCGAACGAACTCGATGACCATACTGTGTATTTTACCGGGCTCGGCGTCATATCGAGCGCTAAGTTGACCGACGGCGGAAGTCACTGAATGCTCCGAACTACTCAGTAAATCTGCGCCCGCGCCCACGCACAAGATCGTCTTTGCGGTTTCACTGATCTCAGCGATCTTCATGCCATCGGCAAAGGCGACGATCCCGTCCGAGCTGTCGGCGATGATCCGTCGCATCAATCGGCGGGTGTTGCGTGCGTCAATATTCGCAAGCGTAGCGACCATCTGCCCGAGATCGATCCGCTCGTTCAAAGCAAGGCCGCCCGCCAGAGCGAGCAGCAGCCATGGAACCGCCGTCCCAATGACGATGGCACAATCTTTTTGGAGAATGAAGACGGCGAATTCACCCAGTGCCGCCACTGCAACAGCGAGAAGCGAGAGTTTTACCAAGCCAAGCGAACGCGACAAGAGGACGGTAACGATGAGCCCCGCCGCGAGCAGAAGTTCCAGCGGCACTTGGTCGAAAACTCTCAGGAGCCGATTCTGGATTAAGGTCTCCGCCCCAAGCACATGAATGAGCGGACCAGGCAAAACTCCACTCACGGGCACCGGAAAAATATCCTTAAGCTCCGTCGCCGAAGCGCCGACAACGATAGATCGTCCGGAGAGTTGCCCTGCTGCTACCTTACCATAAAGGACGTCGACCAACGAGTAGGTGGGCACGCTGGCTGGACGAACTGAAAAATCGATCAACCGCCGCCCCGATGTCTCGCGGCTTCCGCCAAGGGCTGATGCTGCAGACGGCGTTTCGACACCGTCGAACTCATTGC
The DNA here is from genome assembly GCA_900472605.1 of Hyphomicrobiales bacterium. GTDB lineage: Bacteria > Pseudomonadota > Alphaproteobacteria > Rhizobiales > Rhizobiaceae > Rhizobium. The sequence continues at coordinate 70,526 of UCJD01000039.1, read as the reverse complement.
CAAGTTCGAACTTGCGAACGGCGCCATCGACATCCGGGAAAACATTGGCAAACACGGGCCAAGCGTTGGAGAGCACACTGGCGATTGGTTTGGCAACTACTGTCTGTGATGAGGACACGGAAATCTGCTGGCGAAAGACCGGCAGCAGCACGCCCCCGCCTGCTCGTTCAAGGGCAGCGGCGAGCGTGCCGTCATCGATTGGATTGGATGGTGTTGAGAAGTCGATATCAAAAAAAATGTCGCCGGCATTTACAGCCGTCAGTCTGTCGAGGAGCTTGGCATAGATTGTGCGCGGCCACGGCCAAACGCCCAACTCATCAAGAGTACGTTTGTCGATTGCCACAAAGGCAATGGTTCCGGAGGCGTCCCTTGGCGCCCATTCGAAACGTTTCGCGACCAGGCGGTTGTTAAGTTCAGTAATGACGTTGACGCTGGGCGCGACAACGGGAAGAGCCAGCATTGTGGCGATCAGCCCACCCCGAAAAGCCACGGGACCGGCAATTGTTGAGCAGAATCTTGCAAGAGAACAGCCGAAGCCTTTCACTTGTTGTTGCCCTTGCCATTGTTGCCGTTGCCGCCATTCCCACCACCGTTGCCGTTGTTGCCGTTACCGCCGCCATTCCCGTTGTTGCCGCCGTTGCCGCTGTTTCCACCGCCATTGCCGCTATTACCGTTACCGTTTCCATTGCCATTGTTGCCGCTACTTCCGGCCGCCGAACTGTTGCCGCCTCCGTTGCCATTTCCGCCCGAGTTTCCGTTCCCGTTGCCGCCGTTCCCGTTACTGCCGCCATTCCCGTTGTTGCTGCCGTTGCCGCTATTTCCACCTCCATTGCCGCTGTTACCGTTCCCGCTTCCATTGCCATGATTGGCACTCCTTTCGCTTGCGCGGGTAGTGCTATCTTCGCTTGCCTTGGACGAGTTTCCCTTGTCTCGCGCAGCATCCGCTGTTTGACCCGCGAGTTCGGCCGTTCCCACAGCAGGGACGACTGCAACAGACGTCGCAACGGAGCCTATCGTCGGTCGTGAAACCGCTCCGGCAACCTTCATTCCTGCCTTGCGGTCGACCGTCGCACTCTGTTTTGGCCCGACATCAGCCCGCTGGCCGCTTGCAAACGAGGTGACTTGTACCAGTCCACGATCGACAGAAACGGAAGCCTTGGTCTTCCCGACACTGACATGGAAAATTGTTCCTTTCACAACGGCTGCCAGATACGGAGTCTGCACGGTCGTGTGAGGCTGGCTGCGCTTCTCGATCTCCAGGTCAAGCGTACCGACCTGCTGCACAATTTCGGTCTTACGGATCGTGAAAAAGCCGCCGGCCTTCGTTGTGATCGAAGCCATGGTATTCGGCTGGAAGCCAATGATTTCCACGCCGCGGACAAGTTGTGCTCGTCCACGTGGGCCCGTCGAGATCCAAGCGCGGTTCGGAACAACATCTCCCGCTCGCAGATCTTTCCACGTGTTCTGATCGGTCGTGTATCGGACCTGACTACTTGCCTTGGCAACATGCCAATCCTCATCGGAGGCAAAAGCGGTCACGGGCAGAAGAGAGATGACGAAAGCGAGGAAAAGTAGAAGAATACGCATTGATGCCCCATTGAGTTCAGAGCACTTAACGCATGACTCAATTAAGAATCGTTTTAAGTTTCGAGTGGCATGGCTCGCTATTCCGTCGTGCCGGATTTTTGGTTAAATAACTCCTGCGTCCAAGCTGCCGACGCGTTACGCGGTGGCGTTGTTTTGCCGTTGCCGATAGCGCGGAGGGTGATTGATGGCCTCAACACATGCACGCGTCTCGCCACGAGACCTGATCGGCATTTGTCGCGTCGGCCCCAACCGGGCAAGAGTGAAACAATATGACGAATTATTAGGTAGCGTCGATAGGAGCCGGAAGACGCCTACGCGGCGAGTGAGCCCCTCAGGCGATCGCAATTGGGTATCGCCGCGAGCTTGCCCTCGCAAACCAGCAAGCCTCGAAAGAGCGGAAGAGGCCTCAAGGATATCGGGATGCCTGGGGCCAAGCCGTGCCTTCCCGTTCTTCTCGTACAAACCCAACAATAATGTCCACTCAACTGTATCGAGCCGAGGCCCTCCACCACTTCGTGGGACCGACCAGCTCTGCTTTCCTAGTCTGTCACTCATCATTTGACGTGACCCGTGATGAAAGATGCCCAATCTTCGGATTTCAATGCCAAAAGTTTATCAGCCGCAAGTTGGCCCTGAGGAAGATCTCTTAGACAATTCCCCACGCCCGAAACCTCCCCCTCCCCGTCATCTCGCGAAGCCCGAGCTCCAGCACAATCCGCCGGGCCGCCTGCGGCGTGACGCCAAGCGTCTCCGCCACCATGCCGGCCGATACGAGCGGCTTCGCCATCACCAGCTCGACCAACTCCGGCAGCTTTGACGACGTTCGTCGTCCCGAAACTTTGCGCTCCATCATGGCGCGCGTCAGCGCCAGCCGGTCGTGCTCCTTCAAGCCGATCTCGGCGGCCGCCAGCAAACCCTGGGCGATCGCCTGCAGCCGTATGTCGCGGTCGCGATGCCGGCGCCGATCGACGGGAATGGTTTTCAGGCCGACATTGACCGCCACCAGGTGGCCGCCGGTGGCAATGCCAGCCTGGCGCAGCAGCGCCGCGGCCAGTAGCCGGCCGAGCCAAGGGCCGTGCTGCGACACGGACAACTCGTTCCAGGCATCGATGGCGACGATCGCCGCCAGCACCGGCGGCAACTCCTGAGCTCGGTGAACCACGTGTCGCCATTCCTCGAGGCGCTCGTCCTCGTCCCAATCGAGATCATAGACCAGCGCCTTGGTGTCGGCGGCGCCGGCACGGCCGGGTCGTTTTGCTTCTTCGATTGCGGCGTTGGAGCGGGCCAGCACCGCGTCAATCGCCGCAAACTCGGAGTCGAACGCGGTCGTGTCCGCCGCACTCTCCCCCTCCCCTCCGGACTGGTCCGTATCGATTGCCTCACCGTCTTCGCCATCGTGATCGAGAGAGGATGCAGGCACAGGCTCCGACTGCACCGGCGCCCGGCGGAGGGCGCGCAGGCCGTCGGGCCCAAGGGCCCAGGCCGGCGGCTGGCTGGCGATGCGGCGGCGGCTGCGCAGCACGTCGCGGGCAATGGTGAGTTCGTGGGTCGGGGCGCGGACGTCGGCGCCCGCGTCGTGCAGCACCAGGTCTTCGAGGTGCACGAGCTCGCCGTCGAGCCACAGCGAAGCACAGGCGTCGGCAAAATTCTGACGTTCGAGGAAGCCGGCGCCGACGGCCGAGCGGGCAATGCGTTCGTCGAGCCGGCACAGCGCGGCTATCGCCTCTGTGACAGGCTTCAGCAGGCTTTGGACTGGCAATTTCGCGAGATCGTAACGCATTGAAATCATGGTAAATGATTTGCTAAACGAATGCTATATCACATTTAATGCTCGTAACTTGGTATGTTTTGGAGTTGTGTTTTCAACCATCGATAATTATAGGTTATCGATAGTAGATCGACACGAGTCGCGAATCCCGGTAAATCGGGTCAAACCCCGCGCTGCAAAGGCCGTTTCGCATGGAAGATCGCGTCCGTTTTGCCCTCGAAAAGCTGCTCAATGTCGCCCACGGCGATTCCGGCCAAAGCCGGCGCGTCGCCAACTTCATCCTCGCCTGGTGGAACGCCGAGGCGCATGGTGGCTTCGATTTGACCGACCTTGCCAACCTCGACCGGGACGTCTGCGAGGACATGGTGACCGTCTTCACCTGGCTGGCCCGCGAAGAGGACGTCCTCTACCCCGACGCCTACAAGCCGGAGATCATTCAAATCATCCGCCGCTGGCGGCCGCACATCGAGATCGACTGATGGTGGCGAAGCGGAAATCCACCACACTCATCGGTGCCGACCGCCGGGCCGTCGAGCTCGACACCATCGCCGCGGTGCTGCCGATCGAGCGGCGAGACGAGCTTGCCGAACTGCTCACCGACCAGGACGTCGAGACGCTGCGCCACCTCGTCAACGAGGGGATGGGCGACAACACGCTGCGCGCCATCACCTCGGATCTTGCCTACCTCGAAGCCTGGGCGCTGGCGGCGACCGGCAGTCCCCTCCCCTGGCCGGCGCCAGAGGCGCTGCTGCTAAAATTCGTTGCCCATCATCTGTGGGATCCGCAGCGACGGGAAGACGATCCGGAGCATGGCATGCCGGCCGATGTCGATCACAGCCTTCGAAGCCAGGGGTTTCTCAAGACCGCAGGCCCGCACGCGCCGGCGACCGTGCGCCGGCGGCTGGCTAGCTGGTCGACGCTGACGAAATGGCGCGGCCTCGATGGCGCCTTCGCCTCCCCTGCCCTCAAATCCGCCATTCGTCTTGCCGTGCGTGCTGTCCCGCGGCCCCGGAAGCGGAAGAGTGCGAAGGCGGTGACCGGCGATATCTTAGCGAAGCTTATCGCCACCTGCTCGACCGAAAGCCTGCGCGACGTCAGGGATCGCGCCATCCTGATGGTCGCTTTTGCCTCTGGCGGCCGCCGGCGCAGCGAAATCGCCGGATTGCGGTGCGAACAGCTGACCGCAGAGCCCCCGATCGAGGTGGCGGGTGGCCCTCCCCTCCCCTCGCTTGCCATCCATCTCGGCCGGACAAAGACCACGAGCGGTGAAGAAGATGATGTCGTTTATCTCACCGGCCGGCCAGTCGAGGCACTCAACGCGTGGACGGCTGCGGCAAAAATCGACAAGGGCAGCGTGTTTCGCGGGATCGGGCGCTGGGGCACGGTTTCGAAGCGGGCGCTCGATCCGCAGTCGGTCAACGCGATCTTGAAGCAAAGGGCGGAAATGGCCGGGTTGGAGCCCGGGGAATTTTCGGCGCACGGGTTGCGGTCAGGCTATCTGACCGAGGCCGCCAACCGCGGCATTCCTCTGCCGGAAGCCATGGAGCAGTCGCGGCATCGATCGGTGCAGCAGGCGTCCAGCTATTATAACAGTGCCACGCGGCGAAGCGGTCGCGCTGCCAGGATGCTCTAAGGCCAAGCGCGCTGTCTGCACCAATCCTGAGGCAGCAGGTAGCAGCTTTTCTAGCCACCTTCGAAGGGTTCTTGGCTTTGTTATAAGGTTTTGGCAGAACCTTATAATGGCGCGGTCGACCAGCGGCATGGCGGCTCTGCCGGCTTGGTCAGGCGGTCGCGCTTCAAAGTGCATGGACCTTTATATGAGGGCCTCGTTTTCGCGCAAGACTTTGCGATCTCGGCCGGCGTCGAAGACAGCTTGCCCCCGGTCTTGGAGGTCCTGCAGTCGGTCGGTAGCGATTTCAGGGCGATCCCGCACCAGGCGGACAAGGCCAAGGTCGTCGCTTTCCAGAACGCCAAGGGTTACCGCGTGGAGTTTCTGACGGGAAACCGGGGGTCGGACGAATACTCGGGCAAAGCCCTCCCCGATGCCAGCCCTCGGTGGCGCCTCGGCGGAAAACCTGCGGTTTCTCGATTACCTGATCTACGAGCCCGTCCGCACGGTACTTCTCCACCGCGAAGGCGTGAACGTCCTTGTCCCAGCACCCGCGGTATGCTGTCCACAAACTGATCGTTTCCTCCAGACGGATCACGGACACGCTGGGACGCGTGAAAGCGGACAAAGACCTGACGCAGGCAGCTATGCTCTTCGAAGGTCTCGTAGAGACGCGCCAGATCGATGCGATCGCTTTTGCCTGGGAGGAGGCCTGGGATCGAGGCGAAGCATGGAGGCAGGCGATCACGAAGAGTCTCGCAAGGCTACCGCCAAAAGGCCTGAAAGCCCTTGGACAGGCAATCGGCCCGTCGGTCGTCGATAACCTCATACAGAAAACGACGGACAGATGACGATCCATCCCTGCCGAGCCAAAGCCAATGTTATGGCAAGCCGTTGCCGGTCGTCCGCGGCCACGCCGCCCGGATGGTGTAGAGGCCCGTAGCGCGGCGCCACCGGGGCCGGGCGATCCGGAAAGCGACGGACTTGGCCGTACACCGTCGGGATGGTATCACGATAACATGTCCTCTTCCGCTCTGCCGGCCACATCCAATAGCGGCGTCCAGACCGCGTTGCGTCAGCTGCGATTGACAGCCTCTCTCCTCTGGCGTTTCTGGCCACAATTGGCAGCACTCTGGCTGCTCGGTTTCGTCGGCAATCTTCTGCTCAACGAAGTTGCCGCCATGATCGGACGGTGGAACTCGCTGGCTGGCCTGTCGGTGCTTGCGCTGGTCGTGCTGCTGAAGCTTGTCGTCATCGTCGCCCTGTTCGAGACCGTCCGACGCGGGCTTCCAGCCCTCGATTCCGCATCCCGTCGAGTGAACGATCAACCGGATACGACGGTCGAAACGGAGCCGGCGCCGGGCAATTTCATCAGCGCCCTGGCGCTGAGCCTCGTTCCCTTCTTCGCCTTCTATACCGCCTGGGGTTTTCTCGGCGATACGGTGCGCGACTATTCCCGCCTGTCGCTCAGCCTCTTCATGGCGGGCGAGAGTGCCGGCCTGCTCGATGTCTCCGGCGGCAAGTGGTTGATCGTTCCGGTCGTCGTTGCCTGGGCGGTGCGGCGATTCGCGAAGGCCATGCACAAGCGGTCGCGCGCGGCGATCTGGCCGATCCTCATTGTCGTCTGTGAAGCCAACTGGGCCTTCATCGGTCTGTTTGTCCTGTCGGAGTGGCAGGACGAGATCAAGGCCTGGTTCAGCCATGTGCCGGAAACGATCGGCACGCTGATCAGCCTGCTTGCGCCGGTAACGGATGCCACTGCGCAACAGGCCGTGCCTATACCTCCGGAATTCTCCTCGCCGCCGATCGCGACGCAGCTCGTCAGCCTGTTCTTCTATGCGCTCTATCCGGTGGTCTGGCTGACGCTCGCCGCCCTCGTCTACGGCTATGATATCGACAGCGAGCGCGCACCCGGCCAAGGGCGTCTCGCCGATGTCGTCTCGAGATGGCAGGCGCTGCCTAAATCCGTTCGCGATTTTATCGCACACTTCATTTCCGGCACGCTGAAGCGCTATCGCGCCCTGGCCGAGGGGATCGGGCTGGCGCTGAATTCCGGCCTCGGCCCGGTCCTTGTTGCGATCGTGGCCTACCGCCTGCTGGATTGGGGATCCGCGTGGACATGGTATGGGCTGACACAGCTCATCGGCCCGCATGACCTGCCGCTCTGGCAGGTGATCGCCCAGATCATCTCACCCTTCATCGGCACGCCGAGCGAACCGGGCGAAGGCCTGCTGATCACCCCGATCAAGATCTGCCTTCTGGCCGCCACTCTCGAGATCGGCTTCGCCCAGGGTCGGGAATGGCGCGGACGGGCATTGCGGCCCGGCGCCGCCTGATCGTTACTTCAGTGCCAAGGGAAAGCCTATCGCCTGCGGCCGCAGCGCCGCAACGCTCAGCCTGACAGACAGGGTCGCTACCGCGTCCGCGGGAACCACGAACTTCTCTTCAATCATGGCGGCGTGGTTCGGGTCAGGTGGGTTAAGCGAGGTAATACCGCAGCCCTTCACGGGTTCATTTTTGGGCTCCAGATCACGACTGATATCGTTCGACAGGGTCACATCAAGTGGCAGCCAGCGGCGTCCCGTCGTATCCGTCAGGCTGACCTCGCATTGTCCCCACCCCTCGCCGATTTTATCTGTGGCGGTTGCCACCATGCGGACGATGACAAGTCGCATCTGCCCGGGAAAAAGAACCTGCGTGTCGCGTCCGTCGCCAATCAGGCGCACTTTTTCGAGCCGCCAGGTAGCGCCGGCATACCCGACCTGATCGGATCCCTGCTCCACATCTATCTCAATCCGATGCCGGTAGTCCTCGATGTTGCGCCGCGCGTTGAGCGCAACCGCGGCGACGACAAGGAATGGCAAGCTCGCAAGCGCGAGCCACCAGGCCCTTCTCTCGCGATCAAACACCATCTTTGCGGATCTCCAGCTTGGTTAGCGGAGCCATATCGTCAGCGTCCAGCGACACGCCGATCTCGTCCTTCAGCTGCGGATCATATTGTTCGGACAACACCAGCGTCATGCCGTGTGTCTCGTCCTCGGGAAGCTCGAAGACGAAAAGACCCGTCGTCGGCAGCCCGGGTTGGACTGTTTTTGACGAGAGATTGTTCGGCGCGTCCCCTGCCCTTCGCGATTGCCGGTACAGTCGGCCGGACGCCCCGACCAGCGTCGCGGCGCGAACCGGCATGGTCTCCTGGAAAACCTGCAGCTCAGCCGAGACCACCACCCAGACGCCTGAACTCTGCAGGTCGACGGCCCGACCGAATTGTTTGTAGCCAATGGCCTTAGCCTTCAGAACGCGATCGATCTTGACACCGAATGTGGTGCTCGAGACGGTCTTGCTTTGGCGACCTGTGGTACTGAGCGGCCCGGTTAGGGTGGCGTATGACGGCGTTGTATTCTTGAGCACTGCCAGAAAAACTGCTGAGCAGAGGATCGCCGCGATCATCAGGACCGGACGCGTCATGGTTTTGCCTCTGACGTCTCGACATTCAGCGGCAGGGATATCTGTGCAACGGCGCCCGTTGGAAACCATCCTGGCGCGCTGTAAAGATTGTCCTTCGGCTTGAAGATTTCGCCCTCGACCTGAAGCCTGAGAACACCTGGCAGCTCAACGTCAGCAGGAATCTCCCAGACAGCGGTGACCGCCTCGGGCAGGCTCGGCTGCAAATCCCACAATATGGCTCGGTCGCGCGTCAGGTAATATTGCGGCTTCGGCGCGTCTGGCAGATCGACAAGCTTGATAAGGCTTCCATAGAGATTGGAGCTTTGTGCCGAGATATTTTCCAGCGTCATGCCGACGACGATGGCCTTCTTGCCGGGCGGTATCCGCGCCCCGTTCGGCATCTCCGCGCCGACAACACTTCGATTGACGGTCACCGTCCACCGTCCAGCCGTAACCTCTGTCGATGCCGCGACTTGCGGAATGACATCGGCCTGCCTGCGTTCGTAAAGCGAATATCCGAGCGAGAAGGTGGCAGCCAGCAGTCCACCAGCGCCGGCAAGCAGCCTCATCAACCATTTCTTGCTCGTTGTCGGCCTCGCTGCCGATCTCAGTCCACCCGTGTCAATCATTCTGACTGTAGATAGCGGAGTTCGGTGGGATTTTCGATGGCACTCCGGATATTTACGCACGCCAGCCACACCGCACGAGGCCAGCGTTTTCAGAAAGCACCGCTAGCTTTTGCCTGCGGCCAAGCGCGCTCAGTTGCATTGACATCGAGCCTTTTTCCGCAGCGAGCAGGAGAGCGCAATGGCAGTCCAACTAAAACAGCTGTTGCGAAGCTTAGTTTAAAGAATGTCACGGCCTGACCTAGGCACACTTATGGACTGCCGTCGTACGGAACCGGTCAGTGACGAAAGGGGAGGGTGCCGACCGCGAGTTCGGTTCTTGAATGCTTCCGGTTCTTCCGTCACATGCATCCAGACCGAGAGCGACAGTGATACGAATTTTTTTAAAAACGTTTGGTCCGACTGAATTATCGCTTGTGGACCCTCTATCCGCAGATTGGCTCACGGAAACCGGCACCTCGAAAGAAGAACCCAAGGCCGAGCTTGCTGCAGCGGCTTTGATCAATCTACTCCGCCAAGGGCATTTCACGCATCTGCCCCAAAAGGGCCTAGCCGATCTCTGAGGCTTGTCGATCGCTGCAGCGAGATAGGCCCGAAGTCGGCCCTAGCGGACTGCGCTCGCGCGCTAGTCTGCGATGAGGAACGACGGCACACCGGTATCAGCCCAAGCCCAAACTTTTCTCACCCGCGTGAAGAAATCTGCCCTCCAGAAGGAACGACGCAGGTTGTGGTCAGCTGACCACGCCGGTACAGCGTTGATTTGATTGCGAATTTCGCACGCTTGGTTTTGATGCGGACTGGCCGCTAAATCTCTCTAACTTGCTCAATAATCCTTTTGTTCAAACTCATTTTGCTGGATTCACCAGAGATGGTCAGCTGACCACAGCTGTAACATATTGATATAATTGACGTTTCTGGATTACGCGCTAGACCAAAAGATTTCCCGCAGGATTTGGGCGAAAGTGATTCCAACGCCTTCGGCCAACGGGCTGTGCATAGACATTCCGTGGTCAGCTGACCTCAGACCCAACTATCTGCAAAGTATACATTTTCTGCCACCGAACTACTCAGAAGGAGGGGAGGGGAGGGGAGGGGAGCAGGTGGGCACGAATGTATCCGAGAAGGCCGCCATTGGACGTTGGGTTGAGTGAAACTGAAATAGGGGATAGGCGTGCAATGCCGCCCGCAACTCAAGCCATCAATCGCTCCCTGGAACGAATCCTTGTCGAGGCCGTTTTCGTTGGAAACTTTGCGCACCAATGGAACTTGAAGATGTCTCGCAAGCAGAGCGATCGCCGTAATCGGAACGCCGAATTGGTGCCTTCCTGCGCCCAATTCGCACAAGGTGGGAACCCGGCCCATGGAAACGTGCCCTCCACCGCGAAAGACACTCTGCCGCCTCCCGCCAAGGAGGACTACATGCTGATAATGACCCAAGCCATGCAAGGGCGGGCCTAAGGTCAAGAATGTCTTGTTGAATTCCAAGCGGGAAGTGCATCGTTTTCCGTGTTCGCGCGTTACGCATTGGAAATCGAGGAAACCCCTATGACCGAGAACTCGGCAAAGCAGTGCGTTGCCACAACCGACCTTCCCAAGCAGATATCCTCCCGTGCCGTCGCTCAGAACGCTCGCGATTGCCTTGAAAGGGAGAAACGGCGCCAGGACGCGAGGGCTGAGCATCTGCGTGTCCGCGGTGCCCAAGCGCAAGCGCAGGGCCGTCAACTGTAACGCGGTTCAGATTTTCATCAGACAGAATTGGGCCTAACAACCGTCAGGCCCAATTCACCACTCAATCGCGATGCTCAGGCATTTGTTTGAGCTCATCCTTCGTCCAACTCGTAACGGCGTGTACGTCACCATCCTCGTCGCGCATGAAATCGAGTTCAGACATTGGAAGTGCGACAGGCTTCGCCCCAATTCCCAGAAAGCCACCGACATCGATCACTACCGAGCTGCTAGCGCCCAGGCTATGGATATGATCAACCTTGCCGACCTTGTGATCGTCCGCGCCATAGATGGTTGCGCCTTCGAGAACCGAGGGCGTCAAGTCGGATGGCGAAAGCCGGACGTGATTGGTGTGATCCATGATTTTCCTCCTGTGTTGACGCAGGGATAATCGAGGATTGCTTGGAAGGTTCCCTGTCTTTGCGAAATTCCGTCGTGGAACTAGCCGTCAGTTCGACGTCGACACGCTAGGCACCCATTTGAAATGATCTCCGTCAGCCTGAATGTGGCCGACGCCCGGGAACGGGAAGTGGGGCGTGAAGACGAGCTCCTTGGACTTGGCAAGCTTCGCCAACGTCTCAATGCGAATCTTTTCTCCGCCTTTCTCGTCGGTGTCGAAGCCGACCGGCCACGCGGGCTTGACGAGTGAGATGATCGAGCTGTGCACCGTGTCGCCGATATCGAACAGCTTCTCGTTACCCGAGACGATCTGATAGCCGACGTGACCCGGCGTATGGCCCTTCAGCCCAACCGATGTGATCTGTGACACTACCTTCGCACCCGGCTTGAAGGTCTCCACATGCCCGTCGATAACCTTGATGACATCGGTGAGTTGCGTGTTCTTTCTGGCAAACGCCCATTCTGCCGCCGACATCCTGATTGTTGCGTTCGGGAAGGCCAGCTTGCCAACCTTCACAAGTCCTCCCATGTGGTCCGGATGTGAGTGAGTTATGAGTACCTCGGTAATTTCCTCTGGCTTTACACCAGCTTGATTCAGAGATTGCTGAAGCGCGCCACCGACTCCAGTGTCGATCAGAACGACATGCTTCGGTTCCTTCACGAGCAGTGCATCGACACTTAGAGTGACGGTATCGGTTGGCGCGCCGGCGGCCTTTAGCACATCGCCGACTTCTCGCGGCGTGTGTCCGACTCCAAAGATCGTGCTATCATTCGGTCGCACAAATTGGGCATCGTGCAACGCAATGACATCCAGAGTGCCAATCTTGAACGCCTTGTGATCTGGCTGCTGCGGAGGCATCTGGGCCTGAACGGATGTCAGGGAGGCTATCGCGGCGGCCGATGAAGCAATCAAGAGTTTTATTAGTTTCGGCATGGTGATGTATCCTCATTTGCGGGAAGCGGAGGTATTCGCCTCGCTGCATGAGATAGGGCAGGGGTGTCCTCAGTGAACAGTGTGCTCCTACACCTTTAGGCAGGAGCCATCTTCTCATATCAGTGGTCCCCCCGTTAAACGAACGGGTTGACGAACCACTGTGGCTTAGAAGCCGGCTCCCGGTTGCGCGAGGTAACGGGCTTCAGCATCGGTCGAAGGTCGTCCCAACGCCTGGTTGCGATGAGGAAAGCGACCATATGTTGCGATCACGTCGCGATGGCGCTGCGCGTAGTCGAGATATTCGCCATCGCCCAGCTCGGTGAAAAGCGCCACCGAGCGGTCTTGGTGAGAAATGTCTTCCGCATGCTCGAACGGCAGATAGAAGAAAATCCTGAATTCCTCCGGCACGCGCTTGTCACCGCCAACCTGAATCGCCTGCTCGGCCTGGGCCAGCGCCAAGCCGTCAGTGGCAAAGGCAAGCGCTGTCCCCCGATAGATGTTGCGTGGAAACTGATCGAGCACGACAATCATTGCTAGCCGATTTTCCGGCGTGCTATTCCACTCGCCGCCCGCTCCCGATGCGAGTGCAAGGTGTGTCTCGCGAAATCGAGCCTTGATCTCATCATCGAGTTCCGCGCCGCCGCCAAACCAGTCCTTGCGGCCGCATTCCTCGAACCAGAAACTGTAAACTTCCTCGGGCGTACAGATCGATTTCATGCCTTCTCCAGGATGCCGCTGAATGTGTCGAAGCAGAACATTATGGTTAGACGGCTGATCGGCTACCGCAAGCAGAAAATCATCAAGCCGAGGTTGGAAGAGCCGCATGACGCGATGCACCCGCCGCCACTGCTTCCGACCGGCTTCGCACCTGAGAAGGGGTCAAATTCCGTGTGCCACAAGTCAAGGCGCCGTACCGTCCCCTCCGGAAGAGGGCTTGAGCGTGAAAACAGTCAATTCGGACGGCCTTCCCAGACGAAGAGCAAATCCGGGCCATAGCGCCGTACCGTTGTTGACGTAAAGCAGCATGTCACCGACCTGGTACAAACGAGATACAAAGCCATTATTTGCGCGCGCAACCAGGCGATCAAGGCCGAGAACCATTCCGCCGTGCGTATGCCCAGACAGCTGTAGAGCAACCCCTGCTCGCGCTGATCGCTCGGCCATTCTGGGTTGGTGCTCGAGGAGAATGATTTTAGCTCCTGCGGGAGCGCCAGATAGCGCAGAAATGAGATCGGGGGCGGGGTATTTGCTGCCAACGGATGCGAGATCGGTCACGCCTGCAACAACGATCCTGCTATGACCGCGCGCGATCACAACATGGGTGTTGGTGAGCATGCGAATTCCGAGCCCGCTGTCGTGCTTCATCCAGTCATCGTAGCCGAAAAAGTACTCGTGGTTGCCCGGGATCCCAAGAACACCGTCCTTTGCGCGTAGTCCGGCAAGCGGTGCAATGTCGTCGCGGCGCGCTTCAATGCCGCCATCGATGAAATCACCGGTCACAACTGTCAGATCGGCGTTCATGGCATTGGACTTCGCAACCACGGCTTCGGCCCAGGATCTTGGAAAGAGGCGACTGAGATGAAGATCGGTCAGTTGCAGGATACGATAGCCGTCGAAATCCGACGGGAGGCCATTTATTGAGATTTCAACGTTTCTGAGAGGGGGAACCCTAATCGCCTGAGAGACTCCCCAAGATGCGAGAGCCAGAGCAATTCCCCCCATCCCATATCTGACCTCCGGGGGAACGGACGGGAAATGCCCGATGAATGGCAAAGGGCCCAGGCAGATTGCATCGAGAAGGATCTGCATGACCGCAAGGAACAAGATCGCGCCGAACAACACGTTGAACGCGATGATCCACGGGCGAGGGTATTCCGGATCGAAGATCGATCCAGACGAGAGGCGATTTATCAGAAGATGCTGTGAGGCGACCAGAAGGATGCCGCCCACGACGATCTTGATCGGTATTCCCCAAGGAAGTGGTGCAAGCCAGCGAAGCACGACGACCAGCCATGGAAGGCCGAGAACAAGATGGAACATTTGGGACCTTGTGAGGAATTGGTCTGAGGGGCTAGCGGCGCTTTCAAAAAAGATGGCAATCGCACTGTTCAACAGCAAGGGTCAATCATCTTGTATTGACCCTGAGTGTCGCCATTAACAATCGTACCGCTGTGGCTTCAGTGCCAATGTCGCCGCTCTTTGCGTATATCCAGACGCACGGCGCGGAAAACCAGCCGCGCGTACGTGTTTCCAGAGCAGCGAACGCAGTTTACAATCGCCAGCTAACAAGCCACCTCCCTGAACTTATCCCGCCTTCACACCTGTGGTCGCTCTAGCCTTCACCAGCGCAATGATCATTGGACCAAGGGAGAACTCTCCACGCTCTGTCCGTCGGGTCAGGTCTCGCAGATATCCGCCGGCCGAATTTATGAAGTTCGCTCTTTCCAGAATGCAGGCGACAGTCGCTGCCGCGTTCTCAGGACCCATAACGTCACAGGCATCTTGATAGGCTGTTGGGCTCACGCCCAGAACTGAACGGACGACGACGGCGGCCGACATCAGGTCCCGCCAACTGTCGATCGTGCCCCCGGGCCCATAATCAGCGATGGCCGGGCACGCCTTCAACACCATCCCAAGGGGAAAGGCCTTTATCGGCTGGCTCGTCTGCTGGCGGTAAGCACTCGGCTTCGCCCCCTGCTCTTTTTCAGAGCGTGGTTCAAGTTCATTAGGGGATTCGGGTTTTGAATTCTGTATGTGCCGCTCATTATGAGCATCATTGGTGCTACTATTCATCGAATTGTCCAGCATATTGAGCTGGTTAAGGATTTCTGTCTGCAGCATGCGCATTTCGTCGAGTATGCTTTCGATCGTCGAAAGCGTAGGAACACGCGGTATCGTGCTGACCAGCGCGATATATATGTCTTCGATTGCCTCCCAATTACCGTCAGCCCCTTCTTCCATGGCGGCAGTAATCAGCTTGCGAACGTCCCGACGGCAAATTGTCAGGCTTTCCTTTGCCTTCCTCAAGGCTGCACGCTCTGCCATTACCTGCTGGGCCAACAGCGCTAACTCCTCACAACGGGCAAGGAGCGGCGAGAGATCAAACCCGAAGGCTGTTTCGATTTCGCCGGCGACATCCTTGCGCGCATAGCGTTTCCCGTTTGCACTGTCTCGCCGGACAATCAGGCCAGCGTTCACCAGCGCGGCAATGTGTCGTCGAAGCGTGGCGCCCGCCATGCCGTGAGCTCGCAGCGCCAGTTGTACGTTGGACGGGAAAACGATCAGACTGTCATCCTGACGTAATTCATTGTCGGGATAAAAGCTGAGCAAGGCATCAAGAACGGCCAGGCTGTTCGACTGTATGCCGAGCGCATGCATGGCCGCCGACGCGTCGCGAAAGATTTTCCATTTGTCGGCAGCCTTGCCTGGCTGAATGTCGGCCAGCTCCGACTGGCGCCTCACAAGCGCAAGCGTCACCGGCCGCCGCCCAAAGGGCGTCGTCACATTTCCTGTCTGCATCGTCTTTCACCTTTCAGAAGGCAAAAGAAATCAGCTCACCGAAACGGTGCCATAGACTCTTGACGAAGATTCGTGGAAATGCGATTCTGTGTTTCTCACGACTACAGAAATGGGTTCCACGGTGGCAACGCTGTTGGGGCCTTTTTCTTTGGCGGCTTACTCTCCGTTATTCCGTTGATCTTTTTGCCTGTACTCTTGGTAGAGCGCCGGCAAGTGCTCAAGCACGAAGGTCGCAAAATCGGGCGTTGCCTTCCTGTCGATCATGATTTCGAGTTTCGATTTGCTTTGCGACACCTGAGCAAGCCTCAATCCATTGGGTGTCGAGAGCACCTGCGGAATTCCGCGCGCCACTTTGGCAGGTTTCAGGTGCGCCATAAGAGCCTTGAACCGCTCTGCCGATGGCAAGGATTGCACGGCAGCCGATGCCGCAAAATGTGATGCGTCGTCTGATGATGAGGTTTTCGCAACGAGTTCTGCGAGTTGCTGCCAACTCGGCCGCCCGACACCAGGCGCAGCACCGATCGCGCTGATGAGCTCTACAGGGAGGGCATCCACCAGCAATATCATCTTCGACAGATTGCTTCGGTCAAGCGACATCGCGGAAACGACGACCTCACGCGAAAATTGCTTGTTAAGCCGATGGGCAAATTGAGCCTTCTCGATGAAGGTCAGATCCTCGCGCTCATTGTTCTCCTGACCTTGAGCAACGACCAATTGCTCATCACTTAAATCTCGGACGACGGCTTTGACTGGACGTGCCAGTTCCGTCAGGGCCCGCAAGCGGCGATGTCCGAACGCGACCTGATAACGACCCGGCTGCTCGGGATGGGGTCGCACGAGGATTGGGACTTGCTGACCCTGGTCTCTGATCGACGTTTTCAAACCGTCGATATCGCCCGGCATCCGATCCTGAACGAATGACGGATCGATCAAAGACGCGTCTAGCTCTACGACGCTTTGACCTTCGGCAAGGCGGCGCTCGATCTCGTCAGCACGACCAAGACGATCGTTCTGCTCGCGCAGCGCGTTGCCAATGTTTGCCGTCAGTTTTGTAGCAGGATCGCGTTCTTTCCGCGCGACACCGAGGAGCGGCATCGAGCGGTTCTTCGCGGACCGATTGTCTGATGTCGTTGCGTCAGGGGCGTCCAACGAGACGCCGAGGATATGCTTCCGGCTCATGTGGGTCTATCCCATGCTTTCTTGATCAATGTCTCGATCTCGTCATTGACCGCGTTCATCGCCTCCAGGGCGCGATCGTAGGTCGAGCGGGTGAACTGGCTTCGTTCGACTTCAAACAATGTCTGGTTGGTCAATCCGGCGTCCGACACCGCGGTTGTTTTCAGCATCGGGAAATTGAGTACATTTTCTCCAAAGATCGACCGCAGATAGCCGACCATCTGATTTTGCGGGCCGTCGCTCGGCTCGAAACGGGTGATCAGATAGCGCATCCAGTTGAACTTGAACTTCGCGCCGGCATTTTCGATTTCGCGCAGCAGGTTGGACGTCATTGCCAGAAACTGGTTCATGGACATCACATCAAGCATCTGCGGATGGACCGTGACCAGAATCGAGGTGGCCGCGGTGAGGGCAGAAAGCGTCAGGTAACCGAGCTGGGGAGGGCAGTCGATTACGACGACGTCGTAGTTGTCTGCGATATCCTCGATCACTTGGCTGATCCGCCCGTAAAAGAGGGTATCGCCCTCCTTACGCTTCATCAAAGCACGCGGAGTGTCGTGCTCGAATTCCATGAGTTCGAGATTGCCGGGGATCAAATGGAGATCAGGAATGTAGGTCCCGCGGACGACTTGCTCGATTGGGATCTGCTCGTCATCGTAGCGTATCGCGCCGTAAAGCGTCTCATTTGGCCCGACATCGGTTTCGGGCTGGCTGCCAAAAAGCGCCGACAGGCTTGCCTGAGGGTCGAGATCGATCGCCAGCACCCGATATCCGCGCATGGCCAGATACTGAGCGAGGTGCGCAGCGGTGGTTGTCTTGCCGGACCCCCCCTTGAAGTTCATCACGGAGATGACCTGAAGCTGTTCGCCATCCCGTCGGTGGGGAAGATATCGCCGGTTTTTCCCCCGCCCGATGTGATCCATGTGCTTGCGGATCGCGTGAATGTCCTCGATCGAGAGGATTCTGCGGCCGCCGGGAGTCATGCCGACATTCAGGTCTGGCATCTCTGTCACGGTCTGACGTAAATAGGACTCACCGACACCAAGCAGTTTTGCGGCTTCGGATGGTCCGAAAGTACGGATGCCCTTTTCCGCGGTCGGAGCAAAAACCTTGAGGTGATGGGCTTGCAGTTGGGTCGACAAGGCATCGGCATGACGCTCCATCAAAGCGGTCAAACCTTCAAGCGCGGGCGCTGCTTTTTCGGCGGTCTTCGCCATTCCAAAACCCATTTCCTGCTAGTGGCGGTATTTTTCGTGAAACCGGTCTGGTTTCGCCACTATCACTTAGCGCCGATTCCAAACGATGCGGCAAGACGTTTTTGGTTAATGAAACCTTAACGAGAGGCTTCTGCATCCTCAAACACGTCCTAATATTTTTACAATGTTCAAATATATCAATTGTGTAGCATTCACTCGGCCCAATTCGGACGCGGGCGCTTACCAACAGCTTTCGCAAATGTTTTTGCGTCAGGCTCGACCTGATCGGCTCTTTGAACGGAAGGTTCGAGAATCACTTGCGAAGCGAGTGAGCATTGTGACGATCGTCTATTAGCGCTTTTGTCCTTGATGATCGCCATGAGATTGCCCTCTGCGTTGAGCGGTTGATTCCCGCGAGCGTGAAGGAAATGCCGCGTCGTCGCGAGGTGCAAAGTTGCATGTTGACGTCGATCGTGGCTGACGGCCGGTCACTCCTGTCCTCTTGTATTCCACCGAGGATACCAGCTTCCCCATATTTCAGCTGAACTCACGCCTTATACGCAGACGCCACGGATGCATTCGCCGACGAACAACCGATCGAGTGTGTGGAAGGTCACAGCAATGCGTCGGAATACCCGCGCTGCATATCCGACGCGACGAAAGTCTGTCGAAGCGTCCGGTCATCCATTGTAGCGCTTCTGACCAAGGAGTTAGAGGTTCGGGACGTCGGAACGCAGTGCGGATCGATCGCGAGGGCGGCTACATGCAGTGGTGAGGGTGGGCCCCTCACCACTGCTCCATCCCGGGCGCTCAGCGATGTTCGAGAGGCTTTGTAGAAGACGATACCAAGCTACGCGGCTCCAGGTCCCAACGTCAGGGCCTTCTCGGTCACTGCATCGAAGAGATGCACTTTTGTGAGGTCTGGCGCGATCGATATTGGGTCGCCGGCCTGTAGTTTGAGGCGATCTCGGACGGTTGCCACGATCTGAACCTGTCCCAAGCTGGCCGTAATCTGCGTCTCAGCTCCGGTTGGTTCGATCAACGAAACCTCGGCGTGGGCACCAGCCTGGTTTATCGTCAGATGTTCCGGGCGGATGCCGTAGATGACTTCCTGGCCTCGGACCACAGCAGTGCCGGCAGGCACTGGCAACCGAGTGCCTCCATCTGCGACGAACTCGACAGCCTCCCCGGCACTTATCTTGCCTTTGATAAAATTCATCCCCGGTGAGCCGATGAAGCCGGCGACGAACAGGTTCGCCGGACTGTCGTAGAGCTCGAGCGGCGAACCGATCTGCTCGACATGTCCATCGCGCATGACAACAATCTTGTCGGCCATCGTCATGGCTTCGATCTGGTCATGCGTAACGTAGACGGTGGTGGTTTTCAGACGCTGGTGCAGTTGCTTGATTTCCGAACGCATCTGGACACGGAGCTTGGCATCCAGGTTGGACAAAGGCTCGTCAAATAGAAAGACCTGTGGTTGGCGAACGATAGCCCGTCCCATGGCGACGCGTTGGCGCTGGCCGCCAGACAGGTTTCTAGGATGTCGATCGAGAAGTTTTTCTAATCCCAGAATCTGGGCTGCTTCGCGGACGCGCGTTTTGATTTCTTCTTTTGGCGCCTTTGCCAGCCGAAGGGAAAAGCCCATGTTGGCCTCCACCGTCATATGTGGATAAAGTGCATAGGACTGAAACACCATGGCGATGTCGCGCTCCTTCGGCGCGACGTTATTTACGACCCGCCCACCGATTGAGATGCGTCCGGCGGAAATTTCCTCCAAGCCTGCGATCATCCGCAGCAAGGTCGATTTGCCGCAGCCTGAAGGCCCAACAAGGATGACAAACTCACCGTCCTGGATGTCGATATCGACTCCGTGAAGGATTTCCAGGTGACCATAGTTTTTGCGGGCATTCGCTACGCTGACTGACGCCATAGTTCTCTCCGACTGAAACTGTTTGAGCTGTGGCCGCCGCAGCGGTGGCCAGCGGCATGGGAAACTCACTGGCTGATGGTGGCCGCGGAATAAGGTGCGAGCGCTGCATCGATTGCCGCAAGACAAAGGTCGCGCGCGCGAGGGGCAACCCGCCCGGTCACGACATCAGGATAGACCCGAGCCAGATACTGACTGATCAGTGTCTCCGGGATCGGATCGGGAAACGCTGCCATCAACGATTCCACCGCGCGGGCTGCCTGCTTGTCCGGCCAATAATAGCGAATTCGGTCGCTGTAGCTGAAATGGCGTTGCAACCGTACCTGGTCGGTTGAACCGCTATAGTGACCCGCCCAATGTTGGGGCTGGGTCAACATGATTGCTTCCATCTTGGCATGAAGGCTATCCGACCCGCCATGGAGTGCGTGCCTGATGGCATCAAGACCGTAAAGGGCCTCTCGTAGTGCAAAGGTCAAACCGGGACCGACTTTAAGGATGGCGAAACCGCCATCAACAAGAGCCGAAAGCTCGCGGCCGGTCTGATAATCCGTCGAGTGCGCCTCAAAGAGAAGCCCCGGCATTCTGAAAAGCGTCGATGCCAATCCTCGGGCGCGATCAGGCTTATAGAGCACGACATTCGCATTTCCGAATTCGACGCCCGGCTGGACGACGATCCCGATCACGCGGTCCATGGCCGGCCCGACACCAGCCTTGCCAAAGGCCGATGTGTGGATGGATAGTGTCTTCAGAGCAGCTTCGGGACTGGTGACCTCGAGCTCCTCGATCGCATGAGTCGCACCGCCTGGGGGAGGGACCTCCGTGCCGATGATATAGACCGGCGGCCGTTGCCCGGTGCGGCGTGCGGAATCTTCCGCAACCCTTGCCAGACGCGCTGCTCTCTCGGCGGTTACTTCGTCATCGAGTGCCATGGGCTCACCGGCGCACCCCATCGACGTGTCGAGATGCAGCTTCTCGAAGCCTGCTTCGACATAAGCCGCAACCATCGCTTCCGCTCGCGCCATCGCTTCGTCCGCGCCGAGTGTCTTCCAGGGATTGGGACCGAGATGATCTCCGCCAAAGATGATTGAATCCAGCGGGAACGAGATATCGCTAGCGATCCGCTCGATGAACTGCCGGAATGCCAGAGGCGTCATGCCTGTATAGCCGCCTTCCTGGTTCACCTGATTACAGGTAGCCTCGATCAGCACCACCGCGCCTTCCATTCTCGCCCGTCGCAAGGCGGCTTCGATCACGAGCGGATGGGCAGAGCAGACCGACGTGATGCCACGCGGCAGAGGGCCTTGGCGCGCGCCGAAGAGCTTGGAGAACGCGTGTTCGCGATTTGAGTTGAGAGCGTCGCTCATACCAGCGTCACAACCTTTGTCAGGTGCCGCGGCGAAACCGTATCGATCCCTCTAGATTGCGCGACACGCTCGCCAAGGATCTGCAGTGCAGGGAGAATGACGAGTGCTGCAAGCGAGAGATCGGCATCGACAGGGAGTTCGATATCGCCTGGGCCACCGAGGCCGATGACGACTGCGCCTTTATCCCGAAGCTCTTCGACAAGCTTGGCTTCGGCATCCTTCTGATCGGTGCTGTAAAGCATGATGGCCGCGGTCTTCTCGTCCACGAGGCTGATTGGCCCGTGGCGATATTCGAGCGGATGGAAAGGCTGAGTCAGGGCCTGGCTCATTTCCATCAGCTTCAACGCGCCCTCCGCGGCAATGCCGAAGAGAGGACCGCCGCCGAGAAAGACGAAATGGCTGCTATCAAAGAAACGTTCGCTGAGCGAAGCGTCGAGCGCATCCGCGAGATTCTTTGCGGATGTAACGGCCGCTTTCGGGATTGTGTGACCGATCATCTGCAAACCGAGCAACAGCATGAGGCTGGCCGAGACGGACATGACGATGCCTTCTTCGCTATGGGTCTGCGACGCAACGACATCGTCGCTGCAGTTTGCAAGCGAGCTCTCCGCCTCGACTGTCAGCGCCGTAACGAAGGCGCCGTTCTCGCGGCTCTTTCTTGCAGCGGCGACCGTCTCTGTCGTTTCGCCGCTGCGCGATATTGCAACGACATGCGTTTTTTTCCAGTCAGGCCAGAAAAACGATGGGCGATTGAGCCATTCGGCGCCCGGCACGGCGATTGCGCGGCGCCCCGCATTGTTCGCATAAGCTGCCAACGACATGGCGAGGTAGTAGGACGTTCCACAACCAACATAGACGAGCACGTCGTCACGCGTGGTTGCAGCGTTCGACCCCAACGCCTTCTCCCAGAACGGGAACTGCTCGCGGATGACTTTTTCGGTCGTGTTCATGGTGGCTCCGATTACTTTACCGAGCCGGCCAGCAAACCGCTGACGAGGTATCGGTTGAGGAAGATGACGACGAGGGCGGGGATGACGATCGCGATGGAACCGCTGGCCGTGATCAGCCCGTAGTCGATGAAGTTTTTCGTGACGAACTCAGGAATGAGAACAGTCAGTGGCTTGGTCGCCTGCGGCGAGAAAATGAGGGGTACGAGATACTGTCCCCAGGCGCCGAGGAAGGTGAGGATAGCGGCGGCGGTGAGGCCGGGGCCGGCGAGCGGCAGCACGATGTTGAAGAAGATATAGAGACGTCCCGCTCCATCGAGCTGCGCGGCCTCTTCCAATGCCAGGGGCAGGGCCTCGAAGACGCTGCGCAGAAGCCACAGCGAGAGCGGCAAATAAGCCGAGACGTAGATCAGTGCGACACCGACATACGTGTCTACGAGATGCAACTTGATCATAATCTGGTATAGCGGGATCAGCACGGCATATGCGGGGATCGCTAGCGTTGCGACGACAAGACCGAAGAGCGCGTTGCGACCAGGGAAGCGTATGCGTGTGAAGGCATAGGCACCCAGTGCGGAAATCGCAACGCATAGCAATGTTGCGGCCGCCGAGGTAACGACGCTGTTCAAGAGCGCCGCTCGAAACTGCCGCCATACCTCAACGCCGCCGATCCGGTCGACGTTGATACCGAGCAGGCGCGAGTAATGATCCAGCGTGAAATGCTGAGGGAAGAAGTGGATGGGCCTCACGGAGAAATCATCCGTCGGCGTCACGGAACTAGCGACCGTCCAATAGATCGGACCGAGCGACCAGATCAGGAGCACGGCGACGCCGATCCATATCATCAGGCGATAGAGAAGGGTGGCTTTCATCAGTCGAACCGTGTGTTGCGATAGACCCGAAGGACATAGATGAGCGAGACGAGGAGCGAGACGAAGGTGATGACGACCGAAAGCGCCATGCCATAGGAGAACCGCAGGTTTTGGAAGGTCTCCAGATAGATCTGCACGAGGATCGGCCGCGTCTCGAGACTGGAGCCAGCGAGAACCCAGGCTTCGTCGAAGAGGTTGAAGGCGTTCACGGTAGCGTTGGTCATGGCAACCGCGATCGCGCTGCGAACGAGCGGAAGCGTAACCAGCGCGAACATCTGCGGACGGGTTGCGCCATCGATGCGTGCCGCTTCATAAAGATGCGAAGGAATGCTCTGCATCGCAGCGAGAACGATGACAATCGTCAGCGGCATCATGCGCCACACGTGCACGACCGTGACGGCGATGATCGCGCTCGTCCGGTCATTGAACCAGACGTGGTTATCGAAGGGAAGCCCGAGAGAGGTGAGGATGCCGTTCAGCAGGCCCGCGCCGGGTTGATAGATCCACAACCAGATCACTGAGTTGACGACACCGGGAAGTGCCCAGGGCAGGATGACCGCCGCAAGAACCCACTGCCGCCCGACCTTCAGCTGATTGATCAGCGAGGCGGCGAGCACGCCGAATATCGTTTCCGCAAGCACGGCCAGCACGACGTAGATGAGCGTGTTGACCCAGGTCGTGCCGAGCTGCCCGTCCGACAGCATTCGCGTGTAGTTTTCCAGGCCGACGAAGGGCGTGCCGGCCTGCATCGGGTTGACCCGGTGGAGGCTGTCCCAAAGCGTGCGCGCCATCGGATAAAAGACGAGCGCCGCCATGGTGATCAGAATGGGAGAGACGAGCAGAACGCCGAGAGTGATGTCGGCATTCAAGCCGACACCCTTCTTGGCTACTGTCTCCTTGTAGGCGACAGCCGTCATTGCGCCATCGCCTGCTTGGCGGCATAGGCAATGCTTTCGACGGCCTGGTCAACGGTCATCTGCCCCTTGGCGGCGCTGTTGATCGCGGTGTTCACGCCACTGGAGAACTGCGGGTACCACGGGGGCGTGCCCTGTGGAAACAGCGCCTCGACTGTCTTCGACTGCGCGACCAGCGCATCGCCGCTGTTCAGTTTGCCTTCAGAGTTGAGCTCGGCCAGTGCCGAGGTGCGGGTCGGCAGGAAACCGTTCGCCATGTTCTTCTTCTGGAACTCGCGGCTCGTGAACCACTTGACGAAAGCGACGGCTGCCTCCTTGTTTGGCGAGACGTTCGGGATCGCGAGCGCCTCCGGCAGACCGAAGCTACGGGTTTCGCCGCTTTCGGTCGGCACCAGGATCGCCTCGACCTGGCCGGCGACCTTGGACTGCTTGGGATCGTTCATCTGTCCGAGACGACCTGGCTCGCCCGAGATCATGATGCTGGTCAGGCCCTGCGAGAACATTCCCTCGTTGATCTGGCTATCCTTGAGGCCGGTGGATGCCGGATCGACCAGACCTTCCTTCAGCAGCATCAGTTCGAAGGCCAGCGCCTTGTAACCAGCAGAATCAGGCTTGGTGAAAAGCGGGTTGAACTCCTTGTCGAACAGCTCGCCACCGAATGCCTTGGTCAGCAGATACCAGCTCGTCGAGGCTCCTTCGGTCGCCGAGACAGGCAAGCCGATCGGGTAGGTGGCAATGCCTTTTTCCTTGATCTGTTTGGCGGCTGCCACAAGTTGGTCGAGTGTCTTTGGAGTCTCGGTGATACCGGCATCCGCGAAATGCTTCTTGTTGATCAGCATCACGCGAAAGTCGTTCGAATAGGGGACGCCGAGCAGCTTTCCGTCAACCGTGAATATCTTGGCAACGCCGATGTCCTTCACGCTATCGGCATCGATCACCTCGTTGAGCGGCATGTACCAGTCGGCTGCGGCGAACTGACCGGTCCAGGACCAGTCGAATTCGGTCACGTCGGCGGGCGCCGTGCCGGCCACCAGCGCCGTCACCAGCTTCGGGCGAATGTCGTCCCAGGAGAGCGTCTGCAGGTCGACGTGGATGCCAGTTTCTGCTTCGAACGCGGATGCGATATCAGGACCCTGCGGCGACGGCATCAGTACGGTGATCGATTGACCGGCCAAGGGTTTATCTTGTGCAGCGGCTGGTAGAGCGACAGCCAGCGCGGCTGAGGCGAGCAGTGATAAGATTGTTTTACGCATGTTCCCATCCTTCTTTTTTATCAAGAATTTACGTGATTTATTGCGCAAACGCCGCTTTTGCCGATGCGGCGACGTGCCCGATCCAGCCTTCGTCCAAGGGCCAGTCGAGAAGTTGGGCGGCAGCGAAGAGCGCTCCGCCGATCGGGGGTAATTTCGGAGAAATCGGGGGGTGGCCGATGCGTTGCTCCAGCGCCTGCAGGAGCACTGTGCTTCGCAGTGTGCCGCCGGCAAATGTCCAATCGGCGCCCGGCTCGCAGCGACCGGCTATCGCGCGGTGGTGCTTGGCAAGTTCTTCCGCCGCAAGGTCGAGCAGGCCCCTGGCAGCCGTGTCGCCGTTTAGTGCAGCCTTGTCGACCACTGAGGACAGCGCAGCGATGCTTGATCGTTTCGCATCTGATGTCGCCCAGGCGCCGAGGCTGTCCATCGGGTTGATCGGGTCGAGGCGAAGGTGATCGAAGATTGCCCTCACCAACGCGGTCGGCGGCAGTCGTCCATCAAGGCTTTGGCTGACCAGATTGAGCGCCAGCCGGCCGATCCAGTAGCTGCTTCCTTCATCGCCAATGATGTCGCCCCAGCCGCCGGTCCGGGCAGGCTCGCCTTTAGCGTTGCGCGCCCAGGCCATGGAACCGGTTCCAGAGAGCACGAGAATACCCGACTTGCCGGCCAGCGCGCCGAGATGGGCGGCATCGACATCGTTGAGAACGCGTGTCCGCGCATTCGGGAAGGCTTGGGCGATGGCTTCTTCCAATTGGAGGGAAAGATGGGCGACCTCTCCGTAAACGGGCAACGCAGCCGCGACGGCGGTCAATCGCCTTTCGCTGCGAAACGGTTCGATCTGCGCCTCGAGTTCGGTCCGCCAAGCTGGATTGTCCATCGCGTTGACGCCGCCACCCAAACCGGTACGAAGGATGCGTCCGCTGCGATCGGCAAGCGCCACCATCACCTTGGTGCCGCCGCCGTCGATGCCGAGGATCAGGTCGCCGCTCAAGACTTCGCTCCCTGGTCGGCAAAAATGGCCTCGACGGCAAGGTCGCCAAGCTGCGCGCGCCAGTCCTTCGAAAGATCGGCATCGGTGATCAGCTTGGCACTGCTCAGCGGCGCCACCTTGTACGTTGCCGTCGTGCCGAATTTGGAGGAGTCCGCGAGTACGAAGCGATGGCTGGATCGGGTGAGCATTTTCCGATTGAGGCTCGCTTCGGCGCTATCCACGCTATAGATCGCGCCATCATGACTCACCGCGCTTGCGCCGAGAAACAGCTGGTCGAACCAGATCGTTTCCAGCATGGCTTCGGCCTGGGGGCCGACAAGCGATGCATTTTCGCTGCGCAGCTGCCCGCCGAGTAGGACGACGTCGAGGTTCGGGACGTTCATGAACTCCTGCGCCACGATCAGGCCGTTGGTAAAGATGCGCAGCGGCATGGGATTGATGCGGATCAGCTTGGCAAGCTGAAGTACAGTCGTGCCGGCATCGAGGAAGATTGCCGTGCGCGGAGAGAGACATTCATAGGCGGCATTTGCAATGGCGCGCTTGGCAGCCAATTGACGCTTCTCGCGCTCCTGAAACGCAAGCTCCACCGAAGACCCTTCGGCGATCCGAGCACCGCCGTGAACACGATCGATCGCGCCGGCTTCCTGCAGAAGCTGAAGATCGCGCCGTACCGTCGCGAGCGATGCGCCGACGGCATCCGCAATGTCCTGGATCGTGGAAAATCCATTGGCATAGAGATGGCTGCGGATGAGGTCCTGCCGATCTGTCTTGAGGCCGCCGCTCTGGTTCAATGCCTGTTCCCTTTTTGGCTTTCTAATTTCACTCAGATTTCCACCTAGAAAGATCATTGTCAATCACAATGATGATTTTTCATGATCGTTTTAAATGCGAGCAAAGAAAACGGCGCCTCCTGGAAGGCGCCGCTGATCAAATGGTCGGACGCGTTTATTGATACTTGGGCAGCAGGTCACCGTGCTGTTCGATCAGATCATCGACCAGGCTCCAGATTTCGTCGGGCGACAGCTCGGCGGATGTGTGCGGATCGAGCAGCGCGGCCTGGTAGATCCGGTCCCGCTTACCGGTCAGCGCGGCCTCTACGGCCAGTTCCTGCACGGAAATGCTCAATCGCATGACGGCTGCGAGCTGCGACGGGATCCTGCCGATACGCGTCGGCTGGATGCCATTGCGGTCAACATGGCAGGGGACTTCGACGATGCATTCCGGCGGGAGATTCTCGATCAGTCCGTTGTTCGGAACATTGCCATAGATCAACGCCGGCTTGCCGGTCACCGCCGCGTGGATGATGCCGGCGGCATACTCGTTGCTCCGGCAAACCTCGATCGGCTTTCCGCCTTCGAGGTCCTGGCGCAGCGCGTGCCATTCGCCGATCTGCACCTCGCAACGGCGGATGTACTCGTCGAGCGGAATGTTGAGCTGTTCCACCAGTTCCGGCCGGCGGTCCTTGATGTACCAGGACGTATACTCAGAAAAGTGCTCACTCGATTCGGTTACGAAATGGCCAAGCCGTTTCAGGGCGTCGAAACGAACGCGATCGTCGGCTGGAACCTTGCCCTCGGCTGCCAGCGCCTTCAGCCTCGGATAAAGATCTTCCCGTGCACCGTTGGTGCCGACTTTCTCGTATTTGAGAAAGAACGCGATGTGATTGATGCCCGCAGAGACGTAGTTGATGTCGTCTATGTTTTCGCCAAGGCAGCTGGCAAGATGGCCGGCAGTGTGCTGCACGCTGTGGCAGAGGCCTACGTTTCGAATTTCCGGTGCAATCTCCTTTATTGCCCAGCAGTTGATCGCCATCGGGTTCACATACTGCATCAGCAA
Source organism: Hyphomicrobiales bacterium (assembly GCA_900472605.1). Lineage (GTDB taxonomy): Bacteria > Pseudomonadota > Alphaproteobacteria > Rhizobiales > Rhizobiaceae > Rhizobium. The sequence continues at coordinate 42,439 of UCJD01000039.1, read as the reverse complement.
AGCGTTGGGACACACGTCCTGGATATCGCGGCAGATCGCCTCCAGCACCGGGATCGTCCTAAGGCCTCGAAAAATGCCACCGATACCCAGCGTATCGGCGATCGTCTGCCGCAAGCCGTACTTCTTGGGAATGTCGAAATCGGTAACCGTCGCGGGCTTGTAGCCGCCGACCTGCATCATCAAAATGACGAAGTCCGAACCCTTCAGCGCCTCTCTGCGATCGAGTGTAGCTTCGATACGAACGGAATTGAGATTGAGTGACTCGCAGATACGTCGTGCGACGATCTCTGATGTCTTCAGGCGCTGGGGATCGATGTCAAAAAGACTGATGACATAATCGTGGTCGGATGGTGTCGACAGCACATCGCCAAGGATGTTCTGGGCAAACACTGTGCTTCCGGCTCCGACGAGGCAAATTTTGGGCATTCGGCTCTCCATTAATTGAGTTAAGCGTTCATGCCTCTTTCAATTGGGAATTTCTTCTTGATAATGGCGTAATTTCTCTCGTATTGGAGCAATCGCGATGCAGGTCGAACAGGTCGGCTCGGAAGGAAGGTGGCAGGGGTCGCCGCGCGACTTCCTCGTCGAAGAGCACATGGCGGATACCATGGCATCGGCCCATTGGCATGATCACATTGAGATCAATCTCCTTCGCGAGGGGTCGATGACCTACTTGTTCAATGGGAAGCAGGAGCATGTCGAGGCTGGGCGTCTTGTCTTGTTCTGGGCGGCAATTCCCCACCAGACTGTTGTCGTGACACCGCAATCACCTCTCGTGTGCGCTTATCTTCCGCTTGCGGACTTCCTCGCGATGCCGATCGAAGCGACTGCCCGGCAAGCCATCTTGCAGGGGGCATTCATACATGAACCCAATCCCGCCGATGGTGCTTGGTCGTCTGGGGCCCGATGGGTGCAGGAATGGAGTGAAGGTGACCAGGCCAGGCGGCAACTCGTCATGGATGAGGTCGCCGTTCGCGTCCGCCGGCTTGTTCTTGACCACGCGGACGCCGGCGTCACGCGCCGCTCCGCGACGGCGCTTGCCGGATCAGGCATTCGCTATACGCAGGCACTCACTGAAATAATCAGCAAGCGCTATCGTGAACCTTTGACGCTGACCGCCATCGCAAAGCTGGCTCGCGTTCATCCGACAACTGCCAACAGGGCGTTTCGCGACGTTCTCGGAATCTCTGTCATGGATTATGTCACCCGGTTTCGGTTATCGCGTGCCATGCAACGGCTGGCGGAGACCGACGACCCGATCCTTGAGATCGCACATGACTGTGGTTTTGGTTCTTCCGCACGCTTTTACGTTGCCTTTAAGCATCACACGGAAGACACACCCCGCCAATTCCGCATGAAGATGCGGGCGAGATCCATTCGAACCTGAACGATGATCATACAGACACCGCTCGTCGACGGCGACATGCAAAGTGATCGCTGTCGATTTACACCGGACCATGTGCTCGCGCCGAAGGAGCTTTTGGCTAGTGTCGATAATCATGGAGACTTCAATGCAAGACATGTCCCTCGCAGAGCTCATCGAACACTGCCGCGAGGAGCTGTTGGACGAGTCGATCGGGGTTCGCCGGAGTTGGGAGGACATGTTCCGATATACTCTGATGCATTATCGCAAGGAGACGATGCTGCAGGCATTCGATGTCAACGATCTGGAGGCTCGACTAAGGGCGGCCGATGTGAACTCGGCAATGATCGAGGGATATAAGAAGCGATGGCAGGCGGTTCTGGAGCGCGTCGGTAAGCAGTGAAACCCGCCTGTTCGCGAATAGCGATCAAACCGTGCCTAGGAGCCCGATCCGCGATTATGTCGAACGATTAGGCACCGACAGGCTCCGTCCAGACAAAGACCTCCGCTGGTTCTGCGACCCCTTTGAGCGTGAAAAAACCGACGCTCTTAAAGCCCATCCAAGCTTGCGTGGCGGCAAAAGGCGCCGAGGCCAAAACGCTGTGGTCCACTACATCGGCGATTTTCTCTATGCGCGCCGCTTCATTGACGGCGCGACCGATTGCCGTGAAATCGAGCCGGCGAGCGGCGCCGATGTTGCCGTAAAAGACCTCGCCAACGTGCAGTGCGACATCGACCAGCAACGCGGGCTCGTCACGCGCCGCACGAGTTACGTTGAGCTCTTGATTGGCCTTTACGGCATCCAAGGCCGATGAGAGTGCGCGACGACAGGCCATTGACGGGTCTTCGAGCTCGCTCGGAAAAATTGCCAAAAGACTATCCCCCATGAACTTCAGGATTTCACCTCCATTCTTCTCAACAGGGTCTGCAATCGCTTCGAAATGCTCGTTGAGCCAACCCACTATTCTCTCGGGCGGCCAACGTTCGTTCAGCGAAGTGAAGTCCTTGAGATCGGCAAGTAGGATTGCGGCGTAGATCGAAGTGCCATCACCCCGGCGCGTCTGGCCGCTCAGGATGCGGCCGCTCGTTCGTGCTCCGGTATAAACTGCCAGCACATCGGTTGCGATGCGCGTCGTCGCCAGCCGATAACACGCCAGTGCTAAAGCGGGCATGAGCCGGGAAATTCCCGCAATTTCCTCGTCTGTGAACCCCTCAACACCGCCAGCTGCCAAAGAGAAAGCGACACCCCCGAGCGCGGTGTCACCAGGAAATTCCGCAAGCGTAATCGCATAGTCGGTAGCGCCGATCGCCACTAATTCGTCGAATAGTGGAAACGCTTCACGATCGCTCGATGGCAATCGCCACCGACCGTACAGGAGATTGTTTGCAAGAAGGTGGAATATAGGCGACCGCTCAAACATCGCCTGGCCGGCATCATCGTGCCCTTGGGTGTCAACCGATACTCCCGAGCCCGGGGACCAAACGACCGAGTATCCTCGCGTCATTGGATCGATGGAAGGCATTGCAATTGAAGCTCGCACGATTGGGTAGCCGAGGGCAAGCAAGCGCGGCCCTAGCCCTTCCATGATCTGCTCGAGGCTGCGGCTGCTGACCCCCGCTGCGATGAGCCAGTCGATGAGATCCTGCATGCCGTTCACGGTCGCTTCCTCTTTACTCAATGAAACATCGTCTTGCCGCGATCACCGATGGGCGAACCAACTGGCCGACAACTCATTTATCACGTCTCACCACGAGCTGGCCCGGCTTCAACGCTGACAATTCGACATTGCGACTCATGAGCTTCTGCCGAATAGGTCCGCAAGCGAGTTCGCTTTTTCCATGTCATTGCGCCCAGAGCAGAGCAGCTCATCCACAAGACGTTCACACAAAGGCCAAAACCAGACACGTTCTACTTTTTGTGGAGAAGTAAGGTTCTACTGGCGATGAGCGAATCTAGACGGTGACAGGTCACGATTCGAGTGGAAAGGATATGTTCCATAAGCAAAGGATTAACCATGACCACGACCAACGAAATTGTAGACAAGATTGCCGCCGAGCATGGCCTGACGAAGGTCCAAAGCAAAGTGATCGTTGAAGCTGTTTTCGCTGCCATCATCAATGCTGCGATTTCTGGTGCTGAGACGTCCATTCCCGGTTTCGGAAAGTTCAAGGTGAAGGATACGCCAGAGCGTGAGGCCCGTAATCCATCGACGGGTGCCACGATAAAGGTTGCCGCGGCAAAGAAGCTGAGCTTCCAGCCTGCAAAGGCAGTGAAGGACGCACTGAACAAGTAACGAAACGCCGTTGCGATGCGCTCGGCCACCGCGAATATTGTCGAACCGTTCACATAGCAAAATGCCCGTTGATGAGGGTCAACGGGCATTTTTAAATCGTGTCAATGCGGCTTGAACACACCTTCAATTAAGCAATATCGAATATTTAATCATAGATCCTCAAAAGTCGTAGGGTGATTATCTGTCTGGCTGCTGCTCTTGTCGCGCAGAGCTGTTTGCGGTTCTGGCGAATCGTGCTCATATTCCCTCGCTACAGCTAGCTGTCAGAAGGATGCCGAATGAGCCCGTTTGATTTCGCTGCACTGATGATCTTGATTGGCTTCGCTCTCGCCGTCGTGTTGATCGGGATGGTCGTTTGGATAGGTCGGAAAATCCAGCCAGGAAAAACAGTGCAAGACGGAGATCAAGCACGGGACCTTGCGATGCAGTCGGTTCTGGCGATTGATGACTTTGTCGGCGCTTGCTACGTCGCCGCGCACGATTTTCCCGAATACGACGTCGATGAGCCTGAGAATTTCTTTCTTCACGCTGACGACCCCGCGCTTGTTCTGCCCAAGGATGCCAATTGGTCTCTGCTCGATCGGGAGCTTTCCGACGAAATCAGGTGGCTGCCGAACCGTTTGCGAAACGTACGCGATGCGTTGGAATCCATCGAGATCGAACCGCCGGACTTCAACGACCTATTCGAACATAGGCAGGATGACTATTCCCGTCTTGGGCTGAGAGGGATGGATTTGGTCGAGCGGATTTGCGCTGCATACGACCTACCCCTGCCCACACGACCCGACTATTACAACCCCAGGAAAGACTTCCTGGCCAAAATACGGGAAATGGACGAATTCTGGAGACGGCGCGCTCAGAGCGCGAGGCTAGTCCCAGACGAGCCATCGAATATTACGTCGCTGTTTGGCCGACCTTCTGCACCAGAAAGTGCCGCCACGTAAGCTCATTGGGTCGTCAACGTGCGACCGCGGTGGTGACCATTTTAGCCGATTTTACAGATGACTGTGATGCTGTGACAGCCCACACGAGCTTGTCGCGACCGATTTCGCTTTCCACTTTCAAGCCTTCCCGCAACGAGCCATACTTAAAAGCGCAACGACCCCAGGGTTGGTCTTCGTCAACTTAGTTCACGAGAACACTGCAAATCCTGACGGTGGAAGTGCAAATTGGCAGCGCATTTCAGTTGTCTAGCAGGTACAGTTGCGGACCTACACCTAGGATTCTACCTTAGGTGGTACTGTAGCCGCTCTCCGAGCCGGGGCCTCAAATGGTTTTAATTGAATTATCTCAGAGGTGTAGCTAATGAGGACGCAGCCAAATCAGAGTTTTAAAGAGTAAAAATGCGCGGTCTTCTCAATATCTTTCTTCTAATCATTATGGTCTTGGCCTTGCTCGTCCTGGCTGCCAGCTCGTTGGTGGCCGGTCTCCTCATTCCACTCTATTTCGTCTTGGTCTTCGCTGGTGCTTCAAGGCGCGAAGCCAAGGTCAAAACAAAGATTGAAGCGATGCTGTTACCAGGGGAAACCGTTGTTGCGGGTGTCATCGAGTACCGTGCAATGGCACTCTTCAGACGCCGTGTATCACTGGTAATAACCAACAGCCGGATGATTTCGGTCCGGAGAAAAGTCTTGGGCGGCTACCGAATGATCGATAGGCAGTGGAAGGACCTGAGCGATGCTCAGATGGACGAGAATATCTTCCCCGCACTCTTCGGTACCGAGCTGTCCTTCTCGTTTTTGGAGCCTTCGGGCGGAAAACTCGCAGTTGCGGGCGGCAGTCCCGACGACGCGGCGGAGATTTACAAGTTTTCGCAATCTCAGGAACAAGCTTGGGAAGAGAAGCGGCGCATCCGTAGCATGGAGGAAAACCGCTCGTTTTCTGGCATCAACCTTGGCGGCCTGTTCCAAGCAGCCGGAATGGCGTCCGACGTGTCGCCAACAGACGCGATCGCAAATGAAATCAATAACGCGAAGTCTCTGCTGGCCTCAGGGGTTGTATCTGACGCAGAGTTTCAAGAGATCAAATCTAAGATCCTAAGTCGCCGGTTCTAGAAGCTGAGAGATAAAAGGGTTTTGCATGAAAACAGGCAATGCGCTGATGTCCGTGAAAAACGTCCGTCGCTCGTCCGTCGCTCGTCAGTGATCGGCGATCAAAGATCATAGCGGCGAGGACAATGTGAGAGCATAACACCGTTTCTCGCTTCTGATTGCAATGATCTTAATCGCGAATATGGCAAGGGAATGGATCCCACTCCAGCCGCGGTTCATCCGAAACGCGACAATGTCGGCGACATCATCCACTCCCCACGGACATAGCTTCGCCGTCAAATGCGTTGGCGAAAAGCACGCCACGCGAGCCTGTGGCAGTGCTGCGCGCAGCCGGGAGATTGTCATCTATCCATCGCATTCCTCTCCGTCTGGCAGCTGACAATCTTTGAAACGACCCGACCTTGAAGGATCCGGCCGCAACTCGCGAGGTGCAAGTTTGCACATGGACTTCGCGAAGCCACCGGGGTTTCTCTCCTCCTGCACTCAATCGAGGAGACGAGCTTCCCCATGCTTCAGTCGCACTCTCGCCTTGTCCGTAAGCTCCAGGACGCGCTCGGCGAACACCTTTGCATTGCCCTTGAGGATCCGACGGTCGTCGAGATCATGCTCAATCCAGATGGTAAGCTGTTCATCGAACGGCTAGGCCACGGCGTCGCGCCAGCTGGTGAGATGCAAGCAACTGCCGCCGAAACTGTTATCGGATCGGTCGCGCATGCTCTCCAGTCGGAAGCCGATGGCGAACGACCAATCATCTCCGGTGAGCTGCCGATTGGTGGCCACCGCTTCGAAGGTCTTTTGCCTCCCGTCGTCAACTCGCCGACGTTTACGATCCGCCGGCGCGCTTCGCGGGTCATACCCCTCAAAGATTACGTGACCGCAACGATCATGACGGAAGCGCAGGCGTCGATCATCCGCAGCGCCATCTCCAACCGCCTAAATATCGTCATCGCCGGCGGGACTGGCTCGGGCAAGACAACACTGGCGAACGCTGTCATCGCGGAAATCGTTTCCGCTGCGCCCGAGGACAGGATGGTGGTCCTCGAGGACACGTCCGAAATCCAATGCGAGGCAGAAAATGCTGTCTGCCTCCACACCAGCGACGCGGTCGACATGGCAAGGCTTCTCAAGAGCACGATGCGCCTGCGTCCCGATCGCATCATCGTTGGCGAGGTGCGCGACGGCGCCGCACTGACATTACTGAAGGCCTGGAACACAGGGCATCCTGGAGGGGTCACGACGATCCATGCCAATTCCGCCATGTCAGCGCTGCGTCGTCTCGAGCAACTGACATCGGAAGCCAGCCAGCAGCCAATGCAAGCCGTAATAGCTGAGGCAGTCGATCTCATCATCTCGATCGAGCGCGCCGGGCGGGGCCGCCGGGTCCGAGAGGTCCTGCATGTCGAAGGGTTCAATGGCTCGCTCTACCAGACAGAACACTACCCGCAGACGGATGAGCACAGTGATGCAGCATAATCGCTCTCTCCGTTTGGGAATTACCGCCGCATTGACCTGCGCCGCATTTGCCGGGCCAGCATTTGCGGGGTCAGGCGGAAGCCTGCCGTGGGAAGGACCGCTCGAGCAAATCCAGCAGTCTATCACGGGCCCGGTCGCCGGCTACATTGCATTGGCCGCGGTCGCGATTGCTGGCGGCATGCTGATCTTCGGTGGCGAGCTCAACGATTTCGCGCGACGACTGGTGTATGTGGTGCTGGTCGCAGGGATCCTGCTTGGCGCAACGACGATCGTCGGGCTCTTTGGTTCGACCGGCGCTTCGATAGGGAGCTCGTTTGCCGCTGAGAAAACCACTATCCCGAACGCAAATCGGGTCGGGGCATGGGACGGTCGTCGTCATGGCTGAGGCTGGTGCGGGCCTTCATCGCAACCGGATCCATCGCGCCTTGTCGCGGCCGAACCTCTTGATGGGAGCGGATCGAGAGCTCGTGCTGCTGACCGGGCTCGCGGCGATCATCCTGATCTTCGTCGTGCTGACCATTTACTCCGCCTTGTTCGGCGTTGCGATCTGGATCGTGGTCGTCGGCGCGCTCCGCATTATGGCGAAGTCCGATCCCATGATGCGCAAAGTCTATGCCCGCCATATGCGCTATCGGGCGCATTACCTTCCGACCTCTGCGCCCTGGCGCCGTTATTGAGGATCTCGCGATGGTCGCATTGCGCACATTTCGATCGACCGGTCCATCATTCGCTGACCTGGTTCCCTATGCGGGCCTTGTCGACAACGGGATCCTTTTGCTGAAGGACGGCAGTCTGATGGCTGGGTGGTATTTTGCCGGTCCGGATTCCGAGAGCGCGACTGATTTCGAGCGCAACGAGCTTTCTCGTCAAATCAACGCGATCCTTTCCCGGCTCGGTACGGGCTGGATGATCCAGGTCGAGGCCGTGCGGGTGCCGACGACGGAATACCCGTCTGCTGAGCGCAGCTATTTCCCCGATACTGTCACGTCGCTCATCGATGACGAGCGTCGGCGGCATTTTGGGCAGGAACGCGGGCATTTCGAAAGCCGGCACGCTCTTATCTTGACCTACCGGCCGCCAGAACGACGCCGATCCGGCCTGATCCGCTATATCTACTCGGATACCGAAAGCCGCTCCGCGAAATATGCCGACACAGCTCTTGATGCTTTCCGGCGCTCGATCCGGGAGATCGAGCAGTATCTCGGCAATGTTCTTTCGGTCCAGCGCATGCTGACCCGAGAGGTTTCCGAACGGGATGGTGATCGCTTTGCGCGCTACGACGCGCTCTTCCAGTTCATTCGATTTGCCATTACCGGCGAGAACCATCCCGTCCGCCTGCCAGAAATTCCCATGTACCTGGACTGGCTCGCGACAGCGGAGCTGGAGCACGGACTGACGCCGCGGGTCGAAGGCCGATTTCTCGGCGTGATCGCGATCGATGGGCTTCCCGCCGAGAGCTGGCCGGGGATCTTGAAAAGCCTAGACCTCATGCCGCTAACGTATCGCTGGTCGTCGCGTTTCATCTTCCTCGACGCGGAGGAGGCCAAGCTGCGCCTGGAGCGGACCCGAAAGAAATGGCAGCAGAAGGTTCGGCCGTTCTTCGACCAGCTGTTCCAGACGCAATCGCGGTCGATCGATCAGGATGCGATGGCGATGGTTGCCGAGACCGAAGATGCGATCGCCGAAGCCTCATCGCAACTTGTCGCCTACGGCTATTACACGCCTGTTGTCATCCTCTTCGACGAAAGCCGCTCGGCGCTGCAGGAGAAGGCGGAATCGGTGCGTCGCCTCATCCAGGCGGAGGGATTTGGAGCTCGCATCGAGACGTTGAATGCGACCGATGCCTTTCTCGGGAGCCTGCCTGGCAACTGGTACTGCAACATCCGCGAACCGCTGATCAACACGCGCAATCTGGCAGACCTTATCCCGCTGAACTCTGTCTGGTCAGGGCAGCCGTCCGCGCCATGTCCATTCTATCCGCCCGATGCGCCGCCACTGATGCAGGTGGCGTCCGGCTCCTCGCCCTTCCGACTGAACCTGCATGTCGACGACGTTGGTCATACCTTGATTTTCGGGCCAACGGGCTCCGGCAAGTCGACGCTTCTCGCGCTGATCGCTGCGCAATTTTGCCGTTACGACAAGGCGCAAGTCTTCGCCTTCGACAAAGGCAATTCCATGCTGCCACTGACGCTCGGCGTCGGCGGTGACCACTATGAGATCGGTGGCGAAAGAGGGGAGGGAGCCACTCTTGCCTTCTGCCCGCTGTCCGAGCTCTCGACTGACGCGGATCGAGCCTGGGCATCCGAGTGGATCGAGACCCTCGTTTCGCTTCAGGGCGTGACGGTTGCGCCAGACCATCGAAACGCGATTTCGCGACAGATTGGATTGATGGCCTCGGCGCCTGGCCGCTCGCTCTCTGACTTCGTCAGTGGCGTCCAGATGCGCGAGATCAAGGATGCCCTCCATCACTACACGGTCGATGGTCCAATGGGGCAGCTCCTTGATGCGGAAAAAGATGGCCTGACGCTCGGTCGTTTCCAGTGCTTCGAGATCGAGCAGCTGATGAATATGGGTGAGCGCAATCTCGTCCCCGTCCTAACCTATCTGTTCCGGCGGATCGAGAGGCGGCTTGATGGTTCGCCAAGCCTTATCGTTCTGGACGAGGCATGGCTGATGCTCGGCCATCCTGTGTTCCGCGACAAGATCAGGGAATGGCTCAAGGTGCTGCGTAAGGCCAACTGCGCCGTTATCCTCGCGACGCAGTCGATCTCCGACGCGGAACGCTCGGGCATCGTCGACGTCCTGAAGGAATCTTGTCCAGCCAAGATTTGCCTCCCGAATGGAGCGGCCCGGGAGACCGGCACGCGCGAATTCTATGAGAGGATCGGCTTCAACGAGCGGCAGATCGAGATCGTCGCAAATGCCATCCCGAAACGCGAATACTACGTGACGTCGCCCGACGGCCGCAGGCTCTTCGACATGTCGCTGGGTCCGGTCACGCTTTCCTTCGTCGGCGCTTCTGGCAAAGCGGATCTGGCCCGCATCAGGGAACTCTCGTCGATCCACGGCCACGAATGGCCGGCTCAATGGCTTATCGAAAGGGGGATAACCCGCGATGTGTGACGCTATTCCAAATTTCAGACAATTGGCGATGCGGGCCGGGATTGTTGGGATTCTTGCGGCAGGCCTGCTTCCGCAGGAAAGTATCGCGGGAGCGGCGACGGGCGCAGCAACTGAATGGACGCAGCTTGCCAACAACGCTGAGCTTGTCGACCTGCTGAAGAGCTCCGGCCTGCAGGTTGATAACCAGCTGACACAGATCACGCAGCTTGCTGAGCAAATACAGAACCAGCTCAATATCTACCAGAACATGTTGCAGAATACGGCCCAGCTCCCGAACCACATCTGGGGTCAGGTCGAAGGCGACTTGAATAAGCTACGCGATATCGTCGATCAGGGCCAGGGCATCGCCTTTTCCATGGGCAATGCCGATGATCTCTTGAAGCTACGCTTCAAAAGCTACTCCGACCTGAAGACAGACCTGCCGAACGCCGAGAGCTTTTCGTCCACCTATCAGACCTGGTCCGACACGAACCGCGACACGATTGGAAGCACGCTCAAGGCCGCAAGCCTCACCGCCGATCAGTTCGACAGCGAGGAGGCGACGATGAGCCAGCTGCGATCGATGTCGCAATCGGCGGATGGCCAGATGAGGGCGCTTCAGGTCGGCCACCAGATCGCGGCTCAGCAGGTCGCCCAGATGCAGAAGCTCCGAGGGATTGTCTCCCAGCAAACGACGATGATGGGGACCTGGCTGCAGAGCGAGCAGACAGACAATGATCTCGCTGAGGCGCGCCGCGAAAATTTCTTCAATGCCGAGGTCAAGCCGATCCCGCCCGGTCAGATGATGGAGCCACGCTGGTGAGACGTACTTTATTGATGACGTTCATCTGCGGTGTCATCGTAGGGGTGGCCGCAAGTGCAACCGTGGTCACGGTGCGAGACCAAAGCCCATCGTCGATGACGGAAGAACAGCGCATAGCACACGACAAGTTCTTTGGCATCGGCAAGGCGCTCCCGCCGATCCCGAAGGGTCAGGAGATGCGGCCGAGATGGTGAGGCTCATTGCGAAGACAACGATTCTGACGGCGGGCATAGCGGTTCTGACAGGGGCACAACCGACCTTCGCGCAAGAGGGCCAGGTGTTGACCGAACTGCAAAACCAAGTTTCGTTAGCGACCAGGGGGTGGGAAACCTCCGTCATGGACGCAGCAAAGTCGCTATTCTGGATCCTTGCTGGCATCGAAGTCGGTATTGCGGCGGTATGGCTCGCGATCCAGGCCGCATCGCTGGAAAGTTGGTTCGCTGAACTCGTCCGGCGCATCATGTTCATCGGCTTCTTCGCATTTGTTCTGACGCAAGGACCCGCCTTCGCTAAGGCCGTCGTCGATAGCCTGTTTCAGCTGGGCGCCGGCAGCGGCTCAGCGTCACCGGCAGAGGTTTTCGACGCGGGCATTCGCGTGGCGTCGCAGATGTCGCAAGAGATAAAATTCGGTGTCTTCGAGGATAACGCGCTGGCAATAGCCGGTGTGCTTGCGATGGGCGTTGTTGTTATCTGTTTCTCTCTCGTAGCCGCCATCTTCGTATCTGTCATGGTCGAGATGTATGTCGGCCTTCTTGCCGGCATGATCATGCTCGGCCTCGGTGGGTCGTCATTTACGAAGGACTTCGCGATCCGCTATCTCGTTTATGCCTTTGGCGTTGGGATGAAGCTAATGGCCTTGGTCATGATCGCCAAGATCGGATCGAATGTCATGCTTGGCCTTGCCCAGGCGCCGGCAACTGGCACGGATAAGTATATCACCACGCTCTCGATCGCGGGCATTTCCGTCGTCATTTTCCTTGTTGCAATGTACGTCCCGAACATTATCCAAGGCGTCGTGCAGGGCGCTTCGGTCTCCGGCGGAATGGAGACAATCCGCCACGGCGGACAGGCGGCCACTTTTGCAGCGGGTGGCGCGTTTCTCGGAGCCGGCGCGGTTGGCGCTGGCTTTGCTGCCGCGCAGGCAGCGCGCGCCGGCGGATCGTCGGCCGCAGGCTCGGTGCTCAAAGGTATGGGCGCAAGTTTCAGCTCCGGCGCCACGGCTGCCGGATCCGCCGCGAAGGAAAAGGCGATCGGGTCGCCCGGCGCCTATGCCGGCTCGCTTCTTGGCTTGGCCAACGCGAAACTCGATCAGGCAAGGGGCAATCCTTCAGCTCCGCCACCTCCTCCGGAAAGACCGGACAAACCATAGTTCACGGACAGGATCACACACATGGCAGGGCATCCCGCACCTGAGAACCCGTATCTTGCCGCAAGGCAGGAATGGTCAGAACGTTACGGTTCCTACGTCAAGGCGGCTTCCGCCTGGCGGGCCGTTGGCATCTTGAGCCTGGGATTGGCCGTTATCGGCGTTAGCTACGCGCTTTATCTCAGCACGCAGGTCAAGCTCGTTCCTTACATCGTCGAGGTCGACAAACTCGGGAACACGGTTTCCGGCGGCTTCCCGCAGCAGATCGAATACGCCGACACGCGGGTCGTTCGCGCGACCCTTGGGAATTTCGTGACCACCTTCCGTTCGATTACGCCCGATGCCGTGGTGCAGAAACAGTACATCGATCGCACCTACGCGCTTCTACGAACGAGCGATGCCTCGACGCAAAAGGTCAACGCCTGGTTCCGCGGCAATTCGCCGTTCGAAAAGGCGGTCAACGCGACAGTGGCGATCGAGGTGAACAACATCGTGGCACTTTCGAACCAGACCTATCAGATCGACTGGACCGAATACGAGCGCGATCGAAAAGGCAAAGAGGTCGCAACCCGGCGTTTTCGGGGCATCGCGACCGTGTCGATCACATCACCACAGGACGAAGCAACAATCCGGCTCAATCCGATCGGCGTCTATGTGACCGATTTCGACTGGACCGCACAACTTTAGGGGCAGGGAACGGCAATGAGGATCAAACACAAACGCGCCGCGCTTCTCTGCATGCTGGCGCTTGCCGTATCGGCCGAGGTCTCATCCAATGCGATCGCGCAAAGCCTGACGGGCAACGAGGCAAAGGGGACGAACCTCTCCGGCAAATGGCGAGGACAGGCCGGACTGGTGACACGTGGGCCGGACGGCAAAGTGATCTTTCTCTTCGGCGAGACGCAGCCGTCTGTCGTCTGCTCGCCCTTGCAGGTCTGCGATATCGAGCTGCAGGGCGGTGAAATCGTCCGCGACGTGCTGGTTGGCGATACCGTTCGCTGGAAAGTCGAACCAGCGACGTCTGGCGCCGCCGGTGGCCAGGCGATTCACCTGATCGTCAAACCATCCGAGCCAGGACTTGTCACGTCCATGGTCGTGACGACCTCACGGCGCACCTATCATATCCAGCTGAAGTCACATCCCACGCAATACATGGCCCGCGTCGGGTTCGAATATCCCGAAGATGCCGCCACAAAGCTCTCCGACATCAACGCCCGCCTCCAGGCCATGACCAGCCCGGAGGGCGGTGTCGCGCCCGAACAGCTCGCCTTTTCATACTCATTGAGCGGAAGCGCCCCGTGGCGGCCGAAGCGCGTCTATTCCGATGGGCAAAAGACCTACATTCAGTTCCCCCGCGCAATCTCCGGTCAGGATGCGCCGGTCCTGTTCGTCGTCTCGGGCGGCCAGAACCGCATCGTCAATTACCGGATGAAGAACGACATGATGATCGTCGACTACAATATCGACAAGGCGATCCTGATATCAGGGGTCGGATGGAAACAGCAGAAGATCACGATCCGGCGGGGAGGGTGAACCATGCAGCTCCATCGCCTCATTCCGATTGTCCTCGCGCTCGGTTTAACCGGATGCCAAACTGCAACCGACGGGCTCTCCACAACTGCTGCACCTGCAGAAATCACCGGGCCCGCCGCTGGCGCTATCGCCGGCGACATGGCTGGACGTTTCGCCGAGCAAGCCGGATCGACGAACACTCCCATCAAACTGCACAAGGACACGTCCGAATTCTCCGCCGCGCTGGAAGCTGCCTTGAAAAGGTGGGGCTTTGCGATCGTCATCGATGACAAAAGCGCAAGCGCGACGGAGGGACCCAAGCCCGTCGAGCTGGCCTATTCGATCGCTGCCGTCGACGGACAACTGCTGGCGAAGCTTACGACAGAGACGATGGCGATCGGTCGAGCTTACTCGGTCAGCAATGGCGTGGCGACGCCGGCTAGTCCCCTTTCCCTTATGAAGCGAAACTGACAGGCGGAAACGATCATGGTCCAATCGCTACAACTGGGAACGTCAAGTCAGTCTGGCGACGAGAAAGGAATGAAGCGCCTCAATCGCGTGCCTCTGTTTGCCGGCATCGGGATCCTGGTCCTGTTCCTCGCGGTTCTCGTTTACGGGCTCTCCTCGCGTGGGCTGGGGTTTGGTCAGCACGACCCGAGCGATGGCGGATCCGGCACGCCAGCTTCGACCTTCGCCGATCAGCTTAAGCGGGGGGTCAAAGACGGAATTATCGGTGACCGCGAGGAACAGCAGCCGGTATTTCAGCCAACCCCGGTTCCTCGGCAACAAACAGGTACCCGGCAGGCAGAGGCGCAGCCGAAGGTCGAACCACGGGAGCCGCGCAGGTCTAGCATGGAATCGGACGAGGAATGGAATGCCAGGATGCTTCGCGAACAGCGAGAACAGATATTTCGCGAACAGCAGCGCCAACGTATGGCAAGCCTACAAGCGAGGGGGGCAGCTCTCGACTCGCCGCTGAAGGTCGACATATCAGATACCTCGGCCCAAGCGCAGGGCGCTTCGTCTGCCGCAACGCGTCAATCCAACGCCGGGCCAGACGGCGCGCAGGATCTTTACGCCGCAGCCTTAAGAGCGGGTACTGCGGGTCAGGTCGATCAGAACGGACAAACGTCGAAGGAAGATTTCCTCAACGCTCACATAAAGGATCTCGGCTACCTGCCTAATCAGGTCGTGCCCCAGCAGTCGCGTTACGAACTCAAACGTGGTTCGGTCATCCCCGCGACATTGATATCAGGCATCAATTCCGACCTGCCCGGCCGCATCACAGCGCAGGTTAGCCAGAACGTCTATGATAGCGCGACCGGCCACTACGCGCTTGTGCCACAAGGAACGAAACTCTTGGGTCGCTATGACAGCAAGGTGTCATTTGGCCAAAACCGCGTCCTCGTCGTCTGGACCGACATCATTCTCCCCAATGGTTCGACCCTTCAGATTGGCGGCATGGCTGGAACCGACTCGGAGGGCTATGGCGGTTTCAACGACAAGGTCGACAGTCACTACCTCCGAACCTTCGGCTCGGCCGCACTTGTCGCGCTCATTGGGGCGGGGATCGATATGTCGATGCCTGAGAGTTCAACACTTGCCACGCAAGACACGGCCTCGGATGCCGCGCGTCGGAATTTTGCCGAAACCTTCGGGCGGGTCGCCGAGCAGACAATCTCGAAGAACCTTAACCTCCAACCTACCATCAGGATAAGGCCGGGTTACCAGTTCAATGTACTTGTTGATCAAGATATAGTGTTTCCCGGTGACGCCAGGAGAACAAAGTGAAAAGGCCTAGGCGGGAGGCTCGGTAGACGAATGCTTGGCCGGGACGTCAGAGAGGCAAAATCGCTCCTAAGCCTTGGTCAGAGCGCACCAGATCCGAGTTAGAGGAAAACCAACGCCTTGATCGTGAGCACATGCTACGGAAAGAAAAAGCGCGTCTGGAGTCCTTCGCCGACCTTTATGGGTTTCACTCCACCAAACCACGCAAGCGAGGGATTGATCTTCCTGCGATGCGACGGGTGCAAGCCGAAGTGTCATCGATGACATCATGCGTTGACGAACCACGGCCGTCGGCCTATCGCTTTGAGAAACCGAAGCGGGAGAACGACGGTGAAAAATCCGACTTTGATCGAAGTTGCGAAGATGGCGGGCGTGTCGACCGCGACGGTCAATCGTGTCCTGAAAGGCAACGGATATGTATCCGACGCCGCTCGCCGCAAGGTCGAGGAAGTCGTTCGGCGAACGTCCTATCAACCCAATATCGTGGCGCGGGGCTTGAGAACCAGCCGAAGCTATACGATCGGCTTTATCGTCTCGTCGATCACGGTCAACCCTTTCTTCGTCAACGTCGCCCGCGGCTTCGAGGCCGCAGCCCTTCGCCAGGGATACAGCACTATTATCGTGAACCACGGCGGCGACGCCGAGCGTGAACAAAACGCGGTGCATTCCTTTCGCCAGCGACAGGTTGATGCGATCGTCTTCAATCATGCAACGGGGCCGCAGGCCGTGCATCTGGCGATGGCGTCGAACATCCCTGTGGTCGAAATCGAACGGGCAACGACGCAAGAGGCACCGTTCGTGCGCGTCGATAACTACGTCGGCGCGCGAGACGCCATGAAGCATCTGATCGATCTCGGTCATCGCCGTATCGCGTTTCTCGGTGGCGACCCTGCACTGTTCTGGCCAGACCCAGGTAGGGGCCGCTCCGTCGAAGACGACAGGCTCGCGGCCTATAACGACGCTCTTGCCGAGGCAGGAATTGCGGTCGATCCGGCGATGATCAGGCTCGGGAGATATAATAACGAGCCGCCACTGGCGTCGAGTGCAGAAGGTTATGAGCACGGACGGCGGCTGCTTATTCTGAAAGACCGACCGACTGCGATTTTCGCGACCTGCGACATCCTCGCCGCCGGGGTTCTGCAATCCTTGTACGAGGCCGGGCTATCGGTGCCGCGTGATGTGTCGCTCATCGGCTTCGACGACACGCTTGCGGCAAATCTGACGCCTCCCTTGACGACGGTCGCCCAGCCAATGACGGAACTGGGCGAAGCGGGCTTCGGACTGGCGTTGGCCGGAATTGAAGGTCGGCCTGCCGACGGCGATCTGCTGCTGAAGACCAGTGTTATAGCCCGCGCCTCCACGTCGCGTCTGCCCTCTTAGGATAAATTCGTTGACCCTCCCGATGAGGAGTGTTAACGATGACATGTGTCAACGATGACATAGCCGTCGAGGAGGACGGTTTCAGCTGGAACCTTGGAGGAGGGACCCATGAGGAAGTTCGCTGTCTGGACAGTGGGGCTTGCAGCCCTGATGAATGCATCGTCGCTTGCGCATGCGGCCGAGAACGTCACGTTCTGGCAGTTCAGCACCAACCCAAACGATATTGCCGCCTGGAAGGCAGCGATCGAAGGGTTCGAGGCCAAGAACCCCGACATCAAGGTCAACATGGAAATCGTCCCGTGGTCGGAGCAGCAGCAACGTCTGGTCAGCGCGCTCACGGCCGGCGGGTTGCCGGATGTCTCTATGCTCGGCAACAATGTGGTCGCGCAGTTTCAGTCAGCCGGAGCACTGGAACCGCTTGATCAATACTTCAAAGCGTATGACAGCGAGAACAAGACCGATGTTGCCAGCAATGTCTGGCCGGGCGACAAGGGATACTATCATCTAGCCGACCACTGGTGGGCATCGCCCGTCTCCGTCGAGACTCGTGCGCTTTATTTTCGCAAAGATCTGTTGAAGAAGGCTGGCATCGACAAGGCGCCTGGCACATGGGAAGAATTTGCGGCGGACGCGAAGAAGTTGACAGCCGACGGTGTTTACGGAGCCGGTCTGTCGATGAGCCTAGATTACTTCACCGTTCAGAACTTCATGAGCGCTTATCTCGGATACGGTGCATCGATGTTGACGGACGATGGCAAATGCGGCTTTGACACGCCGCAGTTCAAGGATGCCCTCAAGACATATGTCAGCGTCTACAAGGAAGGTGCCACCCATCCCGACGCCAGCACAATGGACGGCAACACCTTCCGTCGCGGTTTCCTCGACGGCAAATATGCGATGATCCTGTCGGATCCGAGCCTCTATCGCGATCTCCAGAAGGAAAAGCCGGCGTTTCTCGACCAGGTCGATATCGCCATGGTGCCTGCCGGCCCCAAGGGCCGCGAGGGCTTCCTCGGCGGCTGGCCGCTCGTTCTTTGGAACGCCTCGTCGAACAAGGACGCTGCCGCCAAATGGATCATGTACGCTACCCACGGCGAGGGTCTGAAGGCACTTGCGACGGCAGGCGGCTTCATTCCAGGCAGCATTGAAATTGCCAAGCAGGCGCCGTGGGACACATTCCCATATAAGCTGTTCGTCGAGCAGCTGCAAAACGCACGTCCGTACCAGTATCCGCACGAGGCCATTGCGCAGATGGGCCAGCTTGAGGTCGATACGATCCAGAAGGCCGTTCAAGCGGTCGCGCTTGGCCAAAAGGATGAGGATGCTGCCACCAAGCAGCTTTGCGTCGACATCGACAAGACGCTCGCCCGCTGATCTGGCTCCCGAACATCGGAGGCTCATATGGCCGTCGACAGTATCGAAGCGTGGGGAAAAGCCGGGACGACCAGAAAAAGGCCCTCCCGGACCAGCCCTCTCCCGTATGCGCTGATCTTGCCCGCGGCATGCGTCGCCTTCGCAATCGCCGTTGTTCCTCTCATTTATGACCTCTGGCTGTCGTTCCAGGACTGGTATCTGCTACGCAATCCGACACCGGCCTGGGGTGGCCTGATAAACTACCGCGAACTTTTTGCCGACGAGGCTCTCTGGGCAGCGTTCCTGAGAACGGTCATCTGGACCCTCGGCACGGTCGCCGTCGAAATCGCCATCGCCTTGCCACTGGCCCTATTGCTGAATAGGGAGACCCCAATCGCCAGATTGGCCTCCGCGGTCATTCTTCTGCCGTGGGTGATGCCGTTTATCGTCCTTGGCTACGGATGGCGGTTCCTGCTCGACAGTCAGGTTGGACCAATTCATTACGCCTTGCATCTGGTTGGCTTTGCAGGCAACAGCTCGGTGTTCACGGAGCCAAGCAAAGCGCTGGTGATGATCATCTTCATCTCCGGCTGGAAAGGTGCTCCGTTTCTGGTTCTTGCAATCCTGGCATCTTTGAAAGCAATCCCGACCGAGTTGTATGAGGCCGCGGCCGTCGATGGCGCGGGACCGCTTCGGCGCTTCGTCGCAGTCACCTTCCCGGCAATCCGTGACACGCTCGTGATTATCAGTCTCGTACTCGGGATCCTCGCCTTCTACAGCTTCGATCTGCCGTGGATCATGACCAAGGGTGGTCCCGGTGACGCGACCACGACGCTCGGTATCGCGATGTTCAAGGCGGTGTTCACCGATCTTCGCCCAGCTTACGCAGCGGCGATCAGCATCGTCATGCTCGTGTTTTTGTTCGCATCGGCATTGCTGACGCTCAGGCTTCAGAGGAGGCAGTCATGAGACGGACCTATGCACAGGAACTCATGCTCGACTGCCTGACCATCCTTGCTCTTGGGCTGATGCTTCTTCCGATTATCTGGGTGTTCATCGCCTCCGTAAAGCCCGACCAGGACATCATGAGCGGCAGCCTCTTCTCGGCCTCGTTCACCACCAAGCACTTCGAGGCGATCCTTGCCAGAACTGACTTTCTCGTGGCCCTCAAAAACAGCCTGATCGTTGGCGCGGTGACAGCAATAGCGACGCTGGTGCTCGCCGTGCCCGCGGCGTACTCATTGAGCCGCTTCAAGTATCTCGGTCGCGACATCCTGGGCTTCCTGATCCTCGGGACGCAGATGTTGCCTGCCGTGGCCGTCATTGTGCCAATCGTCATGATCGTGCGCAGCCTGGGCTTGACCAACAGCATCGGAGCGCTCGCCTTCATCCACCTGTCCTTGGGACTGCCGATCGCGGTGTGGATGCTGAAGGGGTATGTCGACAGCGTTCCCGTCGAGCTCGAGGAGGCCGCGCTCATCGACGGCTGCTCGCGCGTCGGTGCACTTTATCGCATTACCTTTCCGCTGATCAGGCCCGCTGTCGTGGCGGTCGGCACCTTCGCCTTCGTGCTGTCCTGGGGCGAGTTTCTGATGGCCTTGTCGCTGATCACGAAAGTGGAATCCAAGACGCTGCCACTGGCGCTTCAGACGTTGTTTGATCCGTATTCATTCAGCTGGGGTGAGGTCATGGCCGGCGGCGTCGTGATCGCCGCTCCTGTCGTCATCCTGTTTCTCATGTTCAGACATCAAATCGTCGGCGGCCTGAGTGCCGGTGGCGTGAAAGGATAGATTTCATCATGCGCACTCGGTCGCTTTATTTCACGGGTCCAAGGGTAACCACTATCGAAGAGGAAGACCTTCGTACTCCGTCGCAAGGCGAGGTCCAACTGACCTCGGTCGTCTCCGGTCTGAGTGCCGGAACCGAACTAAACGTCTATCGCGGACTGGCACCCCAATGGCGCCAGACGATGGATCCGAAGACACGGCTCTTTTCGTCGGCGAACGGATCGTCATGGACGTGGCCGGCGCGCTATGGCTACGCGATGGTGGCGCGGGTAACGGCACTGGGGGAGGGGGTCACCACGCTCAAGGAGGGTGATCTCGTCTATTCCTACTCTCCCCACGGGGACCATGCGGTCGTCGCTGCCAATGCCGTCGTCCCGCTGGGTGATCTACCAGACCCCGAGATCGGCGTATTCACCGCCAACATGAACACTGCCTATAACGGCCTCCTCGACGCCAATATCCCATTGGGCGCTGATGTCGTCGTCATGGGTCTTGGTGTAATCGGCCAGATCATCGTGCGTCTCCTCAAACGAAACGGCGCGCGAAGGATCATCGCCGTGGACGGGGTGGCATCGCGCCGGGCCGTCGCCGACAAGGGTGGCGCAACCCACCTGCTCGATCCGGCGGATGACGTCGCCGAGACAGTGCGGGGGATCACCGACGGACGCGGCGCCGATGTCGTCATCGAGGTCTCGGGTGCTGCACCAGCGCTGAATTCGGCGATCAGGACGGTGGGGTTCAACGGAACGGTGATTGCGCTTTCCTGGTATGGGGGTTCGTTCGAGAGCTTAAGCCTGTCAGGAGAGTTCCATCACAACCGTCCGCGGATCATTTCCTCGCAGGTGGGCGAGGTCAATCCGTTCCTCGGACCGCTGTGGTCAACTGGTCGACGCTCCGAGATCGCCCAGGAATTCCTGCAAACCTATGCCGATGATCTAAAGGGGTTCGTCACCCACCGGTTTCCGCTCGCCAAGGCCAGCGAAGGATATCAACTCGTCGATAACAATGCCGCAGACATCATGCAGGTGTTGATTGACTACCGTATGAATTGAGGGTTGCGACCATGAAACTTTCAGCATGCATTGAATGGATATTCGCCGATGAGGCAGAGGCATTTGGCGATCGCATTCGACTGGCCAAGAAGAACGGTGTCGAGGCTGTCGAGTTCTGGAAATGGACCAACAAGGATTTGGATGAGATCGAGACGGCTCTCAAGGAGACTGGCGTTGAACTGACTAGCTTTGTCGCCGAGCCGATGATCCCACTCACGGATAGCGCCAACCGGGATAGGTTTCTGCGTGGCTTGGAACGGTCGATCCAGGTTGCCAAGCGTCTCGGTGCGAAAACCTTGATCGCACAGGCAGGAGACGACCTGCCGAATATCCCAAGGGACATACAGCGAGACGCATTAGTGACCACACTCACGCTTGCCGGCAGCGTTCTGGCAGGCACCGGCATTCGGCTTGGCGTCGAGCCGCTGAACACAAGGGTCGATCACATCGGCTACTTCCTCCCGTCCACCAGGGAAGCTCTGGACATCGTCAGGGAAACGGGCAGACCCGAGATCGGGATCATCTACGACATCTATCATTCCGCCGTCATGGACGAAGACACGGCAGAGGTCATCGGCAACGACATGGACAGGGTCCTGCACATCCACATCGCCGACCATCCCGGCCGCAACGAGCCCGGATTAGGATCCATCGACCTAGCCGAGCGACTGCGATGGCTCTTCGACAACGGCTACAAAGGTGCGGTCGGCCTGGAGTATCGGCCCGTGAAATCCTCCTCGTTAACGATCGTCGAGTTGCGAACGCTCAGACAAGCCACGACCAAGTGAGCCAGGCTTGTCGAGCCCGCGTCTCGCAAGCCTTCAATGGTTGTCTTCGATTGTCGAATGCATACAATCGAGCGCGGATGTCTGATCGAGCCTTGCTCTGATTTGCTGATACTGACTGGCAGGCGAGGAGCATAGAACAACAGTACCGTCATAGAATGATCTTCGTTGTTGTTGACCTGCCACTGAAGTTTCATCCGGCTCCGATTAGAGCCTCGGCGGCTTTGAATACGCCAAATGGCGCGGTGTGAGCAACCGGCGGAAACGCGAAGCTTTCATCTTGCGTAGCGTTGGAGCCGTTTGCGGCCATGGATTCGGCAGAGCTTGCAGGGGTCTGATATCCGGGCGATGAGTGTGGCCGAAAATGGTTATCGTCGTCAGCCCATTCAGGAATGGCGCTGCGGGCATGATCGAGGCCGAAGAAGAGGCTCTCGTTGAGCAACTCGTTTCGCGTCCGACCGTTAAAACTCTCGACGTAGCCGTTCTGCATTGGCTTCCCCGACGATATGTAGTGCCAATCCACCTTATGATCCCTCCACCAGGCGAGAGTGGCATTTCGACGTTAGTTCGCTGCCGTTGTCGGAAACAATTCCGGACATGCCGCGTCGTTCGATCAGCGTAGTCAGCTCTCGGGCGACACGTCGACCAGAGATGGACGTGTCCGGGATCGCTGCTAGGCATTCGCGCGTCACGGCATCAACGACATTGAGGATTTAAAAGCGCCTGCCGCAGGTAAACTGGTCATGCACGAACTTCAGCGACCAGCGAGCATTGGCCTTCGCCTCGACCAAGATCGGCGCACGCGTACCGACGGCACGCTGACTGGCTTCCCGCGTGCGGACAGAAAGGCCTTCTTCGCGATAGAGCCGGTAGATGGGATTGACGCCGGACGGCACTCCATCCTGCCGAAGCAAGACGAACAGCCGACGGTAGCCGAAACGCCGCCGCTTGTTGGCGAGGTCGCGCAGCTTCGCTCGCCGATCTACCTCCGGCGGTCGACTGGACCGATAACGGATCGTCTTGCGGTCAGCGGATATGATCTGGCAGGCCCGACGCTCCGAAAAGCCGACGATGGCCCTCAGATCCGCGCCGGCTTCATGCTTGGAGGTAGCCCCTACCTTTTTTTGTAAGAAGCTCGCGAAGTACGGCTGCTTCCTGCATCTGCTCGGCTAGGAACCTTTTTAGCCTAGTATTCTCGCCCTCAAGCGCCTTCAGACGCTCCGCTTCGGAGACTTTCATGCCGCCGTATCTGGCCATCCATTTATAAAACGTTGCTTCTGAAATCCCGTGCTTGCGGCAGAGGTCGGCTGCCTTCGCGCCGGCCTCCGGTTGCTTCAGCACCGCAATAGTCTGTTCTTCCGTAAAACGCTACTCATTCGTCCGTCCTTTAACATGCCAGCCTCTAATCCACTTTGGAGGAAATTCTCCGTGGCAGGTCATGATAGCAGTTCTGTCGCGAATCCGTTGGAGGCGTGGTACCATGCTTATCAATTCGCTCGGTCGATGCGCTGTGGACGGGTTCAATTGCGGAGGTAGAAATGAAAGAGCAAGCACGCTAAAATCGAACAGTGTAACATTTGGTTCTGGAGATTTTTTATGAAGTTTTATGGGCAGTTTGAAACTCCGGTAGACGAGTTTATTTTCAATCGTTATTTTCCGGACATTCACATAAACGGTATTTTTGTAGAATGTGGCGCATTCGATGGTCAAACAGAATGCTCTTGTAAGTTTTTTGAAGAAACGATGGGTTGGACAGGGATCAACCTCGAACCAGTTCCCCGTATCTTTGATAAACTCGAAATGAACCGACCGTCGAGTACCAACTTAAATGTCGGGCTATCGGACAGTACCCGAACAGTCAAATTTCAGGCGGTTGAGCATCCGCAATTTGGTAACGAGACCACAATCGGGGCAATCAAACACGATGCTACGACGAAAGAAGCATTGCTTGCGAGCGGATGTGTAATCCATGAGATCGAGGTCAATGTCATTTCGTGGGCCGACTTTCTCCTTAGAACGGAGCTGAAATCAATAGATCTAATGGTCCTTGATGTTGAAGGGCATGAACTCGCTGTGTTGGCTGGAATGAGAGGAAGCAGCGTCCTTCCACAAGTGTTGTGTGTGGAATTTGGTCACGTAGGATTCGACCGAGTACGGTCGGAGCTGTCGCAACTTGGGTATGAGTACGATATCACTTCACACGCAAATGCGTTCTTTGTGCGCCGAGACATGTTGCCGCTTTTTGCTTTCAGGCAAAGCCAATCAAGGTCGGAGAGGAGCTCGACTTCTGCAGATGTGACCCGCTTAAATCAGGAGATCGCGGACATAAAGTTATCCACTAGCTGGAAATTAACCGCTCCTCTCCGTGCTTTGAAGGAAATGCTTGGTCGAGGCTAACGACCGTCGATGTTCTGGCCAGGAGTTAGATGAGTTCACCGGAGGGGGCTTTTAGATGCTTTAAAGCAGTGTGACGCAAAACGAGCATCGAGCTGAAGGCAGAAGTTCGCTTCGCATTAAATGGCGAATACTTTTACGACTCGTTCAATTG
The DNA here is from genome assembly GCA_900472605.1 of Hyphomicrobiales bacterium. Lineage (GTDB taxonomy): Bacteria > Pseudomonadota > Alphaproteobacteria > Rhizobiales > Rhizobiaceae > Rhizobium. The sequence continues at coordinate 17,762 of UCJD01000039.1, read as the reverse complement.
CATGTTCGAGCGAACACCTCAGAGAGTTCTACAGCACTCTTCTTCCAGCTAAACCTTGCCGCGTTGGCTTTAGCGGCGCAACTTAAACGAATATATAACGCCTCATCCGTCATGAGCTGCGCCATTCCAAACGAAATAGATTCCACGCTGCGCGGGTCAATAAGCAGTGCTGCTTCCCCACCGACCTCGGGCATTGATGAGACATTTGACGTAAGCGTTGGGATTCCAGCGGCATTTGCTTCGATCAGTGGAAGCCCAAAACCTTCATATTGTGAAGGCATCGCTAGAAATCTCGCGGTTTGGTAAAGCGTAGCGAGCTCGGGGTCTGAAATAAATCCTGTCAGGCGCACTCTTGAAGTGAGGCCTAGTTTCCCAATCTCGGACACAAGGTCGTCGCGTCCCCATCCCTGCCCCCCCGCGATTATCAGCAGGAATTGAGAGCCTACCGCTTCCGGGAGAAGAGCAAACGCCTTTAATAAGTTCGAAAGATTCTTCCGTGGCTCAAGCGTGCCAACGAACAATACGAATGGTCGATCAATCGCAAATTTCGCGAGGGCATCGGGATCTGGAGCCCGCGCCAATGGAGTCAAGCCAGGATAGACGACGTCGATTTTGCCAACGGTCCACGGGTACAGCTCACTAACATCGGACCGCGTGGCCGAGGACACAGCAACAATACGATCTGCTCGCTTTATTGATTGTTTCATAAAGGCACGCTCTCCTATCCACCCACGAGCGCGCATTGTCTGTGCGGCATGATACCAAACTAGATCATGAAGTGTGAGCACCTGCGGAATGCCCATCCAACCTAGAAGTGGCAATCGATGGGCTGGCCCCCAAAAAATATCGCAGCGGTCTGCAATCACCAGCCTAGGCAACACCGTGTTGCCCCAAACTATTCGTGGGAGCGCCCCCCGAAACATCGAAACTCGCTTAACTGCGGACGCCGGAATGTATTCCCGCGACCATTCAGGCTCCGGAAGATATAGCACGACCTCATGACCGAGCTCGATCAAATGGCGGCTGGTTTCGCTCACATAGCGTCCGATTCCAGAGAGCTTGGGGACGAGATTTCTAGCGTCAATTCCAATTTTCATAATAGCTTCTTTGCGGAAGGCGCTTTTACTTGATGCGACGAGCGGGAACGCCAACATAAGTTCCAGATTCAGTCAAATGCGATGTCACAACTGCTCCGGCACCAACTATGACATTGTCGCAAACTGACACTCCATCAATCAACACGGCACCAGCGCCGACAAAAACATTGGAGCCGATCTTGCATCGCCCGGCGATGATCGCGTTCACAGAAATATGAGTGAAATCGCCAATGACGACTTCATGCTCTACGATTGATCGCGTATTCAGAATAACTCCGCGTCCTACACGCGCGCCGGGTCCAACATATCCACAATGCCCAACAAGGCTTCCCTCAAGAATAGCTACGTCCAGGCCGATTACCGCATCGGGAGCAACGATAGTCGCCAAGGCGGCTCGTGGCCTATCCATTTGAGCACGCCTTAGCGTATTATTCCCGGCTGCGGGGAACATACACCATTGCTTCTTAAGCGAACGCGGCATCTCCCGTATGGCTGGGTAGCCTGCAAAGTGTTCCCCATCTTTGGCATTACGGTCGACGAATATTATGTCGCCCACGCCGGCAGACACAGCGACATCTGCGACACTTCTCCCGTGTCCGCCAAAGCCCATCACATACAGGCCAATCGGTACCGCTTGCATTTTTACCTTTCACCGACCATCACTTTAAACGGCGCTTTCAACCATCCTTAATGTGCGCTTCGCTTATTTTTGCCAACACCGAAATGTGTTCTTCAACGACGTTTGACCAGTTTCGCTTTATGAGGTGTTCCTCATAGAACGCGCGTTGCTGTGCGTATAGGATATCAAGATTGTCAAGAGCATACTCGATCTTGTCCGCCAGGGCCTTCCAGTCGAAGGGATCGAATGACATGCCGTCGTAGACTTGCTTGTCTGAAATTACTTCTTCAGTGACCTTTATATCCGCCATGACAACTGGTGTCCCGACAGAGACCGCTTCCGTGAAAGTGAAGGGGCACCCCCCCTCGCTCAGGCTGGGATTTACGGCTAAATCCGCCAGCTTATAACATGCTGCGAGCTCAGTGACTGTCAGTCTTGTCAAGAACAAGACGTCGAACGTGAGATTCCTCTCTTCCACATAGTCTCTAATCTCCTTCATGACCGATGGATTTCCAGTCATAATAAGTTTGTGAGAAATGAATTTTGATCGCAATAGAAACTCATAAGCCTTTATGAGGGTGAGAACATTTTTATTCGGACGCACTTGGCTTGCGTAAAAAATAAACTTTACGTCTTCATTGTAAAATCCACGCCGATAATCACCAAAAAAAGACTTATCAATTGCGGAAATCAAATTTTTCTTGCAATACGCATCGGTCCCGGCTTCGTTATTCTGGGTGTCTACGAAGTCCACATACTCTTTCAATGAGTTTGGCGCATGGTGGATTACGCTAATCGCTTCTTCGGGTATTCGATACATGGACATCAAAGTTCTATTTTTTACCTCATTGCTATACGTGATGAAATTTTGGGATGAACGTATAGCAGAGCTTACCATCTCGAAGGACGAGAGCATTCTCTTTCCTCCAATTTCGCTAAAGCGAATTGGAAACTCCGACAAGACAACATCCGGAACGCACATTACTCGGGGTGCCAAAATGTTGTTGAATGCTGGCCAAAACGAAGTTGGACAGTACCACGCTTCGATTGTCGAAATCCCATTGGCAATGCTGACCAAGCGATCAGTCTCCGCCTTATTCAGTAACTCGTGAAAATAGAACCAGAAGCCTTCCCTCGTGACTTTCGGCGCAAAACGTCGAAGCCTACCAGCCACCCAGCTTAACTTAGAACGTGCGCGCCTGTAGGCGATTCCCGCTACCCTCCTAATCATAAGCGCGGCCACAAATAACGATAACAGCGGAACTATCGGCAACAGAATGACGCCTAAAGCAGCTAATAATATCGCCTGAGCTCCAAAACTTAGGATGGAGCTGGCGTTAACCAAGCCAAAAATCCGATTTTCTAACCAGCGTGTGGCGGAGATTTGCAGGTTAGCAAGTGTACTTCGGCGAGGTCCGACCTTGGCTGTCTTCTTCCGAAACTTTACATATTTTGTGTACATTCGAAATAAAAAGAGATCTTTGCGCGGCGAAACTATCTCGAATGACGAAGACGAAACCTGCTCGCTCGCGAAAAGCGCTTCCAAACCTTCGCGTGACCAGCTAGGGCATAGGATCGTGAATGAAACGTCGTTTCTTTCAGACGCACCTTTTAGGAACGATGCCAAATATCGTCCTAAGCCTTCGCTTCGCAGATCAACCATGGGAGGGTAGGCGAGGAATATACCGTAGCGTTTCACAGCCATTCGCCTAATGCCTCCCAGTAGCTTCGCGCATTTTGGTCTGTCACACCCAAGCCCGAAATTTTCCTCTCCCTAAGAGACAACTTAAGATTACGATGATTGTCTTCCATCCAACGTATTTTCTGCGCCATTGCAGTAGGATCGGCAGAGTCCATCCAATTTAGTTGTAAATCAAAATTTTGGTCGATTTCCCGCATTGCTGGGTAGTCTGAAGAAAGCGAAGGGACGCCGAGCGCAGCCGCTTCTATTACCGCAAAAGTCCCATTGTCCACTTTCGTTGGATGAAATACGAATTGTGAGCCTTTCAGAAGGCTGCGATATGCCTCCTCGGACAGCTCACCATTCCATTTCAAACGAGCTTCTAAATGCTCGACATCCGCCTTAGACCAAGCCTTAAGTTCATTGGAGAAGATGTCACGGAGTTCTGCGGAATTCACACCAGTGATCTCGCAGTCGAACGTTCCCTCTAGCTTAACGTAATAGTCAAAAAGAGCTTGGAGCGCGTTTCGGTGATTTTTATGATAGCCAAGATTTGTGGGCCACAAGAAGAATTGACGTGAACTCGGCGTTTCCCGGGCAACGGAATGAACGCTGAAGTCTGGAACCAACATGGGTACCAACTTGACTTTTCTAGGAGAAACCCCTGCATATTGCAAAGCGTCCCTGCGCGTAAATTCTGTTGTGACGAGAACCTTGTCGGCGCGTTGAGCGAACTGAATGAACGCTATGGTGCTATCACGTGTTACCACCGGCTCGTAGCGCTGTAAGTAATCGTAGACGACACACAAATAAGGGCGAATGGGAACAACTGGCTTCAATACGCGATCGCTCACGAAAATCCACCCATCACAGTCCAAGAACTGCTTTATTCCATCATCTGGGATTTGATATTCCGTCTCGTCCGCTTGCCACTTTTCGAAACCAGCAAATTTCATCGCGATTTGCGTACTATCCACGTCCATGTCGCGCCATTTGAACGGCCGTCTGGAGATACGGTGATCTAAGTCATCAAAGTCTCCAGCTGAGTATGACTGCGGGTCGTCAATATGGCCAAAGACAATGTCAACATTCTCGCCTGCGAGTTGAGCTCCTCTCAGCAGAGTTTGTGCAAGCAATTTCGCCGCGCGAAGTGTTCCGCCACGATAGTTAACAGGGACGATAACCGCAATTTTCTTTCTGCGAGACAATCGATTCGATGGCTTTTGTCGAGGCGCTACCACAGATTCCAACACTCGCGAGAATCCGTCTCGCCAGCGACGTTGGCAATAATCAGCACTTACCTGCAACAACATATCCAGCTGGGATGCGCGGATGCTATCAATGAGGTGGCGATCTCCCTTTAGGATTCTCCCGACCTTCTCCTGTGCTACGGCGATGCTCTCACACCGGCCAGGTTGATGAGCACCACCTAATTTGTCAAGAAGGCCTCCAGCCATAAACACCAGTGGCATTCCAGCTTGTATGGCCTCGAATGGATGGTAGTGGACGTGATAGCGCTCGCGTGAATGGTAGAACATCACGGCGCATTCTTTCATACTCCGGTCGTGAGCAGCACGCGGCACATAGCCAGTGACGTTTCGATCACTGACAGGAATTGGTTGTGCACCGCCAATAACGTAGTCGAATTTTTTGAAATCCCTTTTGAAATCCTCGTAAATCGAACGATAATACGGAGACGTCCCAATCCTTGGACAAACGAATAGAATCTTTTTCTGATCACCCGTCCACCGATCGGTAAATGATCCAGCCAGCCCAACAGGTAGAAAACAATTGCGCTCCTGAAGAAAGGCATCTTCAATTTCGCTGAGATGATCGTAGCCAGCGCCGAACCAGAACCTCTGTTCCAGGCGCTCTAAATTGGTGAACGCCCTGTGACCAAGGTGGGAACGAAGTAACTGCGAGTAGCTCAGACCGTTTGAAAGCCCAAATGCTCGAAGAATAATTGTACCTGAGAATTGCGATGCGGTTGACCTTATTTGTTCAGGGAAGAAACCGATAAAAGCAACCTGAAAGTATTTATTGGCAATTTCCCATGCCTCACGGCTTGGATTTTCATACCAATTTTGTGAATTGAGAATATGGAGTTCTGGCTCAGGAATAGTCAGCGTCTGATCGTGTGAATAATCCACGTCAGCAGACATATTTCCCTCATCGTATGGGAAACTCTTTGGTGTGAAAATCTCATCGATGCCCACACTCCTAATCTGATCCAATTCGAATTTACGGAGTGTTCTGTGGTTCAGGAGCCACAACACACGCATCCTCTCAGGCATCTGGAAGTCCGTTCAATCGCTTATAGGCACTTATCGCGTTAGGCATAGGACCATCGAAACGAATCTCGCCGTGGTGAAACACCACTCCGCGCGGACAGACCGATTCTAGAGTTGCCATATCATGAGAGGCCAATATCAGGATTTCGGCGCGCTCAACTAGTGCCATAATTCTCTTCCGAGCTTTAATCATAAAATTCGCATCGCCCGCTCCAATCACTTCATCGAGCAAGAGAATGTCCCCACCAACCGCGGTCGAGATCGCGAATGCCAGACGAACCTGCATTCCCGCTGAGTAGGTTTTGATTGGATAGTCGATGAATTCACCAATATCTGCGAACTCAACTATCTCTTTTTCGATCGATTTCATGAATTTCGGCGTGAGCCCTAAGAGGAGACCACGATAGAGGATATTTTCGCGGCCTGTGGCGTCGGGTTCAAAGCCGAGACTTAGGTCAAAGAGCGATCGAATGGTACCCTCTACATGTCGATTGCCTGACGAAACAGGATACAAGCCGGCAACCATTTTTAGAAATGTACTTTTCCCCGCGCCATTGTGGCCAAGTAGTCCAACCCGTTCGCCAGGCACAATGTCTAAAGACACCTTTTTCAAAGCGTGGATATCCGCAACCGCACTTCCTCCGCCACCCCGAGCTAGCGACGAAAGCATCGTCTTCAGCGACCTCTCTTTGAAAGCCACAGATGCGTAGTGTAGATTTACATCAACCAAGTGAATTCTGTTTGTCATAGGTAAAATATCACTCGCTTCTCTGCTCTTCGACCCACAAAAACTGCAATAGCCGAAAGCGATAGCGCACTGCCAATGCACCAACAATAATTGGCGAGGGTCGGCCATTCGCCATGAAGGAGGGGAGCCCGCACAATCTGCAGCAAATGAAAAATTGGATTGAAGTCAAGCAAAGCGTGTAAGTTACCGTTGCGAAAGACTGAAGGCTCAAAGTAAACCGGTGACACAAACCATATCGCTTGTAGCAGCAACCCAAGGGCATGGGGTAAGTCTCTAAATCGGACCGAAAAGTAAGCCATTATTGTCGCCCACGGCCATATAATGAATGCAAGTAGAGGGAAAATCGTTGGGATTGCTACCCAACTCCATCCCAAATTTTGTGGCATGACAGCTAAAGTCCAGCCAATTAAGCTGATACCCGCTAAGGACAAAATCACCAATCCGGATAAAACGTTTCGCAAAGTGTAGATCGCGAGGGGATGTCTTGTTTGCTTAATGTAAGCATCGGCTTGGACAAACGCCAAAGCTCCACCAGCTACATTAAAGACTATATACTCCCAAATAATCACACCCGACAAAATGTAAGGCGCGTACTCGGTGAATGAAGACTTAAAAATCCGGCTAAAAACTATTGAGATTAGAATAGTCAAACCCAATGGCTGCAACATCGACCAGAGGATTCCAAAGAATGATCTCCTCCAGCGCGCGCGTAAATCAGACATTGTGAGGTGAACCCAGAAATATCGAGCTCCCCACACTCCTTTTGCATACTCAAACAACGGCTGCTCCACACATTAGCCTTCGAAATTAAGGAAGAAAGAGCGAACTGAACTGCAAATTTGAGCTAGCTGGGCATCCGTCAGTGCCGGAAAACTCGGCAGATTGAGACCTCTTTCACTCAAACTCTCACCGATCGGCAACACTTGGCTTGTGCGACAGTGTGGCATTTTATGCGCCATCGGAAAAAATGGCCGGGTCTCGATATCCTGCTCGTGCAAGAACCGTCGAAGATGGTCACGCTTGTTCGCATCATCCAATATCAGCGAGCACATCCAGTATGAGTGCGTGACATTGCCCACAGGGCCATGCATACGAGCAGGCAATCCCGCAAGCTCCTCGGCGTAAAAAGCTGCAACTTCCGCTTTACGACGCAAAAAGCCATCTGCGAGTTCAAGCTGCGCCAGCCCAATTGCCGCTTGAATGTTCGTCATACGGTAATTGTAAGCGAGCATGTCGTGCCAGTATTCACGTGTTTTGGAAACGCCTTGGCTTTTCAAGCTCCGGCACCTATCCATAACCGCTGCATCTCTCGCTAATACAATGCCGCCTTCGCCAGTTGTAATCGTTTTGTTCCCGAAAAAGCTGAATGTGGCGGCATCGCCGAACGTACCCACGTGTTTACCGTTCCACATGCTACCGAACGCCTCGGCGCAATCTTCGATTAAGAAAAGCTTTTGTTTCCGGCATATCTCTGTAAGTCGGTCCATATCACATGGATGGCCGTACAGGTGTACGATCAACACAGCCTTCGTTCGGTCAGTAATCGCGGACTCTACCAAGCTTGGATCAACTTGAAGGGTCTGGTCAATCGAATCGACAAAAACGGGCGTCGCACCGGTTTGAATGATCGTGTTCACGGACGCAATGTAGGTGAAACTAGGGACGATAACCTCGTCACCAGGACCGATGCCCAGGGCTTCTAGAGCCAGGTGTATTGCAACGGTACCGTTGGCGACTGTGGTAGCTGATTCGCACCCAACATAACCGGCGAAAGCGTCCTCAAAGCGAGCTATAAATTGTCCTCGCGACGAGATCCATCCCGAAGTAAGACATTCGTTGACGTATGTGGACACATTACCCCCAAGTTGGGGTTCGTATACAGGAATTCGGGACATATCTACTCTTTGCGAAGATGTGATTCGTAACCGTTCTCAGCCAAAAACTTATCTCGCTGCGCTTTCTTGAGGTCTTCGACCGCCATTTCTTTCACGAGATCAATAAAGCTAGTTTTGGGATACCATCCAAGCTTCTCTTTCGCTTTAGAAGGATCACCGAGCAATGTCTCGACCTCTGCTGGGCGGAAATAGCGAGGATCCACCGCTACAATGCATGCACCTGTCTTTGCGTCGAACCCTTTCTCGTCGACACCTGCACCTTCCCATCGAATCTTAAGGCCAATCTCAAGGGCTGCGAGCTCAACAAACTCACGTACGGAGTGCTGCTCACCTGTAGCGATGACGAAATCCTCAGCATGTCCTTGCTGTAGCATAAGCCACTGCATTTCCACGTAATCGCGCGCATGGCCCCAGTCGCGAAGGGCATCGAGATTTCCCAAGAAGAGCGTTTTCTGCGTGCCTAGCTTTATGCGTGCTAAGGCGCGTGTGATTTTACGTGTCACAAACGTCTCGCCACGATTCGGCGACTCGTGGTTGAAAAGAATGCCGTTACAGGCATAGATTCCATAGGCTTCACGATAATTCACGGTTATCCAGTACGCATACAGCTTAGCAACTGCGTACGGCGACCTAGGATAGAAGGGCGTCGTTTCTCGCTGAGGCACTTCTTGCACTAGGCCGTACAGTTCGGACGTGGACGCTTGATAGAAGCGCGTCTTCTTCTCGAAACCAAGAATTCTGATCGCTTCCAATATTCTCAGCGCACCGATAGCATCGGAATTCGCGGTGTATTCCGGCTCCTCGAATGAAACAGCAACGTGACTCTGCGCGGCCAGATTGTATATTTCATCAGGCTGTACAAGCTGAATAATTCTCATCAAGCTCGATGAATCTGTGAGGTCCCCGTGGTGCAGAGTGAGGTCTACTCCAGTCTCATGAGGATCGTGATATAAATGGTCAATGCGGTCGGTATTAAATAATGAGGTCCGACGCCGGATTCCGTGAACGGAGTATCCTTTCCCCAAAAGGAACTCGGCAAGATATGCTCCGTCCTGACCCGTGATGCCAGTTATAAGCGCGACCTTCTTCGTCATTTTCTCTCCATTTGTAGAGCGCCGCTCGACGCACGTCTGACCTGGAAAAGGGCAGAACGCCGCCGGCCCGACCTACCGCTCGTATATCGACTTGCACTGCCGAAGTCGAAAGCGAATTATGCAGCGCGGGACCTTAGAACCCCTTATACACAGCGGAAGCTATGGCACCACCGCCCTTGAGACGCCAAATGATTGTTGATGGCTCTCGAATTGGGTGCCGATTACCACCTGACAGTAGCAATCTGCAAGCTTTATCTTATGGAGTATCCTCGACCCGGGGAACCAACAAAGAACGGTAAAGTTTTAGGTATCTCTGCGTCATTCTCGCGGCGGTGAGTTCTCCACTGTATCGGATCGATGCATTGAATCCGTGGCGAGCTGCAACCTCAGGTCTTCGTAGATAGGTTTCCATCGCGTTTATCAGGGAGGGAACATCCCCGGGGGGCAACACCAACCCGGTTTCTTCGTGCTTGTTTACAAAACTTGCACCGGTCCCGATCTCGCAGCTTATGAGTGGTTTTCCAAACATCGCAGCCTCGACAAGTGCTAACCCATAGGCTTCTGACCTTAGATGCGATGGAAATACAAATGCCGTGCACATTTCCAAAAGAGCTGCCTTACCGGCGTCATCGACTGCGCCGAGGAAATGTACGTTAGTCGATCCGATTTTCTTGGTCTGTGCCTTCAGCTCAGCCTCCATGGGGCCTTCGCCTACGATCAGGATGTCTGCTTGAACGTATCTCGCTGCTTCGATCAAAGTATGAAGGCCTTTATAGTACCTCAATACCCCGACAAAAAGGAAGAACGGCTTGGGAAACCGAACACGCCACGACACCTTCAAGCTATCCGCCGCTCTGGGATAGTGCGACTCATCTAGGCCTATTGGTATGACAACTGTCTTGTTCCGGTATAATTGGAGAACATTACTGCTATCCAAGTAATTGGGTGATGTAGCGACTATTCGATCAACGCTTGACAGAAAACGGTGCATCAGCGGCCTGTAAAGCTGTAACAGCATTCGCTGCTTCACAATATCAGAGTGATACGTGACGATCGTAGGCTTTCCGGGGGGGTGCAGTAAGTGGACAACATCCATAAAAGGCCACGGAAAATGATAGTGTACGAGGTCAGCTTTAGCACTGAGCCGCTTGAACTTCGAAAGGGCGTCTCGCGAAAATCCGGTGGAAGCAAATTCCAAATCGAGTTTGGCCTTGTATGCCGTATGCCCGTCAAACTCGACTGTATTGCGGAGTGGATTACGGCTCAAAGAAAGAACATCCGATCGAACGCCATGCGACAGCGAGCCCGTAGCGATGGCATGGATAGTTCGCTCAACACCACCGAACGAATCCGGATAATAAGTCTTGAAGAAATGGAGAACACGCATCGCGGAGCCTTGGCTTGTCTTTGGTTTTTCACACCGCTCCCCATTCAAAATAATGAGGTACAAAAAGGCGCTTATCCCCGCCCAAACTCGTCGGAAACTCGGACAATGTCATCCTCGCCGAGGTACGATCCGGTCTGCACCTCAATCATTTCCAGAATGATCTTTCCAGGATTATAGAGCCTGTGGAGTTCACCTTGCGGAATGTAAACAGACTCGTTCTCGCGAACGACCGTAACCGTTTCTCCGACAGTTACTTCTGCCGTACCCTTGACGCAGACCCAGTGTTCCGAACGGTGGAAGTGCTTCTGAAGTGATAATTTTTTGCCAGGCAGTACAAACAATCGTTTCACCTGAAAACGATCGCCATTAAAAAGGGAGGTGTAACCGCCCCACGGACGATAAGAGGTCGGGTGAGTTTCAGCAAGGTGGGCTGTCTGAGCGCTCTTGGTGAGGTGCTTAACGAGCCTACCAACGTCCTGGGCTTCGTCAAGCTTGCCCACATAAACGGCGTCTTCACTGGCGACAACTGCTACGTCTTTCAGCCCGTGGATTGCTAAATGCGAGGCCCGGGATAGAACAAGTGAGTTCTCTGTGTTGATGACCGTCGCATTGCCAATGACAACGTTACCCTTATCGTCCTTATCACCGAGCTTCCATACAGCATCCCAGCTGCCAAGGTCTGACCAGGCAAAAGTTGAGGAAACGACGGCGGCGTTCGCTGTCTTTTCCAAAACCGCATAATCGATCGATATATCAGGGCTGGCTTGAAAGCTCGCCTCATCGAGCCGCACAAAGTCCAAATCGACCACAGCCTTGTCCACTGCTGCTTCTGCGGCATCATAGACGGCCGGCGCAAAGGTCTGAAGTTCGCTTAGAAGCATGTCTACACGACACATGAAAATCCCGGAGTTCCAGAAGAATCCACCCGAATCGAGCATCTCTTTGGCTTGCGGAAGTTTGGGCTTTTCAACGAACCGTTTGACATTGTATGCGCCGACAGGGAGCAATTCGCCCTGTTCGATATACCCATAGCCGGTTGCAGCCTCAGTCGGCGTGATGCCAAAAGTCACGATTTTGCCAGAAGCGGCCGTCTGTCGTGCTGTCGCAACGGCCTCATACCAATCCTTGCCTGCGTCGATCTCGTGATCCGAGGCCAAAAGCTGCAGTACAGCGTCCTCTCCAAACATCTGCTTCAAGAAAAAAGCAGCGGCGGCAATCGCAGCAGCCGTGTTGCGCGCCACCGGCTCAAGGATGATAGCAGACAGATCGATGCCGACTTCACGAGCCTGCTCCGCCGCGGTGAAGCGAAAGTCCTGATTGGTAATCACCACAGGCGCTTGATACACATCAGGCTCCGCGACGCGTTTCAGCGTCTCTTGGAACAAGGTTTTTTCATTCGCCACCTGAATGAACTGCTTTGGCGCGCTCGATCGCGACAACGGCCAAAGTCGCGTACCCTTTCCGCCGGCAATAATGACGGGGATAATCTTCTGTCTCATAAAAGTCTCCGAAGGTCGGAAAAACGTGGTCGGACGGCATTAGCCACTGAGAGGAAGCCGCGTCAATGCGTTTCGACCATTGTCGCGCAAGCAAAAGGCTTTTTTGAGTAGGCCGGCGGTTGTAATTTCATTGGTAGCCTCAACATAAAACGCATTTCCGGCGCTATTTCCGAGGGGCGAAGTTGGTTAACAAAATGATAACCTTAGCATTACGCAAGACAGTCGATATCAAGAACCGAACATACTCGCCATAAAGCGGCGAAAAATGCCGTCAAGTTAGCGTTGGCATGAAGATCAGCCATTCGGGCCGCACTGAATCCCACTGGAAAATTTCAATATCCGATCTGCACGTTATCGGCACGATGAAATCGCTTGCGATAGGGGAAAGGGGTTTTCTTCGCTGCTTTAGCAGTGACAAGGTGGTGAGGATCGGTAGGAAGTTGTCAACGGTTGGCAGAGCGCCAGTTCGAGCTGCTCGATGGCGGTCCATCTTCTCGGTGGAAGAGCCGAACCGGGCAGTTGAGAACGGCCAAGCTGCGCCGTCAATTTATCGATCAGGGCCTAATGCGTGCTTTGAGCTGCTCGGCGGTGAGACCGGTAGGAGACTTTTAGGCCGGGTGAGACCTTTAGGGCAGCCTTAGCCAAATCTAGATCCATCTCGTTCCACCTAATGGGTTTCCTCTCGCTTTCTCGTCAAACTGACGGGAAGCGAAATGTGTTCAAAGCACTTTGTACAGCCCTCGATGTTCTAACGGCGAAGCTCCGACCTTTTTCGGAATGCGTTGGAAAATGGCTTGAACTCGCGAAACCACAGGCTAGTGCGATCTCCGTCACAGAAACCTGAGTGGTTCGGAGAGGTCCCATCGCTTTTTGTATTCTGCGGTGGGCGCGCGCAGCCGTTCTCGGAAACCCATGGAGCTTCTATCGGAGATCAGTGCTGGCTAAGGACACTGCAGAGGGACCGCAGACCCAGCATTCAACGACACAGGCCAGATTTGTTATGCAACGCGACCGGTGCCGCACGGCTGGGCGATCTGGTATTGAATATGACGCCATGGCGTTGTACGGATCCGGCCTTGTGCAATGCGACAGATAAAATGAGTACAAGATTATTTTCTCGGTTCTTTGATCTCTTTAGTGCGTCTAAGGCAAAGTATCGAAACCACGTCGTTCCCTTCCCAACGGATTCGCAGATTGTATTGTCGCCAGAGTCTGGCGGGCAGATCGTCGCGTTCTTCACGTCCGATTCCATCTACGAGCTGGAGGCCGAACGAATGGTCGCTTCGGCGTCAAGGCTTGGTCTAACGGTTCAAACAACTGCGATTGAGAGTGCAGGAAGCTGGGTTCGCAATGCGGCCCTCAAGCCGACATTTCTCCTCGAGGCCCGAAAAAAATATCGCGGCCCGCTCCTTTACGTGGATGTCGACGCAGTGTTCCACCGTGATCCGTGGCCAGTTCTGAGTGATCTCGATTGCGATGTTGCGGTTTACCGAGAGGCCGGCCGGTTGATATCGGCTACGATTTTTCTCCAAGATACCGAAGCCACGCTAGATCTCCTGGCAGAGTGGAAGAGGCGCTGCGACAAGGATCCCGAAGTATGGGATCAGGTCGTTCTACAGGGCATTCTTGATGACGACCGGGAATCAACACTAAACTATAGGGTGGAAGAGCTTTCGGCTTCGTTTTGCTGGATATTTGACCGACTATCGAACGCGAAAGGCAGCGACGTGTACATCGAGCAGTTGCAGGCTAGTCGGCAAGCCAACGCTAGCAACAAGCGTGGTCGAAACAAAAGTCTTGAACGCCGCGCTGAACGAATAGCGGCGATTGAAAAAATACTCGGGCTTCCCAAATCAAAGATCAAAGACGCCGCATAGCATTTGGCAATTCTGGCGGCATTTTGGGAAAGAGTAGTCCAGATCGGGGTTGGTATTTTATGATGTTTGCAAGCTTCTTGGCGGAAAGTGATGGAGGCATGATAGCCCTGCGCATCAATCCGGCTTATGTAACCTCACTCCTTGCGATCGATCCCAATCGAACGAGAATCACGGTTTCCGGCGGCCCAGACTACATCGTGGCCGATCCACTGGAGGTGGTAATGCAACGCCTCCAGGAAGCGTACGGACCGATCCCGCTCTGAACGGCAGCTTCACGAGAGGACCAAACACTTGGGCGCCAAATTGGTGCAGAACAATCGCGGAGCCTCGATGCCGGCTCGCGATTGCATCGCCAGCAGCTATGTCAAAACCAGCGCTACAGTCGCTGCTAACTGATTTTCGTCGAAGCCCAATCGTTGCCTCCACCTCGCATCATTCGACTGCTCCCGTTAGTTAAAAGCCTCTTCAGGGACGTTTCAGATTCTGAATGAACAATAGAAGCTATCTCATGATTCTCTGGTTGATGGAGGTAGGACCATCGGCCGCCGTTGATGAGATTTTAATCCAGGATCGCAGATTGCGCCACGCACTCCCAAATCGATATGGAGTTTCGAGAAATGACACCCTTGAAGCGGGGTTGCGAACGCAGTGGTGGACGTGGAGGCGACTTGAAACTCACGTGTAGTAGACATTTCTACGCGAAATCGCGCGCGCCTCAGAAACTGCAATATTGATCGAAGGCGTCAAGCCTCTGACAAACTAGCTCACGGTGGGTAGGCACTAAGAAGGAGCGCCCCCGCGATGAACCGCCGTTTCCATCGTCTGTCCGGTGACGCCGCCCCACGGACGGATTCCATCCGGCGCGAGGCGCTTGGATCGCGGAAAGCTTATGGCGGCGCTCTGGCTGCTGCCGTAAATCAGATCTCCATGTCAACGTGACCCGAGAGGCAACATTTAAGCAATTGTTGAAAAGCTTTATTAGTTCTCGGTTGCTACAATCGGGCATTGGGGAGATTACGCAATGTTTCGACGGTTGGGTATAGCACTGGGACTGGCAGTCCTTTTCTCGATAAATCAAGGTCATGCAGAGACCCTGCGAATAGCCACCGAAGGCGCATATCCCCCCTTCAATTTCCTGGAAAACGGCGAACTCAAGGGCTTCGACGTTGAGATTGCCAAGGCCGTTTGCGTCAAGATGTCCGTCGAGTGCACATTCCAGGCTGTGCCGTGGAACGACATCATCAAGGGTCTGGAAGACAATCATTACGATCTGATTGTCGCAAGCATGGCTTACTCGAAAGAGCGCGCTGCACGTATCGATTTCTCCGAGCCCTACTACCGGTCCCACTCGGTATTCGTCGGAGACGAAAAATACCAGGACAGTTCACCGGACGCGCTCGCCGGCGTGCGGATTGCCGTCGAGAGCGGGACGATCCAAGCCGAGTACCTGAAAAAGGCCTATGGAAAGAGTACGATCCTGCTTGGGGAGGATCAGCCGGCGGCCCGACGTCTTCTTACCGAAAAGAAAGCCGACCTCCTCATTGGGGACGCCATCGAACTTTTGACCTTCATGGAGACCCCTGAGGGTTCCTTGTACAGTTATGTCGGTGATCCGGTCTCGAGCGACTTCCTGCAAAGCTCGGCACACATCACTGCCCACAAGGGCAACCAGGCGCTGCTTGCCCGCGTCAACGCGGCACTCAAGGAGATCAAGCTTAACGGCACTTACGACCGTATCAACGATGCCTACTTCCCTTTCAGCATCTACTAGGGCCGGCAATGTTGCAGTCGTTTTCGCGCTGGAAATCGTCCCGTCAGATTTCGCTGAGAACAGCGGGCAGGGGCCTTTTCGTGATCGCGTTCGTCTACACCTGCGCTGCAGCGATGTTCACGGGCGTGTTGCTGACGAAGATCGAACGCGAAGCAAAATTCACGCGCGAAACGCAATTGCCACTGATCCTCTCACAGACCCGCAACGCGGTTAAAGCGGAGCGCTTAGCCTCGCTAGTTCGGGCGATTTACCTCGCACGAGACCGGCGTTTGGAGCGACAAGTGCAGTTGCAAATCCAGGCGCTGGCGCAGGGATTTCCTTTCGATGCGGGAGATCGTGTTGTCGCTGGCGCGAAGCGAGTGGCTGTGCTGGCGAAGGAAATCGCTGGCGCTCGCCAACAGGCGCGTGACAGCTCTTCACAGAATATCACAGCTTTCACCTTCGAGGAGCGGGCGACCACCGCCTATGGCGAGGCTATCAAGACCATCGACGAGATGGGCAAGGAATTGAGTGGAGATGCGGCGCTAGCGGCAGACAGGCTTGCGCAAGAGATCGAGGCTGGCGCTGCCACCACCCGCTACACCGTGCTGCTGACTCTGCTGCTACCGGGAATATTCTGTATCGTCCTGCTCTGGCTTGCCCGGCGCCACCTGGCCAGGCCAATCCTGTCCGCCATCGCGAACCTCAAGCGGATAAATGAGAACGCCCACACGGTCCCCATTCAAACTCGGCCGGTTCTTAAGGAGCTTGCGATGATCGGGGATGCGGTGCGATCGTATGGCGATGTTGCTATTGAACTGCGCCGCAAGAACATCGTGCTGCAGGCTTTGGCGGAGGAGGACCCGCTGACAGGTCTTGCAAACCGCCGAACGTTCGAGACCTTCTTGAAAGCGGCACTATCCGACGAGGGAAGGGGTGGTGGGATCGCCGTGCTCCTGATCGATTTGGATCATTTCAAGTCGATCAATGACCGATACGGACATCAGGTTGGAGATCAATGCCTTCAAAGCCTGGGGTTGGCGTTGCTGTCGGTCGATCGACTTTCGAATTCGCTGGCTGCGCGCTATGGCGGCGAAGAGTTCGTTATTGTCTACCAGGCAGAAAGCGAAGACCAAGCTCTTTTGGATGCGGCGTTCGTCTGCCGTAGGATCGAAGCCATGCGCATACCACTTGAAGGCGAGCGGTCAATGTCGATGACAGCGAGTATCGGGGTGGCATTCACGCGGCAAAGGGAAGCTGGGGAAATGAACGATCTAATATCCCGCGCCGACAGGGCCCTTTATCTTGCGAAAAGCGGCGGTCGGAACCGCGCTGTCGCGGATAATTCGGCCTATGCCAAAGGCCGCGTGTCAAGCACTGTCGGAAAGCCTGCCAGATAAGACATCGGCATCGATCAGTGCACGCCGCGCTTAAGAGCATCCTGATAAACCTGGGTCAGCCGCGTCCTTTCCGCCGCCGTGAACAGAAGCGCACGATTGAATTTCCGAGCAAGCTTGGGATCGGTTGGATATTTCCTGCGATCGATGGTGATCGGCTTCACCCTAATGCGCTCGCCCAGTCCCACGTGATACTGCGCTAATGTCAATCCAGCTTTGAGCAGCAGCGCCCGCATCTCTGTGCGCTCTTCCGCAACGATGACCCGTTTGAATGCTTCCACCAGGACAGGCTTCGCGACAGGCAACTCTATCTCGTCAACGAGATCGTTTCCGACGTGTGCATCGCGTACGAAGCGGATGAAATTGTTCACCGCTTCATTGGCAGCTTCCAGAGCCGACATATCATAACTAGAGCGTTTCACCTTTT
>UCJD01000036.1 GCA_900472605.1 Hyphomicrobiales bacterium | reverse complement strand
AAAATGCGGAAATGCTCTAAAGGAAACTCAGGAGTATCTACGTGCCCGACCTACCAGAAATCTTGAGAAAATTCGTAACGAAAAAAAATGAGACAAGGCTTCTGGTGCTGTTGCTGCAACTGATCGCCACCCAAGCGACGGCGCAGCCACTCTTTCATGGCGGTCAGCCGACTTTGGTAGAACATGAAATTGCCATGACCACTATCGATCCGAATGCGAACCAGCCTCCGAACAAGACTACGGGGGCGATAGACAGCAATATTTCAGCCGTCGTGAACACGCCTGGTCAGCGCAAAGGGCGAATATTCCTTTTTATCGACGGTACCGGCACATCCCCCACGATGACCAAGGACATCGTGGGCTTTGCTGCGGGGCGCGGATACAACGCCGTCTCCATCGCCTATCCCAACAACACGGCAGTCGCACAGATTTGCAAAAAGTCTTCGGACGCAGATTGCACCGGCAAAGTACGCGAGGAGATATTGACTGGAATCGACACGTCACCCCTCGTTTCCGTCAAGCCTGCGGATGCGATCGAGCCGAGACTGGCAAAACTGCTTGACCATCTTCGAAAGCAGTACCCAGCAGAAGGCTGGGGTCGGTTTCTCTCGGGCCAGATTGTCGACTGGTCGCGTGTGAGCGTTGTCGGGCATTCCCAAGGTGCGGGTTATGCCGCAATGATTGCCAAACGGCACGCCGTTTTCCGGATGATGATGATTTCTGGCGTTGCAGACGTCACCAATGATGGCGCCCCAGCTCCCTGGCTCTTCCAGCGGGGAATGACGCCCGCCGAGCGCGAGTATGGCTTAACAAACGTCTTTGACCCTGTCGTGAGGCTGCGCACGGCCATGGCCAGCTGGCACGCCATGGGAATTGACCGATTTGAACAGTTACGTTCAATCGACCGTCTGCAGCCTCCCTACCGGGGTTCGCATCAACTTGTTACGGCGGCACGAACCGGACGCGGAATGGAAGTTCATCTTAGCATGGCGTTTGACAGATTTATGCCGTTCAACGCCGATGGCTCCCCCTATTACGGCGCCGCGTGGGCATATGCGGCCATGCCGTGACAGGGCAAAGCGCGGGCAGACATTTTTATGGTCGCCGCGTGGCCCTAAACGAATGATGCGGTTGCCATGTCCACGGCCGCACTTCTCCATCGCTTGGGAGCAGTTCATCTCCGCATTGCTTAACCCCTTATTTGAGATCAAGGATTTTTCAATGAGTAACTCTATGCAGTTCCCTTTTGCGTTTTTAAGCCTCCGATTGAGACGTCTATCTGAAGCCCTGCAAGCGCACGCAAACGCACTAGCTCAAATAAGCGGTGTCAACGTTCCTGCTGACTTGTATCGGGAGCTTTTCCTGCTCGCTGGAAGCGATGTAACAACCGTCGGGGATCTGGCCGAAGCGGTGGAAATCAGCCTACCGGCAATGACGGAAAACCTCCGCGAGCTGGTCAATGCCGGTCTGGTGCATATTCGCGAAGACCAGTTGGATAATCGGCGATCGATAGTGGCGCTGACGGACGCAGGCAGAGATGCAGTCGCGCGAGGACGTTCTACCATCCTTCCGCTCGTCAACAAGACGGTGGGGGAGCTAGTAAGCGATCTGTCCGGGCCGATCGATCTTCAGATCGGCATCATCGAAGAGCGGCTGTCCGCAAGTTTTATTGGCGACAGCGCAATCAGTCAGGACGCGCTTCAGATCCGGATCGCGAGCGATGACGATCTGCCTCAGATTGTCTCGCTGCTCAATCGCGCTTACCGCGAAAACAATTCACTGGCTGCCTGGACCAACGAAGTTGGCATCATTGCCGGCGATCGGATCAGCCTGGAAACACTCACTGCACAAATTGCCGAAACGTCGGAAGGCCGTATGATGATCTTCAAGTCTGCCGACGCGGTTAATGGATGCGTTTGGCTTGAACCTACAGCTCATGGCGTGTGGTATCTCGGCTCCCTTGCGGTTGACCCTGACCTGCAGAATGCACGGTTAGGCCGCCGCCTTCTGTCTGCGGCGGAGAACTATGTCCGCCGTCACGGCGGTCGTCGCATCGAGATGACGGTGATCGACAGGCGCGAGACACTGATAGCCTGGTACGAGCGCAGGGGTTATCACCGCACCGGTGTCACAGAGCCTTTCCCCGAGGGCGATGTCCGTTTTGGCACGCCGGTAACGCCGGGTTTGCGGTTTGAAACCTTGAGTAAAATTATGGCTCCATAGTCGAGAACTGTATTCGGCTTGAGCGACAAGGGCTCGATCAAGCCGCCGCTCGCCGGTTGGCGGCTACGTTGCAGCCGGCTTTCAGTTCCAGATTGCCGTGGGATTTATGACTGGGACCAATATCGGCCAGCCAGCCCAGCGCTTCCATTAAACGCATGGTGCGGGGGCCAATTCGCTGGAAGCGCATTAAACCAAGGTGTCGAAGGCGCGCTAGCTTACCCGCAGCCCTTCCAGTGCACAGGCCGCAATATTTGCGATCGACAGCAAGCCCGCCCGCGTTTCTCCATCGCGCGCCTGCACCGACATGCCCTGCACCACACCGGAGACATAGCGCGCCCAGGCGGCGCAATCTGTATCGGCTGGAAGCTGTCCTTCTTCAACGCCGCGCTTCAGGCGTCGGCAGACCATATCGCGGCTATCGATACGCAACTGCTGTCCGTATAGGACCAGCTCGGCGTCCGCGATGCCAGCAGGAGCCATGGTGATCATGCAGCCGGGATGGTCCGGTGCCTCCGAGAAGACTATGGCGGCATCCAGCAACAGCCGCTTGATCGCTTGAAGCGCATCATCTTCCTCGTCGAGCGCACGTTGCCCGAAACCGCCAATCGTCGTCCGATAGCGCTCCATGGCTTCACGGTAGAGCGCTTCCTTGGAACCGTAGGCTGCATAGAGGCTCTGCGCGGAAATCCCCATCGCTTCGGTCAAGAGCGGCATCGAAGCACCTTCGTATCCCTGCGCCCAAAACACCTCCATCGCACGCACGACCGCCGCTTCCCGATCAAAGGCGCGTGGGCGGCCACGGGCCTTTGTATTTTTCACAATGGTCATTGTTGCAATTCCCGCAGCGCACTGTTATTGGAATGGTCGTTGTGATAAATACAGAAGGATGCAAGATATGACTAGCCTGAATATGGTCGATCGCGACCAGCGCGATATGATTGCCGGCTTTCAGGCGTTCGACCGCGCCCGGGATGGTATCGAAGGCTTTCGCAAGATGATGATGGAAGGGCTCGGCCCGCTGCTGACACCGGAACCGGTTGTGTTCGAGACTGAAAGCGTTCCAGCCGGGCAGGACGGCCGCCCCGGAATACGGGTTCTGGTGCATCGCCCGGATGCGGCAACGAATAATCCGAGGGGTGAACAAGAGTCGCGTGCCGGACAGGTTGTTGGTGATAGGCGTCCGGCGATCCTTTATCTTCACGGTGGCGGCATGGTGGCTGGAACGCCGGAGGTCATGGCCGGCACCAACAGCAGGCTTGCCGCCAGCGTCGGCGCTCTCGTGTTTGCACCCGCGTACCGGCTCGCGCCGGAGCATCCGTTCCCTGCCGGTATCTCGGATTGTTATGCGGCGCTCGAATGGCTGTACGACAATGCGGCAAGGCTGGGTGTCGATCCTACCAGGATTTCCGTAATGGGTGACAGCGGAGGCGGCGGCCTTGCAGCGGCAGTGGCGTTGATGGCGCGCGACAAGGGTCGGGTACCGCTGAAGGCGCAGATCCTGATCTATCCCATGCTCGACATCCGCACAGGAACGAAAGATGCACTAACCAATGACCCGCTGACCGGTGAGTTCATGGTCAACCGCGACTTGACGAGCTTCGCCTGGAGTCTTGTGAAGGGCGCAGCGGATCCGCAGGGAAAGAACGTCGGCTATCTCTCGCCGGCGTTGGCAGAAGACCTGGCCGGTGTTGCGCCGACCATTATCATGACCGGAGCCCTCGATCTGTTTCGGGATGAGGACATTGCCTACGCCCAACGATTGGTGGCAAGCGGCGTCGCAACTGATCTGATGATGCATGCCGGCGCCGTCCATGGGTTTGACATCCTACCCGGCGAGATCGCTGATCGGGCTCGGGCGAGCCTGTTTGCTGCCATGCGCCGTGTGATTTGAAAAGCTTGTGGAGCTGACCTTTGGCGGACGAGCACTGTCCCCAACACGCTCCATGGAGCTATGCGCACGGACGCCATCATGCGCGTGAAACTCGCTCTCTCTGTCTCCGCTCTCACTCGCATTTCAGCAATAGGCGGGCGATGATGCCGATATCATTCTGAAGGTGACGAGGCGGGGCTATTTTAACCCCGCAACGCCATCGCGAAGCCAGGGAAAGCCCTATCCAAGTTAAAGCTTCCAATCTTCGCGAGAATCCGTCGTAATTTATTCAAGCAGACGGAGTAGCTCCGAGGCCGAGATATCTTCCAGCCGCAATTGCGGAAGAATGTCGTTCTCAGCCCTGAAATTCCGGCCGTAAAGGGCGGAAAACAGTTCGACGCCGCTTGCATGCAGCGGCATAGTCACTCCCGCAAGCCTGCCGAGTTCGACGAGGGGATACAGGCCGAACGGTACGTCCTCGGTGACGAAACGCGTGTCGAGCCTTGCCGGACCTTTCACATGCGGCCGTGCAGCCGCCACGGTCTGGGCCATCTGGCCGACCGATCCACGTTCGACGCCAAACGAGTGGACATAGTGATCGAAAACGGAGCGCACCGACAGTCCGAACGAGGCGGCCAGCGCCAGACGTTCCTCGTCGAGTGCCTCCATCAACTTGCCAGCACCTTCTGTAATGCCGCCATAACTCGACCAGTCCTCGCCCTTTTCCATACGGGTGAAATTGCAGAGCGCGATCGCCATATGCGCCGGCGGATTGAGGTTGGAAAGCGTGGTCGCCATGACGCTCGGCTTGGCATCGAAGGCGACGCCGAAAACTTCAGCGCAGAGCGCGGCCGCCGCCGTGACATGGCCGGCGGGAATGCAGGCGACGTCGAGGCGTTTTCTTAGGAGCGAGACGGCGACGCTGTCCGCGCCCGAAGACTTTGCCGTCACCACCGTCGTCGCCCATGCGATGACCGGCACGTTGAGACCACGCGCCTTGATCGCTTGCGCCATCAGGATGGCGCTGAATGATAATTCGGCGCTGATGATGACCGTCTGGCCGTTCGTCAGATGTGGCGCGATGGCCGAGACCACCGTCGCATGGCCATTGGCCGGCACGGCAACGACGAGCAGATCGGCACCCGCCACCGCTGTTGCCGCATCCGGCGCAACCGCGACCTCGAACTCTCCTTCGCAAATCCCGGTCGCGGCCAACACGCCCCCGGAGGACAACCGTCCGAGGGCTCGGCCAGAGGGAGACCAGATCGTCACCGAATATCCGCGCGAGGACAGATAAGCCGCATAGGCTTTGCCGATCGCGCCGGCGCCGAGAACAGCAATCTTCATCAATTGAGCCCCATCGCCGTCTTGAGCGCGGAAAGTTCTTGCGCCAGCGCATCCGAAAGGATCGCGTCGTCCACCATCTCCGCACGGCCGGTCAGCTTACTGCGCACTTCAGAGATCAGGTGCTGGCGCACGGCAGAAGGCTGGGCGAGCACGTCCTCGGCCAGCCGTGCGCGAACCGCCATCGGCCAGATCCGGTCATAGTCGTTGCGTTCCGGGCCAAACGAAAAATCGGCAAGCTCGCCGCGCAATTCGCGCATCTCGATCCGCCGCTCTTCCGTTTCGACGAGCGAAACATTGCCGTCCGCAGTTAGGATGACACCGTAATCTGCCTCGGCCTTGGCGGCGCTGAGCAGGCCTCCGCGCACGTCGTTTGCGATCACCTGCGCATCGCGCTGCAGCGGATCACCGAAACCGCCGCCGGCCGGCGTGACAATGCTGACCACGTCGCCCTTTGCCATTTTCAACACGTTGATCTTGCCGATTTCCTGTTCTTGGCTTGTGCCAGGATTGGTGGTGACGGTCGCAAGACGGCCTTCCTCGCCACCTCGCACGCCCCAGGGGCGGAAATGGAAACGGTTCATGCCGCGCACCGTCATCGTCGCCTCGAGCCCGGTATTTTCGAGCTCCATGACGAGAGCGGAGCCGCCGCGCCATTTGCCGGCCGACTGGGTGTCGGTCAGCATGTGATAGGCCTTGATATGCATGACCGTCTCGACCTCGATCACCTCGGTCGGAACGCTTTTCAGCGAGCCGAACCGGCCGTCGACGCCGTCCACGCCATCCACGCCGAAACGACCGCCGCCGCCGCCGCAGATCGGGTTGATCACCGAAACGCGGTTCTTGCCGGTGCGCTTGTCGCGCGCCGTCACCACGATGATGCCGGCCATGCCCGCACCGGCAGCGACCAGCCCTTCCGGCAGCGCCTTGTCGAGGCAGCCGATGACGGTGTCATAGACGCGCGTGCCCGACGCGACGCGCGAGCCCATGGCCGCCGGATAATTGGCGTTGATGACCGTGCCGCGCTTCGCCTTGACGGTGATCGGCCGCAGCAGACCGGCATTTTTCGGCGCTTCCGGATCCTTGGAAAGGAGGAAATAGACCAGCGCCTGGGCGACGTAAGGATGAGTGCGCTCGCCGATGATAAAATTGTATGCGGCCGGCACCTGCGGATCCGTGCCGGTGAAATCGAGCTCGATACTGTCGCCGGTCACCCGCATCGTCGTCATGATATGGGTGTACTGACCCTCGTCGAGGCCTTCGAGATAGTCGCTGAACTCGTATTCTCCGTCCGGAATATCGCGGATGATGGCGCGGGCCTTGGCTTCGGCGAAGTCGATGACCTCGTTCATGCCGGCCGTGACACTGTCTGCGCCATACCGGTCGCAGAGCTGGTTGAGGCGCTTTTCCATGCGCTTCATCGCCGACAGCATGGCCTGGAAATCGCCCCACATCTCGTCTGGAATGCGGCTGTTGTCGAGGAAGACGTGCTTGATCTCCTCGTTCAGCTCGCCCGCCTTATAGAGTTTGACCGGCCGCATGCGCAGGCCTTCCTGGAAGGATTCCGTGAAGGCCGGCGAGATCGAGCCGGGCACGCCGCCGCCGATATCCGACGCATGCACGAAAGCCCAGCCGAAGGCGATCAACGTTTCGCCGCGGAACACCGGATAGATCATCGTCACATCCATCATGTGGGTCAGAAGACCTTCGGTGGAGAACGGGTCGTTGGTGATGATGCAGTCGCCGGGTTTCAGCGAAGCGACATCGATCAGAGCAAGGGTCGCCTGCAGCGGCAAGCCGATGAAGACGGTGACGCCAGTGCCGCTCGGGTAGGCGAAGATGTCGCCCTCGACGGTTGCCAGCGCGCATTGATAGTCCTGCACCAGCTTGACGAAGGTCGTGTGCGCCGTGCGGTGCAGAACCGTCGATCCTTCCTCGACGATTGCCGAGAAGCGGTTGTTCATGATGGCGGTACGGATCGGATCCATGATCAGAGCCTCTCGATGATGAGATCGCCGAAACGGTTGGTCTCGGCCTTGTATTGAGGGGGAACGAGGATGGTGGCATCGCCCTGTTCGACGACCGCCGGGCCGTCGATCACGTGACCGGCGCCGAACTTGCGGCGATCATAGACGGACGCCTCGTGCCATGCACCGTTGATGCGGATTGGGCGGCTGCCCGAAAGCGCGTCGGAAACCGGAACGCTAACGGCCTCGATCGTGCGGGCGCTCGGGCCGGCGAGGTTGCCGGAGACGCGGGCGCGGATTTCGAGAATTTCAACGGCGCCATCCGGATCGCAATGGCTGTAGAGCCGCTCATGCTCGGCATGGAAGGCTTCGGCCAGACGGGTAAGATCGCCGTTTTCGACCATCTCCTCATCGAGCCCGACGCGAACCTGGAAGGACTGGCCCAGATACCGCATCTCGGCGAAATAGCTCAGATGTCGCGTAATGATCTTGGCTTCGGCCACCTGCTTGCCGAGCCATTCATGGGCCTGGCTGACCAGATCGGCAAGCGTTGCCTTGAGGCTTCCGGCATCGATCGACTGGCCGTGAACGGACGCGACGACGTCATGCACGAGGCCGGTGACCAGACCGCCCGAGGCGCAAAAGACGGATGGCGTCGGCGGCACCAGCACGCGGCCGATGCCCATATCCTGCGCCAGAAGCGGGCCATGCAGAGCTCCTGCCCCGCCATAGACGACCAGCGTCACGTCTTCCGGGTCGACCCCGTGGCGGGCGAGATAGGGCATGACGCGCGCCACCATGTTGGAGGTCGCAACCGTGATTGCTGCCTCGGCGGCGGTGGCGCTATCTACCGTCATCGCTTCGGCGACAGGCGCGATGGCCTGTTCGGCGGCTGCGACATCGAGCTTCATCTTGCCGCCGAGAAAGTTTTCCGGGTTGAGATAACCGCAGATCGCATAGGCGTCCGAGACGGTGGGCCGCGTGCCGCCATGGCCGAAACACGCCGGGCCGGGCCGGGCGCCGGCCGAGCGCGGGCCGACCTTCAGCACCTTGCCGTCCATGGCGATCAGCGAGCCGCCGCCGGCGCCGATCGCCTCGATTTCGGTGACCGGCATGGTCAGCGGGAAATCGCCGACCTCGGCTTCGTTCGAAATCGTCGGGTTGGCATCGCGGATCAGCGATACGTCGGTCGAGGTGCCGCCCATGTCGAAGGTCAGGATCTGCCTGTCGCCGAGACGCTGGGCAAGATCCTGGGCGGCGGTGACGCCGGAGGCCGGACCGGAAAGCAGCGTCTGCACCGGATAGGCGCGCGCCTCGGTCGCCGCCATCGCGCCGCCATTGGAGCGGGTGATGAACAGGTCGGCATGCGGCAGGCGCTCGTGCAGCCAGGCCTCGATCTCGCCGATATAGCTGTTCATCGCCGGGCGCACATAGGCGTTGAGAACGGCAAGCACGGCGCGCTCGTATTCGCCGATCTGCGGCCAGATTTCCGACGAGATCGAGACGTCGAGCGCGCTGTTTTCGCGGATGACGCGACGAGCGAGCTCTTCATGGGCGGTATTGCGGAAGGAATGCATGAAGGCGACCGCAACGCCCTCGGCACCGGCGGCTTCTGCTTCGCGGATGGCGCGGAGGATATCGTCTTCCTTCGCTTCGATCCGCACCGAACCATCGGCCCAGAGACGCTCGTTTATCTCGAACACGAGATGGCGTGGCACCAGCGAGGCGGGGCGCTGGTTGAAGATGTCGGTCGGCTGCTTCAGCCGCAGGCGCTGCAGGTTCAAAACATCCTTGAAACCGGCCGTAGTGAACAATGCGACCGGTGCTGCCGAGCGTTCGATGACGGTATTGGTGCTGACCGTCGTGCCGTGCACGACAAACACCTCGTCCACCTCGCCGACACGCTCAAGCAGCTGGGTGAAGCCGTTCTTGAACCCTTCGGCGAAATTGGGCGGCGTGGACGGTACCTTGAAGGAGATGTTGATCTCACCTCCGTCCGGCTTTGCAGCCCAGGCTGTGAAGTCCGTGAATGTCCCGCCTATGTCGATGCCGACGCGCAGCATGCTCTAACCTTTCTTCAGGATGCAGTCGTCCGCCCGGCACCCAGGAGGGCAGGTCAGGACGACATTCAGTTCTGTCTGTTGAAACTCGTCAGTTCATTTCAGTACGAAATGTCCGGATGAGACCTCCTCAAGCTGGTTGCCCAGCGTTTCGGGTGAATAGTGATAGGCAATCCGCTGGCGCCCGCGCTCCAGCCGCGGATTGGCGATCGGAACGGCAGATAGGAGCGACTGCGTGTACGGGTGCTGCGGATCGCCGAAGATGGCAGCCGTCGGGCCGATCTCGACCATCCGGCCGCGCAGCATGACGGCGACGCGCTGGCAGAGATAACGCACCATCGAGAGATCATGGGCGATGAACAGGTAGGACATCTGCATTTCCTGCTGCAGGTCCTGGAACAGGTTGACGATCTGCGCCTGGATCGACACGTCGAGCGCCGTGATCGGCTCGTCGGCGACGATGAATTTCGGCCCGAGCGCCAGTGCCCGGGCAATGCATATGCGCTGCCGCTGGCCACCGGAAAACTCGTGCGGGTAGCGGTCCATGAAATCCGGATTGAGGCCGACGCGACGGAAAAGCGCCACCACTCGCTCCTGTCGGTCGGCTTCATCATGGCCGATCCCATGGACGACCATGGGTTCGGCAACGAATTGTCCAACCCGCATGCGCGGGCTGAGGGCGGAAAAAGGGTCCTGGAAGACGATCTGCACCTTGCGCCGTACGTCCTTGACGCGCGATGCCGCAAGTTTCGTCACGTCCTCGCCGTCGAAGATGACGCGGCCGGCGCTCGGATCGGTCAGGCCCATCACCATGCGGCCGATCGTGCTCTTGCCGGAGCCGCTTTCGCCGACAAGGCCGAGCGTCTCGTTGCGCCCGACGTGAAAGCCGACGTCCTTCACCGCATGGAAATCGCTGGCCTTGGCAAACAGGCTGGCGCGCGAACGATAGGTCTTGGTCAGGTCGCTGACCGTGAGGACGGGATCGTTGCCGGCGCTCATCGGCTGCCCTCCGCATAAGCTGGAAGCTCGTACCAGGCGGCGACGACATGGCCTGGGCTGTTATCGACCGGCCGCAGCGGCGGCATTTCGGTGAAGCAGCGCTCCGTCGCATCCGGATTGCGCGGCGCAAAGGGATCACCGACCGGCGGCTTTGACAGATCCGGCGGCGAACCGGGGATCTGGTAGAGCCGCTTCTGCTCATTCTCGTCGAGCGAAGGAATGGAGTTCAACAGACCCCGCGTATAGGCATTGCGCGGATCGTCGAAAATCGCATCGACCGGACCGCGCTCCATGACGCGGCCGCCATACATGACCTGAACCTGATCGGCGATGCCGGCCAGCACGCCGAGATCATGGGTGATCCAGATCACGCTCATATCCATTTTCGCGCTGAGATCGCGGATCAGATCGACGATCTGCGCCTGTACCGTCACGTCGAGTGCGGTCGTCGCCTCGTCGGCGATCAAAAGTTTCGGCTGGCAAGAGATCGCAATCGCGATCATCACCCGCTGCCGCATGCCGCCGGAAAACTGGTGCGGATATTGATCGATGCGCCGCTCCGGCTCGGGAATGCCGACCAGATCGAGCAGTTCGATGGCGCGTGCCTGCGCCTGCGCCTTCGACAGCGGCCGATGCCGCATCAGGACTTCGCGCAGCTGCCGGCCGACGGTCAGCACCGGGTTGAGCGCGCTCATCGGATCCTGGAAGACGACGCCGATATCGCGACCGCGAATGTCGCTCAGCGCTTCTTCCGAGAGGGTAAGCAGATCCTGGCCGTCGAACATTACCCGGCCGCTGATCTCGCGCTTGACGGTCGGCGGCAACAGGCCGAGGGCGGCGAGGAAATGCACGCTCTTGCCCGAGCCGCTTTCGCCGACAATGCCGAGCGTTTTACCTTTTTGCAGTGCGTAGGAGACGCCGTTGACGGCATGCACGAAGCCGCGCCGCGTTTCGAAGCGGACGCTCAGATTGGAGATGTCGAGAAGAATGTCCATCGCCTCAGCCCTCCAGATGCGGATCGAAATAGTCGCGCAGCCAGTCGCCGAGCAGATTGACGCTCAGAACCGTCAGCATGATGGCGACGCCGGGAAAGACCGACAGCCACCAGGCGGTCGACATGAAGCTGCGCCCTTCGGCAAGCATCCGTCCCCAGGCCGCATCCGGCGGCTGGATGCCGAGGCCGAGAAAGGAAAGGCCGGCCTCGAGCAGGATGATGCGCGCCAGTTCCAGCGTCAGCACGACGATGGCCGGCGTCATCACATTGGGCAGGACGTGGTGGAAGATGATCCGCATCGGATGGGCCGCAATCGCCCGCGCCGACTGGATGTATTCGCGGCTCTTCACCGCCAGAACCTGGCCGCGCACGACGCGGGCATATTGCACCCAGCTGGTCAACGCGAGAACCGCGACGAGATTGTGCAGAGCCGGGCCGAGCGAGGCGATGATCAGCAGCGCCAGAATGGTCAGCGGCACCGATAGCTGCATATCGACGATGCGCATCAGCACTCGGTCGACCCAGCCGCCGAAAAAGCCGGAGATGAGCCCGATGACGACGCCGAACACGCCGCCGGTCAGCACCGAAAGCGCCGCGATCATCAGCGTGACGCGGCCGCCATAGATGATCCGGCTCAAAATATCGCGGCCGAGCTGGTCGGTGCCGAGCGGATGCGCACCGAAGCCTGCAAGACCGATGGTCGGCGGCTTCAGCCGGGTGAGCAGATCGCCGCGCACCGGATCGGGCAGGCCGAGGATTGGCGCCAGCAAGGCGGCAAGCACGAAGATCGTCAGGATCACCGCGCCTGCAAGGCCGGGCTTGCTTCTGAAAAGTGCAGGCACGAAGGCGGGCAGCATGGATCTCACTACGGTACGGCTCTCACTCATGTCCGCCTCCCTGGCTGCGGATGCGCGGATCGAGCAGGCTGTAGCCGATATCGACCAGAAGATTGATAAAGACGAAGATCGTGGTGACGAGGCAGACCGCCGCCTGGACCACCGGGAAATCCTGGGTCTCGATCGACTGCACGATCAGGCGCCCGACGCCGGGCCAGGAGAACACGGTTTCTGCCACGGCAGAGCCGCCGAGCAGTTCCGCTGTCAGGATCGCCACCATGGTGACAACGGGGATCAGCGCGTTGCGGCCGATATGCCAGATATAGATGGTTTTGGGACGAAGACCTTTTGCGCGGGCGGTGCGCACATATTCTTCGCGCAGCACGTCGAGAATGCTGGAGCGAAACAGGCGTGTGACGCTTGCGGCCACGAAAGTGCCAAGCGTCATCGCTGGCAGGACGAGGTTCGAGAACGATCCGTAACCGCCGGTGGGCAACCAGCCGAGATTGACGGCGAAGAACATGATCATCACGATGCCGAGCCAGAACATAGGCGTCGCCTGGCCGATCAGCGCCAGGAACATGACGATATATTCGACAATCGTGTTGCGCTTGATCGCCGCCAGCAGCCCGGCGATGCCGCCGAGCACGATGCCGATGACGATGGCGCTGCCGGCAAGCATCAGGGTTGCCGGCATGCGCTCCAGAACGACCGACATGGCCGGCCGCATATACTGGTAGCTATTGCCGAAATCCCCCTTCACCGCCTGGCCGAGGAAATGGACGTATTGCGTCAGGATGGGCTGGTCGAGCCCGAGCTGGCTGCGCAATTCGGCCAGTGCTGCGGCAGGCGATCCGATTGGCAGAAGCAGCACTGCGGGATCGCCCAGGACGCGGGTGACGACGAAAACTATCGTCACCACGCCCCAGATCGCCAGCAGGCTTTCGCCCATTCGGGTCAGGAGATAGTTCGGCATTGCTTGTCCCTGTTCCTTTGTCGAGGCCGGCCTACTTGGCCGGCGTCACGTCAGAGGCACGAACCCAGTCGTCGCCGCGGGCCTGCCACGTGATACCCTTGGAATGGGTATAGGTGGTCGGCTGGCTGAACAGGAACAGGTCGGGCGCCTGTTCGCACATGATCTTGGTGGCGATCTTGTATTGTTCGAGGCGGGCGTTGACATCCGTCGTCGAACGGGCCTTGGCCAGCGCCGCGTCGAAATCGGCATTCTTGAAATAGGATGTCGGGTTGGACGAGTCGTAGAGGCTGAGCAGGCCGTCCGCATCGAGCGTCGGCCAGGCCTGCCCGGTTAGGGCCATGTTGCCGAGGTCGCCGCCGGCATATTTCTTCGCCCAGGCACCGAATTCCATCTCGTGGATCTTGGCGTTGACGCCGACTTCGGACAGTTGCTGCGCGATGATCTGCGCGATGTCGCTGGCGGCGAGATAGCGGCCGAGCGGCACTTCCAACTCGACATCAAGCGAACCGGAGACACCAGCTGCCTTCAAGAGCTGCTTGGCCTTTGCCGGATCATAAGGATAGGCCTTCAGATCCGGATTGAAGCCGAAATATTGCGGCGAAACGAGCTGGCAGGCGCTGACCGTGCTGGCGCCGGCATAGATCGCGTCGGCGATCGCCTTCTTGTCGACGGCATAGTTGAGCGCCTGGCGGATTTCCGGCTGTTTGTCGAGCGGGGCCTTCAGCGTGTTGATCTTCAAGACCATCATGCGGCTTGAATCGATCCATCCGGCGGCAAGCCCGCTTTCCTTGTCGAGACGGGCGACGTCAGCGACCGGGATGTCGAAGGCGAGATCGACTTCCTTCGCCTCGACGGCGGCCATGCGGGCCGCTGCTTCCGGAATAATGCGCAGCGTTACATCATCGTAGGCGGGCTTGGCGCCGTAATAGTCCTTCTTGGCTTTCAGAACGATGCGATCGCCCGGTGTCGAGCTGACGAGATCGTAGGGACCGGTGCCCATGGCTTCGATGATCGGGTTATGGGTCTCCGTCCACTTCGGTGCAAGCAGGTAGAACATCGACAGCTGGGCGGGCAGCGCCGGATAGGGCTTGTCGGTGATGAAACGGATCTCAGTCGGGCTGACCACCTCGATCGTCTTGATCGGATCGAACCACAGCTTGTTGCGGGCCTTTGTATCGGGGCTCTTGATGCGGTCGAAATTCCACTTGACGGCGGCGGCATCCAGCGCCTCGCCATTCGGGAACTTTATGCCCGGTTTCAGTTTGAACGACCAGGTGTTGTCGTCGACGGCCGTCCAGCTTTCGGCTAGATCACCCTTCAG
This sequence comes from Hyphomicrobiales bacterium, assembly GCA_900472605.1. Taxonomy (GTDB): domain Bacteria; phylum Pseudomonadota; class Alphaproteobacteria; order Rhizobiales; family Rhizobiaceae; genus Rhizobium. The sequence continues at coordinate 79,786 of UCJD01000036.1, read as the reverse complement.
CTTCATGTCGGGGCCGCGCGTCACGAGCGAGGAATACAGTTCACTGATCGTGCTCAGATCGGTCTGCACCACCTGCGCTTGGGCCGGATCGAGCGAATTGACGCTGGACGACAGGCCGATGGTGAGGCTTGCAGCATGGGCGGAAGCGGAGATCGCGACGAGCGCAACGGAGGCGCAAAACGCGGTGCGCAGCATTCCCGAACGAGACATGGACATTGGCCTTGCATGAAATTTCATTGTTGTTCCCCTGGTCAAGACATTGCAGTCGGCCGCTATACGGTTGCCACAAGCCTAGAAAGCCCGGGCGTGTGGAGCAACATCGCCGATTCGATAGCAGCTATGCACATCCTGAAAATGCCTAAAATTCCGGCACCCTGGTGCGTCCCACTGAATTATCTAGATTTTTTGTGCCTTCAGCGCCGGACTGGGAACGGCCGGCCAGGCTCCGCTATCGATCGCGACGCGGATTTCGTGCTGGATGATCTCGGTGACCGCCATGACCGCGCGCGTGTCGCGGCGGTCGCTCGGCAAAGCGAGAAGGATCTGGCGCATGACCTTCGGCGTGAGCGACGTATGCGCGAAACGCCCGGCATCCTCAGGGTGGATCGAGGAAAGCGGCAGCATCGAAAAGCCGATCCCGCTTGCCACGAGATCCTTGATGACGAGCTGGGTATCGGCCTCGGCTCTCACCTTCACCCGGATATTGCCCTTGGCGAAGGCGCTTTCGATGATCGGTCGCAGGCCATGCGGTCGGAACGGCAGGATGAAATCGGTGCCTTCCAGATCTTTGATCGCGACGGATTTCATCGCCGTCAGCGAATTGTCCAGCGGGCCGATCAGGCGCATCTCTTCGAAGACCAGATCGATGACGCGCAGATGCAGGTCGCTGCTCGGGCCATAGAGAAAGGCCGCGTCGATTTCGCCGCTTTGCAGCCATTCGATCATATGGCCCGGATAACCGTCGATGATCCGCAGCGAGACGTCCGAAAATTCCTGCGCGACGCGGCGCGCCAGACGCGCGGAGATCAGGTGGCTGAGCGAGGGTAGCATACCGATCGTTACTACGCCCGAAGCTAACCTGTCTGGCAAGGAAACTTCATGGATCGCAAGCTCGATCTGGCGCACGGGGCCTGCGATCCGGTTCAAAAATTCATCGCCCGCCTCGGTCAGCCGCATGCCGCGGCCATGCCGAAGAAATAGAGGACAACCAACGGCTGTCTCAAGAAGCTGGATCTGCCGCGTCAACGTCGACTGGCTTAGCCGTAGCCGGTCGGCTGCAGCGCTTAACGACTGCGTCTCTGCCACGGACATGAAAATCCGCAATTGCTTGAGATCCATTTTTTGGCCGGCCCCAGATCAATAATTGCTCACAACAACAGTCTACTCATAATGTAGGTCTGAGCGCTACAATCAGTGGATGCCCAAGCGCCGCATGCCGTTGGCAATCGTCGTTCTCCTCGTCAACCGATCAGGACAAACAGCCAGCTTGTTGATCGAGCCCTTAAGGATGTGGGCGGCGGCGAACGGGTAGGCGACCCACTACCTACCTCGCTGCTGGCTATCAGCAAAGGCCAAATAGAAATACCTCCACTCAATTTTCGGCCATAATATAAAAATACTTGACTAAATTTATCCTGTTTTATACGTGACCAGCATGCAAACTGACTAGCGGTCGCCGTTCCGTTTTGTCTCCATAGCTCACCCGAACCGATGGCAAGAACATTTAACGCATGGCTGTACCAGCTGTTTAAGCTCTACCATCGTGACGCGGTGCGCCTTGCTTCGCGGCTTGTCGGCAATCGGGACAATGGAGAGGAGGTCGTTCAGAATGCCTATCTGAAGCTCGCAGGGCGCCGATCGGCGACTCCCGTCGAACATCCGAGAAGCTATCTTTTTACGGCGACACGTCATGCCGCAATCGACTTTACCGATCGGGAGCGGCGCGAATGGCTGCGGCGCGTGCACTTCGAGAGCCTCGACGAAGCCAGTCTTGCCGACAATTCGGCCGAGCGCATGGACATGCAGCGCGATCTCGCCAAGCTCGCCGTCTATCTCAATGCCCTTCCCGATGCCTGCCGGCAGGCATTCGTCATGAACAAGCTGCAGGGCTACAGCCATCCGGAAATCGCTAACGCTCTCGGCGTCTCCGTCAGCATGGTGGAGAAGCATATCGTACGCGCGTTGCTGCACTGCCGAGAGTTCCTGCGCCGCGACGAGGAGTTTTGAGATGGCGCGTATTGTGGATTTTCTTCGCTTTTCCGGTGTAACCGGATGAAAGGCACTCCAAACCCGGACGCATTGATGACTGAGGCGCAAAACGAGAAACCCGATCTTGCCGAACAGGCGCTCCATTGGATCGTCCGGCTGAATTCCGGAACGACTTGTGACGGCGATGTTGCAGCGTATGAAGCGTGGCAGCAGGAAAGCACTGCGCATGCCGATGCTGCCCGCGAGGCAGAGCAGCTCTGGTCGGTGATGGGCAAGCTCTTCGTTGACCGCAAGAGCGGCCGCGTTTTGGCCGCAGCGCCGTCTGCGTCCGGGATCAGCCGCCGTGGCGCACTTTCCCTGCTGCTGTGTCTCGGCGCTGTCGGCACTTCGGGAGCTCTCTGGAGCTCCGGGTTGCTTGGCCGCATGACCGCGGACTACATCACGGAAACGGCGAGCCCGGCACGGATTACGCTTCCGGATGGTTCACGTGTCTATCTGAACGCCCGTTCCGCACTCGATGTCGATTTCACCGAGCAAATGAGACGCGTGCGGCTGCTGGCCGGGCAGGCCTATTTCGAAGTGGCGCCCAATGCGGCCCGCCCCTTCGAAGTGATGGTCGACGATACGTCCTTCCGTGCGCTGGGCACGGCCTTCGACATTGCGAGGGATCTGCCCGAAGCAAGAGCCGAGCTTTCAGTCACGCACCACAGCGTCAGGGTCGGCAACGGTATTGGCGAGACGTTGGATGTGCAGGAGGGAGAGATCCTGCGCGTCGACAGGCAGGGTCATATCGGACAGGTGCTCAGATCGGATGTTTCGACATTCGCTGCGTGGCGTGATGGGCAATATGTCGCCGAGGGGCGGTCGCTGGAGGAAGTTGTTGCCGCCCTTTCGGCATGGCACCGCGGGTTCATCGTCATTACCGATGCCAAGCTCAAGCAACTTAAGATCAATGCAGTGCTCGACCTGCGTGACGCAAACGGCTCCCTTGATGCGCTGCAGGGTGGATTGCCCCTCAGAGTGCGCCACGTCTCGAATTATTTTACAGTGATTTCAGCATCTTAATAAAAAGGCGAAAATTTCTTCATCCAATCATTGAGGATTTTACTCAGCTTTCGGGTCTCAACACATAACGGGACGAACGGGGGTTTCGTCATCGATCCGCATGAAGGGGTATTGTGTTGAGATTTTCGGGACGAAACAAACTGCTTGCAACTGCGCTCGTCGCCTCGGTGGCAGCGCTCTCATTTCTGTCGAGCCAGCCGGCCTTGGCACAACAATCCACCACGGGCAGGACACAGCCGGGATCCTATAACATTCCCGCACAGCCCTTGAGCAGCGCGCTCGCCAGTTTCGCGCGCACCAGCGGATTGAAGATCGCCTATCCTGCATCCATTACACAGGGCAAGACCTCCAGTGCCGTCGTCGGGCCATACACACGGACCGATGCCTTGAAGCAGATCCTGTCCGGCAGTGGGCTTTCCTACAGTTTTACCGGCGACAACGCGGTAACAGTCTTCGATCCACGCCAGACGGACGCAGGCCGCATCAATACGGATGGCGCAACTGCCCTCGAACCGCTCGTGGTTACCGCCAGCCCCGGAACGACCGAAGGCACCGGCTCCTACACAACAGGCGAAATGGCAACCGCCACTGGCCTGCCGCTTTCCATTCGCGAGACACCGCAATCCGTTTCCGTTATCACCCGTCAAAGGATTGAGGACCAGGACATGCGCAGCGTCGAAGACGTGGTCGTGAACAGCCCTGGTGTCATCTTCAAGAAGAAGGGCATTGCCGACGACAACGACAAGGGTCTGTTTGCCCGTGGCCTGGAAATCGAGAACTTCCAGGTCGATGGGGTCAACGTCAACAAGAACCTCAATTCGCTTAGTCTCGACACGGAGATCTATGACCGCATCGAAATCGTTCGCGGTGCAACCGGCTTGCTCAGCGGTGCCGGCAGCCCTTCGGCGACCGTCGATCTGGTACGCAAGCGCCCGACATCGGAGTTTCAAGCGTCCGTCGAAGGCACGATCGGCTCTTGGAACACCCACCGCGGGACCTTCGATGTCAGCGGCCCGATCTCTGAAGATGGCGGACTTAGAGGTCGCGGTGTCGGCGCATTTCAGGAAGGCGATAGCTACATCGACCGGCTGACGCAGAAATCGCAGGCATTATACGGCGTTCTGGAAGCCGACATTGATGACCGTTCGATGCTGACCTTTGGCGGCGAATACCAGAACAAGGAATGCCGGGCGTGCGGCTACTTCGGCGCACCGGCCTATTTTTCCGACGGAACGCCGGCCGTGTTCGATCGTTCCTTCAACTCTGCCGCCAACTGGAGCCGCCAGGACCGAACCCGCTACAGCGGCTTCGTCGAGTTCGAGCATGAGTTCGAAAACGACTGGAAGCTTAAAGCAACCGGCACCTACATCTATGAAAACAACGACCGCACCTACGGCTGGTTCAGCCGCAACGGCTACGCGGACAAGGATACCGGCGCGGGATCGAACCTCTGGGTCTCCAAATGGCCGATCCCAACAAAGCAGGCGAGTTTCGATGGTAGTATCGAAGGTCCCGTGGAAATGTTCGGTCGCGAACACGATCTCGTCTTCGGTGTGAATGCATCCCGCACCCGTGCCGATTATGACATGTATCCGCTGTGGACCGTGCCAGGTTTCAGCGCCTCGATCCCGAATATCTTCAATTGGAACGGTGACTTCCCCGAGGCGGAATGGACCACGACCGGCAAGCGCTATTACACCCTGACCCAATACTCCGCTTATGGCGCCGCCCGTCTCAAGCCGACAGACGACCTTTCTGTGATCCTTGGTTCACGCATCAACTGGTACGATCAGGATTCGACCTATGACTATATCGCCTGGGGGCCTTACCCGGATGCGATCAAGGAAACGGGCGTCTGGGTTCCGTATGCCGGCATTGTCTATGATCTGACCGAAAGCCTTTCGGTCTATGCGAGCTACACCAGCATCTTCCAGCCGCAATCCGTCATGAACGTAAGCGGGCAGACACTGCAGCCGGTCACCGGCGATACCTATGAAATCGGCATGAAGGCTGCCCTGTTCGACGAGCGATTGAACGCCAGCGTCGCTCTCTTCCGCACTAAGCAGGATAACTACGCTGTCGCCGATGGCAATCTGACACCCACCGGCGATGACGCTTATGTCGCAGCGAACGGCGCTGTCATTCGTGGCATCGAGTTCGAACTTTCCGGCGAAATCCTGCCTGACTGGCAGGTGCAGGCGAGCTTCACCCATACCAGCACCGATCTGCCGGCTGGCTTCAACATCAGCGTCGGCGTGCCTCAGAATTCGATGAAGCTCTTCACCTCCTATCGCCTGCCTGGCGAGTGGGAGAAGCTGACCGTCGGCGGTGGTGTCCGCTGGGAAAGCTCCAGCAGCTTCACCCAGAAGAACGGTACCTTCCCGGCTGGCGTGACGACGAGGCAAGATGCCTTTTTTGTCGTCGACCTGGTGGCCAAATACGATTTCACCGAGAATGTTGCCGCAAAACTCAACATCCACAACCTGTTCGACAAGAAGTACTACGCCAGCACCAACATCTACAGCAACGTGTATGGCGATCCGTTGAATGCGACGCTGTCGCTGAGCTACAAGTTCTGAGGAAGATGCCGGCTATCGCGAAAATTCGGTAGTCGGCCTTTTGTTGCCATGACCTCACGATACGACCTAAGCCGACGGCAGTTCCTGACTGCACTGATCGGCTCTTCGGGATTGCTTTCGACAGGAGGCCCCTCTATCGCTTTCGCAGCGGGAGAGAAGCCGTTTCCGATCGACATCCGTCACGCCTTTGGGACGACCCGAATTGAAGCAGAGCCGAAACGCATTGTCACTCTTGGCTGGAATGGTGAGGATGCCGTGCTGGCGCTCGGCCGCGTGCCTGTCGGCATGCACCGATACGGCCTGTTCGAGCGCGGCATCCTTCCCTGGAATGAAGCCTATCTCAGCGGCCAGACACCCGAACTTCTGCAATCGGGCATACTCGACTACGAAGCAATTGCCGCGCTTGAACCGGATGTGATCCTGGCGATCAAGACAGGTACCAACGAAATCGAGTGGCAGCGGCTGTCTACCATCGCGCCAACCGTTGTCTACGCTTCGGCTCCGTGGAAAGCAGATTGGCGCGAGCAGATGGTGCTAACAGGGCTGGCGCTGGGCGAACCGCAAAAGGCCCACGACCTGATCGAAGCCGCTGAAATGCAACTCCGTGACCTTGCCGCAGCCCACCCTGACCTCAAAGACAAGACCTTCATCTTTGGCAGTTACTTCCCGGGGGAAGGCACTCTTGGCGTCTATTTCGCCCGCGACCCGCGCGTCCGCGAACTTGTTGCCATGGGACTTCAATTGGCGCCGGGCGTTGAGGCCTTGATGGCGACGGAGCCTGATGCCAACGGCACCGGCGTGAGCCTGGAGGAACTCGATCGCTTCGACGCCGACGTGTTGATCGTCTGGTATGGCCCCGGTGCGCGCGCCGACGCGGAAGGCCAGCCGCTGTTCAAGGCATTCGGGCCAGTGCGGCGAGGCGCTTACATCGCGCTCGATGATCCGGTTTCCGTCTGGGCAACATCGGCAGTCAGCGTTCTATCCATTCCTTACGCCTTCCCGGATTTTGTCGAGCGTATTGCCGCAGCGGCCACGAAGGGGCGATGACATGGTCGAAGAATCGGATTTTCACGCCGCCACCGTTCTCTCGAAGAGACACATCAGTCCATCGATGATCCGTGTGATCCTCGGTGGAGATGATCTACGGCGCTTTGCAAGTTGTGGCGGGCTGGATGAATTCGCATGGCTTACGTTTCCGCATAGAGATGCGCCGCTCGCCGATGCGCCCGGTCGCTATTACACCATCCGCCATTGGGACGCCGCGGCAGGCAGGATTACGGTCGACTTTGTGTCCCACGAGGGCGGCATCGCCTCAACATGGGCACGCGTCGCCGAACCCGGAGATCGATTGGGTGTTCTCAAGCCGCGCTTCCGCTACGTCCCGCCCGCCGATGCCTGTTGGGTCGTTTTACTCGCTGACGCGACGGGCTTGCCGGCCGTCGGGCGCATCATCGAAGAGCGCGCGCCCGAGGTCCCGGTCATCGCGCATGTCGAAGTCAACAGCATCGAAGATCGTCAGGATTTTTCAGCCGATGGATATCATTGTCATTGGCATCCAAGCTTCAACCATGCCGGGCGACCGAGCAGGCTCTCCGAGATCGCCGTGGAACTGGATCTACCACGGGGTCTTGGCTATGTCTGGGTTGCGGGTGAGGCCAGTGAGGTTGCCGCCTGCCGTCGGCATTTTCGTGACACGCTGGGACTGCCGCGGGAGCGGCTGACCTCGATCGGTTACTGGATCCATGGACAGGCCCGATCATGATCGTGAGTGCATCGTCCAGCCGGTCAGTCTATTATTCTGCGCGAACGCTGCTCCCAGCCGTGGCCGTTCTTGTGCTTCTGCTCGCGCTGCTCTCGATTGCAAGTCTGATGCTGGGCGCGCGGCCTATCTCGCTGCCCGTGCTCAACGCGGCCCTCTTGCACTACGATCCCAATGTGACCGAGCACATCGTCGTGCGCGATTATCGTTTGCCGCGAACAGTCCTTTGTATCCTGTGTGGCGCGGCCTTCGGGACCGCCGGCGCTTTGATCCAGGCGGTAACCCGCAACCCACTTGCCGATCCCGGCATTCTCGGCGTCAATGCCGGCGCAGCCTTCGCCGTCATCCTGGCCGTCGGCGTATTTTCGTTCGCCGCAATAAACACCTACGTTTGGTTCGCGCTCGCAGGAGCGGCCATCGCCGGATTACTCGTCTATGCGATCGGCACATCCACCGGCGGCGCGACCCCCGTTCGCCTGCTGCTCACGGGTGTCGCCCTGTCGGCGGTACTTGGTGGGATCGGTTCCTCGATAACCCTGCTTGATCCTCAAGCCTTCGACAGTATGCGTCATTGGCAGGTTGGAACGGTTGGCGGGCGCAACATGAATGTTGCCGCATCCGTTGCGCCGTTCATCATACTCGGCCTTTGCCTTGCGCTCGTCGTCACACCTGCACTGAACGCCGCCATCCTCGGTGACGATGCCGCCCGAGCTCTGGGACTAAATCTGATCAGACTGCGTGTTGCCGTAGTGATCGCCGTGACCTTGCTTGCCGGTGCGGCAACCGCGGCCGTCGGCCCCATCACATTTATCGGCCTCATGGTTCCCCATGCGGTGCGCTGGTTGGCAGGGCCAGACCAGAGACGGATCGTTCCACTGACGATGCTCGGTTCGGCGATACTCCTGCTCGCCTCCGATATTGCCGGCAGGCTCGTCATTTTTCCCGATGAGCTGGAAGCCGGGATCGTGGTGGCGTTCCTTGGCGCACCTGTTCTCATAATGCTTGCCCGCAGCGCAAGGACAACCCCGCTTTGAAAACGCTGACCTGCCGCCTGCCAAGACGAGGTTCAAATGCCGGCTCCCGGCTCTCCTTCCGTACTGAGGCACGAACGCTTTGGGCTGCGCTCGGTCTTCTCGTCGCTGTGATCGCCCTCGGTCTTTTCACTCTGACCGCAGGCCGATTCAATGTCGGAATTCCGGATATTTTGGATGCCTTTTCCGGGCGCGGTGGGGAGAAGACCAGAATGATCATCGTCGAGTGGCGCTTGCCTCGCTTTTTGCTCGCTGGCCTTCTCGGCGCGGCTCTCGGTTTGAGTGGCGCAATCTTTCAATCCTTGACTCGCAACCCACTCGGCTCGCCTGACATCATGGGCTTTGCAACCGGTGCTCATACAGGTGCTCTAATGGTAATCCTGCTGTTTGCAGGCGGCTATTACCTAACTGCGGCCGGGGCCATCGTCGGCGGTCTCGTTACCGCAACGCTCGTCTATGTCGTTGCTGGAAGCGGCGGCAATCACGGCTTTCGCCTGATCGTGATCGGGATTGGCACGTCCGCCATGCTTTCCGCGGTGAACGCATGGATGATCCGCCGAGCCGATCTTGATATCGCCATGGGAGCCGCGTTGTGGTCCGCCGGTTCCCTGAACGGTCTCGGTTTCCAACAGCTTGTACCTGCGGCCATTCTTCTGGCTTTACTGGCAGCACCGATTATCGCGCTGGTTCGGCCCATGCGCCAAATGGAACTGGGTGAGGATGTCGCGCTTGCCTCGGGCATTGCAATCGCGAAAAGCCGCCTTGGGCTGACTTTGTGCGGCGTCGCGCTCACCGCCATCGTGACCGCGATCGCAGGGCCGATCTCGTTTGTTGCACTGGCTGCCCCGCAGATCGCCAACCGCCTTGCAAGGTCTTCCGGCACGTCGCTTGTGCTCTCGGCGTTGATGGGCGCCGTACTGCTTACCGCCGCGGATGCAGCGGCACAACATGCTTTCGGATTGCAACTCCCGGTCGGGGTGATGACGGTGAGCGTCGGCGGCTTCTATTTCCTATGGCTTCTCATCCGCGAGGGACGTCGATGACGAGAGAACAGGCGCCGAACCTTGCCGCGCGATCCATCACCCTCAAATACAAGGAACGGGCGATCTGTCGTGATCTGTCTCTTGCCGTGCAGCCGGGTTCATTCACGGTGATTATCGGCCCCAATGCCTGCGGAAAGTCTACCTTGCTGCGCGCGCTCGCGCGTCTGCTTGCGCCCGCCGACGGCAGCGTTGTTCTCGATGGTCAGGACATCGCTCGCCTGCCGACGAAGATCGTAGCTCGTCGTCTTGGGTTGTTGCCGCAGTCATTTTCTGCTCCGGATGGCATCACTGTTTCCGAACTCGTCGGGCGCGGCCGTTATCCGCATCAATCCTTTCTCCGGCAATGGTCGGCGGCGGACGAAGAAGCTGTTCGTGCCGCCATGGCGGATACGGACATCGCAGGCCTTGCCGATCAGCCGATCGATACCCTTTCGGGTGGCCAGCGCCAACGAGCCTGGGTAGCAATGGCACTCGCACAGCAAACCTCGCTACTCCTCCTCGACGAACCGACGACGTTCCTCGATATCGCCCACCAGATCGACCTTCTGGATCTCTTCGCGGCGTTGAACCTCAAAGGCCGGACGATCGTGGCCGTGCTTCACGATCTCAACCAAGCCGCCCGCTACGCTTCGCATCTCGTCGCGATGAGGGACGGTGTCGTCGTCGCGGAAGGCACTCCCGCAGCAATTGTGACGCCGGATATGATCAAATCCGTCTTCGATTTGGAAAGCGTCGTCATCCCGGACCCGGTCACCGGTTCGCCGCTCGTCGTGCCAAGCCGTCGACCTAACAGCAAGAGCGCTTCTTGACCGTTCCAGCCATGCCTTCGCGAAATGGCGCCGGTGCCCGACCTGAGAGATAGCTGACGTTTGTACCGAAGACATCGTCCTTACCGATCGCCTTCAGTTCCTCGGCAAGAACCGGGTTGCCCACCAACATGTTGTAAATGCCGCGCAGCGTGAAGTCATGGCGCACAGAGGGCGGAAGTCCTTGCAGCCGCCAAGACGCTCGTTTGAGGCGGCGGCCGCTAAAAACATCGTCTTCCTTCACGGCCAATCTCACCAAAAGTTGTAGATGATATCGACGTCAGCGTTTATCCGTCCAACCAACCTGGTTGCTAAAAAACCATAATTGCTCCACCTAGATTGTAGACAAACGCGAGCAGTCGGAATTGGATCAGAGCTTGATGCGCATTAAATACGGTTTCCTCGGCATTCTCCTGGCGATTGCGCCGACGGCCCATGCCCTGGACATGGGATCGGTGCCGGTTTTGGCGCCGCAGAAAAACCAGGAACAGGCGGCCCAGCTTAGCTCGCAGTTTTTGACGCGCTACAGCTACCGGCCCGTCGCGCTCGACGACAGCCTCTCCGTCAAGATCATGGATCGCTTCATCAAGTCGCTCGATCCGGATCGGATGATTTTCCTGCAATCCGACATCACCACCTTCATGGCCGACAGCACCAAGATCGATGACGCCATCAAGAAGGAAGACCTCAAGCTCCCGTTCTCGATCTTCAACCTGTACGAACAGCGCATTGTCGATCGCATGACCTATGCCCGCGATCTCCTGAAGAAAGGCTTCGATTTCACCGCGCAGGAAGACTATGCGCTGGTGCGCGACGATAAACCCTGGCCGCAATCCGAGGCCGAGAGCAACGATCTCTGGCGCAAGCGGGTGAAAGCCGACTGGCTGCGGCTGAAACTCGGCGGCCAGACCGAAGCCACCATCCGCGACACGCTCGACAAGCGCTACAAGAACGCGCTCGAGCGCGCCTATAAGTACAAGAGCGACGACGTCTTCCAGTCCTTCATGGACGCCTATTCGACGTCGATCGATCCGCACACCGATTACTTCGGCGCCACCGCATCGGCCGATTTCGACATTTCGATGAAGCTTTCGCTGGTTGGCATCGGCGCGGTGCTGCAGGAGCGCGACGATTACACGACGATCCGCGAGCTCGTTCCCGGCGGCCCGGCGCAGCTCTCCGGCAAGCTCGCGGTCGGCGACCGCATCACCGGTGTCGGCCAGGGCGCGGACGGTCCGATCAAGGAAGTGATGGGCACGCGCCTCGACGAGGTCGTGCAAATGATCCGCGGCGCGAAGGATTCGATTGTGCGTCTCGACATCCTTCCCGCCGATGCCGGCGCGGATGGCGGTCATCGCGTCATCAGCCTGGTGCGCGACAAGATCAGCCTCGAGAAGCAGGCGGCCAAGAAGACCGTTCTTCCGGTCAAGGATGGTGACGTCACCCGCAAGATCGGCGTGATCACGCTGCCGGCCTTCTACGAGGACTTCGAGGCCCGCCGAAAGGGCGAGAAGGATTACCGAAGCGCCAGCCGCGATGTGGCCAAGCTGCTGACCGAACTCAAGCAGGACAATGTCGACGGCGTGCTGATCGACCTGCGCAACAATGGTGGCGGTTCGCTGGCTGAAGCGATCGACCTCACCGGTCTGTTCGTCGGCAAGGGCCCGGTTGTTCAGCAGCGCGGCGCCGATGGCAAGGTCGAGGTCCAAAGCGACGATCTGCCGACACCGGCATGGACCGGCCCCGTTGGCGTGCTGATCAATCGTGGCTCGGCTTCCGCTTCCGAAATCTTCGCCGCCGCCATCCAGGACTATGGTCGCGGCGTGATCATCGGCGAGCCGAGCTTCGGCAAGGGCACCGTGCAGACGGTGGTCAATCTCGACCAGGTCGCGCGCAACGACAAGCCGAAATTCGGCGAGCTGAAGCTGACGATCGCACAGTTCTTCCGCGTCAACGGCGGCACCACGCAGCTGCGCGGCGTGACCCCCGACATCGCCCTGCCGGGCCTCTCCGATCCGAAAACGTTCGGCGAGACGAGCTACGACAACGCCCTGCCCTGGGCGCAGATCAAGCCAGCGCGCTACAAGCCGGCCGGCAACGTCAAGGCGGAACTGCCGAAGCTGCAGGGCCTCCACGACAAGCGCGTCGAAAGCGACCCGGACTTCCAGCGTCTTCTCGAGGATGTTGCCGAACTCAAGGCGCAGCGCGACAAGGGCGTGATCTCGCTCAACGAAGCTGACCGCCGCAAGGAGATGACCGCGCGCGAAAACCGGCTGAAGTCGCGTGCACAGATGGACGATGGCGTCGACACCACCAACGACGACGGCTTGCAGTCCAACGAACGCAGCCTGACGGCCGATATCGCGCTCGAAAATGCGCGCAAGAAGGCAAAAGACGTCCTGCTGAACGAAGCCACCGCGATCCTGTCCGATGCGGCCGGCTTGCAGGCGGGCGCCCGATAGGGGCAGGACTGGTCAATTGACAAGGCGGACGGCCAAGGATTTGGCCGTCGATCCCTTGCGACGGTTAAAAGCAGCGCATCGCCTGCAAGCCGTTGCTAAGTGGCATCGGCCGCCAGATCAGGTTCGCTTTTCGTCGAAAAACCAAACCGTTTCGCACTGTTTCCGGAGCGGTTCTAGCTCGTTCCCCCGACAGCGTCCAAGGCGTTCTTCAGCTCATCCAGTCCGTGTGGCTTGAGCAGCAGAATGGTCCTGGAACTGTCTTCCATCTCCGGCTTCTTCTCCGAACCCGTCGCGAAAACGATGCCGATCTCCGGCCAGCGCTTGCGCACCTCGCGACAGAAATCGTCTCCGGACATGCCTGGAAGACCGAGATCGGTGACGAGCACGTCGATGGGTTCGCTTCCAAAGAGCGGGAGCGCCTCCTCGGCGGACTCGGCCTCGAGCACTTCGTGGCCGAGTTCGGCCAGCATATCCGCGGTCGCCATGCGTATCAGCGCATTGTCCTCGACCAGAACCACCCGCAGCACCCGTGACGCGGCAGTCGAGACCGGCGCGGGAATGGCTGAAATGGAGGTGTCCTTTCGACGCTCCGTGTTCTTCTGCGTTTCGTCGATCACGTGCCGGATCTTGCGGGCGAGCGCCTCGCGTGTGTAGGGCTTGGAGAGCAACTGCACGCCGGGATCGAGCCGTCCGCCGTGGACGATCGAGTTTTCGGTGTAGCCCGAGGTGAAAAGCACGGCGAGACCGGGCAGGCGCTCCTTCGCCTTCTTCGCCATTTCGCTGCTTTTCAGCGGACCGGGCATGACGACATCGGTGAACAGCATATCGATGTGAATGCCGCTCTCGATGACCGAAAGAGCCGCAGCGGCATCGCCAGCCTTCAGAACGCGATAGCCGAGCTCCTGCAGCAATTCGACCACGGTGGTGCGCACGCCTTCATCATCCTCTGCGACCAGGATGGTCTCGGGGCCACCCTCGACGGGCGCATGCGGATCTACGACCTGTAGGTCTTCTTGCTGCAACGAACGTGGCAGATACATCTTCACCGTCGTCCCGTGTCCGACTTCGCTGTAAATCTTCACATGCCCGCCCGACTGCCGGACGAAACCATAGACCATGGAAAGGCCAAGCCCCGTCCCCTTGCCTTCCGGCTTCGTCGAGAAGAATGGCTCGAACACCTTGTCGAGCAGATCGGGAGATATGCCGGCCCCGGTGTCGGTTACGGAGATCGACACATATTGGCCGGGAAGGACATCCTGGTGCTGCCGCGCATAGGTGTCATCGAGATAGGCGTTGCCCGCCTCGATCGTCAGATTGCCGAAACCCTCCATCGCGTCGCGGGCATTGATCGCGAGATTGAGGAGGGCGTTCTCGATCTGCATCGGATCGACCAGCGTGTTCCACAACCCGCCCGAGACGACCGTCTCGACCTCGACGCCTTCACCGATCGTTCGCCTTATCATCTCGTCCATGCCACGGATCAACCGGCCGGCATTGACCACGCGCGGATCGAGCGCCTGCCGGCGGCCGAAGGCAAGAAGCTGAGCCGCCAGTTTGGCGCCGCGTTCCACGCCGGCAAGCGCGTTGGTGATCTTGCGCTGCGCCTTGTCGTTGCCGACAACATCGCGCGACAGAAGCTGGAGGTTGCCTGCCACGACCTGCAGCAGATTGTTGAAGTCATGCGCGACGCCACCGGTTAGGTTGCCGATAGCCTCCATCTTCTGGGCTTGCTGCAGGGCAAGCTCGGTGTTGCGCAGAGCGATCGCCGCCTCGCGCTCTTCCGTGACATCGCGGCCGACCGCGTGGATGGACGCGTCATAGGGAACCGCCGTCCATGAAATCGTCCGGTAGCTCTTATCCTTAGCCTGGTAACGATTTTCGAACGAGAAGGTCGTCGCGCCCTCGCTGAGCTTGCCGATTTCGGCAAGCGTCGTCGCCATGTCCTCAGGGTGGATGAAATCGAGGAACGACCGGTTGATCAGCTCGCTCTCTTCCCAATTAAAGACGGTCTTCCATGCCGGATTGACCGCCGTGATCCGGGCCTCGAAATCTGCGACCAGCATAATATCGGTCGATAGCCGCCACATGCGGTCTCGGTCGGCGGTGCGCTCGGCGACGCGCTGTTCGAGCGTTTCGTTCAGCGCTTCAAGCTTCGCGCGCGTCTCTCTCTGATCCTCGATATCGGTGTTGGTGCCGATCCAGCGGAAGACACGGCCGTCTTCGTCGCGCGACGGCACCGCGCGGGCGATGTGCCATCGGTAGGAGCCATCGGAACGCCGTAGCCGCAAATCCGTCTCATAGGCCTGGCCCGACGACAAGGCGGATCGCCAGCGGTCGGCCATGGCGGTGAAGTCGTCGGGATGAACGATCTTGGTCCAGGTGCCGCCGTCGAGTTCGCCGGGTGCCGCACCGGCATATTCGTAGACGCGTTCGTTGAACCAATCGAGCTGACCGTCGGGACGGGCCGTCCAGACATGGTTGGGAATGGCCTGGGCGAGCGCGCGGAAGCGGGCCTCGCTTTCCCTCAGTTCGCGCTGTGCTTTGCGCCGGTCGGTCACGTCCTGGACGACGCCCACGAAGCGCAGCGGCTTGCCCTCGGCGTCGCGCTCGAACTCTCCCTTGCGGGCGATGACGCGCTTCTGGCCGTTGTCGGCGCGGCGGATGCGATACTCGACGTTCAAGGGCGAGGCGCCCTCTGCGCGCGTCCTGCCGTTGGAGCTGATCTCGCGGTCTTCCTCGACGATCAATCCTTCCAGGGTCTCGATCCGGACCTCGCCGGTATCTTCATATCCGTAGATCTTGCAGAATTCCGGCGTGGCGTTGAGAATATTGGTTTCGAGATCGAGCGAAAAGACGCCGACGCCGCCGGCCTCCTGCGCCCGGCGCAACCGCGCCTCAGCTTCACTAAGGGCCTGTGCCGTCAGGTGTTCTTCCGTACGATCGCGCAGAACCTTGACCAGTCCGACGGGGGTTCCATCCTCGTCGCGGATCGGGCGGATTTCGCCATTGGCCCAGAAACGTTCGCCGGATTTGCGAAGATGCCACCGGTCGTGATGCGCGTTGCCTTGCCGGAGCGCCGCGGCCATTGCCTCGCTCGCCTTGTCTGCCGCGCGATCCTCGGGCGTGAAGAGCAGTTCCCAATGCTTTCCGGCAACCTCGTCTTCGGTCCAGCCGAAGATACGGCGAGCCCCCTCGTTCCAACGCAGGATGATACCGTGCAGGTCGAGGGCGAGAATGGCGTAGTCGATGGCGCCATCCATGATCTGGCGGCTTTGCCGTTCGGATGCCCGCAGCCCCTCCTCCGCCGCGACGCGGTCGGTTACGTCGGAGCCCTGAACGAAGACGCCGACGACCCTGCCGTCGGGCTCCGTCACCGGCTGATAGACGAGATCGACATATTTGCGTTCCACAGGATCGTCTGGCGAGACCTGCAGATCGACCGGCAGAGCCCGTCCCTCATAGGCGACGCCTGATGTGTAGACCTGATCGAGGAGTTCGTAATAGCCTTGGCCACGAAGCTCCGGCAGCGCGTCGCGCACCGACATGCCGACGACGTCGCGGCCGCCGACGAGCTGGCGATAGGCGGCGTTCGTCAGCTCGAAGACGTGATCGGGACCATGCATCATGGCGACGAAGCCGGGCGCCTGTTCGAACATGCGCCGCAGCCGCTCCTGCTCGCCGTTGCGCCAGCGCTCAGCCGCCACCTTGGCAGTCGTCTCGACCACGATCGCGATCACTCCGCATGGACGGCCGTCTTCGTCCATGACCGGCGAATAGTCGAGGTTCATGAACACCTGTTCGGGCTTGCCTGTCCGGAAGAGCGTCAGCTCCTGATCCTGATAGGCGAGCGTCCTGCCCGCCAATCCCACCTTCATGACGTTGTCGTTGAAATCGGCGACCTCGGGCCAGCCCTCGCGGACCTTCGACCCCAGAAGCTGCGGATGCCGGCCGCCCGCGAAGACCGAATAGGCGTCATTGTAGATCATGACGCCGTCTTCGCCCCAGAGTGTCACGATCGGCACCGGCGATTGCAGAATGGTCGACGTCGTAACCTTCACGGCGTTCGGCCAAATCGAAGGCGAGCCGAGAGAGGTCTTCTCCCAGTCGAAGCCACGGATAAGCCGGGCGAGCTCGCCATCATGGGCGAGAAAGTCAAATTCATCAGGTGTCATGGACATCGACCGGTTGCTCCCGCCAGTTATGTAGCGGAAACATCGACTTGGGGAAGTGGGGCCGCTCGCAACCCGTCGCATTATCTTGTTGACGGAGCAAGAGATGGACCTCACTGGTTTCGGCGCTTGCCCTCAAGAAGGTCGAGCACCGAATTGGCGGCATCCATCACGTTGGTTCCCGGCCCGAACACCGCAGCGACGCCATGTTCGGTGAGAAACGCGTAATCCTGTCGTGGAATGACCCCGCCGACCACGATAATGACGTGTTCGGCGCCTTTCGCCCTCAGCACGTCGATCAGCTGCGGCGCCAGCGTCTTGTGGCCGGCAGCCAATGACGACATGCCGATCACATGCACCTTGCTCGCAATCGCCAGATTCGCCGCTTCCTCCGGCGTCTGGAACAGCGGGCCGGCCAGCACGTCGAAGCCGATGTCGCCGAAGGCCGAGGCGATGACTTTGGCACCGCGATCGTGGCCATCCTGTCCGAGCTTCGCGACCATGATTTTCGGCGCCCCGCCCAGCGCTTCGGAGATGGCTGTCATCCGCGTGCGCAGCTGCTGCAACTCCGGCTCGTCGCTATAGGCATCGCCATAGACGTTTCTGACGACTTCGGGCTCGGCCGTGTGATCGCCGAAAACGCGCCGCATCGCATCCGAGATTTCGCCGACGCTGGCGCGGGCCCGCGCCGCAACCACCGCCGCCTCAAGCAGATTGCCCTCCCCGCTTTGTGCCACTTCGCGCAACCGATCCAGCGCTCGCGCGACCGTTGCCGGGTCCCGCCGGCGCCTGGTATCCTCGAGACGCTTGATCTGTGAGGCCCGCACCGCGCTATTGTCGATGTCGAGGATGTCGATCGGCTCTTCGTTTTCCAACCGGTATTTGTTGACGCCGACGATGATCTCGTCGCCCTTGTCGACCGCCGCTTGCCGACGTGTTGCAGCTTCCTCGATCAACCGCTTCGGTAGTCCTTCGTTGACGGCCTTCGTCATCCCTCCCAGTGCCTCGACTTCTTCGATCAACGCCCAGGCCTTCTCGGCAAGCTCGTTCGTCAGGCTCTCGACATAGTAGGATCCGGCCAGCGGATCGACCACCTTGGTCACGCCGGTCTCGTGTTGCAGGATAAGCTGGGTGTTGCGAGCGATGCGCGACGAGAATTCGGTGGGAAGCGCGATCGCCTCGTCGAAGGAATTGGTGTGCAGAGACTGCGTGCCGCCGAGCACGGCCGACATAGCCTCGAAGGCGGTGCGGATGATATTGTTATAGGGGTCCTGCTCCTGCAGCGAGACGCCTGACGTCTGGCAATGGGTGCGCAACATCAGCGACGACGCCTTCTTCGGCGAGAACTCTTCCATGATCCGCGTCCACAACAGGCGCGCGGCGCGCAGCTTGGCGGCCTCCATGAAGAAGTTCATGCCGATCGCGAAGAAGAAGGAGAGGCGGCCGGCGAACTCGTCGACATCGAGCCCCTTGGCAATCGCCGCCCGCACATATTCGCGCCCGTCGGCCAGCGTGAAGGCTAGCTCCTGCACCAGCGTCGCGCCTGCTTCCTGCATGTGATAGCCGGAGATCGAGATCGAGTTGAAACGCGGCATTTCTCTGGAAGTGAACTCGATGATGTCGGCTACGATCCGCATCGAGGGCTCGGGCGGGTAGATGTAGGTGTTGCGGACCATGAACTCCTTGAGGATGTCGTTCTGGATGGTTCCCGATAGGGCTGCGCGCGACACGCCCTGCTCCTCGCCGGCAACGATAAAATTGGCAAGAATCGGAATGACCGCGCCGTTCATCGTCATCGATACCGAGACCTTGTCCAGCGGAATCCCATCGAACAGGATCTTCATGTCCTCGACGCTGTCGATCGCGACGCCCGCCTTGCCCACATCCCCTTCGACGCGCGGGTGGTCGCTATCATAGCCGCGATGCGTGGCGAGATCGAACGCGACGGAAACACCCTGCTGGCCCGACGCCAGTGCGTTGCGATAGAAAGCGTTGGATGCCTCGGCGGTCGAGAAGCCTGCATACTGCCTTATCGTCCAAGGCCGGCCGGCATACATGGTGGCGCGCGGACCACGCGTGAACGGTGCGAAGCCCGGGAGCGAGCCCAGCTGCGACACACCGTGCAGATCGCTTTCGGTATAGAGCGGCTTGACGTCTATCCCCTCGGGCGTCTTCCACACGAGCGTTTCCGGCGAAGCCCGAAGCTCCTTTTCGGCAAGCGCCCGCCAGTCCCCGAGCGTCTTCTCCCCAGGCGTCTTGTTCGTCATCTCAAGCCTCCGCATTCTTCTTTTCGCGCAGGCTACCATTTTATCCACGCCTGATGCGAGCGCGATCACACGATAATACGGCGGTTGCTTTCCCCCTTGCGATTGGCCGGCGCTGCGGCCGGCTGACGCGAGCGGGGCGACGTCAATCGCGGTAGTCGAGACCAATGTCGAGGATCGGCGCACTATGCGTGATCCAGCCGACCGAGATCAGATCGACCCCTGATGCTGCGATATCGCGTGCGGTTTGCGGTGTAATGCGTCCGGAAGCCTCAGTGATCGCACGCCCTGCCACGATGTCCACCGCTTCACGCAACTGGCGCGGCTCCATATTATCGAGCAGAACCACATCCACTCCCTCGTCCATCACCTCCCGGAGCTGATCGAGCGTGTCGACTTCGATCTCGATCTTCAGCATATGTCCCGCCGCGGACTTGGCGCGACGTAGCGCCTCTCGAACACTGCCAGCGATGGCAATGTGATTGTCCTTGATCAGGATCGCGTCATGCAGCGCGAAACGGTGGTTCATCCCGCCGCCGGCGCGAACCGCGTACTTCTCAAGCGCTCGAAGTCCTGGCGTTGTCTTGCGCGTGCAGGCGACGGCTGAACCAGTGCCGGCGACCGCTTCAACGATCGATGCCGTCACCGTTGCGATACCCGACAAATGGCTGAGGAAGTTGAGCGCGGTGCGCTCACCGCTCAATATTCCTCTGGACGGTCCGCTGATGGTGGCGATCACGTCACCCGGCGCGATTGCGGCTCCCTCTCGAATGTGGCGGGAGACTGATATCGAGGGATCGACCAGCTCGAACGCAAGGGCAGCGGCATCCAATCCGGCAACAATGCCAGGTTGACGCGCGGCCACGACCACAGTCGACATATGATCTTCAGGAATAACTGCAGCCGATGTCACGTCACCGGCCAGCCCTAGATCTTCGGCGAGCGCCGTTCTGACCACAGGCTCGATGACGAGACGTGGAAGGCATGTAACGTGCATCTCATGCACTCCTTGCAAGGTTCAACGAGCTTGCGGCACGGGCGATCTCCAATGCCTGGCCAAGCGTTATCCGGCTACGCTGCGCAGCCGGTTGCTTCAGCGGATAGTCGGTCCGGGCATGCGCCCCGCGCGACTCCGTGCGCAGGCTTGCGGAAACGGCGATCATTAAAGCCACGATTGCGGGATCGGCCCCGACGTCGTTGCCTTCAGCCATCGGAAGCAGCGCCTCGATCGACTGCTGGATGCCGGCGGCGCTGCGCAGAGCGCCAAGTTGCCGGGAGACAGTTGGGCGCACGGCCGTCGTGTCGGGCTCGCTTGGCATGGGTGGGATTGTTCCGAGGGGAACCGCCATTGGCTTGGATTTCAAATCGTCGGCCGCGCGCATGCCCATGACGGCGGCTTCCAGCAGCGAATTGCTGGCCAGCCTGTTGGCGCCATGCAATCCGGTCGAGGCCGCTTCGCCCGCCACCCACAGGCCAGGCAAGGTGCTTCTCCCGTCCCGATCCGTCACGACGCCGCCCATGTGATAATGCGCGGCTGGGCGAACGGGGATCAGCTGTTCGGCGGGATCGATCCCGACCGAACGGCAAGCGGAATGGATCGTGGGAAAGCGCGAGGCGAAGCTTGCGCCGATCGCTCGGCGTGCATCGAGAAAGACACGGCCGCCACGGGCGATCTCCGCGCTGATTGCGCGCGCTACGACATCGCGTGGCGCCAGTTCGGCACCTGATACATGCCTCATGAAACGCTCGCCGCGCTCGTTGATCAGTTCTGCCCCCTCGCCCCTCACCGCCTCACTGATGAGAGCCAGCGGGCGCTGATTGCCATCGAGTGCGGTCGGGTGAAATTGGACGAATTCCATGTCGGCAAGTACCGCGCCTGCGCGCGCAGCGAGCGCAATCCCCCGGCCGAAGTTGCCTGCCGGATTGGTCGTCGCCTCATAAAGGCCGCCGATGCCCCCGGTGGCGAGAAGAACACGCGACGAAGGCAAGACCATTCCCCCGCGAGAACCAGCGCAGAGCAACCCGGAGACAACACCGTTCGTCGTCAATATCCGCCGCGCCTCCACCCCTTCGATGACGGTGATTGCAGGATCGGTCAGCACCGCCTTCGTGAGCGCAGTGATGATCGCCGCACCCGATCCATCCCCGCCGGCATGCACGATGCGCCGACGCGAATGCGCCGCCTCGAGCCCGAGCGCCAAACTTCCATTGCCGTCGCGATCGAACGAAACGCCGAGGCGGTGCAAAGCGGCGATCACGGACGGCGCCTCGGCAATGATTTCGGCGGCTGCAGCGGCATCGCAAAGGCCATCGCCCGCGACAAGCGTATCGGCGAGGTGCAGATCCGCACTGTCATCCGCACCGATGCACGCCGCAATGCCGCCCTGCGCCCACACGCTCGAGCTCTCGGCGCCGAGCCGTGCGCGGGTGACGAGCACGCAGGGTTCGGGAGACAGCGTCAATGCCGCGATCAGTCCGGCAAGCCCGCTTCCGACAATGACCGGGCGACCGGCGAGGTTTTGGAGTATCTCGGTCATATCGCCAGCATCCTTTCGACCGCGCGGCGAGCAGCAACAGCAACATTGGCATCGACGACGACCTCATGCTGGTTTTCCTCGAGCGCTGTTCGAATGTTGCGCAACGTAATGCGCTTCATGTGTGGACACAGATTGCAGGGACGAATGAATTCGACATCGGGATGATGCACTGCGACGTTGTCGCTCATCGAGCACTCGGTCAAAAGCACGACGCGGGCTGGCTTCTTCTCTCCGACATAGTCGGACATGATGGCCGTCGAGCCTGCAAAGTCGGCTTCCGCCACCACATCCGGCGGGCATTCGGGATGGGCAAGCACGGTGACACCGGGATGGTTTTCGCGAAGCTGGCGAACATCCTCGGCGGAAAACAGTTCATGCACTTCGCAATGCCCGTGCCAGGCGATGATTTCAACGTTGGTTTCCTTGGCAACGTTGCGTGCCAGATATTCGTCGGGGATCATCAGAACCCTTGGCACGCCGAGTGCTTCGACGACCTGCTTGGCATTCCCCGATGTGCAGCAGATGTCGGAAGCTGCTTTAACCGCCGCTGACGTATTCACATAGGTGATGACGGGAACGCCAGGGTAAGCCTTGCGCAGCAGGGCAACGTCCTCGGGCGTGATGGAATCAGCGAGAGAGCAGCCCGCCCCGGCGTCGGGGATCAACACCGTCTTTTTCGGGTTCAGCAGCTTGGCCGTCTCGGCCATGAAATGCACACCGGCGAGCACGATCACATCCGCATCGACGTCGATTGCCTTTCGGGCAAGCGCCAGACTGTCGCCGACGATATCGGCAACGCCATGAAAGATTTCCGGCGTTTGATAATTGTGCGCAAGAATGACTGCGTTGCGTTTGCGCTTCAGCTCCAGGATTGCCTCGACATCCTCCTCGAAGGTCATCCATTCCGCCTTGGGAATGACACGGCTGACCCGGTTATAAAGTGACGCTGCAGACACCACGGTCGTCATATTGTCCTCCATTATACTCATTTTGAGTATATTCCGGACAAAGAGATATTCTCATATTGAGTATATGTCAATCGCGGGCGAGAGGCAGCTTTGTCCCTGACAGCGCACGCTCTTCGACAACGGTCTGCCGGAAGCGGAAAAGCTTGGCGGGGCGCCCGCCGGTTTCGCTGGCGATGCCACCGGTTTCCTCGACAAGCTCCTGTTGTTCGATAAGGCGGCGGAAATTCTGTTTGTGGAGGCAACGCCCCGCTAGGGCCTCAACCGTTCGCTGCAGTTGCAGCAAGGTGAAGGCGCTCGGCATCAGCTCGAAGACGACTGGGCGGTATTTTATCTTCGCGCGCAGGCGCGCTATGCCGGTCGCCAGGATTCGGCGATGGTCGGCAAACATCGGCCGACCGAAATTATCGCTCACATCACCTGCCTCAGCCACCAGCCCTGCTTCATAGAGCAGTTCGTATCGTTGCAATGTGAGATCCTCATTCCAGCCGCCATGATCCAGGCCGAACGTGAAGTCAGCGCGTTGGTGGCGCTCATTGCGCCGCCTGACATCGGCATCGGCCCAAACCTTGAGCTTCTCGATGATCGTATCGAGAACCTTGGGCCGCCCTTGCCGATGATCCTCCCACGGCAGATACTCGTACCATCCGTGCCATGCAGGGCGACCGGCACCTGGCGCCTCCTGTTCGAGCACCAACCCGAGATAGCTGATCGAGATCGTTCGTCCGCCACGGATGTCATTGTTGCGGTCCCGGTCGGCAAACGTGTAGAGTTGCTCGAGATAGCCGATCGGATGGCCTGTCTGCTCCTGGATCCATTCGCGCAAGCCGCTCTGCAATGTGCGATGACCGAGCTCGAATGGACCGGAAGGCAAGGCTTCGCCGGAACGCACCGTCATCACACGTGGCTCGTTGCTGGTGACGGCTGCCACGACAGCCATGAGTTCCGCGTGGGCAAGCCCGATCGTCAAGCAATTCTCCTAGAATTTCGCAACATCAGTTGCATGCCAGTCGCCATCCCGAAAGAGCAGCCTGCCGGAGATGATCCGCGCCCGCTCTAACGCCTGCCCGCAACCTTTTGCCCCAAGAGGCCAGCTACGTCGAGCATCCGGTTTGCGAAGCCGAATTCGTTGTCGTACCAGCCGAACACGCGAAGCAGTCCACCCGGCGCGATCGATGTCTCCGGACCGGAGATGACTAGGGATTCGGCGCGCGCCCGCATGTCCACGGAAACGACCGGCTTCTCCGTCCACCCGAGCACACGTGACGCGGCGGCCGCCTTTTGCATCTGTGCGCGCGCATCGGCGAGCGACGGGATATCTCTCAAAGAGACCGTGAGATCGATCGCCGACACACTTGCCGTCGGCACCCTTATGGCGCGCGCCTCGATCGCTCCAGCGAGCGAGGGCAGGACCTTGCCAAGCAGCTTGTGTGCGCTCGTGGTCGTGGGGACCATCGAGAGCGCGGCAGCGCGGCTTCTCGCGAAGTCGTCACGCGGCTGGTCAACCGTGGGCTGGCTGCCCGTATAGCAATGGACAGTGGTCATCTGACCGCCCACCACGCCCCAGGCATCGTCGATGACCTTGAGCAGAGGAGCAAGCGCATTGGTCGTGCAGGAGGCATTGGAGACGATGAGATGATCCCCAAGCATTTCCTCGTTGGCGCCCAGAACAACAGTGACGTCAGCAGCCTCCGCAGGCCCCGAGATCAAGACGCTTTTCGCGCCCGCTTCCAGCGCACGGGAAATGAACTCACGTGTGTAGGGTTGGCCCGTGCATTCGAGAAAGACATCGACATCCGAGAGATCAAGCTCGCGGACATCGCGAACATTGTGGAAGGCGATCAGCCGGTCGCCCACATGCAGCGCTTGATCGCGGGCTGCGACCTCTTGCGGCCATGGGCCAAAAACACTGTCATACTGGAAAAGATAGGCGCAACTCTCCAGTGCGGCGACGTCGTTGATCAGGACCAGTTCGAAGTCCCCACCTTTACTCAGCAGGATACGCAATACCGATCGGCCGATACGGCCAAAACCATTGATGGCTATTTTCGTCTTCTGCTTTGTCATCGGTGCGAGGCTCACATTGTGCTCTTTGCTCGGTACGCCGGTCCGATCGTTTTCGCAACATGGCGATACGATCCGCCTGCCGATCTGTTGCAGGCGCGCGCGGCGTAGGCAATCACCACGATGTCGCAGGGCCGTTCGAAGCACGCCCACAGCGCTTGCCCCACCAAACAGCGGGGCATTCATGACCAGAGATCAAAGGTGAACCGTCAGGAGGTCTCTCAAAGCGCGGCGCGGCTTGCCGATGTGGCCGTTATGGCATTCAGCGTTTGCGCATCGCGACCATAGATATCATCGTAATAGTGGATGATGCCGTCAGCCGTCGGCCACGCCGTGAAGTAGGAGACGTAGACCGGAATTTCCTCGGGAACCGGAACGTCCTTCTTTTCACCAGCCGAAATCTCCTGATTGACGGAATCTACCGATGTCTTCAGCACGGCCGCAGCCATGGCGCGCGGGTTTTCTAGACGGACGCACCCGTGACTGAACATCCGGTCCTGAGAGGCAAACTTCCCCCGTGCCGGCGTGTCATGCATGTAGATGGCGTGCGGGTTCGGAAACAAAATCTTCAACTGGCCTAGCGCGTTATCCGCACCTGGCGGCTGCACGACGGCGATGTTTTCGAGCGGCTGCGTCCAGTCGACTTTCGCCGAAGGCATCGGCTTGCCGTTCACAGCGACTTTGTAGCCCTCGCGGTCGAGATAGGAGGGATCCTTCTTCAAGTGCGGAAGCATCTCGTTCTTGATGATCGACTGCGGGACGCCCCAATCCGGATTGAACTCGACCGTCTTGATGGTCGCATCGAAGAAATTGGTCTGATGATCCTGCTGGCCGATCACGGCTTTCATAGAGAGCGTGACATCGCCGTTCTCGGAGTAATACGCCATATAGGCGGGTTGATTGATGAATACATAGCGGTCCGGAAACTCCTGCGGCATCCATCGCAGTTCTTCCATCGCCACGGTCACCTTGTTGATGTTGACCGCCGTATCTCCGCCCTGCCCGGAGTTTCGCAACCAGTGCAATTCCGCCGCAAGCTGGGCGAATTTCGGACTGCTGGGCATGAAACGATCGACAGCCGACATCAGGTCGGGCGCGGCGGCCAACCGGGCAAGCGTTGCCGGAAGATCGACGGGCTTGCGCTTGAAATCGTAATAGTTCGAAAGCTTGTTCGGATCGATGCGCCCTCGGAAATTGTCCTGAAGGAACATCAGGATTTTGTTCGACAGGGACAGCTCGAACGTTGCCAGCGCTCTCGATTGATCCGCCGAATTTTGGGCGACCTTGCCCAGCGATGGCGGAATGGCATAGTCGGCTGCGGTCAACCCCCAGTCGTCCGCTTGCTGCAGCAGCGCCAGCGCCTGGCGCGCTCTCGCGTTCGGGCCTTTGGAATCGACCCAGATCAGCTTGGCTTTCGGCTGGCTGTAGTAAGCCTCGAGCGACGCGGCTATGTCGCTGTTCATCTGAACAGATAGGCCGCCCATCTCCCGCATGATTTTCGCCGGGCTGCCAGCGCCGCCGTCGAAAAGCGTGGAAAGCACGGAATCATCGCCTGCCCGCGCGATGTGAACCAAACGGCGTTCCGGTACGGCATATCCCTGCGCAGCAGACGCCTGCGCTGCCGGAGCCACCGACTGCGGCTCCGCGCGCGCGCCGATCCCGCTCGCCACAAGTGCCAGCACGCTCACCAGAGTTAGCTTCAGGCGCGAAGCCAATATGTCTGCCATTGAATATCCCTACCACCTAACGCGCAAAACCATGCCAGACGGCGCCTGTCTCCGCGATCCTTTACCACGAACTAGAAGCGGCAACATTCAGGCAGAACCTTGGCGGAAGCAGATCACGAGAGGTTGAAACCGGTACTTCGGCAGAACACTGCTTGCGCGAAAGCGAGGCGTGGCAAAAATGTCGCACCAACTGACGTCGCGGAAGCAGTATCCGAGCGACGCTCGGATACTGCCACAGGACAATCAGAAGTCTTCCCACACCTTTTCCGCGGTCGCCGACGCTCGGCCTCCGAAGGCTGTTGCTATCTTCCGCCCAAGCGCCCGCGCAGGCGATGCAACGCCTGAGCTTGTAGCTGACGCTTCACGCAGCACGCCCGCAACGGCGGCCGGCCGCTGAACCTCCTCGCCGAGGTTGAAGCGCGAAAGCAACTGGTTGAGCGAAGCCGCGTCTCTCGCGAGACTATGGCTTGCGGCCGTCGATTGCTCCACCATCGCAGCGTTCTGCTGGGTGCCCTGGTCCATGGCGTTTACCGCGGTGTTGATTTCCTGCAGACCGATCGATTGCTCGCGCGCCGACTTCACGATCGCGTCCACGTGGCGGTTGATTTCCTGAACCTCGGCAACAATCACCTCCAGCGCCGTTCCCGTGTTGCCGACCAGCTCGACGCCGGAGCGAACATGGTTGCCCGACATGATGATCAGCGCCTTTATCTCCTTGGCAGCCTGAGCCGACCGCTGCGCCAGTTCGCGCACCTCCTGGGCAACGACCGCGAAGCCCTTGCCGGCATCACCAGCGCGGGCGGCTTCAACGCCGGCGTTGAGCGCCAACAGATTCGTCTGGAAGGCGATCTCATCGATGACGCTGATGATATTGGTGATCTCGCCAGAGGAGCGCTCGATCTCTTTCATCGCAATGACAGCGTCCCGGACGACCAGCCCGGATTTTTCGGCGCCGGTGCGCGCTTGCGCAACGAGATTGCCCGCATCCTCTGCCCGTTTGGTGGCGTCCCTCACCGTGGTGGTGATTTC
Source organism: Hyphomicrobiales bacterium (assembly GCA_900472605.1). Taxonomy (GTDB): domain Bacteria; phylum Pseudomonadota; class Alphaproteobacteria; order Rhizobiales; family Rhizobiaceae; genus Rhizobium. The sequence goes on along the minus strand of UCJD01000036.1, from coordinate 52,078 downwards.
CTCAAGGGCAGCGGCCGTTTCCTCGACCGAAGCCGCCTGCTGTTCGGTTCTTTTGGAAAGATCATCCGCTGCCGAACGGATTTCGTTCGCGCTGGCATCGATCCCCCGCGCGTTGCGGCCGACCGCACGCAGCGCTTCGCTGAGGTTGCCGGCGGATTCATTGAAGTTCGCCCGCAACGCATCGAGATGCGCGACAAATGGCGAATCGATGCGATAGGCGACATCGCCCTGCGCCAGCCGCCCGAGTGCGTCCCCAAGCCGATCGACGGCGAACTTGGTGTCGGCTTCGTCCCTGGCTTTTTCGGCATCGCGCGCGGTCCGCTCCCGGTCTGAAAGACTGCGGTTGGCCTCGGCTTCGTTTTCCAGGCGGATGCGCTCGAGAGCATTGTCGCGGAACACAGAGACGGCTCTGGCCATCTGGCCGACCTCGTCGCGCCGATCCTGGCCATCGACGCCGCCTTCGGTATCGCCGCCGGCAAGCGATATCATTCGTTCGCGCAGTTTTGCGATCGGCGCCGTGATGCCGCGTGAAGAGACGAAGAGAGCCATGCCAATGCTCGCCGCGAACACGATGGTCAGGACAACGAGCGAGATCAGGATGGTCGACCTCGTCTGCTCGGCGAGCGCAGTGGCGCGGGCATTGATGTTATTCTTCATCGATGTCGTCAGTTCCCGCGTATCGGCCAGCAACGGCTTGAGGAGCAGATCGGCGCGAGCCAGGGCGCTCTTCGCCTCGGCTTCGCGCGCATCTTCCCCCAGTTTCACGGCATCATCCATGTGAGCGATGAGATCTTTCGACCTTGCGATGATATCGTCGATCGCGGCGGCGTCCTCCGGACGGCCACCCTTGGCTTTTTGCATTCGGCTGATCAGGCTTGCGGTAGTCTCCTTGTAAAAATCGTTGGCGACTTTGAAGCCTGGGTCCTGCGCGTCATAGGAAAGTATCTGGTAGGCCGCGTAACCGATGGAAACCAGGCCTCTCGTTGACGCTACCAGATCCACTTCCGCCTGATAGTCCTCGGAAATAAATTCCGAGTAGGCAGAATCGACCGTCCTGAATCTGTCGGACATGAAGAGCGTGGCACCGATGCCCACCACGCAGATCGGAATAATGAGGGAAAGAATTTTTGTTCGAATAAATGCATTTTTTAGAAACGACATATGACCTCTACGTGACAGGGATCGATGGTCGACTGTCGCGAGGTCGCAATCTCTAACTCGCCAACACGGCGCTGAGCATCAATGTCGTGGTCAACGAATAAGACCGACAATCCGATGGTTCTAGCCGCCAATCAATTCATCGATCGGATGGATGATATCGACATGGCAAAGATCGTGGCCATCATGGCGGCTCGGGCGGATTCTACCAGTTACGAAACTCGGCCCAAGGCAAAGGTTTTTCAGTAAGTATTGTCGGAAAGCAGGGCATCTTGTGGGACACCAGCCGGCACAGTTCCCCGAGCCGATCAGTCAAGCGGTTGCATTCCAAGACTAGTTTTAGATTGTATCGACGTCGCGCCACAATCAGTTTTTTATGGAATCAGTTTTCATAAAAATTGAAACATCTGGCGGTCGGTTGCATTGACGCAGATACGCCGGGTGCGGCAGTGACGGCGCGCATGTTGCGTGACAAACTGGCCGCCAGTGGAATCGACCAAGGTCCTTTCCACGCCTGAAACTGAACGAGGAACAATCTTGACCCGTACCGTATACCTGAACGGCAGCTGGCTCGCGGAGGCCGATGCAAAAGTCTCCGTGTTCGACCGCGGCTTCCTGTTCGCCGACGCGATCTATGAAGTCACCGGCGTTGTCGGCGGCAAGCTGCTTGAATATGCCGGTCACGCGGCCCGCCTTCGGCGCTCGACCGCCGAACTCGGCATTAACTGCCCGCTGACGGAGGAGGAACTGCTTGCCGTTCATCGTGAGATCGTCCGCAGGAACGACCTTCGGGAGGGACTTATCTATCTGCAGATTTCCCGCGGCGCCGCCGACCGCGACTTTGCCTTCCCTACGAACGCGACCCCGACATTGGTCCTGTTCACCCAGGCCAAGGCCGTGCTCGACAATCCGAAGGTGAAGACGGGGATTTCCGTGGCGCTGGTTCCCGATCAGCGCTGGGCTCGGCGCGACATCAAGACGGTTCAGTTGCTTTATCCCTCGATGGCGAAGATGCAGGCAGCCTCCGTCGGTGCCGATGACGCCTGGCTTGTCGAGGACGGTTTCGTCACGGAAGCAAGCTCGGCGACAGCGCACATCATCAGCAAGGACGGGAAGCTGATCACGCGCGGCCTGTCAAACGCGATCCTGCACGGCATCACGCGCCTCAGCGTTCTCGACATCGCCCACAACGCTGGTCTTGCCGTCGAGGAACGCGCCTTCACGCCCGAGGAAGCGAAGGATGCCGCCGAGGCCTTCATCACCTCGGCGACAAGCTTCGTCCTGCCGGTCACCTCGATAGACGGGCAGCCCGTCGGCGATGGCGAGCCGGGACCTCGAACGCTGAAGCTTCGCCAGCTTTACATCGAGGACAAGATGGCGAACGCGATCTGACGCTCCCTGTCGCCCATTTACGGGCGACGGCCGCTATTTCGCCGGAGTGGGCTCACCAAGCGAAAGCATGAGGCGGTTTGCCCAGTTGAAGAAGGCGGCGCCGTGAATGACGTCGGCGATCTCGAGATCGTCGAGCCCCTCTTTGTGCAGACGGTCGATCTGCTCCGCTCCGAATGCCGAAGGGGTCGCGGTCAAGGCCACCGATGCCTCGACCACCGCCTTCCAGCGACGGCTGGAAAGATCGGCGCCGGTGCCTTCGTCGAGCAGCTTCTGGACCTCGTCAGTGCGTTTCGAATGATGCGACGCAAAGCGGGAATGCACCGAGGCGCAGAAGACGCATCCATTGCTGCGCGAGGCGGCTGTGGCGGAAAGCTCACGCTCGGCGCGCGGCAGGCCAGCTTCGGTATTGTAGAAGATGTCCTTGTCCGTCTTGGTGCGGGCTTCGAGAATCTCCGGGTCGCGCGCGAGCAGCATGAAGTACGGAGACTTCGCCCGCGACGCATCGACGAGGCCGCTCCAGTGCCGCTCGGTGAGCTCCTCCTCCGAAAGCGGTTCAAGCCAGGGCGTCCAGCCGATTTCGACCTGAGTGAAGGCATTCGGACGATTTTCGATCCGGGGATGGATGACGATATCGGTCATGACATGCTCCTTATTCCGCGGCGGCGCGCGGGGTGCGCGCCTGCACGGCGGCGCCGAGCGCGGACAGCGCGGCGACGACACGGATTTGGAAGGACAGGAAGGCAACCAGTTGCGAGAGGGTGACAATGGCCGTTGTCGTCCAGCCTGCGTCGAGCAGCTTCTGCAACGCATCCGGGCTCGCTTCGCGCGGACGGAAAACGAGGAGGTGCGCGTGCTCCAGCGCCGCCGACAGCCTGGCGCCGAAAACGGCGCGGGCAAAATCCGATACGGCATAGACCGGACCCGGCCTGTCTTCGACAGACAGAGGACCTGCCGGATAGTGCCCGTAAGGCCCCTCGGTCACGGCCTTGAGGAGTTCAGTCCTCACCGCGGCCCCAAGTGACGCGCCGCCACTCGCTTCGCTCAGCCCTGCAGCATAAAACTCGGTGACGCCCGCCGCTTGGTGAAGGCCCGCGACGAAAGCCGCGAGCACCAGCCGCTCCGCGCGCGCGACGTCCTTATCGCTCACGGGCTCGAAGAGCGCGAGGTAGCTCTTCTGGGCGTTGATGCGCGTTTCCGGACGCTGGTTGCGGATACGATCGAGAAACGAGCCTGTCTCGATGGCCGCCAGAAGGTCGATGATGTCGGGTGTGCGCGTACTCATATGGGTTCCTTTCCTGATATCGTCCTAAGCCGTGGCGAAGCGTCGTTCCTGGGGTTTGGCGTCGGTGGTCTTCGAAGCGCCAGGGATCCAGCCGAGCGCGGGCGCGACTTCGCTGGCGATCAGTTCCAGCGATCGCAGGATGTATTCGTGGGGCGGGTCGACGGAGTGGACCTGGAAAACGAGATCGGTGACGCGCTCGAGCGCCGTATCGGCTCTCAAGGAGGCGATCACATCCTGCGGCGTGCCAACATGGACGTCGAACGCCCGGATGAGATCTTCCGTCCTGGTGCTTGCCACCTTGTGTCCGCTGGCGACGAAGCGCTCCACGCTGCGCCGAAGCCCCAATTCGGCGAATTGAAGGGCCTGTTTGCGATTGTCCGCCACGAACAGGCTGCGCGATCCGAGGATGCGTGGCGCCCTGCCCTGCGGCAAATTTTCGAGATAGGCGTCGATGATCGGGTTTTGCAAATCCCAGAGCGGCGTTTCGGGGGCATCCGCGGAGCGCGGTTGCGTGCGAGACAGCATCAGCCCATCGCCATCGCGCCCTGCCCGCTCGCCGCCGCCAACCGAAAAGGTTGCCTGCCAGACACGGTCCAGAAGATGCGGCGCCGTGGGATAAAGCCGGCTTTCACCGGCAAGCGGTCGTCCCGCCCAAGCGTCGCGGACGGTTGCCAGGCTTTTGGCGTAAACGGCTGCACGACCGCTGCTCTCCAGTCCAAAGGGCAGGAAGGACGCCGGCGTGCCTCCCGTCCCGAAGCCGATTTCCAGACGGTTGCTCGAGAGAATATCGAGTACGGCGGTATCCTCCGCGACGCGCACCGCGCTTTCCATCGGCAGCGTGATCACACCGGTCCCGAGCCTGATCCGCGACGTCCGGGCCGCAAGCTCCGCCAGGAAGATCAGGGGCGACGGGAGACCGCCTTCATCGCCGTCGAAATGATGCTGCGCCACCCAGGCGCTGTCAAAGCCCAGCTTCTCGGCGTGGACGATCTGCTCGGCGACCAGCCGGTAGCGCGTGGCCGCATCGGCCTGATCGAGCACGCGGCTGAAAAAGCCCAGGCGTTTCGGCGTGATTGCCTTCGTCATTGTTTGCTTCCTGTATTCGTCAAGATGGATGATCCCCGTGCCGGGGTGAATGTCTTTCCCGGAATTGCTGCAATGAGATCGCGCGTATAGTCGCTGGCGGGATTGCCGAAGACCTGATCGACCGGGCCGCTATCGACCAGCTTTCCGCGGTTCAGTACCGAGACCGTGTCGGCGATCTGGCGAACGACGGCGAGATCGTGCGAGACGAAGAGGTAGGTCAGGCCGAGTTCGCGCTGGAGATCGGCAAGCAAAGCCAGAATCTGCGCTTGAACGGTAACATCGAGAGCGGAGACGGCCTCATCAAGCACCAGGATTTTCGGCTTCAGTATCAAGGCTCGGGCAATGGCGACGCGTTGTCGCTGCCCGCCCGATAGCGCATGCGGTCGCCTGTCCAGAACATCATCCGGGAGCCCGACCTTGGCGATGATCGCACCGACCCGCGCCATTCGCTCGCCACGCGCAACCGGCTCGAAGTTCAAAAGCGGCTCCTCGACGATGCGCCGGATCGTCTGACGCGGATCGAGTGAGCCGAAAGGGTTCTGATAAACGAGCTGTATCGTCTTGCGGAAGAGCCGCAAGGTTTCGCCGCGCAGCTCCGAGAGCGGCAGGCCATCGATAACGACGCGACCCGACGTCGGCTTCTCGAAGGCGGAAATGATGCGGATACTCGTCGTCTTGCCTGAGCCGGATTCGCCGACCAGGGCATGCGTCGTGCCCCGCTGAACCGCGAACGATATGTCATCCACCGCACGGAAACGGCCACTCCCACCAATGCCGAAATCCTTGATGAGGTTTTCAACGACAACGATGTCGTCGCTTCGCTGGTCCCGCGACGGCGTTGTCACGATACGCGGACGCCGGTTGAGCGATGGCGCGTCCAGCAGCAGCTGGCGCGTATAGGCGCTCTTTGGGTTGACCACCACATCCACCGTGCGGCCTTGCTCCTGAATTCGGCCGTTCTTGAGGACGATCAGCCGATCGGACCGATCCACCGCCACGCCAAGATCATGTGTGACAAGCAGGATCGCGGTGCCATACTCCCTGCGAAGCTCATCGATCAGATCGAGAATGTGTTTCTGCACCGTCACGTCGAGCGCGCTTGTCGGTTCGTCGGCGATGATAATCGCCGGTTTCAGCGCGATGGCGATGGCGATCAGCACGCGTTGCTTCATGCCGCCGGAAAGCTCGTGTGGATATTGCTGGGCGCGCAGCCTCGGCTCGCTGAGCCCGACGCGTTCCAGAAGCTCGACAGCCTGCGCATAGGCAACTGGACCGGAGGCCTTGCCATGAATGGCGAGAATTTCCGCGACCTGCTTGCCGATCGTCTTGACAGGATTGAGCGAGTTGCCTGGGTCCTGCGGCACGAGACTGACAACCGCACCACGAATGCCGTCAAGCCGCCGTTGCGGCCAGCCGGCAATCTCCTCGCCGTTCAGCCGGATGCTGCCGGCTTCAAGCCTGCCGTTGTCAGGCAGGAGGCCTATGATTGCCTGAGCCGTCGAACTTTTGCCCGAGCCGGATTCTCCGACAAGCGCGACGACTTCGCCTGGATCGATGCGGAAATCTATTCCGTGAACGACAGTCCGTCTTCCGGCACGAGCTTCGTAGCTAATGGTCAGTCCTGCAACATCCAGCACCGGCGATGGTTGGAGCGGGCCTCTTGGCAGATCGTTCGGTCTTATCGTCATCTGTCTCCTCCTCCGATTGCCTGGCTGATGCGGTTTACGCAGAGCACCACGAGAACAACGACGACGCCGGGCGCGGCGGTGAGCCACCACGCGGTCGCGATGTAGTTTCGGCCCTCGGCGATCAGCAGTCCCCACTCCGGCGTCGGCGGCGGCGCGCCGTATCCGAGAAAACCGAGTGTCGACAATTGCAGGATCGCCGATCCCACCTGCAGCGCTGCGAAGGCGATGACCGAAGTCAGGGAATTGGGCAGGATATGGCGCCAGAGGACACTCAGAAATGTGCCGCCGCTGCCGAAGGCCGCTTCGACATATTCGCTTCGTCGCACCATGACGACTTCGGAGCGCACGATACGGGCAAAGCTCGCGACCGAGGTGATGCCGACGGCGATCGCGGCGTTGAGCGTACCGAAACCGAGCAGGATGATGATGCTGAGAGAGAGCAGCAAAACGGGGATCGACAGCAGGACATCGACCAGCCGCATGATGACGGTATCCGCCCGGCCTCCTAGCGAGCCGGCAAGTACGCCGAGCGTGGTTCCGAGCGCAAGCCCGATGGCAACGGCCGCAAGAGCCCCGGAAAGCGAATGTACAGAGCCATGCACCAGGCGTGCAAAGAGATCACGCCCAAGCGCGTCCGTGCCAAGGATATGTGTCAGGCTGGGCGCTTTTAGCTGCTGGCCGGCAAACCCCTTGATCGGGTCGTAGGATGTGAACAGCAGCGGAACGGCGGCCCACAACAAGACGATGGCCAGCACGACGACGGCAAGCACAAGGCTGGCATCGATACGCTGCCGGCGCGGCGCATGTGCTGCTGCCGCATTGCCAACGCTGTCGGCATCATCGATCTCAAGTGGGCGTTCGGCGACATCAAGGCTCGTCATCGGGCAGTCTCCGGCCTGGCTTTGAGCCGGGGATCGAGGATGGGGTAGAGAAGATCTACCACAAGGTTCACGGTCACGAAGGCTGCGGCCGACAGCACGACGATTGCCTGCAACACCGCTACGTCCTGGAAATTGACGGCCTGCTCGGTGAGGCTGCCGATGCCGTTGAGGCCGAAGACGGTTTCGGTGATCACGGCGCCCGCGAGGAGTTCACCGAACAATACGCCGCCAACGGTCAGCACGGGCAGAAGTGCGTTCTTTGCGACGTGCCGCCACAGGACCCTTGCGTGCGATGCTCCCTTGGCGCGCGCCACGGCAACGAACGGCCGCGTTTTGACCTGATCGATATTTCGAAGAAGGATTTGCACCAGCGGCGCCGAAATGGGAACGGCCACGGCAAGCACAGGCAATATCAAACCTTCCCATGGACCTGGATTGATCACGGGAACCAATCGCAGGCGAAACGAGAAAATCTGGATCAGCATGATCCCGAGCCAGAATGTCGGTACGGACACGAAGAGCGACGGCACCGACTGGATGATGCCGCGCAGCCTGCCAGAGCCCTGGATGTTGGCGAGGATGGCGAGGAGGACGGCGATCGCGACGGCAGCGACGAAAGCAAAGCCGGCGAGGCGGATCGTGGCGGGCAGGTTCGTCGCAAGCTGGGCGCTGACGGCCACGCCTGCCTGCAGCGAATAGCCGAAGTCTCCAACCAGGAACCGTCCGGCGGTGTGCAGATACTGCGTTAATACCGAACCGTCGGCCGCGTATGCCGCGCGGATGTCTGCCAGTTGCTCGGGGCTCAGGCCATACTCGGGATTCTGGAATTTGATCAGCACGGCATCCCCCGGCATCGCCTGCAGTAGGACGAAGGAGATGGTGAATGCGGCCCACAGCACCAGCAGCGCCTGACCTAAACGTGACGTGATATAGCGGATCATGCGGATCTCTTCGCGTAAGGGGCGTACCCGGTAGGCCGCCGGGCACTTTGCTCAGTGCGCGGCAATCCAGGTGCCGTAAAAGCTCGGACGGCCGACGGCCTCGAAGGCGACGCCATTCACGTAAGGGGCGCCGGCGAAAGCCTGCGGTTCCTCGAAGATCGGGATCGCGTAAGCCTGGTCGATCACGTAGTTCTGCACATCGCCCGCGATCGCCAACCGCTTGGCGCGATCAGGCTCCGAGGACAGTTGCTCGAGCAAGCCGTTCAATTTGTCGTCGACGAAGGATTTGACCTTGTCGCTCGGCCCGCCCTTCTGGCGAAGCACATCGCGATTCTTCGGGTAATACTGGCTCTTGATGACATCGGGATCGGCGCGGCCGACCATCGCGGGAGAGACCGGTGTCTTAGCGGGATCGAGGTCATCGACAGTCTTGCTGCCGGCGTCGCCGGCAAGGACGTTGAGCGTCACGCCGAGCTTGGCCCATTGCTCGGCGACGAGCTGAAGCGTCGCCTTGTTCTGCGGCTGAGGCGGCGATTCGTAAGCGGTCAACACCAGCGGCTGGCCGTCCTTTTCGCGAACGCCGTTTGCAGCAGGCTTCCAGCCGGCTTCATCGAGAAGCTTGGCGGCCTTATCACCGTCGTAGGCAAGTTTCGGAGACAGATCGACATAGCCCTGCGCGGTGGAGGCGATGATCGATTTGGCCTGCGGGTAGTTTGCCGAGAACAGCGTCGAGATGATCTCGGCGCTATTGGTACCGTGAAGCAACGCCTGGCGCACCCGGATATCCGATACGAGGGGGTTATCGGGCCGAAAGACGACGCTGTTGTTCACCCCGCGCGTTGGAGCGGCGTAGATCTTGTAACCCTGGCTTTCGACCTGTTCTTCGTCATAGGCCTGAACCTGGCGGATAAAGTCCGCCTGGCCTGACAGAAGCGCGCCGATCCGAACGCTGTCTTCGCCGGTGATGATGTACTTGATGCCATCGAGATAGGCGCGGCCCTGATGTTGGAGCTTTGCCGGGCCCCAGCCATAGTCCGGGCGCACCTTCAAGCTGAGCTCCTTGCCGAGCGTCTCGCTATCGACGACGAAGGGACCAGAGCCGACGATCTTGGTCGCGTCTCCAAGCCGGTCGAACGGCAATGCCAGCGTCTTCAGCGACACAAGGCCGGATCCGATGACCGACGTCCCCTGCAGGAAGCCCGGAGATGGTTTCTTGAAATAGAACTTCACCGTCAGCGGATCGATGACCTCGGAACGATCGTAATTGTTGATCACTTCCGACACCGGTTGTTTCAGCTCCTTGTTGCCAAGGCCAAAGGTGTCGAAATTCCTGGCGACCGCGTTGGCATCAAGCGGCGAGCCGTCGGAGAAAGTTACGCCCCTGCGCAGCTTGAACGTATATTCGGTGGCGTTCTCGTTGATCGCCCAGGATTCGGCGATCCATGGCTCGATCTCGAGCGTCTTCGGATTCTGATAGGTCAGCTTGTCGGTGATCTGGTTCAGCACGCCACCGTTCGGATAAAAGCCGCCGGCCGGCGGATAAAGGTTCGTGTGGGGCTGCTGTTCCAGATAGATCAACGTACCGCCTTCCACAGGCTTGGCGGCTTCCTCGCCCCAGGCATTGGCGGCGGTGGCCGTGATCGTCCCGGCAAGAAGAAGGCTCTTTAACATCGTCGTGAAGCTCATCGATTTTCCCTCTGAAACAGATGAGAAAACGATAATCGGATATTCATATAGTATATAGAATTAGTATTCTATAATCATCAAACCACGGAAAATTCTCCGATGTGGTGAATGCAAACCGTTGGAATATTACCCCACTATGCCCGCACTGATCCGCTGCGCAACAGCGCGAGCCTGTGTGCGAATATCCGGGACCGCTGTGATCTCCCAGAACTGACCGGCCGTCAGAGCGCCGACCGCATGGAGCGCCGGAGCCCCCGGATTGTCGTGCACAATGGCGGACGCAGCGTCCACGCCGACGCCGAGCCCCAGCGGATCCGCTTTGATCAGCCCCTCGCGCATCATCTGTTGCAGCAGGGGTGAGTGCGCGATGCCTGCTCGCTCCACACCGGTGCAATTGACCAGCCAGTCGCATTCGAGCGACGCGACGTCACTGGCTCCCCGCTTTCGGTAGTGCAGCATCAGCTGGTCATCGATTTGTGAGACGTCCTGCAGATATCCCGCATGAATTGAAACCTGACCGCTTGCGACCATCTCGCGAAAGCGCTCATAGACATCGGGCGCCACACGATGGCGGTGGATGTTCCACCACGGCAGCCCATGGCGCAGGAACCGGCCGCGTTCGGCTTGCGGCAGCCGCTGCCACAGCGCCTGCGTCTTCGGCCGCAAGGTATCCATGACGCTGCGCCAGTCGCCGGCGCGTCGGCTTTCACGGCGCAACTGACGCAAGATTTCGCTCATCTTCTCGGGCAGCGCCGCGGGATCGAAATCGGCTGGAGGCTTTGGCACTCTCGCATGCCCGTGCGGGACAAGGCCTCGGCGCGACAGCACATCGATTTTGCCGCGAAACCCTTGCGCGAAGAGGGCCAGGACCTGATCGATCATGGTAAGGCCGGAGCCAAGGATGCAGACCCTATCGGACGCTTCCACGCGACGAAGCCACGACAGCCGCCATGGATTTTCGATTGTCCTGTCGCGCGCCTCGGCCGGAAGCCCGGAGAGATTGACCGGAAGCGGCGCGTTGCCCACTCCCAGGCAAAGAACGACATGGCGTCCGACAATTTCGTCGCCGTTGTCGAGAAGAAAGCCGAGCGTCGCGCTATAGCGCTCGACGCAGCCGGTGGCTTTAGCGCGGATGAAATCGACCTTGCAGCGCGGTCTCTTGTCCCGCAGCAAAGTGGCGAGCGTGTGCGAACATAAAGGCCGTAGTCCTGGCGCGAGGCGAAATCGCCGTCTCTCAACGGACGTTTGCGCTCCGCGAGCCAGGTTACGAACGCATCCGGCCTGTCCGGAAACAGGCTCATCCGGCCGGCTGGGACATTCAACCTGTGGAGATAGAGTTCAGAACGATAGGCCGTACCGCGACCAAACCCCGGATCATCCCCCACGACAGCGATTTTCGCGGAAGGAGGAAGCAGTTCGATCAGGTTGCAGACCGTGGCGATCGCCGAAAAGCCTGCCCCTACCACCACCACGTCATAACTCATCCGCACCCCCTGCTTTCACGGAAAACGTGGTTCGCCTTTCGAGAGTTTCAAGGCCAAGGCTGAGGTGCTTGCGGCGCATCGCGGTGATCGCCGAGGCGCACTATGTGACGGTTGCCCCGCATAACCCGATGGCGCCGCTCACAACCGCAACATCCACTTCTGCACGGCCCAGCCTAACTTCAAGGCGCTGGAATTCAAGCCCCGCGTCCACGGGCCCTGGGCAGCCGAAGGCGCTGCAGACAGAGGACGCCATCTATTGCGAGCGAAAGATCACCCGCAAACCCGACGGCGCGACAGCCTACCCTTAACCCGCCGGCATCACGCCATGGAGGCAGTGGACAGCCGTGTTGTCGTCCATCTCGGACATGGCCGCCTTTCACCTTTGCTGGACAGGATCCTCATCAAGCGGGCAGTGGTTTTATCCGCTGCATTTATGAGATAATGCGTTTTCATCACCAGACCCTAAAACGCGCCCATGGCCGGATGTTAGCCCGGCTTGACCAACCAATTTGAAAATTAAAATCGATTAGCAGTCTTCGCAAAGCGGCAGAACTGGTCGGATTAGCACTTTTCGGTACTGGACAGTTTCCAATCTCTTTGGTTGATCAACGCCATCATAGCCGGCTACGCACGCTTGCGGCGCCGGGTTCGATCCGGCATTGGGGATGAAGTAAAGATGACAGTGATTATCGGCAGTCCGAAGGAGCTCTTCTCTGGGGAAAGTCGGGTGGCATTGACGCCGGCTTCGGCTGAGCAACTGCACAAGTTGGGTTACCGCTGTCTGATCGAGACAGGCGCCGGGGTCGGTGCGGGCTTTTCCGACGACGCCTATCGCGCAGCAGGTGTCGAGATCGCACCGTCGGCGAATGCACTTTGGTCGTCGGCCGACGTGATCGTCAAGGTCCGCCCGCCAACGGATGCCGAGGCAGGGCTCCTTTCGACCGGCAAGACACTCATCTCCTTCTTCTATCCCGGCCAGAACGCCGCTCTGTTGGAAGAGGTGAAAGCGACCGGCGCCAACGTGATCGCCATGGACATGGTGCCGCGCATCAGCCGCGCACAGAAGATGGATGCCCTGTCGTCGATGGCCAATATCGCCGGATATCGGGCCGTGATCGAGGCAGGCAACAATTTCGGCCGCTTTTTCACCGGCCAGGTGACCGCCGCCGGTAAGGTGCCGCCTGCCAAGGTGCTCGTCATCGGCGCCGGCGTCGCCGGTCTTGCTGCCATCGGCACAGCGACCTCGCTCGGCGCCATTACCTATGCCTTCGACGTTCGACCCGAAGTGGCCGAGCAGATCGAATCGATGGGCGCGGAGTTCGTCTTCCTTGATTTCACGGAGAGCCAGCAGGACGGCGCCGCCACCGGTGGTTATGCGGCACCCTCCTCGCCTGAGTTCCGCGAGAAGCAGCTGGCGAAGTTCCTCGAACTCGCGCCCGAGATCGACATCGTCATCACCACCGCGCTGATCCCTGGCCGCGATGCACCGAAGCTGTGGCTTGCGGACATGGTAGCGCTGATGAAGCCGGGTTCGGTCATTATCGACCTGGCGGCGGAACGCGGCGGCAACTGCGATCTGACAGTCGCCGATCAGCGCACCGTCTCCGATAACGGCGTCATCGTCATCGGCTATACCGATTTCCCGAGCCGCATGGCCGCGCAATCCTCGACGCTATACGCCACCAACATCCGCCACATGATAACGGAGCTGACGCCTGCCAAGGACGGCAAGATCGTCCATAACATGGATGACGACGTCATCCGCGGTGCGACGATCGCTTTCGAGGGTACGGTCACATATCCGCCGCCGGCGCCGAAGATTCAGGCGATCGCCGCGCACAAGCCGAAGGAAAAGACCAAGGAACCGACTGCGGCGGAAAAGAAGGCACGCGAAGCGGCGGCCTTCAAGGCGCAGACCAAGAGCCAGGGCTTCCTGCTTCTGATCGGCACCGCGCTGCTGCTATTGGTCGGCGCCTATGCTCCGGCAAGCTTCATGAACCACTTTGTGGTCTTCATGCTCGCCTGCTTCATCGGCTTCCAGGTGATCTGGAACGTCTCGCATTCGCTGCATACGCCGCTGATGGCCGTGACCAACGCCGTCTCAGGCATCGTCATTCTCGGCGCTCTGCTGCAGATCGGTTCCGGTAACTGGCTGGTCGTCATCCTTGCCGCGCTGTCGGTTCTGGTCGCGACGATCAACATCGTTGGCGGCTTTCTTGTCACGCGGCGCATGCTCGCCATGTTCCAGAAGTCCTGATCGGGCCAGGGATATCAAGGGATTTTCAATATGACGATCGGTATCGTTTCGGCCGCCTACATCTCTTCGGCTGTGCTTTTCATTCTCTCGCTCGGCGGCCTTTCCGGCCAGGAAAGCGCCAAGCGCGCCGCCTGGTACGGCATTGTCGGCATGGCGCTCGCCATTGTCGCAACCATCTTTGGTCCCGGTGTCGGCAACTGGTTCATCATTCTTCCAATGATCCTGGCGGGTTCAATCGCCGGCTATTACGTAGCGAACCGCGTGCAGATGACAGAAATGCCGCAGCTCGTGGCGGCACTGCACTCCTTCGTCGGCCTCGCCGCCGTCTTCATCGGTTATAATGCCCATATCGAAGCATGGCGCGTTGGCGGCATGGATGAAGCAACCCGCGCGATGCTTGACGGCTTCGCCGGCATTCTTGCACACAAGACCCCGGTCGAGCTCGCGATCATGAAGGTCGAGGTCTTCCTCGGCGTCTTCATCGGTGCGATCACGTTTACCGGCTCTGTCGTCGCCTTCGGCAAGCTGGCCGGCAAGGTCGATGGCAAGGCGAAGAAGCTGCCAGGTGGGCATTTCCTCAATGCCGCCGCCGCGATCCTTTCGTTCATCCTGCTCCTCATGTACGCGAACAATGCCGGCGTCTGGACGCTGATCCTGATGACGCTGCTTGCCTTCTTCATCGGCTACCATCTGATCATGGGCATCGGCGGCGCCGACATGCCTGTCGTCGTCTCGATGCTGAACAGCTATTCCGGCTGGGCGGCCGCCGCCATCGGCTTCACGCTCGGCAACGATCTTCTGATCGTCACGGGCGCGCTGGTCGGCTCTTCGGGCGCGATCCTGTCTTATATCATGTGCAAGGCGATGAACCGCTCCTTCGTGTCGGTCATTCTCGGCGGCTTCGGCGGAACCACGGGGCCTGCAATGGAAATCGAAGGCGAACAGATCGCCATCGATGCCGAAGGCGTGGCTTCCGCGCTCAACGATGCCGATAGCATCGTGATCGTCCCGGGCTATGGCATGGCCGTAGCGCAAGCGCAGCAGGCCGTTTCCGAACTCACCCGCAAGCTCAGGACTGCCGGCAAGACTGTGCGCTTCGCCATCCATCCGGTCGCCGGACGTCTGCCCGGCCACATGAACGTGCTCCTGGCCGAGGCAAAGGTACCGTACGACATCGTGCTTGAGATGGACGAGATTAACGAGGATTTCCCCGAGACGGACGTCGTCATCGTCATCGGCTCCAACGACATCGTCAACCCCGCTGCCCAGGAAGATCCCAATTCGCCGATCGCCGGCATGCCGGTTCTCGAAGTGTGGAAGGCCAAGCAGGTCTTCGTCTCCAAGCGTGGGCAGGGCACGGGCTATTCCGGCATCGAGAACCCGCTCTTCTACAAGGAGAACACGCGCATGTTCTACGGAGATGCGAAGAAGTCGGTGACGGAGCTCGTCTCCCAAATTCAATAGTAGATAACACCGGAGGCGCCAGGAATCCTGGCCTATCCAAGAAACCGACGGGCGCCCTAAGCGCCCGTTGGCAGAATAGCAGTTGCGCGGCAAAGAAATTCTCCGGGTAACCCGGATGTGTTTCTGGGCCGCCCAGGCCGCACGGAACAAAAGTTAACGCCTTTCGTTGTTTCCCCGAGATATATTCCGGAGGCGGCGATGGCCATGACCTTTAAATTAGTAGCACCGATTTTCGCGACAGTTGTTTTAGTCGCTTCGTCCGTTGGTACGGCTCACGCCTTCAGCATGGCCGGTGCAGCCGACGGAATGCAGGCGCGCTCGCAAGGCGCTGTCGCCGCATACACGCAGGAAGGCGCGGTCGGAGACGGCGAAAATTCCGTTCTGTCGCCCTCCGAAGTCAGCCATATCCGTTGGTGCGCTGAACGCTATCTTTCCTATCACGCAACCGACAACACATACGAGAGTTCGGCCGGAAAGCGTACCGTATGCATTTCCCATTGAGGTGTAGGTCGGAAACGCTCCGAACGAGCCCTTTTACGTATCGACATAGGGACCGCCAGCCAGCCGTATGAATTCACTCCTAAAGACCGTTACTCAGGACACGCTGGCAGGTAGGAGACAGGCGCGCAAAGTTACCGCGCAAGCAGTTGATGCCGCGACCGCCGCCAAGCGGTACCGAGCGGCAAAGCGCCCTGAAGTCCGGCCCACATGTATTACGCAGGACGACCAACTCCTCTCGCGGCGTAAAAGACGCGACCGGCGGTTTCGTGGGACTGGTGACTTGCGCTGATCCGTCTCCACCAATCGCGCCGACTGCTGCCTCGCAAGATGGCGAGAGCGCCGCACGGTGTTGTTGCAGACAGGCAAGCGCCTGCATTCCCCCAGGCGTCACGCCCGAGCACTGAGCCATAAAGTCGGATCGGCAGGACGATTTGACCGCATCGCGTTGCGCGGCGGTCGGCTGTTTTTGTGCAGCAGCTTCTGTCGCTGCCGTCGGGGTCATGTCGGATTGTGAAGGCGTGTCGACCGAACTTTTCTTCGTGCCTTCCAGGTTCGAGATTGCATCGCGACACGACTTGGAGAGCGAGGCATTGTGCTGCTGAAGGCAGTTCAAGGCCTCCATACCCCCCGGCGTCACGCCGGAGCACTGCGCGATGAAATCCGATCGGCAAGCGGATCGAACGGCATTCCGCTGCGCATCCGTTGGCTGTTGAGCCTGTGCGCCAGCAGCGAGGCTTATCACCGCAAAGAGCCCGACAACGGACATCTTCGTTATGGACGTTGCCAAGCACGAGTCTGGACAGGCTGTGAAAAAGGCCCGAAACCTTCGCATCGTACCCTCCCAGGAACAAGAACTTCTCTACCGCTGAAGCAAAAGGCGGACGTGAACCCACGACCGTCACGCCACTCTTATATTAGCAACATTTAATGTCTATGAGAATACAGCTTCTGGTTCCCAACCCCCGAGCGCGACGTTAGCGAGGAACCGTTGAAAGCTCGCAGTGCCCAGTTCAAGGCCGCCAACATCATCACAAACTGTCTGCAGTCGCGAGTTCCAGTATCCGCCGCGCCTGCCGCAGATGTGGGGCGTCGATCATCTGGCCGTCGAGTTGGAGCACGCCTTTTGCCGGATTTGCTTCGAATGCCGCCACAATGGCTTGAGCCTTTTCGATTTCGGCTTGCGTCGGCGAAAAGGCCTGGTTGATGACCGGAAGCTGAGATGGATGAATTGCCATCATTCCGGTAAAGCCATCGCTACGCGCCCTCTGCGCGTAGCGCCGTAGGCCCTCCAGGTCGCCTAGTGCCGGGTAGATGGTCTCGATGACAGCGGCACCGGCGGCGTGACCGGCGAACAATGTCAGCGCGCGCAGCATTTCATAGGGATAGGTATAGCTCCCATCCTCATTCCGTGACCGTGTTGCGCCGATTGCCGCAGGAAGATCCTCCGCCCCCCAGGTCAATCCCAGGAGCAGGCTGTGAACGGCCGCGTAGCTTCCGAGTTGAAAGATCGCGGCAGGCGTTTCCGTCGCGATCGGGATGATCGGCACCCCAGGAGCCAAGGCCGCCAAGGCCTCGACACTTGCACTGCCCTCGGCCTTGGGCAGGACAAGCGCGTCGGGCCGGGCATCAAGAATGGACGCAAGGTCCTTCTCCAGAAGATCACTTCCGAGCGCGTTAACCCGCACGAAGAGCTTGGCTCGCCGTTCGGCAGATCGCAGGAAAGTGGCGATCGAATCTCTGGCCGCAGGCTTCTCGGCAAGTGCCACGGCATCTTCCAGATCGAGAATCAGCGCATCGGCGGAAAGCGCGAGTGCTTTCTGCATGCGATCCGGCCGATCCCCCGGCACAAAGAGCAGTGACCGCAGCCTCATGCCGATCTCCTGTGCACCAGTGCCGTGCGCAGGCACCTGCAAACCACTTCGCTACGCTGATTGATCAACTCGTGCTGGAAGGTGACAATACCGGCCGTCGGCCTCGATCGGCTCTCCCTGAGGTCGGTGACCTCGGTTTCAGCGCGCATCGTATCACCAATGAAGACCGGCATCGGCATGACCAGCTTGTCGTAGCCCAAATTCGCGACCAGCGTGCCCAGCGTCGTATCCGCGACAGAAAGCCCGACCATAAGCGCAAAGGTGAAGGTGCCGTTGACGAGTATCTGGCCGAATTCGCTGGCTTTTGCCGCTTCCGCATCGATGTGCAGCGGTTGCGGATTGTGGGTCATGGCGGAAAAGAGAAGGTTGTCTGTTTCGGTGACCGTGCGATGGATCTCGTGCAAAATCCTGTCGCCGATGGTCCAGTCCTCGAAATGACGTCCAGCCATCAGTGCTCTCCTTCCAACAGCATGAGGACACTGCCTTCGGCCACCTGCACCTGGTCAAGGACCTTCATTTCCGAAACGACACCATCGAACGGTGCGCTCAGCGTCTGCTCCATTTTCATCGCCTCGATCACGACAAGCGGCTGTCCTCTGGTCACCCGGTCTCCCTTAGCGACCATTAGCGCGATTACCCTGCCCGGCATCGGCGCGACGATGGCGCCATCGGATTGGCCAGCGCTTCCTCCGGCACGACCGGCGCGTCGCGGCCCATAAGCCCAGGCTTCGCCATCCAGAAAAAGCACGCCGGCATGGGTCACGGCTCGCGCGCCATCGTCGCGAAGGTCCACCCGATAGTTTACACCGGCGACCTCGACGCCAATCTCCCTGTAGGGTGGTGCGTTCATTCGGAACCCGCTTCCGGCCGTCCAAATGTCACCGCCCGGCTTTGGCATGAGCGCCCACGCTGCCGCTTGCAGCACGCGCTCGCTGGGCTCGGTCGGTGGGATCAGATCGGTCGCATGCCGCTCGATGAAGCCGGTGTCGACTGCGCCGGCCCGAAAGTCCGGATGATCGAGCGTGCGCGCCAGGAAGGCGGCGTTGGTTCGGACGGGCCAGACCTCGACACCCGCAGCAGCCTGCGCCAATCGCCGTGCAGCGCCTTGGCGCGTCGCGCCGTGACTGATCAATTTCGCGATCATCGGATCGTAATAGGAACTGATCTCGTTGCCCTCCTCCACTCCGCTATCGATCCTGACACCCTCGGGCAGCAGCAGACGGCCCAGCCGTCCGGTCGAAGGAAGAAAGCCGGTGGAAGGGTTTTCGGCGTAGAGCCTCGCCTCAATCGCCCATCCATTGATCGATAACTGCTCCTGCCGCAGAGGCAACGGTTGGCCGGATGCCACCAGTATTTGCCATTCGACGAGATCCTGGCCGGTGATGGCCTCTGTAACGGGATGTTCGACCTGCAGCCGGGTATTCATCTCCATGAACCAGATGCGATCTGCACGAAGCCCGTCGGATGTATCGGCGATGAATTCGATCGTCCCCGCGCCGACGTAATCGACGGCGCGCGCGGCCTGAACAGCGGCCTGGCACACGGCCTCGCGAGTCGATGCATCCATGCCCGGCGCCGGCGCTTCCTCGATAACCTTTTGATGGCGTCGCTGAAGGGAGCAATCGCGCTCGAACAGGTGGACTACGTTTCCGTGCGTATCGCCGAAGACCTGAACCTCGATGTGTCGGGGCGAGAGGATATATTTCTCAAGCAGCACCCGGCTGTCGCCAAAGGCAGCGATGGCTTCTCGCCGGCAACTGGCGAGCGCCGCCTGAAATTCTGCAGCGTCGTCGACCCGACGCATGCCCTTCCCGCCGCCGCCGGCGACAGCCTTGACGAGGACGGGATAACCGATTGCGTCCGCCTCGCGCTGCAGGCGTTCGTCTGCCTGGTCGTCGCCGAGATAGCCTGGCGTGACTGGAACGCCTGCCGCAATCATCCGCTTCTTGGCCGCATCCTTGAGGCCCATCGCCCGGATCGAAGCCGCCGGCGCGCCGATCCAGATCAGGCCGGAGGCCGTGACATTTTCGGCAAACTCGGCATTTTCCGAGAGAAAACCATAACCCGGATGGATCGCCTGAGCACCGGTCCGGATCGCGGCCTCGATGATCCTCCCTGCGCTGAGATAGCTGTCCTTTGCCGATGCCGGTCCGATGCATACCGCCTCGTTCGCCTCGCGAACGAACGGCATCTCGCCATCGATCTCGGAATGTACGGCAATCGCGCGGATGCCCAGCCTTTTCGCCGTTCTTATGATCCTCCTCGCGATCTCGCCGCGATTGGCGATCAGCAAGCTGTCTATCACGGTCTCTCCTCTTCTCGCCTCTACGGTTACATACGAAACAGACCGAATTGGGCGCGCTCCGGTATTGGCGCATTAAGGGTGGCCGAGAAGGCCAGCCCGAGCACGTCGCGCGTCTGAGCGGGGTCAATGATGCCGTCGTCCCACAGCCGCGCTGTTGCGTAATAGGGGTTGCCCTCGTCCTCGTATTTCTGCCGGATGGGGCCCTTGAACGCTTCGGTTTCATCGGCGCTCCATCTTTCGGCATCGCGATGCACTGTTGCCAGAACCGAGGCGGCCTGTTCGCCGCCCATGACGGAGATGCGCGCATTCGGCCATGTGAACAGAAAGCGCGGCTGATAAGCGCGGCCGCACATGCCGTAATTGCCCGCGCCAAAGCTGCCGCCGATCAGCACTGTTATCTTCGGCACCGATGCGGTGGCGACCGCCGTCACCAGTTTCGCTCCGTTCTTGGCGATCCCCTCGGCTTCATACTTCCCGCCGACCATGAAACCCGAGATGTTCTGCAGGAAAAGCAGCGGCATGCGCCGCTGGCAGGCAAGCTCGATAAAATGAGCGCCTTTCAGCGCGCTTTCGGAGAAGAGCACGCCATTATTGGCGAGAATGGCAACCGGAATACCCCAGATCCGCGCAAAGCCGCAGACCAGCGTCGTGCCATAGAGCGCCTTGAACTCCTGCAGTTCCGAGCCGTCGACGATACGGGCGATGACCTCACGGACATCGTATGGCGTGCGCACGTCTCGCGGAATGATGCCGTAGAGCTCCTGCGGATCGAGCTTCGGCGGCTGCGGTTCAGCCACCTCGATATCCACCCGCTTGGGTCGATTAAGCGTCGCGACGATGTCGCGGACGATCAGAAGCGCGTGCTCGTCGTTCTCCGCGACATGATCGACGACTCCGGACTTCCGGCCATGCGTGTCCGCACCGCCGAGTTCCTCAGCCGATATGATTTCACCCGTCGCCGCCTTCACGAGCGGCGGGCCAGCCAGGAAGATCGTTCCCTGATTACGCACGATGACGGTTTCATCGGACATAGCCGGCACGTAAGCCCCACCTGCGGTGCAACTTCCCATGACGCAGGCGATCTGGGCGATACCCGCCGCCGACATCTGCGCCTGGTTGTAGAAGATGCGGCCGAAATGATCGCGATCGGGAAAGACCTCCGCCTGATGCGGCAGGTTGGCGCCGCCCGAGTCCACGAGGTAGATACAGGCAAGCCGATTCTCCCAGGCAATTTCCTGCGCTCGCAGATGCTTCTTCACCGTCATCGGAAAATAGGCGCCACCCTTCACGGTCGGGTCGTGTGCCACGATCATGCAATCGACGCCCGAGACACGACCGATGCCGGCGATCATACCCGCACCGGGCGCCTCGTCATCATACATGCCATTGGCGGCAAGCTGTCCGATCTCGAGAAACGGCGAACCCGGATCAAGCAGGCGCTGGACGCGGTCACGTGGAAGCAGTTTGCCGCGTTCGACGTGCCGCTCGCGATGCTTTTCGGGGCCGCCCCGAGCGGCAATCGCCACCTTGGAGCGGAGTGTCTGCACGAGCGCCAGATTGTGCGATTGGTTCGCCGAGAACGCTTGCGAGCTGGGATCGAGCATCGTCTGCAGCTCCGGCATCAGCCCCTCCCCCCTTCACCGATAACCTCGCGTCCAATCAGCATGCGGCGCACTTCGTTCGTGCCGGCACCAATGTCGAGCAGCTTCGAGTCGCGCCAGTACCGCTCCACCGGCCAATCCTTCGTGTACCCCGCACCGCCCAGCGCCTGGATCGCCTGCTCGGCCACTTTGACGGCATTTTCCGACGCGTAGAGAATGGCGCCGGCCGCGTCGTGTCGCGTCGTCTTGCCGGCATCGCAGGCCCTGGCCACCGCATAGACGTAGGCTCGGGCGGAGTTCAGCGCCACGACCATGTCCGCTATCTTCGCCTGCATCAGCTGGAAACTACCGATTGGCGCTCCGAACTGTTCGCGCTCCCTGACATAGGGAAGCACCACATCCAGACAGGCCTGCATGATGCCGAGCTGAATGCCGGAAAGCACGACGCGTTCGTAGTCGAGCCCGGACATCAACACTTTAACGCCGCCGTTAAGCGGGCCCATGATGTTCTCTTCCGGAACGAAGCAGTCATCGAAGACCAGTTCCGCCGTTGGCGATCCACGCATGCCGACCTTGTTGATTTTTTGCCCGATGGAGAAACCCTCAAAGCCCTTCTCGACGACGAAGGCGGTGATCCCCTTCGAGCCGCCATCGGGTACGGTCTTGGCATAGACAACCAACGTGTCGGCGTAGGGCGCATTGGTGATCCAGAATTTGGTGCCATTCAAGCGATAACCGCCAACGTCTCGATCAGCCCGCAGGCGCATCGAGACGACATCCGACCCCGCTCCGGCCTCCGACATGGCAAGGCTGCCAATATGTGCGCCCGATATCAGCGAGGGAAGGTATCGCTGTTTCTGCTCGGCCGAGCCCCAACGCGAAATCTGATTGACACACAGGTTGGAGTGAGCGCCGTAGGAAAGGCCGACCGATGCCGATGCACGACTGATCTCTTCGCAGGCGACAACATGTTCGACATATCCCAGCCCAAGGCCACCATCGTCTTCTGGGACGGTGACGCCGTGAAGTCCAAGCGCGCCCATTTCCGGCCAGATGTCGAGCGGGAACCAGTCCTCCTCATCTATCCTGGCAGCAAGCGGGGTAATGCGATTTGTCGCAAATCGATGTGTCGTCTCACGGATCGCCTCCGCCATTTCGGAAAGCCCGAAATCCAACTCCAGCATGTCGCCAGTCCTCCCAGACTGGGATCATGCTAACGCGAGGAATGCGATTAGTAAAATCGTATCAACGCCATCGTCTCCCCGGCGGCTGCCAGACGGAAAAGCAGGCTACGCGCTCCGACGCGCCAAAATCTCCGCCGCGACCAGCGCCTGCAAGCGCCACAAGTTGCGGTCGCGGATACCTTCGGCTTGAAGATCGACGATCGTGTTGTGCAGATACTCGGCGCAGGAACCGCCCTGACCGAAGGCTGTCGCGATCAGCGAGGAAGCTTCCGCCGCCGGCAATGGTCTCGTCAGTCCGGCGCTCTTGGTGCTGGCCCAGAATGTCAGCGCCTTTCGCGCGCCGCGTTCCGTTCGCACCGGGAGCCACCGCACCATGTCCATGACTTCGCTATACTTGATCTCGCGCGCGACGAGAGCACGGAGATCTTGGCGCCGCCGATCGGCTGAGAGTTCGAAGACGATGCCATCGCATTGGCCGCCGCGTTCAAGCGTCATCATCAGGCCAGGCTGCTCGCTGGTTGCCCGCCAGCGCTGAATTTTCAAGGAGAACGACCTGTGCCAGCCGTAAGCAGTCGCGCGTTCTCTGCTAACCGGTTCGAATTCCGGGTTCCAGATTAGAGAACCATAGGCAAAGACCAGAAGAGGCTCATCTCCCGCTTCGCGTTCTATTCTGTCGACGAGATCATCAAGCTCGGTTTCCGAGAGCGGCGTCCAGCCCGGTTCCGGTCCATCATCGCGGACGTCTCGGATGGTCAGGGCAACGAGTTCTGATGTCAGCTGCATCGCGGTATCGATCTGTATCAGGTCAGGGAACTGTATTAATGGCCGCGGCAGATGTCTGCCACGGCCGCTGGCTATTGTTAGGACTGCACGAAGGCGAGCAGGTCAGCGTTCAGCACATCGGCATTGACGGTCAGCATGCCGTGCGAGAAGCCCGGGTAGGTTTTCAGCGAACCGTTCTTCAGAAGCTTAGCCGACTTCAGTGCCGAGTCCGCTATCGGTACGATCTGGTCGTCTTCACCATGCAGGACAAGCGTCGGAACAGTGATTGCCTTCAGATCTTCCGTCTGATCCGTCTCGGAGAAGGCCTTGATGCCATCGTAGTGCGCCTTGGCGCCACCCATCATGCCCTGACGCCACCAATTCTGGATAACGCCTTCCTGAACCTTGGCGCCATCACGGTTGAAACCGTAGAAGGGGGCCGCCGGAACATCGCGGAAGAACTGCGCACGGTTGGCGGCAAGGGCGGCGCGGAAACCATCGAACACTTCGATCGGCAGACCTTCAGGGTTGCTTTCAGTCTTCAGCATCAGCGGAGGCACAGCCGATACCAGGACCGCCTTGGCGACGCGACCGGCCGGCTGACCGAACTTCGCAACGTAGCGAGCAACTTCGCCGCCACCCGTGGAATGGCCGATATGGACGGCGTTCTTCAGATCCAGCGCCTCGACAACAGCAAAAGCGTCAGCGGCATAGTGGTCCATATCGTGGCCGTCGGCGACCTGGGCGGAGCGGCCGTGGCCGCGACGATCATGAGCAACCACGCGGTAGCCCTTCGACAGGAAGAACAGCATCTGCGCATCCCAGTCGTCGGACGACAGCGGCCAGCCGTGGTGGAAGACGATCGGCTGTGCGTCCTTCGGACCCCAATCCTTGTAGAAGATTTCAACGCCGTCCTTGGTGGTGATCGTAGCCATTTCGGTATGTCCTTCTGTTGTAGTGCCTGTGGTCGCAGCGTTTGCTGCAAAGGTAAAGGTGGGTGAAATTGCCATGGTCGCTGCGGCGGCTCCAGCGGAGAGCAGTGCACTGCGGCGCGTCATGGAGGAAAAAATCTCGGTCATCTCATATCCTGCAATCTTGTCGTTTCAAGCTTCAGGCGACGCTGTTGTTCGGCTGATGGGGAGATATTGCCGGGAAACGCTGGCGCCAACAATTGCATCAATAGTTTTTACTTTATTGCTATTTTTGCAATTATTGATGACTGGTGTCTGGAGCCCATCATAGGGATTTCTGTGCTACCTTCTGGCGTAGGGCGCCGCCGCCCCCCAAAAGATTTCATGCAGGGTGGTATCGCGGCCTCTCTCGATGGTTAGAGAATACCCCACGCCTGAAATCGTCCCCTCCCGGTCATCTCGCGTAAGCCCAGTTCGGCGAGGATGCGCCGCGCCGCCTGGGGCGTGACATCAAGGATCTTGCTGACCATGCCGGATGAGACGATCGGCTTTGCCACGACGAGTTCGATGAGCGCGGGAAGCTTAGAGGACGTCCGTCGACCGACGAGTTTCCGTTCCATCATCTGCCGCGCCAGCGCCAGCCGGTCGTGTTCCTTGAGGCCCATCTCCGCGCCCGTGATCAGGCCCTGGGCACTGGCTAGCAATCGCGTCTCCCGATCTCGATGTCTCCGACGATCGACGGATATGGATTTGAGACCGAGATTGAATGCGACGAGATGGGCTGCGGTGGTCACGCCCTCCTCTCGCAGGATGGAGGCAGCCAGCAGCCGGCCGAGCCATGGAGCATGCTGCAACACGGCGAGCTCCGTCCAGGCATCAAAGGCGATCAAGGCCTGTAGCACCGGCGGCAGATTGTGGTTCTGCCGCAAAACGCCCCTCCATTCGTCGAGCCGCTCATCCTCGTTCCAATCGAGATCGTAAGCCAGCGCTTCGCGCTCTCGGGCGGATGAGCGCGCTGGGCCTGACACATTCGCCAGAACCGCTTCGGTTCGCGCCAGCACGGCGTCGATCTCGGCGAGTTCCGCGTCGAAAGTGCTGGAGAAATCGCCGCTGTCATTTCCCTTTGTTTCGAGGGCGGGCATGGGCTCGCTATCAGCCTTGTCGCTATTCAGGGAATAGCTGCTGCCGCCTACAGGAGCAGAATCTCGCAAGCTGCGCAGCCCTTCGGGACTTAGCGCCCAGGCAGGCGGTTGCGACGCAATCCTTCTTCGCGTACGCAAGACGTCGCGCGCGATGGTCAGCTCGTGGCTTGGTGCCCGAATATCGTGACCCGTATCGTGGAGCACGAGATCCTCCAGATGAACGAGCTCGCCGTCGATCCATAGAGAGGCGCAGGCGTCGGTGAAATGGGATCGCTCTATCCACCCACTTCCGACGGGCGATCGCCCGATCCGCTCATCAAGCCGCGCGAGACAGATGCCGGCCTCTGAAACCGGTCTGAGCAAGCTTAGGATGGGCAATTTGGTGGAATCGTAACGCATTGAAATCATGGTAAATGATTTCCTTAAGGAACTCCATATCGGAGTTGAAGTTCCTCACCGCGTATGTGGGCGAAGCAGCACCTTAAACTCGCCGAGTGCTCAGTTGCTATGGAAGAATCCTACACGATTCTTCCTAAGTTTGCCTCGCTTTTCCGCAGTCGATTGCAAAAATCAGCAATGGCGAAAACTGCTTGGATTACGGGCTGCCCGCGGGCCCGGGGCCATTTCAGCCCGCTGTGCGACAGCGATCAAAGTCGTCTACCTCAGCGGGCTCCAGCCTATGCTGACGTTGGCCGTGGTCATCTCGAGGTCTGAGAAGGGGCTATACGCTCATTGAGCTGCGCACCTCTTGCTTCCCGCGCTACGTGCTTCGGCGCCTGCTTTGGTCGGGCCTGGGCGTTCGAGAGATTGTAGCGCTGCACCCGCATTGAAGAACATTGACAGCTGTCAACATTTCAGGCGGCGGGATCTAAGCCCTTCGTCAGCCGTCGATCGAGAACTATCGATCGCGAGATATAAAGCCGCCCAGCAATATTCTATCCTCAAAGCTACAATGGCAAACTGCGCGGAGCACCGACCCAGTCGATAAGCTGCTTGAGTGACCTCATGGTCCGACCCACGCAAACATCAAAACCTTGACAGCTGGCAACATCAGTCACTTTAGCTTCAGGACGACGCACCCGCTACCCGCCATTTGCCCTCAGCAGCGCCATCAAAACCGGACCAAGCGAGAATTCTCGTCTTTGCGCCCTTGCTGTCAGATCTCTGAGATAACCACCGGCCGAATTGATATGCCCTGCCCGCTGGAAGATGCAGGCCATCGTTGCGGCAGCGTTTTCAGGTCCCATGATCTCGCAGGCATTTCGATAGGCGCCGGACGTTACACCGAGCATTGATCGCACAAGCACTGCTGCTTCCATCAGCTCCCGCCAACTCGAAACTGTGCCACCCGGGCCGTAGCTCGAAATTTCCGGGCAGGCTCGCAACACCATGCTCAATGGAAAGGTCTTTGTGGGCTCGTGTTGATTGGAGCTCGATGACGATCGTTCCGTCTGCTCTTCTCCATGCGGTTCAATTTCAATTATGGATTCTGTATTTGAATTCTGTATGTGACGGTCAAATCCGATGTCATCGGTGACCATTTTTTCGGAATTCAGTTTATTTTCCAGAAGATTAAGCACAAGCTGGCGTAGGCTCTCGATACCATCGAGGCTGTCCTGCAACTCGCTCAGGGACGGTGCACGCGGAATGCTGCCGACGAGATCGACATAACGCGATTCAATTGTTGCCCAATCGCCGGAAACACCTTCGACGATGGCGGCTGAAATCAGCTTGCGTACGTCGCGGCGGCAAATCGACAGGGTCTCTTTCGTTCGCCGAAAGAGGGCCCTCTCGGCCACAATTCGTTCCGACAACATGGCCAATTCCAACGCGCGGGCAAGCAAGGGCGAGAGGTCAAAACCGTAGGCCTGCTCGATCTCTCCAGCGCGATCTTTTCTGGCATAACGCTTCCCGTTTGCACTGTCCCTGCGCAAGATGAGCCCTGCATCGACAAGTGCGGCGAGATGGCGGCGCAACGTGGTTCCGGTGATGCCGTGGGCTCGAATGGAAAGCTGCGCATTCGAGGGAAATACGATCATGGCGCGATCGGAAGCCAACTCGCTCTCAGGATAGAATGTCAGGAGTGCATTCAAAACCGCGAGTGCTCTATCCTGAATGCCAAGCAAAGTCCGGGCCTCCGATGCATCTCGGAAAACCTTCCACTTGTCGACAGACGAACCCGATTCGATCTTTGCAGCCACTGCCTGGCGTTTCATCAACGCAAGCGTCATCGGCCGCCGCCCAAAGGGCGTCGTTATATCTGCAACGTGCATTTTTTCACCTTTCAAAAGGCAAAAGAAAGCCGTCCACCAAATTAGGTGCCAAAGTGTCTTGACTGTGATTCGGGGAAATGCGATTCTCTAGTTGCTACACAGAGAGAGAGGCTTCCACGACGGCAACGTTTGGGGGCCTTTTTCTTTTGCTTGTTTTCCTTTCGTGGATCAGCCGACAGCTTTGAGAGCGATCAGAGCTTGGTTTCCCGCAGGGCAGCAAACCGCTCGACCAATGTCGGCAGCTCTGCTCCAATGAATTTCAAAAAGTCACGCTCAAGGCCGTTCTCGGCTACAAGTCTAATTTCCTTCAGCGTGATGACGCACGCACCGAGACGCGTTCCATTGCTGTCGATAATCGGCATCAACGTCTGCGCAGGTCTTGGTTCCGCCTCGGTCTTGAGGCTCGCCAACACGCGTTGGAACCTCTGGTCGGAGAACTCCGTGGGATCAGCCTTCAACGCAAGCGTTTCTCTGGCAATGTCCAAGGATGCCGGTTCGCTGGAAATCAGCTTTGCCAGATCCAGCCATCGTGGCCGGCCGACCTTAGGCGCGCGACCGATTGCCTCGATAATATCGGCAGGCACGGCACGGTAGACGCTGCGCATGCGCGCAAGCTCGGCGGCCTCGATCGACAATGCTGCATATATCTCACGCGCCTTTATGCCTGCATCGTCCATGCGGGATGCAAACAATGCACGCTCTATCCAGGTCAGGTCCTGCCGGCTGGCATTCTCGATGCCTTGGGCCACGACGAGATCGAGGTCGGACATGTCGACTTCGACAGCGCGTACAGTCTTGTTGAGTTCCTTGGCCGCTCGCCAACGCCTGTGTCCATAGACAATTTGAAAGCGTCCCGGGTCAGCGGGATGCTTGCGTATCTGGATAGGAACCTTCTGCCCGTCGGCTTCGATCGATCGCTTGAAAGTGTCGAAGCTTGCGGCATCGTCGTCGGGCAGACGGTCGGGGTAGGGGGATGGATCGATCAAGGACGGATCCACGTCTCGAACCGTCGCACCGCCCGATTCCACGAGCGCTTTCAACCGATCGCGTTCGGTACGGATGTCGTCTATCGCGCGGTGCGCGGCACCGATCACGCCCGCGCCAACACGATTTCCCGTCGCAGGCGACGGGGCAGGGGGAATTTCGCGGTTGACGTCGGTTGTCTTGTCGCTCTCGAGCTCGGCAGACAGGAGGCCGAAGCTTGCGACGATGGATTTGCGTGGAGATTTGCTCACGGGCGCCCCCAGCTCTTGTTGAGAAGTCCAACGATGGCATCGTTGACAGCATCAACGGCTTCGCGGGCACGCTTATGTGTATCGCGCCCGAGTTGCCCCATCTCGAGCTCATAAATCGAGCGCTTGGCCAGGCCGGCCGCTTCGACAGCGGTGCTCTCGATTGCGGTGGGCAGGAGGACGTCCGGGCCAAACAGATGGCGCATCATCGCCACGACTTGCGACTGGGGCGCATCGTTGGGATTGTGGCGTGTCACGAGGTAACGAATGAAGTCCTGGTCCAGTTTTGCGCCGCTCTCATTCAAGACGCTGATCAAGTCGCCCATCATCAAAAGAAACTGGCTCATTGATGCAACATCGAGCATGGCCGGGTGAACGGTTATGATCATGCTTGTTGCGGCATAGATCGCGCTCAGCGTGAGAAAGCCGAGGGACGGCGGCGTATCGAGAATGACGACGTCGTAGTCGTTCTCGACCTCGGCGAGAGCAAGCTTCAGGCGTTCGAAGAAAATGGCGCCGGATCCGGATCGATTCGCAAGGACACGAGGCGTTTCGTGCTCGTATTCCATGACCTCCAGATTGCCGGGAATAAGATCGACGCCATCAAAGTAGGTCTTGCGAATGATATCGCGAATGGGTCGGCGCTCGGCTTCATCGTATCGGAGCGCTGCATAGATCGTCTCGTTGGCGCCGACATCCATTTCAGGCTGGGCGCCGAAAAGTGCGGACAGCGACGCCTGTGGGTCCAAGTCGAGCGCCAGGACGCGATAGCCGTGCATGGCGAGATAGTGCGCGAGATGGACGCAGGTGGTGGTCTTGGCACTGCCGCCCTTGAAGTTGGCGATCGCCAAAACCTGAAGGTGCTCGCCTTCCCGCCGACGGGGAAGAAAGCGCAGCGCATCCGCCGGTTTCTGTGCTGCGAAAAGTTCGCGCAATTCGTTGATCTGGGACAGCGTGTAAACGCGATGATTGTTCTCAAGCCTGCTGGGCACCGGGCCGCGCCCTTCGCTCGACATCAGCTTCAATGTCGAATCAGGAATAGAAGTGAGCTTGGAGACCTCGTTGGTTAGAAACTGACGAAGCATCTTTTCAGATTTGGGCGGGTACATCCGCATACGCAGTTGCTGCAGTTGCCCGGAAAGAAGACCTGCGTGGCGCAAGATCTTGCTGCCAGCATCTTCCTTTGAAGCGACCACCGATTCCGTCCGTTGTGCTATTGCCATTTTACCCTCTTGGCGGCCCCGAGCCGATTTACCGGCTATTGCCCGCCAAAGATAGAACACGATTCTCGAAAATCGTCCAGAACAATAGGGTTAACGAAACCTTAAGTAGGAAAGCGGAAAGTTTATGCGGTCACCGCTAAGGTATCGGGATCGCTCGCACTTTCACGACGGAGATTTCTCCCCGTCGTCCAGGTTTTCAAATGCTCTTATCGCCCGGCGCCGCGACCAGCGCCGTCGAAATTAGTTAACCAGCTACCAAACCGGGAACCAATGCCGATGAACCGAGCGATCGATTCCGTTGGTCGGTGCTTGAAACAGCGGCTAGGCGAAGCGATGTTCCTTGTTCGGCATTGGCGAGGCGAACGCCGCGTCGCCGATGGCAATGGTCCTGTCGCCGTCGGTGCGGACCATCAACGATCCTAGCGTCTCGACATCGAGATGAACGATAGAATCCGCCCCCAGTCGCTCGATGTGCCGGACAATGCCCCGCCACTTGCCATCGGTCGCCGAAAGCGACAGGTGCTCGGGTCGAATTCCGTAAATGCGGCATCCCTCGTCCGTGGCGAGCGCCCCTTCAAAGAGGTTCATCTTGGGCGATCCTATGAAGCCCGCGACAAAGGCGGTCTGCGGACCGTTGTAGAGCGCCATCGGAGAGCCAACCTGTTCGATATGACCGCCATTCAACACGACGATCTTGTCGGCCATGGTCATGGCTTCCACTTGGTCGTGCGTGACATAGATCATGGTCGCGCCAAGCCGCGCATGCAGTTCGGTGAGCTCCATGCGCATTTGCGAGCGCAGCGAGGCGTCGAGGTTGGAAAGTGGTTCATCGAACAGAAACACTTCCGGATTGCGGATAATGGCCCTACCGATGGCCACGCGCTGTCGCTGGCCGCCGGAAAGCGCTTTCGGTTTGCGATCGAGCAGATGCGAGAGCTGCAGGACATCGGCGGTCTGTTTGACTTTCTCGGCGATTTCCGCCTTGGGCCGTCTGGCAAGCGAAAGGCCGAAGCCGATATTCTCGGCCACAGTGAGGTGCGGGTATAAAGCATAGGACTGAAACACCATTGCAATGCCGCGCTCAGAGGGTTCGGCGTTGGTCACATCCTTGTCGCCGATGACGATCTTCCCGGCGCTTGATGTTTCAAGGCCCGAGATCATCCTCAGCAACGTTGACTTGCCGCAGCCTGACGGGCCAACGAACACGCAAAACTCTCCGGTGCCGATGGTGAGATCGACGCCCTTGATGACTTCCAGGCTGCCGAAACTCTTTTTTACGCCGTCGAGAACAACGCTTGTCATAGATTATCCTTTCACTGCGCCGGCCGTCATGCCCGCCACGATCTGCCGATTGAAGAAGATGAAGACGATCAGCGGCGGGATGGTCACAAGCAGGATGTTCATGAACAGCAGATTGAACTGCGTCTGAAACTGTCCCTGGAAGTTGTAGAGGGTGAGCTGCACGGTGACGTTCTCGCGGCCGGGAAGATAGTAGAGCGGGTTGGTGAAATCGTTGAAGATGGCGATCGACTGGACGACGATGACGGTCACGGTTACCGGCTTCAACAAGGGCAGGACGACACGGAAGAAGATTTGCAACGGCTTGGCGCCGTCAATGATCGCCGCCTCATCGAGATCGCGCGGTATTGTCGCGATGAAGCTTCGAAAGAGCAGTACGGTAAACGACAGGCCGTAGGCGACCTGGATCAGAACCATGCCGGAAATCGTCTTGAACAAGCCAAGTGCCTGCAACACCCAGATCGTCGGAACGACGGCGGGCGGGATCATCAATCCGGCGAGCACGAATGCATAGATGAGCGCATTCCAGCTCGAGGGGCGGCGCTGTAACACATAGCCGACCATTGCGCCGAACAGGACCAGCAAGGTAACGGCAGCCACCGTGATGACCGTCGAGTTGAAATAGGCTAGCAAAAGCATATAGTTACGGGCTTCGATCACATCGAGGAAATTCGTCCAGAGTTGCCATTCGTTCGGCAGGCTGAATTTCAGTGCTGCGGCATCCTGCTTCGTCTTCGCCGCCGTGAGGAAGATGAACAGGAACGGCATCACGAAGATCACGCCGCAAGCGGCCAACGCGGAGGCTCCGATGTAAAACTGGCGCCGGGTCATACATCGATCTCCCTGCGATTGAGCCAGAAGGTAAGCGGCAAAATGATCGCGGCGATCAGGACGAACAGGATGACGTTTCCGGCCGTGGATAGACCGTAAAACCCGGCCTGATATTGCTTGTAGATCACACTTGCGAGCACATCCGAGGAAAAGCCGGGGCCGCCCTTTGTCATCGCCCAGATGAGATCGAAGCTGCGTAGTCCGCCGATCAGCGAAAGGGTGATGACGGTGATCGTCGCCGGCTTGACCAGGGGTATTGTCACGCGGAAAAGCATCTGCGACCTCGTTGCGCCATCGATGCGCGCCGCCTCGTAGTAGTCGGGACTGATGGATGCCAACCCCGCAATATAGATCACCGTCGCAAGTCCGATGCCCTTCCAGAGATCGACGAGCACGATCGAGTAAAGCGCCAGCGCCGGATCCGTCAGCCAGCCCGGTCCGTGTATGCCGATGGCGGCCAGCGCGACATTGATGATGCCGCGCGTCGGATGCATCAGAACGGAAAAGGTTATGCCGACGCCGATGGTCGACACCAGCACAGGAAAGAAAATCACCGTTCGAAGAAGGCCCTGAGCCCAAAGGCCGGATGTCAGCAAGACAGCCAGAAGCAGGCCAAGAACCGTCTTCGCGACGGACGTCGTCAGCGCATAGATGACGGTGTTGGTCAGCCCCTGGATGAGGAATGGCTCGCGAAAGAACTGCCGGTAGTTCTCAAGCCCGATGAACTCCGTGGTGAACAAGTCCCAACGTGTCAGGCTGAACCAGAAGGATGCGATTGTGGGCGCCAGGAACAAGACGGTGAAGATGACCGCCGCCGGCAGGATGAACCAATAGGGGTAGGGTGACTTGCGTATAACCATAGCGGCTCCTAGCACCTTGCCCGGATGTCTCACGGGCAAGGTGCGTCTGGGAGGTTACCAGTTCGGCAGGCCGAGCTGCTTTGCCTGCTTTGCGACGTCCTGGTCGTAGAGCGCGGCTGCGTCCTTGGCGGAACGGATGCCCGTTCCGACCTCGACGGTGATCTGCTCGAGCGCCGGTCCCTTCACGGGCGACAGGAATTCCAGCGCCGGGCCGGCGCGACCTTCCGTCTGGAAATACGGCAGCATGTCCGTGACGGCCTGCGGCACGTCCTTCGGCAGCTCGCAGCCCTTGATCAGATAAGGCCCTGACGGAACCGCCTTGGCCATCAGCTCGCAACCGTCCTTGGAGGCAACGAAATCGAGGAACTTCTTCGCTTCCTCAAGATGTTCAGCCTTCGCAGAGAGATAAAGTGCGGCCGGCATCCAGATCGTCAGACCGTTCTTGGCGGCGTCGGTCCCGGGCTCTGCGAAAAATCCGACGTCTTTAATGTTGTCGGGGAAATTCTGCTGGATGTTGCCGATCCCGAAGGTCAGGCTGGGATAATGTGCTGCTTCACCCGTCGAAACCATGCGCATACCGTCATCGAAACTCGCGGCACCGAAATCCTCGTTGAAGAATCCCGCCTTCGCCACTTCTTCCTGATGCTCGAAACCGCGAAGTGCCGCAGGTGTCGTGGCATACTTCACCTTGTTGGCAGTGTAGTCTTCAGCAAAGGTCGGAACCTCGGTCTGGACGTTGAAGAAATCAGCAAGAACGAATATCTGTGACGTCCAGGTCGTGCCGTAAGTCTGGGCGATGGCGACTTTGCCAGCTGCCTTGATCTTCTCGTTGTTGGCCATGAATTCGGCCCAGGTCTTTGGCGGCTGTAGGCCAAGCTCGGCATAGATTTTCCTGTTGTAGAAAATTCCGCCGCCCATCGCGGGACCAAACGGGATGCCTCGCAGATGGCCGTCGGTTCCGCTGACGACTTTTTTGAAACTCTCGAGAATGCCGGCGGCGGAAGGCAGGTCCGAAAGATCGGCCATCGTCTGCTCAGGCTTCAGGGCTTTGAAAAGAGAGCCGCTGTTATACTGGAAAATGTCCGGCATCTCGCCGGTTGCCAGGCGGGTCTTGACGATGTTGTCGCCCTCGGAACCACCCGCGCGCTGCTCGACGTCGAAGGTCACATCGGGATTTTTCTCGATGTAAGCTTTGGAGACGGCATCAAACGAAGCGATGGTCTCCGGATTGGTGTCGATCAACACACTCAAGGTCACGTCGGCGTGGGCGACGCTACTCGCCAGCGCTAACGTGGCCGCTGCGATGATGCTGCATTTGGTCATCCGCATTGTCATCTCCTCCTCCAAGGATGGGTGATCTGCCGTTAAAACTAGTCATGCCATTCGCGCGTTTGACGCATTTTCTGATCAGATATCGAAAGTTATCGAGTGGCTCCCATGTCCGACCTGGACACGCTCGTCACCCGCCACGTCGGTGCCGTTCACCGTCATGTTTCGTCTTGCGCGTTTTCCGGGTATGTGCGCCGTCATGCCATCAGGGATTTTAAGATGGCACGTGACCTTGCCGCCCTCAAGATTCCATCCGGCCTCGATGCGACCGAACCGCGTGTCGTGCCAGGCCGAAACAGGGGATAGGGCAGGAAGGATAGCGGGATCGAACTCAATTTCCTCGAAACCAGGCTTGTCTTCCAGCGGTCTGATCCCGGCCACATCCTCGAATAGCCATTGGCAAACTGCACCGTAGGCATAGTGATTGTAGCTGTTCATGTCGGGGTCATAGATCGTCCCGTCTTCGGCAAGCGCATCCCAGCGCTCCCAGATCGACGTTGCTCCACGCTCCACCTGGTAGAGCCAGCCCGGCACCTTGCGATTGAGGAACATCTTTTCCGCGAGATCCAGCATGCCGAGGCGGGTGAGGGCAGGCAAGAGTGCGGGCGTGCCGATGAAGCCGGTGCCGATCACTCCATCGGTCTCCTCCGCGACCCGGCGGAAATAGCCGCGACCTGCCTCTTCGTACTCGAGCGGAACGAGACCATACAGGAAGGCGATCGCCCATGAGGTCTGATCGTTATGCGCAATGCGTCCCGACGGAGAGAAGAACTCGTTCTTGAACGCCGCGCGAATATCTTCCAGCTTGCCGTCGAGACGTTGCGCCTCGTTCGTATTGCCGAGCACCCTTGCGATCTTCGCCGTCAGCTGTGTGGCGACGAAATGGTAGAGTGTCGCGGCGCAATCGTCGGCAACGGTCGGGCGTGGCTTGCGATTGTCTCCGACCGGTTGCAGCCAGTCACCGAACGTGAAGCCGTGTTCACCCCAAACCGCCGGGGGACGGATGATCGGGCCATCGGAAATACCCCAGAGATATTCCAACCAGTGCAACATCGCCGGAAAGCACTCCTGCAGGACGTCCTTGTCGCCGTAGTGGAGATAGAGTTGCCATGGGATGATGACGATCGCATCGCCCCAACCGGTCGAGCCGGCCCAATCGCCACGGTTGCTGATCGGATGCAGACGCGTCGGATCCGGCGAGAAGTGCGGTACCGCTCCGTTCTCTCTCTGATCGTGCATCACATCGCGAAGGAATTTCCGGAGGAACAGCTGGCTGTCTGCCAGCCAGCATGCCGTGCCGGCAAAAACCTGGGCGTCGCCCGTCCATCCGAGGCGTTCGTCGCGCTGCGGGCAGTCTGTCGGGATTTCGATGAAGTTCGATCGCTGAGACCAGATCGTATTCTCGACGAGGCGGTTGACCGCGGGCACGCCCGTCGTGATACCACCTGTCGCGACCGGGACCGAGGTGATCGGGATCATCTTGATCGAAACCAACCTTGCGTCACCGACAACGGTCACGCGGGCGTAGCGGAAGCCCATGAAAGTGAACAGCGGCGCGTAGGCTTCGACGCCGTCACCCGAGAGAGTGTAGACCAACTCGGCCCTGGCGCTGCGGTAGTTGCGGTTGTCGAAAAACCGGTTGGGCCCGAGGACTTCGGAATGCTCCACGCGCAAGCTGGCGCCCGCCTCGCCTTGCGCCTCGATGCGGATATATGCTCCAGCATTCTGGCCGAAATCATAGACCAGCCGACCATCCTCTTCCGCCCAGCTATCGGTCGGCTCAAACGGAGCGAGTTCGACAACGGCGGCCGTTTCGTGCGGGACGAGCAAGGTCTTGTCGAAGACAAGCTCTTCAACGCCGAAAGCGTCCTTTGTCTTCACGCGCGCGTCGTAATCCTCGCCGTAGTAAATGCCGTTTTTCGTCACCGGGGACAGCCCACTTTTCCAAGTGGAATCCGTCTTCAGCGCCAAGGCGCCATCGACGCTGAGCTCGGCGATGGCAGCCGTGCGCTCGCCCCAGCAATTGAAGATCGGGTTCGACGCCCACATGAGCTGGCCGCGGTACCAACCGTCGCCGAGCCATATCTCGATTCTGTTTTCACCAGGCTGAAGCAGGCTGGCCACGTCGTAGACCTGATACGCGATACGATCATCATAGCAGGTCCAGCCGGGCGTGAGCAGATCCGTGCCAACGCGGCGGCCATTGATAAAGGCGCGGTAAAGCCCGAGCGCGGAAATATTCAGCACGGCTTCACGAGGAGCATGGTCCAGCTGGAAGTCGCGAGAGACGAAGGTCCCGGCAGCACCTTGGCCCTCGTCGCACAACGGTGCCACCATGTCTGCCGTGAATTGAAATGACGAACCAGCAGCGACCCTAGAGTCGCCTCCCAAAATATCCATGTTTCCTCCCAATTCGCTTAGAGCGAACCCATAAAACGAAATGTGTATCGTTATATGTATATCATTCTACATTCCCGTTTGATGTGCAACAGAAAAATGCCTATACTCCGCTCACGATTGATGAGAACGGAAAATTATGCAGGCCTTTCAGAAGGATACCGACGGACCGAATGCGCGGGTGACGATCCGCCATGTCGCGGAAGACGCTGGCGTATCTGTTGCGGCGGTATCGAAAGTCCTTCGAAACGCATATGGGGTCAGCGCGCCACTGCGCACCAAGGTCGAGGCTTCGATCGAAAAGCTCAACTATCGGCCTTCCGTCGCCGCCCGCGCCATGCGAGGACGGACGAACACCATCGGCGTGCTTGCGATCGAGCTCTCCAACCCGTTTTTGCCGGGCCTGATCGAGACGGCCAACAACACCCTCGCTGACAGCGGCTTCAAGGCGCTCGTCGGACTTGGGCGCTCCGCGCAGCCAATTGAAGCGTCGATGATAGAATCGATGATCGACAACAGGATGGATGGCGTTCTGATCATCGCGCCACGTATTTCCGGCAAGGTGCTCGAGCGCTACGCCAAGCAAATTCCGATCGTGGTCATCGCGCATCACGAACCGGATGCCCTGACCTATGATACGGTCAATTCCGATGACCGGAAAGGTGCCCATCTCGCCGTCGAGGCCGCTCTTTCGAAAGGCTATCGTGATATCGCCATGCTTGGCTATGAGACGGATGGATCGCCGGCCACCATCGTCGCCATGCAACGAGAGCTGGGTTATCTGGAGGCAATGCGATCGGCCGGGTTGAAGGGCCGGGTGTTGCGCCTTCCGCCCGTTGATGCCGACAGGACAGCGGCATTGAACGATTTTCTATCCGCTCCCGATCGTCCGAGAGCGGTATTCGTCTGGTCGGATCTCGATGCTGTTCCGCTCATAAATATTGCTCGCATGCGCAACATTGGCGTTCCCTCGGAACTGGCGATCATCGGTTATGATAACTCCTCCGTCGCCGCCCTTCCGCTGATCAGCTTGACAAGCGTCGACCAGGACGTGGTTCAACTGGCTCGAACAGCGACGCAAATGCTGCTTGAGCGCATAGACGGAAGACGCGATGCCCGACATGTTTTGATCGCGCCACATGTCGAGCATCGCGATAGCGCTTGAAATGACGCGAAGGCCCCCGCTTTGCGCCATCTTGTGCAATCTCCTAAAACACGTTTAGCTGGCGTTTAGGGAGCACGGCAAAGAGGGATCCGGATGATGCGGCATGGCGCGTCCAAGGGGCTTGTGGATTGGTCCCGGCCGCTCAGGCTGCATCTTGGCGTTCTCGTCGTTGGATCCCTTCTGTGTACATCGATACCGATCATCTGGATGGCTTTCAGCCAAGGCCGAAGCGCGGCGGTTGCCGCCGGAGCGCAGCAGATGCGCGAAATGAGCCTGCGGTTGATCGAGGGATATCGCAATACGCTGCAGGAAGGTACTGAAGCGGTCGCGTTGGCCTCGACCATGCAGCAACTCGTCTCTACGCCGCCCGACGATGTCCAGGCGAAGGAGGATTTCTTTCTTGAGGTTCTACGCAACGTTCCCAATGCGACGAGCGTCTACACCGGATACCCCGATGGCTCTTACCTGCAGGTGATCGCCGCCGCCCGCGACGACGTCAGGCAGACGCTGTCGGCGCCAGTGGGGACGGCTTTCGCGATCAGGACGATCGCCCGCAGAGACCAGCCCGGCGTCGTATCGACGCTGCGCTTTCTTGACGCCGACGCCCGTGTGATCGAGGAGCGCGCAGTCGAGCACGCGTCGTTCGATCCCAGGCAGCGACCCTGGTACCAGGCGGTGGTCCAGGACGGAAAGGCGGTTTCAGTCGGGCCTTACGTCGCGGGAACACTCAAGACGCCAACACTGACGATCGCCGCTCCCATGCGCGAAGACGGCAAGGTCGTGGTCGGCATCAACGTCCACCTGAGGACGATCAGCCGTCTGCTGGACGCCAGCCAGATTTCGCCACGCGCTCGCGCTTACATTATCGATGATCAAGATCAGCTGGTCGCTCATTCAGACCCCGAAATCATGAATAGACTCATGGAACTATGGTCGCGAAGCGCCGGCGGTATCGGCGCAAGTGCAAGCGGTTTCGACTCCAGCCTGGCCACCGTGGCCAACTTGCGACGAGATGCCACCTTCGAGGCAGGAGGGCTCGCGCGGCTTGACCTTGATGGCGAGCGCCATCTGATCCAGGTCGCGCCGATCACCGTGTCCGGGCTGTTTGCGGGAAGCGAGGTGGCGATTGTCGTGCCACTGGCGGATCTTGTGGAGCAGGCCAACCGGTCGCTCATGCACAATCTCCTCATTGCTGCGGGTTTTGTCATCGCGGGTGTCGCCGCGTCGGTGCTGCTGTCTCGCATGGTCAGCCGCTCCCTCAACCAGTTGGCGGGTGAAGCACGGGAGATCGGCAATCTGGATGTTCACGAAAGGGTCACGTCGCATTCGTTGATCACCGAGATCAACACGCTCGCCACGGCACTCGCGGCGAGCCGCCGGGCCATCGGCCAGTTTGCGCTCTATGTGCCGCGTGAGGTGGTCCGGCGGATCGTGGGGCCAGGCGGGCCGGCGATCGTCGAAGCGAAGCGGCAGGAGGTAACGGTGCTGTTCACCGATATCCGCGACTTCACGACCATATCGGAGCAGCATTCGCCGGAGGATGTGGTCGAGACGCTGTCGGCTTATTTCGAGCTGCTGAACGGTGTTGCCGAGCATCACGGGGGAACGGTTATCCAGTATCTGGGCGATTCCATTTTTGTCATGTGGAATGCGCCCGTCGAGACTGCGGCACATGTTGAAAAGGGTTGCCGGTGCGCGCTCGCCATGAAGGCAGCCGTGGACATGTTGAACGATGGCAATCTGAGGAATGGACGCCCTCTGCTGCTGACGCGATTTGGCTTGCACACCGGGCCAGCGGTTGTCGGCAGTTTCGGCGCAGCCTCGCGCCAGCAATACACGGCAATGGGCGACACGATCAATGTCGCTTCACGGCTTGAAGGGTTGAACAAGGAGTTCAATACGTCGATCCTCGTCAGCGCGGCTGTGAAGGATGCGGTCGACGATGATTTCGATTTTAGACCGCTCGGTCTGGCGCAACTCAAGGGCCGGGCGGGCAAGGTGGACGTGCTGGAACTTGTCGGCGTGCGCTTGGACAGTGCGGCCTGACATGCACCGGGTGGCTCACTGCTTAACCCCATTCGGCCGGGGCGTCCCGCCGCCGCGTCGCCGCCGATTTCGCACGAGGCGCGACAAGACGTTTCGTTTCTTTTTCATTGGGATCAGGTCAACGTCGCTCACAAGCCGCGCACCGCCGTCGCGTTTTTCCAACGTAATCTTACGGCTGTGGAACGCTTCGAGTTCGACCCGGTGCCCGACACTTAAAATGGTGGCGTTTGGCAGCTCACCGATCAGCATTTCCATGAGCCGATCCTGGCTTTTCTCGTCGAGGGCCGAGGTCGCCTCATCCAGAACTATGATATCGGGATCGTGCAGCAGCAATCTTGCGAAAGCGAGCCGCTGCTTTTCGCCACCGGACAATGTTTGATCCCACGGCGCTTCGTTCTCAACCTTCTCTTTCAGATGGCCAAGGCCGACCCGTTCGAGGGCTCCGCCGATCTCCTCGACGGTCCATGTGTCGGCACCGGCCGGATAGGTCACGGTCCTGCGAAGCGTTCCCGATGGGATGTATGGTCGCTGCGGCAGCATAAACAGGCGTTTGTCGGGGCGGAAATTGACCGCACCATTACCCCATGGCCAAAGGCCGGCGATCGCGCGGACCAGAGTGCTTTTGCCGGATCCGGATTCCCCGGCCACAAGCACCCGTTCACCCTGCTGAATCTCAACCTGCGTCTCCTTGACCACGGCTGTGCCATCGCCCAGCGAGACGGAAAGATCGTTCAAACTGAGGATTGCGTCGCCGTCGGTTTCGCCCCTTCGGATACGTCCAATAGCGTCGCTTTGTTCGGCGCGCTCCAGCCCATCGATCGACATCATCAAGGACGCAACCCGCCTTGCGCATGCGTTCCAATCGGCAAGCCGTGGATAGTTGTCGACCAGCCATCCGAACGCGCTCTGCACGATGGTGAAGGCCGATGCGGCTTGCATCACCTGGCCCAGGCTCATGCTACCGTCTAGGAATTTCGGCGCACAGAGCAGAACGGGCACGACGGGCGCGATCAGCATCGAACCGTGCGACACCAAGGTCGTTCGCATATACTGCCGCGCGAGCAACGCCCACTGATGCAGGACGTTCCCGAATGTCTTGTCCAGATCGTTGCGTTCTTCGTCTTCGCCGCCGAGAAGAGCGATGCTTTCGCCATTCTCCCGCACGCGGGTCAGTGTGTAACGGAATTCGGCCTCGACCTGGTTCTTGGCTTCCGAGACCTTGACGAAATGGCGGCCGATAAAAGCGATCGAGGTCGACGTGATCACGGCGTAGAGGACGGCCGTAACGACAAGAAAGCCCGGGATGGTGATTGCGGTTCCCGCGATGGGCAGAGTGAGTGCTCCGCCGATCATCCAAAGCACCACGATAAAGGTCGAAGCCGACACAAAGGCCGATATGACGCCGGCAACGAAATCGACGGGAGATTCGGTGGCGATGCGCATGTCCTCGGAAATGCGAGCTTCCGGATTCTTGTGGTCACCGTCGATGAGATTGAGCTGGTAGTAACGGCCACTGGCTAGCCACCGTCCGATGATCGCTTTCGTCAGCCATGACCGCCAACGTCGCTGCATCTTCATGCGCATGTAGACCTGAACGGTGACGAGGCAGACACTTCCCAGAACAAGTGGTGGAAAGAGGGCGCCGAGAAAGTAAACCGTGGGCGCATCGCGCTGTTCGATCGCATCAAACAACCCGCGGTTCCAGACGTTTATGCCGTACTGGAAGGCAACGTTCACTCCGATCATCGCCAACAGCCCGATGGACAGCGGCCAAGCGAGCTTATCGCCGCTTCGCGTCCAGTAGCCGCGTGCGCTGATCCAGAATCGCTTGAGCAGGTAAGCACGCCGCACCGCGTCGAATTCCTCGGGCGTCATGTCGTTTCCGGGATTCAGGGCGTCCGGCGGAGGGGCAGTGTCTGGCGTCTGCGACGTCTCCCGAATCGGGTTTATATTCCTGCCCGGTTCGGTGCCGCCAGTTTTCTTCGGATCAACATCATCGTCCCTCATGAAGAGCTAAACGTTCTGAAAATCAGAAAGTTTCAAGAAGGCCGGTCAGTGTCTACCGCCGGGTTCACCACTCTCGTCAACGATTGACGGCAGGAATGACTGGACCTCAGCGCGCTCCTTATCCGGAAGCGTCGCTATTTTGGTTTGCCAAAAGCGCTCCGCTTCCGGGGTGTCCTTGTCCCAGGACCGGGTCGATGCCTTGTTGTCATCGAAGGCCGCCAACCGGCGCCCTCCAAGGTGACGATATTCGTCTGCGGCCTGTTTGGCGCGGTTGTTCATGTTAATCTCCTTTGCACAAAGCCCGAGGGCAAAGCGCCCGACGCTGCAAGCGCTTTGCCACAGGAGAACCTCGGATAGGGTTGATTCCGAGATGCTGACTCAACGAAGTTTAGAGCAGGTTGTTCCCCACTTGCGACAAGCTAAACTTGGACGGAGACGATCGTATCAACCGACACCGTCCCGTCGATGACCCCGCGCTCCAAATCCCACCGCCCGTGTTCGATCTCGATCACGGTGTAGAGCTTGTCGTCTCGAAAGGCGCTGGCGTTGATTGTCGTTACATCATCGGCCGGAGCTGCGTCGATTTCCATGAAGTCGAGTTCCTTGGCTGCCGCGACGATGCGCGCGTCTCCCGCCGTGCGGGCGGCGACGACTAGGCTGCCATGCCCGGGCGAATTGGCCCAACGCGGATCATTTGGCTCCGCAATCGGTTCAAGCCGGTATATGTTGAGAGCCTCTCCCTTTCCGACAGCCTCTGAACCGGTGCGTGCCGCATCTTCGATCTGCGCCTGACTTTCGACCGATTTCCCGAAAGTATTCGCGGTCGTGGCATTGTTGGCGGCGTTGTCGCCATTTCGTACGACGTTTGACATGGCTTTCTCCTTCTCGTGAATGGAAAACGAGAAGGATCCCATGTCGTTC
Organism: Hyphomicrobiales bacterium; assembly: GCA_900472605.1. Taxonomy (GTDB): domain Bacteria; phylum Pseudomonadota; class Alphaproteobacteria; order Rhizobiales; family Rhizobiaceae; genus Rhizobium. The sequence continues at coordinate 8,899 of UCJD01000036.1, read as the reverse complement.
CACCAAGTGCTGGCTATCCCGTCGAATGGTCGTAGAGAACGTTGCCAGTCGCGCCATCGACACCGGAGAGGCTGACCTCGTATCCCCAGAGATGCCGGATATGGGTGAGCGTCTCGTTCCGGCTGGTCTCTTCGAGAAGAAGACCGTCATTCACCGTGTGCCGCAACCGAAGTCTGCGGTCGCCGAGGAGGTCGACATCGACGACCTGAATATCCGGCTGCCTGGCGCTGACATCGTAGCTGCGGGCGAGGGCCGAGCGGATTTCCGCGTAGCCGCGTTCGTTGTGAATCGAGGACACCTCGCAGAATTTGTCGGCGGCCATGTCGGATAGCCGGAAAAGCCGGAATTTGCGGATCACGGCCGGACTCAGATATTGCAGGATGAAGGACTCATCGCGGTGGTTCGCCCATGCATCGCGCAACGTGCCCATCGGGTCGTTGTTGCCGGCCATGGAGGGAAACCAGTTCCGGTCTTCTTCAGTCGGCTGGGTGCAGATGCGTTCGATATCCTGCATCATCGCGAAGCCCAGCGCATAGGGATTGATGCCCGAGAAGCGCGGATCGTCGAAGCCTGGCTGGAATACGACGTTGGAATGGCTGCTCAAAAGCTCCAACATGTTGCCTTCGCTGATCTTGCCCTGATCGAACAGGCGATTGATGATCGTGTAGTGCACGTAGGTCGCGCATCCCTCGTTCATCACCTTCGTTTGCCGCTGCGGGTAGAAATATTGGGCGATGATGCGCACGATGCGAAGGATTTCGCGTTGCCATGGCTCCAGGATCAGGCTGTGCTTCTCGATGAAATAGAGAAGGTTCTCCTCCGGCAGGTTGAGCGCCTTCTTGCGTTCCGAGGCATTGCGTTCCGCCTCATGCGGATCGCGGCTGTCGACGGAAGAGGGCAGGGTGCGCCAGAGATCGCTATAGGTCTGCTCCTCGTATTCCAACCTCTCCCGCGCTCGCTCGCGCACCTTTTCGGAGGAGAGGCGGGGAGGGCGGCGATAGCGGAAGACGCCGTTATCCATCAGCGCGTGGGCGGAATCGAGAATCGCCTCGACCGCCTCGGTGCCGTGCCGCTCCTCACACTTGGCGATATATTTCTTGGCGAAGTCCATGTAGCCGAGAATGGCGCCGGCATCCGTCCATTGGCGGAACAGGTAGTTGTTCTTGAAGAAGTGGTTATGCCCGAAGGAAGCGTGGGCGATGACCAGCGTCTGCATGGCCATCGTGTTCTCCTCCATCAGATAGGCGATGCAGGGATTGGAGTTGATGACGATCTCGTAGGCCAGCCCGCGGTGGCCCTTTCGATAGAGGCTGTCCTCATAGATGAAGCGCTTGCCGAAGGACCAGTGCTGGTACATCAAGGGCATGCCGACCGAGGAATAGGCGTCGAGCATCTGTTCCGACGAGATGATCTCCAGCTGGTTCGGATAGATATCGAGCCCCATCTCGCCGATCGCGATATCCTGGATGGCGTCGTGGACGATCGACAGCGTTCCGAAATTCCAGTCGGAGCCCTCAAACAGCAGTTCGGAACTCTCCGCTCGCTTCGCCATATCGGTATTCCCTCAGTTATGCGTACGCGCGCCGGCTTTGCGGCTGAAGAGCTTGCGAAAGACCGGGTAGATGTTGCCGGGTCTTGCGATCCGGGCCATGTGGAAGTTGGGGACCTCGCCATCGACGGTGCGGTAGGCGCGCCAGAGCGAGGTGCCGTTGTCGGTGGCGCCGAATATCTCGGTCTCGCGTTCGTCGATGATTTCGACATAGGCGTAATACTGGCAAAGCCGCATAAGGTCGCCGCGCAGGAGTGCTGCACATCGCTCGGAATCGCCGCTGCTGTTGTCGCCGTCCGACGCTTGCGCTGCGTAGATGTTCCACATGTCGGCCGGATAGCGCGCCTCGATGATCCGCTGCATCTCCTCGAGCGCCGTGGAAACCACCGTGCCGCCGCTCTGCTTGCTGTAGAAGAACGTCTCCTCGTCGACCTCGTGCGCCTCATCGGTATGCCGGATGAAGATGATGTCGATGCGGCCGTACCGACGCTTGAGGAACAGATGCAGCAGCACGAAAAAGCGTTTGGCGAGATCCTTTTCGCGCTCGCCCATCGAGGCCGATACGTCCATCAGGCAGAACATCACCGCATTGGCGTTCGGCACCGGCTGCCGCTCGAAGCGGTTGAAGCGCACATCGACGGGGTCGACATAGGAAATCCGCCGGCGGCGGCGCTCCAGCGTTGCCAGGTCGTCGCGCAGGGTCGTGAGCTTGCGGCGGGTTTCGGCCGAGAGCGGCGTCTCGGCTTCGAGAGCGGCAATCTCGTCGGTGATGAGCTTCACCTGCCGCTCGCTCGGCCGCTGCAAGGCCATGCGCCGGCCGAAGCTGTTGCGCATGGTACGGCCGATATTGATGTTGGTGGGGGAGCCCGAGGTGGTGAAGCCGACGCGTTGCGGCTTGAATGTCACCGTTTCCTTCAGGCTCAACTTGACCAGATCGGGCAATTCAAGGTCCTCGAAAAAGAGGTCGAGCACCTCCTCGCGCGAGAGGATGAACTGAAACTCGTCATCGCTTCCGCCTCCACCCGCGCCATGTCCGCCACCGCCGCCCGCACCGCCTTCGGGCTTCGAGATCCGGTCGCCTGCGGAAAACTCCTTGTTTCCCGGCAGCACGTGCTCCCGGTTGCCCGATGTCGAGGAGGGGCGAAAGGCCGGCTCACCGGCGCCGCGCGCCGGCATGGGAACACCATGGGCGGTATCGACATCCGCTATCTTGTCGGATTTGATCTGATCCTTGATCGCCCGCTTCAGCTCGTCGCGGGCGCGTTTCAGGAATCGTTGCCGGTTGCCGAGGCTCTTGTCCTTCGGGTTAAGCCGGCGGTCGATGAAATTCGGCATGCGCCAATCCCTCGCTTTGGCCTCGGTTTTGGCATCGTCAACCGGCCTTGTTCACTCGCATGTACCAATCGACCAGTCGGCGGACCTGGCGCGCGGTATAACCGCGCTCGATCATCCGCTGAACGAATTCGTCATGCTGCTTTTCGGTCGAGCTGTCCTTCTTGGAGCCGAAGCTGATGACGGGCAGCAGATCCTCGACCTGACCGAACATCCGCTTTTCGATCACCTCGCGCAGTTTCTCGTAGCTTGTCCAAGCCGGATTGCGACCGCCATTGCGCGCCCTTGCCCGAAGCGTGAATTTCACCACTTCGTTGCGGAAATCCTTGGGGTTGGCGATGCCGGCGGGTTTTTCGATCTGCGAGAGTTCGCTGTCCAGGATCTCGCGGTTCAGGATCTGCCCCGTATCCGCATCCTTGAAGTCCTGGTCCTCCAGCCAGGCATCTGCATAGGAGATGTAGCGGTCGAAGAGGTTTTGGCCATATTCGCTGTAGGATTCCAGATAGGCCTTCTGGATCTCGTGTCCGATGAACTCGGCATAGCGTGTGGCGATCTCCGACTTGATGAAGTCGAGATAGCTTGCCTCCACTTCCTTCGGAAACTGCTCGCGCTTGATCGCCTGCTCGAGGATGTACATCAGGTGAACAGGATCGGCCGCGACCTCCTTGGTGTCGTAGTTGAAGGTCTCCGACAGCACCTTGAAGGCAAAGCGGGTGCTGATGCCGTTCATACCCTCGTCGACGCCGGCAACGTCGCGATATTCCTGCACCGACTTTGCCTTGGGATCGGTGTCCTTCAGGTTCTCGCCGTCATAGACGCGCATCTTGGTGTAGAGCGGCGAATTTTCGTGGCGGATCAGGCGGGTCGCGACCGTGAAGCGGCTCAGGTTTTCCAGAACCTCCGGCGCGCAGGCGCTTTTCGCCAACTCGCTTTCGCGAAGCAGCTTTTCGTAGATCTGCCGTTCCTCGGTGACGCGCAGGCAATAGGGCACCTTGACCACCAGGATACGGTCGAGGAAGGCCTCGTTGTTGCGGTTGTTCTTGAACTGCTGCCATTCGGACTCGTTGGAGTGGGCAACGACGATCCCTTGATAAGGGAAGGCCCCGAAGCTTTCGGTGCCGTTGTAGCTTCCCTCCTGGGTCGCCGTCAGCAGCGGATGCAGGACCTTGATCGGCGCCTTGAACATTTCGACGAATTCGAGCAGCCCCTGCGTCGTGCGGTTGAGGCCGCCGCTATAGGAATAGGCGTCGGGGTCGGCCTGGCTGTAGTTCTCCAGCTGGCGGATATCGACTTTGCCGACAAGGGCCGAGACGTCCTGGTTGTTCTCGTCACCCGGCTCGGTCTTGGCGATGGCGATCTGACGAAGCCTTGAAGGCATCAGCTTGACGACACTGAAGCGCGAGATGTCGCCGCCGATCTCGTCCAGCCGCTTGGTGGCCCAGGGGGAGATCAGTCCGGTGAGGCGGCGTCTGGCAATCCCGTATTTGTCTTCCAGAAGATCGGACATGCGCTCCGGCTGGAAGAGACCAAGGGGTGATTCGAAGACCGGGCTGACCTGCCCGTCGATCGCCAGCGTGTAGATCGGGAAGCGCTCCATCAGCTTCTTCAGCCGTTCGGCGAGAGACGACTTGCCGCCGCCTACGGGGCCGAGAAGATAGAGGATCTGTTTGCGCTCTTCGAGACCCTGGGCGGCATATCTGAAATAGCCGACGATCCGCTCGATCGTGTCTTCCATTCCATAGAAATCGGCAAAGGCGGGATAAATCTTGACGGTGCGGTTGGAGAATATGCGGCCCAATCGCTCATCGGCGCTGGTGTCGATTAGTTTAGGTTCGCCAATGGCTTCCACCATGCGTTCCTGCGCGGTGGCATATAGTCGTTTGTCATCGCGGCAGGCCAGGAGGTATTCCTGGAGACTTAGCTCTTCTTGCGCGGCGTTCGTATAGATCTCCGAGAACAGATCGAATACGTCGCTTTCGCTCTTCTGCATGTTTGCTCTCCCGCGGCCGGTTGAATGAGGACGGGATCGCTACGTGTCGGCTCGCGAGATAGAAACGCGTCAGACTATTTTATTACAATGCGCTTACGAAGTTCGGGACAGTCTGTAGCCGATAGCCGCGATACTCGTCAGACTCACATTATGCAGCCGACGCGGCAGATCGCCAAGGGCGCAGATAGGTTTTCACTCTTTTTTGCACGATATGTGACAAATCTCCTCCATGCACAAAAAAGGGGCCGCTGAAGGGCCCCTTTCTGTTGCTTTGCGCTGACGCTTAAAGCTTTTGTTTTAGCGCATGTCGATGCCGCAAAACCGCTGCACACTTTTGCGCGACATGCTTTAGTTCGGCAAGGCGTAGGCGATGACGTAGTCGCCACGGATATCCGACTGGCGTGCGCCGCCGGCCGATATGATGACGTACTGTTTGCCTGTCTTCGGCGACTTGTAGGTCATCGGGCCGCCCTGGCTGCCGACCGGCAGGCGGGCCTTCCAGACTTCCTTGCCGGTCGCCGTGCTGAAGGCGCGCAGGTAGAAGTCCTGCGTACCGGCGATGAAGATCAGGCCGCCCTGGGTGGCGAGCGTGCCGCCAAGCGTCGGCATGCCGATCGGGATCGGCAGACCCATCTTGATGCCCAGCGGGCCGGTATCCTCGACCGTGCCAACAGGAACCTGCCATGCGATCTTCTGCGTCTTCATGTCGATCGCCGTCAGGCTGCCGAAGGGCGGAGCCTGGCAGGGGATGCCGAGCGCCGACAGGAAGCGGTTCTTGTTGACCGCGTACGGCGTGCCCTTCATCGGCACGAGGCCCATGCCGGTGTTGACCGATTCACCACCGCTGTTGACGGCCTTGGTCGGTGCGGCTTCCTTCATCTGGATCCACAGGCCGAGGCGCATGTCGTTGACAAAGATGTAGTTCGAGTTCGGGTCGGTCGAAAGGCCGCCCCAGTTCATGCCACCCAGCGAGCCCGGGAAGTTGAGCGCCAGATCGGTGCCCGGAACCGTGTAGATGCCGTCGTAGCGCATGCCCTTGAAAGCGATGCGGCACAGGAGTTGGTCAAACGGCGTCGCACCCCACATGTCGCTTTCGGTCAGCGTCTTGGCGCCGATCTGCGGCATGCCGACGGAGAGCTTCTGGGTGGGAGCATAGGGCTCGTTCGGGATGTTGCCCGGCTTGACCGGGACGTCGTCGACCTTGGTCAGCGGCTGACCGGTCGCGCGGTCGAGCACGTAGAGCTGGCCGGCCTTGGTGCCGAAAACGAGCGCCGGAACCGTCGTGCCATCGGCCTTCGGGAAGTCGATGAACGACGGCTGCATCGGCACGTCGAAGTCCCACAGGTCGTTGTGAACCGTCTGGTAGACCCACTTCTCGCGGCCGGTGGTGGCGTCGAGCGCCAGCATCGAGGCACCGTACTTGTGGTCGAGATCCGTGCGCGTCGCGCCATAGAGGTCGACGGACGGGCTGCCCACAGGCATGAACACGGTGTTGGAGGCTGGATCGTAGGACATCGAAGCCCAGACGTTCGGGGTCGAACGCGTGTAGCTCTGGCCTTCCGGCGGCAGCAGGGTGATGTTCGGATTGCCCGGGTCGAACGCCCAGCGCAGCTGGCCGGTCACGACATCGAAGCCGCGCATGACGCCACCAGGCATGTCGGTGCTGACGTTGTCGGCAACGCGGCCGCCAACGACGACAGTGGTGCCGGCAAGCGTCGGCGCCGAGGTGAGCACGTAGCTCGGATCAGCTGCCTGGCCCATGCCGACCTTGAGATCGACGCGGCCGTTGGTGCCGAAATCAGGGCAGAACGCGCCGGTGTCGGCGTCGAGCGCGATCAGCTCGGCGGTAATCGTGTTCATCAGGATGCGGCGTTCGCAAAGCGCGCCGGGTGCGACATTCACGGCGGTTACCGGCGTGGAATTCGGTGCCGAAGGCTGTTCGAGCGCACGCGTCGCATCGAAATAGGCGAGGCCGCGGCAGCGCATCCAGACCGACGACTTGGCGTTGATTTCGGCCTTCCAGATTTCCTTGCCGGTATCGGCGTCGATCGAGATGACGTTGTTGTGCGGGGTGCACACGAACACGCGGTCGCCGACCTGCAGCGGCGTTTCCTGGTCTTCCGCGCCGTTGGCGCCGGGGCTGATCGGCGTGTCGCCGGTGTGGTATTCCCACGCAACCTTCAGATCGCCGACATTGTCGAGGTTGATCTGGTCGAGTGCGGCGAAGCGGCTGCCGCCCGAGGTGTTGCCGTAGGCTTCCCAGTTCTTCTGTTCGCGGGCGGGATCGACCGGCGTGCGGGCAGGGCCAGCGCCGCTGGCAACGACCGGCGGATGCGGAATGAACATGCCGTAGAAGGCGGCCGCCGTACCGATCGCCAGCACGATGGCGAGGCCGAAGGAGGCGCCGTAAGCGGGCGTGCGGCCGGCCGAACGGCGAAGAAGCGGGAAGGAGAGGGCGACGACGATGGAGCCGACGGCAATCGCCAGCAGCCGCGAAATCAGCGGCCAGAACTCAAAGCCGGCGTCCCAGATGGCCCAGATGACCGAGAGAACGAAGACAAGGCCGAAGAGCAGGGCGCCCACCGGCTTGCGGCGGATGATGAGCAGGCCCGCGATGACAAGTCCGATGCCGGCGAGCAGGAAGTACCAGCTGCCGCCCAGCGAGACGAGCTTGCCGCCGCCGACCGCGAAAAACAGCCCGGCGAGCGTGATGATCGCGCCGAGCAATACCAGCCACAGGCGACCTAACAGCGCCGGTGGGTTCGGTGATTTATCCATTGAATAGCCTCATTGCATATCCGGCAAACGAAAATGGAAAGCCTGCAACGCGAAATGCTTGCCGCGCTCGTCCGCCGTTCGGTTAGCTGTCGTAACGACAGCAGGCGAAAAGTTTCGAGCGCACGCAGGTCGGCAAACCATGATTTGCGAAAAGTGGCGCGTTCGGCGCCCATTCGGGAAATCTGCAAAAGTCCATCAGGCTCGTCCTACGTGGTTCAGAAGTTCACGCGTCAGGCACCGACGGAGGGAGACAGTACCTTAACGTCTCCAACCCTGCGCTGGGATATATCGCCAGCGGCAGCATGGTGGCAAGTGCTATTTTAGGGGAACGAAAATGCAGTGACACGGGTAGCGAAGGCGTGATTTCACAGCCTGAATCGAGACTGCACGCAGTCCGACGACGATTTAAAACGGGTTCGTCGTGGCGCTTTCGATCTTCACCGGCTTCTTGTTCGACAGCCGTTCGATGCATGCCGCATAGGTCGCATGCATGGGATAGATGCGCGAGGTCGGAATGACCCAGTCGGGTTCATTGCCCTGGAACGAGACATTGATGTCGGCCATTCCGCCGAGTGCCGCGCGAATGATGCCCTGAACGCCGCCCGCGTTCGCATTTCCGGGCAGGCTCCAGACGCGAAGGCTCTTGCTGTCTGCGCCGATCGCCGGAACCTCCATGCTGTTGCTCTTGCCCGTCACCGAAACCTGCGTTGAAAGGTGATCCGGGAGCGACCATGTGTCGTTCTTGATGAGCCAGGACGCATCCTTGAGGCTCTCACGAAACTCGACGGTTTTTCCTGTCATGCTGTCCCAAACCAGTGCGCAGTAGGGCTCGCCGCCATTGTTGACGTAGCCGATCGACCATTGGCGGGACGATCCGATCCATTCTTCGGTGCCATTCGCAATCACCGGCGTGGCCGCGCTTATGAGGGCGGCGGCAAGAACAACTCTGGCAAAAAGAACGGCGAACGGTCGCATTTTTCCGGACCTCTGTGCAACACGGCATGATTTTCGGGACGTTGCCCCTCACCCGTCCTTATCGCACGAACAGGTTTCAAACCGGTGAATAGCCGCGCTTGCCGCGGGTTGTTGTTTCACGCCCGTATGTCACGCAAGAACACATCTATGACTGTGTCGCCTTAAGCGCAGCGATGACCTCGCGCGCGGCGCGCTCCCCGCTTTGAAGCGCGCCGTGGGCGGTCGAGAAATCCGTGATGTGGGTCGCTTCGCCAGCGAAGAAGACGCGCTCGTCG
>UCJD01000034.1 GCA_900472605.1 Hyphomicrobiales bacterium | reverse complement strand
GCGCGGATGCGCGCCAGGCCGCTTGCAAGCAGGGAGGAAGCGGCGTCTTGCGTTGCGGCTTCGACGTAGCTTGTCCCAAATTTCATCTGGCAATAATCCAACAAAAAGACCTGTGCGCTTGAACCGTCTTGTTCGTGATCATCTTTCGCTGCGCTCCTGCCATACCAGGTAGAGTACCCCGCCAAAATATCCGACCTGCAAGAGGACGACGCAGATCAATCCATAGTATATTGTCGTCGCTATACTTCCATAGTGAAGGTAACACATCAGGCAGAACGCAACAGTCGTAAGCAGCATTCTGATATAGACCGCAGGCGCGCGCATCAGGGACACAAACCGGTGCAGCGCCGTCTCACTTTCATGCTTGCACTGTTGGTCCTCGCCGCGAGCGTGCGGTGAGCCAGACGCGGACTGTGGCTTGGTGGACGGCGCCGTGAAAGGAGTTTGCATATTGATCTTCCAGATTAAACTTGTGAGCGCGCCATCGATCTTTGCTGCGGGTGTTCCAGCTTGCCTTATTCCGAGAGCGGGAGCCCGGGCTCGCACCCTTCTGCTGGCCCAGCGCCTCGACCGTAAACATGGACATAATCGACAAGCAGCGTTGATGGGTTTGGCGTCTTGTCTATTGGCCAACCGCTGCCCAAGGCGAGATTAACGAGGGGATACATCGCACTGTCCAACTCGGGAGGCGTAGGGTATTCCCAGACTTTTTTCCGATCGAAGAAGAAGCTCAGCTTCTGCGGCGAGATGTCGACGCCAAACGTGTGGAAGTCATCGATAAGACTGCCGGCGGGAACAGACACGATATGACCGTCGCCACGGTTTTTAGCCTGATCGCGAAACCACACGTGGACCACCGAGTGATATTCAGATGTCGCACGGCCATAATACTCAATGACGTCGATCTCGACCTTCCCGTCCATGGCGTCGGCCGGGCGAAGAGGAATGAGCCAGAAGGCCGGCCAGGTACCGGGCCCCGGTGGCATCTTCATTCTCACCTCGAAATAGCCGTAACGAGTTCCGACGCCTGCCCCGGTCGCGTCGGCCGCAGCAATCAGGCCCGACGTCCATTTTCCATTTGAGCCCTTCTTAGCTATGATCGAGAGCACCCCGTCTTGAACCTTGAAAGGCCCGTTGGGACCAGGGTCCGAGAATTGTGCATCCCCGAAATCACCACCCCACGGCGTATGCGCAGTCCACCGCGCGGGACCGATACGATCCGGCGCTATGCTTTCGTCGTTGAACTCTTCCATCATCACAGGCTTGAGCTCGCAGGAATTGAGCGTCGCATCCGCACGAGCCGAAAGCGCCCCCCCGCCGAAGACCAGCAGACCAAGGAGAAAACGGGAAAGCACAGTATTCATCCGGATGATCCCTAGTCACAATCGCCCCAACAACATCGGCCGCGCGCCCCCCCTAAAAGCGACGCGATCATCGAGCACATTTTGGCTTCCACCAGAGACTAATATGGTTTATTTTGCACTGCAATATAATAATATATTTTAGATCTAGCTGTAGCAATATAGAGAAGTATCGCAGCGCGAATAAAACCGTCCAGGGAGAAATTATAAAGTGAGTGTAGAACCAATCGGAATTATTACTATTTTGATTGGCCTTCTCTGCCTATTTTATGGCTATAGACCCGCGACGATTGTTTTCGTCGCGATGACGGTATTCGGCTCCGCTGCAGCCTTTATCGCTGGCTCAGCCAATATTCAGCCCGCGCATTTGTTTCTGCTGTTTTTGGTGCTCTCGGTGCTTCCATGGCGGTTCAACATCGGCGTTGGATTGCGTGGCCTAGGATTTCCTCAACCTGGCTTCTGGTTTGCGTGCCTCGTATTGTATGGCGCGCTCTCCGGTTTCTTCATGCCCAGACTGCTTGCAGGCGCCACCCAGATCATACCTGTCGGAAGCTCCGAGTATCCTGAAACCGGCGGAACGGTCCCTTTGGGACCTTTGTCAAGCAATTTCACACAGACCGTGTATCTGGCTGCAGACCTTGTTTGTTTCCTGGCCGTCTTGGCGGCAGCCTCAACGAAGCGCGGATTCGCCGCCGTCGTAACTGGTCTCATCGCGTATGCGTGCGCGAATGTTACTTTCGCTATACTTGACCTTGTTACCGGCGCGACCGGCACCGGAAGCTTGCTCTCTTTCATGAGAAACGCGCAATATGCATTTCACGATAACGAATCCATTGCGGGAATGAAGCGCATCGTGGGTTCATTTCCTGAAGCCTCCGCCTTTGCTGGAACCACGCTTGGGGTGCTGGGCTTCACCGCGACAATGTGGATTTGTGGCAGGCAGACACGGTGGACGGGCTACCTTGCGCTGGCGTCGCTTGCGCTCATTCTTCTTTCGACATCCTCGACGGGACTGGTTGCGACACCACTATGCATGTTGATCCTCTACGCCACGGCAATCGCGCGCTGCGGCGTGGGCAGGGACAGGCGCCACAGCACGTTGGTCGTTCTGCTCGCGCCGCAACTCTTAATACTCTCGGGAATAGTCGTGGTATTGAACAGCGGCCTGTTCGATACCCTTTATCATTACGTCGATCTCTTGATCCTCAGCAAATCGACAACGTCCTCCGGTGTAGAGCGAGCATCTTGGAACGCCTACGGAATCCAGAATTTTCTCGACTCTTGGGGCATGGGCGTCGGTCTCGGCACTTCGCGGACGTCAAGCTTTCCGATCGCTCTACTCTCAAACGTCGGCGTGCCGGGCACCGTGTTTTTTGTCCTCTTTGCCTTTTGCGCAATCGGACGAAAACGCGGCACCGAGCGGACAGCGGACGCGGACGTGCGGCTTGCCGCGCGCAACGGATGCCTTTTTCTCCTAGTCGGGGCAACGGTCGCCGGCGCAATGGTCGATCTTGGCCTGCTATTTTTTATTTTGGCAGCACTCGCAAGTTCGGAGCCAGAAACGGAGCACGCACCCCGAATTGGCTTCTCGAAGCGGGCGAGCGGGACCGAAAGCTCAGGGCATGCGGAAATCCACAGCCTGCAATAGCAACCGAAACGCATCGCAGACGCGATGGCATTTAGTGGCAAATCGGCTGTAAAAATATAGTATATCTCGACCCAAAATAGTAGACGAAACGATTATCAGTTGGCATATTGCGATGCAATATATAACCTGGAACACCGGGGCGACCATGAAGGAAAAACAACCATTCTTGAGTGTCGTAATAACTTGCTTTAATTATGAGCTTTATATAAAGCAATGCATTGAAAGTGTACTTGAGCAGAAATTAATAAACATTGAGATAATCGTTGTTGACGATGGGTCGACTGACCAATCTTCGCAACTTATTGGCGAGTTTAAAGACAGAGTAACCGCCTTCCGAACCGAAAACAGAGGCGCCCTCGGAAGCTCGCTATTTGGTCTTTCTCGCGCGACGGGGAAGTTTGTTTATTTCCTTGACGCAGATGACCTACTCCAGCCTGACGCCCTCAAGACCATCATTCCTCATCTGCGTCCGGACGTATCGAAGATACAATTCATGCTCGTGCCCATCAATCAGGACGGGCTACAGATCGGCGAGCCGTTTCCCAAGCTAAACGCAATGGACGAGTCGGGATCCCTGATACGTTCCATCCGAAAACGCGGATACTATAATACGCCTCCAACGTCAGGAAACATCTACCGTCGCGACGTTTATGACGATCTTGGAGATTTAAGTTACGAACGCGCGATTGATGGGGTCCCCTACTTACTCGCTCCATTTGTTGGGAATGTCATATCTATCGATGAACCGCTCGGAAAATACCGAATTCACAACTCCAATCTTTCATCGTTCTCGGCGCTTACAAGCGATCGCATGCGAGGCTATGCGGATCGTTTCGTCGGCCGGCTGAGGCATCTCTCTCAGTTGATTGAAGCCCGCGGATTGGACGCAGAATTGCAGGTTCGGGAAGATTACGCCTACGTGTTGGAGATGCGAATGCTAAGCGCGGTGGCGCTGGGGCAAAGGCCGAGCTGGAGCCTGGTCTATCGTTATCTTCAAGCGGTCAGACGCGAGCAACCCAGCCTCACGCGACAGTTGGCGTTCATGAGTTTCGCCCTTGGCCTCTATTCATTCCCTGACTGGGGTCGGCGGCAACTGGCGCAAATTCGGCTTAATCCTTCACGCTTGTGGCGTGTAAGATCTCGATTGAAGAACGCGCTTCCGGCTCTCAAGTGACACTGCTCGCCTGAAAGCCGTGGTATAAAGGAACGAGAGGCTACCCGCTGAAAGCGGGTAGTGGCCGTCAAACTTCTTTGTGGGGCAGAACCAGCGCACCAGACGATCCGATTTGGATCAGCGCGTTTGCTGGATCGCGCTGTGAAGGGCTCTCGCATGTACATCTACTACCGACTCCGGACTATATTTTTCCATATAGTCCTTGCGGAAACCGACATGCGCCTGCTCATGTTGCAGATTGTCGCAGTAGTGGATCATTGCATCGACAAGCTGCTTGCTCAGACCCAGGGGCACCAGCCTGCCAAGACGCTGATCTATGAGAATTTCGTTCGGACCAAACTCACAGTCCGTGGAGATGACAGGCAGACCAAATCTGAGCGCTTCGCATATCGACAGCGACCACCCCTCCCACCTGGATGTTGCGACAAAGACATCGCTGGCCGCCAATGCGGGCTGAGGATCGATCGGATGGTGTTCGATGGCGACATGCTCCTCGAGTTCAAGCGTCTTGATCATATCCCGAAGCTGTGGCTCCATTGCGCCATGCCCAACAAGCTTAAGCTTCACATTGCGACGATGCTTCAGGAGTTCCGCAAAGGCTTGCAGAAGGATATCCTGCCCTTTTTGTGTATCGAAGCGGCCGACATTGACGAACGTAACGACCCTGTCACCGTGTTGACGGGCCCTGGCTGATCCATCCAGACGTCGCACGGGATTTGGCAATTGATATTGCGGGCGCGTATTATTGAACATTGCTTGGAATGCCTCGAGCTGACGCGCGGAGATTCCAAAGACCGACGTGACCCGCGCTAGGAAAAACCGCTTCATCAAAAAGAAAAGGATCTTCGCCTTGATATGACTGTCTTCCACCCGCGGATTGCCATGAAGATAAACCGCGAATTTCCTCTTAAGGCCGAAGCACGAGGCCATGCATATGACGGTAGGCTCGATCTGAGGTACGACAATGAGATCGTATTCCTTCCCTTTGATTGCGCTTCGGTAAGCCCGCATGAGGCCGAATTTGCTCCGAGCCACTTTGACGAGAGTTGTGAATTTGCGCGGTGCCGTCGGCCTCCCCTTGTGAATGGACGTGTAAAGAAGGTCGATGTCGAAGTCGTTCCCATATTTCTCCGCAAGCAATTCGCACATCGTATCGAGGACGCGCTCAATTCCTGCAAAGGTCGTAGTATTCACCTGGACGTAGAGAATCTTATAGCGACGACCTAGCGGGGCTGCGGCAACATCTGATGGCGCCAAGGCATTTGCTTGAATCACTTCGCTCTCCTGTTTGGCGCGCGAGAAAAATGCGGCTGACAAAGTTGCAGCTTTGCGACCGCTCCTTTGTCTCCGCGTGAAACCGCTCCGTCAGTTGACAAGGTCAACAAGCGATCGTGGTTACGATTTACATGATAGGGGAACACGCGATACCGACCTGCGCGTACAGGTCGCCGACGAGTTATTCGAACGGATACCTTGAGGTCATTTTGGCGGGCGTCTGCTTGTCTTCGCGAGAAGAACGCCGCACATAGACCATGTAAAACAAGCAATGGGCGAAAACGTAACCCGCCTCCAGCGCAGCGGCATAGGCCAGTCCCCATAGCGCCGAAGAAACGATGGAAGCCCCGAGACCGTAGCTGGTAACGGCGAAGACGGCGACCACCAAGGCAACGATAAGTGTGAAAATCAGCACAGGCAGCCGCACGGCGGACACCGCGCCAACCAAAAATGCGACTGCGATCGCCCACGGCATCCGATGTTGCCTCCGATAGCATCTTCGATAACCAACTACGCATATCGTTATCGACCATCCATCGGCTCGTCGCAAGTAGCCTGCTTTGCAAATCTTTCAGCAATTGCCATTCGAGTGTGCAACAGAATGAGGTTGCGCGCCGACCGGGAGCCACGCGTTTGTTAGCCGTTTCCACCCGCCGAAGTTTCCTTTCGTGGACGCTCGACTGTTAGGACGTCGCCGGGAGCGACCAGATCGTCCGCATCGACTTTCAGATTGTGGACAACGCCATTCTCGTTGCGATTGACGGTCATGACAAAATCAGAAGGGTCTTCGCCGTCCACAGCGGCGATAGCGGCGGGCGCGCGTGCCTCCAGATTGCCTATCAGGGATTGCGCAGTTTTGGTCTTCTGTGCGTTCGAGATCAGCTGGTCACGCAAATTCGTCGCTTCCGTCAAAGAAGCAACGCGGTAGCGGTTGTGCACTTCCTTGATGTCTTGATCGAACTTCGTGATGTCCTGCTGCGTCTTCAACGTCGCGAGCGCAACATCAAGATTGCGCCCCTCGAGCTCCGCCAGATTCTGGTTGGCGGCCAGCTCCCGCGAGGAAACGGTAAGCCCTTGAGCGATGAGCTTGTTGACGGAGGCAACATCCTTGTTTGCGAGCTCCACTTGTTTGGACAGCGAATCCGCCTTTGACTTAAGCGATTCGACCTGATTGAGAGCGAGCACCCTTGCCTGGTTCAGCGCATCTAGCTCTGCTTGCATCGAGCTCAGCTGGATGTCCAGGAGCGCTTGCTGGTCTGTCATCATGCGCGCAACCACTGGATCGGTAGCGAGCTTTGTCAACTCTGGTGGAAAGCTCACCGATTCGGAATTTGCAAGCGCGGCTTCTACCCTTGCTTGTCTGGCAAGCAGACCCAGTCGTTCTTCCCCAAGCGCTCGGATTTCTCCCCGGCTGACAAGCGCATCGCGCTGAATACTGATCACATTTGAGTCCATCGGGCCGACCCCGCCGGCCATACTCAAGGCTTGGACGACAGTAAGCCCCGGAATGTAATTGTATTTTCCTGGCTGGGCGACCAATCCGTTTACAAAGAACGGCCGGTACGCAACCACTTCCACGGAGGCGTTCGGCCGCTTCTGAAGACCGACCTGCGATTGAAGCTTTTCCCCGATCGCGTCGGCAACCTGCTCGAGCGTCTTGCCCGCCGCAGGCACCGCACCAATAATGGGCAGTGAAAGATTTCCCCCAGGCGAGATAACGAACTCGCCTGTTAGTGGCACCCATTCGAAGGCGGTACCGGTCGTCGGTCGCCATTCGAATACACGGATCTTCAAAGTATCCTGCACACCGAGCACATAATCCTCTGAACGGGCAGGCTCTGGAAAGGCCACGGTAGCACCCATCATCAAGGCGAACACCACCGCAACGACGTTGCGAAAACGCTGAGAAAGACGCAGCTGAGGCGGATACCCTTCGTTTGAAGACGCCATCGGACCTAGAGGCATTTCATACTCCGAACCATTGTTCATTAGCTGGCGACGGATGCTCAGCTTGCCTGCGCCAAAAATAAACTGCCGCCGATAGCCTTGCTGACGTAGGCGCTGAACCTATCAACGAACACATCGGTCCTAAATTGTGCGGCTCTGAAAACAGCGTCATCGGGATCGAAATCGACTTTCTGCCAACGCTCGACCGCACCAATAATGGCCTCGACGGTTTGCTCTTCGAAAAACATCCCCGTCTTATGAGGAACGACCGTCTCCGTGGCGCCCCCGCGGCCATAGGCGATAACCGGGCGGCCACTGGCCATTGCCTCGAGCGGCACAATTCCGAAATCTTCTTCACCGGGGAAGATCAACGCTTTGCAGCGCGCATAGTGATGCTTGAGCACGTCAAATGGCTGCGCACCAAGGATCGTTACGTTCGGACCTGCTATCTTCCGGAGGTGGTTGAGCATCTCGCCTCCACCAATTACCACGAGCTTCGCACCCAACCGATTGAACGCTTCCACGGCAAGGTCCGGTCGCTTGTAGCCAACCAGTTCGCCAACCATCAGATAATAATCCTCAAGCTCCCGGCGGGGGACGGGGCTGAATGCCTGAGTGTCAACCGGGGGATGAATAACCTCGGAGTCCCGGCGGTAGTAGCTTTTGATCCTGTGGGCGACCGTCGACGAATTGGCGATGAAGCCGTCCACGCGGTTGGAAGTCGCAACATCCCAAGTTCGCAAGTAATGCGCCATTGGCGGCATCATCATTCGAGTCACCAGACCGGAGCTCTCATAATACTTGTTGTACATGTTCCAAATGTAACGCATGGGCGAATGGCAATAGCAAATATGCACCGCCGGTGAGGTCGGGATGATCCCTTTCGCGGGCCCCGATTCGCTACTGATGACGAGGTCGTAGCCGCTCAGATCGAGTTGCTCCAAAGCGATCGGCATCAACGGCAAGTAGCGCTTGTACATCGTCTTCGCCAACGGCAAGCGACCGATAAATGTCGTTTGGATCTTGTGCTTCTTTATCGTGTTCGAAATCGCAGCCGGATCATAGACATGCGTGTAGATGTCAGCCTGCGGAAACATGCGGCACAGAGACTCCAGAACCTTCTCGCCCCCACGCATTCCAACCAACCAATAATGAACGATCGCCACACGCATAAGATGCTCCACGTACGAAATAACAGGGCATGACGCCTCGCCCTTTTTCGGGCTTTCAATGCGTATCCAGAATCCAAGATCAAGAAACCATCTTGAATTACACATTTCTGATATATTCCAGTTCGAGATATACATCCTTCATATACTGCATATCCCGCGCTGCACCGTCATATAGTGCGATGCAATAAAAGCATTGTCAAATCGTTTACTAGTTGTTAACTTAAATTAGCCTGACATTCGGAATTTCTGCCTATTCGTCTGAAGTTACTATTCTTACGGGAGTTATCCGATGCGAGAAGTCGACCTCAAAATCGAGCTTAATCGTAGTTTTGAAAGACTAAATGGGGCAAGCAGAAGCTCGGAGAGCCCCACCCGTAGCAATAAGCTCCCAAGGAGTGCGGGGCGCGTTCTATCCGATTGGATGAAGCTCGGGTTGGATTTCACGTTGGCTTGCCTGGGACTGATCTTGCTCAGCCCAATGATCGCTATGGTTGTTATCATTCTGCTCGTGGCGCAAGGCCGTCCTATCTTCATCACGCAGAAGCGTATTGGAAAGGATGGGGTACTGTTTCCCTGCCTGAAATTCAGGTCGATGGTCAATAATGCCTCGGAAGCCCTTTCTCAGCACTTGGCGTCGAACCCACATCTGCGGGCGGAATGGAATGCCAACAGAAAGCTTCATGACGACCCTCGCGTGACGCCGCTCGGGCGCTTTCTGCGCAAGAGCAGCATTGATGAAATTCCACAGCTTCTGAACGTGTTGTGCGGTCAGATGAGTCTTGTTGGCCCTCGGCCGATCGTTGCCGGCGAAGTCGAATTGTACGGTCCCTATTTCGGCCATTACACGATGGTGCGCCCCGGTATGACGGGCTTGTGGCAGGTCAGCGGCCGCAGCGATACAAGCTACGGCGCCCGTGTGGAGCTGGACGTGCGATATGTTTCCGAAAGATCGATTTGGGGCGATATCCTCATTATGCTCAAGACGATCCCAGCGGTCCTTCAGACGCGCGGGAGCTATTGAGCAGTGCCTTGCTGATCTCATTCCGTGTTCATCGAAAAGCGCGAACGTGTCGGAAGAACGGAGATCGGCCGTCAGTGCCTATCCCACCGTCCCACTTCGGCCAGACGGATGCTGAAGTCTCGGAAGTCAGCAGCCGAACAGGTGTCGTACAGGCATTAGCCTCGAGGTATTTACGTTATGACGACGACATCGCATTTCACCATTAACGGTCGTTTCCTCACGCAACGCACGACGGGCGTGCAGCGTTACGCTGCCAACGTCGTCACAGCATTGGATGCCGCCCTTGGCGAGGCAGCGGCTACGGCCTCGATTGCAACGCCGGCGAACGCACCAAACCCGCGATTGGAACATGCGGCTTGGATCCGGCGGGGAGCAATATCGGGCCACGCTTGGGAGCAGGCCGTGCTTCCCTTCCTTTCCCAAGGTCGGTTGCTCAACCTCTGCAACACGGCGCCAATCGGCAAAGCCGATCAGATCGTATGCATTCACGACGCCAATATCTTCTCCAGTCCAGAAAGCTATACTCGGCTCTTTAGGATGCTTTATCAGACGCTGCAGCCTCAATTGGCAAGACGTTCGGCACGGATTGCGACCGTGTCACATGCAGCCGCTCGTCAAATTGCCCGTCATCTTCCTATACGCTTGCAGGACATCGCGATCCTTCCCAATGGCCATGAACATGCTCTGGGCTGGAACCCTTCTTGCGCGCGGTCGGCTCCGCGTTTCCTGGAGGAAATCCCGGGGCATGGGGAAAGACCCTTTGTTCTGGCCATCGGCTCGCGCGCCAAACATAAGAACCTCGGCCTGCTTGTCGCGATAGCGGAGCAGCTCGACGAGTGGGGCATCGATCTGGTGTTTGCAGGTGGTGGTGCCGAGATTTTCACAGCCGGCGAACTGGGCGGGAGACGAAACGTATACCGGATCGGCCGCGTGTCCGACGACGATCTCGCCTACCTACTCGACCGTGCGCTTTGCCTTGCGTTTCCATCGCTGACGGAGGGTTTCGGACTTCCAATCGTGGAAGCGATGGCACGGGGCTGTCCGGTGATTTCGGCGAACTGCGCCAGCATGCCGGAGGTCTGCGGAGATGCCGCATTGCTTGCATCGCCGTCCGATGGTGACGCTTGGATGCGCCATATCAAGGCCTTGCGGACATCCGCAGATCTGGCATCAGAGCTTGTTGGGCGGGGAAGAGAGCAAGTGAAGACGTTTTCTTGGTCTCAAACTGCCACGGGATACATGCAACTGCTCGAACAGCCCTCCAGCGCTCTCAAAACCTATGCTGCAAGCGATTTTTCGACCCGCAAAATCGCCGTAGCCTGCGCAACGCGTGGCCGCTCCGACATCGTCAACCAGACGATCAAGCATATGCTGGCGACGCAGACCCGCAAGCCGGACGCCGTTGTAATTTCCTGCGCGGATCTTGCGGATGCAGGTGAGCTCGCGTCCCACCCGGATGTCACGGTCTTGATTGGGCCACCAGGTTTGGCAGCTCAACGCAACAGAGCGTTGCGTCATCTGAAGTCATCGGTCGATGTGGTGGCTTTTTTTGACGACGACTTTGTGGCGCACGAAGACTGGCTGGCTGCGGCAATGAAGATTTTCAGCGATGAGAGCCATGTCGTTGGCTTTACGGGAGAGGTCATCGCCGATGGCATAAAAGGGCCGGGCATACCCTTCGCGGAAGCGTTGCGGACCGTGAAATCTTCAAAAAAGCCACCATTTTCCTGGATCGAACACTATAGCCCCTACGGCTGCAACATGGCTTTCCGCACGGCCGCTCTCGGCAATACTGTTTTTGACGAGCGGCTGGTGCTCTACGGATGGCTTGAGGATCGCGATTTTGGGGCCGCGCTTGCCCGCAACGGCGGCCGGCTAGTCAAGTCATCGGAAGCCTATGGTGTGCACATGGGAGTGAAAGGCGGTCGCGTAAGCGGTGAGCGTCTGGGCTACTCGCAGATCGTCAATCCGTTGTATATGTTTCGAAAAAGAACCATGACGGCGGCCCAGGTCGCCGGTCAGATATTTCGCAATATGGCCAGCAACTTCGGGCGGGCAGCACAGCCAGAGCCCTTCATCGACAGACGCGGCAGGATAAGGGGAAACCTGATGGGTATCGCGGATGTCTTACGCGGTCGCCTTCACCCCGAACGTGCCGCGGAGCTGTCCGCACCCAGAAAGCTTGCACCGATCGATCGGAATTGAGGCAGATATGATGTTTAATAAGCTGTCCCCGACTGAACCGACATCGCGGTTTTGGCATTACGATGGCGGTGAACAAATGAACGATGGGCCCGCGGCACTGGTGCGTGAACTCAGCACGCTGGTGTGGATACACAAAAATCGCCTCATTGCATGTACGATCGCGGGTTTAATCCTGGCTGGTCTTTATGCTCACTCTCTTCCCCGGACCTATGTATCGACCGCTACGCTTCTCTTGGAGCCTCGCCAGACAGCTATCCCCGGCCAGGACGCTGGACCGCAGCAAAACCTTGATCTTAATCGGGCAGATAGCGAACTGCAGATCATAAGTTCGGAGCGACTTCTTTCGGAGGTTTTTGAAAGACTCAATCTTGAAGCCAGCCCCGAACTCGGCCCACAGCCGCCATCGATGATCGGTTCCGCCGTTGCATGGGTGAAGCAAGCGGCGGGACTGACGGGACCGTCAACACCGCAAGGAGAAAACGCGGCATCGACAGCTACGGTAACAGCCGAGGAAAACGCGCGTCGAGCCGCTTTCGGCAATTTCAGCAAGCATCTGTCCGTCCGCCGTGTCGGTCAATCCTATGTCATCGAGATACAATACACGTCAATGGACCCTTCCGTGCCCGCGCGTGTCGCAAACGCCGCTGTATCAGGCTACATTATGCAGGCGGTTTCCTTTAAGGCCGAAACGGTGCGTGCGCGAAGCGAAGCGCTTCAAGGCCGGCTTGAGGCGCTTGCGGCGCAAGTCACCGCTGCGTCGGACGCAATGAAGCTCGGCGAATTGCCCGCGATACCCACGCCTGACGCCGATGCCCGTGTCATTGGCGCAGCCTTGCCACCGTTGGCACCATCTGGCCCGCGTGCGACCCTCATAACGATCCTGGGCGGCATCCTGGGTTTTCTGGCGGGGTCGAGCCTGATGGCTTTGAATTTCGTCAGGGACAGGAAGGTTGCAAGCGCGGAGGAGTTAGCGAGAGAGACAGGCCTCCCTTGCCTGGGTTCCTTCATCGATACGAATAGGATGCAGGCAGGGCTATCTCGGGAATTGTCGCCGGACTGCGCCGCCTCGATCAGGGATCTTCGAACATCCATTGAAATCGCGTGTGCAACGCTGCGTAACGAACGAAGCCTCGTGATAGCCCTTGTCGGATGGAGTGGAGGCGAACTCACCTCTGTCCTCAGCATGGGCCTTTCACGCCTGATCAAGGCAGGCAGCCGCGATGTCACGCTCTTTCTGTCGGCAGAGTGGTTTAATTACCTGGGTGACGAGAATGGCCGTTTACCATCGCACTCTCTGGCTGATATCGCGTTGTCAGATCTGCAACCGGGCCCGTTTTCGTTTCAGAACAGTGATGGCGTGGCTGTGCTGCCGATACGCTCGACAAACGCCAACGCCAATCTGCTGGCCGATTTTCGCCACCCGCGAGTTTCGAAAGTCCTGGGCGCGGCGCGAGACAGAGGCGACGTGATACTTGATCTTCCGCCGATCGATAAATCGAAGGATGCGCTTGCACTCGCGACCTACGCCGACGCGGTGATCGTCGTTGCTCAATTGGGCAACACTTCGATTGGCGAAGTCAACGCGGCAGTACAGCAGCTGCGGCGCACGCGCGCGAAGATCATCGGTACGGTGATCTGCGCAAACAATTCCTAGCGCTGGGCAGTTCTACAGGCATTCAATGCACCTTAGTCCGATGAAAACCGATGGAACAATGAAACTTGCGGTGGTCATAACATGCTGGAATTATGAGCTTTTTGTTGCCAATGCAATTCGAAGTGTCGTGACGCAACTACGCGATGACTGCGAGCTTGTTGTTGTCGACGATGGCTCTACCGACGCATCTTGGGCCGTGATCAATGCCGAGGGCGTCAATGCATTCCGCATTGAAAATAGTGGCCAGAGATCCGCGTGCTTGTTCGGCCTAACCCAAACAAGCGCAGCCTTCGTTCTTTTTCTTGACGCGGATGACGAGCTTTTGCCTGGCAGCATTGAAGCGATCATGGCGCACCTTGATAGAGGTGTGGCGAAATTGCAGTTTCCGCTTATCAGGATCAACCAAGATGGTGATGTGATCAGTGGGCCGACGCCAAAGCTCAAAGCTTTTCGTGATAGGCGCTTGATCGACAGCGTCCTGTGCACAGGCGTCTACATGTCGCCACCAACATCTGGCAACGTATTCCGACGCGATCTTTGTGACCTTCTTACCGAGGTTAACTATGAGAATTCGGTGGATGGCGTCATACTTTTTGCGGCGCCATTCTTTGGTGATGTCGTAAGCCTCGCCGAACCTTTGGGTCGCTACAGGGTACACGGCAGAAACGATTCAGGACTTGGCCGGCTTCCCGATTCCAAGCTGCTGCGCAAGGAAATCGACCGATTCGTGGATCGAATGGATCACTTGCACCGGATCCTGGACCGATCCGAGTTCCGACGTGAACTCGTACAGGCGAACAAGACCTTTTTCTATCTTGAACGTTCGTTTTTCGTGGCAATATCCGAAGGGCGGCGCGCTTCCTTGAACGCAGTGCTCGAACTCATCAAGGTACTATGGCAGGGACCCTACCCACTAAAGTTCAAGACGGAAATCAGCTTTTTTGTGTTGCTCACCGCCATGTTGCCCAACGCACGCGCCCGACGAAGCGTCGCCTATCGGTTCGACATAGGGAAGCGGACAATCGGCGGCCTTCTGCGAGCGGTCATGACAACATGAATTAGGCAGCATCTGCGTGGCAACCGTCACCATATTTTCAATTTTTCTCCAAGTACAACCAACGTCAGGCCATAGACCACCGCTCCCGTCGCGGCAACGAGCCCCATCTCCACGACTTCATACCGTGCCATCACGCCCGTTAGTTGCGAACGAAGCAGCAAGACGCATGCGACCATGACCATGCCGGCGACCAGTACCTTCCAGATGTTCTTGAGTTGGTCGGTGATTCCCAACGACAGAAGGCGTTTTGCATAGATCAAGTAAAAGGAAAACAAGATCAAGGAAACAACCACTCTGGCGATGCTGACGCCATAAACGGATCCGAGATAGAAACCGGTGGAAAGCAGTGCAATCCTCAAGCATAGGTCCGTGACATTCAATCTGAATATAACAATGGGGCGGTCGAGCGCCAAGCTTGCGGAGTAGAGGGTCTGGAAGTATGGGACTGGTGCTATGGAAAGAGCCAGAACGCTCAGAAGTGGCGCCGCATCCTTCCATTGTGGTCCCAGCAGGATATCGGTGACCAGATCCGCGGTCAGCGAAATGCCAAGGCAAGCGGGGACCGAGATAAGCATCGCGAAACGAACGGCTTTGAGAAACGCCAGTTTCATTCGTTCCGGATCTTGAGCAACCTGCGAGAACGCGGCCATGACCGGCTGCATGGCGGGGCCAATAATGCTCTGTGTAGGAATGACCGAGACGTCGCTGGCGACAGCATAGCGCCCCAGCGATGTCTTATCGCCGAAGCCACCGATCAGGAACCGATCGGATTGCCAGTTCAACGCCGAAACCAGCTGTGCGGCACTAAACCAGCCGATGAACCCGACGAAATCAGCCAGCCGCGCGAGCGAAAATCTCGGGCGATAGGGAGCAACCACATAAGAAAGAACCGTTGAAATAACGGAGGCTGTGGCGAAATTGGAAACGATGGCCCAGTAAGTCCCCCCGGCAATGACGACCAAGGCGACAACGATGCACGCCCCGATTTTTCCAGACACTTCCAAGAGGAAGGTGGGCCGAAACCGCATTTCCCTAGCGAAATGAACCATGGCCGGGCTGCTGTAACCCTTGGCGATTGGCCCGATGGCCAGCACTGATACAAGGTGAAGGAGGACCCTGTCGTCGTTGATAAGCGAGAAAGGCAAGGCAATCGCAAAAACAACGGCTGCCACGACAAGACTTCGCAAGCAACCCAGGGTGAAACCAGTATCCAGATGGCTTTTGTCAATCGATCTCAATCGAACGAGCGCTTGAGTGACCGGCACCTCAAGGATCGTATCGACCACGACCACCAATGACGTTGCCAGCGCCGCCACACCAAAATCCGACGGCGCCAAAAGACGGGCCAATACCAGAAGCGTGAAGAAATCGATTATCCGGCTGACGAAGCGTGACAGGACGAGCCATCCAGCGCCTCTGATGGCTTTAAATGCGAGCATACACACGGCCCTCGTTATTCTTGCTTCGAAAGCCGGCGCCCATCAGCCACAAGGTCCAATAAAGTAGTTCTGTAACTCAGGCAGATGCTATTCTTCTTTGATAAGCAATTGCAACGATATTTTGTGCGATGCACAATATCACCTGAGGATTTTTAGCAAATAATGATCGGCGCCCGTCCCAAGAATGAACGGTAGAGTGCGTCACAGGCAATAGATAAGCGGCGCGGTAGAGAGACGTCGCCACGAACTATATATAGTGCACTGCACGATCTGCACCAAAAGGTAGCATTTTTACGACAAATAAGTATTTCTCAATATAACCACTGAAGTAATACGCGATATTATTTTGTTGACATTACGCATTAAAAAAATATCGTATTTAATGATTAATAATTACTGCGTTGCGGCGCAAACTGCATCGCGCTACGCTCCTTGATACGGGACGCGCCCGATATCCAAGGGGCTGCATCCCCAAGAATACACACCCCTCATACGCGAACTGCCGTGCAGTGATCGCGATTCGGCGGAAGATTTTCTCCGAAGCCAAGGTTCAAGTTATGGTTCCGGGAGCCCCGAGATACCACGCCCTTGATGGCGCCCGAGGATTGGCCGCCTTGGCCGTGGTGCTTTGCCACTCCCTGTTGCGAGCCTATCGTCATCCGGATCTACCGCCACTCGAACTGACGTTCTCAAGGCATTCCTGACTTTGGGGCATGTCTCGGTAATTTTCTTTTTTGTGCTCAGCGGCTTTGCTCTGGGAATACGATTTACAAAAGGAACCAATTGTTCCTACTGGCGGTTTCAGCTCAGCCGAATAGCCCGGCTGTTGCCGTGCGTCGTCATTGTCATCGCTGTGGCGTCGATCCTTAGGCTCCGGACCCCGAACGTTCCCAACGGGTCGCTTGGCGGCGCGTTCAACGACATTTGGGTATCGCCGCTCGATTTCAACATTCTGGTGAGACATGCACTGCTTGTTGGCGTTAACAGCGCAGATACCGATCTCGCTCCACCGATGTGGAGCCTGGTCTACGAATTTCGAATGGGGCTCTTGATCCCAATTCTCATGTATTTTCTCAGGATATATTCCGTTGGCTTCAACATCATTTTGATGACGGGCATTTACGGTTTGTCTGCCGTTGCGTTGGTCATGATGGGCTTGCCCAATCCGGTCTTCAGTGGTGAGACGAAACCTGGCTCGCTTGTTGCAACATCTCACTATCTGGTGTCGTTCTACATAGGATGCGTGCTATACCATTGGATGCACCGGCCCAGGCAGTCTGCCTCGACAAGCCTTGCCTTTGTTCGGGAAAAGGGAGTGGCGGTCGCTGCCGCCGGCCTTTGGGTAGCGGGTACGTTGACACACAGCGATCTGCTCTTGAGCTTGGCTGCAGCGGGCGCCATCTTCTGCATTCTCCGGATCACGTCTTCGTCACGGTTGCTTGAGGCGACGCCAATCCAATTTCTCGGCAAGATTTCCTACTCCTTGTATCTCGTTCATATGCCTGCCTCGGTAGCGATATTGCGATTGGTGGAAGGAAACATGAGTGATGCATTTTTTGTAATGATAGCAACGGCCGCCAGTATTGTAACCGCCACACTTCTCTACCTCCTGGTTGAACGACCTTCCATCCATGCCGCTAGAATGATCGGCCGGACGCGCAAGGGCACTGGTGCAGTAGATGGTCACCGCGACTCCGATCATCAAGGCCGGCTAACGTCGCCGGGAACGCTGCTTGCATCTCAGGCGACCGCCTGCCCCCGCATATTGAACTGACGCGCGAGGTCGTCACGAGCGTCAGCGTCAGACGATGGTACTGTAAAACTCCAGGACCGCTTCGCGGGAGGGCTGGGCAGGTCCGGCAAAGTAGCTGCCTGATAATCTGTGCATGGCTGTACAACGGATACCATCATCAACCGCCCCCATCTCCGTGCGGCGAGCTTGAGACGGTGGCCAGAAGGCAAAAGCTCCTCGACGCCTGTGCGGTGGAGCTTTTTGCGCGATGTCTTGAATGACAAATCATTTTCGGGAAAGAGTTTGGTTACGGTGGCCTGATGGCATGGAGGCTTGTAAAATTCGTCGGTCTTGAAGCGCGGCAAACGGCCGTCGCATCACGTTCCAGCATCTGAGCCGATAGTCGAATTCAGTCCGCTGGCAAGCTGCGGTTAGGAATGAGAAGTCATCCAATGTCCCAACTCCTCTCCCGCATGAGCCAGCTCCTTGCAGATCCCGCTTGCACAGGCCCCGCGTGCCACATGTTGCTTGGTGACCCGACAGCTAGGCCAAGGCTATCATGATCGTCTCATCGAAAGGTACAAACTGTTCATCCTTCGATTTGGCTCCTTCAATGAAAGTCAGTACGACAAAACTGGCGTCACGTCCCAATGCCCTGATCGGATGATGCCACGTGTCTGCCTTGTAGTTGATCCCGGTATCACCGGGAACAACGAAGGCTCGCATTGCGGATGGGTCAGGCCGACCTGCATCCGCATGCGGTGCCACGATGATCAGATAGCGATCACAATCGATCGGTATGAAGGCTTGCGAGGAATGGACGTGTCGTTCCATCTCCGTCGCGGCAAGGGGCATGGCTGCATGAGCGACCGTCACGACAGACAGCTTTGGCCGTGCGTGGGAGCGAAGATTGGACAGCTCGTCTACAATATCCGACGAGCTTCCCGCTTGCTCCGGCCGCCGGATGAGTTGGCCGAAGGGCGCGAATGCGTCTTCGGTGATGGGCTGGGCGACGATCATCATGCTTCTCCGGAATAGGGATGGACGTCGAGCCAATGCCGGGCGATGTCGAGACGCTTGCAGATCCACACATCCGGCTTCGACTTCACATAGTCGAGGAATTTCGCCAGTCCGGCCGCGCGGCCCGGATGGCCGAGCAGGCGCATGTGCATGCCGACGTTCATCATCTTCGGCTGGGTGGCACCTTCCTCGTAGAGGCAGTCAAAGCTCTCCTTGAGATACTCGTAGAAATCTCCACCGGTCCCGACAGTCCCGGTCGCCCACTTCAGGTCGTTGTTGGTCAACGTGTAGGGAACAACGAGTTGCGGCTTGTCCCCGACCATCACGTAGTAGGGCAATTCGTCGTTGTAGGTGTCGCTGTCATAGAGGAAGCCACCTTCTTCGACGACAAGGCGGCGGGTATTCACGCTCGGCCCGTGACGGCAGTACCAGCCGAAAGGACGATCTCCCAGGGTTTTGCGGAGGCTTTCGACGGCAAGGCGGATATGCTCTCGTTCCTGCTCTTCCGTCAGTTTGAAGTGCTCGATCCAGCGCCAGCCATGGCAGCACATATCGTGGCCTGCCGCCTTGATAGCTTCCGCCGCTGCAGGGTTGCGTTCAAGCGCCAACGCGCAGGCATAGATGGTCATGGGCAGGTCGCGCTCGCGGAATATCCGCATCAGGCGCCAGAAGCCGACGCGGCTTCCGTATTCGAACATGGATTCAGCGGCGAGATCGCGATCTCCGCGGGGCACTGGCGATCCCTGAACTTCGATAAGGCCGTGATCGCTGACACCATCGTTGTCGCCAATGCTGTACTCCGAGCCTTCCTCGTAATTGAGCACGAAGTTCAGCGCCAGCCGGGCCTTGCCCGGCCACTTGGGATCGGGCGGATTGTCCCCGTAGCCGATGAAGTTGCGTTCGGGTTGATAAGCCATAATGCGGCCTCCAATTTTATCGTGTTTCAATTAGAATTGCTGTTCCTGACGACCGCGCACGAGCTGTGAGAGCGTAACGGCTATGACGAGGGCGCCGCCGTAGAACATTTCCTGAATGAAGGAGCTGAAGCCGAGGAAGACGAGGCCGGTAATCCCGGTCACCAAGAAGTAGACGGCAATCGTCGTTCCCCACGGATTGAAGCGACCGGGGACGATGCATGTTGAACCGAGGAAGGCGGCGGCAAAGGCCGGCAGCTGGTAGGAGACGCCGGAGACCGGATCGGCCGCGCCCTGGGTTCCGGTATAGAGCACGCCGGCAAGCGAACCCAGAAAACCCGATGCCATCAGGCATCCGATCCTGACGCGGTCCGTGTTGATCCCGGACAGGCGGGCGACTTCACGGCCGCGGCCGACAAACAGAATCCTGCGACCGACCGCGGTGTATTCCAGCACATACCAGATGATGAGGGCGATCGCGATCGCGTAGTAGAATTCGAGCGGAATGCCGAACAGCCTCTCAACGATGACGGCGTTGATGAGTTTCATCGAGACCCCGCTGATCGTCATGGAATCGCTGACCCACAGGGTCACGCCATGCACGAATGTGCCGACGCCGAGCGTGACGATCAGCGAGTGGATGCGGAAATAGGTGATCAGGACACCATTGATCAGGCCGGTCAGAAGACCCGATCCGAGTGCCGCAAGAATGGCCCAGCCGATCCCTATCCCGTGATTGACGTTGAGGACGGCGATGATCATGGACGACAGTGTCATGGTATAGGCGATGGAGAGATCGAAGTCGTTTGCGGTGAGAGGCACCAGCAATCCGAGCGTCAACACGACGAGGACGGCCTGGGAGCCGAGCAGCGTCGAAAAATTTCCCCAGGTGAGAAAGGTCTCCGGCCTCAAGTAACCGAAGGCAGCGATCATCACGAGCCAGACGATGATCAGGCCGAATTGTTCGGCGCGCTTGGCGAAGGCGGATGATATCAGGCCCGCCGGCCGGTTGGCGGCGCCGGCCTCAGACTTCTGCGACATGAATGGTATCCTTTCGTTCGGCGCCAAGGCTGATCTCGGCGATCGTGTCCTTGTTGACATCGGTGCCGGTCAGCGTCGCGATAACCTTCCCCTCGGAGAAGATCAGCACGCGGTTACAGATTGTCGCCAGTTGCTCGTAGTCCGAGCTGGCGCATAAGACGGTGGCGCCGCTGTCGGCGCTGTCCTTGATGTGTTTGAAGACAGTTTGCCGGGCGCCGATATCGACGCCCTGTGTCGGTTCGTCGAGCAACACCAGCTTGGGGGCATGCTGCAGCCATTTGGCCAGAAGCACCTTCTGCTGGTTGCCGCCGCTGAGATTGCCGATCGGCAAATCCGGATTCAAAGGCCTGACATCGAAGCGCTCGCCCAGCGTCAGCGCCAATCGCTTCATGGCCGACCTGTTGAGCGCGAAGCGGGAGAAATGCGATGTCAGAACCGGCATGGTGACGTTGTCGGAGACCGGCAGCGTGCCGATGGCGCCGGCATGCGCTCTATCGCCCGGGATTAGCACGATACCTCGTGCCATCGACTGGCGCGGCGTGGTTCTGGAAACGTCCCACTCTTCAGTTCCAAGCGTGACCGTGCCATTTGCAGGCCGGGCGCCATAGAGAAGATAGGGGACTTCGTTGTAGCCCGTTCCGACAAGGCCGGTCAGCCCGACCACCTCGCCTTCATGGGCGACGAGTGCGAGATCCGCGATGGTGCCGCCGAACAATCCCTCGACTTCAAGCGCGACAGGCCGGCTTTCGGACGCTTCCGTCTTGTGGTTGACCTCCCCAAGCCGTCGACCGACGATCGCCTCGATGAAATCCTGCTTGGTAGCATTGCGCGTCTCGAGCCGAGCGGCCACCCGCCCGTCTCGCAGAACGGTCGCGCGGTCGGTAATTTCCATCACCTCGTCGACATCGTGTGAAACGAAGATTACGCTCGCGCCATTACCGACCACACGGCGAACCACCGAAAAGAGCTGCTCGACATCCTTGCGCGGAAGAATGGGTGTTGGCTCGTCAAGGATCAGGAGACCGTGGCCGCGCCCGCCGCCCGCTTCCATCTCGCCAGCCGCGCGAATGATCGCCAGCAGCGCGCACTGAACCGGCGACAGGTCGGAAACCGTGGCATCGGGATCGAAATCGATGCCATAGGACTGGAACTGCTCGATGACGTTGCGCCGTTGCGCGCGCCAGCCGATAGCCATCGAATTGCTCTGTGCCAGCTGGCCGATGAGCATGTTTTCGAGCACCGTCAATGCCGGAATCAGACCGAGATGCTGATGGACGAAACTGATGTGATGTTGCCGAAAGGCGCCTGGCGCCAGCGGCAATGCCACCGCCTGGCCGCGCACATGCAACTGGGCGCCGGGTTCCGGCGCATGAAAGCCCGCGAGAACCTTGATCAGGGTCGACTTGCCGGATCCATTCTGCCCAAGCAGGCCGTGCACTTCGCCCGGCCTGATTTCGAGAGTGACATCGTCGAGAGCCCGATGCCCGCCAAAAATCTTTGTGACGCCCGTCAGCAGGAGGGCCAAAGGCTCCCCCTGCCGATAGGTTGTCGTGTCGACAACGGTTGGACTCACTTCAGCATCCAGAGCTTGCGGAAGCCTTCGACATAGGCGTCACCATAACCTTGCGACAGCTGGGGTGGATCGCCGGCGTCCATCGCATTGTCCTTGGTGAACATCATGAAAGGAATCTTCGGATCCTTTGGCACCGGAAGTCCGCAGATCCTGCGCATTTCGGAATCGAGAATGGAATGAGCGATCCAGTCCAGATTCTCGCCGATATCCATTTCGATCTGGCCCTTCTGGACCATACCGACCGCGAAAGGCGTGCCGTTGAAGGCAACGACCTTCACGCGATCCTGGGAACCGGTAATCGTGACCGCCGGGGCGACGAACTGCGCCATGCTGTCATAGATGACAATGATGTAGTTGATGGTCGGATCGGCAAGAAGCGCCGCCTGGACACCTGGCGTAATGCGCGTGCCCCAGTCCGTTACCGGATAGTTCTGCGTCGTCGACTTGCATTCATCGCACTGGGCCATCTCTTCCTTGATGCCCGCCACCATGCTGTCGGTGGACAGAGGACCGCTTGCAATCAGCACCAGGGCGTTGAGCTTGCCCTGCGTCTTGGTGATCGCCCAGTCAGCGAGAAGCGCACCGGCCTTCTTGTAGTCGATCGGCACATCGCCGGTGGCCGTCTTCGCGACTTCGGCCGATTGCTCAATGCCGTTATAGTGGGAGGCAATGACCGGGATCTTAGCGTCTTGCGCCGCCTTCACCTGCGGCACCAGCACGCGTGGATCGGTGCCAGCCAAAAGATCGATCAAGTCGACGTTCTGGTTCAGCGCTGCGTCCATGCCCTGAACCCATTGCGAGCTCTGGCCCTGGTTTTCCCAAGTGGAGAAGTTGAAGCCGACCTTCTTCGCAACGGCTTGCATTGCCTTTTCGATGTTGGCGGTGAACGGATTTGCCGACGACACCGGAATGCTCATGATCGATTTGCCGGCCATGCATTTTGCTGCGTCGAATGCATCACCAGGAGCCTCGAATACCGGCTTGCTCGAATAGGACTCTATCTTTTTCTGAAATGCAGCGAGATCCGTGGCGGAGGCGTCCGCCGCCATCATACCGATACCCGCGCCGACCAATGCGGCCGCCAATCTTCCCAGCCTAACGTTCATCCGTCTCTCTCCACCTTCATCGCATCGCTTCAACGATGATTAATATTGCCCGCAATATTGCGTGCAATTCGAGAAACGCAAAGCGTGTGCCAGTTTTTGTCGAGCCGCCTCACGCGGGATTTATCTGCTCATTGGAGGGGAACGTCGCCGTGAAATGGTTGGAAAATGTGCAACAAAGTGCGGAGTGCCCATCAATTCGGCGCCGTTCACGGCAGCTTGAAAATATCGATTTCCGCCCGTCGGCGTTCGGTGAAATCGAGCGCGGCCTCGATATGGTCGCAATGTCTCGACGCTTCAGCCCGTGCGCCCTCTACATCGCCAGCCGCAATGCGGTCGATGAGTTGCTCGTGGTCATGCACAAGGCAGATGCTGTTTGCCCGCTCGTATAGAGACTGTATCAACGATACGCGACGCATCAACACGGTGATCATGCGACCAAGCACCTCGTTGCCAGCCATGGCGGACAGGAGATCGTGGAAATCTGCACCCACACGGTTCACTTCGGGACCACCACCGTCGATGATCTTGTGCTGGTGTTCAACGTGTCTGCGCAACGTTGCCACGTCCGCTTGAGTGGCGCGCTTGCAGACCAGTTCCGCAATGGCGATATCGAGGTGCCGCCTTGCCTCGAATACATCGATCGCCTCCTTGACAGTCGGCCGCGAGACGAACGCACCCCGGTTAAGCTGAAAATCCACCACTGATTCATCGCGCAAACGCTCGAGAACACGGCGTATCCGAGACCGCGGAACTCCATATGCCGCCGCGAGCTGCACTTCATTGAGGTGCTGACCGGGTCGCAAGCGCTTGTCGATAATCGCATCGATCAGGCGATCATAGAGAATTTGCTCTTCCGGCATGGTCCCACGCAGCGACACTGCAGGCACATCGCCTGACGGCTTGGTCGTATCGATAGGAGTCACGGACATCAATTTCCCGGCGCGTGTTTGAGTTGCGCCGATACATGGCCGTTTTCCAAGGTGAGATCAAGAAGCTGGCCGATCCTGGCCCGCCGCCAAACAGCCGCCGCGTTCAACACGACGGGCCAACCCTAAGCCCTGACCATTTTGAAATCTCGCGTGACGCTCATGCTTTGCCGCCGAATTCGGTGGTGACGACCTTCGCACAATGGATGACCAGCTCGCTCAACGCCTCGATCCGACTCTGGGTTATTCGCGACGATGGCCCTGCGATGGAGACCGCGGCGTGTACGGCCGAGGTCTCGTCGTGGACGGGAGCGGCGATGCATCTCAATCCCAGAGAAAATTCCTCGTTATCAACCGAGAACCCCTGCCTTCTGATTGTGGCAAGCTCGGTGGCAAGCGCCTGAGGGCTAACGATGGTGTGATCGGTGTATCGCGGCATACCCGCCTGCTCTATCAGCGCGGCGACCTCATCATCGTGCATGTGCGCCAATATGGCCTTGCCCGCCGCCGACCGGTGCATTTCAGCCCCCCCTCCTGGCCGGGAAATTGCTCTTACCAGTTGCTGGCTCTGGACCTGCGCCATGCAGACCACCTCGGACCCATCCATAACAAAGAAATTCGCGGTCTCGCCGGTGGCCTTCACCAAGCGACGCATCGCGGGCATTGCCAGCGTCACCATATCCCTCGACCGAGCGAACGAGTTACCGACCGTGAAGGCCTGCACGCCGACATGCCAGAACATCGTTGCCGAGTCGAATCTGACAAAACGCTGCTTCTGCATCGTCGTCAGAATGCGGTGGGTACTGGACGTGGGAAGTGACACCTTTCTGGCGACTTCCTTCAACGGAAGCCCCTCATCACACTCGCTAAGACGTTCCAGAATGGACAATGCGCGCAATATGGACTGAACGCCTCCATTATTCTTAACATCCTGACTTTCCAACGCTTATCCGCCTTCCTTCAATCGCCGTGGCAAGATTTGACCCGCAGTATTCCACATCGTGAAATTTATTCCAAGCGACTTGCACAGGTTTTGGACACGCATAATATATGGGCAGTTTTATAGCGGAGCGACATATGCGGATAGGTGTTCACAAGGTAAAAATGGGAAATCCCGGGGACACCTCGCACCTTGAAGCGATGATAGCGGACGGCGCGATCGATCCGCGCGAGATCGTCGCGGTGATCGGCAAGACCGAAGGAAATGGCGGCGCAAACGACTTCACGCGGGCCTTCGCAACACAATCGTTCACGCTTTCCCTATCCCGATTTCTCGACATGACCGCGTCGGATGTGGCGCACCGTATCGCTTTCGTCTGGTCCGGCGGCACCGAAGGCGTACTCAGCCCGCATGCCACGGTTTTCACGCGAAGCGCCGGCGCCGGAGGCCAGGGGAAACGGTTGTCCATTGGCATCGCGGTCACGCGCGACCTCGCTCCCGAGGAAGTCGGGACGATGATAGAGGTGCGGGAAGTCGCGGCGGCGGTTGGCCAAGCGCTTGCACAAGCGGAAATCGACACCCCCAAGGACGTGCACTATGTACAGGTCAAGGGCCCCTTGCTCACGCCGAATGCCATCGCCGACGCGACTGCCCGCGGCGCCATGCTAGTGACCACCGATCCGAACGGTTCGAAGACCTATGCCCGTGGCGCGACGGCGCTTGGCGTCGCATTGGCGCTCGGTGAGGTGACGGAAGCCGAACTGAGCGACGCGGCCATCGCCACGCGGCTGGACCTATACTCGTCGGTCGCCAATACCTCGGCCGGCGGCGAGTTGCGCAATTGCGAAATCCTGCTGTTCGGCAATTCGAAAAAAGCAGGCGGCGATTTGCGCATTGGCCACGGCATCCTCAAGGACGTAGTGGACGCGGGCGGGCTGCGCGAGGCGATCAGGGACGCGAGCGACGGCCTGGACGCCGAGATCGACTCCGTGCGAGCGGTCTTCGCCAAGGCGGAAGCGCCCGTCGGCGGCATTCTGCGTGGGCGCCGGACGACCATGCTTTCCGATGCCGACATCAACTACGAGCGACACGCTCGTGCAGCGCTCGGCGCCGTCATTACATCGGTGACCGGCGATGCCGCCATATTCGTCTCAGGGGGGACAGAGCATCAGTGCAAACCCGGCGAGGCTCCCATCGCCGTCATCGTGAAGGTTTGACCTGACAAGCCAGGCGCGCCGCCGGCGTGCGCTCGGTACCAATAACGCCGGATTGATCCCGCAATCAAAAACCAGAGGGTTTCGTCATGTCCAAATCATTGTCCCGTCGTCGGCGGCTGCCGGCGGCTGCCGCCATTGCCATGCTTTCCGCAACGATCGGCGCCGGCGCCGTCCATGCCGAGGAAAAGGCCGCCATCCTGCTGCCGGGCAGCGCCAACGATCAAAGCTGGAACGCGCTTGGCTATTCCATCGTCAAAAGCCTGGAGCCGCACGGCTTCAAGACCGCATTTTCAGAAAACGTGTCCGATGCCGATGAAGCGGAGGCTGTTCGCGACTACGCAAGCCAGGGCTACAATCTGGTGCTCGGACATTCCGGCCGCTTTGTCTCGGCCATGCAGCAGGTCGCCCCGGATTTCCCCAAGACACAGTTTATCGCGGTCAGCGGCAATGAAGGCGCCGAACCTAACGTCATGTCGGTCGATTACAACAATGCCCAGTTCGGTTGCCAGATCGGCCTGCTTGCCGCCCGTATGAGCAAAACCCACAAGGTCGGCGGCGTCTTCGGGCTCCAAGGCGTGCCGAACATCACTGCACAAGCCGGCGGCTTCCGCATCTGCGCGACCAAGGCCGGGGCCGAAGTGAGCATTCTCTATATCAAGGATATGGAAGACGCCGCTCAGGCGAAGGAAGCCGCTCTTGCACTGATCGGCAACGGCGCCGACGTGTTGACCGGAAAGCTGAACGCCGCCGAGGCGGGGCTGGTGCAGGCGGCAAAGGAGAAGAACGTCTTTGCGACCGGCCGTGGCCCAGACCAGACGGCGATCGCACCTGATCTCGTCCTCACCAACATCGTCGAGGACTGGTCATCGATGATCGGAAGCGCCGCCGAGGACGTGAAAAGCGGCAAGCTGTTCGGGACCTTCGTCCAGTATGGATACGACACCGGCAAAACCACGGGCGCATCGCTGAAATACAGTGCCGACAAGGCTTACGGTCCGGCAGTGCCTGAAGCCGTAGCCAAGGAAGTCGATGCCATGGCGGCGGACTTCGCGTCGGGCAAGCTGAAGATCACCCCGACCGAAGAAGACGCCCGCAGCGGCAGCTGATCCGGCACGGCAACGGGAGGGCGGCTTTGCCGTCCTCCAGCGACAAGGACTGTCGAGGTATAGATGGCGTCACTTCTGGAAATGCGCGGGATCGTCAAGTGCTACGGCACATTGCGAGCTAACGACGGCGTCGATCTCGATGTCGATTTCGGCGAGATCGTCGGTTTGCTTGGCGAGAATGGCTCCGGCAAGAGTACGCTGATGAAGGTGCTGTTCGGGATGGTCAAATCCGATGGCGGCGGCATCGTTTTCAAGGGTCGCGAATTATCGAACCACCAGCCCCGTGAAGCCATGGCCTCCGGCATCGCGATGATCCATCAACATTTCATGCTGGTCGAAGCCATGACAGTGCTTGAGAACGTCATGCTAGGATGGTCCCGTGCCGGCGTCCTGTTGCGCCGTGATGCCGTCGCGCAGCAGATCCGCGAAGTCAGCCAGAGACTGGGGCTGGACCTCGATCCCGCATCCCGTGTCGCCGATCTTCCGCTGGGCCGCCGCCAGCGTATTGAAATTCTGAAGGCAGTCCTGCGCGAGGCGGACCTCCTCATTCTCGATGAACCAACCTCCAATCTCGCGCCTCCGGAAGTGCGCGATCTCCTGAAAATCATGAGGCGGTTGCGGGAAGAGGGAAAAGGCATCGTCTTCATTTCCCACAAACTCCCCGAAGTCATCGATGTCTGCGACAAGGTCGTCGTCCTGCGGGCCGGCAAGGTGTCTGGAAAGTCGCCTGTCGGTTCGGCGACCAAGGCCCAGCTAGCGGAGATGATGGTCGGGCGTGATGTCACCATGTCGCATATCCGCAAGCAAAGGGAGCCCGGCAAGGTGCGCCTGGATATCCAAGGGCTTGCAGGCGAGGACATCGGCCCCATCGATCTTCAGCTGCGATCGGGCGAAATCCTTGGCGTAGCCGGCGTGGACGGAAACGGACAGCTCGAGCTCGCGCAGACGCTCGCCGGTCTTCGTGCGGTATCGGGCGGCAGTGTTTCCATCGACGGGTGGGACATGACGAAGGCGTCAGCCGCTGCTCGCGTTCGCGCCGGCCTTTCATACATGCCCGCCGACAGGTCCTCCACGGCCCTGGTCAGGACCATGAGCATCGCCGACAACCTGATGCTTCGCGACAGCGCCAGAGAGCCCTACTGCCGGAACGGCTTCCTCGATGTGTCCGCCGCCATGACAAAGGCCAGGACATTGATGGAACGGTTCGACATTCGTGCGCGAGATCCGTCGGTGCAGGCGGCAAGACTGTCCGGTGGAAACCAGCAGAAAATCGTGATTGCCCGTGAACTCGACCGGTCACCGGCCGTCCTTGTCGCCCACCAGCCGACATGGGGTCTCGATCCCGGCGCGACCCGCTTCGTGCTGGAGCAGGTGATGGCTCTGAGAGATGCCGGCGCGGTGGTCGTCTACATCTCCTCGGAGCTTGAGGAAGTGCTGGCTATCAGCGACCGGATCGCGGTTCTCTCCGGTGGCCGTTTCGCAGGTGTTGTTGCGCGCGATCATGTCGACATGGGCCAGATCGGCCTCTGGATGTCGGAGCGCGCGGCATGAGCGAAGAACTCACAGCAGGCGCGTCCTCGCGCCCCCGCTTCGTACTGCGGCTTCGCACCGGCGCCTTTCCGGTTCGCATCGCCATCGCGTTGTGCCTGTCGATGGTCTGCGCGGCAGGCCTGATACTCTTGGCCGGGCAAAGCCCTCTGGACGCATTTCCCGCCATGCTGTCCGGTGCCTTCGGGTCTCCGCACCAGATCGGCGTCGCGCTCAATCGAGCCTGCCCCTATCTCTTTGCCGGATCGGGCCTCGCCTTCTGCTTCCGTGCCGGCGTCATCAACATGGGGTCGGACGGGCAGATCGCTATGGGCGGCATTGGTGCGACTGCCACCATTCTTGCCTGGCCCGGCGAACCCGGGGTCCTGGCGATCGTCGTCTCCTTGCTGATGGCCGCGATGTGCGGAGCGCTATGGGCGGGCCTGGCGACGGCCATACATCTGGGCCGCCGTGTTCACGAGGTACTGGTCACGCTCCTTCTGAATTTCGTGGCGCTGCTGTTCGTGCAACTCATGCTTTCGAGTGTGCTCGGCCAACCCGGCGCCGGGTTCCTGCAATCCCCACTCGTTCCGCGTTCGGCCTGGCTTCTTCGCATCCCCACTTTCGATTTTCACATCGGGATTATACTGGCCATCGCCGCCGCGCTGCTTCTATCACTCGTTTTGCGGCGTACGCCCTTCGGCTTTTCGATACGCGTCGCCGGGCGATCCAGGTTCGCGACGGCTTATGCCGGATTTTCGCTCGCGGGGATCACATGGAGCGTGATGCTGACGGCGGGATCCCTTGCCGGTTTTGCGGGTGGCGCCGAAATTCTCGGTCTCCAGCATCGGTTGATCGAAGGCTTTTCCAGCGGCTTCGGCTTCAAGGCCGTCACCGTCGCGCTGCTTGGGGCTCTTGAGCCTGCCGCCACCATTCCGGCGGCAATCTTCATCGGATTTCTGGAGACCGGCGCGCTCTCCATGCAACGCCAGATCGGCGTGCCATCCTCGCTTGTCGTCGTGATCGAAGCCATCACGATGCTGTTCATCCTCACAGCCACGGTGCGCCGATCATGATGGAATATCTTGCCGCGGCAATTCGCATTGCCACTCCCCTGGCTTTTGCCGCGCTGGGAGGCATCCTGTCCGAGCGAGCCGGGGTCTTTGCCGTCGGCCTGGAGGGCATGATGCTGATGGGCGCGTTTGCCGCCATCGTCGGGACCTGGTTCGCCGGTAGCGAAGTTGCCGGCATCTGCCTTGCCTTCGTGGGCGGAACTTTCGCGGCGACGATCGTGGCCATCGTGACCATACGCTATCGCGCCGACAATATGGTCACGGGTCTCACCAGCAACATCCTGGCCCTCGGGTTGACGACATACATGATGCGAATTCTATCGGGTGCCGGCAGCGCGGGTGCGATCCGCGTGGAGGCATTGCAAGCCTGGCCGATTCCCGGTCTTTCGCAGATCCCTGTCGCGGGCCCGCTGATCTTTTCGCAGCCTCCATTGACCTATCTCGCGATGATCATCTGCGCGGTTCTTGCGTTCGTCCTCTACAGGACGCAGGCGGGACTGATGTTGCGTGCCACCGGTGAGAACCCGGAGGCTGTTTTCGCGGCCGGTATCGACCCGATGCGAATCCGCATGCTCGGCGTCATCCTGGGCGGCGGAATAGCGGGACTGGGCGGCGCCGTCCTTTCGCTTCAGCAAGTGGGCACCTTCACGGATGGCATGACCGGGGGGCGCGGTTATCTGGCTCTGGCCTCGCTCATAGTCGGCCGATGGAACCCATTCGGTGCTGTTGCCGCATGCCTCGTCTTCGGGGCCGCCGAGGCGTTCGAATTACGCCTGCAGGGTTTCGGCATTCCCATCAGTTCGTACCTCGTGCAGATGGTGCCTTATCTCATCGCCATTGCGGTGCTGAGCGGTCTCGGCCGCTCCAGTAAGCTGCCTGCTGCGATCGGCACGCCACTTTAATTTCGAATGAAGGGAAGCAACCATATGCTGAAGGAGATCGGGGAGATCGCTGCGGCGCTTCGCAGCGGCGAGGTGACCTCGGAAGCTTTGTTGGACAGGTCTCTGGAACGGATCGCAAGACAAGACGCTGCCATCAACAGCTTCGTTGCCATCGACGAAGTGGGGGCACGCACAGCCGCACGCGAAAGCGACCAGCGGCTG
Source organism: Hyphomicrobiales bacterium (assembly GCA_900472605.1). Lineage (GTDB taxonomy): Bacteria > Pseudomonadota > Alphaproteobacteria > Rhizobiales > Rhizobiaceae > Rhizobium. The sequence continues at coordinate 23,685 of UCJD01000034.1, read as the reverse complement.
GCGCGCAACGAGGCACGCTCCATGATCGACGGGATACCTCTGTCCATCAAGGACAATATCCTCGTCCGCGGAATGCCGGCGACATGGGGCAGCAAGGCGCTCGCGGATTTCTTGCCGGAGAGAGACGAAACGCCGGTTGCGCGGCTGCGCGACGCCGGTGCCCTCATCATCGGAAAGACCAACGTCCCGGAATTGACCTTGGAAGGCTATACGAACAACGATCTGTTCGGCGTAACGCGAAACCCATGGGACCTTCGATTGACACCGGGCGGTTCATCGGGCGGGGCCGCGGCCGGCGTTGCGGCCGGATTGGTTCCCGCTGCAATCGGGACGGATGGCGGCGGCTCTATCCGACGCCCGGCGTCCCACACCTCTCTGGTCGGCTGGAAGCCGTCCACGGGGCGCGTTTCAAGAGCATTTGGCTTTCCGTCGATCCTCACGGATTTCGAAGTCGTCGGCACGCTGACTAGAAGCATTGCGGATGCCCGTATCCTCGATGCGGTCATGGCTGGACCCGACACCCGTGACCGCCGATCGATGGCGATGCGCATGGGACGATGGCCGAACGAAAGGCCGCGGATCCTCTATGTCCCGCGCTTTGGAGAAGCTCTTGTGGATCCGGAGATTCTGGCAACCACCGCCGCGTTTGCAGAGACACTGTCAAGCATGGCCGACCTCGTCGAGGGCGAACTGTTTTTCGACCTGGAGGCAGCTAATCGCGTCTGGCGCATCATCTCGCGCGCTGGCGTCGACTACCTCACCAAATGGCGCCCCGGCCTGGAAACCGTCGCGGGACATTCGGTGCGCGAGATGGCGGCGGACGGCCGAACGTTCAGTGCCGCCGATTATCTGTCCGCGCTTGAAGCCGTATCAGCGCTCCGATCGACATTCAGCGACCTCTTTGCCCGCTACGATCTTGTTCTCACGCCCACTGCCGCCGCCCTGCCATGGCCGGCGGAGCAACCATTCCCGCAGACCATAGCCGGTGCACATGCCGGCCCCCGCGACCATGCCGTATTCACGGGCTGGGTCAACATCGGCGGCTTGCCGGGAGTTTCACTGCCCGTCGGCTTCTCCAGCAGCGGCTTGCCGATCGGCGCCCAGCTTGTCGCTGAATTTGGTCATGACGAACAGCTTCTCGAATTCGCCGAGGCGGCGATGACATTCATCGAACCGTCGCGATCGTTTGCTTATGATTTGTGGCCATGAATCCCATTCACCAAGAAGACGTCGGCGGTCAGAAGGGTTGTGCTGATGTCGCTGGACGAAGGAAGACCGATCGGCACAGGCAATGATGACGTGCGCAAATTGACGATTTGGTTGTCGCTACAGTCCGGAGCAAACCCGTCTCTTGATGTGCACTTGCCGGATATGGCTGGCCTGGATTTCATCGAGCGTACCAAGTCACGTGGTGGCTGGACGCTGGTCGAGGCGCTGACCGCCCATTTGGGGCTTGGCGTTGCGGTTATGGTCCGCAGGCCGAGGTGCTGCCCTCGCCGGCGAGGATCGAAGTAAATGTTTGGGAAAGATTTGGTTGCGGGGGCCTGAACGCATGGAGACTTGTAAATTCTCGCTTCTGACCGAGGAGCTCAGATGCTGGCATCCGCGACGGCCGTAGCGCAGGCTATCGCCGCCAATTCGGCGATGGCCACATACGTTGCCATGCAGGCTGCTAGCGACCTGAGTTTTTCTCATCCTCCCCTCTCGAAATCATCGCTTGGAATTGCGGCAATGCCGGTGAACTCTTGCTTCGATGAAGATAGCAAGGGGAACCACAGATGACAAAGATTGGCGTTTTCATTCCCATCGGGAGCCGCGGGTGGCTGATTTCCACGACCTCCCCAATGACCATGCCGAGCTTCGACCTCAACAAGACGGTGGTACAAAGAGCCGAGCATTATGGTCTCGACTTCGCGCTTTCGATGATCAAGCTGCGCGGCTATAACGGCCCCAGCGAATATTGGGTGCACAATCTCGAATCCTTCACGCTGATGGCCGGTCTTGCCGCCGTTACCAAGAAGATTCAGCTGTTCGCCTCTGTGGCGATGCTGACCATGCCACCGGCGCTTGTCGCCCGCATGGCCTCCACCATCGATTCCATCGCTCCTGGCCGCTTCGGGATTAACATGGTGACCGGCTGGCAGCCGAAAGAATACCAGCAGATGGGCCTGGAATTGACGCCCGAGCATTTCTCGCGACGCTATGACTATGCGTCCGAGTATGTGCAGATCATGCGCGATCTCTGGACAACCGGTGTCTCCGACTTCAAGGGCGACTTCTTCCAGATGGACGACTGCAAGCTTTCGCCGCGTCCCTCCGCCCATATCCCCGTCGTCGGTGCCGGCCAGTCCGAGCGCGGCATGCAGTTCGTGGCTGAGTATGGCGACTACAATTTCATTGGCGCCGGCGGCGACATGAACCAGACGACCGGCGCACGCGACATGGTCGCCAAGGTCGAAGCGGCCGCCAGGAAGAGCGGACGCGACACCGGCGCCTTCCTGCTGCTGATGATCATCGCCGACCGCACCGACGAGATGGCCTTCGCCAAATGGGATTTGTACAAACAGGGAACCGATATCGAGGCCCTGGAATGGCAGGCCAGTCAAGCAGGTCAGGATACTGTCGCCAAGGAAGGCTCGACCGCCTCGGCCCTCGTCCGCCAGATCCAGAACCCGCAGCCCACAGGCCTGCTGAAGCTTGTCGGTTCCTACGAGAAGGTGGCCGCCATGCTTGACGACATCGCCATGACGCCGGGCCTCAAGGGCATCATGCTGACCTTCGACGATTTCATCGTCGGCATGGAGCAGTTCGGTGAACATATCCAACCGCTGATGAAGACCCGGAACCCGACCCTGCAGACGGAAAAAACCGCAGCTTGAGCCGTCACCCCTTCTTTCAGATAAAAGGTTTCAAGAGGTATTTGTAATGGTCAAACTTGGCGTTTTTATTCCGATCGGCAGCCGCGGCTGGCTGATCTCCACCACCTCCCCGGAGACCTACCCTACCTTCGACCTCAACAAGGCCGTGGTTCAGCGCGCCGAACACTACGGCTTCGACTTCGCACTGGCGATGATCAAGCTGCGCGGCTTCAATGGCCCGAGCGAATACTGGCAGCACAATCTCGAGGCCTTCACGCTGATGGCGGGTATTGCCGCCGTCACGCAGAAGATCAAGCTCTACGCCTCGATCGCGCTTCTCACCATGCCGCCGGCGCTCGCAGCACGCATGACTTCAACGATCGATTCCATCGCCCCCGGCCGCTTCGGTGTCAATATCGTCACCGGCTGGCAGCCGAAGGAATATCAGCAGATGGGGCTCTGGCCCGGCGACGAGCACTTCCGCAACCGCTACCAGTATGCCGGCGAATATGTGCAGGTGATGAAGGATCTCTGGGAGACGGGCGTCTCCGACTTCCAGGGCGACTATTTCAAGATGGACGACTGCAGGCTCTCGCCCCGCCCCTCCGGTCATATCGACATCGTCGCGGCATGCGCCAGCGATGCCGGCATGCGTTTCGTCGGCGAGCATTGCGACTATAATTTCGTCGGCGCCGGCGGCGGCATCAACAACGTCGCCAATTCCGGCGACAACGCCCAGCGCCTCCTTGACGTGACCGCGCCCTACGGCCGCAAGGTCGGCGCCTATACGCTGCTGATGATCATCGCCGACCGCACCGACGAGATGGCTTATGCCAAATGGGAGCATTATAAGGAAGGCACTGATCTGGAAGCGATCGCATGGCAGCGCGACCAGTCGGCGGCCGACAAGAATGCCGCAGCGAATTCCACCGCCGGAATGATGGCCAAACGTGCAAGTGACATGCTGGCGAAGCCCGAAAACGCCGAACCCACCGGCATGCTGAAGCTGATCGGCTCCTACGAGAAGGTCGCAGCCATGCTCGACGAGATCGCGGAAAAACCCGGCATCGAGGGCATCATGATGACATTCGACGACTTCGTCGTCGGTATCGAGCAGTTCGGTCAGTATATCCAGCCGCTGATGAAATCGCGCAATGCGGATGTTGTGATGAAGAAGGATGCGGCTTAGGCCGCGTCCTCAACCGTTCCGACACAAAAAGACCCCGCCGGATTGCTCCGACGGGTCTTTTTTGTCTGTCTGTCCTCAGGCCGCCCGCCGCTCCGCACCCATGAAGGCAGCACCGGCCAGTTTGGCGAAGGCGATCACCTTGCGGTCGTCGTAGCGGCGGCCGACCAGTGAGAGGCCGACCGGATAGCCGTTCGGACCCACCATGCCAGGAACGTTGACGACGGGGACCTGCAGCAGCGTCCACATGGAATTGAAGGAGGCGTCGCCGGTCATCTCGATGCCAAGCGGGGCTTCGCCTGTGGCGCTCGGGGTGAGGATGACGTCGTAGCCCGCGGCGATATCGTCGAAGACGCCGCGGCATTCGTCGGCAATGCGGTAGGCTTGGCGGCTGTCGGCAACACTATAGTTATCCCGGTTCTCGACGATCGCCCGGAAGTCCTCGTGAATATCTGGCGTGGCAGCATATTCGTTGAGAAAAGCCGAACGCCCCTCCCGACGAAGGATTTTCCGGTGCGCGTCGTGGATCGTATCGAAAGGCTTTGGCAACTCGATCTCGCTCGTCATGGCGCCGGCGCGCTTCAACGCTTCGATGCCCGACGCCATGGCTGCTTCGGTCGCTGGCAGCGCCCTGTCCCAGACCGGCGAGCGGCAGATGCCGACGCGGATGCCCGCAAAGCTTTCTGGCTGCAGTTCGGAAGGCTCCAACCGGAAGGTCTGCGCCAGCAGATCGAGATCGTCGGCGGAGCGGGCATAGAGGCCGAGCGTGTCGCAGGTGGCGGAATACATCTTCAGCCCTTCGCGGCTGATCGAGTTCCAGGTCGGCTTCCAGCCGTAGATGCCGCAGAAGGAGGCTGGGCGGATGGTTGAGCCGCCGGTCTGGGTGCCGAGCGCGATCGCTGCTTGGAAATCGGCAACCGCGGCGCCGGAGCCGCTGGAAGAGCCGCCCGGGGTGCGGTCGTAGGCATGCGGGTTATGCGTTTTGCCGCCGCGATTGGTGGTGGCGAATTCCGTCGTCACGGTCTTGCCGACGATCAGCGCGCCGGCGGTGCGCAGCATATCGAGGCAGGCGGCGTCGACACCCGGACGACTGCCTTCGTATCGGGCCGTGTTATGGACGGTCGGCATGTCTTTGGTGTTGATGACGTCCTTGACGCCGACCGGAACGCCATGCAGAGGTCCTCTTTCCGGCAGGGCGTCCAGCCGCTTCGCTTCGGCGAGAATCTGCGCCGGGTCGAAATGCGCCCATGCCTCGACCCTTGCATCGCGTTCGGCAACGCGATCGATGATCGATCTTGCAACGTCCTCCACCGTCAGCGTGCCGGCGCGGGTCATGGCGGCAAGTTTGGTGGCTTCGAGTTCGTTCGGCTTCGGCACCTGAAGTCTCCGTCATGCTCAATAGGTTGCAAATATCCTGATGATCTCTTGCGGATCCGCGGTCACGCTCAGGGCCAGCGCCAGCAGCAGACGGGCCTTCTGCGGATTGAGATTGTCCGAGGTGAGGAAACCGAGATCGGCGAGGCGCCGGCCGCGATGGACGATGCCACTGCCAACCCGACTGCCCTGCATGACCACGGCGCCGGCCGCGCGTGCCCGTATCAGCGCATCGAGCTGGCCGGGCGTCACCATGCCAGGCGCAAAGCCGGCAGATACGATGCCCCTGGCGCCGGCTGCGACGAAGGCATCGATCTCGGCGCCATCGGCACCCGCATAGGCGTAGCTGATGTCCACTCGCGGCAGCGCATCGAGGCCTGAAATATCGAATTCGGTGTCGGGCGCTGTGCGGCGTTCCGTGCTGCGGTAATAAGCGACCGTCTCGCCATCGACATAGCCGAGCATGCCGAAATCGGGCGCGCGGAAGGTCTGCATGCGAAAGGTGGAGGTCTTAGTTACCTCGCGGGCAGCATGGATTTCGTCGTTCAGGAGGACGAGAACGCCACGCCCCTTCGATTGGTCCGATGCCGCGACCCTGACCGCGTTGACGAGATTGAGCCTGGCATCGCTGGAAAGTCCACTCAGCGGCCGTTGCGATCCGACCACCACGACGGGGATCGAGACCTTCAATACCAGTGATAGAATATAGGCGGTTTCCTCCAGCGTTGCGGTACCGTGGCCGATGACGAAGCCTTCAAAACCCTGAGGGTCCTTCTCGACTTCGGCGCAAAGAGCAGCAAGGCTTTTCCATTCGGCAAAGGCGATTGCCGGGCTCGGCACATTGGCAAAGGGAACGGCGACAACATCGGCCACCATCTGCACCTCGGGAACTGCGTCGAGGATTTCGCCGGCATGCAGCATCGTTTTCTGTTCGCCGTAAAAGACGATATCCAGCGGATCGGCGCCGAGCGACGATATGGTGCCGCCTGTGCCGATGAAAGCGATCTTCTTTCGCACGTGTTTCCCTCTTCGCTTCAGCAATCGCGTCGAAGGCTATAGCGAAGCCCCTCGCGCGGCGCGGCAGAATTTCTCAAGCGGGCCGTGAGAAATGGTCATTTGGTTTGGGCACTGCAGCGCAACATACTTTTCCTTAACAAAACGCAGCAAACGACTTGGACGATATGCCAAGACCGATGCTGCCGACGAAGGAGCGGGCGCGATGGACATCCACCAGTTCAAGCTCGGCATGCGCAAGCTTGCCTCGGGCGTTTCCCTGATCACGACGATCGCGGACGGCAAGCGGCATGGACTGGTCGCCACTGCGGTCAGTTCCGTCACCGGCGAACCGCCATCGCTCTTGATCTGCGTGAACAGGACAGCATCGGCTCACGACCATATCGATCGCTCCGGCATCTATTGCGTCAATGTGCTGTCCGAGGCGGCGCAATCGGTCGCCGCACGCTTTTCAAGCACGGTCGATCGAGAAAAGCGCTTCGACAAGGGTGAATGGAGAGAACTGAAGACAGGCGCACCGGCCTTGGTCGGCTCGCTGGTCAGCTTCGACTGCGAAGTGCGCCACGCCCTTCCCTACCAGTCGCACACGATCTTCATCGCCGAGATCGTCGCCACCAAGATCTGGGAAAACGACAGCTCGCCACTCGTCTATCTCGACGGCCGCTACCGGCAGATCGTCGTCGAACCCGATATCGCAATGACCGCCTGAGCGCCTGCCATCCAAGGCTTGGCAAATAACAAAAACTATCTCAGCCAAGCGGTGAGTTTATCTCATTTGCGGCGGCTTCGCCGGAAATGAATTCTGATCCAGTGGGAACAAAACACGGGGCAATGTCCCTGAAAATGGAGAGGCAAATGGCTGACAAGAAAGCTGGTCGCATTACGCGGCGTGGCCTTTTGAAGGGTGCGGCGGCGGCCGCGGGCGCCGCGGCAGGATCCGGTGTGATCACCGGTTTCCCGACGATCTGGGCGCAGAACATCAAGGACATCAAGATCACCCATATCGGGCAGTCTTATTCGACGATCAAGAACATCCAGGAGCAGGCCAACAAGGATCTCGGATTTACCGTCGAGATGCAGACGGTCGATGTTACCACGCAGATGAACCGCATGCTGACGCAGCCCGATACGATGGATGTCGCCGATCTCGGCAACACCTCGGTTCGCTACCTGCTCGGCAAGGATATCGTGCAGCCGGTGACCACCAAGGAATACAAATGGTGGGACCAGACTGTCCCGCTGTTCACAACCGGCAAATATCCGAACGGCAAGGAAGCCTCGCTGCAGGGCTTCGCGCCGATCAAATCGCAATATTACAAGGATGCCGAGGCGACCGACTATTCGATGACACCGACCGATTGGCTGGTTGGCATCCCGCTCTACTACAATGCCGATACGCTCGGCGTCCGTCCCGATCTCATCGGCGATACCAAGATCGATAGCTGGGCAAAGCTGCTGGACCCGGCGTTCAAGGGCCGCGTCGCCCTGCAGGAGGGCGTCAATGTCGGCCTGCCGGATGCCGCCATGGCGCTGGAAGCGCTCGGCGAGGTCAAATATGTCGACAAGGGCAACATGACCCGCGACGAGATCGACAAGACGATTGCAAAGCTGATCGAATACAAGAAGGCCGGGCAGTTCCGCTCCTTCTGGCTGAATTTCGACCAGTCGGTACAGTTGATGGCATCGGGCGAGGTCGTTCTGCAATCGATGTGGTCGCCGGCGGTGACCGAAGTCCGCACCCGTGGCATCCCCTGCACCTTCCAGCCGCTCAAGGAAGGCCATCGCGGCTGGTACATCATGATGTTCGCGATGAAGCACCTGACCGGGCTGAAGCGCGACTGCGCCATCGAATACATGAACTGGTTCAATTCGGGCTGGGCCGGCGCCTTCATCTCGCGTCAGGGCTTCTACAACACGATCCCGGAAAACGTGAAACCGTTCATGAGCGCCGACGAATACGCCTATTGGTACGACGGCAAGCCCGCGGGGTCCGACATCATGAACCCGTTCGGCAAGGTCATGGAGAAGGCCGGCGCGGTGCGCGACGGCGGCGCGCTCTGGGACCGCATGGGCAATATCGGCATCTGGAACACGCTGATGGACGAAGACCGCTATCTCGTCCGCCAGTGGCAGAAATTCATCGCTGCCTGACCACCATGCCCGGCGGCCCGAGAGGGCCGCCGGCTTCCCCGTCCTGTCCGCCACATGCAGGGAATACCGAAGATGAAACTTCGTGCCGGCACCACCGCTTCCTGGCTGCAGATCGCGCCGATGGCCCTGATCCTGGTCGGCCTCGTGATCGTCCCGCTGCTGATGATCGTCACCGTCAGCTTCATGGATTACGGCTTTGCCGAGGTCATCCCCGAATTCATCTGGGACAACTATATCGACATCTTCTCGCAGCTGACGCTCGACCTCTACGCCAAGACCTTCAAGTTCGTGGCGATCGTCTGGGCGATCACGCTGCTGCTCGGCTTCACCATCTCCTACTACCTCGTCTTCCATGTGCGCAGTTCGGCGATGCGGGCGATCTGCATGGCGGCCTGCGCCATCCCGTTCTGGACTTCGGGCCCGATCCGGATGATCTCCTGGGTGCCGCTGCTCGGCCGCGAAGGGCTGGTCAACCAGGCGCTGCTGCACCTGCATGTCGTCGACCAGCCGATCAGCTGGCTGCTCTATTCCGATTTCTCGGTCATCATCGTCTATGTCAACATGCTGACGCTCGCCATGCTCGGACCGATCGCCAATTCGATGGCGAAGATCGACCACTCGCTGGTGCATGCGGCCCGGGACCAGGGCGCCAATGAATGGCAGATCATCACCATGGTCATCCTGCCGCTCGTCAAGCCCGGCATCGCCATCGGCTCTATCTTCATCGTGACAGCGGTGATGGGTGACTGGTTCATCGTCAAGCAGATGGGTGGCGGCCAGATCAACACCGCCGTCGGAGCGATCACCACCGAGCTCAACGCCTTCCAGTATCCGCCAGCCGCCGCCAAATCGGTCGTCATGCTGGCGATAGTGCTGGCCTTCGTCGTTGCGCTGCTGCGGCTGGTCGATATCCGCAAAGAACTCGCGAATTAGGAGACCGGCCATGCGCGAAAGAGGACAGCCCCGCCCAAACTCCTTTTACTTCCTGTTCGGCATCTTCGCCCTCTATCTTGCCTTCCTCTACGGGCCGATGATCTGCGTCTTCATCTTATCCTTCCAGGGGCCGACCGGCGGCATGAGTTTTCCGATGGTGGGCGTCTCGACGCACTGGTTTGAGGTGCTGTTTGCCGGCAGCGGCGGCGAAGGCGTGGGCGACATCCACAATTCCTTCTTCCGCTCCATGCGGCTCGCCAGCATCGTCGCCGTGCTGACGATGCTGATCGCCGTTGCCGCCGGTCTCGCCTATCGCCGCAAGTTCCCGGGAGCGAACTTCGTCTTCTATTCGGCGATCACCTCGATGGTGCTGCCCGGCATATTCGTCGGGTTCGGCATCGCGCTCGCCTTCAACCTGCTCGGCTACAAGGTTGAATGGTTCACCTCAGGCATCGGCGCACAGCTGACATGGTCGCTGCCTTTCGGGCTGCTCATCATGTTCATCATCCTCGGCCGTTTCAACAAATCCTACGAGGAGGCAGCGACCGATCTCGGCGCGACCAGCTGGCAGCGTTTCCGTGAGGTGATCCTGCCGATCATCCTGCCCGGCGTCATCGGCATCTTCATGGCCGGTTTCACCTCATCCTATGAAGAGGCGGCGCGCACCTCGCTCAATGTCGGCACGGGCAACACGATGCCGATGGAGATCACCGGACTGCTGACGGCGGCCACGTCGCCGGTGCTCTTTGCTATCGGCACGGTGACAACGCTGTTTTCCTTCTCGCTGGTGATCGGCACGCTGCTCATCGCCGCCTATTTCGCCAAACGCCGCCGCCTTCGGGCACATGCTCATTGATCGAACAGTCAAGCCAGAGGTGACCTCATGAGACACGAAACGAAGATCGAGCCCCACAAGGACACCGCCGACAACGCCAGGAGCGAGGCGGCACGCCGCAAGGCCAATGACGTGGAACTGGTGGCGCTGACGAAGCGCTATGACGGCAGCACCGCGGTCGATGATATTTCCCTGCGCATCCCGGCCGCCAGCTACTGCTGCCTGCTCGGCCCGAGCGGCTGCGGCAAGACGACGACGCTCCGGATGATCGCCGGGCACGAGATCGTCTCGGAAGGCGATATCCTGATCCAGGACCGGAACGTCACGGTGGCGCCAGCCGTTGCCCGCGGTACGTCGATGATGTTCCAGAGCTATGCGCTCTTCCCGCATCTGAGCGTCGTCGACAATGTCGCCTTCTCGCTCAAGCTCAAGAAGGTCGACAAGGCGGCGCGGCGCAAACAGGCGATGGACTATCTCGCCCTCGTGCAAATGGAAAATCTCGCCGACCGGCTTCCGAGCCAGCTGTCCGGCGGCCAGCAGCAGCGCGTGGCTCTGGCCCGCTCCCTCATCACCAAGCCGAAGGTTCTGCTGCTCGACGAACCGCTGTCGGCGCTCGATCCGTTCCTGCGGATTGCCATGCGCGCCGAGCTGAAGCGCATCCAGACCGAACTCGGCATCACCTTCGTGCATGTCACCCACAGCCAGGAAGAGGCCATGGCGCTTTCAGACGTCGTGGTCGTCATGAACGGCGGCAAAATCATGCAGGCCGGCTCGGCGCGCGACGTGTTTGAGAAGCCGACCAATGCCTTCGTCGCCCGCTTCATCGGCGGCCACAACGTCATCAGGATGGGCGCGCGGTCGGTCGCTGTCCGTGCCGACAAGTGCCATGTGGCCGCCGCCTCCGACGGCCGCCACCTGATGGCGGAAGTGATCGGTCGCGAATATCAAGGGCCGTCGGTGCGCATCAACCTGATGTCACTGGACAAGCAGCCGCTATCTGTGGTCGTGCCGGATGCGACCTTCTTCGCCGATCCGCAGTCTGTCGGCAGCCGCGTAACGGTCTCCTGGGCACCGGAACACGAGTGGGCGCTCGAAGACGTCGCTTGATCAACGTTTATTCCCGGCCTCTTCAACGGCGCCCGCCCAGCGGTGCGCCGTTTTTCTATTGCGGATCTGAAACAGAGAAATGTGCTTCCGCCCTTACGGGCGGAAGGCTCAGGCGGCGTAGATGCCGGGGCGTGTGCCGACCTGGTCGAACAGCCAGTTCCTGAACTTGCTGATTGCATTCGACGGCTGGTTCAGGGGCGAGACAAGATAGTAGGGGCTTCGGACATGATAGGGTTCGCCGAGGCGCACCAGCTCGCCGCTATCAAGTGCTTTCTCGATCAGGATGGAGCGGCCGAGAATGGCGCCCATGCCGGCCTTGGCCGCCTCGATCGCAGGACCGGCCTGGTTGAAGCGTGGTCCCTTGGCGACGTCGTTCCTGCCGATGCCATATTCGCGCAGATAGCGCTCCCAGTCGGGATACTGGCCGTTGCTGTCGGGCTTGGCACGGTCGACATGCACCAGCGGCAAATCCTTGAGCGACTTGAAGCTCAGCTCGCCATATTCATGTGCGAGATCGGGCGAGCAGACCGGGATGATCTCCTCTTCCAGCAGCAGCTCCACACGCCGGTCGAGATTGGTCTTCCAGTTGCAGATCCAGACGTCGGAATTGTCGGATTCGATACTGGAGCGGTGGATGAAGGTGGTGAGCGAAATATCGATATCCGGGGAGGCCCGAAGGAAGCCGTGGAGCCTTGGCATCAGCCAGAGCGAGGCAACCGAAGCCGACGCGCCAACGATGATGCGGTCGGGCATATCCAACGGCTTTTTCAGCGAAATAATCGCATCGTCGATCAGATCAAGCGCTTCTGTCAATCTGCCGAGATAGGCCCTTGATTCCACCGTCAGTTCCAAACGGCTGTTTTTGCGAAGAAAAAGCTTTGCCTGCAGGAAGTCTTCCAGCAGTCGTATCTGGTGGCTCACCGCTGTCGGGGTGACACAAAGCTCATCGGCTGCCCGGACCAGGCTGTTATGCCTGGCTGCTGCTTCGAAAGCGCGGACTGCGTTCAGAGGTACTCGTCTTCTCATCGACAATTCCCCTTTGCAACGTCCTCCCGACACTAGAGAAACACGACAGTTTCGTTACGGCAAGCATAAAATATGAACAAATATATCACCTGTTCAAACATTAAGCAGACGCCTCTTTGCCGCTACTCCGCTGCATTCTTGACGGGCGAATGCGCGGCCTGACCGAGATCGAAGACGGTGCGGGTGCGACTGCGGCGGACATAGACGAGCGCGATTGCCATGCCGATGCAGCAGAGCGCGCCGTTGGCGAAGATAGATACCCAAACGCCGAATGTTTCGGCCACGAAGCCGGTCAGCATGGCGCCGATCGGCGACGAGCCGGTGATGAGAAGGTGCATCATCGCGGCGAAGCGGCCGCGCATGTCGGGCGGCGACTGGATCTGCAGCGAGGCGGTCACCGAAGCTGAGAACATGACCGCAGAGGCGCCGACGGCGAAGAACATCGCACAGCTGACCCAGATATTGGTGGTCAGCGAGATCGCGATCAGCATGAGGCCGAAGGCCAGACCCGACAGCAGGATGCGCTTGACGGACGGCACGCCGCGGCTCGCCAGCAGGAAAGCGGCGGCGAAGGAGCCACTGCCGAGGCAGGAATTCAGCAGGCCGAATTCGGCCGCGCCGGCATGGACGAGGAAATTGGCAACCAGCGGAACCATGGTCGTAAAATTCTGGCCGAACATGCCGATGAAGGCGGTGGCGATGAGCAGGAAGAGAATGGTCGGCGTGCGCCAGGCATAAGAGAGGCTTTCGCCGATCTGCAGGAGGACGCTGTACTTGCCGGTGAAGATCGTCGGCTGAAGCTCGCTGCCCCTCAGCCGCACCAAGGCCAGCAGGATAGCGGAAAAGGTCGCGGCATTGAGGAAAAATGCCGCTTCGACACCGAGAACGGCGATGACGAGGCCGCCCAGCGCCGGACCGACGATGCGGCCCATGTTCTGGACCATGGCGGTCAGCGCGATCGCATTCGGCAATTGCGCGACCGGCACAAGCTCGCTCACGAAAGCCTGACGCAGCGGCGTGTCCAGCGCGTTGATGACGCCCAGTGTCAACGCCAGCACATAGACATGCCAGATGGTGACGTGCCCCGTCGCCACAAGCAGTCCGAGGACCACCGCCTGAACCGCAGCGAGCGTCTGGGTGGCGAACATCAGCTTGCGGCGCGGGAAGCGATCGGCCACCGCGCCGCCGACCAACGCGAGAAGCATGATCGGCAAGAACTGCAGCGAGGCGACCGTCGCCAGGGAGAGCGAGGAATTGGTGAGCTTCAGCACCAACCAGGCCTGCGCTGTGGTCTGCATCCAGGGGCCGGTCACCGAGACCAGGAGGCCTGAGAAGAAGAGCCGGAAATTGCGGATCCGAAGGGCAGAAAACCTGCCTCTGGCAAGGCCGGGCTCGCTGATCGATACCATGGGACGCTCGTCAGACTCGCGCCGTCATGATGTAGTCCGCCGGGCGCCGGTTGACCTCGAAAGCCCAGCGATCGCGGATCGAGGCCTGGCGCTCCATGTCGATCTCGGCGATGACGAGTTCGTCGCCCATGCCTTTTGCCTTCTTCATGATCATGCCGTCGGGACCGGCGATCAGGCTGCCGCCGATATAGCGCATGCCGTTCTCGACACCGGCCTTACCGGCGGCGATGACGAAGGTGCCGTTGGAATAGGCGCCCCCGCACATCGCAAGCTCGGACGCGCGGCGGGCGCTTGCCAGCGTGCTCTTGCCCATAACCGGTGTGTTGTAGCCAATGCAGATGATGTCGGCGCCGTTATGGGCCAGCGAACGATATGCCTCGGGGAAACGGCGATCGTAGCAGATCAGCCCGCCGAGCTTCAGCGGCGAGGTGTCGTAGACGGCGAAACCGAGATCGCCCGGCGCGAAATAGCGCTTTTCGAGTATCGTGGTCTCGCCATTCGGCTTGGGGTCGACGAAGCCCGGAATGTGCATCTTGCGGAAGGTGCCGACATTCTTGCCCTTCGTGTCGATGAAGGCCATGGAATTGTAGATCTGGTTTCCGGAAAGCTCGGCATAGGGCAGCACGATCGCCATGCCGTGGGTCTTCGCCTTCTCCGAGATCGCGGCGATGGCCTCGTCGTTTTCGGCCTTGGCGGCATAGCCATGCGCACGGTCATGGATTGAGGCCGCGAAATAGGGCGTCAGCGCCAGCTCGGGCAGGACGAGAAGCGTCACGCCTTCGCCGGCCGCCTCGTCGAGCTGCGGCAAGATGCGGGACACAGTTTCAGCGATGCCCGGTCCGGCTGGACCGAGCTGCAGGGCAGCTGCTTTGAATTTCATCGATCTGTTTTCCGGTGACTTTATCGGCAGGTTAGGCGGCAACGCTTTTCGGCGATGCGCCTGCCGAAATCTGGCGCAGCGCCTCGTCGGCGGAGATGACGTCACAAATCTTGAACTGCATGTCGAAGAGCGCCGCGGCATGGGACAGCTCGATGCGGTCGAAGACGGCCTCCTCGATGACCTGCATCTTGTAGCCCATCGCCATGCCTTCCACGCAGGTGGCGCGGACGCAACCGCTGGTGCTGTTGCCGCCGACCAGCAGGCCATCGACGCCAAGATTGTTCAGCATCATATGCAGGTTGGTGAAGGTGAAGCAGCTTGGCGTCTGCTTTTCGACCAGAAGATCGCCCGGCTGCATGGCGACCTCGACCGGCACCTCGGAATTGACGTTGCGCGAGCTGAAATTGTTGGAGGGATCGGCTGCAGGCAGGCCGCTGATCTCGTAGAAGACGTGCTTGGAATAGATGACAGGCATGCCGGCAGCACGGGCAGCAGCGAGAAGCTTCTGCTGCACGGGGATCGACTTCCAGGCATGCGGCCCGCAGGCGCCGGAATAGGTATCGAGCTGCTCGTAGATTGGTTTGTCGAAGCCGCAGGCGGTGACCTGCATGTCGATCAAGAGCAGCGCGTTGCGCTTGCCCGGTCCGTTCGGCTCGCGCAGCTTGCGCACGGCCATGACCTTCTTGTCGTCCTCCGAAAGAAACTTGTCCCAAACAGCCATCTTGTCCACCCTTCCATTCAACCGATGGGACAAAGGTTAGTTTGCGCCTTGCCAACTGGCGAATGGCGATTTCTCTGCTTGGCGATGAGAAATGCTCAAGCCCAGCGTTGCCCCGGCCGACCGGCCGCGTACCAGCGATGACCGTCGCGGACCATGCCGGCTATGATGTTGCTTGGGAATGCTTTGGTTGCGGGGGCCTGATGGCGTGGAGACTTGTAAATTTTCCGTCTAATCCAGTCTAGCGTCCATAATTTCCGCCTACGCTAAAGCGGGCATCATGTGGTGAGCCTATGACGACACCAGCGACCCGTCGTCACCTACCCACATGATTGCCGGAATGGTGTAAAAATACCTATAAAGTCAGGGTCATTTTCATCCTGCTCGTGTATAAACCGCTGAGCGGAGATCGAGGCTATGATTACCTTCTGTGATGCATGCCACTGCGCATCGCCTCCATTTCAGCTTTGGATTCAGGTTCACCGCAGATGCATAACAATAAGCTCCCGCAGCGATGAACTTAACCTTTCAGGACCTTAGTAGGTTGTAGATCAACGCAAAGAAAACCTGTCTTCGCTCATGGAACGAAAGCAAAGGATTATGAGCCGAGATCGTGCCGAAAAGAGCGGAGATTGAAAGCCCAAATGTCGCCTCAACGATTTCGCCGATTTTATCAGTGATCCTCATTTGGCTGTTCTGATGTCTTACTATAGTTTTTTGGAGGCTACCGGACGAAATGGACGATGAACCGTTGTCCTAGGCTGACAAAAGGTCGCCTTAGACAAGAGGCGAGACACGGGTAAGTGGGCCGGCGACTGGCACTTCCAGCAGTTCGACACGGCTTTCCAAGTCAGGCGCACAGCGATAGCGAACCGTTGCGAGTCCTGCCATCAAGGACAAGCGTCCAGCGATTTCATGTTCACCCGCGACCGCAGGGAAGCCTACATGCCGTGAGGCCGATGTTCATCGTTCGCCCCGTTCTCGACGTCCTGGCGCTTAGTCTGCTGGTCCTCGCGCTGGTTTACGACTGGCTTGGCAAGCTGGCGCACTAGCAAGCGGGAAACGCGATGCGCGAACCATGTTAACGAGAGCGGTCAATCTGACGATATGGCCCACCTCCTGTCCGGCGTCGGGTGACGAGGTCCAACTCATCGTCTAACAGCTCCGTGCCCGCAGATGACGAGCTCCAAGGCCTTTGTGCGTCTCTAATTGGATCACCTTGATGCCTTCCAATTCGATTGGTCAAAGCACGAGGCAAGTATTGGCAGTGGGCGCACCTGTCTCCAGGTCTTGGCCCGCTTCAAAAATAATGAGCTCTGCTCTGTAACAAACTCCTCGCGAACCTCGTAGCTACCCATGACGCTGCACAACCGGGAGATTGAGCACGATCATGGCGACCCTCGACGACTACAGCGAAACACCGCCTGCGCTTCCCAAAAAGACGCTCATCCGGCGCCACTCCGTCGTGACCCGCATCACGCACTGGATCAACGTGCTCTGTCTCAGCTTGTTGCTGATGAGCGGCCTGCAGATCTTCAATGCACATCCGTCGCTGTACTGGGGTCAGTACGGTGCCGATGCGGATCCTTCCTGGTTGTCGATCGACGCGGTCAGCGAAGGAGACGACATGCGCGGCATCTTGCGTATCGGAAATCTCACCATCACGACCACGGGCATTCTTGGGATCTCGGGCACCGGCGACGACACCGCCCAGCGCGGCTTTCCCGCCTGGGCGACCATCCCCAGCTACCAGGATCTCGCCACCGGCCGCCGCTGGCATTTCTTCTTTGCATGGCTCTTTGTCATCAACGGTATGATCTACACGCTCTACGGCTTCGCGCTAGGGCACTTCCGGCGAGATCTGGCTCCGAGCGTCGAGGAGGTGTCGCCACGACATCTGCGCCAGGAGATCGCCGATCACGCGCGACTGCGTTTTCCGAAGGGGGAGAAAGCGCGCCATTACAACGCCCTGCAGAAGCTCACCTATCTGATCGTCATCTTCATCATGCTGCCCATGATGCTGGCAACGGGGCTGACCATGTCTCCTGCCATTGATGCTGGCTATCCGTTCCTGCTCGATCTCTTCGGCGGCCGTCAGACGGCGCGGTCGATTCACTTCATCTGCGCATGGTCGATCGTCGCGTTCGTGGTCGTCCACGTCGCCATGGTCATCCTCTCCGGCCTCTGGAACAACATGCGCTCGATGATCACCGGTCGCTATGCGATCTATACCGAAGGAGGCGAGCAATGACCTTCTCCATCACCCGCCGACGACTGCTGATTGGTTCTGCGGCAAGCCTCGGCGCCATCGGCCTTACCGGCTGCGATGCTGTGACCCAGGATTCGAACGTTCAGTCCGTGCTTGAACTGGCGGAGCGCCTGACGATGGGTGGTCAGCGGCTGCTGGTTTCCAAGGACAGGCTGGCACGGGAATTCTCGGAAGCCGACATCTCGCCAACGTTCAAGCCGAATGGCTCGACGGCACCCGACAGTGAAGAGTATGCGCGGATGACCGAAACCGGCTTCGCCGACTGGCGGCTGAAAATCGACGGGCTGATCGACCGTCCGGTCGAACTGTCGCTTGCGGACCTGAAGCGTCTTCCGTCGCGCACGCAGATCACGCGCCATGACTGCGTCGAGGGGTGGAGCGCGATTGGCAAATGGACGGGCACACCGTTAGGGCCGTTGTTGCAGAGTGTCGGGCTGAAGCCTGAGGCCCGGTACGCCGTTTTTCATTGCGCCGATGAGCTCGAACAGACGATGGACGGTAGCGGAGTCTATTACGAGAGCATCGACCTGATCGATGCTTTCCACCCACAAACCATTCTTGCCTATCAGATGAACGGCAAGGACCTCGAGGTCGCGCACGGTGCGCCGCTGCGGCTCAGGGTCGAGCGCCATCTTGGTTACAAGCATGCGAAATACCTGATGCGGATCGAGATCAAGGACAGCTTTGCAGGTCTATGGGGCGGCAAAGGCGGGTTCTGGGAGGATCGGGGCTACGAATGGTACGCGGGACTTTGACGAGCTCTCGGGCAATCAAGCCCTTATGGAGGAGAAGACCATGTTGAAGTGCACTTTGGCTGCCATCGTTCTGGCGTCGATATCGGCAATGCCGGTTCTCGCGGCGGAGACGATGATGATGGCGAAATGCGACGATGCATCGATGATGAAGATGCAGGCGCAGGTCGACGGCATGAAGGATCCGATGATGAAGGAAAAGAAGGAGATGGCGTCCAAGGAAATGATGATGGCCCATGATTCCATGAAGGCCAAGAAGATGGACGACTGCAAGATGCACATGGACAACGCCATGAAGAGCATTGGCAATATGTAATTGCTGAATCGGGTCCGGACGGTCGTGTTCGCCTGGGCCCGATTTTCGATAATGCTTGTCACGAGATTGCATCGTTCTGCGGAGCGCTGCTTTTTCGTGCGGTGTCGACAGCCGTCAGCGCGGCACTTTGGCAAACCCTTTGACGAGGATCGGCCCCGTCGGCCGGCCAGTGGGCGAACCGCCCGGTTGCTCCAAGGTAATCTCGTAGAGCTGCTCTTCATGCGGCACGGGCAGCGCGCGGCTGCCGAGTGTTGCAGTCCGCCAGGCGTCGAGAAGACCGAGCGACGTCGGGCCCATCTCCTTGTTCGGCAATGTCCACACCTGCATCGATTTGTCCGGCGGCGCCGTGTAGTCCCCGAGCGGCGTAATGCGCGCATTCGTGTGGCCAAAGTCCTCGACAAGAACGAGAGGCGCCCCCTTGTCGTCCACGAGAACGGCGATAACCTCCGGCCTCGGGCGGTCAAGAGCCACATAGCCCAATGCCACCGCAAGGACTGCTGCCGCCGCTATGCCCGCAAACGCGGTCCGCTTCCAGCGGGAGAGGCTATTATCGTTGGCGTTCGTCGGTTTTGCGCTTAGCTCAGGCGCCGCATTCTGTGCGCCTTCAAGAGAGGCTTCGATCCGCGACCATAGATCGGTGGTAACCGGCTCTGTTCGGCCCGCGAGGTCGAGCTCCAGAAATCGGTCGCGGCTGGCGGCAATGGCAGCGCGGAGCGCCTTGCTGGTTTCCGCTTCGGCTTCGAAATCTCCTAGTGCGGCGTCATCGAGCAACCCAAGGACATAATCGTCCGCGCGCTCTGTCGGGGTCCGTTCGCTTTCGCTCATGACATGCACTCTCGAAGTGAGGACAAGCCACGCTTGATCCATGCCTTTGCGGTTCCCAACGGCACCTTCAGCCGGCCAGCTATCTCGCCATGGGTATAGCCGGACACGTAGGCCATCAGGATGCTGATCCGCTTCTTCTCATCGAGTTGACCCAGGCACTTGCGAAGGTTGCTCTCGCGATCGAGTTCCTCGAAGAGATCGGTTGGCAGCGTGTCTTGTGCTGCATCCTGAAGCCGCTCCAGCGTTTCGCCATCGCTCAACTCCCATCTCCGCCCATCCCGTAGCGCATTCAGCGCTCGGTTCCGGACGATGGCGTAGATCCATCCGCGAGCGGATCCGCGGTCGGGTGAGTACGACGATGCCTTGCGCCAGATCTGGATGAAAGCATCCTGCACGATCTCCTCGGCAAGGTCATGGCGGCGAAGGATTCGCTGCGCAACTGCCAGCAATCGCGCACCCTCGCTATCGAAGATCAGCCGCAGCGCTGACTTGTCGCCGCGTGCACAGCCTCCCAGCGCACTTGCCAACATCTGCTGAGGATCGAGCATCCGGCCTCCCTTGTTTCTGTCTTCCCGGCATTGCCACACGGCGGGTCCACCTGGCGCGCAACATTCGCGATGCAATCAGATATCCCGTTCTTTTCCAAAGTGTCCATGACGCGTCTACACACCGTTGCGGAAAATAGATGCAAATCTTTTTTTGATCGCCTGCATCCAAACTGGCTCGTCGCGTGTCATCCCTGCAGGAAGGCCTTTCACGGCACTTCCTGTACGACAGAATCTCAGGGAGAAAAGACATGACGCACTTTAAGACAGCCTTGATTGCCTCCGCGTCGATCCTGGCTGCCAGCGCCGCACAGGCCGCGCCGGCTCTCGGACTGGTCGGCGACAAGACGTTGATCATGTTCGACACCGACAAGCCTGATGTCACCAAGACCGTCAATGTTTCAGGCATCGACAAACTCGTTGGCATCGATTTCCGTCCTGGCACCAAGATGGTGGTCGGCGTAACGCCGGACAGCGTCATCGTCTCCATCAATCTTGAGACAGGTGCCGCGACCGAGGTTGCCAAGATGGACAAGCCTCTCGCCATGACCGAAGCGCCCGTTATCGTCGACTTCAATCCCATGGCAGATCGCCTGCGCTACATGACCGGCACGACGAACCATCGCGTTCATCCCGATACCGGCGCCGTCACGGTCGATGGTGTGCTGGCCTATGAAGACGGCGACATGCACAAGGGTGAAACGCCCAATGTCGTGGCCGCGGCCTACACGAATTCCTATGGCAAGCCGGAAAAAACAGCGATGTACAACATCGACGCGACGATTGGTGCGCTTGTACAGCAGACCAAGCCGAACGACGGTACTCTGAAGGCGATCGGAAAGCTCGGCATCCAAGGCACGCCTGCGGCCTATGCCTTCGACATCCAGACGACGGAGGACGGAAAGAACACGGCCTGGCTCGCTGCCAGCAAGACGCTCTACACCGTCAATCTCGAAACGGGAGCCGCGACTGAGGTCGGTAAGATCTCCGGCGTTGATAAGGAGCTTCGTGCGCTGACGATCCTAGCAATGTAATTGCCAGTGACGCCCATTGCTATCGGGCATTTGCCTCTCAGAAACTCACCCCCCCCGTGGCTATGCCGCGGGGTTCGTCTGAAGCAATCTCACTATTTTCTCTTTGAAAGTCTGCTGCCTTCCGTTGACCTCCGGCTCAGTCGTCCGCTTTACCAGTTGATTGCAATCAGGAAGGACGGACGTTTTCGGCCCTTGATCTACCGGTCTTGCGATCTTGGCCAAGATCATAGCTGACGTTCTGGCCGTCGCGTAGGGCGCCGCCCTGAACCGCGGATATGTGCACGAAGACATCAGCCCCCGTTGTCGGGCGTGATGAAGCCGAAACCCTTACCCTGATTGAAAAATTTCACCATGCCGTTGGCCACTGACGTCTCCCATATTGAATATGTCGATCGGTACCCATATCCCGAAGTCCACTCGCCGACAGGCAAGTCACCTTGGGATCGGCGTGTCGTCGCCCAATAGCCCGTGCGTGAAACAGGGCCGATTATGGGCGTTCGACGTCGTTTCGAGCTAGCAAGTCTCTGATTTCGGTCAGCAGGCGGACGTCTGCCGGTGAGGTGTGGGCGGCGTTGCGCCGGTCTTCTCATGATGCTCGACCTGGTGGCGAAGGTAGTTAACGCCCTTGACCATTAGCAAGATGATCCAGGCGAGTATCAGGAAGTTGATCAGTACAGTGGTGAAGTTGCCGTAGGCGACCACTGCTCCCTGCGCCCTTGCCGCGGCGAGGGTGGTGCACCCGCAGACTTTAAGCGGAGCCTGAAAGTCAGGCCTGTCGACTTCCAGTTTTGGGTTCAAAGCCATAAGAACGGGGAGATCGACAGGCCTGCGTCAATCGCCGGCGGAATCTGGGATGGCCGCTTTTGGCGCGAAGCCGTTACTGGGGGATGGCCGCCTTGGCCTTAAGCGAACGTGTGACATCGCGGGGGCAGTTTGCTCCAACCGAAATCTCGCGATTGTTCAGCGGACGAGGTCAGTTGGACGCTTGTCACCGTCCTTCCACGGCAGCCTGATCAAATCGCTCTCATCGTTGGGTATTCGGGAGAGACATGCACGAGATGGCAGTGGGGCGTATGCGCATATAAATGCCGCCAGGGAAGTATCGCTGGCGGCATGTTCGTACCATGAAAAATCAATCCTTAAAGAGAAGCGCCTGGAATGGCAGCAGAAGCGCTTTGTTCCTCAAGATCATCGCTTTAACGACCGCTGTCGCGTCGATAGGGTGTAGCACCAAGCTTTTAACGGTGCCCGTTTGGCCGCAAGCGATAAGGTCATGACGGTTCGAGTAGGCATTGGCCATGCAGGAATTACAGGGGCTCACTCCATCAAGGCCACCTTTGTAAACTGGCTCAACAATGACCTGGATTGTCCCCGGCAACATGGGTTGCTGCGGATCAATCAATAGCTCGCCGCCGCGGAACTGACCCGCGGCGATGTGGTCTTGCACTCCCGTCACGACCATCGGAATGACTGTCCATGGGTTCGAGATGCAAGTGGCCTCCGCAGCCATGCCAACTTTGATAACTTGAGCCTCGATCTGCCCGAAGCCCACCACAAGCGCTTCTCGTTGCGTGTTGGGAATGAGGACCCCGGCCGACCGCATCAGCGGGTTGACTACGTCGCCGACACGGAGAGTGAACTGTTCCACCCGTCCGTCCACGCCAGCGCGGATCGTGGTTTTGTCTTTCTCGACCTGGGCCTGAGCCAGCGCCTGCCCGGCACTTACCTTCTGTGCGGGAAGAAGGGTGGTGATCTTGGCCTCCGCAGAGTCTCCGGCAGCACCCCGGCGTTCGTCGATCGCCCTGCTGTTCGGCACCAGATTTGTTAACGGCCTTGCCAGTCGGCGGGGACGATCGCGAAGGGTGTGTCTGGAGTCGACGTCATGATTTTCAAAGATGACATAGGGCTTATTCAGTCAACGATCTATTCAGGATATTGAATATCGCAAGGAAGACGTTCTCTCGCCTTCTCGATGATCCCGACGCGGATTTCCCGCGCGCGAGCAAATTGACGTCCTAGAAGGGGCAGCCCAAGTGGTGGATTCCCCACGTGCATGCTTGTATACGCGCGTAGCTTGAGCAGGCTTCGCTCGAGGTGGATGAGGCCGCGAAAGCGCGGTCAACGCGCCAAACGAAGCGTCAGAACGCTGGAAAGGCATGCCCAAGATGGGCAACGCCACGCCGTCATCGGAAGACCTACCTGAAGCCGCATTGTCATAGCGTGAGATCGCGATGATCGTGATCCCCGTTTCCCGCATCCTGAAGGATTCAGGAACTTGCGCTTACGCCAAGGCTCGCTCACAGCACCCGCGCCAACGCGAGGCCAACATGGGGGTAGGTAGGCGTCGGAGCAAGCGCTCGGTGCGCCGTTTCGTGACCCAAAACGCAAAATCCGCCCCAAAGGGCGGCATATTAAGCGGAAGTGCTTGTCAATTTTGGTTGCGGGGGCAGGAT
>UCJD01000078.1 GCA_900472605.1 Hyphomicrobiales bacterium | reverse complement strand
GCCTCGATCGTCGAGTAATCCTTAGGATTGCTTTGAGTTAGGGAAGGGCCCTGCTGGAAACAGCGGGGCCTTTTCTTTTGGCGTCTTGCGCTCATCCGCAAAGACTTTATCTATCCCAACTCCACGGAGGAGGATCTTGGATGAAGAAGCGTATTCTGTTTACGGGTGGTTCCGGCAAGGCGGGGCGTCATGCCGTGCCGTGGCTGGTCAATGCTGGCTACGAGGTTCACAATATCGATCTCGTGCCGCTCGATAGTCCCGGCGTCACCAACCTGATCGTCGACATCACCGATAGCGGCCAGGTCTACAATGCGCTCTCGATGCACCGCGACTTTCCCGAGCTCGAAGCGGGCAGGGGCGTGCTTGCTTACGACGCGGTCGTGCACTTCGCTGCCATCCCGCGGATACTCATCAAGCCCGACAACGAAACTTTCCGTATCAATACGATGGGCACCTATAATGTCATCGAGGCGGCGGTGAAGCTCGGCGTTCACAAGATCATCGTTGCCTCCAGCGAGACCACCTATGGTGTCTGCTTCGCCGAGGGGCATCGCGACTTCCATCAGTTCCCGCTGGATGAGGACTATGACGTCAATCCGATGGATTCGTATGGGCTGTCGAAGGTACTGAACGAGAAGACCGCGCGGGCGTTTGCCGAGCGCTCCGGTGCCGACATCTATGCGCTGCGAATCGGCAATGTCATCGAGCCGCACGAATACGAGAATTTTCCGACCTACTTCGCCAATCCCGAGATGCGCAAGCGGATCGCCTGGAGCTACATCGACGCGCGCGATCTCGGGCAGATCTGCCATCTCTGCATCGAAAAGGATGGCCTGGGCTTCCAAGTGTTCAACGCCGCCAACGATACTGTCTCCGCCAATACGCCGACACGGGAGCTTGCCGCCCGCTATTATCCGAACGTCAGGTTCACCCGCGAGATCGGTGAATTCGAAGGTCTGTTGTCGAACCGCAAGATCAGGGACGTGTTGGGCTTTCGCGAGGAGCACGACTGGCGCCGATACGTAAAGCTCTGAGCGCGGTTAAGTGCATACGGGAGGAATGGGAAAAAGTGAAAATCGCACTTGCCAATCTTCTCTCGGCGTCTTAAAGGGTGCGCCATGCTTCTCGACGATGCGTCGCGGCTTTCGCCAACAGGCTGATCGGGAAGCGTAAAGGGGTATAGCTCAGTTGGTAGAGCGGCGGTCTCCAAAACCGCAGGCCGTGGGTTCGAGCCCCTCTGCCCCTGCCATTTCCTTGAACGAACAGCGCGGACAACCTGCAGCATTTCGCAAGAGGCTCGTACATGGCTAATTTCGTTAAACTTTGGTTCCCCTCTTGTCTAATGGGGAATCGGTGTTTATGTAGGGGTTCAACAGACACGCGGTGCGTGGGGCTGATATGATCAGCTTTACGCGCCGTAATTGCGTGGGCAGTCGATGGCATCCAAATCAAATCCACTTACGTTTCTGCAGCAGGTTCGCACGGAAACGTTGAAAGTTACCTGGCCGTCGCGCCGTGAAACGATGATCTCGACGATCATGGTGCTTGTGATGGTTGTCTTTGCCGCGCTGTTCTTTTTTGCCGCGGACCAGTTGATCGGCTGGCTGCTGGGCTTCGTGCTCAATATCGGCAACTGATCGGGTGGAGATATAAGATGGCGGCACGTTGGTATATCGTCCACGCGTATTCGAATTTTGAAAAGAAGGTCGCGGAAGACATCGAGAACAAGGCCCGTCAGAAGGGTCTTGAGCATCTTTTCGAAAAGATTCTCGTCCCGACTGAAAAGGTGGTTGAAGTGCGTCGCGGCCGCAAGGTCGATAGCGAGCGCAAGTTCTTTCCCGGTTATGTGATGGTTCGCGCCAACCTGACCGATGAGGCGTACCACCTGATCAAGAACACGCCGAAGGTGACTGGCTTCCTAGGGTCCGATAACCGGCCCGTGCCGATTCCGGATTCTGAGGCCGATCGTATCCTCGGTCAGGTTCAGGAAGGTGTTGAGCGTCCGAAGTCTTCGGTCAGCTTCGAGATCGGCGAGCAGGTCCGCGTTTCCGACGGTCCGTTCGCGTCGTTCAACGGCACGGTTCAGGATGTGGACGAAGAGCGTTCGCGCCTGAAGGTGGAAGTGTCGATCTTCGGTCGTGCGACGCCGGTCGAACTGGAATACGCTCAGGTCGAGAAGGTCTGAGCTAGGATGTAAGCCGGCAACGGCTTATGTCCCCGCGGCGAAGGCCGCAAAGCGCGTGGAAGGTGAGGGCGCCTTAGCCGGGTCCTAAAATCCGAACCACGCAACCGCAGCCGCCGGAGCGATCCGGCATTATTGGTCGGGCAACCGGCCGTCAGTGAAAGGCAGAGAGTTATGGCTAAGAAAGTTGCAGGCCAGCTCAAGCTTCAGGTCAAGGCAGGATCGGCTAACCCGTCCCCGCCAATCGGCCCGGCGCTTGGTCAGCGTGGCATTAACATCATGGAATTCTGCAAGGCGTTCAACGCCGCTACGCAGGAAATGGAAAAGGGTATGCCGATCCCGGTCGTCATCACCTACTACCAGGACAAGTCCTTCACCTTCATCATGAAGCAGCCTCCGGTCAGCTACTGGCTGAAGAAGGAAGCGAAGATCACGTCTGGTTCGAAGACCCCAGGTAAGGGCGCCAACGCTGGCAAGCTCACCAAGGCTCAGATCAAGACGATCGCTGAAGCCAAGATGAAGGACCTGAACGCAGCGGATATCGAAGGTGCAATGGCGATGATCGAGGGCTCTGCCCGCGCCATGGGCCTGGAAGTGGTAGGATAAGACCATGGCAGGCAAGCGCACTAAGAAGATCAACGAAGGTGTTGATCCCACGAAGCTCTACGAACTCGGCCTCGCTATCAGCATGGTCAAGGAACGGGCTGTCGCCAAGTTCGACGAAACCGTCGAAGTATCGATGAACCTCGGTGTTGACCCGCGTCACGCTGACCAGATGGTCCGCGGCGTTGTCAACCTGCCGAACGGCACGGGCCGTGACGTTCGCGTCGCCGTCTTCGCACGTGGCGCCAAGGCTGACGAAGCGAAGGCAGCCGGCGCCGATATCGTCGGTGCTGAAGATCTCGTCGAGATCGTTCAGGGCGGCAAGATCGACTTCGATCGCTGCATCGCGACCCCTGACATGATGCCGCTCGTCGGTCGCCTCGGTAAGGTTCTCGGCCCGCGTGGCATGATGCCGAACCCGAAGGTTGGCACCGTCACCATGGACGTCGCTGGCGCCGTCAAGGCTTCCAAGGGCGGCGCTGTCGAGTTCCGCGTCGAGAAGGCTGGTATCGTCCACGCCGGCATCGGCAAGGCTTCGTTCGATGCCAAGGCTCTTGAAGAAAACATCAAGGCTTTCGCTGACGCCGTCATCAAGGCAAAGCCGGCTGGCGCCAAGGGTAACTACGTCAAGCGCGTAGCGATCTCCTCGACCATGGGCCCAGGCGTCAAGATCGAAGTCGCTTCGGTCACGGCCGCTTAATCAAGTTTCGCCGGGCTTCGGTCCCGCTCATCAGATTTCGGCCTCGCAAGGGGCCGGAATATTCCGGAGAAATCCGGAATCCTGTCCGAGATTGCAGGTGGTTTTCCCTTAATCACTTGGCCTGCATGAGACGGGTAAGGCCCGAATTCTTGAAGCTCTGCTTCATCGATTTGGTTCGAACCTTGGATGCCTTGTGCCTCTTAGCCTTTGTGGCGCGGAGCGCGAGGGGACAGGATCCTCAAGCGTCGCTTGTGATCATTCGTGATCTCAGGAGGCAAAGGCAACCCGATGGGCCCGTTTACGGTCCCATCTACTGGAGATAGGCAGTGGAAAGAGCGGAAAAACGCGAATTCGTCACGGAACTGAACGAAGTCTTCAAGGCTTCGGGCTCGGTTGTCGTGGCCCACTATGCTGGTGCTACAGTCGCGCAGATGAACGACTTCCGTTCCAAGATGCGCGCAGCTGGCGGTACCGTCAAAGTCGCGAAGAACCGCCTGGCCAAGATCGCCCTTCAGGGTACGGAAGCGGAAGGGATCTCCGATCTCTTCAACGGTCAGACGCTCATTGCATACAGCAATGACCCGATCACCGCTCCGAAAGTCGTCGTGGATTTCGCCAAGACCAACGATAAGATCGTTGTTTTGGGCGGCGCCATGGGAACAACGACGCTCAACGCAGAAGCAGTCAAGTCGCTCGCGACCCTGCCTTCGTTGGACGAACTGCGCGCGAAGCTGCTGGGCATGATCCAGACTCCGGCTACCCGCATTGCAGGCGTTGTTGCAGCACCGGCAAGCCAGCTTGCTCGCGTGTTTTCGGCTTACGCCAAGAAGGACGAAGCCGCATAAGGCGGTTTTTTGCTGTTTATAAACAACCGGTTCGAACCGAACAAAAGGAACTGATACAATGGCTGATCTCGTAAAGATCGTTGAAGACCTCTCCGCGCTGACCGTTCTGGAAGCCGCAGAACTGTCCAAGCTTCTCGAAGAAAAGTGGGGCGTATCCGCTGCTGCACCGGTAGCTGTTGCTGCTGCTGCCGGCGGTGGCGCTGCTGCTGCTGTTGAAGAAGAAAAGACCGAGTTCGACGTTATCCTGGCTGACGCCGGCGCTAACAAGATCAACGTCATCAAGGAAGTCCGCGCTATCACCGGCCTCGGCCTGAAGGAAGCTAAGGACCTCGTTGAAGCCGCTCCGAAGGCTGTCAAGGAAGCTGTTTCCAAGGCTGAAGCTGCTGACATCAAGAAGAAGCTCGAAGACGCCGGCGCTAAGGTCGACGTTAAGTAATTTCTGAATGTGGAGGGAGAAGTTCGCTTCTCCCTCCCGTTTCTCTGGAACTTATTACCCAGGCACCGCAGACACGGTTCCTGGGTAATGGGTTCTCAAAAGGATGGTTTCCGTTTCAGTCGACAGGCAATCCGGCCTGGGGTTGAAAATGAGAAACGAGATTGAGACTACCCATGATCGACGGGGTCGACTGGCCATCGGTTCCCGTCCGTTGCAGGCCCGGATGCAATTTTGAAGGAGCGACGATGGCTCAGACCCTTTCGTTCAACGGTCGTAGGCGCGTACGCAAGTTTTTCGGTAAGATCCCAGAAGTCACTGAGATGCCGAACCTCATCGAGGTTCAGAAGGCATCTTATGACCAGTTTTTGATGGTTGAAGAGCCCAAGGGCGGTCGCCCTGACGAGGGCCTTCAGTCGGTTTTCAAGTCCGTATTCCCGATCACGGATTTTTCCGGCGCTTCGATGCTGGAATTCGTGTCCTACGAGTTCGAACCGCCGAAGTTCGACGTCGATGAATGCCGCCAGCGCGACCTGACCTACGCCGCGCCGCTGAAGGTTACTCTCCGTCTGATCGTGTTCGATATCGACGAAGATACGGGCGCAAAGTCCATCAAGGACATCAAGGAACAGTCGGTTTACATGGGCGACATGCCGCTCATGACCAACAACGGTACGTTCATCGTCAACGGCACCGAGCGCGTTATCGTGTCTCAGATGCACCGTTCGCCGGGCGTGTTCTTCGACCACGACAAGGGCAAGAGCCACTCGTCGGGCAAGCTGCTGTTCGCGGCTCGCGTGATCCCTTATCGCGGTTCGTGGCTCGACATCGAATTCGACGCCAAGGACATCGTCTACGCCCGTATCGACCGTCGCCGCAAGCTGCCGGTGACGTCGCTGCTGATGGCGCTCGGCATGGATGGCGAAGAAATCCTGTCGACCTTCTACACCAAGTCCGACTACGTTCGTGACGGCAAGGGCTGGCGCATTCCGTTCACGCCTGAGACCCTCAAGGGTGCGAAGACGATCAGCGACATGATCGACGCCGACACCGGCGAAGTCGTCGTAGAAGGCGGCAAGAAGCTGACCCCGCGTCTGCTCCGTCAGCTGTCAGAAAAGGGCCTCAAGGCTCTGCAGGCGACCGATGAAGACCTGTATGGCAACTTCCTCGCCGAAGACATCGTCAACTACTCGACGGGTGAAATCTACCTCGAGGCAGGCGACGAAATCGACGAGAAGTCGCTCGCCGTCATCCTGTCGCACGGCTTCGAAGAGATCCCTGTTCTCGGCATCGACCACATCAATGTCGGCGCCTACATCCGCAACACGCTGAACGCCGACAAGAACGAGAACCGTCAGGACGCTCTGTTCGACATCTACCGCGTCATGCGTCCGGGTGAACCGCCGACCATGGACTCGGCCGAAGCCATGTTCAACTCGCTGTTCTTCGATGCGGAGCGCTACGACCTTTCGGCCGTTGGTCGCGTCAAGATGAACATGCGTCTCGACCTCGAAGTCGAAGACACCGTTCGTGTCCTGCGTAAGGACGACATCCTGGCCGTGGTCAAGATGCTCGTCGAACTGCGCGACGGCAAGGGCGAGATCGACGACATCGACAACCTCGGCAACCGTCGTGTTCGCTCCGTCGGCGAACTGATGGAAAACCAGTACCGTCTCGGCCTGCTCCGCATGGAGCGCGCGATCAAGGAACGCATGTCCTCGATCGAAATCGACACGGTTATGCCGCAGGACCTGATCAATGCGAAGCCGGCTGCTGCTGCCGTTCGCGAATTCTTCGGCTCCTCGCAGCTGTCGCAGTTCATGGACCAAGTGAACCCGCTTTCGGAAATCACCCACAAGCGCCGTCTCTCGGCTCTTGGCCCGGGTGGTCTGACCCGCGAGCGCGCAGGATTCGAAGTCCGCGACGTTCACCCGACCCACTACGGCCGTATTTGCCCGATCGAAACGCCTGAGGGCCCGAACATCGGTCTGATCAACTCGCTGGCCACCTTCGCACGCGTCAACAAGTACGGCTTCATCGAGAGCCCGTACCGCCGCATCGTGGACGGCAAGGTGACGAACGACGTTCTTTACCTCTCCGCCATGGAAGAGGCGAAGTATTACGTCGCTCAGGCGAACGCCGAACTTGGCGCCGACGGTTCCTTCACCGACGAATTCGTCGTTTGCCGTCACGCCGGCGAAGTTATGCTCGCTCCGCGCGACAGCATGAACCTGATGGACGTTTCGCCGAAGCAGGTCGTTTCGGTTGCTGCGGCTCTCATCCCGTTCCTGGAAAACGACGACGCCAACCGCGCGCTCATGGGCTCGAACATGCAGCGTCAGGCCGTGCCTCTGCTGCGCGCCGAAGCTCCGTTCGTCGGCACCGGCATGGAGCCGATCGTTGCCCGCGACTCCGGCGCTGCTATCGGTGCTCGCCGCAGCGGTGTGGTCGACCAGGTCGACGCCACGCGTATCGTTATCCGTGCGACCGAAGATCTTGATGCCGGCAAGTCCGGCGTTGACATCTACCGTCTGCAGAAGTTCCAGCGTTCCAACCAGAACACCTGCGTCAACCAGCGCCCGCTGGTCACCGTTGGTGACGTCATCAACCGCGGCGACATCCTCGCTGACGGTCCGTCGACGGACCTGGGCGACCTGGCACTTGGCCGCAACGCGCTCGTCGCGTTCATGCCGTGGAACGGCTACAACTACGAAGACTCGATCCTGATGTCTGAACGCATCGTCGCTGACGACGTGTTCACCTCCATCCACATCGAAGAATTCGAAGTGATGGCCCGTGACACCAAGCTTGGTCCGGAAGAAATCACGCGCGACATTCCGAACGTTTCGGAAGAAGCGCTGAAGAACCTCGACGAAGCCGGTATCGTCTACATTGGTGCTGAAGTTCAGCCGGGCGACATCCTCGTCGGCAAGATCACGCCGAAGGGCGAAAGCCCGATGACGCCGGAAGAAAAGCTTCTGCGCGCCATCTTCGGTGAAAAGGCGTCCGACGTTCGCGACACCTCCATGCGCATGCCTCCGGGCACCTACGGCACGATCGTCGAAGTTCGCGTTTTCAACCGCCACGGCGTTGAAAAGGACGAGCGCGCGATGGCCATCGAGCGCGAAGAGATCGAGCGTCTTGCAAAGGACCGCGACGACGAGCAGGCGATCCTCGACCGTAACGTCTACGGCCGTCTGATCGACATGCTGCGTGGCCAGGTTGCCATCGCAGGCCCGAAGGGCTTCAAGAAGGGCACCGAGCTTTCGAACGCCGTCGTTTCCGAATATCCCCGCTCGCAGTGGTGGATGTTCGCCGTCGAAGACGAAAAGGCTCAGTCCGAGCTCGAAGCTCTGCGTGGCCAGTACGACGAATCCAAGTCGCGCCTTGAACAGCGCTTCATGGACAAGGTCGAGAAGGTCCAGCGCGGCGACGAAATGCCTCCTGGCGTCATGAAGATGGTCAAGGTCTTCGTCGCTGTGAAGCGCAAGATCCAGCCGGGCGACAAGATGGCCGGCCGTCACGGTAACAAGGGCGTCGTCTCGCGTATCGTGCCTGTCGAAGACATGCCGTTCCTCGAAGACGGTACCCATGTCGACATCTGCTTGAACCCGCTGGGCGTGCCTTCGCGCATGAACGTCGGCCAGATCCTCGAAACCCACCTTGCTTGGGCTTGCGCCGGCATGGGTAAGAAGATCGGCGAGCTGCTCGACGAATACCGCAAGACGATGGACATCACCGACCTGAAGACGGAGCTGACCGATGTCTACGCTTCGCAGGCCAAGGATGAAGTCGCCCACTTCGACGACGACGCGCTGGTCAAGCTGGCCGAGCAGTCCCGCCGGGGTGTCTCCATCGCAACGCCGGTCTTCGACGGTGCGCATGAGCCTGACGTTGCCTCGATGCTGAAGAAGGCAGGTCTGCACGAAAGTGGTCAGTCGGTTCTGTACGACGGCCGCACGGGCGAGCCCTTCGACCGCAAGGTCACCGTCGGCTACATGTACATGATCAAGCTCAACCACCTGGTTGACGACAAGATCCACGCTCGTTCGATCGGTCCTTACTCGCTCGTCACCCAGCAGCCGCTCGGTGGTAAGGCGCAGTTCGGCGGTCAGCGCTTCGGGGAAATGGAAGTCTGGGCTCTGGAAGCATACGGTGCGGCTTACACGCTGCAGGAAATGCTTACGGTCAAGTCCGACGACGTCGCCGGCCGTACCAAGGTCTACGAAGCCATCGTCCGTGGCGACGACACGTTCGAAGCGGGTATTCCCGAAAGCTTCAACGTTCTCGTCAAGGAAATGCGCTCTCTGGGTCTTTCCGTCGAGCTCGAGAACTCGAAGGTTGACGAGCAGCAGACCGGCCAGTTGCCGGACGCCGCCGAGTAACCACCTGATAGGGTGCGCGCTGTCATGCAGCGCGCACCGTCCCAGCTCTGGCCCCGTAACGTGTTGGCCGGGTAGGGACGATTTCGCCGCATTCTGCGGTTATTGTCGTTTTTTCGCGATGGCGCGGCGCCCGGGATTTACCGCTGACCATCGCAGTTTGAGGGCTTTCAGCCCATGAAGGAGACAGGCATGAACCAAGAGGTCATGAATCTTTTCAATCCGCAGGTGCCTGCGCAGAATTTCGATTCCATCCGGATCTCGATTGCGTCTCCGGAGAAGATTCTCTCCTGGTCTTATGGTGAGATCAAGAAGCCGGAAACGATCAACTATCGTACGTTCAAGCCTGAACGCGATGGTCTGTTCTGCGCCCGCATCTTCGGACCGATCAAGGACTACGAATGCTTGTGCGGCAAGTACAAGCGCATGAAGTACAAGGGCATCATCTGCGAAAAGTGCGGCGTCGAAGTTACGCTGTCGCGCGTTCGCCGCGAGCGCATGGGCCACATCGAGCTCGCCGCTCCCGTTGCCCACATCTGGTTCCTGAAGTCGCTTCCTTCGCGCATCTCGACGCTGCTCGACATGACGCTGAAGGATGTAGAGCGCGTGCTCTACTTCGAACACTACATCGTCACCGAGCCGGGCCTCACCGCGCTCAAGGAGCACCAGCTCCTGACGGAAGAAGAATACATGCTGGCCGTCGATGAGTACGGCGAAGACCAGTTCACCGCCATGATCGGCGCTGAAGCCATCTTCGAAATGCTGGCATCGATGAACCTTGAGAAGATCGCGGGCGACCTGCGCTCGGATCTGGCCGACACCACGTCGGATCTCAAGCAGAAGAAGCTGATGAAGCGCCTGAAGATCGTCGAGAACTTCATGGAATCGGGCAACCGTCCGGAATGGATGATCATGAAGGTCGTCCCGGTCATCCCGCCGGACCTGCGCCCGCTGGTTCCGCTCGATGGCGGCCGTTTCGCGACGTCCGACTTGAACGACCTGTACCGCCGCGTCATCAACCGTAACAACCGTCTGAAGCGCCTGATCGAACTGCGCGCTCCGGGCATCATCATCCGTAACGAAAAGCGCATGCTGCAGGAATCTGTGGACGCGCTGTTCGACAACGGCCGCCGTGGCCGCGTCATCACCGGCGCCAACAAGCGTCCGCTGAAGTCGCTGTCTGACATGCTCAAGGGCAAGCAGGGCCGCTTCCGCCAGAACCTTCTCGGCAAGCGCGTCGACTACTCCGGTCGTTCGGTTATCGTGACGGGTCCGGAACTGAAGCTGCACCAGTGCGGACTGCCGAAGAAGATGGCGCTCGAACTGTTCAAGCCGTTCATCTACGCCCGCCTCGACGCCAAGGGTTATTCCTCGACCGTCAAGCAGGCCAAGAAGCTGGTTGAAAAGGAAAAGCCGGAAGTCTGGGATATCCTCGACGAGGTCATCCGCGAGCATCCGGTTCTCTTGAACCGCGCTCCGACGCTGCACCGCCTGGGTATCCAGGCCTTCGAACCGATCCTGGTCGAAGGCAAGGCCATCCAGCTGCACCCGCTCGTCTGCACGGCCTTCAACGCCGACTTCGACGGTGACCAGATGGCCGTTCACGTGCCACTGTCGCTGGAAGCCCAGCTCGAAGCCCGCGTCCTTATGATGTCGACGAACAACATCCTGCACCCGGCAAACGGTGCACCGATCATCGTCCCGTCGCAGGACATGGTTCTTGGCCTCTACTACCTCGCGATCATGAACCAGAACGAACCGGGCGAAGGCATGGCCTTCTCCGATCTCGGCGAGTTGCATCATGCGCTTGAAAACAAGGTCGTGACGCTGCACTCCAAGATCCGCGGCCGCTTCAAGTCGATCGACGAGGATGGCAAGCCCTACTCGAAGATCTACGAAACGACCCCTGGTCGTCTGCTCATCGGCGAACTCCTGCCGAAGAACGGCAAGGTGACCTTCGACATCTGCAACCAGGAAATGACCAAGAAGAACATCTCCAAGATGATCGACACGGTCTACCGTCATTGCGGCCAGAAGGACACGGTCATCTTCTGCGACCGCATCATGCAGCTCGGCTTCACCCATGCCTGCCGCGCCGGCATTTCGTTCGGCAAGGACGACATGGTTATCCCGGACTCGAAGGTTAAGATCGTTGGCGACACCGAAAACCTGGTCAAGGAATACGAGCAGCAGTACAACGACGGCCTGATCACTCAGGGCGAGAAGTACAACAAGGTCGTTGACGCCTGGGGCAAGGCAACCGAAAAGGTCGCCGAGGACATGATGGCCCGCATTAAGGCCGTTGAGTTCGATCCGGAAACGGGCCGCCAGAAGCCGATGAACGCGATCTACATGATGTCCCACTCGGGTGCTCGTGGTTCTCCGAACCAGATGCGCCAGCTGGGCGGCATGCGCGGCCTGATGGCCAAGCCGTCGGGTGAAATCATCGAAACGCCGATCACTTCGAACTTCAAGGAAGGTCTGACCGTTAACGAGTACTTCAACTCGACCCACGGTGCCCGTAAGGGTCTCGCAGACACCGCTCTGAAGACGGCGAACTCCGGTTACCTCACCCGTCGTCTCGTCGACGTCGCGCAGGATTGCATCGTCAACCTCGTGGACTGCGGCACCGACAAGGGCCTCACCATGACCGCCATCGTCGATGCCGGTCAGGTCGTTGCGTCTATCGGCGTCCGCGTTCTCGGTCGTACGGCGCTCGACGATATTGATCATCCTGTCACTGGCGAACGTATCGTCGATGCTGGCAAGATGATCCTCGAGCCCGATGTCATCGAGATCGAAAAGGCTGGCATCCAGTCGATCCGTATTCGCTCGGCGCTGACCTGCGAAGTTCAGACCGGCGTTTGCTCGATCTGCTACGGCCGTGACCTCGCGCGCGGTACGCCTGTCAACATGGGTGAAGCCGTCGGCGTCATCGCCGCACAGTCGATCGGTGAACCGGGCACGCAGCTCACCATGCGTACGTTCCACCTTGGTGGCACGGCGAACGTGGTCGACCAGTCGTTCCTCGAAGCATCGTACGAAGGTACCGTGCAGATGAAGAACAGGAACCTGCTGCGCAACTCTGACGGCGTTCTCGTCGCTATGGGCCGCAACATGGCGGTCACCATTCTCGACGAGCGTGGCGTCGAGCGCTCTTCGCAGCGCGTGGCCTACGGTTCGAAGCTGCACGTCGATGATGGCGATAAGGTCAAGCGCGGTCAGCGTCTGGCAGAGTGGGATCCGTACACCCGTCCGATGATGACGGAAGTCTCGGGTACCGTTCAGTTCGAAGACGTCGTCGATGGCCTCTCCGTTCTCGAAGCGACCGACGAATCCACGGGTATCACCAAGCGCCAGGTTATCGACTGGCGTTCGACCCCGCGCGGTTCGGATCTCAAGCCGTCTATCGTCATCATGGACGCCAGCGGCAGCGTCATGAAGCTGCCGCGCGGTGCTGATGCCCGCTTCCAGCTGTCGGTTGACGCGATCCTGTCGGTCGAGCCTGGTCAGAAGGTTTCCCAGGGTGACGTGCTTGCACGTTCGCCGCTGGAAAGCGCCAAGACCAAGGACATCACCGGTGGTCTGCCGCGTGTTGCCGAACTGTTCGAAGCTCGTCGTCCGAAGGACCACGCCATCATCGCTGAGATCGATGGTACGATCCGCCTCGGCCGCGACTACAAGAACAAGCGTCGCGTCATCATCGAGCCGGCGGAAGACGGCGTCGAGCCGGTCGAGTACCTGATCCCGAAGGGCAAGCCGTTCCATCTGATGGAAGGTGACTATATCGAGAAGGGTGACTACATCCTCGACGGTAACCCCGCGCCGCACGACATCCTGGCGATCAAGGGCGTCGAAGCTCTGGCTTCGTACCTCGTCAACGAAATCCAGGAAGTCTATCGTCTGCAAGGCGTTGTCATCAACGACAAGCACATCGAAGTGATTGTCCGTCAGATGCTGCAGAAGGTGGAAATCACCGATGCGGGCGACTCGACCTATATCGTCGGCGACAACGTCGACCGTATCGAGCTCGAGGACGTCAACGACGGCCTGATCGAACAGGGCAAGAAGCCTGCATACGGCGATCCGGTTCTGCTCGGCATCACCAAGGCATCGCTGCAGACGCCGTCCTTCATCTCCGCCGCATCCTTCCAGGAAACGACGAAGGTGCTGACGGAAGCTGCAATCGCCGGCAAGACCGACGGTCTGCAGGGTCTGAAGGAAAACGTCATCGTCGGCCGCCTCATCCCGGCTGGTACCGGTGGCACCATGACCCAGATCCGCCGTATCGCGACCTCGCGCGACGAGCTGATCCTCGAAGAACGCCGCAAGGGCACGGGCGCCGATGTCGCGACCCCGATGCTTCAGGATCTCGCGAGCGAAAGCGCACCGGCCGCCGAGTAATCGGCGCCGGATACCAAGAATTGAAAACCGCCCGGAGCGATCCGGGCGGTTTTTTCGTTTCAAGATATTAAACTGGGAAGCGGGGAGGGCGCGACGATCAGGCGATCATCGGCAGGCAGTGTTCCATGCCATAGCCGAGGCGGGTCTTTGCCTGCGAGAGATCGATCCAGAAGAATCGAAACTGGATCGGATCGCCGCCGCCAAAAGGCGTCAGTTCATGGTGCAGCCATGTCTCCGCGAGGTGACCGTCGAGCTCAATATGAAAATAGTGCCGGCGATGCCAGGCGATACCGCCGATCTTCAGCGGAAACCGGTAGTCGTGCACGGAAAGCGGGGTGAGGGGCGCTGATGGCGCCAGGCCGGTTTCCTCGCGGAATTCCCGCAGCGCCGCCTCGGCGACGTCTTCACCGACCTCGACCGTTCCGCCCGGCACTTGCCAGCGCACATCGGGAAAGTCGGGCTCGTCGAAAACGAGAAGTCGGTGGCCCGAAGTGGCATAGATCAGCACCTTCAGCGCATCCGGCTCCATCCTGATACTCAGCTGAAGCGGATGATCGCGACTTCGCCTTCGACCGCGCCCTTGTAGGCCGATGCGTGCGGCTCTTCTTCCGGAATGTCGGTCAGCATGCCGATCTGGTCGAGGTCGGCCTCGATGAAACCTTCTTCCGACAACGCGTTCAGCGCCTCGCGAACCGCGCTGTCGTCATCGGCTGCCTTCAGCATGATGTGCAGATCGACACCCTCGCCGCCATCGGACTCGTATCCCTTGCCGATGATGATGAAGACCATCGGGCCTTCGTTGTTGTTGTCGTTATCCGGGCTGGTAATCATTCTTCGTCCTTCGATTCGAGAATTGAATCTCATTTCAGGCACTTGGCCTGTGCAATCTGTGATTCCTTAGCCGCTTTCGCTGCAATGCCCAAGTTTAACTTGGCCACCGCACGCGATTTTGTCTAAAAGGTCCAAGCAAGGGCCAGAAGGCCGCGTTTCAAGGCGTTCGCGGGAAGATTATTTGTTAACAGCCTTGACGAGACGACGGGAAACCAGTAGTACCCGCGCCATCGGAACCCATGTGAGGCATGGCCATCTGGGGCGACACGCCCTCGATATCACCTCAAACAAGGTTCGAAACGCACGTTGAAGATATGTTGCCTGCACGCATGACGCATTTCTTTTGCGTCCTCTGCTCTTTGTGGTCCATCTGCGAAAAACAGATCGGGCCACGTTTTGCGCATTGAGACAGGCGTGTGATCTTGCCGGAGACGGCGTGAGTTACGCCCGCAAGGGTCTGAGATTTAAACGTAAGGGATGGTTGAATGCCTACCGTAAACCAGCTGATCCGCAAGCCGCGCCAGCCAAACGTAAAGCGTAACAAGGTTCCTGCTCTGCAGGAAAACCCGCAGAAGCGTGGTGTTTGCACCCGCGTCTACACCACGACGCCGAAGAAGCCGAACTCGGCTCTCCGTAAGGTCGCCAAGATTCGTCTGACCAATGGCTTCGAAGTCATCGGCTACATTCCTGGCGAAGGTCACAACCTGCAGGAACACTCTGTCGTCATGATCCGTGGCGGCCGCGTAAAGGACTTGCCGGGCGTTCGTTACCACATCATTCGCGGTGTTCTCGATACCCAGGGTGTCAAGAACCGCAAGCAGCGCCGCTCCAAGTACGGTGCGAAGCGTCCGAAGTAATCTTCGGGCTTTGTAAGAAATCCGGCGCTGCGTGAGGTCCTCCGCGTGATAAAGCGCCTTAACGGTTAAGAGACGAGAAGTTATGTCCAGACGTCACAGAGCAGAAAAGCGCGAGATCAACCCGGAC
Source organism: Hyphomicrobiales bacterium (assembly GCA_900472605.1). Lineage (GTDB taxonomy): Bacteria > Pseudomonadota > Alphaproteobacteria > Rhizobiales > Rhizobiaceae > Rhizobium. The sequence goes on along the minus strand of UCJD01000078.1, from coordinate 2,725 downwards.
CCGAAGTTCGGCGATCTCATCGTCACCAAGTTCATGAATGCGATCATGCTTGACGGCAAGAAGTCCGTCGCTGAAAGCATTGTTTACGGCGCATTTGACTCCGTGCAGAACAAGTCGAAGCAGGAGCCGCTGGTTGTGTTCCACGCTGCCCTCGACAACATTGCTCCGCACGTAGAAGTCCGTTCGCGCCGCGTTGGTGGTGCTACGTACCAGGTTCCGGTCGATGTTCGTCCCGAGCGTCGCCAGGCCCTCGCAATTCGCTGGCTGATCACTGCCGCTCGCAAGCGCAATGAGACGACGATGGTCGATCGCCTTTCCGGCGAGCTTCTCGATGCATCCAACAACCGTGGTAGCGCCGTCAAGAAGCGCGAAGACACGCACAAGATGGCTGATGCCAACCGTGCGTTCTCGCATTATCGCTGGTAATCCCGAACGGTTCCCGAAAGGCAGTCCATTATGGCTCGCGAATATAAAATCGAAGACTACCGTAATTTCGGTATCATGGCGCACATCGACGCCGGCAAGACGACGACGACCGAGCGTATTCTTTACTACACGGGCAAGTCGCACAAGATCGGCGAAGTGCACGATGGCGCCGCCACGATGGACTGGATGGAGCAGGAGCAGGAGCGTGGCATCACGATCACCTCCGCTGCGACCACGACCTTCTGGAAGGGTCGCGACGGCAAGATGCGTCGCTTCAACATCATCGACACTCCCGGCCACGTCGACTTCACCATCGAAGTCGAGCGTTCGCTGCGCGTTCTCGACGGTGCTGTTGCGCTTCTCGATGCCAACGCCGGCGTAGAGCCGCAGACGGAAACCGTCTGGCGTCAGGCTGAGAAGTACAACGTTCCGCGTATGATCTTCTGCAACAAGATGGACAAGACCGGCGCTGACTTCTACCGCTCCGTCGAGATGATCAAGACCCGTCTCGGCGCAACGGCTGTTGTCATGCAGCTGCCGATCGGCGCTGAAACCGAGTTCAAGGGCGTTGTCGATCTGATCGAGATGAACGCACTTATCTGGCGCGACGAGTCGCTCGGCGCCCAGTGGGACGTCGTCGAAATCCCTGAAGACATGAAGGCGAAGGCCGAAGAATATCGCGAAAAGCTGATCGAGACCGTTGTTGAGATCGACGAAGCAGCGATGGAAGCCTACCTCGAAGGCACGATGCCTGACAACGACCAGATCCGCGCGCTCGTCCGTCGCGGCACGATCGACGTCAAGTTCCACCCGATGTTCTGCGGCACCGCCTTCAAGAACAAGGGCGTTCAGCCGCTTCTCGACGCTGTTGTCGACTACCTGCCGTCGCCGCTCGACATTCCGGCGATCAAGGGTATCGACTTCAAGACCGAAGCCGAAATCGAGCGTCATGCAGACGACAGCGAACCGTTGTCCATGCTCGCGTTCAAGATCATGAACGACCCCTTCGTCGGTTCGCTGACCTTCGCGCGTATCTACTCCGGCAAGCTCGAAAAGGGCGCTTCGGTCATCAATACGGTCAAGGACAAGCGCGAGCGCGTCGGCCGCATGCTGCAGATGCACTCGAACTCGCGTGAAGACATCGAAGAAGCCTTCGCAGGCGACATCGTTGCTCTCGCCGGTCTCAAGGAAACCACCACTGGCGATACGCTCTGCGATCCGCTGAAGCCGGTTATCCTCGAGCGCATGGAATTCCCCGAGCCGGTCATTCAGATCGCGATCGAGCCGAAGACCAAGGGCGACCAGGAAAAGATGGGCCTCGCGCTCAACCGTCTGGCTGCTGAAGATCCGTCGTTCCGCGTAAAGACTGACCAGGAATCCGGTCAGACGATCATCGCCGGCATGGGCGAACTTCACCTCGACATTCTCGTAGACCGCATGCGTCGCGAGTTCAAGGTCGAAGCCACCGTCGGTGCTCCGCAGGTTGCTTACCGCGAGACGATCACTCGTCAGACGGAAAAGGACTACACGCACAAGAAGCAGTCCGGTGGTACCGGTCAGTTCGCGCGCGTCAAGATCGTCTTCGAACCGAACCCGGATGGCGAAGACTTCAAGTTCGAATCCAAGATCGTCGGCGGTTCTGTTCCCAAGGAATACATCCCGGGCGTTCAGAAGGGTATCGAAAGCGTTCTGTCGTCCGGCCCGCTGGCTGGCTTCCCGATGCTGGGCGTCAAGGCGACCCTCATCGACGGCGCCTTCCACGACGTCGACTCGTCGGTCCTGGCCTTCGAAATCGCTTCCCGTGCATGCTTCCGTGAAGCTGCCCGCGAAGCCGGTGCCCAGCTCCTCGAGCCGATGATGAAGGTCGAAGTCGTAACGCCGGAAGATTACGTCGGCGACGTCATCGGCGACCTGAACTCCCGCCGTGGTCAGATCCAGGGCCAGGAAAGCCGCGGTATCGCCGTTGTCATCAACGCGAACGTCCCGCTGGCCAACATGTTCAAGTACGTCGATAACCTGCGCTCCATGTCGCAGGGCCGCGCTCAGTACACGATGACCTTCGATCACTACGCGCCGGTCCCGTCGAACGTCGCAACCGAAATTCAGGCCAAGTATTCCGGTCAGAAGTAATCGGATTACCGAACCAGCATACGCCCCGGTCTCGGCCGGGGCGATCACAAGAATTAGGACCCAAACGGTCCACATAAAATGGAGAGCCTGCAATGGCAAAGAGCAAGTTCGAGCGCAATAAGCCGCACGTTAACATTGGCACGATCGGTCACGTTGACCACGGCAAGAC
>UCJD01000033.1:169095-169233 GCA_900472605.1 Hyphomicrobiales bacterium | reverse complement strand
GCGTGCGCCCCAGTGCGGCTCTTCCTTCTTGAACCGCACGATCATCGCCTCCACCGGCTCAGGCAACTGATTGGCATAGCGCACTGGCCGTCGAGATCGATCCGTAAGCGCCTCCTGTCCCTCATCCTTGTAGCGATT
>UCJD01000033.1:0-169050 GCA_900472605.1 Hyphomicrobiales bacterium | reverse complement strand
CCTATCTCTCAGGTCGGGCAAATGTCCAGTGTCCAGCCCGGACACATAGGTGACGCTCCTTAGTTGAGCGAATTTTCCAGACAGACACTTCCATCCTTCGTGCCGAGCACATGGCCTGCATCATGCTTGCGTCTTGATGCGCTGCGGACCTTGTCGTCATCCTCATGACGTTGCGATGACAGTGCGGCGCAGAATCGCCTCGAGAATCATTAGGCATCTCCCAAGTGATTCCACCCGTGCGTCTTCGCCGATCTGTTGCGCGGCTTATTTATGCACCTGCTAAAATCCCGGCCTATCCCGCCGAATCCGGCCGGAAAACGGTCCCAATGTGGCACATTGCCGGGTTCCGCCGTGCGGCCCGTTGGCACTAAACCCTCGCAAAACCAGCGCTTTCTTAACGAAGTATAAAGAAACGGAATGGCCGCATGTCGTATTTGTGACCTTTCAGCAACAGCGCATACGGAAGGCTGTCGTAAATCCCCCAATCGCACAAGTTGGTGATTGCGTGACAGGCCGGGTCTTGTATTTTCAACTTCGGAAGCGAGGGCGGTTGATCGTCCACTTCTTGAAACACGGTGACGGGGCAGGGAACGCTGCCAAAACGGCGAAAACCCGGATCCGATCGAAACTTTGAATTGGAGGTCAATATGAACATCAAGAGCCTACTTCTCGGCTCCGCAGCTGCTCTGGCAGTTGTATCCGGCGCTCAGGCTGCTGACGCGATTGTTGCAGCTGAACCGGAAGCAGTAGAATACGTTCGCGTTTGCGACGCATACGGCACCGGCTACTTCTACATCCCGGGCACGGAAACCTGCCTGAAGATCGAAGGTTACATCCGTTTCCAGGTTAACGGCGGCCAGAACGAAGCAACCGGCGTGAACGGCAGCTCGGACTGGGATGCATTCACCCGCGGTCAGGTTCAGTTCACGGCAAAGAGCGACACGGAATACGGTCCGCTCACCGGCGTAATCGTTCTCCAGGCGAATGCTGACAACGCTTCGTCGCAGTCGACCATTCTCGACTCGGCTTACATCGACATCGCGGGCTTCCGCGCTGGTCTGTTCTACAGCTGGTGGGACGACGGCCTCTCTGGCGAAACCGACTCGCTCGCTTCGAACGACACCCTGCACAACTCGATCCGTTATCAGTATGAGAGCGGTGACTTCTACGCAGGTCTCTCGGTTGATGAACTCGAGTCTGGTATCCACACGGCTCTCGGCGAATCGTCGAACGACGTTGGTATCGCTGCCGGTATCGGCGGTAAGGCTGGCGTGTTCAGCTACCAGCTGATCGGCGGCTACGACACCGACACCGAAGAAGGTGCGATCCGTGGTATGGGCACCGTTGCAATCGGTCCTGGCACCCTCGGCCTCGCAGCTGCTTGGGCTTCTGGCCCGAACGCCTACTTCGAAGAATCTGAATGGACTGTTGCTGCAGAATACGCAATTCAGGCAACCGACAAGTTCAAGATCACCCCGGCTGTTCAGTACTTCGCTAACGCGAAGAACGCTGATCGCACGGACTTCACCGATGTTGACATCTGGAAGGCTGGCGTAACGCTCGACTACCAGATCGTAGAAAACTTCTACGCCAAGGCTTCGGTACAGTGGCAGGACCGCACTGTTGCTGTTGATGACGACACGGTTTCGGGCTATTTCCGCCTGCAGCGTGCATTCTAATCTGATCTGACTTCGGTCTAATCAGGAAAGCCCGGTTCGCAAGAACCGGGCTTTTTTCATTCTTGGCAATAAGCGAGTGTGTCCCGGAAAGCTGGTCGCCTCCAAGGATGAACCAGCGTGCTAAATTGCCGCCAGGAAAGTCCGGATGTTCTGGAGCGCGGGCTCGAGATGAAGCAAGGGCGGATGGCCCTGACCGGGAGCTCTGACGATCTGGAGATCGGGATGTCTCCCAGCCATCGCGGATAGCGTGGCTTCGGAGAGCAATGCCGAATTCTCGCCGCGAACGACCATCAAAGGCAGCGCCGCAAGACGCTCATATTGCGCCCAGAGATCCGGCAGGGGTTGCGTGAAATCGATTGTCAGCAGTTGTCTGGCGATTGCTGGATCGGCGTCCGGAACGACCTGGCCATCGATATCACGATAAACTGCCGCCGCCATGTCCGCCCAATCGTCATCCGACAGGGCAGGGAAGTCTGCGCCATGCCGCAGCTTCAGCAAAACCGCCGCCTCTTCCATGTCTCGTGGCAACTGTGCATTGTTGAGGTCGTCACGAATTTTGATCAAGCCAACAGCTTCGATCACAGGCCCGACATCATTGAGAACGGCCGCCGCGACCAAGGCGGGCTTCATCCCTGCAAGCAGATGCAGGATCAGGCCGCCGCGCGATGTGCCGATGAAGGCGGCGCGGCCGATGTTCAGATAGGCGCAGGCTTCGATAACATCGCGGGCCTCAACCGCGAGATTGTAGTTCGTCTTGTTTTCATCCCGGTCTGAAAGCCCGCGACCACGGTAATCAAGCGCGATGACGCGTCGGGGAGCAACCGGATCCCGCGATAGAATCAGGGCCAGCGCATGAAAATCGCGCGCATTCCGCGTCAAGCCGGCCAAGCAGATCACCGGTAGCCGACCGTCGGTCGCCGCAACACCCGGATCATAGTCACGCAGATGCAGTGTCAGGCCATCACTGGAAAGAAAAGTCCGGTCCTGAAAAGCTTGGCTGTCGGCATCGTTCATGGTCGCTCTAGCCGTTGCGAGAGAAGACTAGCGTCTCATGTGCCGCCGGGCAAACAGCACTTTAGAACGCCGTGCGTCCGCCAATCAGATCATGCTCGATGCTGGCCGGCTGGCCGAGGCGCGTCTTATAGACCTCGTAATTCTCCATGACCCGCTGCACATAGTTGCGGGTCTCGGGGAAGGGGATGCGCTCGATCCAGTCAACGACGGCGTCGATCGACTTGCCTCGGGGGTCGCCGTAACGGTCGATCCATTCCGGAACGCGCTTCGGTCCCGCATTGTAGGCGATGAAGGTCATAATGTAGGAGCCGCCGAACGCGTCGATCTGCTCGCCGAGATAATGCGCGCCAAGCGTCGCGTTATAGCCGGCGTCTTCGGTCAGCTTGTCCTTGGAATAGGCGATGTTGTGACGCTTCGCGACTGCCTTGGCCGTTCCAGGCAGGATCTGCAACAGGCCGCGCGCATCGGCGACGGAGACAGCGGTCGGATTGAACGCGCTTTCCTGCCGGGCGATCGCATAGGCCAGCGCCTTGCCGGATCCCGAGATGTTGGCGCTGCCGGGAATAACGCCGATCGGAAAGGCGAGAGCCGCGACGTCGACGCCGCGGGCATAGGCGCTCTTGCCGATCTGCAGCGACAGGTGATGGTCGCCGGAGCGCTCCGCCTGCGCGGAGAGGATCGCGAGTTCGCCGGGGCTCTGCATCTGCTCGCCGAGAGCAAGATAAAGCGCATTCGCACGCCATCCATGGCCGGCGGCGTCGAGCCGGGCGATAGCCTGCACGGCCTCGCGCGCCTGATAGCGCTGCCGGTCGGCGGGGCTGGGCGAGGGGTAGCTGACATTGATCGTCTTGCGCCCAAGCTTTTCGCCGGCAAGCTGGCCGTAGAAGGTTGTCGGATAGCTCGCCGCCTTGGCGTAGAATTCCGCCGCCTTGCCGGCGCCGCCAGCCTCGGCCGAGCGTCCCATCCAGTAATAGGCGCGCGATACGGAAATCGGGCCGTTGGAGAAGTCGAGGATCTTGCGGAAATGCGCCTGCGCCGTCGTCGGGTCTTGCAGCCCGCGCAGCGCATACCAGCCGGCATGGAATTCGGCCTCGACGATATCGGTCGGCGTCGTCGCCGCGTATTTCGAAACGATGCCGTAGGCGAGCTTGAACTGCCCCTGGTCGACCAGCCCGCGGCTGACGATGCGCTGCTCGTTCCACCACTCGCCGGCATTGACGAGTTGGTCGCGGTCGCGCGGCATCTGCTGCAAGAGCTTTGCGGCCTCAGGATACTTCTCCTGCTTGCGCAGATATTCGATGCGCGCGAAGAGATAGCCGGGATCGCCGTTCCATTTGCTATCGACACCGGCAAGAAGCGCGCCGGCATTCGGAGCCTTGTTGGCGACAGATTCCCACGCCTTGTAGAGCGATTGCGCCTGCCCGAGATCGCCGAACCGCTTGGCCTGTGCCGTGCGGTTGCGATACATCAGATATTCCATGCGCGCCTTGTGGTCGGCGACGGTAAGCAGTCCGGCGAACTCGGCCAGAATCTTGTCTTCCGTCTGCTTGTCCAGCGTCTCGCCGCGCCAGACCTTGCGCATGTATTTCGCTGCCTGCTGCTGCTTGCCGGTGGCGACAAGCGCGCGCGAAAGGATCATCGCGCCCGAGGTCGTTTCCGGGGCGGTTTCGCCAAATGCTGCGAGAACGGCCGAAGGCGAAGGGTTCTCGTCATAGAGCGCGCGCTCGGAATAGAGACGCAGCTTGGCGAGCCCCGGCCACCCCGTCAATTCCCGGGCGGCGGTTGCAATCTCGACGGAAGGTACGCCCTTTTGCCCGGAGACGGCGATTGCCCAAGTTAGAATGTGACGATCAAGCGTCCCCTGCGCCATGCCGTCGCGGATCGAAATGGCCTGCATCGGGTCCTTGGCAGAGAGTGCATCGAGACCGGCCTTCAGGTCGCTGTTGACGGGTGCAATTGCCTGGCTGCGCGGTATGGCACCGGTTGTCATCGATTCCGGCAGCGAGGGCTGCGGCATGAAGCCGATCGGTCTGACATCGGGAACAGGCGCATCCTCGCCTGGGAGCTGCGCGGCAAATGTTCCCCATGCGGCGGCCGTCAGGCCGAGCGCGGACAGGATCAGAACAGCTCTCTTCATCAGGGATACTCGCAATGGAAACGCGTCCCTACATTTGCTGGGACGCATATTAACGAAACCTTACCGAAGCCCTTCAATTTCATTCACATTTGCGATCGGAATTTGTTGCAACGAAGCTGTGTGCGCTTGTCGGAGCCTTTTTGCCGCACTATGGTGCGCTCCTTCGTATTCAAGGAATGCGGCCGAAGCATGGATTGCGGTCGTAAGGAGTTCTGCATGTTCCAGGGATCCATTCCCGCACTCGTCACGCCTTTCACTGATACTGGCCTCGTCGATGAAGCGGCCTTCGCCGCCCATGTCGACTGGCAGATCAAGGAAGGCAGCAGCGGTCTCGTTCCAGTCGGAACGACCGGCGAATCGCCGACCCTGTCGCATGCCGAACACAAACGCGTGGTCGAACTCTGTATCGAGGCCGCCGCCAAGCGCGTTCCCGTCATGGCGGGCGCAGGCTCCAACAACACCCGCGAAGCCGTCGAGCTTGCTCAGCACGCCGAAAAGGCCGGCGCTGATGCGGTTCTCGTCGTCACGCCCTATTACAACAAGCCGACGCAGAAGGGGCTTTACGCTCATTTTGCTGCGATCGCCGAAGCCATCAAGCTGCCGATCTACATCTACAACATTCCCGGCCGCTCGGTCATCGACATGACGCCGGAAACCATGGGCGCGCTTGCGAGGGCATACGGCAATATCGTCGGCGTCAAGGATGCCACCGGCAAGATCGAACGCGTCTCCGAGCAGCGCATCACCTGCGGCAAGGATTTCCGCCAGCTCTCCGGCGAAGACGCGACGGCACTCGGCTTCAACGCCCATGGCGGCGTCGGCTGCATTTCGGTCACGGCCAATGTCGCCCCGCGTCTCTGTGCCGAATTCCAGGCCGCGACGCTGGCCGGCGAGTTCGCAAAAGCGCTCGAATATCAGGACCGCCTGATGCCGTTGCACAAGGCGATCTTCCTGGAGCCGGGCCTCTGTGGCGCCAAGTACGGCCTGTCGAAGATCCGCGGCATGAACCGCACGGTCCGCTCGCCGCTGGTCTCCTCGCTGGAGGCAAGCACGGAAGCTGCACTCGACGCGGCGCTGCGCCACGCCGGCCTTCTGAACTAATCGCCTGCTGAACTGATAACTGCTGCACTGATAAAACGCGCGGCCTTCACAAAGATGGGCCGCGCCTCTACATAAAGCCGAGAAGTGCGGGCGCGGATATCGCGCCCCCGAGAAATTGGAATTTGTCATGGCCCCCAAAGGCAGCCAGCGCGTCGTCAAGAAGATCGTCGCCGAAAACCGCAAGGCGCGCTACAACTACGAGATCGTCGATACCTATGAGGCTGGCTTGGTGCTGATGGGCACCGAGGTCAAGTCGTTGCGCGAAGGCAAAGCAAACATCGCCGAATCCTACGCGTCGGACGAGGGGGGCGAGATCTGGCTGATCAATTCCTATCTTCCGGAATATCTGCAGGCCAACCGCTTCAACCATGAGCCCCGTCGTCGTCGCAAGCTCTTGCTGTCAGGCCGCGAGATCAACCGCCTGCGTGCCGGCATCAATCGCGAAGGCATGACGCTTATCCCGCTGAAGATCTATTTCAACGATCGCGGCCGCGCAAAGATGGAACTGGCGCTCGCCAAGGGCAAAAAGCTGCACGACAAGCGGCAGTCGGAAAAAGAGCGCGATTGGAACCGGCAGAAGAGCCGGCTTCTCAAGGATAATGGCTGATCAGATAGGGCCTGAATCAAAACCGCGGCAACTGCCGCGGTTTTCTTTTGGAGCATCGGTCGCTTGCTTCAGCTTTCGAAATCGCTGGATGCCGCAGGCTCCACGGGACGGGCAGGGCGCTCGGAGGGATCGCGGCCGATTTCGCTTTTCAGGGACAAGAGATCAATGAAGTGATCCGCTTGGCGACGGAGGTCGTCGGCGATCATCGGCGGCTGTGTCGCCATGGTCGAGATGATCGAAACCTTCCGGCCCCTGCGCTGCAGCGCCTCGACCAGCGTCGTGAAGTCGCCATCACCGGAAAAGATCACCAGATGATCGACCGTCTCCGATTGCTCCATGGCATCGATGGCAAGCTCGATATCCATGTTGCCCTTGATCTTGCGGCGGCCCATGGAGTCGGTGAATTCCTTGGCCGGCTTGGTCACCACCTTGTAGCCGTTGTAATCGAGCCAGTCGATCAGCGGGCGGATCGAGGAGTATTCCTGATCCTCGATCAGGGCGGTGTAATAATAGGCCCGCAACAGATAGCCGCGCTTCTGGAAGGCTTTCAGAAGTTTTCTGTAGTCGATGTCAAAGCCCAGACTCTTGGACGCCGCATAGAGATTGGCGCCATCAATGAAAAGTGCAATTTTTTCTCGCGGGTCGAACATCGCGTACCAATCCACTTTGAGTAATCTAAAATTCGGCTGCAGATAGCCCACGAAAACAATGGGTTATCTGAAAAATTCAGAACAATTCTTACTTTATGAACTATTCATATAAGTCAGATTTAGGGCAGGATTCGGCATATTCCAAGCAACTTTTAGTGGAAACCTCTAAAATTAGAAAGTTCCCACAGGCTCGGACGGTTCCTTCACTAAAAACTTGAATTCGCCTGCTTTTAATTGTATCGCCGTGCTAATCCCGAGATCCCGACCGTAAAGGACAGGCAATGGCCCGTGTCACAGTAGAAGATTGCATTGACAAAGTTGAGAACCGCTTCGAGCTGGTTCTGCTTGCCAGCCACCGCGCCCGGCTGATTTCCCAGGGTGCGTCGATCACCATCGATCGCGACAACGACAAGAACCCGGTCGTCGCCCTTCGCGAGATCGCCGACGAGATGCTGTCTCCCGACGATCTGAAGGAAGACCTGATCCATTCGCTGCAGAAGCACGTCGAAGTCGACGAGCCCGAGCCCGATCCGGCAAGCCTCATCGCAACGGCTGCTACCGCCGATGGCGAAGAGCAGGACGATGCTCCGGAGACCGTTACTTTCGATCAGATGTCGGAAGAAGAGCTTCTGGCCGGTATCGAAGGCCTCGTGCCGCCGGAAAAGAGCGACGATTACTAATCGTCAATCTTGCGCCATTATTGCTTCGGCATATGATTAAGTATCACGTGCGCCAATCAGTGATTGGCGCGCTTTTCTTTTGTAATGGAGTGGCTTCGGGATGATGCGGCAGTACGAGCTCGTGGAGCGCGTTCAGAAATACAAGCCCGATGCCAACGAAGCCCTGCTCAACAAAGCCTATGTCTATGCCATGCAGAAGCATGGCCAGCAGAAGCGCGCCAGCGGCGACCCCTATATCTCCCATCCTCTCGAAGTCGCCGCGATCCTCACGGATATGCATCTCGACGAGTCCACCATCGCGGTGGCGCTTCTCCACGATACGATCGAGGACACCACGGCGACGCGCGCGGAAATCGATGAACTCTTCGGAGAAGACATCGGTCGCTTGGTCGAAGGCCTGACGAAGATCAAGAAGCTCGATCTCGTCACCAAGAAAGCCAAGCAGGCCGAGAACCTTCGCAAGCTGCTGCTGGCCATCTCCGACGACGTGCGCGTTCTCCTGGTCAAGCTCGCCGACCGCCTGCACAACATGCGCACCCTCGACCACATGTCGCCGGAAAAGCGCGCCCGCATTTCCGAGGAGACGATGGATATCTACGCGCCGCTCGCCGGCCGCATGGGTATGCAGGATATGCGCGAGGAGCTGGAGGACCTGTCCTTCCGCCACATCAATCCCGAAGCCTACGACACGGTCACCAAGCGGCTCGAGGAACTGTCGCGGCGCAATGAGGGCCTCGTCAAGAAGATCGAGACCGAGCTGCGCGACTTGCTTGTCGCCAACGGCCTGACCAACGCCTACGTCAAGGGGCGCCAGAAGAAGCCGTATTCGGTCTTCCGCAAGATGCAGTCGAAGTCGCTCTCCTTCGAGCAGCTGTCGGATGTCTACGGCTTCCGCATCATCGTCGACGATATTCCGTCCTGCTATCGCGGCCTCGGCATCGTCCACACCCGCTGGCGCGTCGTCCCCGGTCGCTTCAAGGATTATATCTCGACGCCGAAGCAGAATGATTATCGCTCGCTGCACACCACCATCGTCGGCCCATCGAGCCAGCGCATCGAGCTGCAGATCCGCACCAAGCGCATGCATGAGATCGCCGAGTTCGGTATCGCCGCCCATACGCTTTACAAGGACGGCGCCACCAATGCGGACGGCGACATACTCTCGCGCGAATCCAACGCCTATTCCTGGCTTCGCCACACGATCGAGGCGCTGGCGGAGGGCGACAGCCCGGAAGAGTTCCTCGAGCACACCAAGCTCGAGTTGTTCCAGGACCAGGTCTTCTGTTTCACCCCGAAGGGCAAGCTGATCGCCCTGCCGCGCGGCGCCACGCCGATCGACTTCGCCTATGCCGTTCACACCAACATCGGCGACACCACGGTTGGCGCCAAGATCAACGGCCGCATCATGCCGCTGGTCACGCGCCTCGCGAATGGCGACGAGGTCGAGATCATCCGCTCCGGCGTGCAGGTGCCGCCTGCGGCCTGGGAAGAGATCGTGGTGACCGGCAAGGCGCGCGCCGCCATCCGCCGTGCCACCCGCATGGCCATCCGCAAGCAATATGCCGGCCTCGGCCATCGCATTCTCGAGCGCACTTTCGACCGCGCCGGCAAGGTCTTCTCGCGCGAGGCGATGAAGCCGGCGCTGCATCGTCTCGGCCAGAAGGATGTCGAGGACGCGATTGCGTCGGTCGGCCGCGGCGAGATGTCGTCGCTCGATGTTTTGCGCGCCGTCTACCCCGATCACCAGGAAGAGCGCATCACCTCGAAGCCCTCGGGCGACGATGGTTGGTTCAACGTCCGCAGCGCCACGGGTATGATCTTCAAGATCCCGGACAAAAGGAAAGCGGGCGAACAAGCTCCGAGCGGCCTGGAAGCCCTGGGCGATGCCGAGGCCGTGCCGATCCGCGGCATCTCAAGCAACATCGATGTGCAGTTCGCACCGTCAGGTGCTGTCCCCGGCGATCGCATCGTAGGTATCACCAACACGAGCGAGAACGCCAAGGGCATCACGATCTATCCCATTCAGTCTCCGGTGCTGCAGCGCTTCGACGAGCAGCCCGATCGCTGGATCGATGTTCGCTGGGATCTTGACGAGGCCAACAAGTCGCGCTTCATGGCCCGCATCCTGGTCAATGCGCTGAACGAGCCCGGCACGCTCGCAAAGCTCGCCCGCACGGTCGCCGATGTCGACGTCAACATCCGCGTCTTCAACACGGTTCGCGTCGCCACCGACTTCACCGAGATGGCGCTCGATGTCGAAGTTTGGGATCTTCGTCAGCTGAATCAACTGCTTGCGCAGTTGACGGAGTTGGATTGCGTTGCCACCGTGCGCCGGCTTTACGAGTAAGGCGGCCGCGCTTGCACCTTGTTTGCACAATATGTGATCGTTTTATGGTCAAATTGTCGCAGATTAGGGTATAGGTATGCATTTGGCGCATGGCTGACTGAGAGTTAGAGCGTTGGTAAAAACGCTCGGCACCGCCTATCTTCTGGTCATCAACAAGTGACTGAAAGAAGAGGCATCCAAATGTTTACACCGATCAAGAAGTTCGCTCGTGCACTGCGCGCTCCGAGTGCTGAAGAACGCGAAACTGCCTACCTGAACGGTTCGTTCGACCGCATCGATCTGGAATACCGCCAGCGTCAGGTTGACCGTGGTCTGTTCCGTAGCCGTTAATCGGTTACCGGATTTGCAAGTGGGAAGGGGCGTTTGAGTTACGCCCCCGGTAGATACTCAGTCGGCGCACATCAAATAGCGACTGAGGAGGTCTGGCGCTCTTGTCAGGCCTGTGCGGCATGCACTACATACGCGCCATGTTATTTCGTCGTCGGAAACCCGCTGGATTTCGTGAAAAGCTGCGCGAGCTGCTTTGGCCACGAAAGGGATTCCTGAGGCCTCCGCGCTATCTTGTGATGCGCGTGCTTCGCCTGAGGGCATCGCCACACGCGGTGGCCGTTGGCGTCGCGGCCGGGATCTTCGTGTCCTGGACCCCGTTCATCGGCGTCCATTTCGTCATGGCTTTCGTTATCTCCTATCTGTTGTCAGGCAATATGGTGGCCGCCGCACTCGGTTGCGCGGCTTTCGGCAATCCGCTGACCTATCCGTTCATCTGGGGTACGACCTGGGAAATCGGGCACCTGCTCTTGAGCCGCAAGGACACCATTCAGGGCGGCGCGGTCGATCTCAAGGCGCTTTTTCACGAGCTGCACTTCAGCGAACTGTGGCGTCCGGTGCTGGAGCCGATGCTGATCGGCTCGATACCGCCTGCTATCGTCACGGCCGTCGCCATCTACTTCGCGACCTTCTACACTGTGAGGGGCTTCCAGGGACGCCGCCGCGCTCGTCTGATGGAGCGCGCCCGCTTGCGGGTCGCAAATCCCGTCTCCCTTGAGGAAACCGTATGATCATCGGCATCGGCAGCGATCTCATCGATATCAGGCGTGTCGAAAAGTCGCTCGAGCGTTTCGGCGAGCGCTTCACCAATCGCTGCTTCACCGATATCGAACAACAGAAATCCGACCGCCGCGCCAACCGCGCCGCCTCCTACGCCAAGCGTTTCGCCGCCAAGGAGGCCTGTTCCAAGGCATTGGGCACGGGCATCGCCCAGGGTGTCTTCTGGAAGGATATGGGCGTCGTCAATCTTCCGAGCGGCAAGCCGACGATGAAGCTTACCGGCGGAGCCGGCGAGATTTTGCAGAAGATGTTGCCTTCAGGGCACCGCGCCGCCATCCATTTGACAATTACCGATGATTATCCCTTGGCCCAGGCCTTCGTCATCATCGAAGCCTTGCCGCTGAGCGACTGACCGTTACATGTCCGGCTTTTAATGTTGGTGGCATTGCCGCAATCAGCCGAAGCCGCTACACAGAACCGATTAAAGACTTACGCCGTTTTGGCGCTCTGAAGGAATAGAACTGCGTGTCCGAAAAAGTTCAAGCCAAGCCAAACGCCCTCTGGGAGAACATCAAGGTCATCGTCCAGGCATTGGTCTTGGCGATGGTGATCCGCACGGTCCTGTTCCAGCCATTCACCATTCCCTCGGGCTCGATGATGCCGACGCTTCTCGTCGGCGACTATATCTTCGTCAACAAGTTCGCTTACGGCTATTCCAAATACTCGCTGCCGTTCTCGCCCAACCTGTTCAGCGGCCGCATCTTCGCAAGCGAGCCGAAGCGCGGCGACGTCGTCGTCTTCCGCTTCCCGCCGAACCCCGAGGTCGATTACATCAAGCGCCTCGTCGGTCTTCCCGGCGACCACATCCAGGTGACGGATGGCGTCCTTTACGTGAATGGCAAGCCTGTTCCGAAAGTGCCTGATGGTACCTTCAATTCCGACTACGCCCAGGACCCTGGCCAGGACGTTCCCGTGTTCCGCGAAACCCTCGACAACGGCGTGACCTACGACACGCTCGATCAGTCTCCGGTGTCGCGCGGCGACAACACCCGCGAGTTCATCGTTCCCGAAGGTCACTACTTCATGATGGGCGACAACCGCGACAATTCGCTCGACAGCCGCTTCGACGTCGGTTTCGTGCCGGCCGAAAACCTGGTTGGTCGCGCCAGCGTCATCTTCTTCTCGCTCGGCAACGACACCTCCTTCCGCGAAATCTGGAAGTGGCCTTCCAACATGCGTTGGGATCGACTGTTCAAGGGCGTTGAATGAGCAAGTCGCCGACGCTTTCGGCGGCTGACCGAACAAAGCTCGAAGCGCTGATCGGCCATGTCTTTGCCGAGAAGGAGCGTCTCGATCGCGCGCTGACCCATGCGAGCGCCCGCACGCAGAAGGGTGCGAACTACGAACGGCTTGAGTTTCTTGGCGACCGGGTCCTTGGCCTGTGTGTCGCCGAGATGCTTTTCAGGACCTTCGGCACTGCAACGGAAGGCGAGTTGTCTGTGCGCCTGAATCAGCTGGTCAGCGCCGATACCTGCGCCGAGGTGGCCGACGAGCTTGGCCTGCATCTTTACATCCGCACCGGCGCCGATGTGAAAAAGCTGACAGGCAAGCGCATGCTGAACGTGCGCGCCGACGTTGTCGAAAGCCTGATCGCGGCAGTATATCTCGATGCCGGTCTTGAGGTCGCACGCGGCTTCATCGTGAAGTATTGGGAAAAGCGCGCGGTGCGGGCCGATGGCGCAAGACGCGACGCCAAGACCGAGTTGCAGGAATGGTCGCATGCCAAATTCGGCGTGACGCCAAACTACCGGGTTGAAGAACGCAGCGGACCGGATCATGATCCGCGCTTTACGGTGACGGTCGAAGTCGCCGGTGTGAAGCCGGAAACGGGCGTCGAGCGCTCCAAGCGTGCCGCCGAGCAGGTGGCCGCAACGAAAATGCTCGAACGCGAAGGCATTTGGCAGAAATCGTCTGCCGGAAATTAACGGGAACAATGACCGAAGAACACGACATCGCGGATAGCGCCGCTGAACCCGCTGGCCCGACTCATTCCGGCTTCGTTGCCCTGATCGGGCCGACCAATGCCGGCAAGTCGACCTTGCTGAACCGTCTGGTTGGCGCCAAGGTCTCGATCGTCAGCCACAAAGTGCAGACGACCCGCGCCGTCATCCGTGGCATCGCCACCCATGATAACGCCCAGATTGTCTTCATGGATACGCCAGGTATCTTCAAGCCACGCCGCCGGCTCGATCGCGCAATGGTGACCTCCGCCTGGGGCGGCGCCAAGGATGCTGATATCATCATGCTCCTGATCGACAGCGAGCGCGGGCTTCGCGGCGATGCCGAGAAGATCCTGGAGAGCCTTAAGGATGTGCCGCAGCGCAAGATCCTCGCGCTCAACAAGATCGACCGCGTCAAGCGCGAGGACTTGCTGGCGCTGGCCTCAGCGGCCAACGAATACGTCGCTTTCGACCAGACCTTCATGATCTCGGCCGAAAACGGTTCGGGCTGTGACGATGTCATGGATTATCTCGCCAAGACGCTGCCCGAGGGGCCGTGGTATTATCCGGAAGATCAGATTTCCGATCTGCCGATGCGCCAGCTGGCGGCCGAAATCACCCGCGAGAAGCTGTTTCTGCGCCTCCATCAGGAACTCCCCTATGCTTCGCATGTCGAGACTGAGAAATGGGAAGAGCGCAAGGACGGATCCGTTCGCATCGAGCAGGTGATTTACGTCGAGCGCGATAGCCAGAAGAAGATTGCTCTCGGCAAAAACGGTGAAGCGATCAAGGCCATTTCGACTGCATCGCGCAAGGAGCTCTCGGAGATCCTCGAGCAGACCGTGCATCTCTTCCTCTTCGTGAAGGTGCGTGAGAACTGGGGCGACGATCCTGAGCGCTTCCGCGAAATGGGTTTGGAGTTTCCGCGCGGTTAACGACCGAAACCCTGGCAAACCCCTAGTTTTGCAGGAAAAATTCGAACGGGTTGGAACCAATCACCAGCCTGTGAGTTATGTGAAAGCGGCGCCTCGATTTCGGGGCGCCGCTTTTTCTGGATTGAGGGGCACGCATGGCGACATCTCGGCCGACGCATTCGTTCAAGACACCTTGCGAACAGTGTCCGTTGCGGCCGCTGGCGCATTTTCGCGAGTTCACCGACGACGAGCTCGGCTTTATCTCGAAGTTCAAGAAGGGCGAGCTGGCGGTCGATGCGGGCGCCACGATCCTCGTGGAGGGCGCTCACAGCGCGCACCTGTTCACCGTGCTGACGGGTTGGGGTTTCCGCTACAAGGCGTTGGAAGACGGCAGGCGCCAGATCCTGAATTACATCATGCCCGGCGATCTGATCGGCCTCCAGGGTACTATCATGGGCGAGATGCAGCACTCGATCGAGGCGCTTTCGCCGGTGTCGCTTTGCGTCTTTGAGCGCGACAAGCTGATGACGCTTTATAACAAGCACCCCTCGCTGGCCTTCGACATCACCTGGATCGCAGCGCAAGAGGAGCGAATGCTAGACGAGCATCTTCTCAGCATTGGCCGCCGAACCGCCCTGGAGCGCGCCGCCTACTTGATTGCATTCCTTTACCAGCGCGGTAAGCAGTTGAAGCTCTTTAACGGCCACAGCGCAATCCCGATCACCCAGCAGCACATCGCCGATACGCTTGGCCTGTCGATCGTCCATACGAACAAGACGTTGAAGAAACTTGCCGCACGCAAGCTCATCCGCTGGCAGGAGCGCGCCTGCGAGGTGCTGGATGGCGACATGCTGGCGAAAATCGCTGGTTGGGATGGGCTTGATGAAAAGGTCCGTCCGTTTCTCTAGGACGGCATCTATGTCTTTTTTAAATGCAAATCGCCGAGTCGGACCCTAGTGTTCGGCATGACATGTTCCTGCCTCGAGATTCGCCAATATCGACCAGGAGCGAAAAAGCAGCTATGCAATGCAGACAGCATGAACTTTTCGGCCAATGGCCGTGGTTTATCAGGGGTGGAAATGCCGGTTTGGGATATAGGGCGCGTCGATAGTGGCGCCCGGAAGAGGGCTTCGTGATCATGGTCGCGAGACGTGTTCTGGTTCTCGAGGATAGCTTGATCATCGCGATGGAGGCGGAAGACATTCTGCGTGCCGTCGGCGTCGAGACCATCGATATTTGTAACAGCGTCGAGCAAGCCAATGACGCGATCAAGGCCGATAGCTATGATTTCGGCTTGCTTGACGTCAATCTTGGTGAGGTCATGAGCTTTGACTTCGCCCGTGTTCTGGCCGCCGCCGAAATCCCTTTCGGCTTCGTCAGCGGTTACTCCGACACGCTGGATTTCCCCGAGGACCTGCAAAACAGGCCGCTCCTCGTCAAGCCATTCGACGAGGACGCGATGCGGGATTTCCTGCGCCGGCTTTTTCCCTCAGAGGCCTGATCCGCTTCAGTGACACGCTTTCATGACAGGGCGTGCGCCATGCGCTAGGATAGTGCGTGGTGTAAAGGTCGATTTGCAATGCAGTGGCAAGGTCGTGCAATCATTCTTGGCGTTCGGCGCCATGGCGAGACAAGCGTCATCACCGAGGTGATGACGCCGGATCGCGGCCGTCACCTGGGGATGGTGCGGTCCGGGCGTTCACGCGCCATGCAGCCGGTGTTGCAGCCCGGTAACGAGGTCGAGGTTACCTGGCGTGCGCGGCTCGACGAGCATATGGGCGAGTTCAAGGTCGAGCCAGTCACCTTGCGCGCCGCCCGGCTGATGGAAACGGCGACCGCTGTCTACGGTGTGCAGGCCATGGGCGCCTTGCTCAGGCTTCTTCCGGAGCGCGATCCGCATCCGCATCTCTTCGAGGCCTTGGAAGTCATTCTCGACAATCTCGATAATCCAGCCGATGCGGGCGAATTATTCGTTCGCTTCGAGCTCGCCGTGCTCAACGATCTCGGCTTCGGGCTTGATCTCAGCGAATGCGCGGCAACCGGAACGCGCACCGATCTCGCCTATGTCTCGCCGAAGTCGGGCCGCGCGGTCAGCCGCGCAGCCGGCGCGCCCTGGGCCGACAGGATGTTCGCCTTGCCGCCGTTTCTATCCGTCGAAAAGCGACAGGCGGCCGATTTCGACAGCCTGTCGGAGGCATTTCGCCTGACAACCTTCTTCCTGCATCGCCATGTCTACGAGCCGCGCGGCCTTGAGCCATCCACGGCGCGCGAAGGCTTCGTGCAGGCCGCGCTCAAGGCGCTGAAGCCTGCCGTCGCTACATCGTCTGAATTGCAGTCGTAGCGTTTCAGGCTCTCTTGCGCACCTTGAACGCCCATCCATCAGGCCGCTCGTCGAGCACCTTAACTGTGTCGCCGACCGCAATCGCGCCGGCGGCGCGTGGCGTGACGTTCCAGCCGAACAGGGGACCCGGGACGCGGCGGTCGGCCGACATGCGGATGCGGCCCATGGCCGGCATGGGATTTGCAACCTCGCGCGAACCAGTCTTCTGGTCCTGCGTGGTCATGATGCAGCGCGCGCACGGCTTCACCAGGTCGAAGCGGATGCCGCCGATCTCGATTGCTGCCCAGCGATCCTCCGGCCACGCCTCTTCGGTATCGATGACGATATTGGGTCGGAACCGCTCCATTCCGACGCTGCCTTCGCCATGGGCCTCGATATCGGCGTTGAGCGCCTTCAGCGATCCTGTCGTGGTCACCAGGATCTGGTAGCCGTCCGCGAAGGTCACCGGCGTGTCGTTGCCCGCCCATTCCGGGCTTGCGATGCGATTGGCGTCGTCGTCGAAGAATACGAACTTGAGCTCTCGGCCGAACCAGCGCGAAAGCATCGCGTTGGATTGATCGTCGGCGATGGCGGCGTTGACGATCGACTTCCAGATCGAGACATCGATGCGCTTGATACCGTCGGGCAGGGGGACGAACAGTTCCTCACCGTTCATGCCAAGCCGGAAGCCGGATGCCTCCTGCTGGACATCAAGCCGCGCAAGATCCGTCATTTCACGCTGGGTGATAAAGCTTCCATCCGGATTGATCAGCATCGCCCGCCTATCGCCGGGCAGGCCGAAGGCATCGATCTCGGTGCTTTGAAGCGCGATGCCACGGGCGCTTTTGAGCGGGTAAATGAAGAGATCGCTGATGCGCATATGAGATACTCCTAGATTTCGTCCATAAAGGCGTCGAGAAAATCCCGCAGCCTCCTGTCACGCTCTGCCGCGAGCGCGCGACCAGCAGCCGTCTTGAACCCGTCAGCCAGCTTGAACAGCTTTGTCTGGAAATGGTCGATGACATAGCGCCGATCGTCAAGCGGTCGATCGTGTCCAGCCGGGTCGAGCGGGTCGTAAAGCGACGACGCCATGCGTCCGCCGATGTAAAAGCAACGGCCTGCGCCGACCATGCCGATCGCGTCCAGCCGGTCGGCATCCTGCAGGATCTTCGCTTCCAGCGTCTCGGGCGCGATATTCGCCGAGAAACTATGGGTGAGGATCGCATGCGCGACGGCGACGACATCCTCGTTCGACCATCCAAGTTCGGCCAAAACGGCCGACGCCTTCTCGGCGGCAAGCGCGGACGCCTGGGCTCTCAGCGGCGAACTCTTCTCGACGGCTACGCAATCATGAAGCAGTACGGCGGCGGCAAGAATGCGACCATCTCCGCCTTCGTTCGCCTGGATGCGCATGGCGTTCTTGAAGACCCGCAGGATATGCGCGAGATCGTGCGAGCCGTCGTCGCCTTCGTGCGAATGCGGGATAAGCGCTTCAGCAAGCGTTTCGTAGGGACGGAAGGCCTGAGCCTCTTTCATGTGCGCACCAGAGGTAGACGGAGACCGCCTCTCTTAAAGCGAGCGGTGACGAGTCGCAATGCGGTCACCCCGCCTGAGCCTTGCCATCAGCTTGCCAACCCGCGAGCATCTGCGGCACGTCGAAGGCCGGGCGGGGTGGACTGATGTGATAGCCCTGGATCTCGTCGCACGCCTCTAGAGCCAGTAAATCATGCTGCTGCGCCGTCTCCACGCCCTCGACGGTAACCCGCATGCCAAGCGCGTCGCCAAGCAGAATAATGGCGCGCATGATCGCGAATGCTTCCTTGTTGTCCACGATGTCGTTGACGAAGGACTTGTCGATCTTGATCTTGTCGAAAGGGAAGCTGCTCAGATAGCTGAGCGACGAATAGCCGGTGCCGAAGTCGTCCATGGAAATGCGTATGCCGCGCTGCCGAAGCGCATGCAGGATGGGCAGCGCTTCGTCGCGGTTCTCCATCAAGACGCTCTCGGTGATCTCGATTTCCAGGCGTCCAGGCGAAAGCTCGGAGATCGCAAGCGCTGCGCAGACGTCCTCCTCCAGATCACTGGAGATAAACTGGATAGCCGAGACGTTGACGGCGACCTTGATCTCGGCGGGCCACGTGGCGGCGTCCACGCAGGCGCGCTTTAGCACCCATTGCCCGATATCGACGATAAGGCCGATCTCCTCGGCGAGTGGAATAAACTCCAAAGGCGCTATCCGCCCGCGGGTCGGATGGTTCCAGCGAAGCAGAGCTTCGAAGCCGCAGATTCGCCGCTCTGCCATGTCATAAAGTGGTTGATAATGGAGCTCGAACTCCTCGTTGTGCACGGCTTTGCGCAGATCGGCTTCAAGGGCGTGGCGTGCTTCGAGCTGCGCCTCCATTTCCGAGGTGAAGAAGCGCTCACCGCGTCTGCCGCTGCTCTTGGCATGTGACAATGCCACCCCTGCATGCTTCAGAAGCGGCTCGGTTTCCGTTCCGTCCTTGGGGCAGATGGCGATGCCCATGGACACACTGAGCTCGACGGCCTTTTCTCCACGGAAAAAGGGTTCCGAGAGCTCTCGCCTGATCTGGTCTGCAAGGGCCATGGCGTTCCACGGCTGCTCACGTCCGCATTGGAGAATGGCGAATTCGTCGGATCCCAGTCGCGCGAGAATATTGCTCGTGCCTGCCAGGGCGCGCAAGCGATCGGCAACCTGGCGCAGGATCTTGTCGCCTGCGGAAACGCCAAGTGTGTTGTTGACGGACTTGAAGCGGTCGAGATTGAGATGGACAAGTGCGATCTGTTCGTCCGGCTTGCGCGCGGCGAGCGCCGTGTCGAGTTGCTCACGGAAACGGATGCGGTTGGGTAGCCCGGTGAGGGGGTCGTGGTGCGCCAGGAACGCAATGCGCTCGGCCGCCTTTCGGTCGTCCGTGATGTCGGCGTGTATGGAGATGTTGCTGCCGTCAGGCAGTACCGTGACGACGCTTTGAACGATACGCCCGTCATTCATCTCCCATTCGCGGCGGCGAATACGCCCGCCGTCGGAACGGTCGTCGCGGGTCATGGTTCTGACGGTCTGCTTTTCCAGGCCATCGATCTTGGTAATCAGTGAGCTGATCGTTGTCCCCGCCTGCGTGTCGTCCGCTTCCAGTCCGAACAATTGCTGGAAGCGAATGTTCGAGACGACCAGTCTCTGGTCAGAATCGAAAATGCAAAGGCCAAGCGGCAGGTGGTTGAGGACGATCTCGAGAAGGCGGCTCTGCTCGGCAAGGTTTCGGTTCGCCTTGCGATAGGTGTCGAGAACGAGTTTGATCAGCCGCTGCCCGTCGGCCGAGCCGTCTTCGTTCAGAGCCGCCGCGCACTGACGCCTGAAGAGCGCTTCAGCTTCCATGGCCGCCGTTCTCCGTCGCGCAGAAAAGCGCGAACAGGCTGCAACGAACTGAGTGCCCGGATTTTGAGATCCCGTGTGACCCACGCGACATGCAAAGACATTCCTGAAGCGTTTAAAGTTAAATAAAAATACAATCAAAGATTGATTTTGCGTGATAAACCCAACTGCCATAATCCTTCGGTCGCATTAATATTTGGTTGTCTCGAAGAAAAATATATCGATCGCGCTATATTTGTACACACTCGTCCATTCTTGCCGCATCGGCATCGCCCGAAGGATGGAAAAAATGGCAAGCGATCGAAAGGTCAGATTTTGTCAATCATGGTTAATGCGGCATTAACAAGTTATTGACCGCCCTGGCAAATCAGTTTATCCACCGGCCTAGTTCTGATTGTTCCCTATTCGTATTGCGTACAAACATCATCGGTAATGCGGTGAACGGAGGTTTGTATGAACCGTATTTCGTCTGCAGTTGATACGTCCTATGCGTATCTCGGTACTCTTTCGAGATTGGATTCCAACAGTGACGGCGTGTTGAGCCGTAGTGAGCGTGCGGCTGATGAGAAGCCGGGAATCCTGTCCGTTATAAGCCAGTCCCAGAGCACCCAGGAAGCACCGAAGCTTTCGAACGGCGTCCTTGCCTTCATGATGGGAGCGCGCCAGCCCGCTGCTTTGAGCTCCGATTATGAGGCGCAGGCAAGCTCGGCCAATGTTCTCTATCAGAACACCTATGGCCAGTATGAGCTCGACATTGCGTCCTGATCGCTCGCTCATGGATTGATCGAGGAAGAAGCCGGCCGGTTGGTCGGCTTTTTCTTTGCCTTCTTTCGCTTGGAACACCGGCACGCGGCACGCGTTTGTCATTTAAGGCCAAGAGGAGGGAATCGCATGAAACAGCTTTTATCGATAATATTTGCAACCGTTGCCGTCGCGGCGACATCCGTCGTCGCGCAGGACAAGCAGACGGCGCAGGCCAACTTCGTCGGCGCCGACGGCAAGGACAATGGTCGAGCGACATTGACGGCAGCTGCTGCCGGCGGAGTCTTGATCGAGCTGGAAGTGTCCGGCTTGCCGGCAAACAAATGGGTTGGCTTCCACGTGCACGAAACCGGTAAGTGCGATGCCGCCACCCATCACGAATCGGCCGGGAAGCACTTCAACCCCGCAAAGGCCGAGCACGGGCTGCTCGCCGCTAAGGGGCCGCATGCCGGCGATATGCCGAACCAGTATGTCGGGCAGGACGGCGTGCTGAGAGCACAGGTCTTCGATGGGATGGTGACGCTCGATGGCAAGGATAACGGCATCCGCGGCCGCGCCCTGATGATCCACGAGAACTCGGATGACTATCGCAGCCAGCCCGCCGGCGATGCCGGCGCCCGACTTGCCTGCGCCGTCATCAAGTAGCATTCACCCGGCCATTGCGGGATGAAGGTGGCCGCCGGCCTGGCGGCCGCCTTTTACAGAATCGGCAGGCCCTTCTCGTCGAAGCTGGCCTTGACCCGGCCGAGAATCTCGCGGCGTGCATCGTCCCACTCGCCGGTCTTTGCCCAATAGCGCAAGGTCAGCGTGATCTTGTCCGACGTCACCGCGTCGATGAAGGTCTTCGGCTGTGGCGACTTCTCCACTCGCGAATCGGCTTGCGCGATGTCCGTCAGCACCTTCATCGCCAGATCGACGTCGTCGCCGGCGCGCACGTTGATGGTGAGGTCGTTCTTGCGCGTCTTCTCGCGGCTGTAATTGGTGATCGGCGTGTTCCACAGCGTCGAGTTCGGCGCCAGCAGATAGAGGCCGTCGGCGGTGCGGAACTCCGTAGCGAATAGCCCGATCTCGCGCACCGTGCCGGCAACACTGCCGGTCGCAATATATTCCCCGACCCGGAACGGCCGCAGGATCAGAAGCATGATCCCCGCGGCGATGTTCTGCAACGTTCCCTGCAATGCCAGGCCGATGGCGAGGCCGGCAGCGCCGAGAGCTGCGATGATCGAAGCCGTCTGCACGCCGAACTGACCGAGCACGGTGATGAACACCAGAATCAGCAGCGCGTAGTGCAGGACATTGGTGAAGAAGCGCGCCAGCGTCTCGTCGATGCCGCGGACCCGCGAGATGCCCTCGAACGCCCAGCGACTGACGAAACTCGCCATCACCCAGCCCAGCACCAGCAGGATCAGCGCGCCGAGGATGGAGAATGAATATTGGACCGCAAGCGCGCTCGCCTGGCTCAGAGCCGTTCGGGTTGCCACGATTACGTCGGTTGCCTGTTGTTCCATGATCTCGCCAAATATCTGAAATGATTATCGGTTGACCTGCGTAGATGGGACAGAAGGCAGGCGCGTCAACCGTTTAAAGCCGTCACGCTTCGTCAATCGCAAGCACGAACGGCGCGTTGCTATCGGTATCGGCGCCACGGCCGATTGCCTTGATCGCCCTTACCAGCCGTCCATCACGGCCAAGCAGTTGGTCGCCGATCTCGATGATCCGCATGTTCGGCGTGGCATAGGGCGAAGCCGCGCGCAGGCGCTGCGCCAGCGCCTCTTCGCTCTGGTTCGGCCTTAGCGACAAGGCCGCAATCACCGCCGCTGCCGGCGAGCGGGATACGCCCATCCAGCAGTGAACGATGAGCGGCGCCGTTTGATCCCACGCTGCCGCGAAGTCGATAATCTCCCGGACATGCGTTTCATCGGGCGCCACGAGATTGCCCGTTCCCTTGAAGGCGATGTCGTTCATGTGGAGCAGCAGATGCCGGTGCGCCTGGATGACCGCCGGGCGATGAAAGCTCTGTTCCTTCGCCATCAGGCTGATCATTTCGCAAGCGCGGTGCCGCACGGCCATTTCGGCGATGCGGGCAAGCGGGGTCACGACGATCGAGGTCATGGCTTGCCCCGCAGGTCGTCGATAACAGCGAAGCGCTCGCAGAACAGCCGCTGCGCCTCTATCGCCGGCAGCGGCGTCAACAGGAGCATTTCCTTGGTGATTCCGCGCGGCTGGCCGAAAAGCTTCTTTGCCTCGCTGGCGCTGAAGCCGGCCAGCTGCGAGGCCTCGAAATACGCCGCGATCGTATCGGCCTTCTTGATGTTATCCTTGAGTTCGCGGGACGCATGTGGCGGCAGTCCGAACCGCAGGTGGATCGCCGCTTCAAGCCGCTTCTCGACGGTCTTGTATCCGCCGCCGACCACGGATTTGAAAGGCGAGATCATGTCGCCGATCACATATTCGGGTGCATCATGAAGCAGCGCCATCAAGCACTGGTCCGGTGTCGTCTCGTTCATCCGCCGAAAGATGTCCTCGACCACGAGACTGTGTTGCGCAACCGAAAAGGCGTGATCGCCCGATGTCTGCCCGTTCCAGCGAGCAACGCGCGCCAGACCGTGGGCGATATCGCCTACCTCGACATCGAGAGGCGAGGGGTCGAGCAGATCGAGCCTGCGCCCGGAAAGCATGCGCTGCCAGGCGCGGGGAGCCTTGGTGGTCAAGCGCTGGCCTCGTCGGACGCGGCCGGAAAGACGAGCGCGGACCATGCGGGCAGGGCGACCGTCACGGTGACGTCGCCGGCAAGCAGCGGATTGCCCGCCGACATCGCCTCACCGGCGCGATCGATCCTCACGATGGCAAGCCCAATATGCCCCGAAACCGAGCCGAGTGTACCAACAGGCTTGCCGTTGGCGGTGATTTCGGTGCCGGAGGCGGGGAGAGGCTCAGTGCTGCTGACGGTCACGACACGACGACGCGCCGTTCCCCGGTGCTGCATGCGGGAAACCACTTCCTGGCCGACATAGCAGCCTTTCTTGAAGGAGAGCCCGCCATTCAGGTCCATCAGCACGTCATGCGGAAAGGCATCCTGAAGCGCGTAGTCGGATCCGGAAACTGCGACGCCATGGGTGGCGCGCAATGCGTCGTAAACCGCGATATCGTCACTGCCATGCTGGCCCGGACGGTGGAAAACGTCGATGCCGGCCTTGGCGAATCGGCTGTCCTTGACGCCATCGGTCGAAGCGTTATCCCAGGAGACGCTGACGCCATTGCCCTCGGCTGCCAGAGCCACTGCGGCGCGCAGCTTGTACATCGTCAATCGCTTCGTCAGCGCCTCGCGCTGGCCTTCGTCCGTCTCTATGATGAAGTCCTCGCCATCGCGCCAGATCATAAAGTCGAACAGGATCTTGCCCTGCGGCGTCAGCAGCGCGCCGGGGCGTGCCTCGGCCGCATCCAGCGACACGATATCGGTGGTGATCAGGTTCTGCAGAAAGGACTGCGCTTCACCGCCGCTCACACGGATGAGCGCGCGGTCTTTCAGAAATACGGCTGGCATGGGCGCACCTGTCGCGTTGTTATCGCTCAGAAGTATGTCGTCGGGGCGGGGATCGCAAGCGTCAGTCGCCGGCGGTGAAGAACTTCCATTTGCCGTCGGCGGTAATGCCGAGACGATAGAAATTGTAGCCGCCGAATTCCTGCATGTCGGCAAGGTCGCCCGCGGTGACGATGCGCAACAGCTCGACGCGCTCTGGCGGCGTCAGCTTCTTCAGGTCCTTCTCCGCGAAGTAGGGCCAGACATACATCTCGTCGGCGGTACCCTGGCCGACATGGACGAAGCCCGTCGAGATGATGTCGAGAATGATCGCCAGGATCTCGTCGCCATCGGGGTCACCGGAGAGATCCTTCAGCGCGCCGATCGGATCGTCGGTTGCCTCGCCGACGCTCACCTGCGTCTGCGTCGCGCCGGTGCCGAACAGCGGCCGCAGCCGCTCGAGATCACCGGAAGCAGCCGCTTCGACGATCTGCTCGCGCATGCGGCGAACCGGTTCCGGCACCTTGCTTATGTCGTAAAGAACCTCGACCGGCTTCGAGCTATCCTGCGCGCCAGGCGTCGTGTCGGGGCTCTGCCCCGCCGGCTTGCTGATGACGGGGCCAGGTGCGGGGACGCCCGATGACGCGTCAGGCGCGCTTGGCGGCTTGTCGGTGGATGCACCATCGGAAACGCTGGGGGTCTTCTGCAGTTCGGACAGCGCAAACGCGGCTGGTGCGCTCATCAGGTTGCTGGCACCGAGGCTGATTGCAAGCAAAAGCGGCGCGATCGCGGGCCGCGAAGCATTGGTCATATCGGTGCGCATGAAACTCTCTGTGTTATTGCAGGGTACGGGTCGGAGAAAACTCTCCGGCCACCATGCGTTCTCGCAGCGATTCCAGCAAGGCTTCCGCGTTCTTTTCGCCGTGCAGGCGAATGGTTTCCCGGAGCGCGTGAATGATCGCCGTGTCGGCGATGATCTCGGGTTCGATACCGTCGGCCATACCGTCGGCCCAGGCTTCGTTATGGTACTCCAGCGCCGCCTGCATCTTTTCGTGGACGATCATGTCGTCGATGTCGTTGAGGCTCGGTTCCATTAGCTTTTCCTCGAACTGCATGCCTTACTGTCTGGTTAACAACACTATCAGCCTTTTCCCAAAACGACACGTCCCGCAGTGAAAAGAGGTTAATTTATCGTTAATTTCCAAAGCGTGACGTAATTTCGGTGGCGAGTGTTGCGCCTTCGTTACGGTAGCGTTCTTCTGCCATGATCGCTGCCGGTGTGCAATCGGTATAAACGGAGGCAAAAGCGCGGTATCCCCGATTGAACGCCGCCGTCAGTTTCTCTTTTCTGCCCGGCTCATCTTTCGTTTCAGAATCAAGCAGTTGCTGCATTCGCACCCGCCATTCCTCGCCGTTCTCAGCCTTGCACAGCGTTCTCAGATAATGCACCGATCCGATCACCTCGGCCAACCGGCCAAGCTTGCTGTCATACGGAACGGTGACATCCTTCGGCGCGACCGGCTCATCGGGTGCAACCGCTGTCGGCCCCTGCGCAAAGACAAATGTCGGTATCGCCATGGAGACGCCAAGAACAACACACAACAGGACGCGGCGAAGGGGAATCATCTGTGCATTGGACACCCTGAAGGTGGCGGGGACAAGGTGCGGGCTTGCCTTTCCCCTTGCTTATTCCCCTTCCTCATTTCTGGGCTGCTGCCAGCCGTTCCGCGCACTCAAGCACGCTCTGCGGCGTCGGCAGGCGGCGAATCTCGTCCACCGTGAACCAGCCAAGCGCCGCCGCATCGTCGGCCGCCACCGCAACGGTATCGGCATCGGCCTCGACGCGGAAAACTGAGAGAAAGAAATGGCTGGTCAGGCGCCCGTCGGCGCCGTGCTGCTTCAGATCATAGGTGGCGAAGATCTCAGGGTTGCGGGCACGAATACCCGTCTCCTCCTCGAACTCACGCAACGCGGTCTGATCAGGCGTTTCCCCGGGCTCCGCCCTGCCGCCGGGAAAGGCGTACATGTCGGCCGATGGCGGGTTGCGCCGGAGAACCAGCAGGAACCGCCCGTCGCGTTCGAGTATCGCGGATGATGCAGCTGTCGGATTGGAAGTCATCAGAAATGCCGTTTGTTGCTTGCCGGTGAACGCCGTCGCGTGCCTATCTGAAATTCGGAGACAATGTGATCTGAGTGATTCGAAGGCACGTGCCGTGACTTATATCATCTACGCCGCAGCGGCCCTCTTCGAGATAGCCGGTTGCTTCGCTTTCTGGGCGTGGCTGCGCATGGCAAAACCCATCTGGTGGCTGGCGCCCGGCATGATCGCACTCGCCCTGTTCGCATGGCTCTTGACCTTCGTGCCGAGCGAAACGGCGGGCCGCACCTTCGCGGCCTATGGCGGCATCTACATCGTCGCCTCTCTGATCTGGCTGTGGCTTGTCGAGCATCGCGTGCCTGACCGATGGGACATAAGCGGCGCGCTTGTCTGCCTCGCTGGTACCGCCATCATCCTCTTCGCGCCCAGAGGCTGAAGCGACCGCGCCCGCATTTGGCCGATCCCTTGACCCTGAAGGGGCAGGGTGCAAATAGATCGGTATGTGTGGACGTTACGCCCTGACCATATCCCCCGAGGAGCTGAAGGAAGTTCTGGGTATCCTCGACCTCGAGGATTTTCCCGCGCGTTTCAACATCGCGCCGACCCAGCCGATTCTGGTCGTCGTCGCCGGTGAGGGACAGGAGAGGGGCAGCAACCTGCCGGACCGCCGCGCGCTCCTCGTCCGCTGGGGCTTTACGCCGGGCTGGGTGAAGGATCCCAAGGCGTTTCCGCTTCTCATCAACGCCCGCTCGGAAACGGCGATCGGCAAGGCATCGTTCCGCGCCGCCATGCGCCATCGCCGCGTTCTTGTTCCCGCTTCCGGTTTTTATGAATGGCATCGTCCATCGAAGCAGAGCGGCGAGAAATCGCAGGCCTATTGGATCAAGCCGCGCCACGGCGGCGTTGTCGCGTTTGCGGGGCTGATGGAAACATGGTCCTCGGCCGATGGTTCCGAAGTGGATACCGGTGCGATCCTCACGACGTCAGCCAACGCCGCAATCGCCCCGATCCACGACCGCATGCCCGTGGTGATCAAGCCCGAAGACTTCGCCCGCTGGCTGGATTGCAAGACCCAGGAACCGCGAGAGGTGGCCGATCTCATGCGGCCGGTTGAGGAGGATTTCTTCGAGGCGATACCGGTTTCCGACAAGGTCAACAAGGTGGCCAATATGGGGTCGGACTTGCAGACCCCGGTCCCGCTGGAAAAGCCGCTGCCGCCCGCTGACAAGAAAAAGCCGGATGACGGCCAGCTCAGCTTCTTCTGATTCTGTATTCCCACCGCAGTCACATCCGGAAATTCACATGTTCTCCATCTCGGCCGCGCTCTCCGGCCTCTTCCTCGGCGCTTCCCTCATCATCGCCATCGGTGCCCAGAATGCCTTCATTCTGCGGCAGGGATTGCTGCGCTCGCACGTCTTCATCCTGTGCCTGATCTGCGCTCTGTCCGATGCGCTGCTGATTGCAGCAGGCGTCGCCGGCCTCGGCACGCTCGTCTCGCAATCGCCGACACTGATCACCGCCGTCAGCCTGGGCGGCATGCTGTTTCTTGGCGCTTACTCGTTCATGGCCTTCCGGCGCGCGCTGCATCCAGGCGCGATCGAGGCGGGAACGCCGGAGCCGCTGGGGCTAAGGGCGGCTGTGGCCACGTGCCTCGCCTTCACCTTCCTCAACCCGCACGTCTATCTCGACACGGTCGTGCTGCTCGGCAGCCTGTCGGCCGCCTATCACGGCGCGGATCGCCTGGCTTACGGCCTCGGGGCGGCCACTGCGTCATTCGTCTGGTTTTTTGGTCTGGGCTACGGTGCGCGCCTGCTGCAACCGGTCTTTGCCAAACCCGCCGCATGGCGGGTTCTTGACGTGCTCATCGGCATCGTCATGGCGCTTTTGGCGATCAGCCTCGGCGCCCGTGTCCTGACGTCCTGATCAGGCGACTTTCTTGGCGAGCGTCGGCTTTTTCAGCATCAGCGCCGCGGCCAGAACGGCCTTCAGACCGAGCGGGCGGTAGTGCGCGCTGAGGTCGGTTTTTGCCGGCTGTTCGACATCCGTCTTCTTCGGGGTCACGTTACTCTCCTTAACTTCTGTCCCTAGACTCTTATAATTATTGCTCTTTTGCCCCTAATAGCGACAAAATGGAGGCAAGACACATCATGATTTGTGTCGATAAACCATAATTCGCGAGCCTTGAGCGGGGCAGGATAGGGGAGAATTGTCCGGAGAAACTCAGATGTGACGGCCGATATCGTCTTCGCCGACACCCGGTTCTTCGATCGTCAGCGTCCCGTATTTCCGCTTCCATTTGCGGGCGCCGAACGGCAGCGTGCAGAGGTAGACCACGGCGGTGAGCGACATCACTTCCCAGGTGAAGCTCGACAGCATGGCAACATAAAGCACCACACCAAGCATCATCGGCAGCACCAGATCGCGCCGAAGCTTGGTGCCTTCCGATTTGCCGGACCAGACCGGCAGGCGGCTGATGAGCAGGAAGGCGATCAGCACGGTGTAGGCGGCCGCGAGATATCCGAATGTCTTGTCCGTAGTCAGGCCGAGAAAGCCGAGATAGACGGGCAGCAGTACCAGCATGGCGCCAGCAGGCGCCGGAACGCCGACGAAGTATTCCGACTGCCAGCTCGCCTTGTTCTCGCGCTCCGACATGACGTTGAAGCGTGCCAGCCGCAGGCCGGCCGCGATCGCATAGATCAACGCCGCGATCCAGCCGAGCGAACGCGCCTGATCCAGCGCGAAGACATAGACGACCAGCGCGGGTGCCACACCGAAGTTGACGATGTCGGCGAGCGAATCCATCTGCGCGCCGAACTTAGACGTCGCCTTCATCAGCCGCGCAACGCGCCCGTCGATCCCGTCGAGGAAGGCGGCGACGAGCACCATGCCGACGGCAAGCTCGTAGCGGTTTTCGAAGGCGAGCCGAATGCCCGTAAGGCCGGCGCAGATCGCAAGGATCGTGATCAGGTTGGGAACGACCAGCCGCAGCGGAATCTCGCGAAGCCGTGGCCCGCGTCCCGAATCATCGGGCGGACCGTTGGGTTCGAAAGGCGGGAAGGGCGTTTCCATGATCGCGCTCCTAGTGGTTCTCAGGCGCGGCGGCTGACGACGGGGCCCTTGGCGGAGCCGAACTCGGCCAGCACCGTTTCGCCGGCGATTGCCATCTGGCCGAGCGTGACGCGCGGCTGCGCGCCCTCGGGAAGAAACACGTCGAGCCGCGAGCCGAAGCGGATCAGGCCGAAGCGCTCGCCGGCATCCAGCGGCTCGTTGGCATTGGCCCAGCAGAGAATGCGACGCGCCACGAGGCCGGCGATCTGCACGACGCCGATCTGGCCGTGCGCGGTCTCGATCACGAGGCCGTTGCGCTCATTGTCTTCGCTGGCCTTGTCGAGCTCGGCGTTGACGAAGCTGCCCGAGCGGTAGTTGACGCTGACGATGCGGCCGCGCATGGGGGCGCGGTTCACATGGCAGTTGAAGACGTTCATGAAGACGGAGATGCGCAGCATCGGCGCCGAGCCAAGGTTCAGTTCCGCCGGTGGCACGACCATCTGCACGGACGACACCTTGCCATCGGCGGGCGAGATGACGAGATCGTCGTCCTGCGGCGTCATGCGCTCCGGATCGCGGAAGAAATAGGCGCACCACAGCGTCAGGATCAGGCCGATCCAGAACAGCGGCTTGAAGAGCCAGCCGAGAATGAGGGAGGCCACGAAGAAGGCCGCGATGAAGGGATAACCTTCCTTGTGCACCGGAACGATCGTGTTGCGTACCGTATTGAACAAGCTCATTTATGCTGCGCTCCTAGCGTTTTCATCTCCGCTGGTTACAGGGAAACACGCGTCGGGGCAATGCCGATGCCTCCTCATGCACATCTATGGCGCGTCCGGTCAGGACGCCGCGGCACTCAGCTGGCGGGCGCCAGCCGGTTGACCACGCCGAGATCGTCGTTCTCGCGCACCTGCTTCAGATGCTCCTCTGCCTGCGTGGCCTCGCGCTGGCGGCTCCACATCGAGGCGTAGAGGCCGTTCTTTAACAAGAGCTCCGCATGCGTGCCACGCTCGGCAATCTCGCCAGCTTTCAGAACGATGATCTCGTCCGCGCCGATCACGGTGGAAAGGCGGTGGGCGATGACAAGCGTCGTTCGGTTCTTGGAGACGACGTCCAGCGCGGTCTGGATCTCGCGCTCCGTGGTGGTGTCGAGTGCCGACGTCGCCTCGTCGAGGATGAGGATCGGCGGCGCTTTCAGGATGGTGCGCGCAATCGCCACGCGCTGCTTCTCGCCGCCCGACAGCTTCAATCCGCGCTCGCCGACCATGGTGTCGAACCCCTCAGGCAGAAGGTCGATGAAGTGGGCAATCTGCGCGATTTCGGCCGCGGTCTTGACCTCAGCTTCGGTTGCCGACGGCCGGCCATAGCGGATGTTGTAGGCGACGGTGTCGTTGAAGAGCACCGTATCCTGCGGGACCATGCCGATCGCGGTGCGCAGGCTCTTTTGCGTGACACCACGCACATCCTGGCCGTCGACGGTAATCGATCCGCTCTGGATGTCGTAGAACCGATAGAGCAGCCGCGACATGGTCGACTTGCCGGCCCCTGAAGGCCCGACGATCGCCACCGTTTTGCCGGCCGGCACATCGAAGGAGATGCCCTTTAGGATCGGGCGGGCCGGGTCGTAGGCGAAATGGACGTCCTTGAACGAGATGGCGCCCTGCTCAATGTTCAGCGGCTTGGCATCATCAGCATCCTTCACCTCGGCCTGCACCTCTAGCAGGTCGAACATCTGCTCGATATCGGTCAGGCCCTGGCGGATTTCGCGGTAGACGAAACCGATGAAGTTGAGCGGCACGGAGAGCTGCAGCAGCATCGCGTTGACGAAGACGAAATCACCGACCGTCTGCTCGCCGCGCTGTACGGCCAGCGCCGAAAGAATGAGCATGACCGTGGTGCCGAGGCCGAAGATCACGCCCTGGCCGAAGTTGAGCCAGCCGAGCGAGGTCCAGACGCTGGTCGCCGCCTTCTCGTAGCGTTCCATTGAGGAATCAAAGCGCTTGGCCTCCATCTCCTCGTTGCCGAAATATTTGACCGTCTCGAAGTTCAGCAGCGAATCGATCGCCTTGGTGTTGGCGTCCGTATCGCTGTCGTTCATCGTCTTGCGGATGGAGATGCGCCAGTCGCTGGCGCGGATGGTGAACCAGATATAGGCCCACACGGTGAAGGCCGTGACCGCGAGATAGGAGAAACCGTAGCCCCACCAGAAGATGATGGCTGTCAGCAGGAACTCGATCAGCGTCGGCACGGAGTTCAGGATCGTGAAGCGCACGATCGTCTCGATGCCCTTCGTCCCGCGCTCGATGATGCGCGAGAGGCCGCCGGTCTTGCGCTCCAGATGAAAGCGCAGCGACAGTTCATGCATATGCACGAAGGTCTTGTAGGCAAGCTGGCGCACCGCGTACTGGCCTACGCTGGCAAACAGCGCGTCGCGAAGCTGGTTCAGCGCGAGCTGGATGAGCCGGGTGAGATTATATGCGATAACCAGCGCTATGGCGCCGACGAGGAGGTCGGGCACCTTCCCCGCGAGATCCGACTTGCCGTTCAACGCATCCGTCGACCACTTGAAGAAATAGGGGACGAGCAACAGAACGAACTTCGACACCAGCAGGTAGACCGAGGCCCACACGACCCGCATCTTGAGATCGGCGCGCCCTGTCGGCCACATGTAGGGCCAGAGGTTGAAGAGGGTCCGCAACAGATTGGAGTCTGAAACTGTCTTGCCGTTTGCCATGCATGTCTCCGGCCTGTGTGAGGCCCTGGAAGTGTCGCGGTGTCGGCAAAGAGGGGAGGGACGCGGCAAAGGGCCGCCGCCTGACATGATCGCCGTCAACGCCAAATAGGGTTGCGGGCGGAGCAATACAACATAAGCAGATCAAAGGAAAAGAGAGGCCGGCGATCATATCGATGCCGGCCTCCGGTGATCCTGTATGTTCTAGAGATGCTCGCCCGAAAGGCGCTTTCGGTGCATCTCTTCCGCATTGGGCAATGCGTCCTTCGGAAGGCCGAAGACCTGGCCCGGCAGAATGCGGTCGGGGTTGACGATCTTGTCCTCATTGGCGACGTAGATCGTCGTGTAGCGCACGCCCGCGCCGTAGATGCGGCGCGAGATTTGCCACAGCGTATCGCCGCGGCGGATGATCACGGTTTCCTTGCTCTCCTGCAGCGGCGCCTGCTCGATGGTCGCGGGACCGGCGTCGCCGCTCGCAACCTCGTTTGTGGGGGCAGCCGGTGCCGCAGGTGCTGCCGGCGGTGCCGTCAGATCGGCCACCATCTGGCCGAGCTTGGCGAGGACTGCACCGACCGAGTTGGCGTCACGCGGCAGGGACTGCAGCAGCTTCAGCGCATCGCTCGCCTTCATCGAAGCGGTGGTGACGCGCTCCTTGAAATCTGTAGTCGCATCGGCAGCCGCGCGGAAATCGACGATCGCCTTCAGCGCGAACTCGTTGGCCGATCGGGCAGCCGCGAGCTGTTCGGTGCCGGGCACCTTGCCGTCGCTGAACAGGCCGCTCAGAAGCGCGAACGCCTTTGCCGCATCGTTCTTCAGCTTGCCCAGCGCGCCTTCGTCGAGCGAGACCATCGGCGTCGCCGCGTTGCCGGCGGGCGTGCCGGACTGCGCCGCCACTGTCACCTGGTTGCCCTCGGGGCGGTTGAAGTTGACAGAGGCGCGGACCAGAACCTTGCCGGCGGCATCGACGACATCGACGCGGATCTTATGGTCGCCGACGGCAAGCGGCATCACGCCGTCGATGACGAAGTGGCCATCCTGGCCGGCCTTGGCCTTGCCGATCAGCTTGTCGTCGGCATAGCCGAACACGTTGGACTGAGGCTTCGCGGTGCCCGCGACGAAGATTTTGTCGCCTTCGATCTCCACTGCATTGACCCTGACGTCGGCAGGTGCAGCGGCCATTGCCGGCGCGCTCGGCGTGTCTGATGTCGCGGGAGCCTGTGCCTGCGGCGCTGCCGAGGGCTGGTCGGTCGCGGTTGCGTCGTTGGTGGCAGGCGGTGGGGTCACACCCGGAGCAGTGATGATGCGGCTGGCGGCGCCCGGCTTGGACACCATGGCGAGCAGCTGCGATGCATTGCCGTCCTTGGGGACCGAGATCGTGGCGGTCTCTTCCGAGGTCGTCACCTTACCGTCCTTGGCCGTCGCGCGTAGCTGCAGCTGGTGATCGCCGGCGGCAAGCGGATTGTCGAGCACCGCGACGAAATCGCCATTGTCGCCGACATCTGTGCCCATCAGCACCTTGTCGCCGTCGAGGATTTCGAGCTTGCTGTTCGGTTGAGCCGAACCGGCGATGACGGTGGAGCCGTCAGGCTCGACACGCAGGACGTCGAAGGTCGGCAGTTTCGGACCTTCGGCGACCGGTGCGGCCGTGTTGTCCTGCGTCTGCGGGGCTGCGGGTTCGGGCGCGCCCGTCAGGGCGGCTTCGGCGCGGGCGATTGCTGCGGCTGCGTCGGCGATGTTTTCCGGCAGTGCCTGGATGATGGAGAGCGCCTTGGCAGCGCCGGCCTTGGCCTTGTCGATCGCGGCCGTGGTGATCGGGTTGGTGCCCTCGGGGGTCGCGAAATCGGCCAGTGCCTGAAGCGCGCCGATCGTCTTCGTCTTGGCGGTTGCGAAAACGTCGTCGGTCGGGCCCTTGCCGTCGGCAAACAGCGCCTTAAGTTCGCCAAGTGCCTGTCCGGCTGCCGTCGTCAGGCCGCCAAGCTTCTGCGCGGTCGCGGCATCGTCGGGTGCCGACGGGCGCGAGGTCTTGGCGGATTCGGTAACGGTTTTCTTGACCTCGGAGCTTGCCTGATTGATTGCGTCACCAACCTTGGCCGCATCGCCACCGATACGGGGCATGACGACAAAGACCATCAACAGAATTGCGATTACAAGCACTGCAAGGGCCAGCAAGCCGGCACGGTTTTTCATCATCAGGTCTCCCCAAGCGGCAATCTTGCCAGACTTCCTGAAATTGCTAGCGATTCCCGTTGCTTTGCACAAGCAGTCAAAGTAGCCGGACAAATGTAAGATGTATGTTTCCCGTCATTTTTCTTGACTGGACCCAGAGAGAATAGTTGTTTGCTCGCATGACAGATCAATCTCATTCCATTCGCTCTATCTGTGTCTACTGCGGTTCGCGCCCCGGTAGCGACCCAAGCCACATGGCCGCCGGCCGCGCGCTGGGCAAGGAGATCGCCGATTATGGCCTGCGCCTGATCTACGGCGGCGGCACCAAGGGCATCATGGGGGCGGTGGCGAGCGGCACGCTCTCGAACGGCGGTCAGGTGACCGGCATCATTCCCGAATTCCTGATCGACATGGAAGCGACCCGCCACTCCCTGGGCCAGCTCAACGAGTTGATTGTAACGCCGGACATGCATGCGCGCAAACACACGATGTTCGAGCGCTCGGATGCCTTCGTGGCGCTTCCCGGCGGTATTGGTACGCTGGAGGAAATCATCGAGATCATGACCTGGGCGCAGCTCGGTCGTCACGAAAAGCCGATGATCTTCGCCAATATCAACGGCTTCTGGGATCCGATGATGGAGCTCCTGCGTCACATGACGGATGAAGGCTTCATTCACACCGCCCACCGGGTGCAGCCGCTGGTCATCGACACTGTCGAAGAGATCATCCCCGCAATCATGGCGCGGGCGGCGGAATTTGCGAGTGATCGCGACGGCGAGGAAGCCGTTATCTCGAAATTGTAGCCTGCGGGGGCGCTATCGCCCCCGACTGCCTCTCAGCATCGACCAGCTGTAGAGGAAAAGTCCTGCCCAGATCAGCGGGAAGGCGATCATCCGCGCGGTGCCGAGCGGCTCCTTGAAGATGAAGACGGCGATCAGGAAGATCATCGTCGGCGCGATATACTGCATGATGGCGATGGTCGACAGCTTCAGAAGCTTGGCACCATTGGCGTAGATCATCAGCGGCACCGCCGTGACCACGCCGCAGCCGAGCAATAGCGCGGTATCCGCCCATCCCGTGCGATAGAAATGGCCACCGCCGCTGCCGATTTCCAGATAGACAATGTAGAAGAACGCCGGGATGCTAAGGATCAGCACCTCGAGAAAGAATCCCTGGTTCGGCCCCAGCGGCAAGGTCTTGCGGAACAGCGCGTATAGGCCCCAGGAGATCGTCAACGTTAGCGAAACCCAGGGAACGCTGCCGTTATCGACCGCAAGCACGATGACGGCAAGACCTGCGAGCGCGATCGCGCCGATTTGCGCGGGACGCAGCTTTTCCTTGAGCACGACGGCGCCGAGGAAAATGCTGAACAGCGGATTGATGAAATAGCCGAGCGCTGCATCCAGCGAATGCCCGGCACCAATCGCCCAGACATAGGTTCCCCAGTTGACCGTGATCAGCGATGCCGTGAGCGCCGCCATTGCGAGCATGCGCGGGGAGCGCAACGCGATGCGGATATCCTGCGTGCGGCCGAGGACGATAAGCACGATACCGGCAAGCGGCAGCGACCAGAGGATGCGATGCGCGATCACCTCGGCCGGCGAAATATGCGCGACCGCCTTCATGTAGATCGGCAGGAAACCCCACAGCAGATAGGCAGTAAGTGCGAAGGCAAAGCCACGCGGACTGTCCTCGTTTTTCACGAGCGGGACGCTTGCATCGGCAGACATTGGGTGTTTCCATTGGTTCTTGTGATTGGCACCCGATTAGCGCAACGGCGACGAATAGGCCAATTCATTTCATTGAACCGATATTCGCTCTCGCTGAACTATCAGGATGCAGCCGTGGATGAAGCCGAGCTGAAAATCTGCCGCCGTGCTTACGCCGTGCAAATGCTGGCCAAAGCCGGCGTCGATCAGGACGAGACATTGCTGGATGCGTTCTCCACCGTGCCGCGTGAGGATTTTCTCGAGCCGCCGCCGTGGAAGATGCGGGACTGGAAGCGTTATGTGGACGTGCCGTCACACGATCCGGTCGTTCTCTATCAGGACATGCTCTTCGCGCTCCAGGCCGATCGCCAGGTCAACAATGGCAGCCCGAGCCTGCATGCGGGTGCCCTACACCGGCTGGCGCTGCGCAAGGGCGACACGGTCTGCCATATCGGCGCCGGCAGCGGCTATTACACCGCGATCATCGCCGAGATCGTCGGCCAGACCGGCCGTGTCGTGGCCGTCGAGTTCGATACGGAGCTGGCGCAACAGGCCAGGCGCAATCTCGAGCGATACGGAAATGTCGAGGTCATCCAAGGAGATGGTCTCGAATGGCCCCGCGAGACGGCGGATGCCATCTACGTGAATTTCGCTCTCCACCACCCGGCCGAACCGTGGATCGACAAGCTCGCACACGGCGGGCGCTTGCTCTTTCCGCTCGGCACGCCCGCCATGGGCGCTGAAGGCCGGCTGCTCGGCGTGACCTCGCAGGCAGCCTTCTTCCTCATCGGTAGGGAAGGGGATGAACTGCGCGCGCGTTTCCTGCAACCGGTCAATTTCGTCTGGGGCGAGGGGATCTCGGGAGACCTTTCAACTTACGCCGCGCTTGATCGCGCCTTCCACGCCGGCGGTCTCAACCGCATCCACGCACTGCGCTGGAATGCGCCCAAGACGGAGCAGGAATGGTACTCGCAGGAGCGCTGGGGCCTCGTCATGGCTGCGCTCCACTGAGGCCTCCTATTCGGCTGCGATCTTGCCCGCCAGTTGCCGGTTCTTCATCAGCTTGTAGATGACGGAATCCATCAGCGCCTGGAACGAGGCGTCGATGATGTTCTCCGACACGCCGACCGTCCACCAGCGCACGCCGTCGCTGTCGGTGGATTCGATGAGCACGCGGGTAATGGCTTCCGTGCCGCCGTTGAGGATACGCACCTTGAAGTCCGCCAGGACCAGATCGTCGATCTCGTGCTGGTACTTGCCGAAATCCTTGCGCAGCGCGAGGTCGAGCGCGTTGACCGGGCCATCGCCTTCCGCCACCGACATCACTGTGTGCCCGTCGATGCCGAGCTTCACGACGGCCTCTGAAACGATCTTCACCTGCCCGTGCGAATCGAACCGTCGTTCGACCATGACCCGAAAACCCTCGACCGAGAAGAATTCGGGGATCGTGCCGAGCGTGCGCCGCGCCAGCAGCTCGAAGCTGGCATCAGCGCCCTCATAGGCATACCCCGAGGCCTCGCGCTCCTTGACGAGCGAGATCAGCCGGTCGAGCTTCGGATCGTCCTTACCGACCTCGATGCCTCGCCGCTTCAGCGCGTTGATGAAATTCGCCTTGCCGCCCTGGTCGGACACCATGACCTTGCGGAAGTTGCCGACGCTCTCAGGCGTCACATGCTCGTAGGTTCGCGGGTCCTTGAGAAGCGCCGAGGCATGGATGCCGGCCTTGGTCGCGAAGGCCGACGCGCCGACATAGGGCATCTGGTGATCGGGCGAGCGGTTCAGGAGTTCGTCGAAGGCGTGCGACAGCCGCGTCAGGTTGAGGAGACGCTCGGGGTCGATGGCGGTCGTGAAGCGCGAGGAGTAAGTCTCCTTCAGCGCCAGCGTCGGGATCAGCGTCACTAGATTGGCGTTGCCGCAGCGCTCGCCGATGCCGTTGAGCGTTCCCTGGACCTGCCGCACGCCGGCCTCGACGGCAGCCAGCGAATTGGCGACCGCCTGGCCGGTGTCGTTATGCGCATGGATCCCGAGACAGTGCCCGGGAACGCCTGATGCAATCACCGCCTCGACGATAGCGCGGACCTCGGGCGGCTGTGTGCCGCCATTGGTGTCGCAAAGCACGACCCAGCGCGCGCCGGCATCATAGGCCGTCCTGGCGCAGGCCAGCGCATACTGGGGATTGGCCTTGTAGCCATCGAAGAAATGCTCGCAATCGACCATCGCCTCCTTGCCCGCGGCAACCACGGCCTTGACGCTTTCGGCGATGCTCTCGAGGTTTTCCTCGTTCGAACAGCCGAGCGCCACCTTGACGTGGTAGTCCCAGCTCTTGGCGACAAGACAGACCGCATCGCTCTTGGCCTGCAGCAGGCCGGTGAGCCCCGGATCGTTGGAGGCAGACACCCCAGCGCGCTTGGTCATGCCGAAGGCGACGAAGGAGGCGCTGCGCGTGCGCTTCTCGTTGAAGAAAGCCGTATCCGTCGGGTTCGCACCCGGATAGCCGCCCTCGACGTAATCGAGGCCGAAGTCATCGAGCATGCCGGCGATGGCGATCTTGTCCTCGACGGAAAAGTCGATGCCCGGCGTCTGCTGTCCGTCGCGCAGCGTGGTGTCGAAGAGATAGATGCGGTCTTTCATGTCGGTTCCTCCCGGTAGTCGGGTCAATTGTCATTGCTTACGCTGGCGCCGGTGGCCCCCTCATCCGGCTGCCGCCACCTTCTCCCCGGTGGGGAGAAGAGATGTGACGCACCGGCACCGCTCCAACAGCACCGTCGCTGGATGAGCGAGAGGCCGCAACGAGTCTCTTCTCCCCCATCGGGGAGAAGGTGCCGGCAGTCGGATGAGGGGGCCTCACCCGCACCCCCCTCAGCTCTTCCCAGCAAACATATCCGTCGCCCGGATCAGCCTGTCGAGGATTCCCGGCTCCGAATAGGCATGCCCCGCACCTTCGATCAGGTGAAAATCCGCCTTCGGCCACGCCTTGTGCAACGCCCAGGCATATTTGGCAGGACACGGCATGTCGTAGCGCCCATGCACGATCACACCAGGAATGTCCTTGAGCTTGTGCGCGTCGCGCAGGAGCTGACCTTCCTCCATCCACCCGGCATTGACGAAGAAGTGGTTCTCGATGCGCGCGAAGGCATAGGCGAACTCGGCATCCTCGAACTTGCCGCTGGTCGATGGCTCCGGCAGAAGCGTGATCGTCTCGCCCTCCCATATGCTCCACGCCTTGGCGGCTTCAAGCCGCACCGCCTTGTCGTGATGCGTCAGTCGGCGATGATAGGCGTGCATCATCTCGTGGCGCTCGTTTTCCGGGATCGGCGCGATGAAGCG
The DNA here is from genome assembly GCA_900472605.1 of Hyphomicrobiales bacterium. Lineage (GTDB taxonomy): Bacteria > Pseudomonadota > Alphaproteobacteria > Rhizobiales > Rhizobiaceae > Rhizobium. The sequence continues at coordinate 129,805 of UCJD01000033.1, read as the reverse complement.
CTCCCACTTGTCCGGAAACATCTCGGAGACGCCAAACTGATAGTACCAGTCGAGCTCCGCCTTCGTCAGCGTGTAGATGCCGCGCACGATCAGCTCAGACACGCGCTCCGGATATGTTTCCGCATAGGCGAGCGCCAGTGTCGAGCCCCAGGAGCCGCCGAACACCTGCCATTTCTCGACGCCGGCCATCTCGCGTAGCCGCTCGATGTCGGAAACGAGGTGCCAGGTGGTGTTGGCGTTGAGATCGGCATGCGGTGTTGAGCGGCCGCAGCCGCGCTGGTCGAACAGCGTCACGTCGTAGAGGTCGGGATCGAACTGGCGCCGGTGGCTGGGCGAGAAACCGCCGCCCGGGCCGCCATGCAGGAACACCGCCGGCTTGGCGCCCGGCGTGCCCGAGCGCTCCCAGTAGATCACATGCCCGTCGCCGACATCGAGATGGCCCGACGCATAGGGTTCGATTTCGGGATAGAGCGTTCTCAGGACTTCGGTCATATTTTCACGCCTTGGGCTGGCCAGATGGTGGTGTCGTGATCGGGATGCTGGAAGGAGATGATCGCTTCCTGCCGTGCATAGAAATCGGGATCGGTGTGGACGGGTTGATCGAAGATCGTCTCGACCCAGGGGATGCGCGCCTCGTAATTCACCTGGACTTGCGGCGCGAGATCGCTGCGGTCGTCGAAGGTGCCGATTGCAAGCTCGAGCCCGCCGGGGTGCCGGTAGATCATCGGCGTGCCGCAATCCTTGCAGAAGCCGCGCTCGATATTGATCGACGACTGGAAATAGGTGGGCGCGCCGCGCGTCCACTCCATGCCCTCCTCGGGCGTCGTCACCAGTGCCGAGAAGAAGCCGCCGAACTGTTTCTGGCACATGCGGCAATGGCAGATCGACGGTCGCCCGAGCTTGCCCGAGATACGAAAACGCACTGCGCCGCATTGGCATCCGCCTGTCCGGATAGGCTCGCTCATGATAATGCTCCAGATGGCCATTCGGCCGTGTCGTGGTCGGGGTGTTGATGGTTGCTCGCGGCGATCGCATTTTCGCGATCGGGCGTTTCTTCGTCGGGTTCGATGGGGAGGTCGTCGAGCTCGTGAAACCAGGCCAGCTTGCGACCGGTATTCGATTGCGCCATCGGCTTCACAGCCTCCGGATCATCCAGTGAACCGAGCATGATGTTGATGAACTCCGCGCCGGGAACGTCATAAAAGAGCGGCGTCCCGCAGCTGCCGCAAAAGCCGCGGCGAACGAGATCGGAGGACCAAAACCAGCTTGGCTCCCCGCGCGTCAGCGCGAATTCGTCGCGCTGAACTGCTGCAAGCGGCATGAAGTAGTTGCCCGAAGCCTTCTGGCACATGCGGCAATGGCAAAGATGCGGATAGCCGAGCTCGCTCGCCGCACGATAGCGAACCGCGCCGCATTGGCATCCTCCACTGATGGCCGCAGCTGTCATGCGCGCTTTTCCTCGGGCCAGGTTGCCGTGTCGTGGTCGGGATGCTGGTAGGAGACGAGATCGAGCACGAACGGCGCCGCCTCTGCGTCCTCTTCCGTTTCGCGGGCAGGCAGCTCGTGCAGGTGGTCGACGAAATCGATCTTGCGCTCGGTGCCGAACTGGATAACCGGCGGCAGTGCCGAGGGATCGTCGAACGCGCCGGCTGCAATCGCGATCCCATCCGGCGCCTCGTAGGTCAAAGGTGTGCCGCAATCGGCGCAGAAGCCGCGTTCGACGACGTTGGACGATCGAAACCGCTTCCGTTCGCCACGCGTCCATTCGAGTGCCGCGCCGCGCACGGATACCAGCGGCGCATAATAGGCGCCGAAGGCCTTCTGGCACATGCGGCAATGACAGATCGAGGAGTCTTTGAGGGCGCCCTCCACGCGGAAACGGATGGCGCCGCATTGGCAGCCGCCGGTGTAGGTTGAGGTCATGGCGCATGCTCTCCGATCGTTGCTAGGATGTGCAGGCAGACATTGTCGATGTCGTTGAGGATGTCGTCGTTCCAGAAGCGGATGACGGTCCAGCCAACGGATTCAAGGCGACGCGTCCGGGTGGCGTCGTAATCTGCGTTGGGCTTTTCTGCGTGCTGCGATCCGTCGAGTTCGACAATCAACCGATGTGTGGGGCAAGCGAAATCGACGATGTAGCCAGCGATGGGGAGTTGCCGACGGAAGCTCAGACCCATCAGCCGGTGTGCACGCAGTGCGTTCCACAGCTTGAGTTCGGCGTCGGTCAAGGCCTTTCGCATGCGCTTGGCGTTGGCGCGCCGTTGTGGCGGGACGGGGGCATGTGGCATGGCATGCTCCTTCGCTAACACAGCGGGTGCGTTACCCCCCTCTGCCCTGCCGGGCATCTCCCCCTCAAGGGGGGAGATCGGAGTGTGGCGATGTTTTGCCCTGTAGCCAACTCCCAGAATACTCGGATTTCTGCGTTTTGCGACCAACAGTGCGCCCAGCCGATCTCCCCNNGCAGGGCAGAGGGGGGTATCTCTGGCCACAACGCCAACCATGACTACCGCTTCAACTCCCACGTCGTCACCCGCTCGCCGGTCGCCGCATCCTTGCCGTCCTTCAGCTGCACGCCCTCGGCCGCCAGCGTGTCGCGAATCTTGTCGGCTTCGGCGAAATCCCTAGCCTTCAGGAGTTCCAGACGCGCCTTCACGCGTCGGTCGATCTCAAGCGCGACGGCCTCGTCGATCTCCGCCATTTCAGGCAAAAGCCCGAGCAGGGCAGCACTCGCGGCATAGCTCGGCAGCAGCGATTTGTCGGCGTTGGCTTCCTGCGCCAGCGCATGCAGCGCCTGCACGGCCGCGACCGTGTTGAGATCGTCGCGAAGCGCGTTGACGACCGCGGCCGACGGGGCCGCGTCGCCGGCGGACGCCGCCGGCCACTTCGCCAGCAACCGCTCGGCCTCTTCGAGACGCTTGACCGAGAAGTCGATCGGCTCGCGGTAATGCGTCATCAGCATGGCAAGGCGAAGCACCGCGCCCGGCCATTGGCGACCGCCGAACTTCTCCCTCGCCAGCAGCTCGTTGATGGTGACGAAATTGCCTTCCGACTTCGACATCTTGCGGCCTTCGACCTGCACGAAGCCGTTGTGCATCCACACGTTCGCCATCACTTCGGTGCCGTGCGCGCAGCGCGACTGGGCGATCTCGTTTTCATGGTGCGGGAAGATCAGGTCTAGCCCGCCGCCATGGATATCGAAGACGTCGCCGAGGTAGCGCTGGCTCATCGCCGAGCACTCGATGTGCCAGCCGGGACGACCACGGCCCCAAGGGCTTTCCCAGCCGGGTTCGCTGTCGCTGGAGGCCTTCCAGAGAACGAAGTCGCCGGGGTTTTTCTTGTGCGCGTCGACCGCGATGCGGGCTCCCGCCTGCTGCTCGTCGAGCGGGCGCTTCGAAAGCTGCCCGTAGTCGGCCATGGACTTGGTGTCGAACAGCACCTCGCCCTCGGCCTCATAGGCATGACCACGCGCAATCAGCCGTCCGATGATCTCGATCATCTGGGCAATATTGTCCGTCGCGCGCGGCTCCACGGACGGCTCGAGGCAGCCGAGTGCCGCCACGTCCTTGTGGAACTGCCGCGCCGTCTTCTCGGTCACGGCATGGATCGCGTCGTTCAGAGAAAGGCTCGGATGATCGCGCAGCGCCCGTGCGTTGATCTTGTCGTCGACGTCCGTGATGTTGCGCGCATAGGTGACGTGCTCATCGCCATAGATGTGCTTCAGTAGCCGGAACAGCACGTCGAAGACGATGACAGGGCGGGCATTGCCGATATGGGCGAAGTCATAGACGGTCGGTCCGCAGACATACATGCGCACGTTGTCGCGATCGATCGGCGAAAACACCGTCCTTTCGCGTGTCAGCGTGTTGTACAGCTTGAGTTCCGGCGTCTTCGATCCCGACTGGCCGTCCATGTCTATTCTCCCAAAATGCCATAATCCGAAAAACACATCGCAGCCGGCGGGCCGGGGCGTTTCTCATCTTGGGTATTTGGGAGACGAAAACGGCCAGGCCAGCGAGCGCGCTAGCGAATAATCTTCCGGCAGATGATGCAGGTAACCGTCTTCATGGCGGGTTTTATGGCGCGGCTTCGGGATTTGGTCAAGAGCCGGGCGCTGTCAAAAGCGCCGGTACGACAAACCCGTTATTCCGGCATCCTGTAGCCGACGAGCTTGTTCTCACGCACGATGAACAGCTTGCCCGTCTCGGTGAAGTCGGGAGACAGCAGCGGCATCATCGCCTTCGCGACTTCGGAAGGATGCGGCAGTGTTTCTGGATTTTCGCCGGGAACCGCCTGCGCGCGCATGGCGGTGCGGGTGGCGCCCGGATCGACGCTGGTGACACGCAGCGGCGTCTTCTCGGTCTCTCCGGCCCAGGTGCGCGAGAGTGCCTCGACGGCCGCCTTGGACGCCGAATAAGCACCCCAGAACGGGCGACAGCGATGGGCGGCGGCCGAAGACAGGATCACGGCGCGGCCGGCCTCGGAGCGTGTCAGCAGCGGATCGACGGAACGGATGAGCCGCCACGTGGCGGTGACGTTGATGGTCATCACCTTCTCGAACACCTTGGCTTCGATATGGCCGATCGGCGAGATGACGCCGAGCACGCCGGCATTGGCGACGAGGATGTCGAGCTTGCCCCAGCGCTCAAAGATCGAGGCGCCAAGCGCGTCGATGGCGTTCATGTCAGCAAGGTCGAAGGGGACGAGCGTCGCCGAGCCGCCAATCGCCTTGATTGCGTCGTCGAGATCCTCGAGGCCACCGACCGTGCGAGCGCAGGCAACGACATGCGCGCCGGCTTTCGCCAGTTCCAGCGCGGTGAAATAGCCGATCCCGCGCGATGCGCCGGTGACGAGTGCGACCTTGCCTGAGAGATTGACGCTCATGAGACCCTGTTCCGTATTCGCGGGGAGGCGAGGGGCAAGCGGCCCCTCGGTCGAGGTGAAGACGGCCTGGGATCAGCCGTTGCTGGCCATCACGGCAAGCTTGCGCACATTGCTGGTGCTGTCGTTGTCGAGCAGCCGCGTCGGGTAGTCACCGGTGAAGTAGTGGTCGGTGAACTGCGGGTTGGCGGCATCACGGCTTTCGCCGCCGACGGCGCGGTAGAGACCGTCGATCGACAGGAACTCGAGCGAGTCGGCGCCGATATAGTCGCACATCGCCTTGAGGCTGGAATACTGGTTCGCCAACAGCTTGTCGGCGTCAGGCGTGTCGATGCCGTAGAAATCGGGGAAGTAGATCATCGGGCTGGCGACGCGGATATGCACTTCCTTGGCCCCTGCATCGCGGATCATCTGCACGATCTTCAGCGAGGTGGTGCCGCGCACGATCGAATCGTCGACGAGGACGACGCGCTTGCCCTCGATCATCGCTCGGTTGGCCGAATGCTTGAGTTTGACGCCGAAGGCGCGGATCTGCTGCGTCGGCTCGATGAAGGTACGGCCGACATAGTGGTTGCGGATGATGCCGTATTCGAACGGAATGCCGCTCGCCTGCGCGAAGCCGAGCGCTGCCGGCGTGCCCCCATCGGGAACCGGCACGACCACGTCGGCCTCGACCGGAGCTTCCTTGGCGAGATTGATGCCCATGTTCTTGCGGGCTGTATAGACGCTGCGACCGCCGACGACGGAATCGGGGCGTGCGAAATAGACATATTCGAACAGGCAGAGACGTTCCGGCTTCGGCTGGTCTGCCTTGCGGGAATCAATGGTGATCGAGCCGTCCGGCTGGATCTCGCAGATGACGACCTCGCCATTCTCGACGTCGCGGATGTATTTCGCGCCGATGATGTCGAGCGCACAGGTCTCCGAACAGAAGATCGGCTTGCCGTCGAGTTCACCCATGACCAGCGGACGGATGCCGATCGGGTCGCGCGCGGCGATCAGCTTGGTGCGGGTCATCGCCAGCATCGAATAGCCGCCTTCCATCTGGCGGATGGCGTCGATGAAGCGGTCGGAGGAGGAGGCCTGCTTGGAGCGGGCGATCAGGTGCAGCACCACTTCGGTATCCGATGTCGCCTGGAAGATGGCGCCATCGGCGATCAGCATGCGACGCATCGTCAGGCCGTTGGTGAAGTTGCCGTTATGGGCAACGGCGATGCCGCCGACTTCGAGTTCGGCAAACAGCGGCTGCACGTTGCGCAGCGCCACTTCACCCGTTGTCGAGTAGCGGGTGTGGCCGATCGAGATGAAGCCCGGAAGCTTCGCCAGCGTGACCGGGTCCGTATAATGGTCGCCGACCAGGCCCATGCGCTTTTCGGTATGGAACTGCTTGCCGTCGAAGGTGACGATGCCGGCCGCCTCCTGTCCGCGATGCTGCAGAGCGTGCAGCCCGAGAGCCGTCAGCGTTGCGCCATCGGGATGTCCGAGGACACCGAAGACACCGCATTCCTCATGCAGCGTATCGCCATCGAGTTCGTCGTTGAGCGTGGAGGAATGGGACTGGGTCATTGCTGCGGGCCTTTGCTCTCACAAGAATGGAATGGCACTTCCGAAAACGGCTAAGCCCGACGGAGCCTGTGCCCGGCCGGACCTTTATTCGCGTCCCCCTCAAATGGCAACTGCCACAGGTGGGGTCAAGGCATTGAACACTGCGTCAATTAGACGGCTGCTGTGCACCATTGGCCGGGGCTGGCGCGGCATCCTCGGCCGGCGCCTGATCGGAAGCCGGCGCATTGTCGCCTTGCGCATTGCCGCCCTGCGGCTGTAGTTTGTCCATCACGCTGGCGCGAACCACCTGGGCAAATTCCGCAGGCAGAACCGACTGCAATTTCACGACCATCGAATCCAGGAACGGCTTGGACTTGGCGTTGTTCACCCAGGCTGCGCCATGATCGGCGACGAGCCAGTTCCAGAAAGCGGTGGCGACGACAAGCAGAAGTATGCCGCGCGCGGCGCCGAACAGGAAGCCCAAAGTGCGGTCGAGCGCGCCGATGCGGCTGTCGATGATGAAATCGGCGATCTTCATGGTGATGAAGGAGATGATGATCAGCGCGATCAGGAACACGACCGCCGCCGAGCCGACCAGCGCGATACGGTCATCGTCGGTGTATTTCTTGGCATAGGGCACGAGGTAGGGGTAGAAATAGTAGGCTGCAGCGGCCGAGCCGCCCCAGCTTGCGATCGAGAGCACTTCGCGGGAGAAGCCGCGCACCATGGCGAGCACGGCGGAAAAAAGCACGACGCCGATGACAATACCGTCGAAAATCGTAATGGGCATATAAATCCAACTCCAGGACGGCCGCTTTCGCGGCTCAGTCGCGCCTCATTGCGTGCATCCTATATCATCACCTGTTGTGGCGATGAAAGGATCAAACCTCTTCTTCCACACGTCTCAAAGCGCCCTTGGAGCCGGCGATCCGGGCGACCAGATCCGGCAGGCTTTCGATCTCGCTCCAGCGCCCGCCCGTACCCTTCGGCAATTCGGCGGACCCTGATGGAAGCAGCGCTGCAGAAAATCCGAGCTTCTCGGCTTCTTTGAGGCGCTGGTTCGTATGCGCAACCGGCCGGACGGCGCCCGACAGGCTGACTTCGCCGAAATAGACGCAATCGGCCGGAAGGGCAATACCGGCAAGCGACGAAACCAGCGCGGAAGCGACAGCCATATCCGCCGCGGGTTCCGAAATCCGGTAGCCGCCGGCGATGTTGAGGTAGACGTCGTGCTGCCCGAGCTTGACGCCGCAATGCGCCTCGAGCACCGCAAGGATCATCGACAGTCGCGCCGAATCCCAGCCGACGATGGCACGGCGCGGCGTGCCGAGCGAGGTCGGGGCAACCAGCGCCTGTACTTCGACCAGGATCGGCCGCGTCCCCTCGATGCCGGCAAAGACAGCGGCACCCGGCGATTTTTCATTGCGCTCGCCGAGGAAAAGCTCGGATGGATTGGCCACCTCGCGCAGGCCCTTGTCCGACATCTCGAACACGCCGATCTCGTCCGTGGGACCGAAGCGGTTCTTCACGGTCCGCAGGATGCGATAGTGATGGCCGCGATCGCCCTCGAAATAAAGCACGGCATCGACCATGTGCTCGACCACGCGCGGACCGGCGATCTGCCCGTCCTTGGTCACATGCCCGACCAGCACCATGGCGGCACCCGTCTGCTTGGCGAACTTGATCATCGCCTGCACCCCGGTGCGCACCTGCGTCACCGTTCCGGGCGCGGATTCGGCAAGATCGCTCCACAGCGTCTGGATGGAATCGATGATCACCAAATCCGGACGCTTGCCCTCCGCCAGCGTCGCCAGGATATCCTCGACATTGGTCTCGGCTGCCAGCAACACATCCGTATCCGCTGCCTGCAATCGCTGGGCCCGAAGCCGAACCTGCGCCACCGCCTCTTCGCCCGAGACATAGATGATCCGGTGCCCGCGTCGCGACAGCGCCGCAGCCCCTTGCATCAAGAGCGTCGACTTGCCGATGCCCGGATCGCCGCCGATCAGCACCGCCGAACCACGCACGAAGCCACCGCCAAGCGCCCTGTCGAGCTCGGAAATGCCCGTGTGAATGCGCGGCGCTTCCTCGATCTCACCCGATAGCGCGGTCAGCGCCACGGCGCGTCCCTTCTTCGGTGTCTTCGCCGGCCCGCCGCCGATCCCGCCCATCGGGTCTTCCTCGACGATAGTGTTCCACTCGCCGCAGCCCTCGCACTTACCCGCCCACCGGGTGTGAATGGTGCCGCAGCCCTGGCAGATGAATTGTGTTCTTGCTTTAGCCATGGCGTCTGTTTCGTCAGTCTTTGAATAAGTCAGGTGAAAGGTTTTGATGGCCGTGAAGGACGCGCACGATGCGAACGGTCGTCTTCACGTGGCGGAAATAGATACAGCGCTGGCGGTAAGGCAACGCTTTCAAACCAGGCGAAAGGTTGTCCCGAGGTGAGCCTGGAAAACCGGTCAGTGCAATCCATTCGATTTTCCGCATCAGATCGCGGATGAAATGAGAAGCTGCGTTAGGATCATCGACGGCGATGTAGAGGAACATTCCGAGCAAGTCTTGATCCGCAAGCGGTGCGTAAATCAGCTCCTTCGGTTCAATATCCGCATCCCCCGTTCGATGATCGAGTCCGCATGAGCATCGGCACTTTCGAAGCGCACGAACTCGCCGCGTTCCAACTGGGCATCCGCTTCGGCAATCAGTGCTCGCAGATGTTCGTCCTCGCTTCCAAGGCGGCTCAGCCCCGCGGCGATGACAGCGTCCGCATTGTCATAAGCGCCTGATTTCACCTGCTGCTCGATGAAAGCTTTTTGGTCGTCGCTGAGATGGATCTCGGTCATTTCGATCTCCTTTTGTTCTCTTCTAGCACGAAGATATCAGGCTTCCAAGAGGGCGATTTCAAGCGCCGGGCGGCGCTCACTCCTCCTCGGCAATATACCGCCGCTCGTGGCGCAGTCCCATGCTGGTCAGGATTTCGTAGCCGATCGTGCCCGCCGCGCGGGCGACGTCATCGACCGTGACGTTCTTCCCGAAAAGCTCGACATAATCACCTGCGCTCACGGCATTCTCGGGCAGGTCGGTAATGTCGAAGATCGTCATATCCATGGTCACCCGCCCGGCAATCGGCACCCGCCGTCCCGCGATGAAGCCTTGACCGCCCTGCGGCGCAACTTGGCGCAGCGGTACCTTGCCGCTCGACTGGCTGCGCAGATAGCCGTCGGCATAGCCGGCGCAGACGACGGCGAGGCGGCTGTCGCGGGTAAGTTCCATCGCGCGTCCATAGCCGACGCCCTGGCCGGCTTTGACATCGCGCACCTGAATGACGCGCGCTTCCGCCGTCACGACGGGGCGCATCGGATTGGCCATTCCGTTGACGGCCTCCCCACCGTAGAGCGCAATCCCGGGACGGGTCAGGTCGAAGTGGTAATCACTACCGAGGAAGATGCCTGCGGAAGCCGAAAGGCTTGAATCGATACCTTCATAGGCCGCGCTAACCTTGCGGAATGATTCAAGCTGTTGCCGGTTCATCGCCGAGCTAGGGTCGTCGCCGCAGGCAAGGTGGCTCATGACCAGCACGGGCGCAAAACTCGCAGGACGAGACACGTCGTCGGCCAGAGCGATCGCCGCGTCCATATCGAGGCCGAGGCGGTTGAAGCCGGTATCGACATGCAGCGCGCAAGGGTAGTCGCCATAGTCGGCCAGCACCGCCATCCAGAAGGCGAGCTGCTCTTCGGATGATATGACCGGCACGAGGTCGTTCTCGAAAAAGCGCCGCTCGGTCCCCGGCCAGATGCCTGCGAGCACGAAGATGCGCGCGTCCGGCGCATAGAGCCTCAGCGTCACTCCTTCATCGACGGTCGCCACGAAGAAATCCCGCGCGCCGGCCAGATAAAGCGCCTCGCCGGCGTCTTCCATCCCGGTACCGTAGGCATCGGCCTTGACCACGGCTGCGGTGCGCGCCTTGCCGGAACGCCGCGCCATGTCACGCCAATTGTCGGTCAGCGCGGCCAGATCCACCGTCAGGCGCAATCCTGCGGAAGCAAAACGGTCTTCTTCTTCGTAGTCGTCTGGAAAATCGGTCATTGTTCACATCTGAAGTGGAGGCGGAGGGAGGTCTCCGCTCATTGTAAGGGTCGGATGATTACAGGGAAGAGACGACGCTTTGCTCACGCAACGCTGCGAAGATCGAACTCGGCATGGATCACCTCATAGGGCACATGGATACGGCCTTCTTCGTTGACCTCGATCAGTCCCCATTCGATCAGCGCAGCGGCATCCTCGTGGACCCGCTTGACGTCGCGGGACAGGGCGGTTGCCAAGCCGCGATAAGTCGAAGGGCCAATCGCTTGCAGGCGCTCGATCAATGTCCAGCGTTTGGGCGTGAGCACCGAGAAGAGCTGTTCGGGCGATGAGAAGGTGAACAGGCGAGGTTGCGCTTCGCCGCTGTTCCAGGCTTTGGCGAACCCATCGATCGCGTTGCCGATCGCGGCGTCATCGTTTCTTTGAATTCGGATCGTTGCTGTGGTCATCTGCGCCGGCTCCTTCTGATGTCCACGTCTCGTCGAAAATCTTCGAGAAGTTTTTCGACGGTCGAGAACACATATGCCTCTTCACTGCCGTCGATGTGCTTGTGATCGCCCTTGCCTCGCTCGTTGTCATATCCGACGACGCGTTGTCCGGGATAGCCATAGAAGAGGCTGTACTTGTAGTCATGGGCGCTACCCAGCACGGGCCGCGCGACTTTCCAGACGACCAACTCCTGGATGGCTCCGTCTGACAACACGGATTTCGAGCGGTAAAGCAATTGCGCTCTCATGTTGGCAATAATGCCAACGCGAGGGCGCGGTGTCAAATTCGGCTCAGGCCTTACTGCTCTTCATAATGCGTGAAGCTCGGCTCGGCCAGGTCGGCGAAGCGGGTGAACTCCGACTGGAAGGCGAGCTTGACGGTGCCGGTCGGTCCGTGGCGCTGCTTGGCGATGATAACGTCGGCAGTGCCCTTCACCTTCTCGAAAAGCGCTTCCCACTCCGGATATTTCGGATCGTGAATGTCGCGCGGCTCGAGGTTCTTGACGTAGTATTCCTCGCGGAACACGAAGAGCACGACGTCGGCGTCCTGCTCGATCGAACCCGATTCACGAAGGTCGGAGAGCTGCGGACGCTTGTCCTCGCGGCTTTCGACCTGACGCGACAGCTGCGACAGCGCGATGATGGGAACGTTGAGTTCCTTGCCAAGCGCCTTGAGGCCGGTGGTGATCTGGGTGATTTCCTGCACGCGGTTGTCGCCCTTGCCGGCGCCCGTCATCAGCTGGATGTAGTCCACCACGAGGCAATCGAGGCCGCGCTGGCGCTTCAGGCGGCGCGCGCGGGCCGACAGCTGGGCGATCGAGATGCCACCGGTCTGGTCGATATAGAGCGGCACCTTCTGCATCATCATCGAGCAGGCGACGAGCTTTTCGAAATCGGCATCGTTGATGTCGCCGCGGCGAATCTTCGACGAGGACACCTCGGTCTGCTCGGAGATGATACGCGTCGCCAGCTGTTCGGACGACATTTCGAGCGAGTAGAAGCCGACGACGCCGCCCTGCTTCGCCTTGTAGCTTCCGTCGGCCTGCAACTCCGGCTCGTAGGCGGCTGCGATATTGTAGGCGATGTTTGTCGCAAGCGAGGTCTTGCCCATACCAGGGCGTCCGGCAAGCACGATCAAGTCCGACCGCTGCAGGCCGCCCATCTTCGAATCGAGCGAGTGGATGCCGGTGGAAATGCCGGAGAGGCCGCCATCACGCTCCTTTGCGACAGCAGCCATGTCGATCGCCAGCGCAACCGCGTCGTTGAACGCCTGGAAACCGCCGTCGTAGCGGCCGTTTTCGGCAAGCTCGAACAGGCGGCGCTCGGTGTCTTCGATCTGCGCCTGCGGCGGCATGTCGAGCGGCGCGTCATAGGCGATGTTGACGACGTCCTCGCCGATGGTGATCAGCGCCCGTCGCAGCGCCAGATCGTAGATCGCGCGGCCATAGTCCTCGGCATTGATGATGGTGACGGCTTCGCGCGCCAGGCGGGCGAGATATTCGGAGACCGTCATGTCGCCGACCTTCTCGTCGGCCTTCAGGAAGGTCTTGATCGTCACCGGATTGGCAATCTTGCCCATGCGGATGATGTCGCCCGCGACCTCGAAGATCTTGCGGTGCAGAGGCTCGTAAAGATGCGGCGGCTTGAGGAAGTCCGACACCCGGTAATAGGCGTCGTTGTTCATCAGGATCGCGCCAAGAAGAGCCTGCTCGGCCTCGATGTTGTTGGGTGCTTCGCGGTAGTGCTGTTCCGGCTGGGCAACAGCGGCGATCTTTCGGGCGGCGTCGTTCATCTTGATCCGTTCTGTCTTATTCAGCTTCGGGTTTGCAATTCACCAACCGCAAAATCAAGTGCTGAACATGGCATCCTGCCAAAACGCTTTGGCTTTGGCAGGTTGTTCGACTTCTCCACAGCACATCTTGCCATCGCGCGAAAATACCGGCGGTGTAGCCTTCAGGACACGGTACAAAGCGACTCACGCGAATCAACACGTCCGTGTTAGTTTAGGCCTGGATAGGGGAGTGTGCATCGAGACTCTCGTCATCGCCGCTTGAAAAAGGCGGAAAATGACTGTAGGTATAAAAGATATAATAAGCACACTAATTAAATGGACTGATAAATATGACAAATGCGCCTCTCGGACGAGAGTTGATTGAAGATTTGGCGGCTTTCAACCGGAAGCTCAGAGCGGTTTTCGACAAGATCGTCCGGGAACGGAACATGACGCTGCCGCGGGCGAGGGTGTTCTTCACGCTGAACAAGAAGGACGGCATCAACCAGAGGGAGCTTGCAGACCGGCTGGAGCTGGAAACGCCGACGCTGGTCCGCATCCTCGACGCGATGGAAGGGCAGGGCTTCGTCGAGCGCCGTGTCGCAGGGTCCGATCGCCGCGCCAAGGAAATCTATATCACCGAGACGGGGAAGGTCGTTGCCGGAGAGATCGACGACATCGCTGTCAGCCTGCGTGCCCAGGTGATCGCAGGTATTCCCGAACGCGATCTGAGAACTACCTTGGATACGATACGGGCGATGCAGGCGAATTTGCAGGGCATTCGCGGAGTGTGAGGAACTAGCAATGAGCCTCGTCCAGGCGTCCAGCGACAGTGTTGCGCCGAAAGCCGCGGACGAGACGGCGGCACAGGAAGCGCAGCCTGCGCCCCCGCCCGTTGTGGCGATGGCCGACTGGAAGAAGCCTTTCTACATGGCCGCCTCGGTCCTGCTCTTCGTCACGCAGGGCCTCGGCATGAACCTCGTCAACGCCAACATCTATCAGCTCCAGGGATCGTTTTCGGCGACGACCGCCGAGGTATCCTGGCTGTCGGCGGCCTACATGGCGCCTTATGCCAGTCTGTCGATCGCACTCTTCAAGATCCGCACGCAATATGGCTTGAGGCGTTTCGCCGAGTTTAGCATCATCTGTTTCGTCTTTGCCGCGGTGCTGAACCTTCTGGTGACCGATCTGCACTCCGCCATCGTCGTCAGGGCGCTGAGCGGGATTGCGGCGGCGCCGATCTCCACGCTCGGCTTTCTCTACATGCTCGAGCTGTTTCCACCAGAGCGCAAGCTTTCGACGGGCATAAGCCTGGCATTGATGTGCACGCTGTTTGCTGCGCCGATCGCACGCATCATCTCGCCGCCTTTGCTTGATCTCGGAGGCTATCACGCGCTCTACACGCTGGAGATGGGGCTGGCGCTGCTGGCCTTCGCCATCATCTACACCATGCCTTTGACCTCGCCGCCGCGCGCGGTCGTCATTCAGCGCATGGATATTCTGAGTTATCTGCTGCTTGCCACCGGCTTTGGTTGTCTCGCCGTCGTCCTTACACTCGGGCGTCTCTACTGGTGGTTCGAAGCGCCCTGGATCGGTGTGCTTCTCGCAGTATCAGCTGGTTGCCTGGCGCTCGTGGTGGCAATCGAGCTGCCGCGCAAAAATCCCATGCTCGATATCCGCTGGGTGTTATCCGGCTCCAATCTCAGGATGGCGGGCGTCTTGCTGATGTTCCGCTTCGTCTCATCCGAGCAATCGTCGACGGCTGCCAACTTCTATCAGCAGCTTGGTCTGCTCAACGATCAAACGACCAAGCTTTACGCGATTGTTCTGGTCGCTTCGGTCCTGGGCGGGTTGTTCTGCACGCTGCTGATGACGACGCGCTGCGTCAGCACCGCGCACCTCATATCGCTGGTGCTCATCGCATCGGGCGCCTATCTCGACAGTCAGTCGACCAGCCTCACGCGGCCGGAGCAGATGTATCTCAGCCAGGCCCTGGTCTCGGCGGGCGCGGCGATGTTTTTGCCACCCGTGATGGCGAGCGGCTTCAAGGCGGCCATGGCCCGGGGCATGCCCTTCATCGTCAATTTCCTGGCTATCTTCCTCTTCACCCAAAGTATCGGCTCGCTCTTCGGCTCGGCCATGCTTGGCACCTTCGTGACCATCCGCGAAAAATTCCACTCCAACGTGCTCGTCGAGCATATCCTGCTGCAGGATCCGCTGGTTGCGCAGCGCGTCTCGCAGCTCTCCGCAGGCTACGGCAAGGTGATTACCGACCAGACATTGCTCAACGCCGAAGGGCTTGCATTGCTGTCCCAGCAGGTCACGCGCGAAGCCTATACGCTTGCCTACAATGACACCTTCCTCGCAATTTGCGTTGCGTCTCTTCTCGGTCTCCTGGTCATGCTTCTTCATCAGGCATGGCTGCGCCTTTCCGCGCTGCGGACCACCGAGCCGAATGTCTCCGCAGCCGTTCAATCCTGATCACGAGTTCACCGCATGTCGAAATTCTTCCGGTCGCCTGCCAGCCTCATCGCCATCCTTGCCGGTATCGCGGGCGTCCTGCTCGTGCTTTACGCCTGGCGCCTGCCGCCCTTCGTGACATCTGTCGAAACGACCGATAACGCCTACATCAGGGGCTACGTGACGATCATGAGCCCGCAGGTGAACGGCTACATCGTCGATGTCCCGGTGAAGGACTACCAGCAGGTCAAGCAGGGCGACGTGCTGGCCAAGATCGATGACCGCATCTACACGCAGAAGCTGGCCCAGGCCCGCTCGGCACTTGAGGGACAGAAGGCGTCGCTCGAAAACTCCCGCCAGTCGGAACTGTCGGCGAAGGCGACCATCGCCTCGAGCCAGGCGCAGATAGACAGCGCCAACGCTTCGCTGAAGCGCGCGCAGCTCGCCTGGGATCGTATCAGCAACCTCAATGACAGGGGCATCGCCTCGGCCAGCGAATCGGAGCAGGCGCAGGCAACGCTCGAGGAGGCGAAGGCCGCGTTGAATCAGGCGCAGTCGGCGCTGGAAGTCTCGAAGCAGAATCTGGCAACCATCATCGTCAATCGCTCTTTGCTGGAGGCCAATGTGGCAAGCGCGGAAGCGACCGTGCATCTCGCCGAGATCGATCTCCAGAACACGTCGATCGTAGCGCCGCGGGACGGCCATCTCGGCGAGATCGGTGTTCGCCTCGGCCAGTACGTAGCGGTCGGCACGCAGTTGATGGCAGTGGTGCCGGAAGAGGTATGGGTCGTCGCCAATTTCAAGGAGACCCAGCTTGAAGGCATGCAGGTCGGTCAGCCCGTCTCGATCGTTGTCGACGCCCTGGGGCGTCAGCGGCTCACCGGCCGCATCGAGCGCTTCTCGCCCGCTGCCGGCTCCGAATTTGCCGTCATCAAGGCGGACAACGCCACCGGCAATTTCGTCAAGATCGCCCAGCGCGTCGGCGTTCGCATCAGCATCGATCCCGGCCAGCCCGCCGCCAAGAATCTTGGGCCCGGGCTATCGGTCGTCGTCAGCGTCGATAAGAGTGCCGAGCCCAAGCAGCAGGCAGTGGCCAATTAGCATTTCTGAATAGCGGACAGCAAAAAGCCGGGCGCTGGGCCCGGCTTTCGCATTTCGGAGATTGCTCTCCCGAAATCTTATTCGTCGTCTTCGGCGTTGCCGTCAGCTTCCGGATCGAAGAAGTCTTCGGGACGCAGGGCATCTTCGTCAACACCGTAGATGGCGTCGACCGACGTCAGGGTTTCGCCCTGCTTCTGGCGCTCGGCTTCTTCGGCCGAACGAGCAACGTTGATTTCGACGTTGATTTCGACTTCGGCATGCAGCTGCAGTTCGACCTGGTGCAGACCGATCGTCTTGATCGGGGTGTTCAGGTGAACCTGGTTGCGGCTGATGTTGAAGCCTTCTGCAGCGAGAATCTCGACGATGTCGCGGGCAGCGACCGAGCCGTACATCTGGCCGGTTTCGCCAGCCGAACGAACGACGACGAAGGACTTGCCTTCAAGAGCGTCGGCGACGGTCTGTGCTTCCGACTTGCGCTCGAGGTTGCGGGCCTCAAGCGTTGCGCGCTCGGATTCGAAGCGCTTCTTGTTGGCTTCGTTCGAACGAAGAGCCTTGCCGAGCGGCAGCAGGTAGTTGCGAGCAAAGCCATCGCGAACCTTTACGGTTTCGCCCATCTGGCCGAGCTTGGAGATGCGTTCGAGAAGAATGACGTCCATGTCAGAGTTCCTTTCGTGTCCTTAGAGTTTCGTATCTGTCTGTTTGGGGGCATCAGCATCCGTATTCGGGGTCAGCGCAATCGCCTTGCGGGTATCGCTGAGCCCCAGAATGAGGATGAAAAAGGCTGGCAGCATCAACATGAGAGATGCCAGGTAGCAAAGGATAAGCGCCGGCAGGCGCCATTCCTTGCCGCGGGTGCGAAAATGCAGCGCGGCGAAACCGGAGAGAAGGAAGCCGGCACCGAACGTGCCGACGACGGTTGCTCCGACCATCGCCGGGATGCCGCCCAAGAAGGTGGCGGCAAGCCCGAGAAGGAAGATGAAGATCGTGTTGCGGTTCATCCGGAGCGAAGAGGGGATATCCTCGCGTGGACGCAGGCCGCCACCGGATGCAGCGACGATGCGTGTCGCGATATAATAGGCGGCAAACAGCATCACCACCCACATTCCGCCCTGGATGGCCGGGAGCAGCAGGACCACGAGAGACTTGGTCTGCGCGATCACAGCCGCATCGGGCGTGAAATCGGACTGCTGCTGCGCCACCGAGGTGAAGAGCACATCGACCAGACGGTCGATCAATTCCGGGCCATAACCGATCATCACGCCGACGACGATGACGGCGAACGTCACCAATCCGCAAAGATGCAGCAGGATATCCGACAGCGGATACCACGCCATCAGATGATCGGGACCGCCGATTTCCGAAGCGGGGCGTGCCAGATTCGCGAGGTGGCTAAGCCAGCCTGCGGGCAGCAGCGTGACCAGCGTCATCATGAGCGCGAATGACGGCGAGCTGGTAATCGCGCCAAGCACAGCGGCGGTGACAACGGCGGCGATCGCCGCCATGTTACCCCAGCGAAGGCCGACGAGAAGAATGGGGAGTGCGGAAGCGGCATAGAGAACGGCACTGAAAGACGACGGCTGTCGACCTGCGCCCAGCACCAGAAGTGCGGCGACCAATCCGGCGAGGGCTCCGAGCCCCAGCATTTTTACATTCAGTGGTTTCACGGTCGCTGTCCTGCTTCATCAAGCAGTTAGAGGGACTTTTCTGATCAAGGTTCAGAAAGGCCTCAACATGGGTTTTAGAAGTTCCGATCCGCGCCCATCGCGAAAGGGAGAAGGGAAGGCATCACTGCCTTCCCTCGATTTGGTCTCGTCAGCTAATTAAGCGACGACGTACGGCAGCAGGCCGAGGAAACGGGCGCGCTTGATCGCCTGAGCGAGCTCGCGCTGCTTCTTCTGCGAAACAGCCGTGATACGGGAAGGAACGATCTTGCCGCGCTCGGAAATGTAGCGCTGCAGAAGACGAACGTCCTTGTAGTCGATGCGCGGAGCGTTTGCACCGGAGAACGGGCAAGTCTTGCGACGACGGTGGAACGGGCGACGTACCGGTGCGGAGGAAGATTCAGACATTCTCAGTTCTCCTTATGCACGGTCTTCGCGCGGAGCGCGATCGGGACGCGGGCCACGCTGGAAATCGCCATCACGACGCGGCGGACGATCGCCGAATTCGCGACGCGGGCCACGGTCGGCACCATCACGCGGGCCGCGGTCGTCGCGGTCGCGCTTCTGCATCATGGCAGACGGGCCTTCTTCGTGAGCTTCTACAGCGATCGTCATGTAGCGCAGGACGTCTTCGCTGATGCGCATCTGACGTTCCATTTCCTGCACGGCAGCAGCCGGGGCGTCGATGTCGACGAGAACGTAGTGAGCCTTGCGGTTCTTCTTGATGCGGTAGGTCAGGGACTTGAGGCCCCAGTTTTCTACGCGCCCGACCTTACCGCCGTTAGCTTCGATAACACCCTTGTACTGTTCTACGAGGGCATCGACCTGCTGAGCGGAAATATCCTGTCGGGCAAGGAATACATGTTCATAAAGAGCCATGACAGCTTTGCCTTTCTTGCGTTTTATTCAACCCGATATTCGGCGGCTAAGCCTCAACGACTGCTCCTGATTGGGCGGGCCCAGGCAAGAAAAGCGTTCCGAGACGGTCGAGAGCGGAGACACGGGAGGCTGGAACCCTTCGGTCCCGAACGATTTCCCGCGGGAAACCGGCCCTCCGTTCAGCCACCAGCCAGAAGACCGGGTTTTGCGAACAAGGCGGCTTATACGGATTTCCGCGCGAAACGCAAGGGGAGAAGCGAGAACGCGATTTTGGTGTGCTTGTGTTGTTGTTTCTATCATCAGGTGTATAACGTAATAAGTGTATAATATATGCGATACAACCATATGCAACTGAAGTCTGTTCAACGGAGGAAGTTATGCCGACAATTGCAGCGATTTTGTCGAGACACATAGAATGGACGAAATGGACCGACGACCCCGAGATGATGGCGTTACTCTCGGATCTTCAGGCCAACATCCTGAAGGGCCACGGCCGCGATCACACGGCCAATGTCTTCATCAGCTTCGATGGAATGAAGGAGACGGAAATCTCCGCCTTGCTGACCGATCTCTCCTTTGCGGTAACCTCGGCGCTCGATCAGTTGCGCGCCGCCGCGGCATTCAAGTCGGCCGGTATCAGCGGCGGGCGCGTCGTATGCGTCTTTCTATCCGCAAAGGGATACGCGAAGCTCGGTGCGAAGTCGGTCCCGTCGGATGTCGCCTTTAGAGACGGCATGCGTGTTCGGGGCAGGATGGATCCGCTGAATTTTGCAAGTCTCCCCGGCGTTCCGCTGCCGGGCTTGAACGACGAACCGGACACCCTTTGGGAGGCGGGCGGCCCATGGGCGCCGGGCAAGGCGGTGCCCGACGCGATGGTGCTGGTTGCCGATGACGACCCGGGTCTGGTCGCTGACGCGACGTCGTCGCTGAAGACGGCGATTGCTGATGCAGGCGCGCAGGTCCTCGGCGTGGATATCGGCCTCGCGCAACGACGGCGCCAGGAACGAGGTGGTCCCACAAAGGGGGAGGGTATCGAACACTTCGGCTATGTCGACGGACGCAGTCAGCCGCTTTTCCTGCAGGAAGACATCGATGAAAACAAAAAAGCCGAAGAGCCCAAGGCCATCGTCGCAGGTGATCCGTGGCCGTTATGGGAGGAGTCGTTCCTTCCGTCGCAATTCATCGTGGCCGATCCTGCTGCGCGAACGAAATTCGGCTGTGGCAGCTACTTCGTCTACCGCAAGCTGGAGCAGAACGTGGAGGCATTCAAGCGGCGGGAGCGGCAATTGGGCGGCTGGCTTCAAGAGCCGGTGGCTGACAGGGAGCGTGCGGGCGCTCTGGCCGTCGGACGGTTCGAGGACGGAACGCCGGTCGTCCTGCGTGGGCAACCTGTCAGCGGTGATCCGACCAACAATTTCAACTATGATGGAGATCCGGGCGGCCAGCTATGTCCGTTCCGGGGCCACATCCGCAAGACCAACCCCCGGACTGCCGGTGATGAGTTCGAGCGTCGGCGCATCATGGCGCGGCGTGGTATTACCTTCGGGGAGAGGCAGGCGCGTCCGGATGGTGCTGACTTCAACGAGGACGATCGCCCGTCTGGGGGCGTCGGCCTGATCTTCATGGCATACATGAATGATATCAACGAACAATTCGAGTTCACGCAGGCGGCGTGGGCCGGAAATGTTGATTTTCCGCCCGGCTCGTCAGCTGGGATTGATCCCGTCATTGGACAGCGAGCCAATACCCCGGGCACGCCAAATACCGCCTGGATCGACGGGCATCCCGCGATAGGCGGCGGCACGGCGTTGACCGCCGATTACGACTTCAAGACAGCTGTCAGGCTGATCGGCGGCGACTACTTCTTCGCGCCATCAATCAGCTTCCTGCAGCAACCCCTGCCGTGAACAAAAGGACACGGCACCTTGCTGGTGCCGTGTCCTGCGCAATACGAAGCCTCTCCAATCAGATCGGCATCGGATATTCGCGGTGCACCTTGTCGATCTCGGCCAGGATCTCGCTCGACAGCTTGATGCCGGCCGCATCGATATCGGTCTTCAACTGTGCCATCGTCGTCGCGCCGATGATGGCAGAGGTCATGAAGCGGCGCGTCAGGCAAAACGCGATGGCCATGGCGGACGGGTCGAGCCCGTGGCGCTTGGCGATCTCGACATACGCCTTGGTGGGCGCTTCCTGCAGCGACTGCAGGCGTCCGCCGATATCGCCGTTGATCGAGCCGCGCGATCCCTCGGGCGTTGCGCCGCCGATGTACTTGCCGCTCAGGATGCCGCCTGCGAGTGGCGAGTAGGCGAGCAGGCCAACGTCTTCATGATGCGACATTTCCGCCATGTCGAGATCGTAGTGGCGGTACAGCAGATTATACTCGTTCTGGATGCTGACGACGCGCGGCAGGCCGAGTTGCTCGGCAGTCGTAAGATACTTCTGTGTGCCCCAGGTCGTCTCATTGGAAAGGCCAATCGTCCGGATCTTGCCTTCCTTCACCAGTGCGCCGACTGTCTCCAGGATATCGGTAATGTTGGCGACAGCCTTGGCACGATCCTGCTTGAAGGGGTCGTAGTGCCAGTTCTGGCGGAAGTGGAAGTGACCGCGAACCGGCCAGTGGATCTGGTAGAGATCGATGTAGTCGGTCTTCAGCCGCTTCAGGCTCGCTTCGATTGCCAGTCGGATGTTCTTGGCATCGGCGCCTTCGCCGCCGCGAATATAGGCCCGTCCGGGGCCGGCGACCTTGGTGGCGAGGATGATATCCCTGCGCTTGCCGGTCTTTTGAAGCCAGGTGCCGATATAGTCCTCGGTCAAGCCCTGGGTCTCGGGGGAGACGGGCGTGGTCGGATAGAGCTCGGCGGTGTCGAAGAAGTTGACGCCCTTGTCGAACGCATAGTCCATCTGGTCGTGCGCCTCGGCCTCGGAGTTCTGCGAACCCCAGGTCATCGTGCCCAAGCAGATTTCGGACACCGAGATATCGGTGCGACCAAGTTTCTTGTGTTTCATTCGGGAGCCTTAATCGTGATCTTAAAAGAAAGACGTCTTGGAAGGACGGCGCGAATTTAGGCTGGAATTGAGCAAGCGCAAGAGCAAAAGTGCGGCCTTGTTGCAGTCGCGAAAGCCTTGGAACGCAGGCGTCCAGCACTTGACTCTGCGGGAAAGAATGTCAATTGGAGGCGAAATGACCGCGGGTCCATATAAAAAGGACATAGGATGACCATCGCTTTTACATTCCCCGGACAGGGCAGCCAGGCCGTCGGCATGGGCAAGGATCTTGCCGAGAATTTTGCCGAGGCGCGCGCCGTTTTTGAAGAGGTCGATGACGCTCTCGGCGAGAAGTTGTCGGAGACCATCTTCAATGGTCCCGAGGAAACGCTGACGCTGACCGCCAATGCGCAGCCGGCACTGATGGCCGTATCGATGGCCGTCATCCGTGTGCTCGAGGCCAAGGGCGTCGATCTCAAGGCTAAGGTCTCTTACGTCGCCGGCCACTCGCTCGGCGAATACTCCGCTCTCTGCGCCGCCGGCATGTTCTCGATCGCCGACACCGCGCGCCTCCTGCGCATCCGCGGCAATGCCATGCAGGCGGCCGTCCCCGTTGGTGTCGGTGCCATGGCCGCCATCATCGGCCTCGAACATGCCGACGTGATCGCCGTCTGTGAGGAAGCCTCGGCGCTAGGCGCCTGCCAGATCGCCAATGACAATGGCGGTGGCCAGATCGTGATTTCGGGTGAGAAGGCGCCGGTCGAAAAGGCCGCGGCTATCGCCACCGAAAAGGGCGCCAAGCGCGCCATCCTGCTGCCGGTCTCCGCACCGTTCCATTCCGCGCTGATGGCGCCGGCCGCCGATGCGATGCGCGAAGCGCTCGCAGGTGTCGCGAAATCGAACCCGGTCGTGCCTGTCATCGCCAACGTGCGCGCAGCACCCGTCACTGACGCGGAAGAAATCGCCAAGCTGCTCGTTGAACAGGTGACTGGCCAGGTTCGCTGGCGTGAAACGGTTGAATGGTTCGCGGCAAACGGCGTGACCACGCTTTACGAACTCGGCGCCGGCAAGGTTCTCACCGGCCTCGCGCGCCGCATCGACAAGAACGTGACCGGCATCCCGGTCAACACGCCGGCTGATATCGATGCGGCCGTCGCCGCTCTTCTGGCCTGATTGATTTAACGATTACAAGGAATTCTTCCATGCTCGATCTCTCCGGCCGCAAGGCTCTGGTAACCGGTGCCTCTGGCGGCATCGGCGAAGAAATCGCCCGCATCCTGCACAAGCAGGGCGCCATCGTCGGCCTGCACGGCACCCGCGTCGAGAAGCTCGAAGCGCTCGCCAATGAACTCGGTGACCGTGTCCAGATCTTCCCGGCAAACCTTGCCGATCGCGATGAAGTCAAGGCGCTCGGCGTCAAGGCCGAAGAAGCGCTCGGTGGCGTCGACATTCTCGTCAACAACGCCGGCATCACCAAGGATGGCCTGTTCGTGCGCATGTCCGACGAGGACTGGGACAACGTCATCGAAGTCAACCTGACCTCGATGTTCCGCCTGACCCGCGAGCTGACGCATCCGATGATGCGCCGCCGCTATGGCCGCATCATCAACATCACCTCGATCGTTGGCGTTACCGGCAACCCCGGCCAGGCCAACTATTGCGCCTCAAAGGCCGGCATGATCGGCTTTACCAAGTCGCTTGCCCAGGAGATCGCCACCCGCAACGTGACGGTCAATTGCGTCGCTCCTGGTTTCATCGAAAGCGCCATGACCGGCAAGCTGAACGACAAGCAGAAGGACGCGATCATGGGCGCGATCCCGATGAAGCGCATGGGCACCGGCGCCGAAGTCGCCTCCGCCGTTGCTTACCTGGCTTCGTCGGAAGCGGCCTACATGACGGGCCAGACGCTGCACGTAAATGGCGGCATGGCCATGATCTGAAACGGAAAACTGGCCTTCGGGCCGTTTTTCCCCGCAATAGCGTGTTGACCAACCTTATGGGGTTGATTTTCTGGCTTTGCGGCAGACATAAACCGTGTTAATCGGGCCTTGACTGTGAACAGTCTCCCGAGAAAGAAGACGGCCCGGCGGGCTTTTGTGCAAGCCTGGGACATCTCTGGTAGCCGGGTATAACGAGTTTGCCGAAGGTGGCTTTAGGGCGCCGCAGGCTGAAACAGGGTAGGGTGCCATAAAGGCATTCTGATCAGGATTATAAGGTCGAGGAAACCGACATGAGCGATATCGCAGAACGCGTAAAGAAAATTGTTATTGATCATCTTGGCGTCGACGCCGACAAGGTTGTCGAAGGCGCAAGCTTCATCGACGATCTGGGCGCGGACTCGCTCGACACCGTCGAACTGGTCATGGCGTTCGAAGAAGAATTCGGCGTTGAAATTCCTGACGACGCTGCGGACTCGATCCTCACGGTCGGCGACGCTGTAAAGTTTATCGAAAAGGCGCAGGCTTAATCCTGCGCATTTGAGAAAGGGCGGACCCAGAGTCCGCCCTTTTTATTTCTGGCATGGTCTCCATAGAACACAAAAGGCGGGGGAATGCAGTCGATGAGACGGGTGGTAATCACGGGCACCGGGATGGTGTCTCCCTTGGGATGCGGAACGGAAGTGACATGGGCTCGCCTGCTTGCAGGTGAGAACGGCGCACGCCTCGTAACCGAGTTCGAAGTCGATGACCTTCCTGCCAAGATCGCCTGCCGCATTCCCGTCGGCGACGGCACCGGCGGCACCTTCAATCAGGATGATTGGATGGAGCCCAAGGAGCAGCGCAAGGTCGACCCCTTCATCATCTATGGCATGGCTGCGGCCGACATGGCGCTCAACGATGCCAACTGGCATCCTGAGTCCGATGAAGACCAGATTGCCACCGGCGTCCTGATCGGCTCCGGCATTGGCGGCATCGAAGGCATTGTCGAGGCGGGCTATACGCTGCGCGACAAGGGCCCGCGCCGCATCTCTCCCTTCTTCATTCCCGGCCGTCTGATCAACCTCGTCTCCGGACAGGTCTCGATCCGCCACAAGCTGCGCGGCCCGAACCACTCCGTCGTCACCGCCTGCTCGACCGGTGCGCACGCCATTGGCGATGCTGCCCGTCTGATCGCCTTCGGCGACGCAGATGTCATGGTCGCCGGTGGCACCGAATCGCCGGTCAGCCGAATCTCGCTTGCGGGCTTCGCGGCCTGCAAGGCGTTGTCCACGCAGCACAACGACGACCCCACCAAGGCCTCGCGCCCCTACGACAAGGACCGCGACGGCTTCGTCATGGGCGAGGGCGCCGGCATCGTTGTTCTGGAAGAGCTGGAACACGCCCTGGCGCGTGGCGCCCGCATATATGCCGAAGTTGTCGGTTACGGCCTGTCGGGCGACGCCTATCACATCACCGCGCCGTCGGAAGACGGTGAGGGCGCTGGCCGCTGCATGGCGATGGCGCTAAAGCGTGCTGGCCTGACGCCATCAGATATCGACTACATCAACGCGCACGGCACATCGACCATGGCCGACACGATCGAACTCGGCGCCGTTGAGCGCCTGGTTGGCGATGCGGCCTCGAAGATCTCCATGTCCTCGACCAAGTCCGCCACCGGTCACCTTTTGGGTGCTGCCGGCGCCATCGAGGCGATCTTCGCGACGCTTTCGATCCGCGACAACGTCGTGCCGCCGACGCTCAATCTCGACAACCCCGAGCGGGAGACGAAGATCGATCTCGTTCCGCACAAGGCGCGTCAACGGGAAGTGAACGTGGCACTGTCGAATTCCTTCGGATTCGGCGGTACAAACGCATCGCTGGTGCTGCGCCGCTACGTCGCCTGAGACTGACCGTCGACGTCCGCAACGGGCAGGGCAGTCCCATCCGATGGCTGCCCACCCGCATTTCGCCGCATTGCTTCGCAAGAAGCAGCTTTTGGGGCCAAATTTAGAGGATTGCCGGTGAGCGATACGAACCAGAGCAACGACACGACCGGCCAGCAGGGTCAGCAGTCGCAGAGTGGCCCGATCATTCCGAAATCGCCTACCGAAGCGCTGCGCCCTGAGCGCGTGCCGGAGCCGCCGAAGCGCTCGAAGAAGGCCAGAAGCCAGGTCGTCATCTTCCTGAACTTCCTGATGACGCTGGTCGTGCTCGGCTGTGCCGCCGCCGTCGTCGTCTTCTACTACGCGATTTCCACCTACCAGAGCCCCGGCCCGCTGGAAGCCAACACCAATTTCATCGTGCGCAACGGCGCCGGCATCACCGAGATCGCCTTCAATCTCGAGCGCAACAACATCATCTCGGATGGCCGCGTCTTTCGCTATCTCACCGCGACCCATCTGAACGAAGGCGAAAGCCTCAAGGCCGGTGAATACGAGATCAAGGCGCATGCCTCGATGAACGAGATCATGGAGCTGCTGAAATCCGGCAAGTCCATCCTCTATTCGATCTCTTTTCCCGAAGGCCTCAGCGTCCGCCAGATGTTCAACCGCATGAACGAGGACCAAGTGCTGGAGGGCGATCTCCCGGCAGTCCTGCCGGCGGAAGGAAGCCTGCGTCCCGATACCTACAAATTCTCGCGCGGCACCAAGCGCGCCGAAATCATCGAGCAGATGGCCGCGGCCCAGCAGAAGCTCGTGGACCAGATCTGGGACAAGCGCGATCCCTCGCTGCCCTTCAAGTCGAAGGACGAGATGATCGTTCTCGCCTCCATCGTCGAGAAGGAAACCGGTGTTCCCGATGAACGCGCCCATGTCGCTTCGGTCTTCCTGAACCGCTTGGGCAAAGGCATGCGCCTGCAGTCCGACCCGACGATCATCTACGGATTGTTCGGCGGCGACGGCAAGCCGGCCGACCGGCCGATCTACCAGTCGGACCTCAAGAAAGAGACGCCCTTCAACACCTATGTGATCAAGGGCCTGCCGCCGACGCCGATCGCCAATCCTGGTCGCGATGCGCTCGAGGCCGTCGCCAATCCCTGGAAGACGCAGGACCTCTATTTCGTGGCCGACGGCACGGGTGGTCACGTCTTCGCCGCCACGCTTGAGGATCACAACGCCAATGTCCGGCGCTGGCGCAAGCTGGAAGCCGACAAGGGAGCCGATCCGAATGTGGCGGTCGATGGACAGCCAGAGGCGGCAACGCCCGCTGATGCGCCGGCAACGCCCGCTCCGGCTCCGAAGAAAAAGAGAAACTAACCGATAATCGGAGGCTTCCATGGCTTTGCAGTCCATGACGGGTTTTGCGCGACGCGAGGGTACGACCGATCGCTGGCGCTGGGCCTGGGAACTGCGCTCGGTAAACGGCAAGGGGCTTGATATCCGTCTGCGCCTGCCGCCGGGCCTCGAGCGGCTGGAGACCGACGTCAAGCGATTGGCCGGCGAGCAGTTCAGCCGCGGCAATATGCAGGTGTTGCTGTCCGTCTCATCGCCCGAGAGCCGCGTCGAAGCAGTTCTGAACCAGGAGGCGCTGGCCGCCGTTCTGTCGCTGCGCGATCAGCTGGCTGATATCATCGACCCGGCGCCGCTGAAGCTCGATACGCTCCTTGGCATTCGCGGCATCGTCGATTTCCGAGAGACCGAGGATAGCCCGGAAGCCATCGCCGCGCGCGATGCCGATGTCATGGATGGCCTGACGCTGGCACTGACGGACCTTCGTCATATGCGCGAGCAGGAAGGGGCGGCGCTATCCCGCGTGCTCCTCGATCAGGTGGCGATCATCGAGCGCCTGACTGAGGTCGTGGAAAGCGACCCGTCGCGCTCGCCCCGCGAGATCGCGGGGCGGCTTGCCGCGCAGGTCGCGATGCTGATGGATGCATCCGGCAAGTTCGACCAGGACAGGCTCCACGCCGAGGCGGCGATCCTGGCGACCAAGGCTGATTTGCGCGAGGAGATCGACCGCCTGAAGGCGCATGTGGCCGCCGCGCGCGATCTGCTCGCCAAGGGTGGCCCAATCGGCCGCAAGCTCGATTTCCTTGCACAGGAATTTAACCGGGAATCGAATACAATATGCTCGAAGTCCAATGCGGCTGCCGTGACAGCGGCCGGCATCGAGTTGAAAGTGGTCATCGACCAGTTCCGCGAGCAAGTTCAGAATTTGGAGTGAGCCATGAGCCCGACCCCGTCGAGCCCCCAGACGTCGAGCCCCCCCACGAAGATCGCCCGTCGCGGTCTGATGCTCGTTCTATCCTCGCCTTCGGGCGCTGGAAAGTCGACCATTGCAGGCAATCTCTTGAGGGACGACCACAGTCTCGAGATTTCCATCAGTGTGACGACGAGGGCCAAGCGGCCGAGCGAGATCGCAGGCAAGCATTACCACTTCATCAGCGTCCCGCAGTTCGAGAGAATGCGCGATGCGGGTGATCTGCTCGAGTGGGCAGAAGTTCACGGCAATTTCTATGGCACGCCGCGCGAGCCCGTAGAAGCCGCCATGGCGGCTGGCCGCGACATGCTGTTCGACATTGACTGGCAGGGGGCGCTGCAACTGCAGGAAAAGATGAAGGCCGATATCGTATCGATCTTTGTGCTACCGCCGACCATGACCGAGCTGCAGTCCCGTCTCCACCGGCGAGCCGAAGATTCAGAAGAGGTCATTCGCACGCGGCTCTTGAACTCTCGTGCCGAGATCGAGCGTTGGCGTGAATATGACTACGTCATCGTCAACGACGACCTCGATGAGGCATTTCGCAACGTGAGTTGCATCGTCAATGCCGAGCGCGTACGTCGTGACCGGCGCCATGGCCTGTTTGATTTTGTGAACGGGCTGCTGACCGAAGAGCCGAATCTGTAAATTCGTGAAATTCAATCTGCCGCCGCGAATTCGGCGATACCTCGCCTCTACAGGCTGTTTGCGAGGCGGCAGAACTCTTCGACAGAAAGCGTCTCGGCGCGCCTTTGCGGATCGATGCCGGCCTTCTCGAGCAGCTTCTCGCCGCCGATCGGCTTCAGGCTTTGTCGCAGCATCTTTCGGCGCTGGCCGAATGCTGCCTGGGTCACTTTTTCGAGATTGGCGACGGAGCAGGGGATCGGGTTCTCGTTCGGCGTCAGATGCACCACCGTGGAGGTTACCTTTGGCGGAGGCGTGAATGCCTGCGGCGGGATGTCGAAGGCCATGTGCGCGTTCGTACGCCAGCCACAAAGCACGCCCAGCCGTCCGTAATGATCGTTCTCCTCATCGGCGACGATACGGAGCCCGACTTCCTTCTGAAACATCAGCGTCAACGACTGCCAGAATGGCGGCCATTGCTTTGGCAACAACCAGTTCACCAGAAGCTGGGTCCCGACATTGTATGGAAGGTTGGCAATGATCTTCACCGGCCCCTCGGGCGCCAGCGCCTCGAAATCGGTGGTCAACGCATCGCCCTCGATCACCTCGAGCCGGCCGGGATAATGCGCCGATACTTCGGCAAGCGCCGGCAGGCAACGCGGGTCGCGTTCGACGGCAATGACCTTCTTGGCGCCGAGCGCGAGGATCGCCCGCGTAAGGCCGCCGGGACCAGGGCCGACTTCGAACACCGTCGCATCTTCGAGCGGGCCTGCGTTGCGCGCTACCTTCTGCGTGAGGTTGAGGTCGAGGATGAAGTTCTGCCCAAGCGCCTTGCGCGCATCCAGGCCATGCCGCCTGATGACGTCGCTCAGCGGCGGCAATCCGTCGAGTGCCGCCATCAGGGATTGCTCTTGGAGACGCGACCGAGATGTCCGGCGAGCTTCAGCGCGGCAACCAGGCTGCTTTCGCGCGCCAGCCCCTTGCCGGCGATGCCGAAGGCTGTGCCGTGGTCGGGGGATGTGCGGATGAACGGCAGGCCAAGCGTCACGTTGACGGCATCGTCGAAGCCGAGCGCCTTGGCCGGGATCAGCGCCTGATCGTGATACATGCAGACCGCCACGTCGTAGCGCGCACGGGCTTCGTCATGGAACATGGTGTCGGCGGGCAGGGGGCCGATTGCATCGATACCTTCGGCGCGAAGGAACTGGATCGCGGGGTGGATAACGTTGGCGTCTTCCTTGCCGATCGCCCCATCTTCGCCGGCATGCGGATTGAGGCCCGCGACGGCAAGGCGTGGATTGGCGATGCCGAAGCGCTGCACGAGATCGGCATGTGCGATCCGGCACGTCTCGACGATCAGCTCCGCCGTCAGCGCCTGCGGCACATCCTTGATCGGGATGTGGATGGTAACGGGGATCGCGCGAAGCTTCGGCCCGGCGAGCATCATGACGGGGGTCACAGGCGTGCCGGTGGCGCGCTTTGCGAGCTCGGCCAGAAACTCGGTATGCCCTGGAAAACGGAAGCCGCCCTCGTAGAGCACCGACTTGGCGATCGGATTGGTGACGACGGCCAGTGCTTCGCCGCTCATCGTCAGCGACACAGCCTGTTCGATCGCGGCGATCGTCCCTCTGGCCGTGGCGACATGGGCTTCACC
This sequence comes from Hyphomicrobiales bacterium, assembly GCA_900472605.1. Taxonomy (GTDB): domain Bacteria; phylum Pseudomonadota; class Alphaproteobacteria; order Rhizobiales; family Rhizobiaceae; genus Rhizobium. Next base: position 99,557 of record UCJD01000033.1, on the reverse strand, counting down.
GGCGATGACTTCGATACCTGCAGGAATGGGCAGCACGGGGACGGCGTCGGCAAATGCGTCGATCGCGCCGGCGCAATCCGTTTCGCGGATAGCAACGGTCAGGTCCAGCATCCGCGCGCGGGTGGCAAGGACATCAGGATCGCCGATAAAGATAAAGGGCGGCAGGCCGAGCTCGCGACGGCGCAGCCAGGCCATTAGTGTGACGTCAGGGCCGATCCCGGCGGGATCGCCCTGGCTCAGTGCAAGCGGGCGCGAAAAGGCGAGCGTCGTTGGCATCAGCGGCGAATGATCTGCGCTTTCTTGCGCAGTTCGTCGAGATACTTGGTGGCGTTGGCGTTTTCCTGCGGAGCGTTCTTGTCCTTGGCCTTGTTCAGATCCTCTTCGCGGAAGACCATTTCGGCGGCCTGGTCGTCGGAGACCTGGCGCTGGCTGCAGATCGCGAGATATTCCACGCCCTTCTCCGTCACGCGTGTCGCAGTGGTGTTGCCCTTTGCCTGTTCGACAAGCGGCTTCCACTCTGGCGGCAGTTCCGGCGCTAGCATGCGGCCGAGGTCGCGAACGGACACGTCACGCATCGTCGCGGCGAAAACCTTGGCCTGCTCGCAACCCGGATACTTGGAGCGCGAGGCTTCCGCTTCGCTCTTGCGCTTGCCGACGATGCCCTTCTTGCTGGCGGGCACGACGAAGATCATCTGTTGCAGAATATACTCGGTGGTTTCCGGCTTCTGCTTGTTGTTTTCCATCATGCGGGCAACGAGGTCGGCGTTCGACATCTTGTTGCTGTTGCCATAGCGGGCGTTCACGAGGCGCGGCCAGCTCATCTGCACGGCGATGAATGCCTTGAAGTGATCGACGCCGACGCCGGCCTGATTGAGGATCTGCGTCATCTGCGCGGTCGTCAGCTTGTTGCCAGTTGCGAAGCGCGCGAAGGAGGCGTCTACGTCGTCCTTGGACACCGACATGCGAACGCGCGCGATTTCCTGCTCCTTAAGCGTCTGCTCGACAAGTTGGTCTTCAGCGGCCTTGGCATCCGCCTTCTGGTGCTGCAGGCGCAGGAACGCCTGGCGCTTGGCCACGTCACCGCTGGTGAGAGCCGTACCGTTGACGACCACTCGGACTTCGCTCGCGGCATAGGCCACGCTGGCCTTCGGCAGCGCCAAGCCCGCGACAGTGGCAAATGCCAAGCCTGCAATCATCGTTCTTACGGTGTTTTTCGCGCCAATCATCTGTCGACCCTTCCCATTGACGCCGCGCTTTCGCGTCGCGGCGCGCCTATCTTACCGAGATAACGTCAGCGTTGCTGCCTTCGAGACGCAGCAGCATATGCCGCATATATCCAATGGCCACAATGTCCTGCATAGCGTTACGGCGAAAGAAAGGCCCCTTTCTCTCGCCGTGCTGCAAAATCGATCAGTTGTTGTAGATGTTACCGTATCCAAGCTCGCTGGCGTCACCGACATTGATGTCGCCGAGAGTACGGAATGTCAGCCTCGCGCCGATCGTCCAATCGCTTGCCGACTGGTCGCTGGTATCGCGCTTGTCGGAGTAGGCGATCGTGAAGATCGTGCACTCGTCTTCGTATGTCAGGCCGATCGTCTGGCGCGTGAACGTGTTGTTGTTCAGATCGTAGGCGATACCGCCGAAGATCGACCAGTAGTCCTTGAACTTGACCGTCGCACGCGTCTGCAGCTCGTCATTATCCGTATCGTAGCCATATTCAGGCTGCGCGGAGACGTGCGTGTAGAGAAGCTGGCTCTGGAACGTATCGGTCTGGAAACCAGCCGTCAGGTCACCACGGCGAAGCTCAAGGCTCTTCTCGTCGAGGCGGTACGAGGCGGCAAAGGCAAAGCCCTGCGGCGTTTCGATACCGCCGAGACCGACATAGTCGGACCGCGTGGTTTCAAGGCCGGAATCGGCGCCGACATTTACGAGATCGTCGGTGTCGAACGAATTCTGGCCGCCCAGCTGGAAGGACTGGCCGAAGATGCCATGCAGCTTGTAGCCGTTATCGAAGGTGCCGGTGTACTGGAAGCCGACATTGGCGCGCGTGCCGCCTTCGATACGGTCGTAGCCGGAGAACTTGTCGCGTTCGAACAGATTGGTCGCGTCGAATACGAAGCTCTGCGCATCTTCGTTCGGAAGCCTGCCAGCCAGGGATTCGTTCGGGCGTGCGTAGATCTGCATGATCGGCTCGAACACGTGCGTGCTGTTGTCGGTCGTGGCCAGGATCGGATAACGCATTTCGAGGCCAGCCGTCACCATACCGCGTGTAGCCGCATCGCTGGTGTCGTAGTTGCCGGCGTAGCCCGCCGGGTCGTCCATGTTGAGCGACAGCGCATCGCCACGGGCCGAAAGCAGCGGCGTGATCAGGACGCCTGCCGGTGTTACGAACGTGCGCTTCCAGGTAAGTTCGCCCGTGAGGCGCGACGTCTGGCCTTCAAGGCCACGGTAGCGATCGAAGCCGGCGACGTCATAGAAGTCGTCATGGCCACGCGAGATATTGGTGAAGTTCACATCGGCCGAGACTTCCCCGCCGGCAAGCGGCTGCGGCGCCACATAGTGATAGTCCATCACCGGGTAGACGATGGCCTGCTTCTTCTCGGCAGTGTTCGAAGGATCGGCGTCCTGCACGTCGAAATAGAAGGAGCGCAGGTCGAAGTAATTACGCTTCCCGAGGCCCGTCAAATAGACTTGGTTGGTGCGGGTCGAATCGTCGAGGCCCTTCAGTTTGTAGGTGCGCGCGAAGTTGTTGTCGCTCTGCACCATCACATCCCAGCCGAACGCCCAGCGAGGGTTGATTTGGAATGCTCCCTTCGAAGCGATCAGGCCACGAGCATCATTCTGCGCATCGCTGGTTCCCGCACTGAACGTGCTGGAATTCATCTGGCTGATACCGGCCATGCGCAGCGTGTGCGTGCCGTTTTCGAAGCGCTGACGGAATTCCGCGTCGGCCAGGAAGCCCTGCGTTGTATAGCCCGTACCCGTAACCGTTGCGTCCATGCTGGGCGAGATCACGTAGTAGTAGGGAACAGAGAGGCCAAAACCGAGATTCTGCGCGCTGACGAAGCTCGGGAACAGGAAGCCCGACTTCCGCTTAACCGTATTGTCGGGAACGACGAGCCAGGGAACATAGGCGATCGGATGGCCCAGAAGCTCCATGCGCGCATGCTCGAGGCGAATCGTGTGCTTCTCGCCGTTCTGGATGACGCGTTCGGCCTTCACCTGCCAGAATGGCGGCTTCTCGGGCTTTTCGGCGCAGGGGAGACAGGCGGTGTAGACGCCCTTGTTGAGAATCATCTCGGTGCCGCCGACCCGCTCGCCGGTTTCGGCGACGATGCGCGTATTGTCGGGTGTCTCGATTCGAAGCGAATTGATGAAGCCGTTCGCGAAGTCATCGGTGACGTCGAGCTTGTCGGAGTACATGCGCGTGCCGTCGGGGCTGACGAGCTCGACGTTGCCGAGCGCCATCATCCGGCCGGTCTTCTGATTGTACTCGACTCGCTGCGAGACCATCTTGTAGCCGGCGTAATTGATCTGCACGCCGCCTACGGCCGAAACGACCTCAGCGTCTTTGTTGTAAACGAGCTCATTGGCCGAAAGAAGCATCTTGGCTTCCTTCGAAACATTGGGCTTCATGTTTTGCAAAGCGTCTTGAGCGATAGCAACGGGCACGTTGCCGGTATAGCTGCACAGGGCTACGCCTGCGAACAGGGCAACCAACTGCTTACGAACACTTTTGCGGTTGCCTGCCGCCACTAGCCATCCTCCTGATGAAGCAGAATTGTTGCACCCAAAGCCAAGGCGACGATGACCGGAATCCACGTCGCCACGAAAGGCGGGACAACCCCACTGCTTCCGAATGCTTTCACAAGCACGGTGACCACATAAAGCACGAAGCCTGCCAGGATGCCACCCAGAATCACGGACCTCGATTGGTTGAACCGGCTAAATTTTAGGGACACTGTTGCAGCAATGAGAGTCATCGCCACGAGCAACAGTGGTTGGGACAACAAAGAGTGGAATTGGGTCTCTAGAGCCTTGGTCGGAATCCCGAAGGATTTGGCAATGTTGATTCGGTTCGAGAGATCAAAAAATGCAATGGTTTCAGGGGCAGTAAGCCTCTGTTCTACGAAGTCCCGTTTCAAATTGGTACGGACCTGTACCTCATCCTTACGCTGAGCGATTTCACCCGGTCGGCGCTCGATAACGTTCTTAAGAAGCCAGTAACCATCTTCCAATTTTGCGGACGCCGCGTCCTGTCTGAGGACGATGTGATTGCTCGAATCGAAGTGCACGAGCACCGCGTCCATCAGCAGCGTTCCGTCTTCCAGAACGCTTCGCGCACCGATGATCACGTCGTCCTGACCGCTGATCTGGCGAATCCATGGGACCTGAGGACCGCCCTTCGAGGCTCCAGCGTCACCGCGCCAATTGCTCTCGACGCTCGCCGCTTGCCGTTGTCCCCATGCAGCCAGCGGATTGAGGATCGTCATGACCCCGATGCCGAGCAGAAATGCGCCGGCGATGAACGGCGACATGAATTGCCAGGCCGAAATGCCCGCCGCGCGAGTCACGACCAATTCGTACTTGCGATTGAGGCCGATCAGCACGGTCATGCCGACGAAGAGCGCGATGAAGGGGACGGTCTGCTGCAGGATGAGCGGCAGTCGCACGGCCGTCATCAGCAAGCCGCCGGTTACCGTATAGCCCGGCAGACCCGACATGCGGCTCGCGGTCTCGCTGAAATCGACGAGATAGACGATGCCGATGACACCGAGGAAGAACCACATCGCCGTCGTTGCATAGCGACGGAAGAAATAGCGTCCGAGCGTACCGAAAATCATGCTTTGTCTCCGGCCGAACGGGGGAATCGCTTCTGCAGCTTGCGCCAGCCAATGACAATCCAGTTGCCGATGAAGCCCAATAGCGAGATTCGCTTGTGCAGGATCAGCGAAGCGATAGCCATCGCGCTTATGCCGAGCGGCAACGCGTAGAGGATCCCGATGAAGATCGGTTTCGTTTCGATCTGGTTGGCGGCGTAGAATGTCGCCCATCGAACTGCGAATGCGACAACCAGCGCCGACACCATCGGGTGCAAACGCGCCTCGCGATGCGAGCGCGCATCACCGGCAATTGCCAGCGAAATCAATGAAAAGACCAGCGGCAACATCCAGTCGGTCAAGCGCCTGTGAAGCTCCGCGCGGTAGCTTCCGGGTTTGGCGATATAGTCCTTGTCGGTGGTGTCGGGACTGAGCAGGAACGGCAGTTCGCGGTCAGACGCGCGCAGCGTGGATTGGCCACGGTTCTGCGTAAGGTCGGACAGGTCGAACGAATAGGAATCGAACCGGATGATGGACACGTCGCCGGTCGTGGTTTTTCGGTGCACTTCGCCGTCATGCATGATCAGCGACGTGCCCTTCTCGTCGACGGCGCCTTCTCGGGCATAGTAGATCAGCTGGAACGCCGGGTCGCGCTCGTCCACGACGAACAGGCCCTTGAGCACGCGTCCGGCCAGTCGCTCGGAGATCTGCACGTAGAGGCCGGTATCGATCTGGCGGAAGTTCTTCTCTTCAATCACGGTTGACAAGAGATCGGCGTAAGCCGCTGCAATCATTTGTCTTGCGCCGGTCTTCGCCTTTGGTTCGACGACGTTGTCGACCAGAAAGGAGAAGGCGCTGATAACGGCTGCGAGAATGATGATCGGGCGCCAGATGATGCTGCGGCGCGCGCCGGCGGCATCGATAACGGCAAGCTCCGAATCGTTGTTCATCGTCGTCAGCGTCTGGGTGACGCCGATCACGAGCGCGAATGGCAAAACGACGGGGATGATCGAGGGGAGGATGAGCGTGGCAAGCTTGGCGAACGACCCGACAGACTGGCCGCTATCCGTCACCAGATTGATGCGCTGCAGCACCTGCGTCGTCCAGATGATCGCGAGCACGGGCAACAGGGCGACGAGAAACATCTGGCCCACGCGCCGCAATATGTATGTTTCAAGCAGTTTCATGCACGCCCTTGAACGCTCTTCGCGAATTCTTGCCGCCACGCAGCGAAAACCATCTACGCTTTTTGGTTTGCTTTTGCGACAAGCTACCGTCGAAAATTCATTCAATTTTCAGTTTTTTTTCCGCCTGTGGCGAATCGGTCAGCGCCAGGATGCCCGCAAAAACAACGAAGGATGACAACCATCCAAGAATGACATCCGACAAATAGTGCGCACCGAAGGCCAGACGCAATGCCGGTGCCAGTAACGAAATCGTGGCCAGCGGCAGGAATAGCGCACGTCGCGATGCGCGTGGCATGATGAAGAGAAGACAGAGCAGCCAGCCGGCGCCGGCTGCTTCGCCCGAGACGAACGAACAGTTGGACAGGCACTTGCCCGCCGTGGAGCCGGCCGGAACGAAGTCGAGTGCGCCGCCGAAATCCACTGTGGAAAATGGGCGAGGGCGTCCCCATTGGTCTTTCAGGATGAAGTTGACGAGAACGATCGGCCCGGCGATCAGTGAGCCGAGGGCGATCTTCAGCCTGCGCGCACGCTCGGCTTCGAAGGTGGCGCCGAAGTGACTGTAGCAATCGATGAGTTTCCAGAGCAGTACGAACGCGGCAACATAGGGAAGACGCAGGAAGAGCGTACGTAGGATCTGCAGCGTGAATTCCTGGCGATAGGGAAAGTGACCGCAAACCTCACGAAGCGATGTGCCGGCGCTGCAGGTTTCCCGGGTGAAGAAATGCGACGAGACTTCCTGGTCGATCTGCGGAAACAGACTGAAGACGGCAAGAAGCGCGAACCATGTGATGAGCAGGAATTTGAAGATGTCGGCGCTGCTGTAACCCGCTTCGCGTATGGCAATCGGACTGAAAGCCTTCAATATGGAGTTCAAGACCGATCCTCGTCGCATCAACTTGTTCGGATGAATAGTCGTCATCCATGACGCTTTGTTGACGCAACTCCCGCGATCCGGGACGCGATGACCGCGACAAAGACTTGTCTTCAGTGGTGAAAACCTGAATGATCGGGCAAGAGGATTTACAACGATCCCACTGGAGAAGACATGTCAGCCAAATTCGATATTTCGTTTGAAAAATCTGCCGAAATTGCCGGTGGATACGCCATTCTGTTGCAGGCCAAGGGGGCCGATTTAGCCGCTGGCGCAGGTGTCGCCGACCCATCGGGCGTGGTGGCCAAGGCCGCCAAGATCGCCGGCTTCTCGGCCAAGCTCGCTGGAGCGCTCGATATCGTGGCGCCCGAGGGATCGAAGGCCGAGCGTATCTTCGTGATCGGTCTGGGCAAGGCGGACGCTTTGGTTTCGTTCGATTGGCTGAAGGTCGGTGGTGCTGCCGCCTCCAAGATCAAGAACACGACGGATGTGACGATTTTTGTGGACGCGCCAGGCGTAGATGTCACCGCGGCGCAGGCCGCGGATTTCGCGCTCGGCATGATGTTGCGCGCCTATGGCTTCGATACCTACAAGACAAAGAAGTCTGAAGACGAGAACAGCGACAAGGATGGCAAGGCGCCGATCAAGGTCCGCATCGTCACGGCGAAGGCAGCTGAGGCCGCCAAGGCCTTCGAAGTCTCGCAGGCCGTCGCCGATGGTGTCAATCTGGCACGCGACCTCGTCAACGAGCCTGCCAACGTGCTGGGCCCTGTAGAATTCGCCGCCAAGGCCAAGGAACTCGAGAAACTCGGCGTCGAGGTCGAGATCCTGACGGAAAAGGAAATGGGCAAGCTGGGCATGGGCGCGCTTCTGGGCGTGGCGCAGGGCTCCGTGCGTCCGCCGCGCTTGGCCGTCATGCAGTGGAAGGGCGGCAAGAGTGGAGATGCGCCGCTCGCCTTCATCGGCAAGGGTGTCGTCTTCGATACCGGCGGCATCTCCATCAAGCCGGCTGGCGGCATGGAAGACATGAAGGGCGACATGGGTGGCGCCGCGGCCGTTACCGGCCTCATGCACGTGCTGGCGGCTCGCAAGGCCAAGGCGAATGTCGTCGGTATCATCGGCCTCGTCGAGAACATGCCCGACGGCAACGCGCAGCGTCCGGGCGACATCGTCACCTCCATGTCCGGCCAAACGATCGAGGTCATCAACACCGATGCCGAAGGCCGCCTCGTTCTCTGTGACGCCGTCTGGTATTGCAACGATCGCTTCAAGCCCAAGTTCATGATCGACCTCGCGACGCTCACCGGCGCGATCCTCGTGGCGCTGGGCAACATCCAGGCCGGCCTTTTTTCCAACGACGACAAGCTGTCGGAGCAGTTGATCGCGGCCGGAACCGAGACCCACGAGCGTCTCTGGCGCATGCCGCTGGGCAAGGAATACGACAAGATGATCGACAGCAAGTTCGCAGACATGAAGAATACCGGCGGTCGCCACGCGGGGTCGATCACGGCCGCACACTTCATCGGCCGCTTCGTCGGCGATACGCCTTGGGCGCATCTCGATATCGCTGGCACAGCCATGGGCTCGCCGCTGGACGAGATCAACCAGTCCTGGGGATCCGGTTATGGTGTGCGGCTGCTCGATCAGCTGGTGCGCGCCAACTACGAATCATGACCGAGGTCCTGTTCTACCATCTGACCGAATCCAAGCTGGAAGACGCCCTTCCGCCGTTGCTCGACAAAAGCGTCGAGCGCGGCTGGCGCGTCGCGGTTCAGATGAAGGAAACCACGCACAGGGATGCGCTCGATGCGCATCTCTGGACCTTCCGCGAAGACAGCTTCCTGCCGCACGGCACGGATGAGGGAGAACTCGCCGGCAACCAACCGGTCCTCCTGACCGTCGCCGACGACAACATCAACGGCGCCACCGTCCGCTTCATCGTCGCCGGCGCCGAGCCGCCCCCGCTCGATCCTTATGAGCGCGTTGTCTTCATGTTCGATGGCTATGACCAGGAACAGCTCGAAGGCGCCCGTGCGCAATGGAAGAAGCTGAAAGGCGAGGGGCACAGCCTCACATATTGGCAGCAGACGCCCGAGGGGCGTTGGGAAAAGAAGGCCTGACCTTATCACATGATGGTGGGGTCAGCCGATCCCGGCATCCTTGACCACTTTCTCGATGAAGTCGTGTTTTGACTTGGTGTATTCGGCTCGGCTCTGGGCATGTTCGCCGGCGAGGCCGATTTTCAGTTCCTCATAGGCGCGAGCAAGCGCCGGATCGGCGCGCAGCGCATCGCGAAACGCCAGCATGCGGTTCCAGTGGCTGCCGCGATACTCCACCACATGCGCCAGGTGCGTGCGGGTTTCACCCTTGATGCCGCGCCCGAAAATATGGTCGTCGGGTACGATATCGGTGCCGGCATAATCGTAGCCGATGCTTTCCATCGCGCCGACGCAGGCCGGGCCATCGGCGAAGTAGCGGACGCCGATCATGATGTCGATGATCGGCTTTGCCTTGATGTTGGGGATGGATGTACTGCCGACGTGCTGGATGTCGATGGCCTTGTCGCCAAGCACCTGACGGATCGCCTCGGCTTCTTCCTCATAGGCCTCGTGCCACAGGGCGTTCGCGTCCGAAAGTGACACGGTCAGGTTCTTCAGCCCCAGGCCGAAGGCTTCATCATCGCGCATGCCGAACCTCTGCGATATTCAGGACCGCGCCAGAATATCACGAGGTCCGGCAATTTCGAATCAATCGTGGAACGCTTCGACGAACTTGCGCCTGCCGAGCATGAAGGCATCGGCGACGTGGCGCAGCGGTGCGAGATCCACGTCGGACTTGCCGGCTTTGATGATCTCCGCGAAACGACGATAAAGCGACGGATATTCCTCTTCCGGCGCCTCGAACTTCAATTCGCCGTTGACGGAGAGTTTCGAACCGCCCTCGGCAAGAACCATCTTTCCGGCAGCCGTCTCGGCGAAGATATCCCAGCTCTGCTTGCCGGTCTGGCGCCAGTCAAACTCGACATGGGCGGGGATATTGTCGGCGTTCTTGAAATGCAGATCGGCTGCGATCGGCGCGTCGCGGTTTTCGGGGAACTCCAGCGTCGCGCTCGTCAGGAAGATCGCCTTGGGCAGGATATGCGTGACGATGGAAAGCGCGTTGATGCCGGGATCGAACACGCCAAGACCGCCGGCCTGCCAGATCCAATCCTGATTCGGATGCCACTGGCGCACGTCTTCCTTCCAGACGACGTGGACGCTTTCGATGGTCGTGGATGCGAGGAAGGACTTGGCGGCTTCGACAGCCGCCGCATAGCGCGAATGCCAGCTGGCAAACAGCGATACGCCCTTGGAGGCTGCGAGCGCTTCGAGATCGGCAACTTCGCTCAGCGTCGCGCCCGGAGGCTTTTCCAGGAACACGTGCTTGCCTGAGGAAAGCGCCTTGTGCGCGGCCTCGTAGCGGTACTGCGGCGGCATGCACAGCGACACCGCGTCGATCTCGGGCACGGCATCGAGCATCGCGTCGATCGCGGTAAAGCTCTGGACGCCGTCCACGGTGCCGTGACGGCTCGCCGTGGCGATCAGATTGAAATCCGGGTTCTTGGCGATGGAGGGAAGGTGCTGGTCGCGGACGATCTTGCCGACGCCGACGATGGCGAGGTTGATGGGTGACATGCTGTTGGCTCGCTTCGGTGTTTCGCTCAAAAGTATGATTATTGGGCGATTGTTTTAACAGAATGACGCCGGTGGGCAAGCACCGGCGTCTGCTACGAACCGCGAATTCCGCAGCCGAACTACAGCGATGCCATAACGGTCGGCGCAACCGGCTTCTTGAACTTCAGCGTCACCACCTTGTAGCCCTCGGCCTCCAGCTTGGAGAGCAGTGTCGGCAACATCGTGACAGTGCGGTTGTGGATGTCGTGCATCAGGATGATGCCGCGGCCGCGCTTGTGCAGCAGGTCCATCGTCCGCTTGGTGACCGAGGCCGGCGTGGTGTTGAAGTAGTCCTTGCTGTCGACATCGACGTCCATGACCACCATGTCTCGCATGGCGATCGCCGCGCGCAGCTTGTGGCTATCGGCCAGATAGGGGAAGCGGAAGAAGTTGACGTCGACGCCGGTGGCCTTCGTCACCGCCGCTTCGCCGCGCATGACTTCCGCCATCGCCATGTCGAAGGTCAGGGACGCGAGGTTGTCGTGCTTGTAGGTGTGGCTGCCGATCGCATTGCCGTCCATGGCCACCTTGCGGGCGAGTTCGGGATGCAGCGCCGCCATTTCGCCGACCATCATGAAGGCGCCCTTGACGCCAAATTCGTCGAGCGTCGCCAGCACCCGGTCGGTGCGCCCCGGGATCGGGCCGTCGTCGAAGCTGAGGATGACTTCCTTGTCCTGCAACCGGATATCGTGGATCGACGACACGGTCATCGTGCGGCCGGCAAGGTGGTGCTGTTTGCCAAACCCGCGTGCCCGCGGCTGCTCGGCGGTATCGCTGCCGACGGTGTCCTGCTTGCCTTCAGGCGCAACGATCGACGAGGTCTTGATCGTCTTGTCGGGCGCGGGCTGCTTTGTTGTCTGGCAGCCGGCAAGGGCCGCGGCGCACAGAAGAAGGCCGGAGTAAAATGCGAAACGATGCATGAAGAGTGTCTCAACAAATCAGTAATGAATGTTGAGACAACCTTGATGATTATGGTTAACGATCGGTTTCTTTCGATCGTTCGAGCGCTGACAAATGTTAATTTCGGAGCGCTAGAATAACGACTGTGGCTATCCCGCCATAGCCTCTTCGTATTCGGAGGAGAGTTCCAGCCATTGCTCTTCGGCGGCGGCCAGCTTGGCGGCCGCTTCACCACGCTGCTTTGCCTTCTCCGCGGCCTTGGCCGGCGCCTTTTCATAGAGCACGGGGTCCGCAAGCTCCGCATCAAGCCCTTGAATCAGTTTCTCCAGCTTGCCGGTCAACGATTCGATTTCGTTGATCTTTTTCTTCAGCGGCGCAAGCGACGCGCGACGTTCGGCATTCAGCTTGCGCTGGTCGGCCTTGGTTGCGGCATCCTCAATCAGCTGCGGTTTTTCTTCTTTTTTTTTGCCCGAGGCGACGATCAGGTCGCGATACTCGTCCATATCGCCTTCGAAGGTGGTGACCGTTCCATTGTTGACCAGCCACAGCCTGTCGACGGTGGCCTCGATCAGGTAGCGGTCGTGCGAGATCAGGATGACGGCGCCATCGTAGTCGTTCAACGCCTCGATCAGCGCCCGGCGGCTGTCGATGTCGAGGTGGTTGGTCGGTTCGTCGAGAATGAGCAGGTTCGGCGCGTGAAACGCGGCAAGTCCCATCAGCAGGCGCGCCTTCTCGCCACCTGACAGGTCCTTGGCGGCCGTCGCCATCTTCTCGGTCGCAAGTCCCATCTGCGCCACGCGGGCACGCACCTTGGCCTCAGGCGCTTCCGGCATCAGCCGGCGCACATGCTCGACCGGCGATTGGTCAGGGATGAGGTCGTCAAGCTGGTGCTGGGCGAAGAAGCCGATCTTCAGACTCGGCGCCAGCTTCACTTCGCCGCTGTCGGCAGAAAGTCGGCCGGAGATGAACTTCGCGAAGGTCGACTTGCCGTTGCCGTTGGAGCCGAGCAGCGCAATGCGGTCGTCGTTGTCGATGCGAATGTTGAGCCCCTTGAGGATCGGCTTGCCGGGCTCGTATCCGACGGCACCGCCCGCGATCGCAACGATCGGGGAGGCGGGCTGCTTCTCCGGTTCGGGGAAGGTGATCGGCTGGACGTGATCCTCGATGACCGAGGCCACGGTGCCCATACGCTCCAGCGCCTTGACGCGGCTCTGCGCCTGGCGGGCCTTGGAAGCCTTCGCCTTGAAGCGGTCGATGAAGCCCTGCAGGTGCTTGCGCGCCGCGTCGTTCTTCGCCTTGGCCTTGGTCTGCAACTCGTCGGCCTCGGCCTTCTGCCGCTCGAACTGGTCGTAGCCGCCGCGATAGAAGGTCAGCTTCTTCTGGTCGAGATGCACGATCGAGTTGACCGCGTTGTTGAGCAGATCGCGGTCATGGCTGATGATCAGCACCGTGTGCGGATAGCGCCGCACATAATCCTCGAGCCAGAGCGTGCCTTCGAGGTCGAGATAGTTGGTCGGCTCGTCGAGCAGCAGCAGATCCGGCTCCGTAAACAAGACCGAGGCTAGCGCCACGCGCATCCGCCATCCGCCGGAGAACGACGATGCCGGTCGTGCCTGCGCTTCCTGATTGAAGCCGAGGCCGGACAGGATGCTGGCGGCACGCGATTCCGCAGAATGCGCGTCGATATCGACGAGGCGCATCTGTATCTCGGCGATGCGGTGCGGATCGGTCGCCGTTTCGGCTTCCGCCATCAGCGCGCTGCGCTCCTTGTCGGCCGACAGCACGATTTCGATCAGCGAATCCTCGGTGCCCGGCGCCTCCTGGGCGACCTGGCCGATGCGCGCGTTCTTGGGGATCGTGATCGACCCTGTCTCAGCGCCGAGATCGCCGGTGATGATGCGAAAGAGGGTGGATTTGCCGGCGCCGTTGCGGCCAACGAGACCAGCCTTGGTGCCCGCGGGCAGCGAGACGCTGGCATGGTCGAGGAGCAGGCGGCCGGCAATGCGGGCGGAGATATCGCTAATCGTGATCATGCCCGGCGTTTTGGCCGAAAGCCGCGATCAGCGCAAGAGCTTGAAATAGCCTCTCAGCGCCCGAAGGCCTGCACCGGCAGGCGTCTGTTCGATTGGGCGGCATGCAGCGCGATGCGGGCATTGGCCTGCAGCTGCGAGGCCGTCGCCGCGTCGGCGCTCAAGGCGACACCGAGCGACACGGTGAGCTTGGCGTTCTGCCCGGTGTCCGAGGTCGCGAAAACCACGTTATCTTCAACCGAATTGCGCAGGCGCTCGGCGATCGCCATCGCCTCCTGCATGCCGACATTGGCAAACAGGAAGGTGAACTCGTCGCCATCGGTGCGGGCCACGAAGTCGTGCTTCTTGATCGACTTGCGGAACAGGTCGGCGAGCTTCTTCAGAAGACGGCTGCCGTTTTGCGTTCCGTAGCGACTGTTCAACGCCTTGAAGTCGTCGATATCCATCATGATCAGCGCGTTCCCGGCCGATCCTTCCTCGCGCTCATAGAGATCGAGCACGGTCTTGTTGAGCGCGGTGCGATTGGGAAGGCCGGTAAGCCGGTCGGTCGACGATGCCGTCTGAGCGGCAGCGACCCCGCGCTCGAGGGCCTCCATCCGATCGATGTCATGGCGCAGCTTGATCTCCAGATCGGTCTCCGCCGTCAGGAGACCGGCCAGAGAAGACGACAGGAACTCCATCTCGTTCATGAAGGAGGAAAGGCTCTGGTCCGGGCTGCCGGTAATGGATTTCAGCGCGGTTTCCGCAGCACGCACGAAACTCTGCTTCTGCTGTACGCCCGATGTCAGGCGGTCGACGGCATCGCGCATCATCTTGCTCATCTCGGCCTGCGAGGTCTCTCCGACCAGTCCGCAATGGCTGACGAGGCGGTACTTGAGGCCGAGTTCATCGAGCGATGGCTGACGCGGCGCGGCCCCGAGCGAGGCGATATCCTGGGCAAGGGCGGCGTTTTGGCCGACGATCGCCTCATGAAACAGCTCGTAATTGCGTGGAAGGCCGGAAACGCCGAGGCGCGTCATGTGCTGGCTGATACGTTGGATATCCGTGACCGGTGCCGGACGGGATGTCTCGCGTTGCGCCTGCGGGCTCGATGCTGCACTTGCCATGTTGCACTCCTCGCTCGTCGGCCCTGTCCGGCCTCGTCTCTCCCCTATGCACCGGACTATTTAAGATGGCCTGAATTTGCACCTTTCCCGAGTAAATTCGTTTCCGTGATTTCGCCAACGCGGTTAATGCGGCGTTTCCGTCATACGCTCAGCCAGCGCTTGCCGTCGCTATGCAGGAAGTAGCTGAGATCGAGAGACAGGCTGGGTTTTCCAAGCGCCGTCAGGGTCATGTGGCACTGGCCGCGATGATGCGTCTGGTGGTTGAACAGATGCGACAGCGCCGGCCACAATGGCTGGGTGATTGCGCCGGGGCGGGTGACAGGGGTGTAGGTGAACGTCCCCGCGAGCGCCTCGGCATCAAGCGTGTCGATCCAATCGGCGATCCTGATATCCTCCCGCTGGCGCGCGGCGCTGAGCAGTTCAAGGTCTTCGTAGAGAATGCTGTCGAGGGTCGTCGGTGCATCGCCCGATCCGGTAAAGCGCTTCAGCCAGATACGGTCGGCCGAGAGGATGTGGTTGAGCGTTGCGTGCAGCGAGCCGAAGAAGGCGCCACGGTTTTCGCGGTATTCGGCATCGGTGAGTTTCGACGCGGCGGCATAGACCAACCCGTTGGCCCACCGGTTGTAGTCCGCAAACATCGCATAT
The DNA here is from genome assembly GCA_900472605.1 of Hyphomicrobiales bacterium. Lineage (GTDB taxonomy): Bacteria > Pseudomonadota > Alphaproteobacteria > Rhizobiales > Rhizobiaceae > Rhizobium. The sequence goes on along the minus strand of UCJD01000033.1, from coordinate 84,285 downwards.
TGCTTCTGCATTTTGCCCTCCATCTGATGATAGGTTCTATCCTAGGCCGCTTTCGTAGCAACCGGGCTGATGGCCTCATGAAATTCGTTCATCGCCGCTCACCAAACTGTCCCGCTCTGTGACGGCCGCGTGAAATTCGCGCAACCCCCTTGTTTTCAGCCTATCGGACGGGTAAACACCGCCCACTTTTCCCCGATGAATGAGGATTATTACAATGGCGATTGAACGCACCTTCTCGATGATCAAGCCGGACGCAACGAAGCGCAACCTGACCGGCGCCATCACCAAGGTATTCGAAGACAACGGCCTGCGCATCATCGCCTCCAAGCGCGTATGGATGTCCAAGCGCGAAGCCGAAGGCTTCTACGCCGTGCACAAGGAACGCCCGTTCTTCGGCGAACTGGTTGAAGGCATGACCTCCGGCCCGACCATCGTTCAGGTTCTCGAAGGCGAAAACGCCATCCTGAAGAACCGCGAAATCATGGGCGCCACCAACCCTGCCAACGCTGACGAAGGCACGATCCGCAAGCAGTTCGCGCTGTCGATCGGCGAAAACTCGGTTCACGGTTCGGACGCTCCTGAGACCGCCGTCCAGGAAATCGCCTACTGGTTCGCAGAAACCGAAATCGTCGGCTGATTCAAGAGCTCAGCCCAACGGCTGAAGCAATTGAAATGACTCCGAAAGCCCGGCCTCCGCGCCGGGCTTTTTCATGTCGCGGGGCAGGTGTCGGCGCTGTCGTAATCCACGGTGCCATCCGGTTTGAAGACCTCAGGGTTCTTGGTGTAGAACGGCCCGACCACGAGCGGCTTGCCGGGCATGATCGACTGATCGACGTCCGAGGTGACCGTCGTCTTCAGGCTTTGCAGCTCCTTTCCGTTGGCATCGACCAATCGGATGCTGACGGCGTAGGGTCGATCTTTCTTCACGCAATGCACCGGGGGGCTTTGCAGGCTGATCTTGTCCCAGGCGGGGAAGATTTTTTCGTTGATCACAAGCGGCGCTCCGCCGGAAGGGTTCTCGAACTCGGCGATCGCCACAGCACCCTCCGGCAGTGGTGCCTTCTTGTTGAGCGTCACCAGATAGGTCGCGATCGCGACGCGGTAGTTGAACACGAAGATGTGGCCGCTGACCTGCACGAGCGTGTCGCTCTCGCGCTGGCAACCGGTCAGCACGAGCATCGCCAACACTAGGGCCGCTCCGATCGCTCTCATGACCCGTCCTCCTCTTTCCTACGCCGGTAATGCTTGATGGCCTTGGCGCGGTTGCCGCAGACAGCCATGTCGCACCATGTGCGGCTCCTGTTCTTGCTTCGATCCAGAAACAGCCAGCCGCAATTGCCGCAGATTTTCATCCGCTCAGGCTCTGGCGAGGCGATCAGCTTCAGCGCCGAATGTGCCGTGGCGCGATCGATGCCGGCCGCATCCGAGTTGCCGCGCAGCACGACAGCTGCCGCGTCCAACAGTTGCGCCAACAATCCGTCGTTTCCGCCGGCAAGCACGCGGTCGCGGAAATAGCGATCGGTGGCCTCGCGCAGGGCGATGAACGCAGGCCTGTCATCGGGCGAAACCGGCGCAATGTCCCCGAAGATCGCCCGTTCGGCGCAGAAATTCGCAGCCGCCTGCGGAAACGCCTGCAACTGCGCATCGACGGCAAAGCGATCGATGGTGCGCGCCTCGTCGTGCCGCAGCACGACGCTGTTGGCGACATCGAATGCGAGCGCGCCGCCGGAGAAGCGGTGAGGGGTCCACGAGAATGTCATTCTTGAAATATAACTGGTAAAAGCAATTTTGCCAGTTATAATTTCAGCGAAATAGGATATATGGATGGCCTATCTCTTGCAGCAACTGGCGAATGCGGTGCCGCTGGCAGCTCTGTATGCCGCGCTGGCCTTCGGCTATGCGGTCGCCTTCGGCGTCACCAAACGCCCCGACATCACCTATGGCGCGCTCTTCGCGTTCTCCGGCCAGATCCTGCTGCTGTTCACCGATTTCGGCTACAACAAGCTTTGGTTGGTCCTGCCCGCAGCGCTCGCGCTCGGTGCGGCGGCTGCATTGGTTTACGCGATGGGGGCAGGTGTCTGGATCGGCCGCTCGGTCATGCTGCCGCTGGTCCGCCAGTCCTCGAACACGGTCATCGTTGCGGCGCTTGGCGTCACCATCGTCCTGATGGAGACCGCGCGCCTGGCGTCCGACACGCGCAGCCTCTGGCTATCGCCGTTTCTCAATGGCCATGTCGTTTTCTGGCAGAGCGCCGGCTTCGAGGTGGTGTTGACCGAGATGCAACTGATCAACACGGCACTGATGTGCGGCTTCGTGGCGATCGGCGCCGTGATCCTGAAGAGAACGTCCTGGGGGCGCGTCTGGCGGGCCGTCACCGATGATCCGAAGGCCGCTGAGCTCTGCGGCGTCAGTGCTACCAGTGTGTTCCTCACGGCCTACGCCGCCGCCGTCTTGATGGCGACGCTATGCGGCATGTTGTCGACCGCCTATTACGGCACGATGGATTTCGGCGCCGGGCTGATGTTCGGCCTGAAAGTGCTGATGGTGGCCGCTGTCGGCGGCTATTCGGACCCGCTGAAATCGGCGGGCGGCGCGGCCGGTCTCGGTCTGGTCGAGACCCTGTGGACCGCATACGGCCCGTTCCTCTGGCGCGACTTCGTGGTGTTTTCGCTGCTTGTGCTGCTGCTGGTGCTCAGCCGGCGTGAACGGGTGATCCCGTGATCACGTCCATCTGTCACGCGCGGCATCGTCCTGGTTCTTGGCCTCGACCCATTCCCGCTGCTTGCCGTCCTTGCCATGCTCCTTCTTCCAGAAGGGCGCCGACGTCTTGAGGAAGTCCATGACGAAGTTCGCGCCGTCGAAGGCCGCTTGGCGGTGGGGAGCCGCCGCGATGACGAGCACGATATTGTCGCCCGCCGCGATCTTTCCATAGCGGTGAATGGCTGTCAGGCCGTTGAGCTTGAAGCGCTCGATCGCCATCGCGGCAATCCGCGTCATCTCCGCCTCGGCCATTCCCGGATAGTGCTCGAGCTCCAGCGCATCAAGCGTCCCACCTTCGTCGCGGCACAGGCCGGAGAAGGTCACGATCGCGCCGATGCTGGGCTTGCCCTTGCTGAGTAGGTCGATCTCGCCCTGGAGGTCGAAATCCTCGCGCTGCACGCGGATCGTGGGGGTAGGGCTCATAAGAAGGTGCCTTGCTTCGCGGACAGGGTGTGCCGCGTCGGCCCCCCTCTGCCCTGCCGGGCATCTCCCCCACGGGTGGGGAGATCACAAGATGCTTGCTCCTCCCGTCGCTCTGTCCGTCCGTTTTGCAGAAGCGTTCTTTGTGTGCACGAGCGGGCGAACCCAGCCGATCTCCCCACCTGTGGGGGAGATGCCCGGCAGGGCAGAGGGGGGCTGACTGGCTCGGCAGTCATGAATTTAGCCCCCGGTCATGGGCGGGAAGATGCCGATCTCGCGCGCATCGCCGATCGGCTCGTCGTGCTCGACATGCTCCTGATCGAGCGCGACGCGGATCACGTCGGGAAACTGAAGTGCGGTCTCGTATTCCTCGCCCAGCGTCTGCAAGTGGCCGAGCAGGTCGGAGACGGTAACGACAGAGGCAGGCAGAGCGATCTCTTCCTCGCTCTTACCGATCCGCTCGCGCACCCAGGCAAAATAGATGAGCTTGGTCATTCGTCGTTTTCCACGATGTGCTTGATGCCGGCGCGGAAGTAGTCGTAGCCGGTGTAGATCGTCAGGATCGCCGCCAGCCAGAGCAGCGCGATGCCGGTCATCGTGGTGTAGGGGAAAATCTCGTCGCCGGCCGGGCCAGCAAGCAGAAAGGCGATCGCCACCAGCTGCACCGTGGTCTTCCACTTGGCGATCCGCGTCACCGGTACGCTGACCTTCAGCGCCGCAAGATATTCGCGCAGGCCGGAAACAAGGATTTCGCGGCAAAGGATGGTGATGGCCGCCCAGATCGACCAGCCGGCGATCGTCTGATCCGCCGCGACCAGCAGCAGAATCGAGGCAACCAGCAGCTTGTCGGCGATCGGGTCGAGCATGCGGCCGATATTCGATGTCTGGTTCCAGATTCGCGCCAGATAGCCGTCTAGAAAATCAGTCAGCGACGCAATGACGAAGATCCAAAGCGCAACCCACCGGGCCGTATTGCTGATCGACAGTTTTCCTTCGACGAAGAAGCACAGGACGATGAGCGGAACCGCGAGAATGCGGCCGTAGGTCAGCAGGTTGGGGATATTGTATGCGCGCGATGCCATGAACTGTTCTCTGATTTGATGCGCCGGTAGATGACGGCTTTGCGTGCAAAGCGTCAACATTCTTTCTGTTTTTTCGCTGCCTTTGCGTGGAATTTGCGACCGACGCCACTTATTTCGCGGCGTCGTCGTGAAAATGATTGTAAACCTGTTTGGCGACCGTCTCCGAAATCCCCTCGACAGCCATCAGATCCGACAACGCCGCACGCGATACCGCTTTCGCGGTCCCGAAATGCTGCAGCAGAGCGCGCTTGCGTGATGGGCCGATGCCGCCGATCTCGTCGAGCGGGTTCTTCACCATCTCCTTCTTGCGCCGTGCCCGGTGCGAACCGATAGCGAAACGGTGCGCCTCGTCGCGCATGCGCTGCGTGAAGTAGAGAACAGGATCGCGCGGCGGCAGCGTGAAGTTGTCGCCGCCGGGCAGGAAGAAGCGCTCGCGTCCCGCTTCGCGATCTGCGCCCTTGGCGACGCCGATGGCGATCACGCTGTCGGTGATACCGAGCTCTTCGAGGATCGCCCGGACCGCCGTCATCTGCCCCTGTCCACCGTCGATCAGGATGACGTCGGGCCATGCCGGGAAGGGCATGTCGGCTGCGTCGGCGGTGGATGGCGGCTGGCTGCGGTCCGGAATGCCTTCTTCCTTGATCAGCCGCGTGAAGCGTCGCGTCATCACCTCGCGCATCATCCCGAAGTCGTCGCCGGGGGTGATGTCGGTCGATTTGATGTTGAACTTGCGATACTGGTTCTTCACGAAGCCTTCCGGCCCGGCGACCACCATGCCGCCAACGGCATTCGTGCCCATGATATGCGAGTTGTCGTAAATCTCGACGCGCTGCGGCACATAGGACAGCTTGAACGTATCCTTGAAGCCTTCGAGCAGCCGCGATTGCGACGCCGTCTCCGCCAGCTTGCGCCCATGCGCTTCGCGGGCGTTGCCGAGCACGTGATCGACGAGATCGCGCTTCTCGCCGCGCTGCGGCACCAGAACGGCAATCTTGTGCCCGGCCTTTTCTGCCAAGGCGGCCGCCAGCAGTTCCATCTCGTCCACCGTCTCCGACAGCAGAATCTGCTTCGGCACCGGCTTGTCGTCGTAGAACTGGGCGAGGAAGGCGCTCAGCACCTCGGCGCCCGTCAGTTGCGGATCGGCCTTGGGGAAATAGGCGCGATTGCCCCAGTTCTGCCCGGTGCGGAAGAAGAAGACCTGGATGCAGGAAATCCCGCCCTCGTGGTAGATCGCGAAGACATCGGCCTCTTCGACGCCAGCTGGATTGATGCCCTGATGGCTCGAGACGTGCGATAGCGAGGCGAGGCGGTCGCGATAGACGGCGGCCTGCTCGAAATCGAGATCTTCGGCCGCCTGGTTCATCGCCTCGGCCATATGCGCCTTCACCTTCTGGCTCTTGCCGGAAAGGAAGTCCTTCGCCTCCTGCACCAGTTCGCCATACCCCGCATCGCTGATCTCGTGCGTGCAGGGCGCCGAACAGCGCTTGATCTGATAAAGCAGGCAGGGCCGCGTCCGGGTCTCGAACACGCTGTCGGTACAGGTGCGGATCAGGAAGGCGCGCTGCAGCGAATTGATCGTGCGGCCGACGGCGCCGGCCGAGGCGAAGGGACCGAAGTAATCGCCCTTGCGCGCCCGCGCTCCACGATGCTTGAGAATGGCAGGCGCTCGATGGTCGCCGGAAATCAGGATATAGGGAAACGACTTGTCGTCGCGCAAAAGCACGTTAAAGCGCGGCCGCAAGCGCTTGATCAGATTCGCTTCCAGAAGAAGCGCCTCGATCTCGGTGCGGGTCGTCACGAACTCCATATGCGCGGTCTGCCGCACCATCTGGGCGATGCGGTTGGAGTGCACGCGGCCGAGCGCGTAGTTGCTCACGCGCTTCTTCAGGCTGCGCGCCTTGCCGACATAGAGCACGTCGCCGGCTTCGTTGAACATGCGGTAGACGCCGGGGCTGTTTGGCAGCTGCTTGACGAATTCCGCGATCAGGTCGGCGCCGACAAGACCGCTCTTGTTGGTCCCGCCCTCGTTCCAGTCGATAGCAGACGAAATCGGTGCGGCGGCGCTGTCACCTTCCACCTCGATATCGTCGTCCGTTTCGTCGTTTTCGTCGTAAAGAACGCCGCCATCCGGCAGCTTCCTTGAATTCATTCCGTAATCTCCGCCACATCGGGCGTCTGCCAGGCAAGATGCTGGCCGCCGTCGAGGGCAATCATTTGGCCGGTGATCGAGGGCGTATCATAGAGGAAGCGGATCGTCCGTCCGAACTCGCCGAATCCCGGCCCCGCCTTCATGATAAGGCCGTCCACCTGCTGCTGGAAGTCCTCTTCGCTTTGTCTGGCACTACGAACCGTCGGTCCGGGCCCGAGCGCATTGACGCGGATGTGTGGCGCGAAGCTCTGCGCCATCGTCTGCGTCGCCGTCCACAGCGCCGCCTTTGAGAGCGTATAGGAATAGAAGCCCGGATTGAGCGCCCAGACCCGCTGATCGATAATGTTGACGATCAGCCCCGCTTTGCCTTTCGGCAGCTGGTCTGCAAAGGCGGCCGACAATATGGACGGCGCGCGCACGTGGAGCGCGAAATGGTCGTCCCAGGCTGCCGCGTCAAAGTGGTGCGCCGAATCATTGTGGAAGGCCGAAGCGTTGTTGACGAGCAAATCGAGCGGTCCGAGCGCCTCAAACGCCTTTTTTATCAGTCCGTTGGTGGCCTCGACATTCTTCAAATCGGCGTGAAGCGCGACAGCGCTTTTGCCCTCCTGCCGCAATTCCGCCGCAAAATTTTCCGCCTCGGCGATGGAACCATTGGCGTGGATCGCCACGGAGAAGCCGCTTGCTGCAAGATCTTCGACTATCGCCCGGCCTATTCTCTTGGCCGACCCTGTCACCAACGCTGTTCGAAGTCTTGTCTCGCTCAAAATCCTGCCTCTTCGTCCCGCAAACCTCTGCGGTGCTTATATAGGCGGCCGATCAGATCTTATAAATAGGCGTCTTGATTGCGCACAGAACTTGGATATTGTGCGTATTATTTAAGAATATAATTCGATAAAATAAGTATTCATGGTTTAACGCTTGATTAGGGTTAATGAAGTGTTTGTTGCGATAAAGCAACATCGAATTTCAGCCACCCCTAAGCCACAATCAAATCACATTTTGGCTCTTCCAAATCCTCATTTGCGCATCAATTTCCCTCTCGATCCGAAAGGGACATGCGTAATTGCTCGCGAATGCTTCACGTTAACACAGTTGATGAAGGGCGCGGGTTCGATAAGGAGATGAGTATGCGTACGTTTATTGCTAGCCTGTTGGTTTCGACCGTTGCCCTTGGTGGCTTTTCCGCTGCTTACGCGGCTGACGCCGTCGATCAGATCCCGGAAGCTCCGGTCGCCCAGAACGACGTTGCCCCGACCGGCAACTGGCAGGGCTTCTACCTCGGTGGCGCCGGCACCTACAACATGGGCGGCTTCGCTCACGACTATAACGCCCGTGCGTTCGGCGGCCAGATCTACAGCGGTTACAACTGGCAGATGGGCCAGATCGTATACGGTGTCGAAGGTGACATCGGCTACTCCGGCGCTGACGGCGCTGTCGATGGCGGCACTGCCAAGAACGAAGTCAACGGCTCGATCCGCGGCCGTATCGGCTACGACCTGAATCCGTTCCTCCTCTACGGTACGGCTGGTCTGGCTGCTACCAAGAACAAGTTCAGCAACGCCGCTGGTTCCGACAGCGACAGCGCTCTGGGCTACACGGTCGGCGCCGGTGCCGAAGCTATGGTGACCAACAACATCACGGCTCGTATCGAATATCGCTACACCGACTACCAGAAGAACGACTTCAACGTCGGTGGTGCGAACATCTCGCGCGGCTATGACGAGCACAGCGTCAAGGTCGGTATCGGCATGAAGTTCTGATCAGCCGATCAGCGAAATGAGAAGAAGCCGGGGCATCGCTCCGGCTTTTTGCGTGTCGCTTGGATCAAGTGGAATAGTCGCGTCTTCATCGGGCACATCAAGCGTGACCGCTAACAGATTCGGATGACTCTTGAGTTCGTCTTGAGCGAGGACCCGCTCAGCCCTGAGCTTTGAGCTCGGCATAGGCGGGGAATTTCTTCTCGAACGTCCGCAGCCAGCCGATCAGCTCGGAATGCTCGGCCTCCCATTGCCCCTTGAAGCGCAGGTCGAGATAGCCGAGCGTCGCCGCCAGCGCGAAATGGCCGCCATGCAGGCGCTTGCCAATCTTAGGCACGTGCACGCTGAGGTGATTGAGGCCGCTCACAACCTTCTTCCACTGCCGGTCGATCCACGGCTGGTGGATCTTCTCCTCGTCGCGGAAGCGGCGCTCGTAGACGATGGCGAGCAGGCAATCGCAGATGCCGTCGCAGAGCGCCTCGAGGATTTCGGCCTCGGTTCGCTTGCTGTTCTTGGAGGGGTAAAGCTTCTTGCCCTTCAGCCGGCCGAAGTAGTGCATGATGGCGACGCTGTCGAAGATCGACACGCCGTCATCGGTCAAGACGGTCGGGATCTTGCCCAGCGGATTGTTGTCGACGAGGATCGCCGGCCCGGCATTGGTGTCGACGCGAATCTCGGTGGCGTCGAGTTCGAGATAGCGCGCGGCCATGCGGACCTTGCTGGAATAGGGGGAGGCGGGCGCGCAAAGGATCTTCATCGTCGTTCTCTTTCAGAAATGCCTGCGATTTGGCCGGACTATTTCGCGCCGACGAGGCGCGGTCAATCCTCTTTGACGGCCTTGTTTTCGCCGCGCAGCCAGAAGGCGCGATGCGAGGCATAGCGGTCCTGCGCCATGTGGTCCTTGAGCGCCGGCAGCAGCTGATGCAGTTCGTCCTTCAGCGTATAGGGCGGATTGACGATGATCAGGCCGGAGCCGGTCAGTCCGGTATTCATCCCGCGGTCACTCTTGACCGTGAGCTCCGCGCAAAGCGTCTTCGGAATATCGAGCGCCTGCAGCGCCTCGTGGAATTCCTTGAGCGGCGCGCTCTTCTTGATCGGGTACCACAGGCAATAGGTGCCGCCCGGAAAGCGGCGATAGGCCTTGGCAAGGCCATCGACCAGACGCTCGTATTCGCCGTCTTCCTCGAAAGGCGGATCGACCAGCACGATGCCACGCTTCTCCTTGGGCGGCAGATGTGCACCGAGCGACAGCCAGCCGTCGAGCTCGGTGATCCGTGCATGGTGATCGCCCTCGAACAGGCGGTGCAGCCGCTGGAAATCCTCCGGATGCAGCTCCATCGCCGACAGCCGGTCCTGCGGCCGGAACAGCATGCGCGACAGCTTCGGCGAGCCGGGATAGTAGCGCATGCCGCCGTCGGGGTTCAGTTCGCGGATGGCGCTGAGGTAGGGCTCCAACAGGTCGGCCACCTGAGGCGAAAGCTCCGCCTCCATGATCTTGCCGATCCCTTCGCGCCACTCGCCTGTTTTCTGCGCTTCTTCCGAGGACAGGTCGTAGAGACCGATGCCGGCATGCGTATCGAGAACGCGAAAGCCGGCATCCTTCTTCTGCATGTAGACGACAAGGCGTGCCAGCACTGCGTGCTTCAGGACATCGGCAAAGTTGCCCGCATGGTAGATGTGGCGGTAGTTCATTTTCGCTGATGCCTGTATGAATTCGGGTGAGGGCGTCGTTTCCGGCTTTTGGCCGGTTCTGGGTTGGAATATAGAAACTCCATGAACATTGCGACCCCCATCGAAGCCAAATCCCCGAAGTCTGCCGTCCGGATCGGTCACACAGCCTGTCCGCACGACTGTCCCTCCACCTGCGCGCTGGAGGTGGAGGTCACGGAAGATGGCCGCATCGGTCGCGTGCGCGGGGCAAACGACCACAGCTACACCTCGGGCGTCATCTGCGCCAAGGTCGCCCGCTATGCCGAACGGCTCTACCATCCCGACCGGCTGATGCATCCGCTGCGTCGCAAGGGCGCCAAGGGCGCCGGGCAATGGCAGCAGATCACCTGGGACGACGCGCTCGACGAAATCGCCGAAGCCTTCGTCAAGGCCGAAGCTCGGGATGGCAGCGAGGCCGTCTGGCCCTATTTTTACGCCGGCACCATGGGCTGGGTGCAGCGCGACAGCATCGACCGCCTGCGCCACGCCAAGCGCTATTCCGGTTTCTTCTCGTCGATCTGTACCAACCCGGCCTGGACCGGCTTCACCATGGCGACCGGCGTGCTGCGGGGCCCGGATCCGCGCGAGATGGCGCGCACCGATTGCGTCGTCATCTGGGGGACCAATGCGGTGGCGACGCAGGTCAACGTCATGACCCACGCGATCAAGGCGCGTAAGGAACGCGGCGCCAGGATCGTCGTCGTCGACATCTATGACAGCCCGACGATGAAGCAGGCCGACCTGGCGCTGATCCTCAAGCCCGGCACCGACGCCGCACTCGCCTGCGCCGCCATGCACATCGCCTTCCGCGACGGCTATGCCGACCGCGCCTACATGGCGAAATACGCCGACGATCCCGCTGGTCTCGAAGCGCACCTGAAGACGAAGACGCCGCAATGGGCGGCTGCCATCACGGGCCTGTCGGTGGACGAGATCGAAGCCTTCGGCAAGCTGGTCGGCGAGACGAAAAAGACCTTCTTCCGCCTCGGCTACGGCTTCACCCGCCAGCGCAACGGCGCGGTCGCCATGCATGCGGCAGCCTCCGTCGCCACCGTCCTCGGCTCCTGGCAGTACGAAGGCGGCGGCGCCTTCCACTCCAACAGCGACATCTTCCGCATGAACAGCGCGGAGCTGACCGGAAGGTCGATGAAGGACGCCGACATCCGCATGATCGACCAGTCGCAGATCGGCCGCGCCCTGACGGGCGATGCGGTCGCGCTGCGCCACCGCGGCCCCGTCACCGCCATGCTGATCCAGAACACCAACCCGGTGAACATCGCGCCCGAGCAGCGGCTGGTGAAGCGCGGCTTTGCCCGCGACGATCTCTTCGTCGCCGTCCACGAGCAGTTCATGACCGATACCGCCGAGATGGCCGATATCGTCATCCCTGCTACCATGTTCGTCGAGCACGACGACATCTACCGCGCCGGCGGCCAGAACCACATCCTGCTCGGCCCGAAGCTGGTCGAGCCGCCGGAGACGGTGCGCACCAATCTCTTCGTCATCGAGGAACTTGCCAAGCGCCTCGGCGTCGCCGACCGCCCCAGCTTCGGCTTCACCGCGCGCGAGATGATCGACCGTATCCTCACATCAAGCGAGCTGCCGGGCTACGACCACTTCCTCGAACACAAGTGGTTCGACCGCCAGCCGGAATTCGAGGAGGCGCATTTCCTCAACGGCTTCGCGCATCCCGATGGCCGCTTCCATTTCCGTCCCGATTGGAAGAACCAGCCGGCGCCCAACCGCCCACCTGAATCCGTCGGCCTGCTCGGGCCTTATCCCGAGCTCCCGCCATTCCCCGATCAGGTCGACGTCATCGAAGTGGCCGACGCCGAACACCCGTTCCGCCTTGCGACCTCGCCGGCACGCAACTTCCTGAACTCCAGCTTCGCTGAGACCAAGACCTCGCGCCAGAAGGAAGGACGGCCGGAACTGATGATCAACCCCGTCGATGCGGAAGCCTACGGCATCGCACACGGCGATCTTGTCCAGGTCGGCAATGCAAGGGGCGACGTGCGGCTGCACGCCAAGGTGACGACGGAGGTGAAGCCCGGCGTCCTGATCGCCGAGGGCCTATGGCCGAACAAGGCGCATGTCGACGGCGAAGGCATCAACGTGCTGACGGGCGCCGACCCGGTCGCGCCCTATGGCGGCGCTGCCGTCCACGACAACAAGGTCTGGCTGCGCAAGGATGCCGAATGACGAAATTTGACAATGCCAAGGCCGAGATCGTCGATGATCAGACGCTCTCGAACGGATGGACGCGGCTAAGCAGATACACGGTGGACTACACCGGTTCGCATGGAGAGACGGATAGGATCTACCGCGAGATCTACCACCGGACGCCAGCGGCAACGATCCTGCTTTACGACCCCGCCCGCGACACGGTGGTCCTCGTCCGCCAGTTCCGCCTGCCTCTGCAGCTCCATGGCGAGCCCGCTTGGATCCTCGAAACGCCGGCTGGACTGCTTGACGGCGACGACCCCGAACCCGCCATCCGCCGTGAGGCGATGGAAGAGACCGGCTACCGCGTGCACAACGTGCGTTATCTGTTCAAGGCCTACAGCTCGCCAGGTTCCGTCACCGAGGTCGTCCACTTCTTCGCAGCCGTGATCGATACGACCGATCGGGTCTCCAGCGGCGGCGGGCTGTCCGAGGAACACGAAGACATCGAAGTGGTCGAGATCCCCCTGGATGAAGCCATGGCAATGATCGGCACCGGTGAGATTATCGACTTCAAGACGATCATCCTGCTGCAATGGGCGATGCTGAATCGCTCTCTGCTTGGCTAGGTCGGCATTGCCGGAAGCTTCTCGGCAAGCGCGGCCTGCTGGAGCCTCGTGTCGAGCGTTGTAAGCGGTAGCTCCTTCGTAAGGGCGAGTGCCAAGTATGTGGCGTCGTAGGTCGTAAGCCGATGCTTTTGTGCCAGGCCTATGATTGTTGAATGGTCGCTATAGGGGATGGTGGTCACGAGAAGGCTTTCGAGGCGTATCAGCGCCGGCAACATGTCCACGGCTGTGATCCTCTGCCTTCGCTCGGCGACAACCAGAATGTTGCGCACTTCGTGCCAGAAGAGATCGGGAACAAGTAAGTCGTCACGTTCCAGCAAAGACAGCGCGGCTTCCGCTTAAGGGTCGTCTTCGTCAGGCAAAACTCATGCGGCCGCTACTGACGCGTCGACGATGAACGGCATCGGCGCTGGCCTTCGCGGCGCCACTCAAGAATTTCATCTGCCGTGGTCTTGGGCCGACCAGCGCGCTCCAGCCGTATCATGCGGATCGCCTCGGCGCGTTTGCTGCGGCTGTCTGCCTTGGTTAGCTTTGCGACGGGAGCGTCGTTGCGGGAAATCTCGACGTCCTCGCCGTTCGCAACCTTTGCCAGCAATTCCGACAAATGCGCTTCCGCTTCCGCGACTTCCACCTTTATCGTCATGTTGAGCACAGCCTCCATCTGCCATGAAACTATGCTTGATGAGTCGCGTGGTCAATTGGTGGCTCGATCACCCGTCCGGGCTGTTTCCGGTCACATGCATGTCATAAAACGGGGCTATCGGCTCCGGCTTGTCATAATTCAGCACCAGCGAGGAGAAAGCCGATGTGGCTCAGCAATTTCACGATCGTTCTGCCCGATGAGGTCGTGAACCACGGCTCGGTCCGCATCGAGGATGGTATCATCGCCGAGATCCGGCCGGAGGTTGTCGCCAACGCGGCGATCGATGGTGAGGGGCGGCTTTTGATGCCGGGCTTCGTCGATCTCCACGGCGACATGATCGAGCGCGAGATTGCCCCGCGTCCCAACGCCATGATGCCGATCGGCTTCAGCATCCACGAACTCGACAAGAAGCTCGCCGCCCATGGCGTGACGACCGCCTATGCCGCCGTTTCCTTTGCCACCGAAAGCGTCTACGGCCACGTCCGCTCGCTGGAAACCACCTGCGCCGTCATCGAAGGCGTCAATCGCTTCAAGGACAGCCTGCTCATCGACCACCGCGTCCACGCGCGCTACGAGATCACCAATATCGGCGCAGCGCCCGCGCTCGAAAAGCTGCTGGACGCCGGCCATGTCGACATGGTCTCGCTGACTGACCATACGCCAGGGCAGGGCCAGTATAACAACATCCAGAGCTATATCCTGAGCATCGCCGAGCGCCGCTCCATATCGGAGGAGATGGCCGCCGAGATGGTCGCCAAGCGCATCGCCATGCGCGACAATCCCGAGATCGAAGCCAAGCTTCGCCACATCGTCGACCTCTCGCTGCGCCACAAGCTGTCGCTGGCCTCGCATGACGACGACAGCGTTGAGAAGGTGGCTGAGATGCACGACATGGGCGTCACCATCAGCGAATTTCCGGTGACGCTGCCGGCCGCCGAGGAAGCGCGCCGCCGTGGCCTCTGGACGCTGATGGGCGCGCCGAACGCGCTTCGTGGCCAGTCGATGTCCGGCAATCTGAGCGCGCTCGATGCCGCCCGCGCCGGTGTCCTCTCCGTCATCGCCGCCGATTACCACCCGGCCGCCTTCGTGCCCGGTATCTTCAAGATATCGGAGGCAACCAGCCTGCCTGTTGCCGTCGCCATGGCCACGAAGAACGCCGCCCGTTCCGCCGGTCTTCTCGATCGCGGTGAAATCGCCATAGGCCAGCGCGCCGATCTGGTGGTGATTGAAGCCGGCGACATCCACCGCATCCGCGCCACCTTCCGCGGCGGCCGATTCGTCTACAGCGACGGCACGCTGCACCAGCCGCGCGCGATCGCGGCGTAAGCGGCTCTTCCGATCACGAGCAGAGGAGGTCCGGCACATGGGCGCCTCCGTTGTGCACGCGTCTTAGGATATCGTCGGTAGCTGCGGTCGCTTCGTCGGGAATGAACCACGTGGCGGCACCGATGCGTCGATAACCAGCGTCATCAGCGCCGCCCGATCTGTTTCCATTCGCTGATTTCCGCCTGCGTGGCCGGCTTGCGACCGGCACGCTCGCGAAGGATGGTTTCAATCAGTTCATCGTCGGTGTGTGGGCTGCTGACGGAAGCCAGCCTCGCCACCGGCACACCATCGCGCACGATAACCACTTCCTCGCCGGCTTCCACTTTGGCAAGAAGTTCGTGAAGACTTGCATCATCGATGTTGACGGTGATCGTCATGGCGTTGCTCCGTGGCCCACGCACATGATGATCCGCACGCGCCCGCCGGTCAATCGCCGTTCAGGCGGAGATGATGGTGTCCGTGGCGTTGGCAGCGGCATCGACCGC
This sequence comes from Hyphomicrobiales bacterium, assembly GCA_900472605.1. Classification (GTDB taxonomy): domain Bacteria; phylum Pseudomonadota; class Alphaproteobacteria; order Rhizobiales; family Rhizobiaceae; genus Rhizobium. The sequence goes on along the minus strand of UCJD01000033.1, from coordinate 69,164 downwards.
TCTCACAGCCTTGCCATCCCTCATAGCCACCTTGCCCTCGGCAAACAGCCGGAGCGCCAGCGGATAGATCCGGTGCTCGACGGTCAGCACGCGTGCGGCCAGCGCATCGGCGGTGTCGCCAGAGAGAACGGGCACCGCCGCCTGGCCGATGATCGGACCTTCGTCCATGCCCTCGGTGACGAAATGCACGGTGCAGCCCGCCACCCGCACGCCGGCGTCGATTGCTCGTTGGTGCGTGTGCAGGCCGGGGAAGAGCGGCAACAGGGAAGGGTGGATGTTGATCATCTTCCCCTCATAGCGCTGGATGAACGTGCCGCTCAGGAGCCGCATGTAGCCGGCAAGGCAGAGAATGTCGGGCGACAGCGTGTCGAGCGCGGTGAAGATTGCCTGCTCGTGCGCTTCCTTGCTGGCGTAGTCCTTGCGCACGAAGGCGAAGGTTGCGATGCCCTCTGCGGCAGCCTTGGCAAGCCCGCCGGCATCCGCCTTGTCGGAAATCACGCCGACGATCTCGGCTGGGAAGTCCTTTTCCTTGGCGGCCGCTACCAGCGCCATCATGTTGGAGCCGCCGCCGGAGATGAAGACGACGACGCGTTTGCGCGGCGTGGTCATATGGCGAGCGTGCCCTTGTAGAGCGTGCCGTGAGCGCCCTCGGCGCGCGTGATCATCCGGCCGAGCCGAACGACGCCTTCGCCCTGCGCTTCCAGCGCCGCGGTGACGGTCTCTGCGTTTTCGGGTGAGACGACGGCAATCATGCCGATGCCGCAGTTGAAGGTGCGGAGCATCTCGTTTGCTTCCACGCCGCCTGTCTGGGAAAGCCACGAGAATACGGCCGGAACCTTGACGGCGGCAAGATCGATTTCGGCTGCGAGGTGCTTCGGCAGCACGCGCGGAATGTTTTCAGGGAAACCGCCGCCGGTGATGTGCGCCAGCGCCTTGATCGCGCCGGTCTCGCGGATGACGCTGAGCAGCTGCTTCACATAGATGCGGGTCGGCGTCAGCAAGGCTTCGCCGAGCGTCTTGCCGTCTGCAAACGGTGCCGGCGCATCCCAGGCGAGGCCCGAAATGCCGACGATCTTGCGCACCAGCGAGAAGCCGTTGGAGTGGACGCCTGACGAGGCGAGGCCGAGAATGACGTCGCCTTCCATGATATCGCCAGACGGCAGCAGCTTGCCGCGTTCGGCGGCGCCGACAGCGAAGCCTGCGAGGTCATAATCGCCGGAGGAGTACATGCCCGGCATCTCGGCGGTCTCGCCGCCGATCAGCGCGCAGCCTGCGTCACGGCAGCCGGCGGCGATGCCTTCGACGATAGCAGCACCCTGGTCGGGATCCAGCTTGCCGGTGGCGAAATAGTCGAGGAAGAAAAGCGGCTCCGCGCCCTGCACCACCAGATCGTTGACACACATGGCCACGAGGTCGATGCCGACAGTGTCGTGATAGTCTGCATCGATCGCGATCTTCAGCTTGGTGCCGACGCCGTCATTGGCGGCCACCAGAACGGGATCGGTGAAGCCTGCTGCCTTCAGATCGAACAGGCCGCCGAAGCCGCCGATTTCGCCGTCCGCGCCGGGGCGTCGGGTCGAGCGTACGGCGGGCTTGATCTTTTCGACGAGAAGGTTGCCAGCGTCGATATCCACGCCTGCATCGCTATAGGTGAGACCGTTTTTTCCGGACTGGCTCATACTGCTCTCCGATGGCTGTCTTCGGGCGGGAAAAATCCCCGCGTTATATGCGGGTCGCAATTGCATGACAGGGGCGTTTATGCAAGGCGTTGCGTGGTAAAAGCCCCAATTTCCCGCTCTTTTGACTGGCGTATTCTGGATTTTGTGCCGCGGGGTTGACCATTCTTGTAGCTGCATCCTATGTGGCTCGCAGGCCGCATCGCTGCGATGCGGCATATACCGACGTTCGATCAGCGGAGAGCATGATGCCACACCAGTTTAGCGGCGCCGGTCTGAAGCGCCAGGTCGTCTTCTGGCTGATTGTGCTGGCGTTCTTTATCGCCTTCCTGCTGGTCTTTAGCTCCATCCTGCTGCCGTTCCTCGCCGGCATGGCGATCGCTTACTTTCTCGATCCAGTCGCCGACCGGCTGGAAAGGCTTGGCCTCAGCCGCCTGATGGCGACGATCGTCATCCTGATCGCCTTCGTCATCGTGATCGTGCTGGCGCTGATGATCCTGATCCCGATCCTCGCCAGCCAGTTCGCCGATTTCGCCGGCCGTCTGCCTGGTTATATCGACCAGCTGCAGACATTCATTGCCAAGCAGCAGAACTCGATGCTGCCGGATTGGATCAAGAACCAGCTCGGCACCATCAAGAACAATTTCTCCGAGATCCTGTCGCAGGGCTTCGGCCTGCTCACCGGGCTGTTCAGCCAGGTCTGGAGCTCCGGCCTCGCCGTCGTCAACGTGATCTCGCTGATGATCGTGACACCAGTGGTCACCTTCTACATGCTGCTCGATTGGGATCGCATGGTCGCCAATATCGACAAGTATGTCCCGCGCGATTACGTCGCGAACGTCCACCAGATCATGCACGAGATCGACCAGTCGATCGCCGGCTTCATTCGCGGGCAGGGCTCGCTCTGCCTCATCCTCGGCATCTATTATGCCGTCGGCCTGTCGCTGGTCGGGCTGAACTTCGGCCTGTTGATCGGCCTGTTCGCGGGCATGATCAGCTTCATCCCCTATGTCGGCTCCATGGTCGGCCTGATCCTGGCGGTGGGTGTCGCGATCGTCCAGTTCTGGCCGGATTACATCTGGGTCGGCGCGGTACTCGCTGTCTTCTTCAGCGGTCAGTTCCTTGAGGGCAATATCCTGCAGCCGAAGCTCGTCGGCCATAGCGTTGGCCTGCACCCGGTTTGGCTGATGTTCGCGCTCTTTGCGTTCGGTGCCTTGTTCGGCTTCGTCGGTCTGCTGGTCGCCGTGCCGGCCGCAGCCGCCGTCGGCGTCCTTGTTCGCTTTGCACTTTCGCGATATCTTGAGAGCGACCTGTACGCGGGCGAGGCGAAGGCCGCCCCGATACGGAAGACAAAAGCTGGCCCGAAATGACTGACGTGAAAAACGCTGACTCAAGGCGCAAGCCCGTGGAGCAGCTCCCTTTGGCCTTTTCTCATGATGCCGCGACCGGTCGTGACGATCTCCTGATCTCCGAGCGGCTGGCGGCGGCTGTCGAGATCGTCGATGCCTGGCCGAACTGGCCGTCGCCCGTCGTTATTCTTGCCGGCCCGGTCGGATCGGGCAAGTCGCATCTCGCCAATATCTGGAAGGATCACAGCGGCGCCAAGCTGATCCATCCGAAGGCCGGCGCTGACGCCGCAGTGGACGCGGCCAACGGTCCGGTTCTCTTTGAAGATGTAGACCGCCTCGGCTTCGACGACACCGAACTGTTCCATGTCATTAACAGCGTGCGCGAAAACGGTCACAGCCTGCTGATGACATCGCGCCTCTGGCCGATGTCCTGGCCCGTCGAATTGGCCGATCTGCGCTCGCGCCTGAAGGCTGCCACCGTGGTCGAGATCGGAGAGCCGGACGAGGAGCTGCTTTCACAGGTCATCGTCAAGCTGTTCGCCGATCGACAGCTTTATATAGATGACAAACTGGTGCTCTATATTGTCGTCAGGATGGAGCGCTCGCTGAACGCCGCGCAGACAATCGTCGAGCGGCTGGACCGGCTGGCGCTCTCAAGAGGCACCAAGATCACGAGAGCGCTTGCCGCTGAAGTGTTGAATGAATTGGGCAATTCCGATCCGGCTGATTGACTGTCACAGTTCCGTCGTGAAACTGATATATTCGGCTTGGCGCAATCATGAGGGGACGATTAAACGATGGACAGTGCAGTCGCGGGAAACCAGGAAACGGCTCCTGAAACCAAGGTGAACGTTCCTCCGCTTGAAGAACTGCTCTCCAGCCCCGAGCGCTTCATCAACCGCGAATTTTCCTGGCTGCAGTTCAACCGCCGCGTTCTTGAGGAGACGCTGAACACCGAGCATCCCCTGCTCGAGCGCGTCCGCTTCCTCTCTATTTCGGCTGCCAATCTCGATGAATTCTTCATGGTGCGCGTTGCCGGCCTCGAAGGGCAGGTGCGCCAGAACATCGTTGTGCGCACGCCAGACGGCAAGACGCCGGCCGAGCAGCTCGAATCCATCCTGCAGGAAATCGACAACCTGCAGATGGAGCAGCAGGCGTCGCTCGCCGTGCTGCAGCAGTATCTCGCCAAGGAAGACATCCTGATCGTTCGCCCCGGCGCGCTCAGCGAAACCGATCGCAACTGGCTGGCCACCGAATTCGAGCAGGCCATCTTCCCGGTTCTGACGCCGTTGTCGATCGACCCGGCGCACCCGTTCCCCTTCATTCCGAACCTCGGCTTCTCCATCGGCCTGCAGTTGGTGAGCAAGAACGGCCGCGAGCCGATGACGGCGCTTCTTCGCCTGCCGCCGGCGCTCGATCGTTTCGTGCGCCTGCCCGATGACGGCAACACGATCCGCTACATCACGCTCGAGGACGTCGCCAACATCTTCATCTACCGGCTCTACCCGGGCTATGAGGTGCAGGGCTCCGGTACGTTCCGCATCATCCGAGACAGCGATATTGAAGTCGAGGAAGAAGCGGAAGATCTGGTCCGCTTCTTCGAAACCGCGCTGAAGCGTCGCCGTCGCGGTTCGGTGATCCGTCTCGAAACCGATTCCGAAATGCCGGCTTCGCTGCGCCAGTTCGTGGTGCAGGCGACGAACGTGCCCGATAGCCGCGTTGCCGTTCTGCCGGGCTTGCTGGCGCTGAACACGCTGTCCGAGATCACCAAGGCGCCGCGCGACGACTTGCGTTTCCCTTCCTACAACGCGCGATTTCCCGAACGCGTCCGCGAGCACGCCGGCGATTGCTTCGCCGCCATCCGCGAAAAGGACATGGTGGTTCACCACCCCTACGAGTCTTTCGACGTGGTGGTCCAGTTTCTGCTCCAGGCTGCGCGCGATCCTGACGTTCTGGCGATAAAGCAGACGCTCTACCGCACCTCCAACGACAGCCCGATCGTTCGCGCGCTGATCGATGCGGCCGAATCCGGCAAGTCGGTGACCGCGCTGGTGGAACTGAAGGCGCGTTTCGACGAAGAGGCCAACATTCGCTGGGCGCGCGACCTCGAACGCGCCGGCGTACAGGTCGTCTTCGGTTTCATCGAATTGAAGACCCACTCGAAGATGTCGCTGGTCGTACGCCGCGAAGAGGGCAAGCTGCGCAGCTACTGCCATCTCGGCACCGGCAACTATCACCCGATCACCGCGAAGATCTATACCGACCTGTCGTTCTTCACCTGCAATCCCGTGATTGCCCACGACATGGCCAATATCTTCAACTTCATCACCGGCTATGGCGAGCCGGAGGAGAGCATGAAGCTCGCCGTATCGCCCTATACGCTGCGCTCGCGCATCCTTCGTCACATCGACGAGGAGATCAAGCACGCGAAAAACGGCGCGCCGGCTGCCATCTGGATGAAGATGAACTCACTCGTCGATCCCGAAATCATCGACGCGCTCTACACGGCCAGCCACGCCGGCGTCGAGATTGATCTGGTCATTCGCGGCATCTGCTGCCTGCGCCCGCAGGTGGCGGGATTGTCGGAAAACATCCGCGTCAAGTCGATCGTCGGCCGCTTCCTCGAGCACAGCCGCATCTTCTGCTTCGGCAACGGCCACGGCCTGCCGTCGGACAAGGCGCTGGTCTATATCGGCTCAGCCGACATGATGCCGAGAAACCTCGATCGGCGCGTCGAAACGCTGGTGCCGCTTATCAATCCCACCGTGCATGAGCAGGTTTTGTCACAGATCATGCTGGGCAATCTCATTGACAATCAGCAGAGCTACGAGATATTGGCCGACGGGACGTCAAGGCGCATGGAGGTGCGCAAGGGCGAGGAGCCGTTCAACGCGCAGCAGTATTTCATGACCAATCCCAGCCTTTCCGGCCGTGGTGAAGCGTTGAAATCCAGTGCGCCAAAGCTGATTGCCGGCCTTCTTTCCGGCCGCACAAAACGATAAAACTGGACCTGCATGGTTGAATCAGAAGCCCAGGGGCGCCTTCCAGGGATTGCCCCGGTCTCCGTTGTCGATATCGGGTCGAACTCGATCCGTGTGGTCATCTATGAAGGCTTGTCGAGATCGCCCACGATCCTTTTCAACGAAAAGGTTCTGTGTGGTCTCGGTAAGGGCATAGCGCTCACCGGCAAGATGGACGAGGCCAGCGTCGAACGTGCTTTGGCTGCTCTGCATCGCTTCAAGGCGCTGTCCGATCAGGCGCGCGCGGCCACCATGTACGTGCTGGCGACGGCCGCGGCCCGCGAGGCCTCGAACGGCCCGGATTTCATTCATCGCGCCGAAACGATCCTGCAGCGCAAGGTGCGCGTTCTCTCGGGCGAGGAAGAAGCCAAGTTCTCTGCGCTCGGCATCGTCAGCGGCTTCTACACGCCGGATGGTATCGCCGGCGACCTGGGCGGCGGCTCTCTCGAGCTCATCGACATCAAGGGCAAGGAACTCGGCCAGGGGGTGACGCTGCCGCTCGGCGGCCTGCGCCTGTCGGAATATGCCGCCGGCTCGATGGAAAAGGCACGCACCTTTGCCCGCAAGCATGTGAAGACCATCTCCAAGCTTCTGGCCAAGGGCGAGGGGCGGACGTTCTATGCCGTCGGCGGCACCTGGCGAAACATCGCCAAGCTGCACATGGAGCTGACCGACTATCCGCTGCACATGATGCAGGGTTACGAGATATCGTTCGACGCGATGATGCAGTTTCTGGATCAGGTCGAGGCCGCCAGGGATTCGAAGGATCCGGCCTGGATGGCGGTATCGAAATTCCGCCGTGCCCTGCTGCCTTATGGCGCCGTCGCGATGAAGGAAGTGCTGAGCGTCATGAAGCCCTCGGTGATCTCCTTCTCCGGCCAGGGTGTGCGTGAAGGCTATCTCTACTCGCTTCTCTCCGAAAGCGAACGCCGCGCTGACCCTCTGCTGGAAGCCGCCCGGGAGCTCGCGATCCTGCGTGCCCGCTCGCCCGAACACGCCCGGGAGCTCTCGGAATGGACCGGCCGGATGATGCCGTTCTTCGATATTTCGGAGACGCCCGAGGAGGCCCGTTATCGCCAGGCTGCCTGCCTGCTCGCCGATATCAGCTGGCGCGCCCATCCCGATTATCGTGGCCTTCAGGCTCTGAACATCATTGCCCACACCTCTTTCGTCGGCATCAGCCACCCCGGCCGCGCCTTCATCGCGCTCGCCAACTATTACCGCTTCGAAGGCCTGCATGACGATGGCGCGACTGGCCCGCTGGCGACGATCGCCACGCCGCAGTATGTGGAGCGTGCCAAGCTGCTGGGCGGCATGCTGCGCGTGGTCTACCTATTCTCTGCCTCGATGCCCGGCATCGTCCGTAACCTGACCTTCCGCAAGTCGAACGACCCCGATCTCGACCTCGAATTCGTGGTGCCCTCGGAGTATCGCGATTTCGCCGGCGAGCGCCTCGATGGCCGCCTGCAGCAGCTTGCAAAGCTGACCAACAAGCGTCTCGCGTTCCGCTTCTAATAGCGCTGGCTGCGCCCGATGTCGTATTATGCAAAAAAACGGCCCCCGCTCTTTCGAACGGGGGCCGTTTTGATTTCGATCGCTACTTACTTGGCGTTCAGCAGTTCGCCGACTTCGAGCAGGCTGAACTCGTTGTCGTCAGCCTTGTCGACGGCGCGGCCGGCCGAGAAGGGCAGGTTGTTGTCGTTGCCGACCACGATGTGCGTGGCATCGACGCGGTCGACGTTCTCGATCGTCACGAACGGCATGTCGTAGACGCCATCCTTGGCTCCGGCTTTCTTCTTGTTGTCAGGATCCTTGATGTCGAGAAGGTCGATATAGCCGATCTTGCGAACTGCGCCATTTGCATTGGTGTCGTTGAACTCGATCTTGTAGATGCGCTTCAACTCGGCGGGAGCCTCGAAGCAATCTGCCTTCGGCTGCTTCGGATCGGCGCAAGCCTTATCCTTGGTGCCGGCCCCGTTGTCACGCTCGATCACCAGCGCGGTACTGTCGTCGAGCATGTTGAAGTCGCCGATGGCGATGCCCTTTTCCTCGAGCGGATACAGCCAGCTGCGGCCGGTCCAGTTCTTGGCTGCCGTGTCGAACTCGACGATGCGGATCGCCGTCCGGCCATCCACCGTCTCGACCTTGCCGTCGTCCTGGAACAGCGGACCTTCAAGCAGGCCGTAAAGCTTGGCTCCGTCCTTGGACATCGCGAGGCCTTCGAAGCCGCCCGAGCGCTTCAGGTTGAAGGCGGGCATTTTGGCGACCGGGTTTGCCGGGACCGAGAGCAGAGGGTTATCGGGCGACAACACTGGCTTGCCGTTGACAATGGTCGAGACGACGTCGGTCAGCTTGCCCTCGGTGTCGAACTTGAGGATGTAGGGCCCGAACTCCTCGCCGATCCAGAAGCCGTCGGCGACGGGCTGGATAGATTCGATGTCGAAATCCGCACCGGTGAGGTAGCGCTTCTCCGCACCCTCAAGCACGATCGGGAAGGGCGCCTTCTTGTCGGGATCGGACAGGAACAGGTTCTTGACAACCTCGACCTTGCCGGTGGTCCAGTCGAATTTCACCTGATGCAGGAAGAGCATAGCGTCGCTGGAATTGGCCTTTGAGCCGAAGCCGTTGTCGGACAGCGTCCAGAACGTGCCGTCAGCCATCGTCTTGATGCCGGAGAAGCCCTGGATCGGCTGTCCGTCGAAGGGGAGCTTGAGGTCGGTCACGCGCGCTCCGTCCTTGCCCGGAACGGTGCCGAGCGCCTCGGTGCGCTTGCGATCCGGCGTCGTGAACTTGCCGGAATGCTTGAGGAATTCAGGTGCGTCGGCGGGCGCCGGCACCATGGTGTTCGCCGGCAGAATAGCCTGGCCGGCGAGCTTTGCGGGAAACTGCTGCTGGTCGGCCATGGCCGAACCGGCGATCAAAAGAACAAATGAAACAGAAGCAAGAAGAGCATTTTTCATCGAAACCCCCATGTGATGGAATGCGGGCTTCGATTAGCAGGCCTCTTATGTCGGTGCGTTGACACCGGCGTGAAGCTTTGGTGACGCCACACGGTCGTCTGCCTTTACGAGCGAGATCACGCCGAGGCTCTGTCCGCGCCCCTTGACAGCGTGTTGACCGAGATCCTCCGCCACGACCTTGGCCGGCAGCCGGATCCGCTGGGCGAGGTCGGCCGATATCAGTACCGAGCGGTTCAGCGTCTTGCAGAGCGATTCCAGCCGCGATGCCGTGTTGATCGTATCGCCGAAATACGTGATCTTGTGATGGTCGACACCGATTTCCGCCGTGATGATGCTGCCGCCATGAAGCGCCGCGCGCAGCCTTGGCACCTGCCCGTAGGTCGTCAGCCAGCTCTCGGCATCCGCTTCGATTGCATTGATGATGTCGAAGATGCAGTTGACGCAGCGCGCGAATTTGACGCCTCGGTCCAACGGCCAGGTGATGATGGCGGCATCGCCGACATAGTCGACGATCGTTCCCTTGTATTTGCGCACCGGCTCGGCAAAGGTCGCAAACAGCGAGCTCAGCATCTGCTGCGCGCGCAGGTCGCCGTGCTTCTCCGCGAAGGTCGTCGAATCGACGAGGTCGATGAAAAGAAATACCCGCTCTTCGCTGACCGGCTTACGGTAACGGCTGATGAGCATGCTGGTAAACACCTCTCGGCCCAGCAGTTCACGCACTCTCAGAACGAAAATCATCAGCGAGCAGACGGCAAGAGCGTAAAGAAAGGCATTGAACGGCAGCACCACCATGTCGACCCAGGAATGGGGAATGACAATGCCGGTTCCCCACAAAGAGAGGCCGGCGGCCGCAAAGCCGATGCTCATCAGCACTTCGTAGATCAAAAGCTCAGCGAGGAAGAACGTCAGCGTCGGCAGCGCCTCAACCCTGTTGCGCAGTTCGCGAAAGATCACCTTTCGCTCGAAGGCGATGATCGGCATGCCCATGCACAGCGCGAAGACCGCGCCGATGAACGGGCGGCTTTCTTGGAAGAACATGACGCTGTAGAGCGCGCCGCTTCCCGCCATGACGAGCATGATTAGAAGCCAGTTCTGGACTGGGGATACTTCTCTCATAAGGGTCTTTTCATTCAGCCTTTGGCCAGCGTGCGTCTAAAGCAATGTAGGCGCGCAAAAGCCCTTTCGGAAGGGCGGTGGATACCTCTTCCGAAAGATTTAGCTGAATGATTGGGCGCAGTTGTGGCTTGAATCGAGGCGACGCAGAAATTTGCGTCGCGACTTACAGAGAGACCGTCTCGACCTTCTTGCCGACGAAGCGCAGCGCGACGTCGCCCTTGATCAGCTGCAGGGCGGGATCGCCGAACAGCTCCCGGCGCCATCCACGCAGCGCGCCCACATCGGCGTTTTCACCCTCGGCAGCGATCTTGTCCAGGTCGTCGCTGTTGGCGATCACCTTGGGGGCGACGCCGTGCTTTTCGGAGATCAGCTTCAACAAGACCTTCAGGAGCTCGGCTGCCGCCGCGGCTCCCTCCGGCGCCTGGTTCTGCCTCGGCGCATGCGGCATCTCGGCCTTCGGCAGCGCGAGTGCGGTATTCACCGCCTCGACGACGGCAGCACCGGCGGACGACCGTTCCCAACCCTTCGGGATGGTGCGCAGGCGGCCAAGCGCCTCGCCATCCTTCGGTTGCTGCTGGGCGATCTCATAGATCGCATCGTCCTTGATGACGCGCGAACGCGGTACGTTGCGGCTGCGCGCCTCACGCTCGCGCCACGCGGCCACGTATTTCAGCACGGCCAGTTCCTGTGGCTTGCGCAGCCGCATCTTCAGGCGCTGCCAGGCGTCGTCGGGATGAATGTCGTAGGTCTCTTTCGCCTCAAGCACATCCATCTCTTCGGAAAGCCACGAGGAGCGGCCTTCGCGTTCGAGCTCGGCCTTGAGATAGAGATAGACGTCGCGCAGATGCGTCACGTCGGCCAGCGCATAGTCGAGCTGTTTTTCGGAAAGCGGACGGCGGCTCCAGTCGGTGAAGCGCGAGGATTTGTCGATCTGCACGCCCTTGGTCCGGCTGACCAGCTGGTCGTAGGAGACGGAATCGCCGAAGCCACAGACCATCGCCGCGACCTGCGTGTCAAAGATCGGATGCGGAATGAGGCCGCCCCGGTTGTAGATGATTTCGATGTCCTGGCGCGCGGCGTGGAACACCTTCAGCACGCTGGAATTAGCCATCAGCTCGAAGAAGGGTTTCAGGTCGAGGCCCTTGGCCAGCGGATCGACAAGCACTTCCGTCGTCGGGCTTGCCATCTGGATCAAGCAAAGCTCCGGCCAGAACGTCGTCTCTCGCAGAAACTCGGTATCGATAGTAATGAATTCTGACTTGGCCAGCTCGATGCAGGCCGCCTCCAAATCGGCGGTTGTTTCAATCATCTCAATTCATTCGCAGGATAGACATAGTTGAACCTTCCTTCTCCTTTCGGCCGAATATGTCAACCGCTACCGGCAAAGAGTGGTCAAACAACCCTGACATAACTCGTCATGCCGGTCTTCTGATGCTCGATGATGTGGCAATGCAACAGCCAATCGCCGAGATTGTCGGCGACGAAGGCGAGCTGCACCTTCTCGTCGGGTTGCACCAGATAGGTGTCCGTGACGAGCGGCATGACGTCTCGCGTCGACGACGAGAGCACCGTGAAGCTCATGCCATGCAGATGGATCGGATGCGTGTGCGGCGTCACGTTCTCCAGCTGCAGGACGTAGCTCTTGCCGAGCTTCAGTTCCGCGAGCGGTGCCGTCGGATCATTCGTGTCGCCGGGCCACGGCACCTTGTTGATGGCCCAGAAGCTGTATCCCAGCGTGCCGCAGATGCTGTCGACAGGGGCGTTTTCGGCGGTGGCGCTGAGCACCACCGAAATCTTCTGCGCTAAGGAGAGGTCGGCCTTGGCGACGGGGTTCTCCGCGAGTGCCGCGAGATCGCCGACATCGCGCTTGAGCGACGTGCCGACCGAGCGCAACTTGGCGATCGTTTTCGGCGTGGTCCCGCGAATGTCCTCGAGCGTCGCAACCGCGCCTTCGGCATCGGGCATGCGAACGGCAAGATCGAGGCGCTGGCCGGGTCCGATCAGCAGCAGGTCGAGCGGGAAGCGCTTCGGCACCGGATTGCCGTCGATCGCGATCACGGTCGCCTCCGCACCTTCCATCTTGAGCGAGAAGATGCGCGTGACATCGGTGACGGCGATGCGCAGGCGGATCAGGCCGCCGGCCGGCGCGTCGTATTGTGGTTCCTGGTGCCAGTTCGCGGTGCGCACTGTCCCGTAGGTGCCGGTCTTGGCCGCATCGCGCGGCCGGAACGAGGCGATGAACTGTCCGTCGCCGCCAAGGCGCCAGTCGCGCAGGTTCAGCACCACCTCGGAATCGAATGTCGGGTCGGCCGGATCCTCGACCACGATCACGCCAGTCATCCCCTGGCCCATCTGCGCCAGCGTGTTGCAATGTGGATGATACCAGAAGGTGCCGGCATCAGGGGGCGTGAAGGCATAGTCGAAGCTGTCGCCTGTATACACGTAGGGCTGGGTCATGAACGGCACCCCGTCCATCTTGTTGGGGATGCGCAGGCCATGCCAATGAATGGTGGTGGGTTCGTCGAGCGTGTTGGTCAGTCGCGCCGCATAGGGCTTGCCCTTGGTCATCCTGAGCACGGGCGGCATTCCTGCGCCGCCCCCTGGATTGGCCCAGGTCATGATGTTCCTGGTCGCGCCGGCGTCGGTGAGCGTTGCCTGCGTCTTCAACGCTTTCAGCACTTGAGGCTCGGGTGCCGCTTCCGCCAGCCCGAACTTGCCCGCGACGCTGATGCCCACCCCGTAGGCGCCGGCGACGGCGGAAGCCTTCAAGAGGTTGCGGCGGGTGAGGAGGGGCATGGCGGAACTCCGGAAAGTGATGATGTGTCCTCTTTAAAGTTGACCGAGACCTTCATCAATATGCCTCGTGCAGCCAAACTGCCGCAGAGCTCGGCATATGATAAGGTTGCGACCACGTCGAAAACCGCGCGCAAAGCGCAGGCTTCCAGCGCCAAGTCTTGACAAATCAGGCCGTCCATGCGCTTTTCCGCCCGATTTTCTTGTCGGCGCGAGAGAGCTTTTGGAGCCCCTGCTGCCGTCTTCAAGCCAGATACTGGGAATTGAGATGATGCATCGTTACCGCAGCCACACATGCGCAGCCCTCCGCAAGTCGGATGTCGGCGCCAATGTCCGGATTTCCGGCTGGGTTCACCGCGTTCGTGACCATGGCGGCGTTCTCTTCATCGACCTTCGCGATCATTACGGCATGACCCAGGTCGTGGCCGACCCTGATAGCCCGGCCTTCAAGATCGCCGAGACCGTTCGCGGCGAGTGGGTCATCCGCATCGACGGCGTCGTCAAGGCGCGCTCGGAAGACACCGTCAACAAGAACATGGCGACCGGCGAGATCGAGCTCTACGCCCAGGAGATCGAAGTTCTCTCCGAAGCCAAGGAACTGCCGCTGCCGGTCTTCGGCGAGCCGGATTATCCTGAGGACATCCGCCTCAAGTACCGCTTCCTCGACCTGCGCCGCGAGACGCTGCACAAGAACATCGTCAAGCGCAGCCAGATCATCTCCGACATCCGCAACCGCATGACGTCGGCCGGCTTCGGCGAATACACGACGCCGATCCTGACGGCGTCCTCGCCGGAAGGCGCACGCGACTTCCTCGTGCCGTCGCGTATCCACCCCGGCCAGTTCTTCGCCCTGCCGCAGGCACCGCAGCAGTACAAGCAGCTCCTGATGGTGGCCGGTTTCGACCGCTACTTCCAGATCGCGCCGTGCTTCCGCGACGAAGACCCGCGCGCCGACCGCTTGCCGGGCGAATTCTACCAGCTCGACCTGGAAATGAGCTTCGTCACCCAGGAAGACGTCTGGGACACGATGGCCCCGATCATGACCTCCGTCTTCGAGCAGTTCGCCGAAGGCAAGCCGGTCACCAAGGAATGGCCGCGCATTCCTTACGACGTCGCGATCCGCAAGTATGGTTCCGACAAGCCCGACCTGCGCAACCCGATCGAGATGCAGGCCGTCACCGAGCACTTCGCCGGTTCCGGCTTCAAGGTGTTCGCCGGCATGATCGCGTCGAATCCCAAAGTCGAAGTCTGGGCGATCCCGGCCAAGACCGGCGGTAGCCGCGCATTCTGCGACCGCATGAACGCCTGGGCGCAGTCGCTCGGCCAGCCGGGCCTCGGCTACATCTTCTGGAAGGAAGAAGACGGCAAGGTCGGCGGTTCCGGTCCGCTTGCCAAGAACATCGGCGAAGAGCGCACCGAAGCGCTGCGTGTCCAGCTCGGCCTCGAAGCCGGCGACGCCGCCTTCTTCGTCGCCGGCGAACCGGCGAAGTTCTACAAGTTTGCTGGCGAAGCCCGTACCAAGGCGGGTGAAGACCTGAACCTCGTCGATCGCGACCGTTTCGAGCTGTGCTGGATCATCGACTTCCCGTTCTACGAATGGAGCGAGGAAGACAAGAAGATCGACTTCGCCCACAACCCGTTCTCGATGCCGCAGGGCGGCCTCGAAGCGCTGCAGACCCAGGACCCGCTGTCGCTCAAGGCCTACCAGTACGATGCCGTCTGCAACGGCTTCGAAATCGCCTCGGGCTCGATCCGTAACCAGTCGCCGGAAGCCATGGTCAAGGCCTTCGAACTGGTCGGCCTCAGCCAGACGGACGTGGAAGAGCGCTTCGGCGGTATGTACCGCGCATTCCAGTACGGCGCGCCTCCGCACGGCGGCTGCGCCTTCGGTATCGACCGTGTCGTCATGCTGCTGCTCGGTGCCAAGAACCTGCGCGAGATCACGCTGTTCCCGATGAACCAGCAGGCGCAGGACCTCCTGATGAACGCCCCGTCGCCGGCAACGCCGAAGCAGCTGATGGAGCTGTCGCTGCGCGTCATGCCGCCGGTCAAGAAGGACTGAGCGAAAGCCATTTAAACGAGAAAGCCCGGTGTGATGCCGGGCTTTTTTGATTCAGGATGTGCTGCATTTTCGGCAACAAAAGAGGCCCGGCGAGCAAATGCGCGCCGGGCCTCCTGATTTCGAATCAAGGCGATCAATCGTTCGCCGAAACCTTGACGCCGAGCACCTGCGGCAGCGTGTTCGGCGCGCCCATGGCGGCACCCATGATCATCGGGAACGGTACCGGCTTGGCAGGAGCCGCATTGACCGTCAGGCTCTTGGGGTCGTCGAGGAAGGTGCTGACAGCGGCCGATACCGCGTTCTGCAGCTCGGGGATGTTGAGCTGCGCCAGCATGATCGGCGCCATCGCCTTCAGCGAGTCGGCCATCTGCTTGCCGGACATGCCCTGCTGGCTGCCGGCATAGTCGAGCGCGCGCTTGGTGATCGAGGCGTCGTCGAAGCGGATCTGCGCGCTTTCGAAGGACAGCTGCTGCAGCAGGCCGAGCATGGCAAGGCCGAAGGCCTGCTGCGCCTGTTCCTTGTTCTGGTTGGCTTCCGCCTGCTGGGCGGCTTCCTGCAGCGACTTCACGAAGGCGAGCGTATAGCCGTTGACCTTGAAGGCGAGATTGAGCTTGCCGACATTGCTGAAATCGAAGGCGAATTCCGACACGTCGATCGTGCCCGGCGTCAGGTCCCACGCGCCCTTCATGGTGATGTCGCCGTTGACCTGCTGTAGCGCCAGCTTTTCGATCGCTTCCTTGCTCTGCGGATCGGCGGCCTTGCTGAGGTCGGCCTTGAGGCTCTTGAAGGCGCCGTCGAAATCGAAGCCGGACTCGTCTTCGCGCAGCGTCAGGTTCACATCGCTGCCGCCGAGCGAGAACACTTCCGCGCCGTCCTTGACGACCTTGAGGGGCCCGCTGTGGGCGCTCTCGTAGAGCAGCATGGAATCGAGGCCTTCGCCCTTGGCATCGGCAGGGATCGAGATGCCGCCGAGCGTCAACTCGGTAACCGTCAGCGTCGCACCTTCATTGGTGGTGTTGATGTCGGGGAAGGCTGCTTCCTCGATGTAATAGCCGCCGTCCTCGTCTTCCTCGACGCCTGAAAGCGTGATCTCGCCGATCGGCAGCGCGCCGCCATTGTTCGGCTTGAAGCTGGCGTTCTTCAGCGTGACGGTCTTGCCATCGACATCGACGCCATCGGCCGCGAGCGTGCCGCCCTGCAGCGTGTAAGCGGCATTGATCTTCTTCAGCAGGTCCTGGCCATCGAGCGCGAAAGCGGAGCCGGCGAGAGAGAGAAATGCCACGCCCGAAAGCATGAGCCGCGTCGTCCGGTAAAATGTCATGGGTGTTCCTCAGATCCAGGTGGGCGGTTGGCCATAATCTACGATGGATTTGTGCCGGTTTATATTTCGTGTTTTCTAAAATTAAGTTGAAGGGATAAGCAAACAAAGTCCAAATTCGGGCAGAAAGGTTTTAGCGGTTGTTTTCTTTCTGTTCGGAGACTTCATCCACAGCCGCAATGCCCGGATTCCTTGCTCACATCAACCATCTCGTTTAGTCAGAAGGTATGGGACAAGAGATTTTGCCGCCCTCCGGCGGAGACGATGACAGCATTCTGCCGATCGACCTGAAGGCGGCGCTCGAAGAGCGTTATCTCGCCTACGCGCTGTCGACCATCATGCACCGCGCGCTGCCCGACGTTCGCGACGGCCTGAAGCCGGTCCATCGCCGCATCATCCACGCGATGAGCGAGATGGGCATCCGCCCGAACTCGGCCTTCAAGAAATGCGCCCGTATCGTCGGTGACGTCATCGGTAAGTTCCACCCGCACGGCGACCAGTCGGTCTACGATGCGCTGGTTCGTCTCGCCCAGGATTTCTCGCAACGCTATCCCGTCGTCGACGGGCAGGGCAATTTTGGCAACATCGACGGCGACAGCGCGGCTGCCTATCGATACACCGAAGCCCGCATGACCGATGTCGCCGGGCTGTTGCTCGAGGGTGTCGACCAGGACGCCGTCGATTTCCGCCTGACCTACAACGAGGAAGACCAGGAGCCAACGGTTCTCCCCGGCGCCTTCCCGAACCTTCTCGCCAACGGCTCGTCGGGCATCGCTGTCGGCATGGCGACCTCTATCCCGTCGCATAACGCACACGAATTGTGCGACGCGGCGCTGCATCTGATCAAGCATCCGGATGCGACGGTCGAGACGCTGGTAGAGCAGTTCATCCCCGGCCCGGATTTCCCGACCGGCGGCATCATTATCGACGACCGCCAGACGATCATCGACGCCTACAAGACTGGCCGCGGCGGTTTCCGCACGCGCGCGAAATGGGAGACCGAGGATCTCGGCCGCGGCGGCTATCAGATCATCGTCACGGAAATCCCGTTCCAGGTGCAGAAGTCGCGCCTGATCGAGAAGATCGCCGAGCTCTTGATCGCTCGCAAGCTGCCGCTGCTCGAAGACATCCGTGACGAGTCGGCCGAAGACGTCCGCGTCGTACTGGTGCCGAAGAACCGTACCGTCGACCCGACCATCCTCATGGAATCGATGTTCAAGCTGACGGAACTCGAAAGCCGTTTCCCGCTGAATATGAACGTTCTCTCCATGGGCCGCATTCCGCGCGTCATGGCGTTGAACGAGGTGCTGAAGGAGTGGCTGGATCACCGTCGCGACGTGCTGCAGCGCCGCTCCCGCTTCCGCCTTGCCGCGATCGAGCGTCGCCTGGAAGTCCTGGGTGGCCTCCTGATCGCCTACCTCAATATCGACGAGGTGATCCGCATCATCCGCGAGGAGGATGAGCCCAAGCCTGTCATGGTCGCGCGCTGGTCGCTGACCGAGATCCAGGTCGAAGCGATCCTCAACATGCGCCTGCGCTCCCTGCGCAAGCTGGAAGAGTTCGAGATCCGCACCGAGTTCGACGCGCTGACCAAGGAGAAGGGCGAGATCGAATCGCTGCTCGCCTCCGAGGACAAGCAGTGGCAGACCGTTGCCTGGGAAATCGGCGAGGTGAAGAAGAAGTTCGCCAAGGCGACCGAACTCGGCCGCCGCCGCACCCAATTCGCCGAAGCGCCCGATGCCGACGAGCAGGCGATCCAGCAGGCGATGATCGAGAAAGAGCCGATCACCGTCGTCGTCTCTGAAAAGGGCTGGATCCGCGCGCTGAAGGGGCACATCTCCGACACCGCGACTCTGACCTTCAAGGAAGGCGATGCGCTGAGGATCGCATTCCCGGCGCAGACGACGGACAAGATTCTTGTCATCACCACCGGCGGCAAGGCCTTTACGCTCGGCGGCGACAAGTTGCCGGGTGGTCGCGGCCATGGCGAGCCGCTGCGTATCATGATCGACATGGACAACGATCAGGACGTCTTGACGGCTTTCGTTCACGACCCGCAGCGCAAGCAGATGATCGTCTCGACGGCCGGCAACGGCTTCGTCGTCGCCGAGACCGACATGGTCGCCAACACCCGCAAGGGCAAGCAGATCATGAACGTCTCCATGCCCGACGAAACCAAGCTTCTCGTGCCCGTCTCAGGCGATCATGTCGCCGTCGTCGGCGAAAACCGCAAGCTGCTGGTCTTCGCGCTCGATCAGGTCCCGGAGATGTCGCGCGGCAAGGGTGTGCGCCTGCAGCGCTACAAGGATGGCGGCATTTCGGACGTTCGCTGCTTTGCGATATCGGATGGTCTCGTCTGGGAAGACAGTGCCGGCCGTACGTTCAGCAAGAACAAGGAAGAGCTTGCCGAGTGGCTCGCCGACCGTGCTTCCGCTGGCCGCACGGTTCCCAAGGGCTTCCCCCGCAGCGGCAAGTTCGCTGGCTGAAATATATCAGAGCCCCGCTCTTGGCGAGCGGGGCAATTCCTCTAGTTCTGTCCTGTAATCACAACATGGACAAACATCATTCCGAAGGCGGACGGAATGATCGTATGTGGCGTCTTCGTGGAAGGCGGCATGTCCGATCACGGAGGAATGTTGATGAGTGCCTGCAAGACCATTACGCTTTCAGTCGGCCACACCTACAACGCCTCGCCCTGCGAGGTTTACGACGCCTGGCTCAATCCCGAAATCGCCAAACGCTTTCTGTTCGCAACGGATGACGGTCGCGTCATCCGCGCCGATATCGAACCACGCGTCGGCGGCCATTTTCTTGTCATCGATAGACGTCCGACCGGCGATGCCGTTCATTATGGCGTGTTTCTCGAAATGCGCAGGCCGCGCCTGATGGTGTTCTCGTTTTCGGTCGCCGAACACGATCACAACGCCGATCGCATCCGCGTGGAGATCGAGCCGCTGGGCGAGGGCACGCGCCTGACGCTATCGCATGAAATGTGCGCCGAATGGTCTTCGTTTGAAGAACAGACACATCGCGGCTGGACGCATGTGCTCAATGGGCTGGAGCGTGAGCTCGACGCCGTTCACGCCGTCAAGCTGCCGGAGCTTGTTGCGTCCCAGGCTGTTTCCGAACCATCCAAAGCGAGTGCGCCATAATCGCGGTGACGAGGATAGAACCGCCGATCAGCGTCATGACCGGCGGCATTTCCGAAAAAATCAGCCAGATCCAGATCGGTGCCAGGATGGTCTCGAGCAGATAGAACATCCCGACCTCGGGCGCGGATAGGTAACGCGGGCCGCTGGCGAGGCACCAGAAGGACACGGGCATCAAGACAGCGCCGTTGAAGATGATCCAGGCAGGATGCTCGATCACGAGACCTGCTGGCAAAGCGTTCGCCAAACCAAGGGCCGCCGGAAAGCCGGCGGCAAGCAACGGTACGAAGCCCATGGCGCGACGTGATGCGCGTCCCACGGTAATCGCGCCCGCAAGCACCAGCGCTGTCAATAGCGCCATTGCATCGCCGAAGCTGTGGCCGCCGGCCAGGCCGTCGCCGACGATCATGCCGACGCCCAGGATCATGACCGCCATCGTCACGAGCGTCGATACGGGTGGGCGCTCCTTCAGGAACAGCCAGGACAGCAGCGCGGCGAACATCGGATTGCAGGCGACGATGAAGACCACGTTGGCCGTGGTCGTGTTAAACACCGCAAGCAGGAATGTTATGGTCGATAGCCCATAGAGAATTCCGGCGAGTAACCCCGCCCGACCCGGCACCACCGCCGGCCAGCTTCCCTTCATCCACCGGATCACGCAAACGATCAGCAACGTCACGGCAACCGTGGTGATGCTGCGCATGCCGATGACCGACCACATGTCGCCATGGGCGAGGCGGACGAGCGGAATGTCCATGGAGAGCGCAAGGCCGCCGATCGCCGTCAGCAGCAGGCCCTTCCGATGATCGGAAAGGGTAGGGGAACGCATTTAGGGCTGGCTACTTTCGGGAAGGAATGTGGGGTCGAAGCGTTCCCAGCCGCGCGCGGTCAGATGCTCCTGCGGCTGGTATCGGGTCTTGTAGTCCATCTTGCGCGAACCTTGGACCCAGTAGCCGAGATAGACATGCGGCAGCCCCAGCGCCTTGGTGCGCCTGATATGGTCGAGGATCATGAAGGTGCCGAGCGATCGCTTGTCGAGATCGGGATTGAAGTAGGAATAGACCATCGACAGCCCGTCGCTCATCGTATCGGTCAGGGCCGCCGCGATCAGTTCGCCGCTTGGCCGCGCTTCCAGCCCCGAGCCTTCCACACGCCGGCGATACTCGATGATCTTGGTGTTGACGTGCGTGTCCTCGACCATGATCGCATAGTCGAGCACCGTCATGTCGGACATGCCGCCTTGCTGGTGGCGATAATCGAGATAGCGGCGAAACAGCGAATATTGTTCGCTGGAGGGCTGCGCCGGAAATTCGGTCGAGATGATATCGGAATTGCTCGCGAGCACCCGCTTCATCGACTTGGTCGGCTCGAATTCGTCGGCGAGAATACGGACCGAGACACAGGCCCGGCAGGCCTCGCAGGCCGGGCGGTATGCGATGTTCTGAGAGCGGCGGAAACCGCCTTGCGTCAGGATGTCATTCATCTCCGCGGCGCGTGGCCCGACGAGATGCGTAAAAACCTTTCGCTCCATCTCATGCGCAAGATAAGGGCAGGCAGCCGGGGCCGTCAGATAAAACTGCGGAGATGGCGTGGTCTGCGTATTCATCTGCTGCGGAGATGTCCTTGGGTTGCATGCTGAAATGACAGCATGACTTAAGAAAAAAAAACGTCAACAGCGCGGCAGTCCGCCGCGCTTTTTGACTGATTATACTTTCGGATATTGGTCGAAAATTTCCCCTGAAAAGGAGGGGAAATCCGATTAATTCAGAGGCTTGAGTGACCTCACGCGGTTCGGATGGTCGCTGTGCCGACGAGAAAATCGTGCAGCAGACGGCTGCGTTCGGTGAACAGGCCGACAAGCAGAATCAGCGGCGTGAGAACCGAGTTCAGGATCCAGAACAGCGCCAGGTGTACGATCGCCGTCAGGAAATCCATTTCCCGCCCGTCGACACGCACGATGGCAATCCCCATCGCCCGCATGCCGAGCGATGCCTGGCTCGAGCCGCCGACCGTAAAGCCGAAATAGAGGCCCGCGACGATCACGAACAGCGCCGGGTAAAGAAAGAAACCGAGGCCGAGCGTCACGATCGACAGAAAGAACAGGATGACCGCCGCCGGAATGCAAAGCAGCAAAATGATCACATAGTCGAGGATGAACGCAAAAACGCGCCGGCTCAGCGTGCCGCTATAGGCGCGCCAATCGTCAGGTGCGGCATAAAGCGGGTTCGGGTTGAGCGACATCGTTACGGTCTCCTTTCGACAGTGGCTACCGCTGATATGGTGACGCTCGCCCCGAATGCAATATTGGCGCGAAGCGATCAGCGCTTGGCGAGGATCTTGGCCACCTCGATGGAGAAATAGGTGAGAATGCCGTCGCAACCGGCCCGCTTGAAGGCGAGCAGGGTCTCGAGCATTGCCTTTTCGCCGTCGATCCAGCCGTTCATCGCCGCCGCCTTGATCTGCGAATATTCGCCGGACACCTGATAGGCGAAGGTCGGCAGGCCAAAGGCTTCCTTCATCCGCCAACAAATGTCGATATAGGGTAGGCCGGGCTTGACCATCAGCATGTCGGCGCCTTCCTCGACGTCGAGCGCGGCGTCGCGGATCGCCTCGGTGCCATTGGCCGGGTCGATATAGTAGCTCTTCTTGTCGCCCTTCAGCAGCCCGCCCGTAGAGATCGCCTCGCGGTAGGGGCCATAGAAGGCGGAGGCGAATTTCGTCGCGTAGCTCATGATCCCGACATCCTGGTGGCCGGCGGCGTCGAGCGCCCGGCGGATGGCGCCGATGCGTCCGTCCATCATTTCGGACGGCGAGATGATGTCGGAGCCGGCATCGGCCTGCATGACGGCCGCGCGCGCCACCTGCTCGACCGTCTCGTCGTTGACGATTTCGTTGCCGCGCAGGATGCCGTCGTGGCCGTGGCTGGTGAAAGGATCGAGCGCCACGTCGGTAATGACGCCGATATTCGGCACGGCCTTTTTGATCGCTGCCGTTGCCTGGTTGATCAGGTTGTTCGCTTCCAAGCTGTTGGAGCCGGTCTCGTCGCGCAGAGACATCTCGATATTCGGGAAGGTCGCGATCGCGGGGATGCCGAGGTCGGCCGCTTCCTTGGTGGCTTCCACCAGCTTGTCCACGCTCATGCGGTTCACTCCAGGCATGGCCGGGATCGGCTCGACGATGCCGGAACCCGGAACCACGAAAACCGGCCAGATCAGATCATCGACCGTCAGCCGGTTCTCCAGCACCATCCGGCGCGTCCAGTCGGCCTTGCGGTTGCGCCGCATCCGCCGGTGGCCCGTGATTTCATCGACGAGGTGTGTCTTGTCCTGCATGATCGTTCCAGCTCTTGGCAGTTCGAATTGTTGCCGCGCTCATTATCATGCCATCTTGCAAATCCAAACTGGGCGAATGGCCGCAACCAATCAACAGGTTGCGATCAACCGCTGGCGAAGACGCCGCAGCACTCCTATTGTCTGGCCCATGAACGCTGATTCTCCGACCATACCGAAAAGCACGCTCACCGGCGTTCTCTTTGTCCTGTTCTTGCGCCTGATCGCGATCTCGTGTCTCTGGTTCGGATTGCAATATTGGGCGATGCTGGTCGGCTACTCGCTGGTTGGCGCGGGGCGCTTCGATCTTCTGAGCCTTCCGTGGAAAGTGGCGAGCACCAGCCTTGCCGTTCTGTTCCCGGTCGCCGCCCTCGGGCTCTGGCTGGCTGTCTCCTGGGGACCCGTCATCTGGGTGCTCGCGGCCGGTGGCCAGATCATCATGTATGGCTTTCTTCCGGAGATTTTCGGAGCCAACAAACTCATCATTCTCCTGCATGCGGCGGTGGCCATTATCTACGCCGTTTTCCGCTTTTTGCTCTGGCAGGAGAAGCGCCGGCGCCGCCAGCAGGTAAGCGTTGATTTACCCTGATACAACAGCCGCGTTTGGTAAGGCACTGTTAAGCCTGCAGTTTAAGTAGAATTTTATTTGTATTCGATAGGGTCTGTCTCAAGGCGGGAAGACAACCAACACCGCCAAACAAAACAGTGAGGCAGTCATCATGAATACGAAAATCAAGCCGCAGGCGGTATCGAACTTCCGTGAACAGCAGGACCTGGGTATCCGCGATCTTTACATGGAATCCCTTCATCTTGTTGAACGTCTTCACCGCCGTCTTCTGGATGTCATCAAGGACGAATTCGATCGTCAGGGTCGCAGCGACGTCAACGCCATCCAGGCTCTCCTCCTCTTCAACATCGGCAACTCGGAACTGACCGCCGGCGAACTTCGCTCTCGCGGTTACTACCTGGGCTCCAACGTGTCCTACAACGTCAAGAAGCTCGTCGACCTCGGCTTTATCAACCACCAGCGCTCGCGCATCGATCGTCGCTCGGTCCGCATCAGCCTGACGGAAACCGGCCAGGAAATCGCCGAGACCGTCGCTCGCCTCTATGAGCGCCACACGGCATCGATCGACAAGGTCGGCGGCATCGGCACCGACGAGTTCGCGCAGATGAACAAGCTGCTCACGCGTCTCGACCGTTTCTGGAACGACTCGATCATGTATCGCCTCTAAGCACCAAGACCCCTCCAAGGTCAAAGAAAGCCGGATGCGTTTCCCTGCGCGTCCGGCTTTGCCGTTTGGCCGACGTGGCATCTTTGCAACGCATGACCGGCCAACCATGCTTCGAAGCATAAACCGCTGTATTCAAGTCGCGTTTTAGCCGCTATTAGCCGACGAAATCCTTGCAATGGGTTGGTTCATTCTTCGCTGTAGCCGCCATCGAGAGTTGCACTTTTCGGCGGAGACACGAATTGGCCATATTAGCATGGCAGCGGAAATACACGGCAGCCGGCGCTTCCCGAATCCGGGGTTTTGATAACCTCGCCTTTCTCGCTCGCGATCATGTGATCGCCGGCAGCGAGAATTTGAGGTGCGCCGTGGCAACGGATGGGTAGTGACTGCGTTATTCGCGGTGACGAAGGGCAAAGCCACCGGTCTCTCAAGCGGCGGCATTATTGTGGTTGGGATGCATGTCTAAAAAAACAGGTACTGAAGCTCTCTCTCGGCGGGCATTTCTTGCTTCTGCCGCAGCCGTTGGCGCAAGCTCGCTAGCGGCGCCGGCACTGGCGCAATCGGCGATCGATTCGCTCATCAATGCGCCGGAACGCGGTGACTGGGATGACCAGTTCGACGCGAAAGCGGCTTCGCGTACGGCGACTGCCGTGGTGTCGAACACCCCGATCCTCGGACCGCAGTCCGTTCCGAGCATTCAGCAGGCGATTGCCCAGTATCAGCAGATCGCATCGGCAGGCGGTTGGCCGCAGGTCAACCCGGGACAACAGCGCCTGCAGCTCGGCGTGACCGATCAGTCCGTCCAGGCCCTGCGCCAGCGCCTCTTCGTCACCGGCGACCTGCCGCAGGAAGCAGGCATGTCCTCATCCTTCGACAGCTACGTCGATGGCGCGGTCAAGCGCTTCCAGGCGCGTCACGGTCTTCCGGCCGACGGCGTCTTGGGTGAGTTCACGTTGAAGGCGATGAACATTCCGGCGGATGTGCGCCTGCAGCAGCTGAACACCAACCTGATCCGCCTGCAGACCTTCCCGGAAGAACTCGGCCGCCGCCATGTGATGGTCAACATCCCGGCCGCTTATGTTGAAGGCATCGAGGACGGTAGCGTGGTGACGCGTCACAACGCGGTCGTCGGCCGCCTCAGCCGCCCCACGCACCTTGTCAACTCGAAGATCTACGAGGTCATCCTCAATCCTTACTGGACCGCGCCGCGCTCGATCGTCGAGAAGGACATCGTGCCTTTGATGCGCAAGGACCCGACTTATCTCACGAAGAACAACATCCGCCTGATCGACGGCAAGGGCACGGAAGTGGCGCCGGAGACGATCGACTGGAACGCCGAAAAGGCGCCGAACCTGATGTTCCGCCAGGACCCCGGCAAGAT
Source organism: Hyphomicrobiales bacterium (assembly GCA_900472605.1). Classification (GTDB taxonomy): domain Bacteria; phylum Pseudomonadota; class Alphaproteobacteria; order Rhizobiales; family Rhizobiaceae; genus Rhizobium. The sequence continues at coordinate 43,776 of UCJD01000033.1, read as the reverse complement.
CAACGCCATGGCCTCGACGAAGATCAACTTCTACAACAAGAACGGCGAGTACATGCACGACACGCCGCAGCAGGGCCTGTTCAACAAGCTTATGCGCTTCGAATCATCAGGCTGCGTCCGCGTTCAGAACGTCCGCGACCTGACGACGTGGTTGCTGCGCGACACCCCGCCGTGGTCGCGCCAGCAGATGGAGCAGGTGATCACCACCCGCGTCAACACGCCGATCAAGCTGGCCGAGGAAGTGCCTGTTTACTTCGTCTACATCTCCGCCTGGGGCATGCCCGACGGTATCGTGCAGTTCCGCGACGACATCTACCAGATGGACGGCAATGCCGAGCTGGCGCTCGACACGACCGCTGGCATGGAGCAGCCGGTCCAGTAAGGGCCATAAGCTTGGTTTGAGTTGGAAAAAACCGCGTCTTTCATGGCGCGGTTTTTTGTTGCGCGTAGATTGCCCAGCAAATGTCGCTCTCCGTATTGCCCTTGGCGGGGCAGGGCGCTAATAGCCTAGCGCATTCCAGTTAAGGAGCCCGCCGATGACCAATGCTTCTACCCAGACCTTCTTCAATCGCTCGCTTGCCGATACCGATCCGGAAATCTTCGGTTCGATCCAAAAGGAACTCGGTCGCCAGCGTCACGAGATCGAGCTGATCGCTTCGGAAAACATCGTTTCCCGCGCGGTTCTGGAAGCCCAGGGCTCCATCATGACCAACAAGTACGCCGAGGGCTATCCGGGCAAGCGCTACTACGGTGGCTGCCAGTTCGTCGATATCGCCGAGGAACTCGCCATCGAGCGCGCCAAGAAGCTGTTCGGCGTCAACTTCGCCAACGTTCAGCCGAACTCCGGTTCGCAGATGAACCAGGCCGTCTTTCTGGCGCTGCTGCAGCCGGGCGACACCTTCATGGGCCTCGACCTCAATTCCGGTGGTCACCTGACGCACGGTTCGCCGGTCAACATGTCCGGCAAGTGGTTCAACGTCGTGTCCTACGGTGTTCGCGAAGGCGACAACCTGCTCGACATGGACGATGTCGCCGAGAAGGCCCGCACCCACAAGCCGAAGCTCATCATCGCCGGCGGCACCGCTTACTCCCGTATCTGGGACTGGAAGCGCTTCCGCGAGATCGCCGATGAAGTCGGCGCCTACCTCATGGTCGACATGGCGCACATCGCCGGTCTCGTTGCCGGTGGCCAGCATCCGTCGCCGTTCCCGCATTGCCACGTTGCCACGACGACGACCCACAAGTCGCTGCGCGGCCCGCGCGGTGGCGTGATCCTGACGAACGACGAAGATCTGGCGAAGAAGTTCAACTCGGCCGTCTTCCCGGGTCTCCAGGGCGGCCCGCTGATGCACATCATCGCCGCCAAAGCCGTCGCCTTCGGTGAAGCGCTGCAGCCCGAGTTCAAGGACTACGCGGCCCAGGTCGTCAAGAACGCCAAGACGCTCGCCGAGACCCTGATCGCTGGCGGCCTCGACGTCGTCTCCGGCGGCACCGACAACCACCTGATGCTGGTCGATCTTCGCAAGAAGAACGCAACCGGCAAGCGCGCCGAGGCAGCCCTTGGCCGCGCCTACGTCACCTGCAACAAGAACGGCATCCCGTTCGACCCGGAAAAGCCTTTCGTCACCTCCGGTGTTCGCCTTGGCGCACCGGCTGGTACGACGCGCGGCTTCAAGGAAGCGGAATTCAAGGAAATCGGCAATCTCATCGTCGAGGTTCTCGATGGCCTGAAGGCCGCCAACTCCGACGAGGGCAATGCCGGCGTCGAAGCTGCCGTGCGGGAAAAGGTGGTCGCCCTGACCAACCGCTTCCCAATGTACGACTACATCGGCTAAGGATAGCGCATGCGCTGCCCATTCTGCGGATCGGAAGACACACAGGTCAAGGATTCACGCCCGGCGGAGGACAACACGTCCATCCGCCGCAGGCGTATCTGTCCCGACTGCGGCGGTCGCTTCACCACCTTCGAGCGCGTGCAGCTGCGCGAGCTCATGGTCTCGAAGAAGACCGGCCGCAAGGTGCCTTTCGACCGCGACAAGCTGGTGCGTTCCTTCGAGATCGCCCTGCGCAAGCGCCCCGTCGATCGCGACCGCATCGAGCGAGCCGTTTCCGGCATCGTCCGGCGCCTGGAAAGCTCCGGCGAGGTCGAGATCAGCTCCGAGCAGATCGGTCTGCAGGTCCTTGAGGCCCTGAAGAGCCTCGACGATGTCGGCTTCGTCCGTTACGCCTCGGTCTACCGCGATTTCAGCCATGCCGAGGATTTCGAGAAGGTCATCTCGGAAATCAACGCGAAGATCGCTCGCGATCCCTTGGACAGTTGAGCGATGAGCGCCTCGCCTGACGACGCGCAATTCATGCAGGAGGCGATCCGCCTGGGTCTCCTCCATCTCGGCCAGACCTCAACAAACCCCTCCGTCGGCTGCGTCGTCGTGCGTGACGGCACGATCGTCGGCCGTGGCACGACCGCTGTCGGCGGTCGCCCGCATGCCGAACCGCAGGCGCTCGCCGAGGCCGGTGAACTGGCCCGCGGCGCCACTGCCTATGTGACGCTGGAGCCATGCTCTCACCACGGAAAGACGCCGCCCTGCGCCGATGCGCTCATCGCATCCGGCGTGGCACGCGTCGTCATCAGCGTTACCGATCCCGATGAACGCGTGTCGGGCAGGGGCATCGCCATGCTCCGCGACGCCGGCATCGAAGTTGAGACCGGACTGTTGGAGGAAGAGGGCCGTCACTCGCTTGCTGCCTACCTCACCCGCCAGACGAAGAACCGTCCCTATGTGATTCTGAAGCTTGCCGTTTCTCAAGATGGCATGATCGGCCGTAAGGGCGAGGGCCAGATCGCGATCACCGGCCCGGCGGCCCGTGCCGAAGTGCAGCAGTTGCGCGCCGAGACGGACGCGATCCTTGTCGGCATCGGCACGGCCACTGCCGACGATCCGGAATTGACGGTGCGCATTCCGGGGCTTGAGGGGCGCTCCCCCGTGCGGATCGTGCTTGATCCGCTGCTGGATCTGCCGTTGAACTCGAAGCTGGTGAGGACGGCGCGGGAAGTTCCCGTGATTGCCGTGGCGCGTGAAGAGGTTTCCGATCCGGAGATGGATGAGGGCGCGGCACTCCCCTCTGTCCTGCCGGACATCTCCCCCTCAAGGGGGGAGATCGACTCGTGGCAGGCCTCTTCTCAAACAAACAAGCTTGGAACGAGCGGCCCCCCCCAGCCAATCTCCCCACCTGAGGGGGAGATGCCCGGCAGGGCAGAGGGGGGTATCACACCCGCCGACGCTCAAGACGACACCACCACCAACCTCTCCGACATCGAATCCCGCCACCAAGCCCTCGAAGCCGCGGGCGTCGAAGTTCTCTATTGCCATCCCTACCACCCGGAACAGCTCCTTCCGGCACTGGCATCGCGCGGCATTTCCTCGCTTCTGGTCGAGGGCGGCGCCAGGACGGCGCGGCTTTTCCTCGACGCCGGCTATGTCGACCGTATCCTGCTCTACCAGGGCCCAGGCACGATCGGCGACGGCGGTATTGAAACGCCGATCCGCAAAACCGATATTCCATCCGATTTCAAGCATGTGGGCACGCGCATCGTTGGCGCTGACAGCCTGGACGAGTACGAAAGAGAAGTTTGATGTTTACAGGCATTGTCACCGATGTCGGCACGATCGAAGCCGTCTCCCCCCTGAAGGAGGGCATCAAGCTTCGCGTGGCGACCAGCTATGATCCCGCGACCATCGACATGGGCGCCTCGATCTCCCATTCCGGCATCTGCCTGACCGTCACGGGTCTGCCCGAGGAGGGCAGCAACGGCCGTTGGTTCGAGGTGGAAGCCTGGGAAGAAGCGCTGCGCCTGACGACGATCGGCACCTGGAAAGAGGGCAGCCCCGTCAACCTCGAACGTTCGCTGAAGATCGGCGACGAACTTGGCGGCCACATCGTTTCTGGCCATGTCGATGGCAAGGCCGAGATCCTCTCCGTCACCGAAGAAGGCGATGCCACTCGTTTCCGCATCCGCGCGCCGGAGCATCTGGCCAAGTTCGTCGCGCCCAAGGGCTCGATCGCGCTCGACGGCACATCGCTGACCGTCAACGCCGTCGATGGCACCGACTTCGACGTGCTCCTTATTCGCCACACGCTCGAGGTCACGACCTGGGGCAAGCGTCAGGCCGGCGATTTCGTCAACTTCGAAGTCGATACCATGGCGCGCTATGCCGCTAGGTTGGCCGAATTCCCGGTCGCGAAAGCAGAATAACCTCGCCATTGTAATGCGCGCGCCTCGCATCGCCAAAGCCGAGCTTTTCGGCAAGACGCAGCGAGGCGGCATTCTCGGGATCGATAATGCAGCTCATCGGTCGCGACGGAAAACGCACCTGCGCCCAGCCGATCAAAGCCCGCAGCGCCTCGGTCGCATAGCCCTTGCCCTGAACCTCCGGCATCAACGCCCAGCCCGCTTCCAGTGTGCCCTCGGTGCTGACTGGCTGCATGTCGCGCTTCATCTCCAGGAAGCCTGCTTCGCCCACGAATTGTCCGCTCTTTTTTTCCTCGATGGCGAGGAAGCCGAAGCCCATATGGTGCCACATCCCGGCGACACGCAGCATGCGTCCCCAGCTCTGCTCGCGCGTCGATGCCACGCCGCTGATGAAGCGCACTACCGCATCATTGCTCCACAGCGCATGATAGGCCTCGAAATCGTCAAGTGTGTGCGGCCGCAGGACCAGCCGCTCGGTCTCGATCGTCGGTATCTCGGTCATTGCAATCGCTTTCCTCGTCACGCCCCAGGCTCGCCATCCCAGTAATCGAGACCGTCGCCGGTGCGTGCCATTGCGCGAAACGACCGATCGGGCGCTCCTTCTCGGCGCGTCTTCGCGAGAAACTTGCCCGAGTCCGGATATTCGACGATATCGGTCGCGGCCTTGGTCGATATGCCGAGATAGATCAGCGGGGTCGCACCCGTGTTGATGATCTGATGCGCCGTCTCCGCCCCGCCCGTCGGCGCGCCGAGCACATCGCCCTTGCGGATCGGATAGCGCTCTGTCCCGAAACGATATTCGCCGGTCCCCTCGAGCACGAAGAACATCTCGTCCTCGGCGTGATGGTTGTGGAAGGGACAGCCCGATTTTCCCGCGGGCACCTCGTTATAGCTGACGCCGAGCCCTTTCAGCCCGAGCAACGCACCGAAGGAAGTATCGGCGCTCTCGTAAAGCGCTCCCTGCTTCCAGTGCTCGAGGCTGAGTGCATCGACGTTGACGACGGGTGTTTGCTGATCGGTCATTCTCATCTCCCTTTATCCCGAGGAATTATGAGTTTGCGCGAGAAATCAACCCGTTATCGATCGAGACCAGGCGTTTTGGGTCGAATGGTCCGCCGGCACCTCCGTCGGCGCCGGGATGAATCGCGATTTTGCACCGCAGCCATGAGCCGAATTTGCTTGCCATTCTGGTAAAGGCATGTTTTGACCGCCGCCTGTCGAACGGCAAGTCCTCTAGGAAATGAAGGTGACCCATGGCGCGAGAAACCGCTCCTCATATCTTGATCGTTGAAGCACGTTTCTATGACGACATGGCTGATGCCCTTCTGGAAGGCGCAACCTTCGCATTGACCGAAGCCGGCGCGACCTATGACGTGGTCACCGTTCCCGGCGCGTTGGAAATTCCGGCTGCGATTGCAATGGCTCTCGATGGAGCAGATAATGATGGCACGAACTACGACGGCTACGTCGCGCTCGGCATGGTCATTCGCGGCGAAACCTACCATTTCGATATCGTATCGAACGAATCCTCGCGCGCTCTGATGGACCTGTCCGTCAGCGAATCCATTGCCATCGGCAATGGTATCCTGACAGTCGAAAACGACGAGCAGGCTTGGTCGCGCGTACGCCGTTCGGATAAGGACAAGGGCGGCTTTGCCGCTCGCGCAGCTCTCACCATGATCGAGCTGAAGAAAAAGCTGGGTGCATAAGGCATGAGCAACGAAAACGCGGAGCGTCCGGTCAAGACAGCGAACCAGCGGGGCGCCGCGCGCCTTGCCGCGGTGCAGGCGCTCTATCAGATGGATGTTGGCGGTACCGGCGTTCTGGAAATCGTCGCCGAATACGAAGCTCATCGTCTCGGCCAGGAGCTGGATGGCGAAACCTACCTGAAGGCTGACCCCTCCTGGTTCCGTTCGATCGTCTCCGGCGTCGTGCGCGAACAGAAGCGCCTGGATCCGCTGGTTGCCTCTGCGTTGCAAGACGATTGGGCGCTCTCGCGCCTCGACAGCACCGTTCGCGCCATTCTTCGTGCCGGTGTTTTCGAACTTCTCGACCGCAAGGACGTGCCGGTCGCGGTCATCGTCACCGAATATGTTGAGATCGCTCAGGCGTTCTTCAGCGATGATGAGCCCAAGCTCGTCAACGCCGTTCTCGACCGCATCGCCAAGCAAGTTCGCGGCGATCAGAAAAAGTAGCGTTTCGCGCGCAAGAATCGGCCTCTTCCTCCGATCGGCTTATCTCCTCTTTCCCATTGCTCCGTAAGGGTTTTCAGCCCTTGCGGGCTTGACGTCCCGTTTTCCTCCACGCAATCTCCACTCGGCGTTGCAGCATTTCTGTGGGAGGAAATGAGGACGGCGTGTTCGCAGCCGGAGAGGGAGTGAGCTCCGGCTCTTTTGGAGGAAAGAGCGAAATGACGATTCTTTTATGCGTAATAGCGTGCGGTTTGCTTTCGGTGGTCTATGCCATCTGGGCGATCCGGTCGGTGCTGTCAGCCGATCAGGGAAACGCCCGCATGCAGGAAATTGCAGGATATATTCGCGAAGGCGCGCAGGCCTATCTCACGCGTCAGTATACGGCGATCGCAATTGTCGGCGTCGTCGTCTTCATCGCCGCCTGGCTGCTGCTCTCCGCCACGGCCGCGATCGGCTTTCTGGTTGGTGCTGTGCTTTCGGGCGCCGCTGGTTTCATCGGCATGCACGTTTCGGTTCGCGCCAATGTGCGCACCGCGCAAGCCGCGTCGCATAGCCTTGCCGCCGGTCTCGACATCGCCTTCAAGTCTGGCGCCATCACCGGCATGCTGGTCGCCGGCTTGGCCCTGCTTGGCGTCTCCATCTACTATCTGATCCTCACCGGCGTGCTCGGCCACGATCCCGCCTCGCGTGAAGTCATCGATTCCCTGGTCGCGCTCGGCTTCGGCGCATCGCTGATATCGATCTTCGCCCGTCTCGGCGGCGGTATCTTCACCAAGGGCGCCGATGTCGGCGGCGATCTCGTCGGCAAGGTCGAGGCCGGTATCCCGGAAGATGACCCGCGCAACCCGGCGACCATCGCCGACAACGTTGGCGACAACGTCGGCGATTGCGCCGGCATGGCAGCCGACCTTTTCGAAACCTATGCCGTGTCCGTCGTCGCGACGATGGTTCTCGCCGCGATCTTCTTTGGCGGCACGCCGGTTCTTGCGTCGGCGATGATCTATCCGCTCGCCATCTGCGGCGCCTGCATCATCACCTCGATCATCGGCACCTTTTTCGTCAAGCTCGGCAGCAACGGCTCGATCATGGGCGCCCTTTACAAGGGGCTCATCGTCACCGGCCTGCTGTCGATCCTGGGTCTCGGGGCGGCAACGTCGCTGACGGTTGGCTGGGGCCCGATCGGCACGGTCGCCGGTCATGACATCACCGGCATGAACCTGTTTCTCTGCGGTATCGTCGGCCTCATCGTCACCGCGCTGATCGTCGTCATCACCGAATACTACACCGGCACCAACAAGCGCCCGGTCAACTCGATCGCCCAGGCATCGGTCACCGGACACGGCACCAACGTCATCCAGGGGCTTGCCGTCTCGCTGGAATCGACGGCACTTCCGGCGATCGTCATCGTCGGCGGCATCCTGGCGACCTTCCAGCTCGGTGGCCTGTTCGGCACCGGCATCGCCGTTACCGCCATGCTCGGCCTTGCCGGCATGATCGTGGCACTCGACGCCTTCGGTCCGGTCACCGACAATGCCGGTGGCATCGCCGAGATGGCGCATCTGCCGCCGGAGGTGCGCAAGTCCACGGACGCGCTCGATGCGGTGGGCAATACCACCAAGGCCGTCACCAAGGGCTACGCGATCGGCTCTGCCGGTCTCGGCGCTCTGGTGCTCTTTGCGGCCTATTCGAACGACCTGCAATATTTCGCCTCCCACGGCGATCAGTATCCGTACTTCGCGAATATCGGCACGATCTCGTTCGATCTGTCGAACCCCTATGTCGTCGCCGGACTGCTCTTCGGCGGCCTCATCCCGTATCTCTTCGGCGGCATCGCCATGACGGCTGTCGGACGTGCGGCCGGATCGATCGTCGAGGAGGTGCGCAAGCAGTTCCGCGAAAAGCCCGGCATCATGCAGGGCACCGAAAAGCCGGATTACGGCAGGGCCGTCGACCTGCTGACCAAGGCCGCCATTCGCGAAATGATCATTCCGTCGCTTCTGCCCGTCCTGGCGCCCATCGTCGTCTATTTCGGCGTGCTGTTGATCTCTGGCTCCAAGGCTTCGGCCTTCGCGGCGCTTGGCGCATCGCTGCTGGGCGTCATCATCAACGGCCTGTTCGTGGCGATCTCGATGACCTCGGGTGGTGGCGCATGGGACAACGCCAAGAAGTCATTCGAGGACGGCTTCGTCGATAAGGATGGCACCCGCCACATGAAAGGGTCGGAAGCCCACAAGGCATCCGTGACAGGCGATACCGTCGGCGATCCCTACAAGGATACGGCCGGCCCCGCCGTCAATCCGGCGATCAAGATCACCAATATCGTGGCGCTGCTCCTGCTCGCCGTTCTCGCCGGATAGCCCATCCGGCCGGCTAACGGATTGCGACCAAAAAAACCCGCCGGAGCGATCCGGCGGGTTTTCTGTGGCAAATGACTTGCCGGTTAAGGCAGGCCGGCCGCTTAGCGCAGGCTGGCCGGGTTTTGCGGCGAAGGACGATCGCCGGCACCGAAGAGGCCCTTGGCCATGTTGGCCGCGCTGCCGCCAGAAAGCAGCTGCTGAAGGAAGGTGAGATCCTTGCCGCCCGTCGGCGTGACGCGCGTGATCGTGTCGAACGGCTTGCCATCCTTGAGCGTGTAGTTGGCGCGGCGGGTAACGACGCCGTCCTTGTCGAAGTAGATGGCGAGGACGCTCTGGTCCACGACCTTCAGCTTCTGGAACGCCATGGAGCGCTCGCGACGCTGCGAGATGTAATAGAAGACTTCGCCATCGAAAGTGGCGGTTGTCGAAGGCGTGCCCAGCGACAGCAGAACCTGCTCGCGGCTCGAACCCTCGGGAACCAGGTTGAGCGACTGCTCGTCGGCGACATAGCCGCCGTTGAGAACTGTACCCGTTTGGCAGCCGGTCAATCCGGCGGAAGCGATCATGATGGCAATGGCGGCATTGCTGAGGAATTTCCTGTCAGACTTGAAATACCGTTTCTTCAACGACATCTACTCCCTTAACGTATCGATACCAGCCATCGGCCATGCAATGTTACGCTGATGCAAAACCATTGTGGCCATTCCGGGGTCGGACGTCAGCCATCTGCCGAATGGCCATCGTCGAAGCGCTGTCCCGAAAGTGGCCACCTTCGCCATTGCAATTCGCGCATGCTTCGGTAAACCAGCTTTCGAAATCATGCAACAAGGCCGGACGCAGGTTGGCGCCAAGAACGAGGCCTTTCCGGAAAAAACAATGATATTCGGGCTCTTCGGCAAGAAAAACAACAACCAGGCGATCGTCGATCGGCAATATGAGGCGCTGACATCGGCCGCCCGCATGCCTGCGCTTTACGAGAGACTCGGCGTGCCGGATACGGTCATGGGTCGCTTCGAAATGCTGTCGGCTGTCATGATCCTGTTTTTTCGCCGCACGCGTGCATCCGAGACGAGTGGCCAGGAAATTGCGCAGGAAATCGTGGATGCATTCTTCCAGGATATCGATTATTCGATCCGCGAACTCGGCATCGGCGACAACACCGTTCCGAAGCGCATGAAGAAACTCGCCGGCATGTTCTACGGTCGGCTCGAAGCCTATTCCAAGGCGATGGACGCTGGCGACGCCGAGGCGCTCGCCGTGGCGCTCGGCCGCAACATTCATCCGAAGGAAGCAGACCAGGTCGACATGCGCGCGCTTGCCGATTGGATGTTTTCCGCTGAAAAACACCTGTCGGCACAGTCCGAAGATACGATCGCGACCGGCTCGGCAACGCTGCCCGCCGTCGCGTGAGGAGACAATGATGAAGAATTCAAACGAAGACACGCCTTTTTCCTACTTGGTCAAGGTCGGTAACGTCTCGGCCAACCCGGTCGACGTTCATCTCGAAGCCGACAAGGACGAGTTGCGGGCGCTTGCCGAAACCTGGGGCGTGATCTCCGTCGACGATTTCCGCGCCGATCTGCAGATCGCGCGATGGAAGAAGGATGGTATCCGCGTGAAGGGCAGGGTGCGGGCGAGCATCGTCCAGAGCTGCGTCGTCACGCTGGAGCCGGTGCCGTCGAAGATCGATGAGCCCTTCGAGCAGATTTTTGTGCCCGAAAACTCCAAGCTCGCGCGCCGCCCGGCCAACGATACCGGCGAAATGATGCTGGATCCCGATGGTCCCGACATGCCGGAAAGCTTTGTCGGCGACACGATCGACGCCGGTGAAGTGGCGACCGAATTCGCCGCCATGGCGATCGATCCGTACCCCCGCAAAGAGGGCGTTGCCTTCGATGGTCACATAGAAGACACCGGAGAGAACGATAAGAAGCCTTCCGCCTTTGCTGTTCTGAAAGACTGGAAAAAGGACTGAAAGCTGCTCGCTGTTTGACATATTCAGTTGTCAGCGACGGTAAAACCGGTATTTTGGCCAAAATTTCGCCCTCCTGGGACGAAAAAAAAGGATCAGGGACGCGTGATCAGAATTTCTCTCGACCTCATGGGTGGCGACTTTGGTCCCCAGGTAGTCATCCCCGGTGCCGCAAAGGCGCTGGAACGGCATCCGGACATTTCGTTCGTGATGTATGGCTTGAAGGAACAGTGCGAGCCTATTCTCGACCAGTTTCCGAAGCTGAAGGAGAAATCCGTTCTCCACGATTGCGAACTTGCCGTGCGCATGGACGAGAAGCCGAGCCAGGCATTGCGCCGTGGTCGCTATGTCTCTTCCATGTGGCGTTCGCTCGAGGCTGTGAAGACCAAGGACGCCGATGTCGCGGTTTCCGCTGGCAATACCGGCGCGCTGATGGCGATGGCCAAGTTCTGTCTGCGCACGATGGCCAATATCGAGCGTCCGGCGATTGCGGCGATCTGGCCGACCATGCGCGGCGAAAGCATCGTGCTCGATGTCGGCGCGACGATCGGCGCCGATAGCCAGCAGCTCATGGATTTCGCGCTGATGGGCGGCGCCATGGCGCGCGCGCTGTTCGAGATCGACCGTCCGACCATCGGCCTGCTCAACGTGGGTGTCGAAGAGATCAAGGGCCAGGAAGAGGTCAAGGAAGCCGGGCGCCTGCTGCGCGAGGCCAATATCGACTCGCTCGACTATTTCGGCTTCGTCGAGGGCAATGACATCGGCAAGGGAACCGTCGATGTCGTTGTCACCGAAGGCTTCGCCGGCAACATCGCGCTGAAGGCCGCAGAAGGCACGGCGCGCCAGATTGGCGAATACCTCAAGGCTGCGATGTCGCGCACCCTGCTTGCCAAGATCGGCTATATCTTCGCCAAGAGCGCTTTCGACATGCTGCGCGAGAAGATGGACCCCAGCAAGGTCAATGGCGGCGTGTTTCTCGGCCTCAACGGCGTGGTCATCAAGAGCCACGGCGGCGCCAACGCCGAAGGGATCGCGTCGGCGATCGAAGTTGGCTACGACATGGCCAAGAATGGCCTCAATCAGAAAATAGAAAACGATTTGCAAAAGTATCATGCCAAGCGGCTGCCCCCGATCGGGCCGGAAGCGGCATGAGCGACGGGATTTGATGAATATGATCCGTTCAGTGGTTCGCGGTTTCGGATCCGCGCTTCCGAAACGCGTTATGACCAATCGCGATATGGAAGATGTCGTGGACACTTCCGACGAATGGATTGTTCAGCGCACGGGCATTCGCCAGCGTTATCTCGCCGGAGAAGATGAGACGACGTCCTCGCTTGGCGCGGCGGCGGCTCTGGCGGCGCTCGACAAGGCTGGCATGACGCCCGCTGACATCGATATGATCATCTGTGCGACATCGACGCCCGACAACACCTTCCCGGCGACCGCCGTCAGCATCCAGAACCGTCTCGGCATGAGCCATGGCTTTGCCTTCGACGTGCAGGCTGTCTGTACGGGCTTCGTCTATGCGGTCACCACCGCCGACGCCTACATCCGTGGCGGCCTTGCCAAGCGTGTGCTGGTCATCGGCGCCGAAACCTTCTCGCGCATCCTCGACTGGAACGATCGTACGACCTGCGTGCTCTTCGGTGACGGTGCCGGCGCGATCGTGCTCGAGGCAGCTGAAGGTGAGGGGACCACTGCGGATCGCGGCGTCTTGACCGCGCATCTGCGGTCCGACGGCTCGCACAAGGACAAGCTTTTCGTCGATGGCGGACCGTCGACCACGGGCACCGTCGGCAAGCTGCGCATGGAAGGCCGCGAAGTCTTCAAATATGCCGTCGGCATGATCACCGACGTCATCCAGGCAGCCTTCGACAGCACCGGCACCACGTCTGACGATCTCGACTGGCTGGTGCCGCATCAGGCAAATCGTCGCATCATCGATGGCTCGGCCAAGAAGTTGAACATCGCGCCCGAAAAGGTTGTCGTCACGGTTGACCTGCACGGCAATACGTCGGCGGCTTCGATCCCGCTCGCGCTCGCGGTTGCAGCAGGCGACGGACGTATCAAGAAGGGCGATCTCGTCATGCTCGAGGCGATGGGTGGCGGCTTCACCTGGGGTGCCGTGCTGCTGCGCTGGTAGCAGCCCCAAAACCCAAAAAGCTGACAACGAACAAGGGCTTGACCGTAAGGCGCAAGACAAATACTCTTCGCTCGTCCTCACAAAACAAAACCGATGGGCAGGGAAAAAGATGACCGGCAAAACAGTCACGCGCGCAGACTTGGCGGAGTCCGTTTTTCGCAAAGTCGGTCTGTCCCGAACGGAATCGGCAGAGCTCGTGGAGACTGTGATCGACGAGATCTGCAACGCCATCGTTCGCGGTGAAACGGTCAAGCTTTCTTCCTTCGCGACCTTTCAGGTGCGCGACAAGAACGAACGCATCGGCCGCAACCCGAAGACCGGCGAAGAAGTGCCGATCTCGCCGCGCCGCGTGATGACCTTCAAGGCATCGAACGTCTTGAAGACCCGTATCCTGAAGGCGCACACCCTGCGCAAGGTCAAGACCAAGCCGGCTAATCCGGCCGCCTGATCGCTTTCCGATCTCGTCGCCGACGAGGCTGGTCGACACTTCCCATCAACTTTCCGCAACGTTTTCTGTGCGAATTCGAGACGTGACTTGAATTAACGCAAGCAAACCGTTGAAATATGATGAGTCGCGGCTCGGACATTTCAGGTGCGAGCCCCTGTGCCTTGCCGATAAACGGCAAGCGCGACGCCCTTTAGATCGCGTGCTGAAAATCGCGTAGGGAGTGAGAACCTTGGATAAGAGCCCGGATGCTTTTCGCACCATCAGCGAGGTAGCGGACGACCTGGATCTTCCGCAGCATGTGCTGCGCTTCTGGGAGACCCGCTTCCCGCAGATCAAGCCGATGAAGCGCGGCGGTGGCAGGCGATACTACCGGCCGGAAGACGTCGATCTGCTGAAGGGCATCCGGCATCTGCTCTATGACCACGGCTACACCATCAAGGGTGTGCAGAAGCTCCTGAAGACCAATGGCAACAAGTTCGTCATCGCCATCGGCCATGGCGATCTCGCCAGCGTCCAGGCGCTGACCGGCCAGAGCGAAAGCGAAGCCGGCGAACCCCGGGTGGGGATGTCCGAGGAAGATCAGCTGGTCGGACGCGCGAAGGCGCCCGCCTCCCGCCGCTTCTTCAACTTCGGTGGTGGTGACGACGAAGCGGCCGAGGTGTCGCTCGGCAAGTCGAGCGTCGGCAAGGAAGATCGCGCGCTGTTGCAGGAGGCGCTCTATGATCTTCTGGAATGCAAGCGTCTTCTCGACCAGGTCCGCTAAGGCTGGCGTCAAGCCGCCCGAGTTGATCCCATATTGCCAGCCAGGAGCTTCGCGTGCCGGTTCCCACAAAAATGTACGACGCCTTCCTCTTCGACATGGATGGAACGCTGCTCAACTCCATCGCCGTCGTCGAGCGTGTCTGGACCGGCTGGGCGGTGCGCCATGGGTTTGAGCCCGAGGTCTTCCTGAAGACGATCCACGGCGTTCGCGCAAGCGACGTGATCCGCGGCCTGGCGCTGCCCGGCGTTGATCCCGAACACGAGGCAAAGCTGTTGCTGCAGGAAGAGCTGGAGGATGTAAACGGGATCATCGAGATACCGGGCGCGGTGAAATTTCTGAACAGCCTGCCGTCGGAGCGCTGGGCCATCGTAACGTCGGCGCCGACAGAGCTTTTCAAGCTTCGGATGGCCGCAGCCGGCATCCCGATGCCAAAAGTGATTGTAACGGGTGAAGAGGTTTCATCCGGAAAGCCAAGCCCGGAGGGCTATCGCCGCGGCGCCGAGAGTCTCGGCGTCGATCCGGCCAGATGTCTCGTGTTCGAGGATGCGGTTGCCGGCATCCTCGCGGCAGAGGCGGCGGGCGCGGATGTGGTCGTTGTGACCCAGACCCACGCCACACCTTTTGAGACCCCGCATATGTCGATCGCCGATTATCTCGGCTGCGGCGTCACGATCGCCGAAGACGGGCGTGTCGGCTTCACGCACGGCTAGCGTTCACTGCTTGCGTGGCAGGCCTTGCTTCTGCATCCGCTCGAACGCGGCCATCATCTTCGCCTTGACGGAGCCGAGCGTTCCGAGCTCGTGGCCGCAGGTGAAGCATGTCAGCATATCGCTATCCAGCGGCTGCGGACGTTCGAACTTCATTCTGGTGTTCCTGCACTTCGGGCAGGGGATCTCGATTTCCATGTTGTGTCTCCCTGAGCAATCTGACGTCCCAATAGTCAGATGAACGAGTGAGGGCAAGCTCTTTGCGGTGGCGCAGAGGTTCATCGTCCGGGCTCTGCCGAAAAGAACCAGTGAATTTCTAAGCGATGTCGATTTTTCGCTTGCGCCGAGAATCCCAAAAGACTAACAGGATCAGGCCGTAAAGGCAGGTCGGGGCGTAGCGCAGCCCGGTAGCGCACTTGACTGGGGGTCAAGGGGTCGCAGGTTCAAGTCCTGTCGCCCCGACCATTTAAAAAGATTTTCGGCAGCCCCCAGGAGCCGAAATCACGATCAAAACTCAGATGAACAGTTGGATTTGGCCGCGACGTCAATGCGGCGATTCATTATCGATTCGATGAATGTCAATAATATTTGATGTGGATCATCAGTATTAAATTTGCTTAAGCCGATCCTGAGGATAAATCAGCTGGTAAACCTCTACGCGTCTCGAATATCGCGCCAATTTGTGGCATGGATATACGAGAGATGCACGAGGTTGTTCATGATTGATGTCGCTGAAAGTCAATCTATTCGTGAATGGATGTCAGACTCACTTTCGAAGTTGATCGATAATGCTATTCAGGCCGGTTGGCCGGAGCATGATGTCGCGCTGTCGCTGATGGAGCTTGCAGAGGATCATTTCATGCGGGTTACCGCCGGCGTCATCATTGAGGACGCGCTGTATTCCCAGCGCGCCGTCAACATCAAGAACTGAGCGCGATCGCGTCGCGTCAGTCGCTTGCAAGCGTCACTTCTGCTCGATGGACACCCCGTTTTGGCCGATGCTCATCTCGACGCCCGTGGGCTTCGTCTGCTCGTGATAGATATAGGCCCCAAGCCCGGCGACGACGACAATCAGAGCGCCGATGATAACATAAAGACCGTTTGAGTTTCTCAAGAAGTATCCCCCAACATTTTGATAATGCGCGGGAATAACGCGAAACCTCGACTTTGGTTCCGACGTCAGTCGTCGTTTGCCGAGTTCAGGTTCTCAGGACGGATACCTTCGTCGCTGCCGGTGCGCGCCTTCAGCCGCACGCCCGGACCGCCCTCATCGTGATTGCCGCTGGCGATGAACAGGACGCCGCCCGTTTCGAGCGCTTGCTTGACGGCGAGCAACGCCTGCGGTTCGCCCTGCGTACCGTCGCGCTCAAGAGTTTCGAGTGTTGCCACGGGCAGGCCGGATGCGGTTGCCAGTTGCTCTATGGTGATGCCCATCATGGCGCGGGCGGCGCGTATCTGCATGGCTGTGATCATGAGGAAAGAGTAGCGCGCCTGCGGCGGTTCGCAAGGGCTCAGTGGCGATCGCGAGCGTCTGGATTGCGCATATGCCGTGCCTCCAGCGCGGCGCAGCCCCACACCACGCCGAACAGTAGGTAGACATGGCGCCAGTGGTCGATGTCGATGACGTTTCCGATCGCTGCATGGCCAAGAACGCCGATCCAGGCGATCATCAGATAGGGCTGCCAAGGTCGGTTCTTCAGCAGGTTCTTGAAGCCGAGATAGAAGGTCCAGAGGAGCATGCCGACATAGCTGACGAAACCGAGCCAGCCGTAGGTCGTCAGCGATTTCAGCCAGATATTGTGCTCGTCCTCGGGGAAGATGGTGCCGAACACCATCGGCCCGATACCGAGCGGCCGCTCCATCATCATGGTGAAGCCGATCCGGTGGCGATCGAAGCGCCCGAGGTGCTCGCCGTCATATTGCTGCACGAGCTGCGCGCGCGTCGAAAACAGGTCGCTGACCTTGGGAAACTGCAGCGCGATCACAAGCGACGCCACCATCATCAGGATCGCGGCCAACGACAGAACGAGAATGCGCAGCCGGAAGGCGCCGCTGCGTTCCTTGAGCAGCATCACGAAGATCAGGAGGATGATGGTCAGCAGGAACAAGCCCCATGCCGCACGCGAGAACGACAGGAAGACGCCGAGCGCGAGGATCAGGAGCGCCGCCGCCTTGATCGGGGCGGCGCGCAGGTTTCCCGTGAGGATACCGTGCACGAGATAGAGGGAAGGGGGCACCAGGAACGGTCCGAACACGTTCGGGTCCTGAAAGGCACCTTTCGCGCGGTCGTAGAGCGTGAACACCTCGGAGCCTGGAAAGGCATGAAAGTAGCCGAGAATGCCGAGCATCGAGGTGATGACGGCGGCAAACGTCCAGGCATTGAAGATGAGCGGCAGCCGGCGGTGACTGTCCTCGATGATCGCGGCGTAGAAGACGGCGGTCAAGGCGAGGAAGGTCGACACCGCCACATACATCGGACCATCGGCCAGATCCTTCATCTGCGTCAGCGACAGCATGCCGCCGACGTTGAAGGTGATCAGCAACGCCAGCAGCGGAACGGTATAGCGAGAAATCCTGAGGCCAAGGATGAACCACAGGCCGACCAGCCCGGCCATCCAAAGCTCATAGGGCGCGGGCTCGCTGATGACGAAGCCCGACAGGAACACGCCGACGGTCACAGCCGCCGAGCCGATCAGCCGCATGGTTGCCCGTTGTGGATGGGCGACGCGTGGATATGTCGCCTCGATCGCGCTCAATAGGCGTTTTCCGTGTTGAACAGGCGGAACGGCGTCAGGACCAGGATTTTCAGGTCGAACCAGAGCGACCAGTTCTCGATGTAATAGAGATCGTAAGCCGTGCGGAA
Organism: Hyphomicrobiales bacterium; assembly: GCA_900472605.1. Classification (GTDB taxonomy): domain Bacteria; phylum Pseudomonadota; class Alphaproteobacteria; order Rhizobiales; family Rhizobiaceae; genus Rhizobium. The sequence goes on along the minus strand of UCJD01000033.1, from coordinate 26,079 downwards.
CTTGATCTTGTCGTCATTGTCGACTTCGCCACGCCAGCCGTTGATCTGCGCCCAGCCGGTAACGCCGGGCTTGACGCGGTGGCGCGCGAAATAGCCCTCGACCACGTCGCCGAAGGCGCGATCGCGCGCTTGGGCGAGCACGGCATGCGGGCGCGGGCCGACCAGCGACAGATTGCCGAGCAGCACGTTGAACAGCTGCGGCAGCTCGTCGATCGATGTCTTGCGGATGAAGCGGCCGACAGGCGTGACGCGCGGGTCGCCCTTGGTGACCGCCGCCTTTCCGGTTGGGTCGCTCATGTTGGTGTACATCGAGCGGAACTTGAAGACGTTGATGACTTCGTTGTTGAAGCCATGCCGCTTCTGCATGAAGAAGACAGGTCCCTGTGACGTCGTCTTGATGGCGATGGCTGTGGCCAGCATGAGCGGCCAGAGAACGACAAGCGCAAGCACCGCGAAGAAGACGTCGAAGCAGCGCTTGGCCACCGAATCCCAGTCGCGAATGGGCTTGTTGAAAATATCGAGCATCGGCACCGAGCCGACATGCGAATAGGCGCGAGGGCGGAAGCGCAGGCGGTTGGAGTGAGCGGCGAGGCGGATATCCACCGGCAGCACCCACAGCTTCTTCAACAGCTGCAGGATGCGCGCTTCGGCGCTGAGCGGCAGCGCGATGATCAGCATGTCGATTCGTGTCAGGCGCGCGAACTCCACGAGCTCGCCGATGGTTCCGAGCTTGGGATAGCCCGCTACCATCGCCGGCGACCGCTTGTCGCCGCGGTCGTCGAATATGCCGCAGATGCGGATGTCGTTGTCTGGCTGCTGTTCGAGCAGGCGGATGAAATCCTTCGCCGGCTGGCCGCCGCCGACGAGAACCGCGCGACGCTCCATGATGCCGTTTCGCGCCCAGTTCCGGATACCGTAGGCGAGCAGGAAGCGCGATGCGAGCAGGAAGACACCGCCAAGTATAAACCACCAGAAATAGGAGCGCAGCTGCTCCGCGCCGACATGGCTGACGATCGCGATGATCGCAACCATGGCGCCAAAGACCAGCGCCCACGTCAGAAATACCTTCGGTAGCGGGCGCATTCGGGCGCGCAGCGCCGGGATCGTGTAGCAATCGGCGGTCTGCAGGGCGAGCACCAGCAAGGCGCCGACGCATAGCGACGCGACTGCCCGCATGGCGATGGTTTCCTCGGTATCCATCCACAGCAGGAACGAGAGGAGGCCGATACCGAACTGCGAAAGAAACTCGATCAGGCGGAACTGGCCGATCATGATCGCGGGCGTGCGTGTGCCGTCGCTGAACTGCTCGGCGATCTGACGCGCGTAGTCGTTGAGTGGCTCCGAGGTCCCTTTCTCGGTGCCGCCGCTGCGTCGATTGACGTCGGAAACTTGCTTGCGCAGGGTTTCCAGATCAAATTGATCGTTGTTCTCTGCCTTGTTCATGAGGCTACCGCCGCTGTTTCACCAGTCGGCAATAGCAGAAAGGCCCTAAGAAACGTTTTACGAAGTGGTTTTCGTTGCCCGTCCGGGCCGACGCCCGAGCAGCTCGCGATAGAGCTTCAGCACATCCTTGGCCATGACGGTGGCGGAAAAGACGGACCGCACCTCATCGATCGGAGGCATCGTCTTCTCGTGCCAGTCGGGAATGCGAATGGCGTCCGCCATCACCCGGGCGAGGTCGTCGGCATTGTCGGGCGCCACAAGAGCCTCGCTATCCTTGCCGAGCGCTTCCGGAATGCCGCCGACGCGGGTCGCGATGATCGTCTTGCCGGCGCCCAGCCCCTCGAGCACGATGTAGGGCATGGCTTCCGCCCGCGAAGGGACGACGAGGTTCTGCGACATTGCGAAGGCCTGCTGCACGCGCATCGCCGGGAGCATGCCGATACGCTTGCCCAGGCCGCGCTCGACCATCATCTCGCGGTACCGATCCCGATCGGGCCCGTCGCCGATCATCAGAGCCGATAGCGGCCGGCCGATCAGGCGCTCCGTCTTTGCAAACGCATCCACAAAAAGGTCGGGACCCTTAAGGTCCCGCAACATGCCAACATAGATGAAGTGGACGGCATCGGACCGGGTCGGAATGAGCTCGAAATCCCGCTCGCTGATCCCGTTGTAGATCAGTCGCGTCTGTGTCCGGGGCCGGCCGACCCTCTTGGTGTAGGTGTCGCGTTCGTACTCGCAGATGAACACCAAGGCGTCCGTGAAGTATTCCTGCAGTCGCTCCATGCGGAGCACGAACTGCCCCAAAAGCGACGAGCGGGAATAATGCAGGCTTCCGCCATGGGCAGTGTAGAGGCGGGCTACGCAATACCTGTTCACCCGCAGGGCTGAGCCGGCTAGTCGCGCGAGCACACCGCCTTTGGCGCCGTGTCCGTGCAGCACATCCGGCCGCAAACTTTTGATCTTCTTGTAAGCGTCCCAGAGAACGCCGATATCGGAAAGGCTGATAGAACGCCGGATCGGCACGCGCGTCAGGCCAAGTGCGAGATAGGGCCTGATATCGTCGAACAGCGCGTCCTCATGCTCCCCACCGGTCGAGCTGTCGCAGAGAATGCCAACTTCATGGCCGGCCTTGCTGTGCTCGATCACCAGATCGCGCACGTGGCGGAAGATGCCGCCGACCGGGGACCTGAAGCAGTGAATGATACGAAGGGGCCGCTGTTCGCTCATCTATGATCAGAACAGCCGTTCGCGGACATAGAGCGTATCGCCGGCGATGATGGCCGACGAGATGTTGACGCGTCCGGTCATCACTTGGCCGTTGATCTTTCTGGTAACGTCGACGGCGCTCTGGTTGGCGCGCGGCGTGAAGCCGCCGGCAACGGCAATCGCGTTCTGCGCGGTCATGCCAGGCACATAGGCGTACTGGCCGGGCTGGCCGACCTCGCCCATGATGAAGATGGACCGATAGCGGTCGACATCGATGGTAACGTCGGGGTCGCGGAGGTAGCCCTGCTTGAGCTTCTGCGCGATCTGCCCGGACAATTGCTGCAGCGTGCGGCCACGCGCCGGCACCTGGCCGACGAGTGGAAAGGCGATGTAGCCGGCCTGGTCGATCGTGTAGGTGTTGGTCATGCTCGGCTGGTCGAACACGGTAATGCGCAGCCGGTCGCCGCTATCCAGCGAATAGGGCTGGATCGTTGCCTGGTTGAATGCGCGCGGCGCGGGCTGATAGCTGTTGCAGCCGCCCAAGACTGCTGTCATGGCGGCGAGGCTCAAAGCCATCAGAAACTTGGGCTGTGCGACGGGCATCTGCTTCTCACAGGAAACGAACTTCTTGCCCCGTTATCGATCCGTTAGGGTTAACGACCGGTAAAGACCGTCGTCAAATTCGCGCTTTCTTGAGTTGCGGAAAGCTGTCAGCCCGACGCCTGCAAGCATTAACCCTTGAGTTACTATAGTCATTTACCCTCGCGGCACCTTTGTTCTTGGAGTACGAGCATGTCCGGCGTGACGGGTAATCAGGATGTCGATATCGATCTTGCCCAGCTGGTTCGCGGCGTTTGGGCCCGTCGGCTCAAGGTCGTGGCGATCACGTTGCTCGGGGCAGGGGTCGCCTTTACCGGCGCCAAGATGATCTCGCCGAAGTATCGCAGCGAGACCCGTATCCTGATCGAGCCGCGCGCACCGGCTTTCGCCACCGCGCAGACAACGGATGCGAATGCAAGCCAGCTTCTCGACGAACTGAATATTTCCAGCCAGGTGCAGCTTCTGCAGTCGGCCGATTTGATCAAGCAGGTCATCAGCAGCCAAAAGCTCTACGATCTCCCCGAATTCGACGCCGCCGCCAACAGCTCCGCGCTCGGCGACATTCTGGTCGCGCTCCATCTGAAGAAGAGCCCGCTCGCCAGCCCACCGGAAGAGCGTGTTATCGATGCCTTCGTCGAGCGCCTGCAGGTCTACCAGGTTCCCGGCTCCCGCGTCATCGGCATCACCTTCACCTCCAAGGATCCGGCGCTTGCGGCGACGATCCCGAATGCCATGGCGGCCGCCTATCTCGCCAAGCAGAGCGGCGCCAAGCTTGATTCCAACTCCGAAGCGACGCGTTGGCTAGAGCCCGAAATCGAGACGCTCCGCACCAAGGTCAGCGATGCCGAGCAGAAGGTCGCCGAATACCGTGCGGCGCACGGTCTGTTGCCGACCAACGGCGGCGGCAATTTCCAGACGCAGCAGCTGAACGACGTCTCCGCCGAACTCACGCGGGTTCGCGGCGAGAAGGCGAATGCCGAGGCGCGCGCCCAGTCGGTTCGCAATGCACTGGCCTCCGGCGAGGCGTCCGACACGCTGCAGGACATCATGTCGTCGCAGTCGATCCAGCGGTTGAAGGGAACGGAATCGGGTCTCCAGTCGCAGATCTCGGACCTCCAGACGTCGCTCCTCAACAACCATCCGCGGCTGAAGAGCCTCCGCGCCCAGCTCGCAGACATCAAGACGCAGATCCGCCAAGAAACGCAGAAGATCCTGGCCAGCATCGATAACGAAGCCAAGGTCGCGACGCTTCGCGAGCAGGAGCTCGAACAGCAGTCCAACAAGGTCAAGGCAAACAGCGCCCAGGCCGGTGAGGATGAGGTTGGCCTGAACGCGCTTGAGCGCGAGGCCGCCGCCCAGCGTCAGCTGCTCGAAACCTATCTGTCGCGTTTCCGCGAAGCCGCTTCGCGCGCCGACAAGAACTCGAGCCCGGCTGATGCCCGTATCGTCTCGACTGCCGTTCAGCCGGTCGATCCCTATTTCCCGAAGGTCGTCCCGATCGTTGTCGTCGCGGTGCTCGCCACCTTCATCATGACCTCGATCGCGATCATGCTGGCTGAACTCTTCAGCGGCCGCGCGCTACGGCCGACGTCGGGCGCTGAGGTCGCAGAGCGCATCGAGCAGGAGACGGTCGCGGTTGTCGTCGCTTCGCCGCCGGCGCGCACGTCGGCGCCGAGCATGCTTGTTGTCCGGCAGGAAGAGCAGGAAGAACAGGGCGAGGCCGCCGAAGAACTCGTCCCGGAAGAGCCGGAAGAAGAGAACGAGTTCTCCATAGCTTCCGTTGCGCACTACCTGATCGGCAGCCGCGCACCCCTCGCAATCGCAATTTCACCGACCGGCGACAATGGTTCGGCGGCGACGGTTGCCCTAGCGCGCACGCTTGCATCAGCGGGCTCGCGCGTCGTCCTCATCGACATGACCGGCTCCGGACACCCGACGGAACTGATGGCGCAGGGTCGCTCTCTGCCTGGGGTCACCGACCTGCTTTGCGGTGAAGCAGCCTTTGGCGACACCATCCATGGGGACTATCTCTCCGACGCTCACTTCATCCCGCAGGGCACCAGCGATATGCGCCGGGCCATGCGTGGGGCCGATCGCCTCTCGCTCCTGCTTGACGCGCTGTCGTCGGCCTATGATCTTGTGCTGGTCGAATCCGGTGCCGCCGATGTGGCCGGCGTCTCCAAGCTTACGCAGAGCAAGACCGTCGAAATCATCCTGTCCATGCCCGAGATCGTCGAGGAAGAGTTCGTGGCCGCAATGACCAGCTTCGAAGAAGCGGGTTACGAGCGCGTCGTGCTGATGTCCGGCGGCAATACGGATGGCAATGCGACGGTCGCCCAGCAGGCGGCCTGATCAGACGCCGGTGAACCGGCGCAAGCGCTGGGCGGCTCGATAGAGGCGCTGCTGTGACTTGATATAGGCCTTGGTTCGGGTGACGAGCCGGTGCACGGCGCCGGCAGCCATGCCACGAGCGGTGAGGGGCAGCACGACATCGTAGTGATCCGTCTCGACAGGCGCCCACGAGCGCTTGTAGCCCTGGTCGCCCAGGCCGAAATCGAAGATGCTCACGCCCTTGACGTGCAGGCCCGATATCATCTGCCAGAAGAGAAATTCCCCGGGGCTGGTCTCGGCGCCGACGCTCTCGTCGATCGCGGAGAACTGGCAGATCACGTGATCGCCCTTGCGCGAAATACCGGCGACAGCCGCCAGATGACCGGCGTGCTCGCCCTTCAGCTGGATGGCATGCATCTCGAGACCCGCAAGTTCGTTCGTCGCATCGCGGATATCGATCGCTCCGTGCAGGAACGCCTTCGTCTCCGCATCCGAGAAGACATCGGGTAGCCCCATCGCCTTGAAGCGTTCGCTCTTCAGCCGGAAGAACTGGTCGAGAAGCACGTGCTGGCTCTTGGCATCCGTGCCATGGAGATAATCGAAGCCACCGAGTTCCTCCAGCCGTTTCGACTGCACCCGAAACTTCTTCCGTCGGCTCTTGGCGTTCAACTGCTTCAGCGTTGCTTCCATCGTGTCGAATAGCGGTAGCTGGTAGGCATGGTTCTGATTTTGGACCATCGGCAGCAACGCCAACGGGTTGCGGCGGCCGCGCCATGTCAGGGGAATGTTCTGCAAGAGCAGGAGGTCGGCTTTACCCTTGAGCGCGCCGGAGATGCGCGCGGCGAGACCATCCGCATCAAAGGCATCTGCGAAATCGGCGGCAAACAGGCCGGTATTGATGTTGCTGTGGTCGGCGCCGATGAACTTCGCGACGCGAACGCCGCGCGAGCGCACGATCTCGACGGGGAGGATGAAAACGGTCTGCGTCCCCGACCGACCACGGATGATGGCAGCAGGATTGCCGTAAGCTTTGATCCAGGAGGCGCACCAGTCATAGCCCTGGTGCAGGGAGTTCAGATTGTCACGCTCGAGCGCGCGCCATTCCTGCTCGATGGCCTCAATGGAATCGATGACATCGATCTCGATCGTATCGGAGGACAGCCGCGCATTGATCTCCCTGAGCTTCGTCAGTCCGGCATCGGCGTCTGCTGCGATGTCACGCGGCGCGGATTCCAATGGAAGCTTCTGCGTTTGCACGGGCGTTCTCCGGGAAAATATACTGCCCGGGAAAATAGCGCGGCAGCGCATCCATTTCCTTTACGCGCGCCGGGCAGCCGGCATTTCCGTTAATCACGGTTAGTTCGTGATTAATGCCTATTGCTGGCTCGGGCCGGCCATCCACTTGATGATGACCATGGCAGGCAACACCCAGAGCAGTCCCGTCAGCGAGAAATAGAGCAGGTGGCCCGACCATGGCGCATTGCCGAGCGTCGCAACCGCGATCGTATTCGCAACCAGCGCATAGACCAGAACGAGGACGACGATGAGGATGGTGCCGATGAACTTGCGAAGGCGGACGGGCATCTGGTGAATTCCGGTATGGGATGTGCAGGCCACCGCGACGGCATGCCGCAAATGTTCGGACTTGTTTTGCATCAGTGGCTAAGGCAAATCAACTGGCGGAACGAAGGAGTCCGTCCATGGCCGTCGCCGATCTCACGACTGAACAGGAAATTCTGCGCCAGGTGCGCAAGCAGGATGATAATCGCAAGGCCATACGAATTTGGCTCGGTGTCGTCCTGCTCGCTCTGTTCTGTCTGGTGATTGTGGGCGGCGCGACGCGACTGACCAATTCCGGCCTATCGATCACCCAGTGGAAGCCGATCCATGGCGTTATCCCGCCGCTGAACGCCGCGGAATGGGAAGAGGAATTCAAGCTCTACCAGCGCATTCCCGAGTTCCAACAGATCAACAGTGACATGACCGTCGATGAGTTCAAGGGCATCTTCTGGTGGGAATGGGCCCATCGCCTGATCGCCCGAGGCATCGGCGTGATCTTTGCGCTGCCGCTTCTCTTCTTCTGGGCAACCGGCAGGATCGAGCGGCGCCTGCGCTGGCCTCTCGTCGGTATTCTGGCGCTCGGCGGCTTCCAGGGCGCGATTGGCTGGTGGATGGTCTCGTCGGGACTGACCGCGCGCACCGATGTCAGTCAGTACCGTCTGGCCACGCATCTGATCACGGCATGTCTGATCTTCGCTTCCTGCATGTGGATCATGCGCGCTCTCTCGCCGCACTCCGAGGACACGGCGCCCAACAGGAGCGCCCATGTTTGGGCCGGCGCGATTGCCGCGCTGACCTTGTTTCAGATCTATCTCGGCGCGCTGGTCGCCGGTCTCGATGCTGGCTTCACCTACAATACATGGCCGCTGATGGACGGCGCCATCGTGCCGTCCGACCTCTTGATCCAGCAGCCCGCCTGGATCAATTTCTTCGAAAATCCAAAGACGGTGCAGTTCATCCACCGTATCGGCGCCTATACGCTGTTTGCCGTGACGCTGATCAACATGATCATGTTGCTGCGTGCCGCACCGGCAACGACCCACACGCGCCGCGCTGTCGTCATGTTCGGCCTCGTCACCATCCAGGCCTCGATCGGCATCGCCACCTTGCTGCTTGAAGTTCCGCTCGACTGGGGCCTTCTGCACCAGGGTGGGGCGCTCGTCGTCTTCGGCTTCGCGATCGCCAACTGGCGTGGCTTCTACGGCGAGTACCCGCACGCGACGATCATCTCCGAGCGCGATTGATTTGGCGCCACGGCCCAAGGCGCGATTCCGCGGGTCGTGGCTAGCCTTGCGCATTTGAAGCGCCTGACAGCAATCATCAAGCTTGCCTCAGCGAGATCCGGCCGACAGCCGATCTCGCTGTCTGCTTATCTGCCTATCTCCAAACCATTGCAGCTTCTGGCTGGAATCAGTTTTCCGCTCATGACAGCCGGAAGCGCCGGTGCGGATAGCAGAGCCTAGTATGAGCGACGGTTGATGGCAGCGTAGGGATGAGGTCCGCCGCGTGTAAGAGCGTTTAGGCACGGGAACACCGGTTTAAGCCCACCCTGTTTATAGTGGCGCGAGACCGACATCCAAGCTCCGCCACCGGGGCTACCTGATGCATCCCATATTCAACAACACGTAACCCCTGAACGAGAAAACCCGGCTGCGTCACCGCAGCCGGGTTTCAATCAGTCACGTCCGAAAATCAGTCTCAGAAAAAACCGCGGCGCTGCCACCAGCCGGCCTTCTTCGGCTTGCCGTCGCCATCGGTCGCTTCCGCGGTCGACGACTTGACGGTCGGTTCGGAGGAGGCGACGTTTGCGCCGCGATTGGCGCGAACGGGCTTTGCATCTTCTTCGGCAGGCGCCGCCAGATCGGCAGCCGCTTCGGCGGTTTCCGGCTCGACGGCAGGTGCTGCTTCAACAACCGGTGCCGCTTCAGCGGCAGGCGCCACTTCGGCTTCCACCACAGGCTCTTCGACCGGCGAGGCCTTGCGGCTGCGGCGAGCGCGCTTCGGCTTCACATCTTCGGTCACCGAAGCGCCGGTTTCGACGGCTGCCATGGCCGACGAGGCTTCGACAGCTTCCGCTGCGGCGGCTTCGACGACAACGTCTACCGGCGCGCTGTCTGCGGTGGAGACTGCAACGTCGTCCGCGGTCTCGCCGGCCTCAGTGCTTGCGGCAATATCGCCATCGGCTTCGGCGACATCGTCACCCTCTGCGCCTTCGGCACCTTCTTCACGGTTGCGGCGACCGCCGCGCTTACCACGACGGCGGCGCTTGCGGCGCTGCGCATCATCGCCTTCACTTTCAGCCCGTTCTTCGGAGCCGGCAGCAGACGTCGTCTCGGCGTCGTCGCCTTCCTCGTCACTACCGTCTTCGTCGCCAGCCTGTTCGGCGCCGTTCTCGTCGGATGCCTGCTGCTCGCCATTGCCGTTTCGACCACGACGACGACGACGACGCTTGCGCTTGCGTCCGTCGCCTTCGCCCTCTGCACGGGCAGCGGCAGCCGGACGTTCCGACGGCTGCTTTTCCTCCAGCTCTTCGTCTTCTTCCTCGTCCACTTCGATGACAACATCATCATCGTCGTCTTCGGGGATGGCGGCAAAGTTGAAGAGGGTTTCGATCTTGACCGGGTTCTCGACGGCTTCGCCGCGATCGATCGCGAAATGCTGCGCACCGACTGCACCATCGGCGTCGATGATGATGGAAACACCGAAGCGGGCTTCGTAGTCGACGATGGTCTGGCGCTTGTGGTTGAGGATATAGAGCGCGATTTCAGGCGTCGTGCGGACCGTGATGTCGTGGGTCGTGTTCTTCAGCAGATATTCTTCGATACCGCGCAGCACATGCAGGGCAACGGAGGACTGCGAGCGAACGTGACCGGTGCCGCCGCAATGCGAGCAGACCTGGGTCGTCGATTCGAGAACCGATGCGCGAATGCGCTGGCGCGACATTTCAAGAAGGCCGAAGTGCGAGATGCGGCCGACCTGGATGCGGGCGCGATCGTTCTTCAGGCAATCCTTCAGCTTCTTCTCGACAGCGCGGTTGTTGCGCTTTTCTTCCATGTCGATGAAGTCGATGACGACAAGACCGGCCAGGTCGCGCAGGCGCAGCTGACGCGCGACTTCGTCGGCAGCCTCAAGATTGGTCTGGAGTGCCGTGTCCTCGATCGAATGCTCGCGGGTCGAACGACCGGAGTTCACGTCGATCGAAACCAGCGCCTCGGTCTGGTTGATGATCAGGTAGCCACCCGACTTCAGCGTCACCTGCGGCTGCAGCATCCGGTCGAGCTGAGCTTCGATGCCGGAGCGCGAGTAGATCGGATGAATGTCGCGGTAAGGCTGAACCACCTTGGCATGGCTCGGCATCAGCATCTTCATGAAGTCTTTCGCTTCACGATAGCCTTCTTCGCCGGAGACGATGATCTCGCCGATATCCTTGTTGTAAAGGTCGCGGATCGAACGCTTGATCAGCGAACCTTCTTCGTAAACGAGGCACGGTGCTGTCGAAGCGAGTGTCAGCGTGCGGACGTTTTCCCAAAGGCGCATCAGGTATTCGAAGTCGCGCTTGACTTCGACCTTGGTGCGGTTGGCGCCGGCGGTACGCAAGATCACGCCCATGCCCTGCGGCACTTCGAGCATCTTGGCGATTTCCTTCAGGCGCTTGCGGTCCTGCGGGCTGGTGATCTTGCGCGAGATGCCACCGCCACGCGCGGTGTTCGGCATCAGAACCGAATAGCGGCCGGCCAGCGACAGATAGGTGGTGAGCGCAGCGCCCTTGTTGCCGCGTTCTTCCTTGGCGACCTGTACGAGCAGAATCTGGCGACGCTTGATGACTTCCTGAATGCGGTACTGCTTGCGCGGCTTGCGCTGCACCCGATCCGGAACTTCTTCCATTGCATCTTCGGCGCCGACGTTCTCGATCACTTCTTCTTCGTGATCATGATCGTCGTCGTCTTCATCGTCACCGCCGCGGCGGCGCGCATCGACGTCTTCGGAAATCGTATCGGTCTCGACCATGGCAGCCATTTCGCCACCGGTGGCGCCTTCGTCGTCGGACGATGCCACAGCGTCGGCTTCAGCCGTCGCTTCGTCAGCGGCCGGAACGACCTTCTTGCGGCTGCGGCGGGGCTTGGCGGCCTTCTTCGCAGGCGCTTCCTCGACGGCTTCGACAACCTCGGCAGCTTCGATGGTCTCTACGACCTCGGCAACAGCTTCGATAGGGGCATCAGGCTCGTCCTTGGCAACGATGCCAACGTCGGGCTGTTCCTGGGTTGCAGGGTCGATGCGCGCCGTTTCGACATGCTCGACGTCGTCGTCGCGGCGATGCTCTTCGGCTTCAGCGCGCAACAGGGCCTGACGGTCTGCAAGCGGGATCTGGTAGTAGTCAGGGTGAATTTCGGCGAAAGCCAGAAAGCCGTGCCGGTTGCCGCCGTAATCGACGAAAGCGGCCTGCAGCGAAGGCTCGACCCTCGTTACCTTTGCGAGATAGATGTTGCCGCGAATTTGCTTCTTGTGTTCTGATTCGAAGTCAAATTCTTCTATGCGATTTCCGCGAACGACAACGACGCGCGTCTCTTCCTCGTGAGACGCGTCGATAAGCATTTTGTCTGCCATGTAAGCTGAGCTCCTCGGCGCAGTCGAACGTCGGCAGACTCCACAGTCGAAAAGACGAGAGGAGTGCGGACCGTCATAGCAGCGCCGGATAGTGAAAGTCGCGATTGGTGCGGTGTGGAAAGCAGCAGCCAGACAGCAGCGGGGAAACTCTTCTCCCGGGGTCTGTAGACTTTAGATAAAACCTGCTGCGACACCATAAAAGACCAAGCGAGATCGACAAAACAAAGACCTTATTCAGGCCCGATGAGTTTGCTCTCTCTTTAAAGAGCGGTTGGTGGCAATCCACCGATGAAGTTTCCGCATACTCCGGAAAAATCAGGATCCATTGTCGAATGGAAGCATGTAAGACGGCGGACGATTGCCGGTTGTGGCGCCAGGTCCTTCGCGGTTGGCTGCCTTGTCGGCGACTCTATCCCGTCAGTGCTTCTACCCTAAAATTGCTTGTATGTTTTCTCCGTCACAATAGCAAGGGAAAAGCCAAATGTGCCATAATATTGATGGATTTGCAGCATCATAGAAAATAGCGGTGGACGAGGTGATTCCGGCGCGGCGACCATGGCAATTGTTCTCGGTCGCAATCGCGTGTATCGCGGGATCCGGCATTGAAGACAATTGGGGCATGACAGTCGGTTGTATAGCGAGACGCGGCGCGCAACGGTAAAATCCGGCTTGCGAACGAAAATCTTAAGGGCTTGGTTGGTTGCCGCTGTGATGGCCGTGACCGTTCCGCTGGTCGGCCGTTCGGTGGCTTCCGCGGCAGGCGAAGAGCGTTTGTTGGCCTATGGCGCGCGCATCGTCGGCGACGACGCAAGGACGCGCATCGTCATCGATTTCGACCGCCCTCCCAGCTTCTCCATTCACTACATCGCCAATCCGGAACGGGTCGTCGTCGATCTTCCGGCGACCGCTTTCGGTTTCCCCGCCAAGGATCTTGAGGCGAGGGGCCTTTTCAAGGATATCCGCTACGGCACGATGGATGGCGATAGCGCCCGCATCGTACTGACGGCGACGAAGCCCGTCCGCATCGGCATGGCGAAGGTCCAGGTCGATGAGAACGGCAAGGGACAGCGGCTCGTTCTCGAAGCCGAGATGACCGATAAGGCGACATTCGCCGAACTGGTGAAGGCCCAATCCTGGAACGAGCCGGAAGCGGCACAGACGACCAGCGCCATACCGACGCCCGAGAAGGTCGAATCCGGCGACTTCATCGTCGCTGTCGATGCCGGCCATGGCGGCATCGATACCGGCGCGATCGGCGTCGACACGAAGACGCAGGAAAAGGATGTCACGCTGGCATTCGCCAAGACGCTCGCGGACCGGCTGAACCGTGAACCCGGTATCAAGGCTTTCCTGACCCGCAAGGATGATTCGTTCCTGTCGCTGTCCGAGCGCGTGCAGATCGCGCGCCAGAACCACGCAGCACTTTTCGTCTCCATGCATGCCGACACGTTGCGCCAGAAAGATATTCGCGGCGCGACCGTCTACACCATCTCCGACAAAGCGTCCGACAAGCTCGCCGCCGATCTCGCTGACCGCGAAAACCTGTCCGACCAGATCGCCGGCAAGGCGGCCGCGACCGAGCCGCCGGAAGTGGCCGACATCCTGCTCGACCTGACGCGCCGCGAAACGCAGGCGTTTTCGATCTCGATGGCCGAAAGCGTGCTGGCCTCCTTCAAGGATCAGGTCGGGACGATCAACAATCCGCACCGCCATGCCGGCTTCCGCGTTCTGCAGGCGCCCGATGTTCCCTCCATCCTGCTGGAACTCGGCTTTCTCTCGAACAAGGAAGACGAAAAGCTGCTGCTCGACGACGCCTGGCGCGCCAAGATTGGCGACCTGTTGACGGAAGCCGTGAAGCATTATCACGCGTCCATGGTTGCCAATGGCGGCTGACAATCCGCCGTTGCTCAGATGTGACACTTGCCGAGCTAAACATGTATCCGTGTGGAATTGCAGGCAAAAGCCCTACTTTCCTCACATTCAGGCCATTACTCACGGCTATGTTTCCGTGTGCAAAACGGAATTGGCTTGTGGCCGCATCCGGCATGGAGTAATTCGCGCAGCGTGCAAAGTGCCGCGGTTCATGCGATTGTTATGCGCGCGCCGATCGACAATTGAGATACCGGTAGCTTAGATATGATCAGACTTCTTGGATATTTCTTCGGAGCGGCTTGCGTCCTGTTCCTGGGCGTTGCTGGTGCCGTTGCCGTTTATTTGGCGACGGTGACGAAGGATCTTCCTGACTACGCGGTGCTAAGCAGCTACGAGCCGCCGGTCACGACGCGTGTGCACGCCGGCAACGGTGCGCTGATGGCCGAGTACGCCAAGGAGCGCCGCCTGTTCCTGCCGATCCAGGCTGTCCCCGATCGCGTCAAGGCCGCGTTTCTGTCCGCTGAAGACAAGAACTTCTACCAGCATCCAGGCATCGACGTGACCGGCTTCGGCCGCGCCGTCGTCGCCTATCTGACCGGCGGCCCGACGCAGGGCGGCTCGACGATCACCCAGCAGGTGGCGAAGAACTTCCTTCTGTCGAGCGAACAGACCATGGAGCGCAAGGCCAAGGAAGCGATCCTCTCCTTCCGCATCGAGCAGGCCTATAGCAAGGACAAGATTCTCGAGCTTTATCTGAACGAAATCTTCTTCGGCCTGAATTCCTACGGTATCGCCAGCGCGGCGCTCACCTATTTCAACAAGTCGGTCAACGAACTGACCATCGCCGACGCCGCCTATCTGGCCTCGCTGCCGAAGGGCCCGGCGAACTATCATCCGTTCCGTCATCCGGAAGCCGCGGTCACCCGCCGCAACTGGGTCATCGACCGCATGGTCGAAAATGGCTACGTCAGCCAGTCGGACGGCGCTGAAGCCAAGAAGCAACCGCTCGGCGTCACTGGCCGCACCAGCGGTCCGTCGCTCTTCGCATCCGGCTACTTCGCTGAAGCCGTCCGCCGCCAGCTGATCGACCAGTACGGTGAAAAGATGCTCTACGAGGGCGGCCTGTCGGTTCGCACCTCTTTTGATCCGCAATTGCAGGTCTTCGCCCGCAAGGCGCTGCAGGATGGCCTGATCACCTACGACGAGCGCCGTGGCTTCCACGGTCCGCTCAAGCAGATCGACACGACGTCGGACTGGGGCAAGGCGCTCGCCGATATTCCGGCTCTCTCCGACGTTCCGGAGTGGGACCTCGCCGTCGTGCTGGCTGTTGCAAGCGACAGCGTCGATATCGGCCTGCAGCCGCAGAAGGATGGCGCGGGTAAGATCGGCGCCGATCGCGAGCGCGGCACCATCGAAGCCAAGAATATGCAGTGGGCCTTTCGCTCGGCCACTGGCGGCAAGACCGCCAAGTCGCCGCAGGGCGTGCTGCAGCCGGGCGACGTCGTCTTCGTCGAACGCCTTGGTGGCGACAACTCCACGTCCTACCGTCTGCGCCAGCCGCCCAAGGTCGGCGGCGGTCTCGTCGCCATGGACCCGAAGACCGGCCGCGTGCTGGCCATGGTCGGCGGCTTCTCCTATGCGCAGTCGGAATTCAACCGCGCGACGCAGGCGATGCGCCAGCCGGGATCGTCCTTCAAGCCCTTCGTCTACGCCGCCGCCATGGACAACGGCTATACGCCGGCCTCCGTCGTCAGCGACGATCCGCTTGAGATCCAGGTCGGCAACGGCCAGGTCTGGGCACCCGACAACTACGAAGGCGAAGGCGGCGGCGCCAACACGCTGCGCTTTGCGATCGAGCATTCTCGTAACCGCATGACTGTGCGCCTGGCCAACGACCTCGGCATGAACGTCGTTGCCGAATACGCCAACCGGTTCGGTATCTACGACAAGATGCCGCCGTTCCTGGCCTATTCGCTCGGTTCCGGTGAAACCACCGTGTTGCGCATGGTTTCGGCCTATTCGGTCATCGCCAATGGCGGCAAGCAGATCAAACCGACCTTGATCGACCGGATCCAGGATCGCTACGGCAAGACCATCTTCAAGCATGAAGAGCGCGTCTGCGAGGCCTGCAATGCCAGCGACTGGCAGAACCAGGAAGAGCCCAATGTGGTTGATAACCGCGAAACCGTTCTCGACCCGATGACTTCCTACCAGATCACCTCGATGATGCAGGGCGTTATCCAGCGCGGCACGGCGGCAGGCAAGGTTCAGCTCGGCGATCGCGACGTCGCTGGCAAGACCGGTACGACCAACGACGAAAAGGACGCCTGGTTCGTCGGTTTCACGCCAGATCTGGTGGCTGGTCTCTATATCGGCTTCGACAGTCCGTCGTCGCTGGGTCGCGGCGGCACCGGCAGCTCGCTGTCTGCGCCCGTCTTCAACGAGTTCATGCAGGCGGCCGTCAAGGACATGCCAGTATCGAAGTTTGTCATCCCCGCCGGCATGAATCTGATTCCGATTGACCGCAAGACCGGCATGGCCGCGATGCAGGGCGATCCGAACACCATCATCGAAGCCTTCAAGCCCGGCACTGGCCCGGCCGACAGCTACTCCGTCATCGGCATGGACAACACCATGGCGCCGGAAGAGATTCTGAAGACCTCGCCGCAAGCCAACCAGGCGGTTCAATCCGGGGCAGGCGGTCTCTACTGACATTTTCGACTTATAGCGTGGCGGTCGCGGCTCTTTACATCCGCGGCCGCCACAACTATTTGACGGACGAATTTTGAAGACAACGCAAAGAAGCGGGACAATGCGAGCGGAAATCCAGAACGTAGTCGATGAAACCAAGCAGGCTATCACCCTGCTGAGGAGGCATCTTTGACTGGGATCAGGCGGTAAGACGACTGGACTGGTTGAACAACAAGGCAGAGGACCCGAACCTCTGGAACGACGCCACCGAAGCACAGAAGCTGATGCGCGAGCGCCAGCAGCTCGATGACGGCATAAGCGGCGTACGGCGCTTCGAACAGCAGATCAAAGACAACATCGAGCTCATCGAGATGGGCGAGGACGAGGGCGACGAGGCCATCGTCAAGGAAGCCGAGGACGCGCTGAAGGCCCTGAAGGTCGAAGCCGCGCGCCAGCAGGTCGAAGCGATGCTGTCAGGCGAAGCCGACAGCAACGACACCTATCTCGAAGTTCACTCGGGCGCCGGCGGCACGGAAAGCCAGGACTGGGCGAACATGCTTTTGCGCATGTACACCCGCTGGGCCGAACGCTCGAAGTTCAAAGTCGAACTGCTCGAAGTTCACGATGGTGAAGAAGCCGGCATCAAGTCCGCGACGCTGCTCGTCAAGGGCCACAATGCCTATGGCTGGCTGAAGACAGAATCGGGCGTTCACCGCCTGGTCCGCATCTCGCCTTACGACAGCAATGCCCGTCGCCACACCTCGTTCTCGTCCATCTGGGTTTATCCCGTCGTCGACGACTCGATCCAGATCGACATCAACGAAAGCGACTGCCGCATCGACACCTATCGCTCGTCCGGCGCCGGCGGTCAGCACGTCAATACGACCGACTCCGCCGTCCGCATTACCCACATGCCCTCGGGCATCGTTGTGCAGTGCCAGCAGGAACGCTCCCAGCACAAGAACCGCGCCAAGGCGTGGGACATGCTGCGCGCGCGTCTCTACGAAGCCGAACTGAAGAAGCGGGAAGACGCGGCCAACGCTGAAGCTGCCTCCAAGTCGGATATCGGCTGGGGCCACCAGATCCGCTCCTACGTGCTGCAGCCCTACCAGATGGTCAAGGACCTGCGCACCGGCGTCACCAGCACCGCGCCCGACGACGTGCTGGATGGCGAACTCGACGAGTTCATGGAAGCAGCGCTCGCGCACCGCATCAGCGGTAAGCCGGACGCGATGGTCGACGACGTCGACTGATCGATCTTGATACGGTGATATCGAAAGGCCCCATCCGGGGCCTTTTTTTGATTCTGGCTGTATCTCTTGCGAAACGCGACTGGTTTTAATGCCCCGACTTCTCGACACTGATATCGCCGAACTCGTCGATGATGACGGTCCAGCTATCGGCGTCTCCATCCGGATCGGTCTTCAGATACACCATGGCGAACAATCCCGGCTCGTTTAGCCGGCCGGTCGAATTTTCAGGACGGATATCCGTCACATAGGGATTGAGGTCGTTGAGTTCCTGAACTTCCACCGTCGAGACGATCTCGGGCCCGGCACCGGTCTGCGCGATCTGCTGCAGATAGACCTTCGCGGTGCGATCGGCTTGGCGAACCGCAAACAGCTTGTAGTAGCCATGGCGGGGTTGGCTCGGCGCGGTGGGTGTCGCCGCTGCAGCGGCGGGTGCGTTTGGGGTGGCGGTCGCTGGCGGACGTGTCACCGCCGGCGCATCGCCGTCGTCGGCCCAGTAACCCGTGCTCGTGGCGAATGTGATGCTCGCAGGTAATATCGGATTCGTGGCATCCGCCGCATGCGCAGTGACGGGAATCGCGGCGATCAAGAGCGCGCACGCTGTCAGTCCTAGACGCTTCATCAACTCAATCCTCGAATTGCTCGGCCAGAATACGGTCGGACCAGGAGCGGTCGGGATCGGATAGAATGCGCGCGGTCATGTGCTCGGATTGAGCGATGCGCACATGCAGCACCGACTTGACCTCGGAATTGTCGGCAACCGCGTTCACAGGCCGCTTTTCCGATTCGAGAATGTGAATATCCACCGTCACCTTGTTCGGCAACAGCGCGCCACGCCAGCGGCGGGGCCGAAACGCGCTCACCGGCGTCATGGCCAAAAGCGGTGCGTCAAGCGGCAGGATCGGACCGTGCGCCGAGAGATTGTAAGCCGTCGAGCCGGCCGGCGTCGCCACCATCAGCCCGTCGCAGGTCAACTCTTCCAGACGCACGACGCCATCCACCTCGACCCTGAGCTTGGCAGCCTGGTAGGATTGGCGAAAGAGCGAGACCTCGTTGATCGCGAGCGCCGTATCGCTCGTCCCATCGGCGTTCGTGGTCGTCATTCGCAGCGGACGGAACGTGTTCTCGACCGCGGCATTGATCCGCTCGCGCAACGCATCCGTTCGGTACTCGTTCATCAGAAAGCCGACGGAACCCCGGTTCATCCCATAGACGAGCCTGCCGGAGTTCATCGTGCTGTGCAGGGTCTGCAGCATGAAGCCATCGCCGCCGAGCGCCACGATGACATCGGCGTCCTTGGCGGGCACATCCCCGTAGATGCGAATCAGTTCATCGCGCGCCGCTAGCGCTTCGGCGGTAGGGGAAGCCAGAAAACAGAGGGTCTGAAACGATACGCTCATGCAATGCCCTTTGATAAAGTCCGCCTAGCTAAATGATAATAGGCTGGCACGACAAGGCATTTTAAGGTCGCAGCTGTTCGCTGCGACGACTCTCTGTATCGGTGGGAAGCGGGCAGAGGGGCGCCAATCGCATCTCGCCCGTCAGGTCGGCGACCGCGGCTACTTGTTACGAAGCAACCAGATCTTGCCGCCCATGGTAATGCCATAGGTATCGGTAGTCCCATCGTCAGTCAGGTTGCGGCGCTCCAGGAAGCCGTGCTCGCAGAGATCCACAAGCGTCTTCGCGGTGACCGTCTTGATCTTCTGCGGGCGCTCTTTCCAGCGGTCCGTTTTCGCATAAGTCACGGTTGCGTTCTCATGTGTCCACTTGCCGGCGGCTTGCGGAAAGAGATCGCCATCACGGGCGAGTTTAAGTCCCGCGATCTGCGCCGGGGTGAGTTCAGCCATTTTAATAACCTCTTGGCATGTTGCACGGATCAGCCGTGAATGCAGGGGAACCCTGGGAAACCAAGGGCATAAGGTACAAATGTTGCAATACGAGCATCTCGTCTACCGAGGCCCGCCGGTGTAGCAAACAATCGATTCCTTCGAAGAATTGTGGTGCCCCCGGCAGGGTTCGAACCCGCGACCCCCTGATTACAAATCAGGTGCTCTACCAACTGAGCTACAAGGGCAACGCCCGCCAATTAGCAGATTTTGCTGCGCTGTAAAGAAAAATCGGCCACTATTTGATTTCCCTCATTGATTTCAACAGGCCGTATTCAGGCGCTCGCTTGGCTTGATCAGTTTGGCGTGGTTTGCCGAACGGTCGATTGCAGGTGGTCGCCATTCTCGCCCATGCCATCGCCGGAAGACGGCATGGCAGCGATGCTGAGAACCGAAACAACCATGAGAGCGATGACAGCGATCATTATTCGCACGCGATTTCTCCTTTTGAACGAGGAAGAAACGCA
Source organism: Hyphomicrobiales bacterium (assembly GCA_900472605.1). Classification (GTDB taxonomy): domain Bacteria; phylum Pseudomonadota; class Alphaproteobacteria; order Rhizobiales; family Rhizobiaceae; genus Rhizobium. The sequence continues at coordinate 6,168 of UCJD01000033.1, read as the reverse complement.
AATCCGGCAATTCTGTTCCTGGGGCGTAGAGGCTACTGCGCCGGTGGCGGTGCTGTCGTCGTGGGATTGGCGCCTGGAGCGGCGGGGGCGAGCGGGTCGGGCTGGTGCACGGGTTGAGTCTTGTCGATCCAGCCGATGCTGAGGATGATGGCGACGAGGATCCCGATGAAGAGAATGCCGATGATAAGGGGGCGAACTGCCATGTCGGATGCTTCTCCTTGTTGGTCGGAGCATTGCTAGATGATAACCGCGGCTGACGTCAAAACCGAGGCGGTTGAGCATCAGCAGCAGTATCTTTCGGCATGGTCGCCCGTCCTTGAGCCGGTCAGCCCTTCAAGTGAATGCGCGCGGCGTAAAGCGCGATCGCTGCGGCGTTGGACACGTTGAGCGACTTGATCTCACCCGGCATGTCGAGCCGTGCCAGCGCATTAACGGTCTCGCGCGTCTTCTGGCGCAGCCCCTTGCCCTCGGCGCCAAGCACGAGCGCAACCTTGTCGCCGGAGAAGGTTCCCTCCAGAGGAGCCGGGCCCAACGAATCGAGGCCGATCGTGACGAAGCCGAGCTTGTGAAGTTCGCCAAGCGCATCGGCGAGATTGGTGATCTGGATGTAGGGGATCAGTTCCAGAGCGCCGGAGGCGGATTTGGCGAGCACACCCGATTCGGTCGGGCTGTGGCGCTGCGTCGTGATCAACGCGCCAGCCTTGAAGGCAACTGCCGAACGCATGATGGCGCCGACATTGTGTGGATCGGTGACCTGGTCGAGCACCAGGATAAGCGGGCTGTCCTTCAGCGCTTCGAGGCGGCGCACGGGCAGGGGGCGCGTTTCCAGCATCACGCCCTGGTGGATGGCATCGGGGCCAAGCACCTTGTCTAGATCCTGCGGTGAAACCATCTCGACCGGTATGCCGAGTTTCTCGACGTCGATCTCCAGGCGTGCCAGCGCATTCTGCGTCACCGACAGCTTTATCTTCTTGCGCTCTTTATTCTCGAGCGCGGCGCGCACCGTGTGCAAGCCATAGAGATGGACCTGGTCTGGCGCCAATGCCGGCGGCTTCCAATCATCGCCGCCGCGCTTGCGCTTCTGGAAGCCGGGAGTTGGAATTTCGCCGCGTTCGCGTTTGTTGTCGCGATGCGCACGACGCAGATTGGCGTAGTGCGTATCCTTGGCGGATTTGTCGTCTGCGGGCGGGCCGCCTCTTTTATCGTCTTTGCTCATGCCGCTTTATAGCGGTGGCGTTTCTTTCCGCATAGGATTTCTTTGTGCGCAGGGCCTTTCCACCGCCGATGAAATTTTTCACATATTTTCCATCGTCATCGTGTTGACATAGGCAACTCGGCCCGTCATATACGCGGCGCAGACCGAGGGGCGGCAACGCTTCGAAAGTCTAGCAGACTTGGTCTAACGATCCGGACGAAAAACTGGAGAGATGCCCGAGTGGTTAAAGGGGACGGACTGTAAATCCGTTGGCTCAGCCTACGTTGGTTCAAATCCAACTCTCTCCACCATTCGTCCTCGGATCGGACCAAACCCCGCGGGTATAGCTCAATGGTAGAGCAGCAGCCTTCCAAGCTGAATACGCGGGTTCGATTCCCGCTACCCGCTCCATTTTTCAAATCAAATTCTGACGTTATCTACGGCGCGCAAGCGCATGTTTGCGTTGGCCTATCCTCAGCCCCATAGCAGGACGAAGGGGGATGCGAGCGCAATGATGCCGGCCGCCATCCAGCGTGTACGCCCGTCCATCGTGAATTCGTCCCGCGACAGCCATTTGCGCACGGCGACGTAGCCGACCGCGATGACGGCGCTATAAATGAGTGCGCGCAACAGGATCGACCAGCCTCCACCGGAAAGCCCGATGGCGATGCCGAATCCGGTCAGCGCGCCGAGGATGCCGTAACCGACATCGAACATCAGCGTCGTCGTGGTCGATAGCGGCCTGAGCACTCTTGGAAACGCAATCGCGACGGCAGCCGTCAGCAGCCATATGGCGACGATCGCCTGTAGCGTCGATGAGCTGACGATGGAGGCTGCCAGCGCCGGCAGCCGCTCGGGCGTCGAGAGCCGCACGACCTGCGCGATCCAGTCGATCGCCGCTGCCAGTATCCACAATATGAATGCGCAGCCGGCAAAGATCAGAAAATTGCCGGCCGACCGTTTCGCGATGTCCTTCGGTTCCATCCCATGCTCTCCCCGGGGCGATCGCCGGCGTGGCTCCGGCAAGGGAAGTAATACCACAGCATCAACCGGTTGTGGCGGTTTATGGTGAATTCGCGCGCGTGCCGTTTTGCACAATTCCGCCGAACGCTTAGCCGCGCTTAGAATCAAGTCTTAGAGCTTCGATCTCCTGCCATGCTTTGTCCACATAGGTTGCGGCATCCGCTCCGCGGTAGATGAGTGACACCTCATGGCGCTGGTAGTCGCTTTCGCGGTCGCGAAGAGCGGACAGCCAGTTGAACGACCCTTCTGCGATCCAGTTTTGATCCACGGCGAGTGTTTTGTTATGAGCCCCGTTGAGGGGCCAAAGTTCAACGCCGGCTGTCGTCAGCGCTTGGATAGCCGAAGCCGCGCCTGGCTGCAGGCGGCGATCCCGTCCCGTGTTCAGAAATTGATCATAGGCGACGACGACCCTTAGATCGTTGCGCCGCTGGTCGAGCAGTGGAGCGAGGCCGTCGGCCTCGATGGCGTTCCCTGTGAGATAAGGGGAGACGATCAGCAATCGCTCATTTGCGTCCTCGATGGATCTACGCAGTGTTTCCCGATGCCCTTCGAGGCTGCTGATTCTCTCAACATCCGACGGCACCTCCAGGACGATCCGGCTAATCGGGTCGATGTCGGTAATTTCGTTTTCCGGCTTCGAGAAAAGGTAGACGCCAAGCAGTCCCGACGGCAATGATGGTTGCTCCGGTCGGAACAAGCCAATGTCGCCAAACACGAGGAAGCTCTCCCGTGCGCGCGATACCGCCACGTTGAGCATGGATACCCCCCGGTCGATGAACAGGCCGGCGGATCGCCCTGCGGTATTGACCGATGAGAACATCACAATGGCCTTTTCCGCGCCCTGCAAGGTATGAACTGTGCCCACGGTTATGTTTTCTCCGGTCAGCCCCGCACTTTGCAGTGCCACGTTGAGCACCTCGATCTGCGCTCGGAAAGGCGTGACGATTGCCACGATCTCGCCCAACGTTCTGGCGCCATGATGCTCGATGAGTTGCCGCTTTCTGCGACCCAGCCATTTTGCCATCACGACAGCTTCCTCGGCATTCGTCCAACTTGTTCCCGCGCGAACTGCACGGCCCGGCACGTGAGCATATCCCAAGGGCGGCAAGGGGTGTGCACTGTCCGGGCGCATCGGCTTGAGGGCGCCGCCATAGGCCAGTTCGTTGCTATAGGCGATGACAGGCGCACGGCACCGCCAGTGCTCCTCGAGAAACAATCCGCGATGCGGTGGCATGGCGAACGCGGTCGCGGCCTGAGCCATCGCCATCACCGATCCCTCGGATGCCATCATGCCATTGGCTTGAAGCGGCTGCCTTTGGTCGGTCATTTGGAAGTGATCCAGATTTGCGAGATCGGTGCCGGTGTCGATACCCCAAACAGGCTCAAGCTGCTGCGTATCTCCGACGATCAGTGCTTTGCGCGCCAGCGCAAAGAGCGCGCCGCCGACTTGGGGCGGTACCTGGCCAGCTTCATCGACGATCAACAGATCGATGAAATCGGCCAGCATCTCCGTGGAGCCCTTGTAGTAATCAAATAAGCGAGGGGCGGTATAGGCTGTCGACACCATGCAAGGCGTCAGCTTTGCAAAGCGCCGCCACCGACGTTCGCATGCGTCGCGATCGCGGCCGGTGAACGTCTTGTCCTTGCTGCGTGTCGCTGCATCAACCTCGATCAGCCAGCGGCCCTCCCAGTACCGCGCCGCGAGATGGAAGAGCTCGGGGCGTACCAGGGTGTCCAGCCGCTCATCCAGCTTATCGGGCGTCGCTGAAATTTCCTTCTGGACGTCCTCAGCCAGGATTGGTTGCAACGCGTGTAGCCAGCTGCTCCAGTTTGCGACCGCCTCTTTCTTTCGACCAAGCACGCGCTCATGGTTGGTGATGAGGTCATCCAGCCAAGCGCGAAGCGTCGCCGGTCCGAGGAAGGTCTTCCGCGTCCAGGCGGGATCGGCCAGGTTCTGAGCATCCAGGTAGGAATGCACGCGTGACCAGAGGCGTCGCTTGACCGCGGGTACCCAAGAGAAAATAGCTTCGAGCAGCGATCCGTGGGAAAGTTCAAGAGCAGTACGGGCGCACTCGCGCAGCATCTGCAATCGGCTCTCGTCTTGGTCGATCAATGCGCGCAGACGCGCGATGTCGGAGGTGGTTGGAAAGCGACCGTTGAATAGTAGCGAGGTCGTGTCCTTGAGGGTGAGTGCCGCCTTCATGGCGGCGGCTTTCAGCTGCAACAGTTCCCGCAGCGTTTCGGTCGCTTCCTTAAGATCGGTGGCGCCTTGCCCCGCCCAATCTCGAAAACGACTGAGCCAAAAGTCCTTCGCGCCTTGGATGTAGGTGTCGTTCTCGATGCTGCCTGGCAGGCCGCTCCATGGCTGGCCATACTGATGGCACCACGCGGCGGCGTGCTCCGGTCTTATGCCTTTCTCGACCTCTCGTTTCGAGGGAAGATACAATCCGTATTGCGCAACTTCGGGCAGCCAGCGCTCGATCAGTGGAGAGGCTGAAAGCGGGTGCTGCGTCGCTAATGATGCGCGCGCAAAGGTGTCGAGGATATTGGTTATGGCCTTGTTGTTGGTGGAGCTCGCCAGAATAACCGGTGGTTCTCCGCCTTCCACCAATGCGCGTTCCACCCACAGCGACGCGACGACGCTTTGAATGAATGTCGTCTTGCCCGTTCCGGGTGGTCCATTGACCGCGACGATTTCGCCGTCGGCCACCGCATTCACGGCGCTCAGTGATCGGCGTTGGCTTCGATTGAGTGGAAAATCGCCGCTCATCTGTCCGAGATGGCGACCCTTCAGAGCCGCATTCTCGGCTATTCCAGTCACATCCTTGGCTTCCCGCGGACTGATGAGGCGCCGCAGAAGCGGTGCTAGAACATCATCTTGGTCAATCAAAGTGTCGTACACTTTGCGAATTGCCTTGCTTGCGTCGGCGGGACGCGTGCCGCAGGCAATATACGCACCGAGATTGACATGATTTCGGGGTGCGAACCGGTCAGCAGCCTCTCCGAACAGGCTCGTGAACATTTGGTCGGCGTAGCGCCAAAATGCAGGCCAGTCGGAACCGTCTGCGGGCGGCGGATTGTTTCCGATGTAGTCATCCACTTCGGTGATCTGCGAGAACGTTTGCGCACCGGAAGCGGGGGCGAGGACTGCGCGATCGACAATGATCTGATCGCCGGGATTGCCGCTGACGAGCAATTTACCCTCCCGCGTCACCTGGAGGCAGAGCCACATCGGCACTCTCATCCGATCCATGGTCGCGGAGATTGCCGAGTGACGATATTCCGGCTGCAGAAGCTGAAACGCGACGACCAGGTTTATGGCGCTCATGCGCTCACGTTCCCGACGGGAGAGGCCCGTCTCGGCCTCCGCCCACAAGGTTGCGGTTAGTGGACGTTCAAGTTGACCGTTTCTCAGATTGCCAAAGGCGAGCGGGTGAAGTGACAGCGTGTCCGGATCAATATGCCGGTTGCTATCGAGAAGCGCTGCGCGCCAATAGTTGAGCAAGCCAGATAGGGAGAGGGTCATGACCAATTCATCCGGTTAATCAATCGGCTTCATTAGTCGCCGCCGATCTGATACTACTCAGGCGCGCATTAACGAAATGTATCTTCATCCCGTCGCGCGCGGCGTGTCCGCTGGTTCTCCATCGCGAACTTCCGGCGCAAATTCATGCCCTTGTCCTCTGCCGCCGACGATGTAGCTGTGTCATCCGGAGCAACGGAGGTTGCCGATCGATTGCGTCGTTCCCATATGCGGCGGCAGCGCGGAATAGCGCCCGCAATTAAGTCTTGCGCAATTCCGCCGAAAGCCTTAAACGGCGGCACTAAACCGGTTCGCCGGGGTCATCCATTTCGTTCACAGGAAGCATTCAAATGGCAAAGAGTAAGTTTGAGCGCAACAAGCCGCACGTTAACATCGGCACGATCGGCCACGTTGACCACGGCAAGAC
>UCJD01000001.1 GCA_900472605.1 Hyphomicrobiales bacterium | reverse complement strand
GAAGCGGCTTATAAGGCCCCTCACCCAAACAAGTCAACAAGCCTTTTTCAAAAAATCCCAGTTTCTGCCACCTGACTGATTTTGCAGGGGAATTTTCAAACAGCATACGAGGCCGCCGCAAACACGCGTCGAAAGCACCGCTAGTATGACCTCCCCCGCCCTGCCAGACGACCTGGCGCCGGCTGATGGTGGCATCGGCGGGACCGATCTGCCATATAGTGACGCGCACCATCGAGGATCTGATGCCGTTTCGCTTCATACACACCGCCGACATCCACCTGGATTCTCCCCTTCGCTCGCTGGCCTTGCGCGACGAAGCGCTGGCCGAACTCATCGGAAACGCCACGCGCGCGACTTTCGTTTCGATCATCGATCTCTGCCTCGAAGAACAGGTCGACGCATTGATCATTGCCGGCGATCTCTATGATGGCGACCAGACGTCGATGAAGACGGCGCGCTTTCTGGCAGCCCAGATGCAGCGGCTGAACACGGCTGACATCGCCGTCTACAAGATACGCGGCAACCACGACGCGCTTTCCAAGATCACGCAGGAGCTCGTGCTGCCTGATAACGTCAAGGTGTTCGGCGGGCGCGCCGAAGTCGTCGAGCGGGTCAAGGACGGTCTCGATATCGCGATCCACGGCTTGAGCTTTTCCAAGCCGCAGGCCCCGGAATCGTTGCTACCGAAATTCAAGGCGCCGATGGCGGGCGCGCTCAACATCGGCATCATGCATACGAGCCTTGCCGGCGCGCAGGGGCACGATGTCTATGCACCCTGCAGCGTATCGGAACTGCATGCCTCCGGTTTCGATTACTGGGCGCTTGGCCACATCCATCAGCGCGCGCACCACCAAGGAGCGCGCGCGGTGATCATGCCCGGCATGCCGCAGGGACGCGACATCAACGAGGCCGGGGCCAAGACCGTATCGCTGGTGACGATCATGGATGACAGGACGATTGAGATCGAGGAGCGTCTGACCAGCATTGCCCAGTTCGAGCGCGTGAGCGTCGATCTCACCGATCTCTCCGAATGGCGCGAGGCGGCCGGCGCCATCGAGCTGGCGCTGGCGCGGCAACGCGAGACCACCGCCGCGCCTCACCTCGTAGCGCGCTTGCGGCTCACCGGGCAGACGCCGCTGTCATGGCGGCTTCATCGCGACATCGATCTGCTGCGCACCGAGGCCGAGGAACGCGGCGACCGCATCGGTCAGACATGGATCGAGAAACTGGAGCTTTCGGTGCACACCCCCGAGGAGATCGGCAAGGCCGCCGCTGATCCTGTGATCGAGCTCGGTCAGCTGATGCGCGACACGGTTATGGCGAGCACCGGCTTTCGCGACGAGATCGGCGAGATGGTCAAGGACCTGTTGGCGGACCTGCCGCCGGAGAGCCGTCGGTTTGCCGGCGACGACCCTGAGAGTTTCGACAGGTTCATCGAAGAATTGATGCGCGACGGCGCCGACGACATCACGGCCCGGATGAAGACCTGGGATCACGGAGAGAACTGATGCGCCTTCGCCGTCTCGACCTGACCCGCTACGGAAAGTTCACCGACCACACGATCGACTTCGGCCCGTCTTCCAAGGACAAACCGGACCTCCACATTATTTATGGCCTGAACGAAGCCGGAAAATCGACGACATTCGACGCCTTTCTCGATCTGCTGTTCGGGATCGGAGCCACCAGCAACTACAATTTCATCCATCCCTATAGTTCCATGCAGATCGGCGGTCGGTTGGAGTTCGACGGCGCCGAGCACGAACTCGTGCGGTTGAAGCGTCGGATCGGCAGCCTCGTCGACGGCAGCGGTCAGCCCGTCAACGAGGGTGTCTTGTCGACAGCACTCGGCGGGATCGGGCGCGATGCCTACCAAACGATGTTCTCGCTCGACGATCAATCCTTGAAGGAGGGCGGTCAGGCGATTATCCAGAGTAAGGGCGAACTGGGCGAATTGCTGTTTTCGGCGAGCTCCGGCCTGGCTGGCCTCAACAGATCGCTGGTCATGGCGGCGGATGACGCGGCGGCGATCCATCGCAAGCGTTCCTCAAGTACCAAGCTCGCCGAGCTGAAGCGAGCACTCGATACGCTGAAAGGCGAGCGCAATGCGATCGATACATTCGCGGCCGCCTACTCCGTGCTCGCGGCGACATTGATGCTGGCCAGCGCATCCTACGATGCCGCGAGCGCTGAGTTGGCTGAGGCCAAGCTTCGGCACACGGAACTGACGCGGATTCTCGCGACATTGCCGCTAACATCCGAACTCGATCGCCTTGCGGCCGAGTTCGCCGGTCTCGGCGAGCTGCCCCGTCCTCCGGTGGATTGGTTTTCACTGTTGCCGCAGCTCTCGCGCGACGAAACGCGGCTTCAGGCACTGACCGAGACCGCCGAACGTTCCATTCGCCAGCTGTCGGATGAGATCGACAGCATGGTCGTCGATGAGCAGGCGCTCTCGATTGCCACGGCCATGGAGACACTCGAAATCGGGCGGGCGCGCTATCGGGCGGCGGCGGACGATCTGCCGAAGCGCAAGATCGCGTTGGCCGAGCAGGAAGGTATTCTATCGCGGTTGCTATTCGATCTCGATCAGGCGGGGCATGAGGCTCCCGAGACGTTGCTACTGCCGGCGCCGTCCGTCGGTGCCATCCGCGGCTTGATGGAGAAGCGCTCGGGCGTCGATGCGGAGATCGCCTCTGCCGAACGTGAGCTCACGCGCGCAAACGACGCCCTCAGCCGCCTAAAGGAAGACGCGGTCGAATCTGACGGCGAAACAGGGTTAGGCCCAGACACGCAATCGCGCATCGAAGGCGCATTGGCCAGGCTGACGGATACCGACCTGCTTTCCCGTTTCGCCGTCGAGGAACGCTCCTGTCGCCAGCTGCAACGCAATTTCGATGAACGGACAGCACTGCTGGCGCCCTGGTCGGGTGATGTTGATGATCTGACGGCCATGAAGGCGACCGAAACGCGGCAGCTGGACATGTGGCGATCGCAAGCGACATCGATCGACAAACGTGTGAACGAGCATCGCAGCAAGCTTCGCGACCTTACCACCGAGCGGGTCGCGACTTTGGCGCGGATATCCGCCTTTGCAAGCGAGGGCACGCTCGACGACAACGCCGCGCAAGCCATGCGTGGTGTGCGCGATGTGGCCTGGCAGAACCATCTCGCCACGCTCGACAGCGCCACTGCGTCCACCTTCGAGCAGGCGATGCGGCAGGATGACGCCGCGACCGATAATCGGCTGTCCCGTGCCAAGGACCTGGCCGAACTGCGGCAGCTCACCCTCGCCACCACCGCCGGCGCGGCCGCCATCGACCAACAGGAAGAGCTGCTTGCGGAAGCGCTGGGGGAGCACAATGCCTTGTCGGACAAGATTGGCGCTTATCTGCCCAACGCTATCGAGGCCGGGGCCGATGCGCTAGAGCGGCTCGTGGCGCTTGAGAGCTGGGCCGGCCGACGAAGTGCTGCGCTTTCGGCCCGGGACGATCTGAAGAAAGGCGAACATGAATTGGAGGCGCTTCGCTCTGAGCTCGGTCGGCACCGCGCGGAGCTTGAAGCGGCCTTGACCGAGGCTCGCGCGCAATTCGATGAGGAGATGCCGATCGCCGACCTGACGCGAGCGGCGGCTAGGCTACTGGCTGACAGCAGAAGCCGGGAGGACGCGCGCGCCAACCACAAGAAGGCGTTGAGCGGCCTGATGCGCGATATCGCCGAACGCGAGCGCGACCATCAGCAGGCTGTCTTGGCCGCGGAGGGATGGCACGATGCCTGGGCGTTGGCGCTATCAGGCACATGGTTCGCCGACAGAGCCACATCCGTTGGCGCCGTTGGCGCTATTCTTGCCACCCTTGCAGGCTTGCCCGGCGTCTTGAAAGAGCGTCAGGATCTCGCACAGCGAATAGCGGCGATGGAGAATGACCAGAGGCAGTTTCAGGCCGAAGTTTCAGGCATGCTTGGCCAACTGCAGACAGAAGTCGCTTCCGGCGACGTCCTTGTCGCCGCCAATGCCCTTGTCGAGCGCTTTAACAGTGCCTTACGCGACCAGCAGCATCGCGCGGACAGGCAGACGACTCTTGAAAAGCTGCAAAACGACCGACAGGCGCTCGATGCGGAGCTTGCCGTTCACAATGCCCGCAAGGCGGAACTGACGCGCTATTTCGGCACCGACACGCTGGCGGCCGTCGGAACCTACCTCGAGGCGGCCAAGGAACGGGATCGGATCGAGCGGCGCATGACGGAACTTCGTGAACAGGTTGCTCAGGGGCTGCGCGCGAAGACATATGAGGATGCGGCACGGCTGTTGTCGGGGATAGATGCCGCCGAAGTCGAGCACGGCGCTCTGAACCTTGCCGCCCGGATCGAGGATCTGACGGAGCGCGCGCGGGAGCTTTACGCCGACATGACCCGGGCCAAGGACAAGCTCGATGCTGTGGGCGGCGACGACGCCGTTGCCCGCATCGAAGCGAAGCGACGCACGCTTTTGCTGGAGATCGAGGCGCTTGCGATCCGCTACCTCACGTTGAGAACCGGCACGCTGGCGGCCGAACAGGCTCTTCATCTCTATCGCGACAAGCATCGGAGCTCGATGATGAACCGCGCTTCACAAGCCTTTCAGATGATCACCGGCGGCAATTATGCGGGCCTCGCCACGCAACCGGATAAGGACAAGGAGATCCTGATCGGCGTCTCGCGTGACGGTGGATCGAAGCTCGCCGATTCCATGTCGACGGGAACGCAGTTCCAGCTCTATCTGGCGCTCAGGCTCGCTGGATACGAAGAGTTCGCGGCCGTTCGTCCGGCCGTGCCGTTTGTCGCCGACGATATCATGGAGAGCTTCGACAATCCGCGCTCCGAAGAGGTGTTCCGACTACTCGGCGAGATGGCGAAGGTGGGTCAGGTCATCTATCTCACGCACCACCTGCATCTGTGCGAGATTGCCAAATCCGTCGTACCCCAGGTAAAGATCCATCAGCTGAGTTAGGCGTCCGCTCGGAACGCGGTGGCGACATCAAGGTTAGAAGGTCTTGACGGCCTCCGCGCTTTCGATCGCCGCGACATCGCCCGGCCGGTCACGCTTGACGTATTCATTGACCAACGGTGTGGCGACGGCGGGATTGCTGAAACTCCATATTCCGGAGCGCACGCCTTCCATGACAGTGGCGTAGACTGCGAGGTCAATCGCTTGCCTCACCGCGAGCTGTGTCGGCTCGTTGCGGGTGTAGCCAGCCTCGATCTGCAGCAGCTTGTCTGTCGAGACGAACTTGTAGACATTGGCGTTCACCCCGGCGGAATAGACGGTCTTCGTCGTCGTAACGCTTAACAGCACTTCACCCGTCTGCACCGACACGATGCGGACGCCAACGGTGACGACGTCTCGGCGATACTGGGCATCGGCGCCGATGCCGAGGAAATTCGCTCCGACGCCGCCAGTAATTGTGTTGGCGTCATAAGTCAGAATACCACCTTGCACGATCAGCCCGGCGAACCGGATGGGCGGCAACGTCTTCATCGCGTCCATCGAATATTCCTGCCGTGTGGCGCGGATCAGCTGGCGCTCCTGAAGCAAGTCGTTCAGGCCTGTGCGCTCGACAACGGTAAACCAGTTGCCGCCGCCCGCGCGCTTGAGCGCATCGATGATGAGGCCGGAACCACCCTGGGTCACCGCTCGCGAAAACACCGCGACATTGTCGTTGGGCTCGTTCTTGCCGGTGAGATCGGGGAACTGGTAGACGGCGATATCCACTTTCTTGGCCGGCGGCGGAAGGTTTTCGAGATTGGTCCGCGTCGGCGACGGCGGTGTCACCACGGGCGGCTCCTGAAGCGGTTCCTTGGTGGCTGTTGTCTCCACGCAGCCCGTAAGCAGCAAGGCACTGAGGATAGCGAGAACTCGAACCATTTTCATACGCGGTACTTCCACGAGACGTTGATACGCTTTACGGGGTCGCAGGCACGGTCACGTTGGTGATCGTCGAGCCGTCATTGATGCTGATCTGAATTTCGCCACCGACGCGCACAAACGAGATCGTCGTGCCCGCAAGCGTATAGCTGCCGCTCGTCTGGGCATTGGCGCCAAACAGGGATTCAGTGATCTGGTTCGCAAGCGAGGCATAGAGCTGGCTGGTGAGCTGATTGGCGAACATCTGCCCGGGCGTCAGCCCCGTTGCGCCGGGTACCGCGGACTTGCCGCTGTCCTTGAACTGGTTCTGTGCATCGGCCTGCGACATCATCCAGTTGCCATTCAGCGGGCTGCCGCCAAACGCCGGATTGACCGGCGTATAGACCAGGCTGCCGGCCTGCGCCGCGCAAGCCGACAGCAAAACCGCCACGCCACCTACTACATTTCTCAGACGCTGTGCCATCGTCCCTACCTCTGACTGAATTGTTGGACCGTGATCGTCTGCCCGCTCACCGTCGAGGACAGGCCATAGCTGAGACCGTTGCCCATCTGCGTCTGCAAGACCGTGTTGTTGCTTCCCGTCAAAGCAACGCTGGCGCTGTTGTTGTTGCCAACCTGCAGGCTTTCGACCGTGTTTGCATCGCCCGTTACCGAATAGGACACCCAGTTGCCGTCGCCGATCTGCGTCTCGGAAATGCGGTTCGCGGCACCATTCTGCGTGATGGATGCGGTGTTGTTCGATCCGGTCTGCTCCACCGAAGCGAAGTTGCCGCCGCCGCTTGGCGCGGCGGTGCTGGCAGGTTGTGGTGCCAGGAGATAGTTTCCAAGATCGGTGTAAGCCGATGCCGCATCCTGCGCGGAAGCGGTCGCGCCGAGCAGCGCCAGCAGGAGCCCGCCGGCAGCCGACGCACATTGGAAAGCCGAACTACTTGCCATTGGAGACCTCATCGAAGACGCATTCGAACTCGGCGCCCAACGCGTCGCCGCTCAATTGTACGCGAACGCGGGTGCCCCTCGCGTAGTCGAGTTTCGATTCGCCGACGAAAACGGGATCGCTGGTCGGGATGCTGAAGGATCCGGATTGCGTGACATTGGAATTGCCGCTGCGGCCCTCTTTAAGGACCTCGAAGCGATATTTGCCGAAGGCAGGCACGGGACTGACGATCCGCCCCCTCAGGCGGATTGCGCTCGTCGAGCGCGTGGCATCGACCGTGCACGAAATTGCTGGGGGAGACCCCATATCCATTCCACCCATTCCACCCCTCCCGGAAGTGGGGCGGCTGGCCGCCCCACTTTATGCACTGCGGTTAGTTCTGTGTGATATTGGCGACGTTGCCGGCACCGTTCTGAGCGGTGACGGATACGTTGCTGTCGTTGGTCTGAGACAAGGTGAAATTGTTGGCGTAACCGTCCTGCGCGTAGTTCGCGTAGTTGTTCGAACCGTTCTGAGTGACGGTGGCGACATTCTGATACCCGCCCACGCCATTGACCTGCGAGCCGTAGATCTGGTTGCCGTTACCCGTCTGCGTGAGAGTAGCCAGGGCATAGTTGCCTTGATAGCTCTGCACGTAGTTGCTGTTGCCGACCTGGGTGATCGCGGCACTCGACGAGATGCCGGCCTGTGTCGACACGAGTTGGTTGCCGAACCCCTGCTGATAGGCATTGACGTAGAGGTTGTCACCGGATTGGCCGATGCTCATGCTGTTGCCGTCACCTCCGCCTTGAAGGGCGATGACGGCGCTCGCAGACGCCGCGGTCTGACTTATGGTGATCGCGTTGTTGTATCCGGGTGCGGTCCACCGGCCAGTCGATGGATCGTATCCCCACGTGCCTTGGCGGACATAGACGACGCCGCCGGTCCCGCCCTGCGTCAGCGAGGTGTTGTTGCCTACGCCGCCCTGCAGAATGTCAAAACCATTGAGATTCCCGGTTTGGACAACGCTGACTTTACTGGAAGCCGCTGTGCCGTCCTGCTGGATCGAGTTGTAGGCACCACCGTTATTGTAGGTCAGGAAGCTGTGGCCGTTCTGGATACCCGATTGCTGCAGTTCGACGTCGTTGCCGTTACCTGCCTGGCTAATCTGCGCGGAGTTTTGTGTACCCGACTGATAACCGACCGCATCACGCGATACCCAGTTGTTGCTGCCCGACTGGTTGATTACAAGCGCGTTGCCACCCGAGCCAGCGCCGTCCTGCTGAAAGAAGGAGTTGCCGTAGTAGCCGACATGATTGTGATCGCCGCCCTGTGTGACCTGGGCGTTCTGGCTGTTGTTGTATTGATTGAGGTAGACAGTATTGCTGCCCGCGAAAGCAGACGATGCGCCGATGAGCGCAACGAAAGCCGTAGAAAACAGAAGATGATTTCTCATTTGGCGTCCTCCAACTATGAGATTTTTTCTATGCCGCTTGGTTTCGGAACTGACGCAATACACTCATTGTTACCGATTTCCTAATAAAGCACACAAATATATTAGTTATACAACTGTAAATCGATTCAAACGGGGATCATCCAAAAGAGGTATATAACTTATCTCTAATACGCGAATATCCGCGTTGAACATTTGCCGCGAGTAGTGTTGTCTGATGACAAAATACGGAACTGCGGGAGGGCGGTTGATGTTCGTGCGTAGCGCTCTGGTGGCATGCGCTATATTGCCTACCATTTTCTCCACACCCGTCGCGGCGCAACAGACCGGCTCCACCGCACCTGCTGCCACGCCCCTTTGCGATGCCGATTGCATCCGGTCGAATTCCGAAACGGTCGCGCAAATGTGCGCTCGCCCCATCGAGGCCCAGGCACCAATCGATTTCGAATGGGTAAGCCGCCCCTATGCCAGCTTCTTCCAGGAGGCAGACCCGCCGGAGGGGCAATCCTCAGTTGTCATCTACAGGGGCGATTCCATCCGCTTCGTAACCCCGAAGAAGGAGTGGATCCGCATGACTTTCGAGTGCGCGTATGATCCCAACGCCAAGAAGCTGGTTGGTGTGCGTTTGAAACCGGGACGGATCGGCCAGACTCCGCCGGTGATCGCTTCCGCAACGCCGGCACCGGCTCCGCCAAAGGCCGCGCAAATGCAGCAGCCGAACCATATCGACGGCGCAGCCCTCGGCGCCGCCATCCAGCGAGCCGTGAGACGACCCAAACCCGCAGCCAAGCCTTCGCGTACGATGAACATCGGCGAGCCGAGCGGCATTGAGGTTGAGCAGATGGCGATCGCTCCGAACTGATTGCGCACCGACGCGTGTCGCGGACACAGATGTTTGATGGCCAATCTCTGCAATCGCGGCGTGCCATATTTTGCAAGAAACATGGCTTGGCACGCCACCGATCACGCGAGGCGGCCCGTCACTCCTCTGTAAGCATTCGGATCGGGAACCGGTACTGCCGCAATCAGCGCTTTGGTGTAATCCGCCGCAGGGTTCTCGAAAATCTCCCGCCGCGTGCCTGTTTCCACGATCTTTCCGCCGCGCATGACCGCGACATGGTGTGACATGCGCTCCACGACGGCCATGTCGTGGCTGATGAAGAGATAGGCGATCCCCATCGTTTCCTGTAGTTCGAGCATGAGATCGAGCACGCGGGCGCGAACCGAAACATCGAGCGCCGCGACGCTCTCGTCGGCGACAATCAGTTTCGGCTCAAGCGCCAGGGCGCGCGCGATGCAGATGCGCTGGCGTTGGCCTCCGGAGAATTCATGCGGGTAACGGCTGGCCGCATCAGCAGTCAGGCCGACGCGGCGCAACAGCTCGGCCGTGCGGTCCCGTCGCTCGCTCTTGTTGCCGATGCCGTGGATCACCATCGGCTCCGCGATTGCAGCGCCCACTGCCATTCGGCTGTCGAGCGATGCATAGGGGTCCTGGAAAATCATCTGTGCGCTGCGGCGGACCGAGCGCATTTCGCGATGGCTGAGCCCGGAGATGTCCTGGCCGTCGATCATGACGCCGCCGGTAAACGGGATAAGCCCCAAGACGGCCTTTCCTGTCGTCGACTTGCCCGAGCCGCTTTCGCCCACAAGGCCCAGTGTCTTGCCGGGCATGATATCGAACGAGACGCCGCTTACGGCGTTGACACGCGGCTTTCCCTTGAAGAACCGGCTGGCGGGTGCGCCGTAGCTGACATTGAGTTCGCGCACGTTCATGACTGGCGCCGCGCCGGGCCTGGGTAGTTCGGCCTCGCCTGGTGTCACGCGCGGCGGACCATCGGTTCCGGCATGCGCACCGAGCCGCGGCACGGCGGCCAGCAGCTGGCGGGTGTAACGTTCCTTGGGCCGCTCGAATATCTCCAACGACGATCCGCGCTCGATGATGCGACCGCCCTGCATCATCAGCACGCGATCGGCCATTTCGGCGACCACGCCCATATCGTGGGTGATGAGAATGATCGATGTCCCGAATTCGCTCTTGAGCTCACGCATCAGCCTGAGGATCTGTGCCTGAACCGTGACATCGAGCGCCGTTGTCGGCTCGTCGGCGATCAACACTTTGGGGCGACAGGACAGCGCCATGGCAATCATCACGCGCTGCCGCATGCCGCCCGAAAGCTCGTGGGGAAACTGCTTGAGACGCCTGGCGGGATCGGTGATCTGAACGGTATCCAGCATGCGCAACGCTACGGCGTCAGCATTTTCGCTGCCTTGATGCTCGCGGATGGCCTCGGTCAGCTGCGCCCCGATCGACATGACGGGATTAAGCGACGTCATCGGCTCCTGGAACACCATGGCGACATCGCCGCCGCGCACACTGCGCATTGCGCGGTTCGAGAGCTTCAACAGATCGCGCTCGCCAAGCAATACGTTGCCGGAGGTGACGCGCAGCGACGTCTTCGACAGCAGTCCCATGATGGCGAGCGAGGTCACCGATTTGCCGGAGCCGGACTCGCCGGCAATGCAAAGCGTCTCGCCGCCTCCCAGCTCGAAGCTCACATCCCGCAGGACCGGCTTCAGCCCGTCAGGCGTCAGTGCATCGACGTTGAGGCTGCGCACCGACAGGACGGGCGGGGAAGCGAAAGACGATGTCACGCGAATACGATCCTCGGGAAGTAGAAGGACACGACCCAGTTCGGCTGATCGACGATTTCGCTGATCCTGAGATCGCCGCAGACCGAGCAGAGCAGATAGGCATCCACGGCGCTCATCCCGTGCTCGGCGCCCAGCAGGTCGATCATCCGCATCACGCTTTCGCGCGCGCCCGTCATGAGGTCGGGACCGATCCCCGTCGTGACTTCGTAGCCGGCGCCGTCGAGATGGCGGGTAACCGGTTCCGTGGTGGTGAAGCGCGGCGTCTGCAGCCGGGCGTCCTTGACGAGCTCGATCGTCGCCTCGACATTCATCTGACTTTCGATCGCCGTACCGCAAACCTCGCCATCGCCCTGCGCGGCGTGAGTGTCGCCAATCGAAAACAACGCACCCTCAACCTCGACCGGAAGATAGAGGGTCACGCCGGCCGTCAGATCGCGGATGTCCATGTTGCCGCCGACGCGACGGGGCGGAACGACGGAATGCGTGCCGGGTTCGGCCGGCGCCACGCCGATCGTTCCGGCAAAGGGTTTCAGCGGCACCCGGCCGCCTGGGCCGTAAAGCGCCGGTGCCATGCTGGCAGCATCATAGGACCAGACATGCAGCGCCGGATCCTTGAACTGGTCGGCCAGCAGACCGAAGCCGGGGATGTTTGCGGTCCAGCCGTGGCCCGAAGGCTCGAAGCGGCGGATGGTGACCTTCAGCGCGTCTCCGGGCTTGGCGCCCTCGACGTAAACCGGGCCGGTGACCGGATTGATCTTGCCGAAGTCGAGGTTGTTCAGCGTCTCGAGCGTAGCATCGGCGCCAAGCTGGCCGCCGGAGGAATCCAGGCACTCGAAATGGATGGTCTCACCGGCCTTTGCGACGACGGCGGGCTCGAAGTCTTTGTTCCAGCCGAAATTGTGCTGGGCACGGTGAATGGTGTAGGTGCAGGCAACGCACATGATATGTCTCCCTCGTTTCGTGGCGCCCTCCCGACTTCAACGGGAGGGCGTTCTTGCTTCATGAGTCTGTCGGCGCCGAGGGCTTACTGGTTGACGTAGATCGCGTCGTAATTGATGACGCGCGTGGGATCGATGTAGATGTTGTCACCCCCACCCATGCGCAGCGACTTGGCAACGACGCGGCGCTCGTTGATGACGGGCACCCATGGCGCGTCGGCCATGATGTCGGTGAAGACCTTGCCCCAGGCAGCAGTACGCTCGGCCGTTTTCGCCGGATCGGACATCGAGTCGGCCGCGACCGCGCGCTTGTCCAGATCGGCGTTGCAATACCACGACCAGTTCCAGCCGCCGGCGACGGCACCGGAGCAGCCGAGGATCGGACCGTAGAAATTCGACGGATCCGGGAAGTCGGCGATCCAGGCCATGCCGCCCGACCAGATCATCGGCGCTTCGCCTTCGGTGCCACCGGCGGCGATGACATTTGCCTGCGCCAACGCGCGGATCTCCGCCTTGACGCCGACGGCGGCGAGATCCTGCTGGATCGCCTGGGCGATGCGCGGCTGCGGATCGGTATTGGTGGCGTAAAGCACGGTCGAGAACCCATCGGCGAAGCCAGCTTCCGCAAGCAGCGCCTTGGCCTTCGCCACGTCGTATGCATAGCCGGTGAAGGCCTTGTCGTAGCCCGGCATCAGCGGCGGCAGCGGCTGGTTCGCCGGTGTCGCGCGACCATTGAGGATGCGCGTAATGCGTTCCTTGTTGATCGCCATGTTCATCGCCTGGCGAACCTTGACGTTGTCGAACGGCTTTACCTTGGTATTGAGCGTGATGTAACCGGTGTGCAGTTGCTCACCGTCGACGATCATCTTCGCACCATCGGCGGAGTTCTTGATCTCAAGGAATTTGGCGGGCGGGATGCCGTCGCCGGCGATATCAACCTCGCCCTTCTGCAGACGAAGTAGCGCGACGAGTGGCTCCTGGCCGACTTCGACGCTGAAGCTGTCGATATGCGGGACATCCTTGACGAAATAGTCCTTGTTGCGCTCGAAAAGCAGCTTCTGGCCGATCGTCCAGTCCTTCAGAACGAAGGGGCCGGAGCCGACCGGCTTCTTGCCGAAATCGCCGGCAGCCGCTTCGACGGCTTCCTTCGGCACGACGGAAGCAAAGTTGATCGCCAGCACATGCAGGAAGGTGGCGTCAGGTCGCGAGAGGTTGAAGACAACCGTCGATGCGTCAGGCGTCTCGATGCCGGTAAGCGCCGTCGCCTTGCCGCCGGTCACATCCTCGAAGCCCTTGATCGCGCCGAAGAAGCCGGCACCGGGTCCCTGCGTCTTCGGATCGACCGCGCGCTCGATGGAATACTTCACGTCGGAAGCGACGACTTCGCGGCCGTTCGAAAACTTCACACCCTTGCGTAGCTTGAAGGTGTAGGTCAGCCCATCAGGCGCGACCGTAAAACTTTCGGCAAGCGACGGCACCAGGTTCGGCGTGCCGGGCTCATAGTCCATAAGGCGCGAATAGAGGCTCTTGATCATCGACCAGTTGACCCAGTCGTAGCCGATTGCCGGATCGAGCGTCGTGATATCGTCCTTGTAGGTCACGACGATGTCGCCGCCCTGCTTGGGCGTTTCCTGCGCCATGAGCGACAGCGGGGCAAGCGCCACCACCGTTGCCATCGTTGTAGTCTGAAGCCAGCGTTTGAACATTCTCGGTTCCCCTTCTTTGGTTGCTGTCAACGTGTGCGGATGCGCGGATCGATAAGCGGTGCGATAAGGTCGGCGAGCAGGTTGCCGATAACGATGGCGAGCGCCGAGACCAGTGTGACGCCCATGATGATCGGGATATCCACCTGCTGGATCGCCTGCCAGGCAAGCTGGCCGATACCAGGCCAGCCGTAGACGGCCTCGACGACGACCACCCCGCCCATGAACTGGCCGATATCGATGCCGATCATCGCGATGACGGGCAGGATGGCATTCGGAAGGGCGTGGCGGAAAATGATGCGGCGGGAAGACAAGCCCTTGGCGCGGGCGGTGCGGACATAATCCTGATTGAGGACGTCAATCATCGCGGAGCGCACCATGCGCGCATACCACCCGGCGCCAAGAACGCCGAGCGTGGTCGCCGGCAGCACGACATGGGCAAGCGTTCCATAGCCGCTCATCGGAAACCAGCCGAGCGTGACGGCGAAGACATAGAGCAGCAGCAACGCGACGACGAACTGCGGCGCGGAAACGCCGACGAAGGACGCCATCATCACCACCCGGTCGACAAGGCCGCCACGCCTGATCGCGGCGATCGTGCCAAGCATCAGACCGAGCACCACCTCCACCACGATGCCGGCAAGCATCAGCGTCAGCGTCGCAGGAAGGCGCGCGACGATCAGGGTCCAGACATCGGTCTTTTGTGCATAGGAGCGGCCGAGATTTCCGGAGAGAAGATTGTGCAGGTACGTCCAGAACTGCACCAGCATCGGCTGGTCGAGCCCCAGTTCGTGGCGAATATTGGCCACGGTCTGCGCTGTGGCGCTGCGGCCTGCGATCATGCGCGCAGGATCGGCCGGCAGCGCATAGAGCAGCACGAAGGTGATGGCAGCCACGCCCAGCAAGATCAGAACGGCCTGCACGAGGCGGCGGAGAACAAGAAACATCAGCCCCTGCCCCGCTGCGTCGGGTCGAGAATGTCGCGCAACGCATCCCCTACCAGGTTGAAAGAAAGAGCCGTCAGCAGGATCACCGCACCGGGAAAGAACACTAGCCAGGGTGCTGCCTGGAAGTAGCTTTGGCTTTCGAAGATGATATTGCCCCAGGACGGCTGCGGCGGCTGAACGCCAATGCCGAGGAACGACAACGTCGCCTCAAGAAGCACAGTTGTCGCGATGCCGAGCGTGCCCCAGACGATCGCCGTCGGGATCAAATGCGGCAGAATGTGCAGGAAAAGGACCCTGAGATGCCCGGCACCGAGCGACCGCTCGGCCATGATGAAATCACGCTCGGACAGGCCGCGTGTTTCCGTATAGACGATGCGCGCCACCTGTACCCAGTTGACCAATGCGATGACCATCGCGACGATCCACAGGCTGGGCCTCAAAAGGGCAGCAAGAACGATCGCAAGCAACAGAGCTGGAAAGGCCATCATCAGATCGGTGAAACGCATCAGAATATTGCTGGCGATGCCTTTCAGATAACCGGCGATGATGCCGATCAGCAGTCCGATCGCAACTGCGATCCCGTTTGCCACCAGACCGATGACGAG
The DNA here is from genome assembly GCA_900472605.1 of Hyphomicrobiales bacterium. Lineage (GTDB taxonomy): Bacteria > Pseudomonadota > Alphaproteobacteria > Rhizobiales > Rhizobiaceae > Rhizobium. The sequence goes on along the minus strand of UCJD01000001.1, from coordinate 134,670 downwards.
CGATGTGCGCGCGCCGTAAAGCAGGCGCGAGAAAAGATCCCGGCCAAGCGTATCCGTTCCGAGCAGGAACTGGCCGCCCGGAGGCAACGGCGCCCCCTCGATCGACAGGCCGTCGAACATCTGATCGTCGGGATTGAACGGTGCGACCCATGGTGCGGCGATCGCCAGCACGATGACCAAAACGACGATGACAAGACCGAAGACCGCCGCGGGCTGGCGCAACATGGCTTTCAGGACGCGCATCAGCCGACCTCCGGCAACGGCTCGGCACCGCCGATGATAAAGGCCGCAAGCTGTTCCATCGGCAGGCGCCGACGCATCGCGCAGTCCCGCAGGATCGTGTAGGCGCGTTCCTCGTTGACGGAGTGGACACTCATCAAACGCTCCACTGCGGCATGAACGAGCGGACGCAAGCGCACGCGCTCTTCGAGAACCTTGACGCGCTCGGCCACCATCTTTCGCTCCAGATGGATCGACAGGGCCATGACGAGAGCCGGATAAACAGCGGAGGCGGCCACAGGCTTGGCGATGATGGCGCCGGCTCCCTGCTCCAGCGCCCAGGCGATGCGACCCGGCGCTTCGGATCCAAGCAGTGCCACGACAGGATATCCGGACTGCGCGTCGCGCCACGGGAGAAGGTCATCCCAACCCTGGTCGGCATCGACGATGACCAGATCCGGCGCGACGGCAGCGCTCAGCGGCGCCCATTGCAAGGTCGGCTGCGCACCAAGCAGGCGAAGCTGGCGGACCAGCCTTTCGGTATTGCTGTCCTCGCGGTGAACGACCGTTACACGCCAGCCCGTGAAATTCGGTGTTTCCTTCATGACACCACCCGCAGTCTCGGTGCGGCACGTTGGCTGCGCCCGGTGAGGTAGGGATCGGCAGCAAGTGGAGGCCGCGAACTCATTACGTCGAAGCCGTTCTCGGCGTTGATGCGGCCGAGATGGAAGGGGAGTGCGGCATGATTGGTTTCGCGATCGATCGACAAGGACCCAAACAATGTCGGCCACGCGGATGCATGCAGCATCCGGCGCACCTTGAGCGGATCGTCGTCATCTACAGCGACGATCGCATCGGCACACAGCTTGGCGGCCGTGTAGGCGCCGGCAAACACGCTGGAAACACGCCGCTGATTGCCGAATCTTGCCGCAACCCGCGCCTTGAAGGCGACATTATCTGCGGTGTCGAGATTGTCGAAATAGGACGCTGCGCAAAGCTGTCCAAGTGCGGCGTCCGGTGACATTTCATTCAGTTCGCATTCCATCAGGTCGCAACTGACAACCGGGCAATTCTCGGGCAGGAGCGCGGGATCGCGTTTGCCCAGTTCGCGGATGGCCGCGAGGAACGCGTAACTTGAGGGGCCGATCAGGTTGTTGAGAATGAAGCTTGGGCGGCGCTGCTCGATATCGGCAACGATCCGATCGACAGCGGTCTCTTCAAGCGGCAGGTAGCGCTCACCGAGCACTTCGCCGCCGGCGTTGTGAATGAGCTCCCGCGCCAGCCGGTTCATTTCCCAACCCCAGACGTAATTGGCGCCGACGAGATAAGGGCGTGCACCGAAGCGCGGGATCAGATGATCGAACAGCGGTATCAGGTGCTGGTTTGGGCAACCACCGATGTAGATGACATTTTCATTGGCCTCAAACCCTTCATAAGGGCACATGTACCAGAGCAAGGCGTCATGCTTTTCGACGAGCGGAATGACTTCCTTTCGGGCCGCCGATGTGATTGTGCCGACGATATGGCGGCAGCCGGCACGCAGAAGTTCGCGCGCGCCTTCGAGATAGGCCGAAAGCTCCGCATGTGGATCGAAGAACACGGGCTCCACCGCCCTGCCGCTTGCCGCGGCAAACTCCGACAGTGCGAATTCCGCACCATCGCGCGCATCCCGTCCCATCGGCGCATAAGGCCCCGAGGTAGAAAACAGAACGCCGATTTTCAGTGCGTCAGCCATGTGAACCCCAAAAACGAAAAATCCCACGACGCGGTCCCATCGCTGATGGGGACGTCATGGGGCGAAACTGCCCAGCGACTATCGAAGTCATGTGTTTGCGGTGATCAATTGCCTAATCCGCAGGCCTGCATAAAATACAGGCGCCTGAGTTTTGTCAAGCGCCATCGTCTACATCGAGAACGCCATAGAGACGGAGCCGGCTTGACCTGAGGCCCGGCGCTTCCCAGGTATCCTTGACCCCATCCGAATGGCATGGGCGCAGCAGGAGATAGCATGATGCAGATTACATACCATGTCGGACAGCATGATGGTGGCTACGGATACCGCCTTGGCGATGTCTGGTCAGAAACTTTTGCCACACACGATGCCGCGCTATCCGCGGCCAAGGCCGCGGCGAGCCATCAGCATGTGGAAGGTCGTGACGCTGAAATCCAGTATCAGACCGCTGATGGTTCGTGGCATACAGAACATGCCAGCGGTGGCGATCGCCCCGATACCGAAGTGATTGACGACCGCTAGCCGCCGGGCGATCTTTCGCCAGAACCCCACCGATACAGGAATATCTGATGGCCACGACACCCCGACGCCCTGTCAACGCAATCGACGCGGCGGAAGCCTTGTTCAAACCTGCCAAGAAGCAGCCGGAAGCAGCCGTTGAGCGACCGGCGATCCCGAATGCAAAGGAAATGGTATCGCTCAAGATCGACAGCGACATTTTGGCCTTTTTCCAGGAAGACGGTCCCGGCTGGCAGGAGCGTATCAACGACTGCCTGCGTGCCGCGATGAAGGCCGGCCGCTGATCTCTGAGCGAGCGGCAGCGCGTCGCCGTGGTGCTAGCCGAGATGCTTCGCAGGGGGCCACGACGATGCGTGCTGCGCGGCAAACTCAGACTAGCGCCCGCCTTCAACGAGGGAAATAGGGCAAACATATGACGTGTACGTAAAAGGAAATATACCGTATGAAATGTCCGGCGGCGCGGACACTTTCTTATCGACACGCCCCGATCCGTAGCGATCGGAACCGAAAGCAGCCGTACCGGCCTTGACAGCATAAGCCTGGCGCTCAAAAGCCGGGACATATGTTTGCTTAAGGTTATCGGCATGAAACTCCTCACGTCACTCTCCGCGTTTGTCGGCAAGACATTCGCCCTTTGGGTCATCCTCTTTGCGGTTCTCGGCTTCCTGCTGCCGGATGTGTTCAAGCATGTGACGCCCTATATCGTCACGCTCCTCGGCATCATCATGTTCGGCATGGGCCTGACGATCTCCGTCGACGATTTCCGCGAACTGAGCCGCCGCCCGGTCGAGGTTGCGATCGGCGTCGTCGCGCACTTCGTCATCATGCCTGCCCTGGCACTGCTCTTGACCGTGCTCATCCCGATGCCGCCGGAAGTTGCCGCCGGCGTCATTCTCGTCGGCTGCTGCCCCGGTGGCACATCGAGCAACGTGATGACCTATCTCGCCAAGGGAGACGTCGCGCTGAGCGTCGCCTGCACCAGCGTTACCACGCTGGCGGCCCCGATCGTCACGCCGTTCCTCGTCTGGATGTTCGCGAGCCAGTATCTGCCCGTGAATGCGATGGCGATGTTCATGAGCATCCTGCAGGTCATCATCCTGCCGCTGGCGCTGGGCTTCCTGGCCCAGAAAGTGCTGCCGCGCCTCGTCGAGAAGACGGTCCCTGCCCTGCCGCTCGTCAGCGTCGTCGGTATCGTGCTGATCGTCGCGGCCGTGGTGGGCGCCAGCAAGGGTGCCATCGCGCAGTCCGGCCTTCTGATCTTCGCCGTCGTCGTCCTGCATAACGGACTCGGCTACCTGCTCGGCTTCTTCGCCGCCAAGGCGTTCGGCCTCAATCTCTACAAGCGCAAGGCTCTCGCCATCGAAGTCGGCATGCAGAACAGTGGCCTCGGCGCCGCGCTCGCCACCGCATATTTCTCGCCGGTGGCGGCTGTGCCCAGCGCGATCTTCAGCGTCTGGCACAATATCTCCGGCGCGCTTCTGGCGAACTATTTCTCCAGCCGAACCGATGACGCCGCGGAAAACAAGGCTGTCGAGGCCTCCTGACCTCACGCCGCAATCACCACACTGCCGATCCAATGGCCCGCCCCAGGCGGGCCATTTTCGTTTTCGGTCACCAGCCCGGCGAAGCCTCACGATAAAATAACCAGTTGGTGAATTGTTTACTTGAACGGTCGGTTCGAATCGTCAAAGGTAAGTGCGCTAACCAATCCCGTCATCGATTTGCCGTCCCTCGCGGACCCGCGCCGATACACCTCTATTTTGGAATGATACCGTGAGCAGCGATGCTTTGAACCGTGTAGCGAAGCCCTCGGCTTCGATGGCAAAGGCGACTGCGGCAGGGTGGGGCAAGGGCCTCTCCACCTTGGTCCGCATCACCGTCATGGCCTTGCGCCATCCATGGCAGTCCGGCCTTGCGATCGGCGCCACCCTGATCGCCTCCTCATTTCAATTGATGATCCCCCGCCTGCTCGGGCACGCGGTGGATCACACCCAGGCAGTCGTCGAGGGCGGTGCCGCCGGACTTGTCGCCCAGGACGCGCTGCTGACGACCGCCTTGCTATTGCTCGGTGCCAGCGTCATGCGTGGCGTCTTCACCATGGTGCAGAACTACTACAGCGAAAGCGTTGGCCACCACATGGGCTACGAGCTTCGCATCGCCTGCTACGAGAAAATCCAGCGGCTCTCCTTCAGTTTCCACGACAGCGTGCATTCCGGCGACCTGATCACGATCGGCCTGCTCGATCTGGAAGGCGTGCGCATGTATTTTTCGACGGCGCTGGTGCGCATGGTGCTGCTGACCATGCTGATCGGCATCGGCGCCTACATGCTTCTGTCGACCGACGTGGTGCTCGGCCTCTTGGCGCTGAGCTTCGTTCCCTTCGTCGGCTGGCGTTCATCGGTGACGCAACTGCGGCTGCGCGCCACATGGCTGGTGCTGCAGGAGCGGCTTTCGGTCCTGACCCGGATCATGGAGGAAAACCTCGGCGGCATCCGCGTCGTCCGCGCCTTCGCGTCCCATGCCTACGAGATGTCCAAGTTCGAAACGGCGTCGAAGAGCGCGCTGGAACTCGCACATCAACGCGTCGGGATCCGCGTCATCAACACCAGTGCCATGACTTTTTCCTTCTTCGCCGCGATGGGTCTTGTGCTCTGGGTCGGCGGTGGCAAGGTGATATCGGGCGAAATCACCGTCGGCACGCTCGCATCCTTCCTCACCTTCATGACGATCCTGCAGATGCCGGTGCGCCAGCTTGGTCTGATGGTCAATGCCTTTGCCCGCGCCTCGACCTGCGGCACGCGGCTGTTCGAGCTGCTTGATCTCGAGATCGCCGTTCGCGATGCGCCGGATGCTAGGGAGTTGAAGATCACCGAGGGCACGCTTCGCTTCGAGAATGTCAGCTTCAGCTATCCCAGCACGCCAACGCAGCAGGCGCTACGCAGTATCTCCTTCGAGGCGAAGCGCGGCGAGACGATCGGCATCGTCGGCCCTCCCGGCAGCGGCAAGTCGACGCTCGCGCATCTCATCCCCCGGTTCTATGATGTGACTGGCGGCCGCGTCACCATCGACGGTCAGGATGTCCGCAAGGCGACGCTTCAGTCGCTCCGCCGCTCCGTCGCCATCGTGCAGCAGGACTCCTTCCTGTTCACGACATCGATCGAGAACAACATCGCCTATGGCGACCCATGGGCCAAGGAAAGCCGCATCGCGGGCGCCAGCGAAAGCGCGCAGCTGCACAACTATGTGCTCGGCCTGCCGACGGGCTACGACACAGTTGTCGGCGAACGCGGCGTGTCGCTTTCCGGCGGTCAGCGTCAGCGCCTGTCGATCGCCCGTGCCTTGATGCTGAAACCCGCGGTCATGGTCTTCGACGATTCCACGGCCGCGATCGATGCCGCGACGGAGCAACGCATACGCTCCGCGATGCGCAAATTCGCCGCCGACCGCGTGACGATCATCGTCGCCCACCGGCTGAGCTCGCTAATGCATGCGGACCAGATACTGTTCATCGAGGACGGCGAGATTGTCGAACGCGGTACGCACGAGGAGCTGCTGGCGGCCAACGGGCGCTACAAGGCGCTCTACGATCTGCAGGTGCGTCCCGGCGACGAAGCCGTGAGCGCCTAGGGAGGAAGACATGGCCGAGGAAATGGAAACTGAACGCTCCGACGTTCGCGAGGATGGACGCCGCCCCCCGCGCGCGGTTGTCGGATCGCAGCGCGTCGAAGAGGAGATGTTCGGCAAGGCCTTCGACGGCAACGTCATCAAGCGGATATGGGCCTTCGTCCGGCCTTATCGGCGCGACGTCCTGCTCTCGGTCTGCGCGGTGCTGACGTTCACGCTGATGCAACTGATGATCCCGCTGATCATTCGCTACGCGATCGACCATGGCATGCAGCAGGATGGCAGCCATTCAGCGCTGACGTGGGCCGTCCTGGCCTTTCTGGTCGCGATCCTGATCAATTACGGGGCAAGCTACGCGCAGGAGACGCTTGTCGGTGGCGTGGCCGAAAATGTGCTCTTCGATATCCGCCGGCAGATGTTCTCGCATCTGCAGCGCGTTTCGCTCTCCTTCATGGACAAGACCGAGGTCGGCCGACTGATGTCGCGCCTGCAGGGCGACGTCAATTCGATGCAGGAGTTTCTGGAAACGTCGGTGCTGTCGGTCGGCGACATGACACTGCTTGTCGGTATCGTCGGCGTCATGCTCTACCTCGATCCGAAGCTTGGGCTGCTGACGCTTTCGGTTCTGCCGATTCTGTTTATCGTCCGCCTGTTCTGGCTGCCGCTCGCCCGAAAATCGTTCATGGCGGCGCACGAAACCAATTCGGTCGCAAACGGCGCTCTGGCCGAAGCGATCCATGGCGTGCGCGCGGTACAGAGCATGGACCGGCAAGGCGTCAACTTTACGCTCTACGACGACAAGGCGAAGGCGAATCTTCAGACCCACCTCACCGCGGCGCGTTACGCGCAGGTGATGGTACCGATCGTCGATTCCCTGACCGGCGTCGCCATGGCGCTGGTCATCGTCGTCGGTGGTGCCCGCGTGCTCAACCAGGCGCTCGACGTCGGCGTGCTCGTGGCATTCCTTTTCTACATCCAGCGCTTCTTCGACCCTATCCGTTCCCTGACGCTGCAATACTCCGTCATGCAACGCGCAATGGCATCCGGCCAGCGGTTGACCGAGGTCTTGGATGTTCCTATCGACATCAAGGATGCGCCCGATGCTGTCGCGCTCTCCAGGGATATGGACGGCTCCGTCGAGTTCCGCGACGTGGTCTTCGGCTATAATCCGAAGCATCCGGTGCTGAAGCATGTGAGCTTCAAGGTCAATCCGGGCGAGACAGTCGCTCTTGTCGGCCCGACCGGCTCGGGCAAGTCGAGCTGCATGTCGCTGATCCACCGCTTCTATGATGTACAGCAGGGACAGGTGCTTGTCGGCGGCCACGATGTCCGCGCGCTAACGCAGGATTCGCTCGGCGACCAGATCGCAATGGTGCTGCAGGAGCCGTTCCTCTTCACCGGAACCGTGTTCGAAAACATCCGTTATCACAAACACGATGCGACGCGCGAGAAGGTCATCGAAGCCGCCAAGGCCGTCGGCGCGCATGATTTCATCATGCGTCTGCCAGAGGGTTACGACAGCATGCTGGGCGAGCGGGGCGGCAATCTCTCGCTCGGGCAGCGGCAGCTTCTGTCCTTCGCGCGTGCGCTGGTGGCCGACGCGAAAATCCTCGTGTTGGACGAGGCGACGGCGAATATCGACAGCTATACGGAAATGCTGATCCAAAAGGCGCTGGTGAAATTGCTGGAAGGCCGGACCGGGCTGGTGATCGCCCACAGGCTAGCCACCATCCGCGAGGCGGACAGGATTATCGTTCTGCAGAACGGCGAACTGGTGGAAAGCGGCAGTCACCAGCAACTCATGGCGAACCGCAAGCTTTACGCGCGGCTCTACGACCTTAACTACGCGTCATTCGACGATATTCCGGAAACCGTTCTGGAAGAGACGACAGCAAGCGGATCGGCGACCTAACCTAATCGGCGATCCAGACAGAGAAACCCATTTCGACATGGAGGATGTTCAATGGATTATCGAAAGCTTGGACCAAGCGGGACAATCGTATCGCCATACTGCCTGGGAACGATGACATTCGGCGCGGAGGCAGACGAAGCCACCTCGCACAAGATACTCGACAGCTATTTCAAATGGGGCGGCAATTTCATCGACACTGCCGATGTCTACAGCGCTGGCATTTCCGAAGAGATTATCGGCCGGTGGTTGAAAGCGCGGCCGACCGAGGCCCGCCAGGCGGTGATTGCCACGAAGGGACGTTTCCCCATGGGAAGCGGGCCGAATGACATCGGGCTGTCGCGGCGGCATTTGAATGTGGCGCTCGACGACTCGCTAAGGCGTCTCGGTGTCGAGCATATCGATCTCTATCAGATGCATGCCTGGGATGCCCTGACACCGATCGAGGAGACTCTGCGTTTTCTCGATGACGCGGTGTCGAGCGGCAAGATCGGATATTACGGCTTTTCCAACTATCTCGGCTGGCATATTGCCAAGGCGTTCGAGATCGCCAAGGCGCGCGGATACACCCGGCCGGTGACGCTGCAACCGCAGTACAGCCTGCTGGTCCGCGATATCGAACTCGAGATCGTGCCGGCCTGCCAGGATGCAGGCATGGGGCTGCTGCCGTGGTCGCCTCTTGGCGGTGGGTGGCTGACCGGCAAATACCGCCGTGACCAGATGCCGACGGGCGCGACCCGGCTTGGGGAAAATCCGAAACGCGGCATGGAATCCTACGACCAGAGAAACGCGCAGGAACGGACCTGGGACATCATCGGGGCGGTGGAGGACATCGCCAAGTCCAAGGGCTGCAGCATGGTGCAGGTAGCACTCGCCTGGACCGTGGCAAGGCCAGCCGTGACATCGGTCATCCTGGGCGCGCGCACGACGGAGCAATTGGCGGACAACCTTGGTGCGGCGAAGATCAGCCTATCCGACGATGAAATGCGCCATCTCACCGAGATCAGCGCACCGCGCCCCTTCGACTATCCCTATGGTGTTGGCGGCACGAACCAGCGGCACCGCAAGCTCGAAGGCGGGCGGTAGTCATCAGGCAGCGGCGGCCGATGCCGCCGCTGCCTTGTTTCTTCAGATACGAACGCCAGTCGCGTCGTCGAACAGATGCAGCTGTGCGGGATCAATGGTCATGCCGATCGCCTCGCCGCCGCGAGCGGTACTGCGGCCGGTTTCGACGATCGTCAGTTCGGGAGTCGTCGCCGCCGTAATGAAGGTGGCCGAGCCGGTGGACTCTACAACATCAACGGGGATGTCGAACGTTCCCTGCCCTGTCGCGGTGACGCCGATATGCTCCGGTCGGATGCCGACGGTCACCTTGCGGCCCGGCTGGAGCTGACGATTGCTCGGCAGCGTATGTTTGACTGTTCCGAGATCGATCGCGAGGCCACTTCCATCTGCCTGCACCACACCAGGAATGAAATTCATCGCCGGCGAGCCGATGAACCCGGCGACGAACTTGTTGGCCGGCGTATCGTAGAGCTCGAGCGGCTTGCCCTGCTGCTCGATGACACCCTCGCGCATGACGACGACGTGGTCGGCCATCGTCATCGCCTCGATCTGGTCGTGGGTGACGTAGACCGAGGTTGCGCCGAGCCGGTCGTGCAGCGCGCGGATTTCCTTGCGCATGTGAACGCGCAGCGCCGCATCGAGGTTCGACAGCGGTTCATCGAACAGGAATGCCTTGGGATGACGGATGATGGCGCGGCTCATGGCCACGCGCTGCCGCTGGCCGCCCGAGAGCTCGCGCGGGTAGCGCTTGAGCAGGTTGGAAAGCCCTGTGGTTGCCGCAACGTCGGCCGCGGCCTTCTTGGCCTCGGCCTTGGCGACGCCGCGGATGCGCAGGCTGTAGGTCAGGTTTTCCTCGACCGTCATATGCGGATAAAGCGCGTAGGACTGGAAGACCATTGCCACATCGCGCTTGCGCGGCGGCACGTTGTTCATCAGCTCGCCGGCGATTTTCAGATCGCCTTCGGAGATGCTTTCCAGGCCGGCAAGCGAGCGCAGCAAGGTGGACTTGCCACAGCCCGATGGGCCGACGAGCGCGACGAAGCTGCCCTTGGCGATCTCAAGGTTGATGTTCTTCAGCGCATGAAAGGCACCATAATGCTTGTTGACGCCGCTGAGCTCGATCTGATTGGTCATTTGAGGGCTCCAGAGGTGAGGCCGGATACGATGCGGCGCTGTAAGAGAACGAAGATGGCGAGAACGGGCGTCACATACATCGTGGCGTAGGCCATGATGTTGTTCCACTCGCTGGTGTTCGGCCCCATGAAGGAGTTGAGGCCGACGCTGGCGGGCTGAAGCTCTGCTTCCTGGATCATCGATTTCGAATAGACGAACTCGCCGAAGGCCTGCATGAAGATCAGGATCGCGCTGACGAGGATGCCGTTGCGGGCAAGCGGCAGCACGATGTTGAAGAAGGCGCCGAAGCGGGAGTTGCCGTCGACGAGTGCCGCTTCCTCAAGTTCCATCGGGACGGCCATGAAGGTGGCGCGCACAAGCACCACGAAGAACGGCATGCTTTTCGCGGCGATCGCCAGGATCACAGCAAAGCGCGGATAGTCGAGCAGGCCGAACTGCGAGAAGCCCACGAAGATCGGCGTGATCATCAACGATGCCGGCAGGACCTGCAGCATCAGGATGAGGAACAGGCCGATATCCACCCACATGTTGCGATAGCGCGCCAGCACATAAGCACAGCCGACGCCGAGCACGGTGATCAACGCTACGGAGCCGAAGGCAATGACGACCGAGTTCCAGAGATAGCGCCCCATGTTCCGGCTTTCCCACACGTAGGCGTAGGTGCCCCATTGCGGTGAGGACGGCCAGAAGCTCGGTGGATTGGCGAACATCTCGGAGCCGCTTTTCAGTGCGGTGATGTACATCCAGTAGAGCGGGAAGAGATAGATTGCCGCCAGAACGATCGCGATAAAGAGCATCAGGCGGTTGCGGTTGGTATCGCTCATCCGCGCACCTCATGTTTTGTCGACCGGACATAGACGATCGAAGCGAACATCACGAAGACGATCATGATGACGGAGATCGTGGCGCCCTTACCGAAGTCATATTGCCGGAAGGAAAGATCCCATGCCCAGTATTGCGTGACGTTGGACGAATTGTTCGGCCCGCCATCGGTGATGGCCGCAAACAGGTCGAACTGCTGCAGCGTGAAGATCAAGCCCAGCGAGACGATAGCGCCGATCGTAGAACGCATCATTGGAAGCGTGATCGTCCAGAAACGCTGCCACGCATTTGCGCCATCCAGTTCTGCCGCTTCGTAGAGATCGCCGGGGATGGAAGAAAGGCCGACGGAGAGCAGGATCATGTTGAACGACGTACCGAGCCAGATATTGGCGATGACGACAGCCCAGAGCGAGAAATTGGGGTCCGAGCGCCAGAAGATGTTGCTGCTGATCAGGCCACTCTCACGCAGGATGAAATTGAGAACGCCGAAATCGCCCGAGAGAACCCAGTTCCAGATCGCTCCGACGACGAGGCCGGGCATGACCCAGGAGACGAGAAACAGGCCGCGCAGCCAGGAGGCGCCGGGAAAATTCACCCAGAAGAACAGCGCCAAGCCGAAACCGATCAGGAACTGGCCGGCGATCGAGCCGACGACGAACAGCAGGGTGTTATAGATGATCGGCAGCGTTTCGGGCTGCTTGAACAGATCGACATAGTTCTTGAAACCGACGAAGGGGCGCACGAAGGTCCCGAGGCTGAACATGTCGACCTCCTGGAAACTCATGACGATGTTGTAGACGAGCGGCAGGCCCGCGAGCACGAACAGGAAGACGAGCGGAAAGGCGACAAGCGTTATGTCGAAACCGCGCCCGTCGGTGATGCTGGAAAAAAGCCTCTTCATGGATACCCCTTAAGCTCCGAACGGGGCTGCCTGGCGCTTGCGCGGAAGACAGCCCCTGCCGGGAGGAAACGGTGGGATGGCGAAAACGCCATTGGGGTCGGACAGGCGGAGCGCGTCGCGCACGCTCCGCTTGCCCTGATGCATCAATTCTCGACGGCCTTGATCTTCTCGGCGGCCTGATCGAGCGCGTCCTTGGGCGACATCTGGCCGGCGAGAGCGGCCTGGATCGCATCCTGGATAGCCTTGGAGATCTTCGGCCACTCCGGCGACGGACCGCGCGGCTGGGCATATTTCAGCTGCTCGACGAAGGTCTTCAGCGCATCGTCCTTCAGCTTGTTGCCGGTCGGCGGGATGGCGATGTCGGAGCGAGCCGGCAGCTGGCCGAACTTCTGGTACATCGTGTCGTCCTTCGAGGCGAAGAACTCGAGCGCCTTGAAGGCTTCCGCCGGATGCTTGGAGCTGGAGAAGATTGCCCAGTTGTAGTCGCCCATGGCTGAAGACCGCGGCGCGCCTTCCTGCGGGACAGGCAGCAGGGCCGTGCCCCAGTCGAACTTCGCGTCGGTCAGCATGCGGTCGATTTCCCACGGACCGGAGATGGCCATGGCCGCGTTGCCGGCGTTGAAAGTCGCGGTCGCGTCCCACTGGCTGCGGGTCAGCGTATCGGGAGAAGCAAGCTTCTCGTCCATGATTTGCTTCCAGACCGTCAGCGCCTTCACCGCGCCGTCGGCGTTGATCGTCTTGTACGTCGCGCCGCCCATCTGCGCCCAGGGGAGGAACTGGAAGGTGCCTTCCTCGTTAGCCTTGGCCGAGAAGGTCAGGCCATAGACGTTTTTCGAAGGATCAGTCAGCTTCTTGGCGTCCGCGACCAGTTCGTCCCAGGTCTGCGGCGGCTTTTCCGGATCGAGGCCGGCAGCCTTGAACATGTCCTTGTTATAGTAGAGCGCGATGGTGTTGGTCGCCTTCGGCACGCCGTAAAGCTTGCCATCCCAGGTGGCCGACTTCAGCGGACCGGGGAAGTAGTTCTCGGGCTTGATCACGGTCGACTTGGCGATCATGTCAGTCAGGTCGAGGAATGCCTTGCGGGCGGCGAACATCGCGTGGTTCGGGTTATCGATGGCGATGATGTCGGGCGCCTTGCCGGTCGAAAACGCGCGCATGGATTCGCTGACGACATCGTCGAACTGGATCTGGCGATATTCGATCTTGATGCCGTTGTTCTGATCGTTGAATTCCTTGATCAGGTTCGGCGCCGGCTGAATGTCGCGGTCGAGCGACCAGAGAGTGAGGGTGACGTCTTCGGCCTTGGCGGCTAGGCCGAAGAGCGACACGCCCGCCAGCGCGAGTGCGCCGATCATTGCAAATTTACGGATAGCCATGGTTCTCCTCCTTTGTGGTTATCCTAGATCGTAGGCCGGCAATTCCTCCTTGCCGGCCGCGACATCATCAAACCGGATCGACGACGAAGTCGCCGCCCCGGGCATGCTTCAGATGGTTCAACGCGTGAACCTGACCTGTCATTTCGAGCGCGTCGCGATAGACCGGATCATGCCAGCCTTCGATGTCGATCGAGCCAGACCAACCGGCGAGGCGCAGTTCCGAAATAATGTCAGTCCAGTTGCTGTCGCCGAAACCAGGTGTACGCATGAACACGAACTTCTCCTTACCGAAGATGCCATGCTCCTTGATGACATCCCAGCGGATCGTTGCATCCTTGCCGTGAACGTGGAAAATTTTCGACGCCCACTTGCGGATCTGCGGCAGCGGCTCGATCAGATAGACCATCTGATGGCACGGCTCCCATTCGATGCCGATATTGTCGTCAGGCGTCTCGTTGAAGATCAGCTCCCAGGCATCCGGATTGTGCGCGATGTTCCAGTCACCAGACTGCCAGTTGCCGTCCATCGCGCAGTTTTCGAAAGCGATCCTGACGCCCTTGTCGGCAGCGCGCTTGGCGAGCTCGCTCCAGATTTCCTTGTAGCGCGGCAGGCTGTCAGTCAGCGGCTTGTTGCGAATACGGCCGGTGAAGCCGGCAACGCAGGTGGCGCCGAAGTGATGCGCGTTGTCGATGCAATCCTTCCACCCCTGAAGCGTGTCGAGATCGATATCGGTCGTTTCGAGCGGGTTGCCGAACATGCCGAGCGTCGAAATGGTGATGTCGCGGTCACCGATGGCATCTACGCAACGCTTTCCGAGGTCGGCGAGGTTCTGGCCATTGGTCGTCTGCCAGAAGAAGGGCTCGAAGCTCTCGAAGCCCATATCGGCGATCTGGCCGATCCGCTTGTCGGCGCCGCCCTTCGACGCGCTGACCATGGTTCCGATGCGAATGGACTTGGCTGGGTTGCTCACAATCTCAATCCTTATGCTGAAATTTCAATACGCTTGCCGGTCTTGGCGCTCTCGATCGCGCCGAAGACCATGGCGAGGCTTCTGATGTTGTCGGAACTTGCCGTTTCCGGGCGCTTGCCCGTCTTGATCGCCTCGACGAAGCTCGCGATCACGCTGGCATGCCCATGCGTCTCTTCGTCGTGCTCAGGCGCGGGAACCTCGACCGGCGTGAAGCCGTGCAGCAGCCCCTGCTCCTGGCCCGCGGTGGCGGCTTTGAAGCCCTCTTCGCCGTCCCAAGTCAGCATTCCCTTCGAGCCGACGAGGCGCCACTGGCTTTCCCAGCTTGTACGTTCGCCTTCCGCGCACCACGAACCGCGATAGGTGAAGACGACGTCATCGGCAAATTCGAAAGTCGCGTTGGCAGAAGCGCCGTGCTGGTACCAGGACCCTTTGGGATTGCGCTCGACGCAGTAGACCGCCAGCGGCTTCTTATCGGCAACGAAGCGGGCAGCGTCGAAGGTGTGGATCGCCATGTCGAGCAGCAGCACGTTCTGCATCTCTTCGCGGAAGCCGCCGAAGTGCGGCGCCAGGAAGAAATCGCAATGAATGCCTGTCAGCTCCCCGAGCGCGCCGCTTTCAACGAAGCGTCGCATGCGGCGCACACCGGAGATGAAGCGGCGGTTCTGAATGATGGCGTGGATTTTGCCGGTCTCCGCTGCGAGATCGATCAGCGCGGCACCCTCGGCAAGCGAGGTTGCCATCGGCTTTTCGCTTAGCACATGGCAACCGGCTTTCAGCGCCGTCGACACCACGTTGAAGCGCGCGGTCGGGATGACCACGTCGAAAACGATATCGGCTTTTGATTTTGCGATGACGTCGGCGAGATCAGTACCGATCACGGCACCGCTCAAACCAAACTCCTCGGCGAGCTTCTCAGCCGCCGCAGGATTGACGTCGACGAGGCCCTTGACCTCGATCTCGGCTGCGAGAGCCGGGGTTTCCTTGATGGCGCGCAACCAGCCCTTGGACATGGCTCCGCAACCGCAGAGAACGGCATTCAATGTCACGATTTCCTCCCGTGGACAGTTTCCGGCTTTCCTCCCGAAACTTGTCCCGTAAACGTTTACGATACTAAGCGGAAACGTTTCTCGCTGTCAATCCCACGTGATCAGACAAAAATTGCTGCGGAAAACATCTGCAAATGCGGGGCTTTAACGCCGGCTGCGCCGCAGCGCAGCACGAAAAAAATTCGCACCGCCTTTGCACCGGCGCTCAAGCGGAAACGCAGGGCACGGCACCGGATCAGATTTCGGCTCTTCACCTAACGGATCAGGATCGCCCGGAAGTCGTTGACATTGGTTCCCGTCGGGCCTGTCTCGAACAGGTCGCCGACAGCAGCAAAGCCGCTATAGCTATCGTTGCCATCAAGCAGGCGGCGCGGATCAAGTCCTGCGGCGCGCAATCGTTCGACCGTCTTTCCGTCGGCAAACGCGCCGGCATTGTCTTCGGACCCATCGATGCCATCGGTATCGGCGGCAAGCACATGCATGTCGTGACCCTGGATCGACAGCGCCATGGCGAGGGCGAATTCGCCGTTGCGGCCGCCCTTTCCGCCCTTGCCTCGAATCGTGACCGTCGTCTCGCCGCCGGACAGGATAACAACCGGCTTTTGGAACGGCCGGTTTTTCGCAAGCACTTCGCGGGCGATCGCCGCGTGCACCGACGCGACATCGCGCGATTCGCCTTCGATGGAATCCGACAGGATGGCGGCTTCCACCCCATGCGATCTGGCAAGCCCCGCCGCCGCCTCAAGCGAGACGCCGGCAGAGGCGATCACATGATGTTCATGGCGGCTAAACACCGGATCATCCGGGCTCGGCGCATCGGCGGCGGGAGTGGCCAGGAAATCAAGAGCAGCCTGCGGAAGCGGCATCTTGTATTGCGCGATGATGTCAAGTGCATCGTGTCGCGTCGATCGGTCGGGAACGGTGGGGCCGGAAGCGACATAGGCCGGGTTGTCGCCTGGAATATCAGACACGACCATGCTGACGACCCGCGCCTTGGTCGCCGCCGCCAGCCTGCCGCCTTTGATCGTGGAGAGATGCTTGCGCACCACGTTCATCAAGGAGATCGGCGCGCCCGAGGCGAGCAGAATCTCGTTCATGGCAATCTCGTCTTCGAGCGTCAGCCCCTCCGGCGGCGACGGCAGCAGGGCGGACCCTCCCCCACAGATCAGCGCGATGACGAGATCATCCTCGCCAAGTCCGCTCACCGCATCCATCAGCCGCTTCGAGGCTATGAGGCCGGCGCTATCAGGGACGGGATGCGAGGCCTCAAGGATTTCGATGTTTCGGGTTTCGCAGCTATAGCCATAGCGCGTCACCACGACACCCTCCAGTTGGCCATCCCAGACGGTCTCAAGCGCCTGGGCCATCTGCGCGGCGCCCTTGCCCGCGCCGATCACCACCGTTCGCCCCTTCGGCTTGGCCGGAAGATGGGCGGTGATGCCCGTGAGCGGGTCGGCCGCCTTGACTGCAGCGGAGAAGAGGTCTGTGAGGAAATCGCGCGGTTGCATGGGCTGGCTTTCGAGAAAATTCAACGGTCGAGGCTGAAGGCATCGCTTTCGCCCGCAACGAGCTCAAGCGGCCAAATGGTGTTGCGCGCGCCACCAGGATAGAAATCCGCGTAGGCAGGCATGGTCGCGAGCAGCGTTTGCGCAAGCTCGGCGCCGAGATCGCGCAGCGACATCCTGAAACAGGTCAGTGTCGGCTGCAGGAACCGGGCGCGCGGCTCCTCGCGAAAGCCGATGATGGCGAGATCCCGACCGGGAACGATGCCTGCCTCGACCATGCGCCGGTACAGCCCGATCGCCATCAGCTCATAAATCAGAATGATAGCCGTCGGTCGGGGGTCGAGGCGGATGAGCTCGTGACCGGCCTGATATCCACCCTGCTCGCTCGACTTCGCCCGAATTACGAGTTCGGGATCATAGGCGATGCCGTGGCGTTCCAGCGCGCTGCGATAGGCATCAAGGAAGATGTAGCCGAGATTGACGTCTGTTGATGGCACAGCAATCGCGATCCGTCGATGCCCCTTGGCAACGAGCCGATCGACAGCGCTGGCCGCAACGCCTTCGAAATCAAGGTCGATCCAGCTGTAGTTGCCACCAGACGAGCTGCGGCCGAGCGCAACGAAGGGTATCTTGGCCTTGGCCAGGAAGTCGATACGCTTGTCGATGCGCTGCGTGGCAGAGATGATCAGCGCATCGACGACGCGACGCGCCACCATGCGCTTCAGGTACTCCTGCGGATCCTCATCACTTGGACAAGGCAGCATGATGAGGTCAAGCTTGTGGCGCGAAAGCACGCTTTGCAGTCCGCCGGTCAGGCCAAGGAAGAAGTTGTCGGCGTTTTCGACAGTTTCCTTGCTGGACTCGATCATCAGGCCGATGACGTTGGTAGTGCCCTGCCGCAGGCTTCGCCCCGACTGGTTCGCCACATAGCCAAGCTCCTCGGCCGCCGCCAGCACGCGCTTGCGGGTCTCTTCATTCACATCCGGTTTGCCATTGAGCGCCCGCGACACGGTCCCGATCGAAATATCGAGATGCTTGGCCAGTTGGCGAATTCCCCTCATTCCGACAATCGTCCTCCCAGTGGCGATGGCTAGCCGACCTTATGTGACACACCAAAACCGATCCGAAAAGGACCAAGGGCAACGATATGTGAGTGACCGGATAAACGGCTAGTCTCGAAGCACCATCAGGGAAAGAGCTCTGCATCCTTCATCGACGGTGCTTGCGCGTCCTTGGACGAGAGGGTGGGCGCGGTCTCAATCGGCCAGGCGACGTTTACCGTCGGGTCGTTCCAGATGATGGCGCGCTCGTATTGCGGCGAATAGAAATCGGTCGTCTTATAGAGGAACTGCGCGGTCTCGGAGAGAACCACGAAGCCGTGCGCAAAGCCCGGCGGGATGTAGAGTTGGCGCCTGTTGTTCGCCGACAGAATTTCGCCGACCCACTGCCCGAAGGTCGGCGAGGATCGTCGCATATCCACGGACACATCGAAGACCTCGCCCTCGACCACCCGAACCAGCTTCCCCTGCGCCTGCTTGATCTGGTAGTGCAGCCCGCGCAACACGCCCTTGGTGGATTTGGAGTGATTGTCCTGAACGAATGAAACCTCCGCACCGACCGCTTCGTTGAAGCGGGCCTGGTTGAAGCTCTCGAAAAAGAAGCCGCGCTCGTCACCATAGACGGTGGGCTCGATAAGTAGGACTTCCGGAATTGCCAGCGAAGAGACTTTCATCGGTCAGCCCGCCTCCGCCAGAAGCCGCATCAGGTATTTGCCGTATCCATTCTTGCAGAGCGGCGTCGCCAGTTCCTCTAGCTGGCGACCGGTGATCCAGCCGTTGCGAAACGCGATTTCTTCCGGACAGGATACTTTCAGCCCCTGGCGTCGCTCCAGCGTCGAGATGAATTGCCCGGCGTCGAGCAGTGAATCATGCGTCCCCGTATCCAGCCAGGCATAGCCACGCCCCATGATCTCGACGGTCAGGCTGCCATCCTCGAGATAGCAACGGTTCAGATCGGTGATCTCTAGCTCGCCGCGCGGCGAAGGGCGCAGCGATTTGGCGAATTCGACGGCGCGTTCGTCGTAGAAGTAGAGGCCCGTCACCGCGTAATTCGATTTCGGTTCCACCGGCTTTTCCTCGATCGAGACCGCCCTGAAACGCTTGTCGAATTCGACGACACCATAGCGTTCCGGATCGAGCACATGGTAGGCGAACACCGTTGCGCCGCGATCGACCGACATGCCGCTTGCCAAAAGGATTGGCAGGTCGTGGCCATAGAATATGTTGTCGCCGAGCACGAGCGCGGACGGCGCACCATCGAGAAACTTTTCGCCGATGATGAAGGCCTGCGCCAGGCCATCAGGCGACGGCTGTTCGGCGTAGGAAAACTTGACGCCCCAGGCGCTACCGTCTCCCAGCAACTGCTCGAAGCGAGGAATATCCAGTGGCGTCGAGATGATCAGGATATCTCGGATGCCCGCCAGCATCAGCGTGCTCAGCGGATAATAGATCATCGGCTTGTCGAAGACAGGCAGCAGCTGCTTGCTCATTGCAAGCGTCGCGGGATGAAGACGTGTGCCGGATCCACCGGCGAGAATGATGCCTTTTCGGGTCATAGCGCCCACCCCCGTTCCTTCAGTTGATCAAGTACGCGATCGACATGCACCGTCCATTCGGGCAGGGTGAGCCCAAGGGCGGAACTCAAAGCATTCGTGTTGAGCGACGAATTGCGCGGCCGTGCCGCGGGTCGCGGAAACTCATCGGTCGTAATCGCCTCGATATCGGCGGGATCGACCGCCGATAGAAAGCCACGTTCGGTCGCCTCCTGAACAACATGCTGGGCGAGCCCGTGCCAGCTTGTTCGTCCGGACGCTGTCAAGTGGTAGGTGCCGTCAGCAATGCCGCCGCGCCGGTGCGCGGCAATCGCAAGGGCGGTGACGTCGGCGAGGAGCTCGACGGCCGTTGGCGCGCCGAACTGATCCGCGACGATACGCAAGTTCGGCCGCTCACGCGCCAGGCGCAGAATGGTCTTCGCGAAATTCGTGCCATCGGCAGAGACGACCCAACTCGTGCGAAACAACAAATGCCGGCAGCCGGACTCGGCGATCGCCAATTCGCCGGCACGTTTTGAACCGCCATAGACGTTCAACGGGTGCGTCTCGTCGTTCTCGCGGTAGGGCGTCTCCTGCCGACCATCGAAGACGTAGTCCGTCGAATAATGAACCAGCAGCGTATCGTTCCGGCGGGCGTAGTCTGCCAACGCTTTCACGGCTTGCTGGTTGACCCGAAAGGCCGCATCGGGATTCGTCTCGGCAAGATCGACCTGCGTGTAGGCGGCCGCATTGACAATGATGTCGGGGCGGACCGCGTCAAGGCGCTCGGCGATTGCTTCCGGCTTGTCGAGATCGAGTTCGTCGCGCGCGAAGGCGACGAGATCACCGAACGACAACAGCGTCCGCCGAAGCCCGCGTCCCAGTTGCCCGTTTTTTCCGAGAAGCAGCACGGTCATGCGTATTGCTTCTCCACCCAGTTACGGTAGCTGCCTGACGTCACGTTCTCGACCCAATCGGCATTGTCGAGATACCATCTGACGGTCTTGCGAATGCCGCTCTCGAAAGTTTCGGCCGGATGCCAGCCAAGCTCGGCCTCGATCTTGCGCGCATCGATCGCATAGCGCCGATCGTGCCCGGGGCGATCGGTGACGAAGGCGATCTGCTCGCTATACGTCTTGCCATCGGATCGAGGCTGCAACTCGTCAAGCACTGCGCAGAGCGTGGTCACGACATGAAGGTTGGCGCGCTCGTTCCAGCCGCCGATATTATAGGTTTCGCCCAGGCGTCCGGCTTCCAGCACTCGGCGGATCGCGCTGCAGTGGTCTTTCACATAGAGCCAATCGCGGATCTGCATGCCATCGCCATAGATCGGCAGAGAACGGCCTTTCAACGCGTTGTGGATCACCAACGGAATGAGCTTTTCCGGGAAATGCAGAGGGCCGTAATTGTTGGAGCAATTGGTGGTGAGGACCGGGAGCCCGTAGGTATGGAAATAGGCGCGAACCAGGTGGTCGCTGGCCGCCTTGCTTGCAGAGTATGGGCTATTCGGCTGATAGCTCGTTTCCTCGTTGAAAGCAGGATCGTCGGCGCCGAGCGTCCCGAAGACCTCATCGGTCGAAACGTGCAGAAAGCGGAAATCGGATTTGGTCTGGAGGCCGCCCCAATAGGCTCGTGCTGCTTCCAACAGACGAAATGTGCCGAGAATGTTCGTCTGGATGAAATCTTCCGGCCCATGAATGGAACGGTCCACATGGCTTTCGGCCGCGAAATTCACAACTGCTCTTGGCTGGTAGCGCGCAAAGAGCTCGCTCAGAAGCGCCGCGTCGCCAATGTTACCATGCACGAAGATATGGCGAGGATCGCCCTCGAGCGGCCGCAGATTGTTCAGATTACCGGCATAGGTCAGCGCATCGAGATTGACGACCGACTCGTCGTGTTGCGCGAGCCATTCCAGCACGAAGTTCGAGCCAATGAAGCCGGCTCCCCCAGTCACAAGCATCATCGCCTACTCACCTCTCAACCAACGCAAACACCAGAATTGACGACGAAATTTCAGTAGACGTTGCTCCGATCCTGCAAGCCGATCGCCGTCATCACGACGATCCTGAGATCAAGCCAAAACGACCAGTTGTTGATATACCAGATGTCATGCCGCACCCGATCCGCCATGCGGTCAACGGTCGGCGTCTCGCCCCGGTGTCCGTTGATCTGCGCCCAGCCTGTCAGGCCCGGCTTCACATGTCGGCGAGAGGCGTATTGGGCGATCAGCGTTCCATAGAGGTCGTCATGTGCCAACGCATGCGGGCGCGGGCCGACAACGGACATTTCGCCGCGCAACACGTTCCAGAACTGCGGTAGCTCATCGATGCTCGTCGAGCGGATGAAGGCGCCGACGCGGGTCACTCTGGGGTCGTTGCGTGTCGCCTGCCTGATATCACCGGAATCTTCCATAACAGTCATGCTGCGGAACTTCAGGATCCGGAACGGCTTGCCATTGTGTCCCTTGCGGCACTGCATGAAGAATACAGGGCCACGACTATCGAGCTTTATTGCGACTGCGACCAGGACGCAGAGCGGAAGGGTCACGGTCAGCGCGCCAATCGAAAAGCCGATGTCGAACAGTCGCTTTACGATGCGCTCGACCAGGCCGAGCGGCGGGCGGTGAATCTGGAATGCGCGGTTTTCGCCGATATCCTGTGCAAAGCCCTGGGCGATATCGCCAACCAGGCCAGAAAACATAACGCTTACGGGGACACAGAACTCGCGCAAGGCCGAAAGGCATTCTTCGAGAACGGCGGCATTGGCATAATCGCCCCAGACAACAAGGACTTCATCGACATCGGCGATACTGTTCTTCTGTAGTTTCTCCTGCAGGTGGCTCGGCGCTTCGTCTGTACCGCGAAGATGCATCGTATGCTTGATCGACAGCCCACCGAGCGCAGCCTTGTGAATGAATGGTTCAGCCGGCGTGGAATCGGGGCAGATCAACAAGACGCGTCTGGTCGGGAAGGATGCCTGGGCAACCGCGCGGTTCAGATAGGAGTACCACACCAGCCGCAGTGTCGTCAGCGCGCCGAACGAGATAACGGCGGCCGACAGGATCGCGCCACGCGACACCATTGTCCCAATCTTGAGAAAGAAAACAATCGCCAGGAGAAACGCAACGACCGCCGGCAGAAATGTGCAGACGATGGCCATCTGTCTACGAAATGACAGGAGCCCTGCTGGACGATACGCGTGAGCGCCACCCATCGCCAAAACGAATACGGTGGCGACCAGCAGACCGATGCCCGCATATCGCGACAAGTCGCCATCCATTCCCAAGAATACTTGCTCGTAGAGCATGTATCCGCCAGCACTCGCGAAGAATAGCACTACGAAGTCAAGAATAGCCGCGACATAGGTGGTTGCTACAGCATTGAAGCTGAACCACCGTCGATCATTTTTGGCTGAAAGCCGCACGTTCCAGCTGTGTTCCACTGGCATGGTCATAACGTTTATCCTCAACCCGCCAGCCTAGTTAACACAAGATTAATATACCCAACAATTCGCCCAGGAATACTCCTTATTTAGTATTTCAAAGTAGGAATACGTTTCATTTCGCAGTCTTGCTCGATATACGACTTGGCGTTGGAGTAATGTCTCGGAAATACAAACTACGAGTAGGCATTTTAGGCACCCACAAATGTCGGCCGTTCTGGTAGTAGAATAGTTGAGCATTGTTTGTCCCTCGATCGTGAAAGCACGTGAACGAGACGGACGATGAGCCAGAATGGAACGCTGCAACATCACGACCTTTCGAGGCCTCGACCTCGAAAACAATACTGCCGACAAAGCGGGGGCTTTAATGCGCTCGCAAACGCGCATACCGCCAGGAACGACGCGAAATCACAATTTTATTACAGATACTTTGATTATATACTTATATGTAGACTGACCTTGCTATTGGACGTGGTCGTTTCGTGACGCCGTCATTCATCCAACTGGCTGTCATCATCATCGTCGAAGCCAAATGGCACGTCCCGCATCTTAACCGGTATCTGCTGATAGGCGCGCGCTTTGATATCGTTGCTGATCAGGACGATCCAGTTGTGAGCACGACCGAGGCCGGATCCATTTTCCGGCATAACGAGAGCCATGCAGGTCATGACCCGTGGCCCTGTCTCGCGATAAGGCTGCATGCTCCAGGCGAAAGGCTCATCCCGCTGATGGCGCTTGCGAAATGTGACGCTACGCTTGCGCGCACTCTTCCACGCCATCGTCATCGACCTCTGCTATCGTCGCCGCGAACGCAGAGCTGGCGTCCTCTTGCATTCGGCGTCTGTTGGGTCGATTGAAAGGCAAGCGGCTTTACGCGTGGTGGCCGGCAGGCGACCCTGGCGTCTTGCCCGCACGGGATAGCTTGGCTCCCGCCACCAAGCACGATCTCCGTAAGTCCCTCTGTCATCAGCGTGCGCCTCAAATGTCATCTCACTCATGTCGCGATGAAGAGCAGCTTGCGCGCTCAAATATCGCCCCGCCGCATAGTGGAACCACAACGCAAACAGCACGCGACCGATGAGATTTCCTGAGCAGGGAATGTCGCCGACGCGTGGTTTCATCCGCCGATCGGCTATTTATCAACGATAGCGAGAGCTTGAATGTGGCCTGAGCAGGGGCGAAGCCGATGATCGAGATGCTCTTGGAACGTAGGCGATGAAGTATCTCATCGGACACTCCATCGACGGGGTCGACGATTCCCAGTGTTTTTTGCATCTTTTCCCCCGAAAGCACACAGACAACACTTCCGGATAAGAAATACCCGGACACTATACACACACTCTAAGGAAGTCACATTCGACGATATTGCTATCGTTCACTTTATTATTAATTCGATACAATGCTAATCGCAAAAATTTGACGATGCAATAGTCAAATTTCATTATGAAACAACGAAGACTGAAGCGAGGCGCAACGTTAACAAATATAGCAGAAACACCAATTACTAGAACATGTATATTCGCATTATCCCGTCATCACATTGGATATACAGGTAATTACAATTTTATTACTCAAATAAAAGAGCGAATCGAGCTCGGCAACCGGAAGTATTCTTGCAGCCGGTCCATCGGCTCGCGTAGCGCGATGAGCGGCGGTGGAATTAGGCGGAATGATCAGGCAGTCAAGCGGCGGCTGGCCAGCACCGCACGGCGCTCCCACCATACAAGCAGGAGGCTGGAGCAGACGATTACCACGGCGCCGCCAACGACGTTCACCGTCGGGATTTCAGACCATATGAGATAGCCGAAGAGAAACGCCCAAACGAGCCCACTATACTCCATGGGAGCAAGTGTAGACGCCGGCGCATGCCGATAGCCTTCGTAGAGCAAGAATTGGCCGAGGGCCGATACCGCCCCGAGGCCAAGCATGAGCCCCCAGCCGATAAGATCGGGCGACTTCCAGACCCACGGCAACATGGCGCCGCAAGCAATGGCGAAAAGGAAACTGGTCGCCATCATCTGGTTAAACGTGCTCTCGGACTTGCTGACGAGACGGACAAGCACCGTGCTCCACGCCCAGCAGAATCCCGCGAACAGCACCATGAGCGTCGGCATAAGGCTCGGCGAATGCGTCGGGTTGGCAGCGAGGATGACGCCGGCGAAGCCCGCCAAGCAGGCAAACCATCGCATCGGCCCAACATTTTCCTTCAACACGAAGATGGAAAGGAAGATAACGATAATGGGCGCCGAGAAGTACAAGGTCGTGATCTCGGCAAGTCCCAGATGCCTGGCCGCCGAATAATAGGCCATCCAGGCGCCCAGCATCAGCATGGCGCGAAGCACGAGCGAGCCGCGATGAGCGCTCTTCAGGATGGAGGGATGGCGCAGCCGCCGGACCATGAAGCCAGCGACAGCGACGATGATGACGCTGCGGATGAACAGAATTTGCGGAACTGCATAGTCGGCAACCAGCCATTTCACAACCGCATCCTGGATCGCAAACAGCGAATAACCCGCGCAGGACAATGCGATGCCAACGAGCGGGTTGGGCGTGGTGGTCGAAGCGCGGAATTGCATGATGGCAGCCTGGATGCGGCATTGATGATGGTGAGCACCTAGCAAGAAGTTGCACGGGGAACAATGGCTAGTTTTCTTCCCGCATATGCGCCGTGGGCACGGCGACGAGCATCTGCGGGTCCTTTTAGTGCGGTTGCTTAAACGCACTATATTGCATAGGAGCGACAATCGTAGTGTATCAGCAGACGAGTTCGAACTTTGGCGGAGAGTACACGTGACCGACAAGAGCGTATCGCTTTCCTATGCGCTGCTTTCATGGATCCTGTGGCCAGCGCTGTTTTCAGCCGGGCTGCTGGGCGCTGGGTTTGCCTTTGAAGCTCATGCGCCGCTGCTGTGGTTCAACGTAGTCTATTTGGCCATCGTCTTCGCAATCGCCATGTTCGAGCGCGTGATGCCCTTCGAAAAGCAATGGCTACGCCGCGACGGCGAGACGCTCAATGACGTCGCCCACACGCTGCTCAGCAAGGGTGGCGTTCAGCTGGCCGCGGCACTGGGAGCAACCGCACCAATGGCGGTAGCGACCGTCGCCCATCCCTTTGTCATCGGCCTACCCGATGTCTGGCCCAGCAGCTGGCCCCTCGCCCTTCAGGTGGTTCTGGGATTGGTGATCGCTGAGTTCGGACTGTACGTCGCTCACCGCGCGGCACATGAGATCCTGTCGCTATGGCGGTTTCACGCCCTTCATCACAGTGTCGAACGGCTCTGGGTGGTGAACACCGGCCGGTTCCATTTCATGGACTCGCTGTTCAAGATCGCGCTCAGCCAGCTTCCGCTCTATCTCTTGGGCGCCCCCTTGCCGGTCTTCTTGTGGATCGGCGCCGTAACAGCCTTCATCGGTCTTCTCACCCACTGCAATATCGACGTGCGCACAGGCCCGCTTGACCTGATCTTCAGCACACCGGGGCTGCATCGTTGGCATCACTCACGTGTGCTGGCCGAGGGAAACACGAACTACGGCGAGAACCTTGTCTTGTGGGACCAGCTGTTCGGCACCTACTTCAATCCCGACCGTCGGCCGCCGACGAATATCGGCATCAGTGGCCGCGTCGCCGACAATTTTATCGGGCAGCTGCTCCAGCCGTTCTCGACCAAGGGCTATCGGCAAATTCTTGGCCGCCGGGTACACCCCGACGGCCAGGAAATAGAAACAGGTGATAAAGGATCGCGGAGTCCATCTGGCGCCATCAGCGATAACCATCAGGTCAGCACGGATGGCACCGTTTAGCGCAACCTAGTCCGCCGATGCAGTCCAGCGCGAGTCGGACTGGAACAGATCGTTCAGCTTGTAGGCAACCTCAGTTCGATTGGTCGCTTTGAGCTTCTTCATGATGTTGCGAATGTGAACCTTTACGGTGCTTTCGCGAAGATTGAGCTCATAGGCGATGATCTTGTTCGCCTTGCCCTTTCGCAACGCCTGAACGACCTCGGCCTGGCGGAGCGTGAACATGCGCGAAAGCTCTTTCTGCCGCGGCGCGTTATCGACAGGAGCAGACGAAGTGAAGGCCTTCCCCGCGACGATGAAGGTGCCGCCTGCGACGGCGAGCCCGATGGCTTCAACACAGACTTCGATCCCCACGGAGGTAGGAATGAAGCCACGAGCACCATGCTCGATCGCGCGGAGCGTCTGGTTGAGATCGTCGCCATCGGCGAGGATGACGACCGGAGCCGGCGCGAGTTCCGTGGCGATGCTGGCAATCTCCTCATAAAGAGCGCCGTCGCTCGATGCCCTGCCGGCGATGTTCAGCAAAACCGCCTTGACGCGCTGCGTTGCATCTTTCTTGCGCCGCCATTCCGCCACCGAGCCCACCGCGCAAGCCTTCATGCCAAGGCCGTTCTGCGTCAGCGTCGTCGCGAGGCATTCCCGCTCGAGTGTTCTGCTGTCGATGATCAGCAGGCACCGGTCCTCGCCGATAACCTTTACTTCGCTCAGTTCGCTGAGCGCTCTGGGTGCCACGGCAACGGCCTGAAGTCTGTTGACAGGCGTGCGTCCGCTTTCAAATTCCGAAGGTACGTAATTCATACTAGCCTCATACTCAATAGTGTTAGAGGTGACCATTCGCAACGAAATGCAATACTCGGGGGACATCGGCGTGTATTAAGTCAGTAAAGTAGTTTATCCGTTTTGGATCACTTATCGCGTGTGGTTTCTACTTCATTAAGAACCTACATACATCAGTAGTGACAATCAATACAAAATATTTCGTCCGGATTAGATTAAAAATGCTCAGTATATAAAATTCTACCGCGCAATCATAAAAACAGGAATTAATTTTTACTCCGAAGGAAAAACATCATCCAAGAAGCTTATGGCATTTATTCTTTAGAAATACCGTTTCTTAACGATAATAATCGTTTGTGTTTTCGATCCTCCTTATAGTTTCGAAGTCCGTATTATTCTGGGATAGACGAAGAAACGTTCGCTCTAATAAATACTGTAGCAACGTCTCGATAGCAGGATCACGAAACCAAGCTAATCCAATCGGTTAATCGCTTGCTTACCCTTCCAGCGCGGATTTCAGGGCGATCTTCGAGGATATTGGGCGCTGTGGATAACATTACGCCTGATCAGGCGCCGATCTGCACGGCGCGCGGGTAGGAGCCGTGCAACGGCGCGGCTCGAATGTCCAAGTCTTGCGGCTGTTTACTGTCGTCCTCTGAAGCGACGCTGGTAGGTGGCATCATAAAGAGAGCTTTCGCGAAAATCGGTCGACGACAAGGACGGGCCGACGAAGATGATCGCCGTCCGCTCGATCGGTTCCGACGCCACCTTGGCCTCAATGTCGCCAAGCGTCCCGCGCACGATCCGCTCATCGTGCCAGCTCGCCTTCACGACGATGGCGACCGGGCATTCGGCGCCGTAGAGCGGCGTGAGATCGCTTACCACCGTGTCCAGGGCATGGATGGCAAGATGGATGGCAAGCGTGGCGCCCGTGGCGCCAAACTGCGTCAAGGTCTCACCAACAGGCATCGGCGACGCCCTGCCCGATACTCTGGTCAGAACGAGGCTCTGCGCCACCTCCGGAATGGTCAATTCGCGGCCGAGCGCCGCGGCGGCGGCGGCGAAGGACGGCACGCCAGGTGTCATCGTGTAGGCAATGCCGTGCTTCTCCAGGCGCCGAACCTGTTCGGCGACAGCACTCCAGACCGAGAGATCGCCCGAGTGCAGGCGCGCGACATCCTCGCCGGCATTGGCCGCACGCAGATACTCGGCCTCGATCTCATCGAGCGACATGGGAGCGGTATCGACGATGCGCGCTCCCGGGGGGCAATAGGCGAGAAGATCGGGTGAGACAATCGAGCCGGCATAGAGACAAACAGGGCATTTCCCGATGAGGTCGCGGCCCCGCACGGTGATGAGATCCGCGGCACCCGGGCCAGCGCCGATGAAATGAACGGTCATATCCTTGTCCTCAATGCTTGAGCCAATGCCACTGCGTGACGGGCATTGCCGGGCGCCAGCCCGTCATGGCGCCGATGGCCCCGGCGCGGGAAATATCGATGCGGGTCAACGCCCCACCAAGCGCAGCGTGTAAGGCCAGCAGTTTCGCATCCATCTCAAGCGTCACCGCATTGGCGACCAGCCGGCCCCCGCTTTTCAGCGCGGCGATCGCCGCTTCCACTACCCCATCCTCGCTGCCCCCGCCACCGACGAAGATGGCATCGGGTTCAGGCAGCGATTGCAACGCTTGCGGCGCCACGCCTTCCACGACCGCGAGTGTCGGCACGCCGAAGGCGGCCGCATTGCGCGCGATGCGCTGAGCCCGCTCGCTCGACTGCTCGATCGCGATCGCGCGAAGCGAGGGATCACACAACATCCATTCGATGCCGATCGAACCGGAACCCCCGCCGATATCCCACAGCAACTCGCCATGCCGGGGCGCCAGCGTCGACAGCGTTAACGCCCGGATCTCCCGCTTGGTGATCTGGCCATCGTGCTCGAAAAGCGCATCGTCGAGGCCGGGCGCAAAGCCCAGCACACGCGCGCCGTCGCCGGCTATGACATCGATGGCGCAGACGTTAAGCGGATCGATGTCTTCGAGGTCGAACATATCGGCCTGGCAGGTCCTGACGTGTTCGTGCTCACCGCCGAGCGCTTCGAGCACAAGCAGCCGCGACTGTCCAAAGCCATTGACCGCGAGCAGGGTCGCAAGCTGCTTCGGTGCGTTCTGATCGGAGGTCAGCGCGATGATACGCCGGCCGTGGTGCAGATGCGGACGGATGAGATCGATCGGGCGCCCATGCAGCGAAACGGTGGCGACCTCTTGCAACGGCCAGCCCAACCGTGATGCGGCAAGGCTGAAGGATGACGGTGCCGGGATTGTCCGCATCTCCACAGCATCGACGCGCCGAGACAGCGTGGCGCCCACGCCGTAGAGAAACGGATCACCCGAGGCGAGCACGACGACCGGAGAACCGCGACGCGCCGTGACCGCTGCGATCGAGCGCTCGAACGGGCCCTCCCACGTCAGGCATTCACTCTGGATGAGACTGGCCATCAAGGCATGATGGCGGGCGCCGCCGAAAACGACGGAGGCAGCTGCGATCAACCGCTTGGCCTCATCGCCCAGCCCTGCTGGACCATCTTCGCCGATGCCGATAATAGTCAGCCAAGGTTGGCCGGGAGCGGAAGACATATCAGTCATGAGCAAAATCCGCATTCTGATGCTTGGCGGCACGACCGAGGCAAGCACCCTCGCCAACGCTTTGGCCGTTGATCCGCGCTACGATGCCGTGCTGTCGCTTGCCGGCAGGACGGAAAAGCCGGCTCCGCAGCCCCTGCCCACCCGCGTCGGCGGATTTGGGGGCGCGGAGGGGCTCGCGAGCTTTCTGCATGACGAGAGATTCGACCTGCTGATCGATGCCACCCATCCCTTTGCCGCTCGAATCTCGCAAAATGCCGCGCAAGCCGCCACCATGGCCGGGCTGCCCATCTTCTGCCTTCGCCGCGCGCCTTGGCAGGCCGAAGCCGGCGACAATTGGCGGCATGTTGGAAGCGTCCAGGATGCCATCGCGCAACTGGGCAGCGCCCCGCGCCGCGTGTTTCTCGCCATCGGCCGGCAGGAGGCACACCGGGCGGATGCCGCCTCGCAGCACCATTATCTCATCAGAAGCGTGGACCCCGTCGACCCGCAACCCGTTCTTCCCCACGCGCACTATATTCTCGATCGCGGACCCTTCGATGTCGAGCGCGAAGCCGCGTTGCTGCGGGAGCATCGCATCGATGTCGTCATCACCAAGAACAGCGGCGGCTCGGCCACCTATGCCAAGATCGCAGCCGCACGCACCCTCGGTATCGAAGTGATCATGATCGGCCGCGCCGCAGCGCCCGCCATTCCTGCTGTCGCCACTGTCGACGAGGCCCTGGCGATGATCAATCACCTACTGCCCCCAGGCTGAAACGAGGAGTATAGATGAGATCGGCCCGGCCCCTGCGTTCAATGATCTTCGTCTCCGCCGAGCCGATGATCACGCATGTCGCCATATCGGCCGTCGCCGCATCCGCGACGTTGAGCGGCTGAACGGCAATGCGCTCATCCGGCCGTCCGGCGGCACGACCGAAGATGACAGGTGTCGAACCGGGGAGGCTCTCGCGCAGCAGCTCGAATGCCTTTCCAAGCTGCCAGGGACGCGCCTTGCTGATCGGATTGTAAAGCGCGACCACGAAGCCGCCTTCGGCTGCTGCAGCCAGGCGCCTTTCGATCGTCGCCCAGGGCTTCAGATTGTCGGAGAGCGAGATCGCGCAGAAATCATGACCAAGCGGGGCGCCGACCCGGGCGGCGACCGCCAGCATGGCGGTAATCCCCGGCAAAATCACAAGATCGACGTCCCGCCACGAATCCGGACCATTGTCGACTGCCTCGCACACCGCGGCAGCCATGGCGAACACGCCAGGATCGCCGCCGGACACGACACACACGATCGCGCCCTCGGACGCGGCCCGCAACGCGGCACCCGCGCGATCCAGTTCCTCGCGGTTATCGGACGCCTGACGGGTCTGGTCGGCCCGCAGGTTCAGGCGGTCGAGATAGGGGCCGTAGCCGAAAAAGACGGTGGCCTTCGACACGGCGGACTGCGCTTCCGGCGTCATCTGATCGGGATTGCCCGGACCGGTGCCGATGACGAAAAGCTGTCCGCTCATCGGTTGCTCTCCCAACCGGGCACCAGCACCAGCGAAAAGTAAGGCGCGTCGCCTTCGGGGCGGTCGGCGAGCTTGATCATCGCCGCGTTGGCCATGGTGCCGCGCTCGACATAAACCGCCTCGGTAAGACGCCCCGATGCCTGCAGCGCCCGGCGGATCTTCGGCAGGTTGCGCCCCACCTTCATGATCACCGCGGCTTGCGTATCGGATAGGCGGCGCTCGAGCTCCTGCTCGGCCATGGTCCCGGGCAGGACCGACAACACGTCGTCGCCCTGCACGATCGGGATGCCGGCGAGCGACCAGCACCCGGACATCGCGCTGATGCCGGGAATGACCTCCGTCGGATAACGGTCGGCGAGGCGCACATGCAGGTGCATGTAGGAGCCGTAAAACAGTGGATCGCCCTCGCTGAGGACGGCTACGGTGTGGCCACCGTCGAGGTGCGCGGCGACCGCCGCCGCCGACTCCTCGTAGAAATCGGTGATCTGGCGCCGGTATTCGGCTTCATTCTTCTCGATCTCGGTGGTCACGGGATAATAGAGCGGCAGCATGACAGCATCCGGACCGATCAGGTGCTCGACGATCGCCCTGCCGTTGCCGCCCCTGCCGCGCTTGGCGAAATAGGCGATCACGTCGGCCGCTTCGATTGCCTTGACGGCCTTGACCGTGAGCAACTCCGGATCGCCGGGACCGGTACCGACGCCGATAAGACGACCAGCGCCGCTCATAGGCCGGGCCTCGCCAGGGCGTTGACGGTCGCTGCCGTCATGGCGCTGCCACCAAGGCGTCCGCGCACGATCGCAAAGGGAACGCCGTAGGAGTTTTCAGCCAAGGCGTCCTTGGATTCCGCAGCACCAACAAAGCCGACAGGCATGCCGATGATCGCCGCCGGCTTCGGCGCCCCATCGCGCAGCAGTTCGAGCAGGTGAAAGAGCGCGGTCGGCGCATTGCCGATAGCGACAACGCTGCCGGCAAGACGGTCCTTCCAGAGATGAAGGGCGGCAGCCGAGCGCGTGTTTCCGGTCTCCTTCGCCAGTTCCGCGGTGCGCGGATCGTGCAAAGTGCAGATGACGTCATTCTTGGCGGGCAGCCTTGTGCGGGTCACGCCGTGCGCCACCATCTCGGCGTCACAGAAGATGGGCGCGCCGGCATGCAGCGCAGAGCGCGCGGCGCTGACGAAGTGCGGCGCGAACACAAAGTGCTCGGCGGCTTCAACCAATCCACAGGCATGAATCATGCGTACGGCAACGTCGGCTTCCTCGGAGGAAAACCGCGACAGATCGGCTTCGCTGCGGATTATCGCGAACGACCGTTCATAGATGGCGTCACCGCTGTGGATGTAATCGTAGTCTGGCATTCCTATTCCTGTCGCAGCGCTCGCGTAATCGTGGCCGTCCCCACCCTGTCGAGACAGGCCCTAGCAGATTCGCCAGCTTGTCTTTCTGTTTTGATGAGACGGGAAAGCCTCTCTATAGCGGAATTGATGTCACTACCAGCAATCTGTGCATCTGGCGCATCCGACGCGAGGCCATCGAGGACGAGGTGATAGGCATTTGCCGCTCCCGATATGGTCAGAGCGCGGCGCGGATGGGCACAGCCCTTGGCGCATCCGGATAGGTGCAGGTCGAGGGAGCCGTCCAGCACCTCGGGACACAGGTCTATCAGCGTCTCGGCCAATGCCTTGGTGTCGTAGAAACTCGACGCGCAAGCGCCCGCGCCGGAACAGGTGGCGATGCGCGACGAGGGATCATCGCCATCCGCGGACAAGCCGAAGCGTTTGGCCGATTGCCGCACCGTCACCGCGCTTTCTTCGCTCAAGCCAGTTATGAACAGACAGCGATCGGGCGCCGGCCTGATATCCTTCACGTTGTGGCTTTCGAGGAATGACAGAAACGCCAATAGGTCGGTCGCTTGAATTTGGCCGAAGCGCGGCTTCAGACCGATTACCGCCGTACCGTCCTTTATGGGATGGACGCCCACTGATGGCGTCTGGCCGGCGCGCGGATGGTGAGAAATGGTCTGCATATCCCGGAAGACCGAGAGCAGACGCTCAGGCCCGATATCGCGACAACGCTTCTGCCAGCCGATCGAATGCAGCAGCTTGAGCACGTCACCGACCGCCTCGATTGCCGCATCGGCGGAACCGGTGGCGACGAGACGAGCGCTGGCGCCATCCCCCGCGATGGCGACCAACCATTCTTCCGCCGAAATGGCCAGTAGTCTGATGTCGGCGGTGACATCTGCAAGATCAAAGAGGCCGCCTCCATCGACGATGGTCGACAGCTTCGGCGCAAGCCCGGGCGACTGGAGGTATTCAGCGAGCCGGTCGCGTAGCAGCAATTCCATCGCGGCGGCATCCGCGACATCACCGAACGCCTCGCCATGCAGCGGCGGCAGTTCGATCACGGGATTGGGCGATACGATGATGCCTGCCGCATCCACCGCTTCGGCAAACGGCTCGACCGTCTCCGGCCGAAGCCCTCTGATCTGCAGGCTTCCGCGTGCCGTGATCTCAAGCAGACCGTTACCGCACCGTGCCGCGGCCCGGGCGATGTGCGCGCACTGACGAACCGTGAGGCTGCCGCCCTGCGGCCGCAGGCGTGCCAGCAAGCCGTCGCCCGTCTGCATGGGTCGAGCCAAGGTCGGACAGGCGCCGCGCCGCACGTAGGGTTGCGTGGCTTCGCCTGCGATATCCGTCTCGATGCGCGCGTCGATTGCCATCCGTCCGTTCCTTCCGCCCGGTGCCTGCATGATCGCGAGGCACCGCGCAATACCCTCGCCAGTGTCAGAGGTCGTCGAAATCGCGACCCTTCCGCAGCAAATAGATATCCATAATCCAGCCATGGCGCGCCCGCGCTTCCGCCCGCAGCGTCACGATATCCGCGGCGACATCGCCGAGCCGTCCCGAACGCACGATCTCGTCCTCCGTGCCGAGATAGGCACCCCAGAAGATCTCGGCATCCGGATCCTCGATCTTGGAAAAGGCCTGCTCGCCATCCAGCATGACGACGGTGCTATCCGCTCGGTTCCCATGCTCGACAAGCCGCCGCCCCGTCGTGATCTCGACCGGCTTTCCCACCATGTTGATCGGAATGCGGTGGCTTGCCGCAAGTGCCTGGATACTCGTGATCCCCGGAACGACGCTGAAGTCGAAATCGACGGTGCCAAGTTCCTTTGCCCGCTCAATGATACGGATCACGCTATCATAAAGACTCGGATCGCCCCAGACGAGGAAAGCGCCGGTACCATCCTCGGGAAGATCATTGATCAGTCGCACATAGGTTCGCACCAGTGTGGCATGCCAGTCATCGACGCTTTTGACATAGCTTCGCTCAGCCGTCGTGCGTTGCGGAATGGCGAACTCGACAATGCGGGTCTTCGCATTGGTGACGAAGCGCTCGCAAATCTCGCGGCGAACGGACGCAAGCTTCTCCTTCTCCTCACCTTTCGTCGGCAGGAAGATCATGTCGGCCGCGTTCATCTTGCCAATGGCCTGTATGGTGACGTGCTCGGGATTTCCCGTTCCTATACCGATGACATAGATGTGGCGCACGCCGGCTCTCCTGATCAATTCTCCCCGCTTTTGACGCACATGGCGCGGCGCTGCAAGGGCATGGATCAAGTTGCCAAGCCCAACCGTAAAAAGTGGCAACGATCGGCGGTTTAACACCGCCACATCCAGGCGTTGAACAGCAGACCCTCGTAAAACAGAAAAGCGGCCGGACTTGCGCCCGGCCGCTTCCCTATGGTGAACACCCGATCCACGCATCCTGTCACAGAGTGCGGATCGGGCGTTCTAGCGCTTCCTTTGCCCCCAGAAGCGCCATAACCCTATTCCTGCTATTCGCGCTCGCCGGTGAAGTTAAGCAGCAGCTGGAAGATGTTGACGAAGTTCAGGTAGAGCGAGAGAGCGCCGAAGACGGCAAGCTTCTGGTTCGATTCCTGATCGTAGTTCTCCGAATACTGTTCCTTGATGTTCTGCGTGTCGTAGGCCGTCAGGCCGACGAAGACGACGATACCGATGACCGAGATCGCGAACTGCAGGGCGCTCGAACCAAGGAAGATGTTGACCACACTAGCAATCACGACACCGATCAAGCCCATCATCAGGAACGAACCCATGCGGGACAGGTCACGCTTGGTCACGTAGCCGTAAAGGCTCGTGGTGCCGAACATCGTGGCGGCAATGAAGAAGGTGCGGGCGATGCTGGTGCCGGTGAAGACCAGAAACACCGAGGCCATCGACAGGCCCATGACAGCGCAGAACGCCCAGAACATCATCTGCGCGGCGCCTGCCGACATCGTCTGGATCTTGAACGAGAAGAAGAAGACGAAGGCGAGCGGCGCCAGCATGACCACCCACTTGAGTGGCGACTGGAAGATCGGCACGTAAAGCGCCGGCGTCGAGCCTACGATGAACGCGACGATGCCGGTGATGACAAGGCCGATGCCCATGTAGTTATAAACGCGCAGCATGTGCTGGCGAAGGCCCTCGTCGAACATGGCCTGCGAGCCAACGGCGGCACCGTAACGCTGCTGATTGATGGGGTTCATTGAGATCTCCTCGATTGAACTAGTAAAGGGTACGGGCAAGCCCTTCGGCTGCCTGATCCAGTGTGATGGAGCGATCCGCAGTCACCAGGGCGTAAGCGACGTCGCCGATTTGCCAATAGGCGGCCTCGGCGCCATCGAGCGCGATGTGGTTGACTGACTGAACGGAGAAGACGCCCGGCCGAACGGCAAACAGCGAAAGCTGCTTCTTGTCGGCCGTGACAGACATTTCGACGCTGGGGCCGAATTCGGACGGGAATATCTGTACGTCCGAGATCGTCCAGTCATCGGGAAGCTGCGGCATGACGATGCCGGTCGCGGCCCGAATTTCATCCGGCTTGTAGCTTTCCGCCGGCTGCGAAGATACCGATTGACGCACCAGGGCCGTCTTGTAGGCCTGGACGGCTTCCTCGACATAGGCAGGCGCCGGCACGGATGCTGCCACCTCGGTCGCGGTAAACGCGCCGAACGAAGTGTGGGCGACCCAGCCGGCCGCAACCATGACGCCGACGGCGGCAACCCGCTGCACGGCGTGGAAAATGCGACCATAAGCAAGCCCGCGCTCAAGACGGCGCGCGACATCGCGTGTTTCCGCCCGGCCGGAGGCGCCTTCATGAGCGAGCGCAAGGCGCAATTCGCCGCGCATGCTCAGATCCGCCATAACCTTCGCGGCCGTCTCGGGATTCTCGGAAAGATAGGATTCCACCTGGATGCGGCGGGTCACATCGAGTTCCCCATCGACATAGGCGTCGAGATCGGCGTCGATAATGGGATCAACTGCTTTCATTGCCGCCTCCTTCGATCAACTTCAAATGTGGTGCGCGTGGTGTCGCTTCCTCGATTTCCCGTAGTTGAGCCCGAGCGCGTGAAATGCGCGACATCAACGTACCGATCGGAACACCGAGCGCTGCAGCTGCCTCCTGATAGGAGAGGTCTTCAATCGCCACGAGATGGAGAGCCTCGCGCTGCTCTTCCGGCAAGCGGAAAAAAGCATTGCGCACCTGCTGCAGACGCACGGCATGTTCCTGCACGGCTGGCAAGGACTGCTCGGCCTCCACGGCGGCCTCATCGTGCCGTCGTGTCAGCGATCGCCCCTGTCGGACGCGGTCGATGTGAGCGTTATGCACGATCGAGAGCAACCACGTACGCAAGTTACCGCCACTGCGGAAGCTCTGCTTCTTCTCGTATGCCCGGACCAAGGCATCATGGACCAGATCTTCGGCGTCATCCGAATTTCGCACCAGCGAGCGCGCGTAGCGCCGAAGCGCTGCAAGCTGACCGATGACATCGAATGGGCGTTCTTTCCGTTCCATGATTGAGTATACGAAGCCACGCGTCGTTTTATTCCTCGCGGCTGCGTTTTTTTCTGCTTTTTCGCCAGCCAACGGGTGAAATGGCGAGGAAAGCGGAGAATATCACAAGAAAATCAATATCTTAAACGTCGCGTAAAATGGCGCCTGCGCGTGCACACCTTCAAGCATGCTGGTCATCCGACAGCTCTTCAAGGATGGGACAGTCCGGCCGGTCGTTGCCATGGCAGGCGTGAACCAGGTGCTCAAGCGTGTGCCGGAGTTCGCTGAGTGCGCGAATCTTGCGATCGATCTCCGTCAGCTTAGCCTGCGCTAACTCCTTCACGTCGCCACTCGCCCGGCTCTTGTCTTCATAGAGCGCCAGCAACTGCCGGCACTCCTCGACCGAGAAACCGAGGCCCCTGGACTTTTGCAGAAAGCGCAGCTTGTGAACATCGGCGAGCGCGTAGTCGCGGTAGCCGTTGTCGTTTCGATCGGGACGGATGAGGCCAATATCCTCGTAGTAGCGGATCGTCTTCGAATGCAGGCCGGACCGTGCCGATGCTTGACCGATATTCATCGCAGGCTCCTATAGCTTGGCGACGCGCAGCCGCAGCGCGTTGCCGATGACCGATACGGACGACAGGCTCATCGCTGCCGCCGCAATCATCGGCGACAGCAGCAGGCCGAAAACCGGATAGAGCACACCGGCTGCCAGCGGAACGCCGAGCGCGTTGTAGCCGAAGGCGAACGCGAGATTCTGGCGAATATTGCGTATTGCCGCCTGAGCCAGGCGGCGTGCCCTAACGATACCGTTGAGGTCGCCCTTGACAAGGGTGATGCCGGCACTCTCCATCGCCACATCCGCGCCGGTGCCCATGGCGATACCCACATCGGCCGCAGCCAGCGCCGGTGCATCGTTGACGCCGTCACCTGCCATAGCGACCACCGCACCCTTGGCATGCAGTTCGTCGATCAGCGCCTTCTTGCCTTCGGGCAGGATATCGGCGCGGACATCGTCGATCCCCAGGCTCTTGGCGACCGACCGGGCCGTGCGCTCGTTGTCGCCCGTTGCCATGATGATCGTCAATCCGCTCGCATGCAGCGCCTTGATCGCAGAGGCCGTTGTCGGCTTGATGCGGTCGGCGACAGCCACAAGCCCGGCAAGGCGCTGGTCGACAACGACGAACATCACCGTCTTGCCCTCATCCCGCAGCGATTGCAGCCGCTCCTCATGGGCCGCCACGTCGATCCCGAGATCAGCCATCATCGCCGCATTGCCGAGCGCCACCGCCCGCTCGCCGACATTGCCATGCACGCCTTTGCCCGTTGTTGCGTCAAAGCCTGTGATATCAGCCAAGGCGATCCCGCGCTCTTCCGCGCCCGATACGATAGCAGCGGCGAGCGGATGCTCCGATCCGCGCTCGAGGCTGGCGGCAAGCTGCAGGAGCTGGTCATCGGCCACGTCACCGAACGCCGCGACATCCGTCAACCGGGGCTTTCCCTCGGTCAGCGTAC
The DNA here is from genome assembly GCA_900472605.1 of Hyphomicrobiales bacterium. Taxonomy (GTDB): domain Bacteria; phylum Pseudomonadota; class Alphaproteobacteria; order Rhizobiales; family Rhizobiaceae; genus Rhizobium. The sequence goes on along the minus strand of UCJD01000001.1, from coordinate 95,744 downwards.
CGGTCTTGTCGACGATCAGCGTATCGACCTTTGAAAAGCGCTCCAACGCCTCCGCATCCTTGATCAGCACGCCCTCATGGGCACCGCGGCCCGTGGCAATCATGATCGACATCGGCGTGGCAAGTCCCAGCGCGCAGGGGCAGGCGATGATGAGGACGGAAACGCCAGCCAGCAGAGCGTGAACCATGCGCGGCTCAGGACCGATAAGCGCCCAGATTGCGAAAGCGGCAATCGCAGCGGCAACGACGGCCGGGACGAAGAGCGCCGAGACGCGATCGACCGCGCCCTGGATCGGCGCCCGCGAGCGCTGGGCCGTCGCGACCATGTCGACGATCCGCGACAGGGTGGTCTCCGCCCCGACTTTTTCAGCCGTCATGACGAGCATGCCGTTCTTGTTGATGGTGCCGCCCGTCAGCGGATCGCCCACGCCCTTTTCGACAGGCATCGGTTCGCCGGTCAACATGGATTCGTCGATCGCGGACTGACCCTCGCCGACCGTGCCATCTACAGGAACCCGCTCGCCCGGCCGAATGCGCAGGCGATCCCCGACGACGATATCGCCAACCGGCACATCAGCCTCGCTGCCATCGGAACCGACACGCCGCGCGGTCTTCGGCGCAAGATCGAGCAGCGCACGAATGGCCGAGCCGGTCCGCTCGCGCGCCTTAAGCTCAAGCACCTGTCCCACGAAAACCAGCGCCACGATAACGGCCGCCGCCTCGAAATAGACAGGCACGACGCCGCCATGCCCACGGAAGGTATGCGGGAAGATGCCCGGTGCCAGCGTGGCGACCAGACTGTAGATATAAGCCGTTCCGACGCCGAGGCCGATCAGCGTCCACATATTGGGGCTGCGATTGACGACGGACGCCCAGGCGCGGCGGAAGAACGGAAGTGCCGCCCAAATCACCACCGGCGTGGCCAGAATGAGTTCGGCCCAGGTCGCAAGCGGTTCGCCGAGCCAATCGCGCGCGGGCAGGCCGATCATCGGCCCCATGGTGATGACGAGCAAGGGAACCGACAGAATGGCGCTGATCCAGAGACGGCGCGTGAAACCGACCAACTCCGGATTCGGACCTTCATCGGCGGGTGGGACGCCCATCGGCTCCAGCGCCATGCCGCATTTAGGGCAATCGCCCGGATGATCGCGGATCACCTCTGGATGCATCGGGCATGTATACTGGGTGCCCTTCAGCGCAGGCTTCGGCTGCGGTTTGCTGCCATCGCGACAATCCGCCGGCGCCGCTTGGAATTTCGTCTTGCAGCCGGTCGAGCAGAAATAGTGCTTCTCGCCCTCGTGCCGCAGGAAGTGCTTGGCGGTCGCGCGATCGACGCTCATGCCACAGACCGGGTCCTTTGCCGTCAGATAAGCTGGCGGCGCGGCCTCGAATTTGGTGCGGCAGTCCTCGCAGCAGAAGAAATATCGCCGCCCCTCATGCTCAGCCGACGGCTTGCCGGCGGCGGGATCAACCGTCATGCCGCAGACGGGGTCCCGGACCACGCCGTCATCCGCATGGTGATGATGATCGTCGCCGTGACCGTGACGATGTGCGTGCGTGTTGTCCATGGATATCTCCTGCGCCTGACAAGGCCGTGGAGACGCTTATCAACCTTCCAGCAACTGGAAGGTCAAGCGCAAAACAGTGTATTATTCTTGACGATCGTCAAAATCGCCTCAATCGATGAAAACGCCGACGCTTGCCGCGCGTCCCATCGCATCGATGACGGTCAGCTTGGAATAGCCGCCGCCATCGGGCGTCCACTGGTTGGTGCGCCGCCTCGATAGGTCAGGCAAGGGTTTGCCGTTGGCGAGCCACCTGAAGGGGGCGCGGCCTCCCTGAAGCTTCAACATCAACGGCGAAAGCTCACCGCCCTTTGCCAGACTTTGGGCCCCAAGATCGACATGTGCGCCCTCCGGCGGATAGACAATCTGCGGCGCCGGTTCTCGGCCTGAGGTGGCCAGCAACCCGCTGGGATTGATGGCGAAGCGGCGTTGGCTGATTGGCAGCTGCGCCTGCGCGATGCGCATGGCGCCCGATGGCGGGCGCGGCAGCGGCGTCGCAGCGATACCCGATTTGGCGAACCCCTCGAACAGGATCGGCGCGGCGGTGCCATAGCCGGTCAGCCCGGGCGAAGCGCCGTTATCCGGGCGGCCGACCCAGACACCGAGGACGTAGCGACCATCATAGCCCACCGACCAGGCGTCGCGGTACCCATAGCTGGTGCCGGTCTTGTAGGCGATGCCGCGTTGCGGCGCGCCGGCGGGCGGAATGACGCCTGAGAGGATGTCGGCGACATTCCACACCGCGACCGGCTCCAACAACGCCTCGCCTTCGATCTCTCCTGGCTGGCCGGATATGCCGTCGCCGATCCGAACCGCCTGCCCTCGATTGGCGAGGGCCGTATAGAGCTGCACGAGATCCTTGAGCGTGAGGCCGACGCCGCCGAGCCCGATAGCCAGCCCAGGCGTTTCATTCACCGGTAGAAGCGGGCGCACCTCGGCGCGGCGGAAGCGGATGAGGAGCTTGGCAGGGTTGACGGCGTCGAGCAGCTTGACCGCAGGCACGTTGAGCGAGAGCTGCAGCGCATCGCGCACCGTCACGTCGCCCTGATAGCTCATGTCGAAATTGCGCGGACGGTAGCCGAAGAAATCCGCCGGGCGATCCTCGATGATGGTCTCCTGGCTGACCAATCCCTCTTCGAAGGCAAGGCCATAGATGAACGGCTTCAGTGTCGAGCCCGGCGAGCGCGGAACGCGTGTCATGTCGATCCACCCGGATCGGCTCGCGTCGAAATAATCGGCGGAGCCGACTTCGCCGACGATGTCACCGGTCTGCGCATCCGCCATCACCATCGCCAGCGACAGTTTGGGACCGAGCTTCAGCGCGGCTGCCTTGGCGACAGTCTCCAGCCCGTCCTGCACCCGCTTCTTCAGCGTGGTCCGATAGGGCGACGCGTCCGGTGACTTACGCAGCGCCGCTTCGCCCGTATGGGCCGCGAGCGCCGGTAGCTGCATGCGTTTTGCCGGCACAAGCGTTGCCTCCGCGCGCTCCGCTTCCCCTTCCCCGATAGCGTCGACGACCGCGACGCGCTCCAGCACGCGCTTGCGCGCCGCTTCCGCGGCCTTGAGGTTGCGATCGGGACGGCGCTTTTCGGGAAGCTGCGGCAATGCCACGAGCAGGGCGGCCTGCGCCACCGTCAATCGCTTCGGCTCCTTGCCGAAATAGGCAAGGCTGGCAGCCCGGACGCCCTCCAGGTTGCCGCCATAAGGTGCATGGGTCAGGTAAAGGTCGAGGATCTCATCCTTGGACAGCCGCCGCTCGATCTGGATCGCCCGCGCGACCTGCAACAGCTTGGCCGACAGCGATCGTCCCTGGCGGGGCTCGATCAGGCGCGCGACCTGCATCGACAGGGTAGAGGCGCCGGAAACGATGCGGCCGTTGGTAACAAGCTGAAAGGCAGCACGGCCAATCGCGCGCAGATCGATGCCGCCATGCTCGTAGAAGCGCCGATCCTCATAGGCGACCAACATGCGCAGAAACTGCGGATCGACATTGCCGACATCAGTCTTCAGACGCCAGCGCCCCTCGGGCGTCGCGAAAGCGCGCAGAAGTTCTCCGTCGGCATCCAGCACCTCGGCGGACACGCGCGCCTTGTCCAGCGGCGGCGGAAATGCCTTATCCGCCGCATCGAGCCCGATCAGTCCGGCGCCGGCAAGTCCCACCGCCGCCATGGCGGCGATCGCGATTTTCCATCTCAGTTTCATGGCTGTGCCGCCACGACCTCCATCTTGCCGGTTGCCGTCCGCGCCGAAAGCTGCGGCCGGTACATATCCTCGACGTTCGCGGCCGGGTGATCGTAGACGCCGGGTGTCACGGCGCGCACGACATAAGCGACGTTGATCTCCCTGTTGTCATCGGCGCTGCGGTTGAAGGCGGCGACGAAGCGATCGTTGCGGAACTCGGTATGCGCTGCCGTCACATCGCCGATCCAGTCGAAGTTGGTCAGTTGCGCGCTGTCGACGAGGCTCGGATTGTCGATCTGCAAGCCGGCTGGCAAGAGATCGGTGATGACGATGCGCGACGGCCACTTGTTGCTCTCGGTGACATGCAGCACGACGACGTAGCGCTCGTTCTGCTTCGCCTCCGAGACATTCGCTTCCTCGCCATCGAGCGTGTAATAGCTGCGCTCGATCGCAAAACCATCGCCACCGGCCGGCAGCGGCGTCACCGGTGCAGCAACGGTCGTCACCACCGCCGAGACGGCGTCGCTCGTCTGGTTGGTCAGCGTCAGCGCGTGATCGACCAGCGCCTCGCCGTTCATTCGCGCCATGTAGGCGCCATTGTGCAGCGCGCCGTTGACGTCGATCTTCAGTGAATCGTCCCCGCCCTGTATGGCGCGGGCGGCAAGCAGCATCCACGCCTGCTCCTGGGTGCTGGTGTACTTGCTGCGCTCCCACTCCTTGGCTACGGCCTTCGCCAGTTCCGGCACGATCGGCGGCACCGGACGGCTTTCGGCAGCAAGGGCGAGGATGGCGGCGCCGTCTCTCAGCACCGAGCCGTAGTCGGTACGCGACAGGTTGACCTTGGTGACCATCGACTGCGCCGACATCTGCAGCGCATCGACGAAGATGTTTTTCGACCGCGTCGCATCGCCGTAGAGCGCCAGCGCAGCCGCGATATGAGCCTTGGCGAGCGGCGTCGGGAAGTCGTTGATCATCGTGTCGCCGTAGTAGCGCAGATCGCTGATCGCAGCCTTTTTGTTGCGCGCAAGAACATAGAGCGCGTAAGCGATCTGATCGCCCTGATCCTTAACATTGACGTCATAGCTCAAGGCGTTCTGCAGGTTCTCCAGCGCCTGTGCCAGCGCACGATCCGGCACGTCGTATTTCTGCTCGCGCGCCCGCGTCAGGAAATCGGTGACGTAGGAATCGAGCCAAAGATCGCCGCTATCCGGCCCCCACAGGCCGAAACTGCCGGCGGATGCCTGATAGGACAGAACGCGATAGATGGCGTCCTGCACGCGCTTCTTGATATCGGCATCGCCATCAAGACCGGCCTGCTCGGCAAGCTCGCTCAGATAAAGCAACGGCAGAGCACGACTGGTCGTCTGTTCGGCGCAGCCGAAAGGATAGCGATCGAGCGACATCAGCAAGGCCGGAATGTCGAAGGCGGCAGAGCGCGTGACGTTGACGCTGACCGATGCGCCCGGAAGAACGCTATCCGCCAAGAGCGCCTTGTCGATCGTCAGCTTCGCGCCGGGCTTCAACGCCAGCACGCGCCGCTCGGTGACCGGCAACACGGCCGGCCGGACGGGGAGATCGAGGCTCTGATCGAGCGACAGGCCCGCTGCATCCGACAGATTGATCGAAACGACACCGCTGCCCGGCTGCAAGCCGGTAACCGCCAGCGTCACCGCGTGCTTCGCACCGGCTTCCAGACGGATCGTCTGTGTGGCCTGATCGATACCGACAGCGTCATTACCCGTCACGGCAAGCTTGTAGTCGCCGGCAGGCGCATCCGTGTTGGCGATATCAAGGCGCAGTTCAGACCTGTCTCCCGGCGCCAGGAAGCGCGGCAGGCTGGCCGTGACGACGACAGGATCGCGAATGATCACGTCCTGCGTGGCATGGCCGACACCGGACTTGGACCAGGCGACCGCCATCAGGCGCGCCGTGCCATTGAATTGGGGAATATCGAAGCTGACATGCGCCTTGCCCTCGGCGTCCAGCTTCAGCGGACCGGAGAAGAAGGCGACGAGCTTCTGCGTTGGAGGGCTTGCCTGTAGCGCAATCGCTCCTCCGTCGCCGCCGGTCCGGAGCTTGCCGGTCGCGCCGAGCGAGCCGTCGATCAGGCGACCATAGAGATCGCGGATCTCGAGACCCAGCTGACGCTGGCCGAAATACCATTCCTCCGGGTTCGGCGGCTCATAGCGCGTCAGGTTGAGAATGCCGACATCGACTGCGGCAACCGTGACATAGGCCTCCTCATTGGCGCCCGCACCCGCCACCGCGAGTGTGATGGGAAGAGGGCCACGCGGCAGCATCTTCTCAGGTGCCTCGATCTTGACCTGCAAGGCGCGATCCTCGGGATCGACCTTCAGCCATTTCACGCCGATCGCGCGCATCGGCATATGGCTGTCCTGGGCATCGCCCGGGCGGAAGAGCGTCGCGGTTACATAAGCGCCCGCGCCCCAATCGGCGGTGACGGGAATGTCCACCTCGCCGCCTGTCTCGCCGATCGCCGCATTCTGCACGGCAACCAGCGTCTCGGTGCCGGCGGCGATCATGAGTTCGCCGGCATAGCGCGAGGAGATTTTCAGCTTCGCGGTCTCGCCGACCTTGTAGCTATCCTTGTCGAGCGCGATCTCCAGCCCATCCGGCGTTTCCGTGGATGTTGCCTGCACAAACCAGCCGGCGTCGAACTCCACGCTGGAGGTCGGCCCATCCGCGTCGGTGCTCTCGACCTCCAGGCGATAACGGCCCCATTGCACGGGCGAGGCGATCTTGGCGCCATCGATACCGGCATCGACATTGCCGTTGCCCACCTGCTCGGCGGTATAGACCGGCTCGTACTTCCAGGCAGTGCCATCGCGATACCACTGATAATCGCGGTTGAGCTTGAAGAGCTTCCAGCGAAGCCCCTTCATCTCTTGCTTCGCACCATCGGAGTTGACGCCGATGACAGTGAAGTTGGCGATCGAGTTTTCGCCGAGATCGCCTGAGAATTCTGGCTTGATGCCGATCATCGGCCCCTGGTTTACCACAGGCAGGACGAGCGAGCGCTCGATCGCGCGCCCTCCCGCTTCCTGCATTCGGATATAGACGGTTGCGTTCAGAAGCTGCGTCGTTGCCGGTAGCTCGCCGACCGTCAGATCGGTAACGCCCTCGCCCTTCTCATCGAGATCCGGCAGCCCCTCGATCGACTGGCGCGAATCCTCGCTCGCTTCCTCGTCGGCGAGGCCAAAGAAGTAGCCCGGAAACGCGTCGGCCTGGCGTGTCGGCTTGATGACGACATCGCCTTCGAGCGTTAGCCCGGCGGCCGGCGCCCCATAGAGATACTTGCCCGAGATGTTGATCGTTGCCGGCGTGTCCGGTCCGATCACCTTCGCCTCGGTCGTCAGCTCCATGTCGGTCCGATCCGGCACGAAATCGTCGACCAGGAAGCTCTTGCTCGCGATCGGCGATCCCTTCGGATCGGTATGGATGTTCATCGTCCAGGTGCCACGCATGGCATTGTCCTGAACGGCGAAATCGACATTGTAGCCGCCGACATTGCTGGTCTGGCTGACGACACGGCGATCTTCGACGCCATCAGGGCGCATGAAGATGAAGGTCAACGGCAGATTTTCGATCGCCTTGCCATCCGTATCGCGCGCCAGCGCCGAGGCGTGAACCGTTTCTCCGACGCGGTAGATGCCGCGCTCGGTGAATGTCAGCACGTCGATCGCGCCGGGTGACGCCCGGCCGGTGACACCACGGTCCGAGAGGTCGAAACCGGCCCGTGTCATGTCGAGGAAGACGTAGTCCGACGTTCCGTTGCGCGCCGTGATCACCGCAGGCGTCAGTGCCGACGTCCCGCGGATTAAGCCGGCGGTAAAGGTGGCGCGGCCGTTGTCGTCGGTCGTGGCGGTGCCGAGCACCTCGTTGTTCTTGGCGAGAAGCTGCAGCGCCACGCCGGCCATCGGCTTGGCTGATGCAAGCGAGCGGGCGAACACGTTGAGGCCGTCTGTTCCGGCATAGGTCGTGACGCCAATATCGGACACCACGAACCATTGCGTCGCCTGCGAATTCCATTCCTGGTCCGGCGCGTTAGGCGACGTCGCCGTCAGCACGTAGACGCCCGGCTTCCGCTCGGGCAACGCCTCGTCGACAGGGAAGCTGGTGACGACATCCTTGTTCAGGTCATTGGCGATATCGATCGCACCCTGCCAGACAAGCTCCCCGCTCTCATCCTCGATCCGCTGGGCGCTATAGCCGTCGAGCTGGGTGAGGAACTGCGAGCTGGTCAGCAACGGCGCGATGCCGCGATCGCCGATGCGATAGAGCTTGAGATTGGCCGATGCCATGTTGACTGAGACAATCGGAATGCCACGCCGCGCCGTCGATGGCAGGACAAAGCTGTCGCCAGTAAACCGAACGCTTGCGGTGCGATCCTTGACGTAGATGTCGAGGCTGACCGGCGCCTCCAGAACCTCGTCCACCGACGAGGGAAGACCGGTGCGGAAGGAGATCTTGTAGTTCTCGCCATGCGTCAGGCCCTCGACGCAGATCTGTTTGTCCTTGGTCTCAAGCGCTTTCGGCGACGCGCCATTCAGCGTCACGAAAGGCGTGTAGTCGGTGGTTTTTACAAGCGATTCCGAGAAGGTGACGCAAGCGCGCGGCGTCGCGCTGTCGGCATCGACGGTGTGGTCCGTAATACGGAAGCCCTGCGTCGATTTCAGCTGCAGGAAGGCGGCCTGAACTTCCTTCGAATTCACCAGCGCCAAGCTTGCCTTATAGGCGTTGAGCGCAGCACGGTAGTTCGCGTTCTTCTCCAGCGCAACAGCGAGCACCGCAAGCGCATCGGCTCGGCCGGTCGTCGTCCGCGTCAGGTCGTAGCCGTTGATGGCAGCGAGCACCGCCTGGGCGTAAATATCACTGCCATTGTTGTCGTCGGTCTTGACGAAGCTGTCGCCCGCCCGCGCCGTCTCCAACCACAGATCGGCATTATCCGGCGTGAGCGCGAGTGCGCCCTGGAAGGACTTCAATGCGTCGATAACATTGTTGGCCGTGAGGTCGATCCGTGCGTTGGCGATGAGGCTGTCGGCGGATTGGCCCTGCTGATCGTCGGCGAGCTCAAGATTGGCCTTGTCGTCGCGCGCCTGTTGCAGCACATCGCCCGAGAGAAAGCCGATGCGTGGCGCGACGCCAAGATCCGGCTCCTGGCTGCCCGCTGTCTCGACGATTTTCCCGGCGATAGCGCCCGGGAAGGCGTTCATCGTCTTGAAGTCTGATTTCAGGAAGCACCAGCTGACCTTGGGATTGTAGGTAAAGGCCTTGCACGACTTGTCACCGATGCATGACGCCTTGCACTGGTCGAGCGTCACGTTCTGCTCGCTGCGCAGATCGAAGCCGAAATAATCGGCATCGCGCACGGTTTGTATCTGGCGCTTGCTGTCCGCTGAAAAGGCGGGTGAACCAACTAGAGCGGTCGAAAGAACAACTGTTAAGGCTGTTAAGAACGCGCGTGCGAACATAGGTCCCCCCCAATATGCTGGCGCCTCATTTGGCGGCGACTCTCCCCACTCGCATCTCCGTTGTCAACTCGGATGAAGCGTTGCCGGGCAGTAAATCTCAATCCTGTAATAGCATCAGCAAGGCGGGCTACAAATCGGCGGCAGGCTCGCGCCAAGAAGGCAAAAAATTATGATTTCGTTAACACTAACAATATCTTAACTGAAAATAAAGGTGTCCCGCGCCGGAACATATCGCTTGCCGAGCCGTTTTCCGTTCGAGTTCTGGTGAAAATGAGTAACAGGGGGCCAAGTATGGGCACCGGCGTTGAGTACAGTTCACAGACTGAAAATAGCACTAAGCATCGCGTCCTGATCGTCGAGGACGAGCTCTTCATCGCGCTTGATCTCGAGGAAACCGTGAGAGCACTGGGCTTCGATGTTGCTGGTCTGGCGAATGGTCGCGATCAGGCGCTCCAGCTTGCCTGTGACGCCGATATCGCCTTTGTCGACGTCAATCTCTCGGACGGACCGACAGGCCCTGAAATCGGGCGTCGGCTGGTGGAGGAGTTCGGGGTAACCGTGGTGTTCATGACCGGCAATCCCGAAGCCGTAGCGGATCAGCTAAACGGCGCGCTGGGTGTCGTCACCAAGCCGGCAATGCCGTCGACCGTCCAGCGAACGCTGAGAAAAGCATCGGAAGTCCGCCGCGGCTTGAACTAGAACCGCATTCTTGTCTCATCGAGACGTGGGATGAGAAGCCGACAAGAGCACCTCATCCCAGGGCAACAGCATTCAGATAAGACCGGTCAGCAGGCCAATTCCGGCCAACGCCGCGATGCCGCCGGCGGAGCGGGTCGCGAAAGCGCCCTTGGCATCGCCGGCGCGGGCAATCGCAAAGCCCATGGCAAGACCGATGGCGTGCAGCGCAGCCGTCGCGATCATGAAACCGGCGGCATAAGCCATGCCTGCGGCGGCAGCCGGCATTTCGGAACCATGGGCATGGCCATGGAAAACGGCGAACAGGCCAACCAGCCCGGCAGCAACGGCAACCGGCGCACGAACGTTCAGCGCAATGACGGCGCCGAGAACAACAACCGAAAGCGCGATGCCGGCTTCAACGAAGGGGATAGCTATACCCATCATGCCGAGCGCTCCGCCCAGGCCCATGACCGCGACGAAGGTGGTGGGGACCATCCACACAGCGCGACCGCCAAGTTGCCAAGCGACAACGCCGACCATCACCATGGCCAGGATATGGTCGAGCCCGGACATCGGGTGGGCGAAGCCATGCGCGAAGCCGACCGCCTGGCCGGCGCCCGGATGGGCGAGTGCCAGCGATGGCGCAAGCAGGAGCGCGGCAAGCGCGGCGTTGAATTTGATGCTTTTCAAAAACATGATCGTCCCCATTATCGGTATGCAGTGTTGCTCTGAAAATGGCATGGAGAATCAATGCTTGAAAGCAAAAAAACAGGCAGCACCGTTATTTGACGTAGATGGATCGCATTGCGGTTTTCGCGCCTAGCGTGGCTGAAGCGTACCAAACCAGGCGACGAGTGCAACAACCGTCAAGCCAAGAGCGATCTCGATGATGACGCAGATCTTCAGCGGAAGAAGCGAGTGATCTCGTGCAAACTTCGGCACAAAGACATAGCGGTTGACGATTGCAATCAGCACCATTGCCGCCACGATAGCAATCTTGGCGCTCAGCAGGCGCTGATAGCTGAACGACCAGTCCGATGGCACGCCCCGAAGGACGAGCAGCGTATTTGCGGCTCCCGAGATAAGCACGAGTGCAACCGCGACATGCCCTGCCGTCGAAAACCGCATGACCGCCTCGCGCGCATCGGCCTGCAGCGCACCGCGTCCAAGCATCGGCAGGATCAGCAGAACGGGCACGAGCGCGCCCAGCCAGGCACCGCCCGACAGAAGATGAACGCCATCGTTGACGCGGTGCATCACCCGAAGCCAGCCACTGTTCATCGCCGCGTGGCCGCTCAGCGTCAGGCTGAGCAGCAGGAGCGCAGCGCAGACGGCTTGCCCCATTTGCAGATATCTTGACGAGAGAACGACCGTGGCGCCAAGCAAAACCACGCAACCGACCTGAACCATCCAGGCCATTCCGACATCCGTCTGCGTGAGCACGGCGCTCAGCATTTCCGGCGCGAACAGATCGGACCAGCCGTCGCCGATGATCGCCGTGCGCAGCGGCAGCGTGGCTGCGGTGGCGGCCAACGCGATTGCAATCGCAGCCGCGTTCAACCACCGCAGCCTGTTGCCGACAGTGCGTGCCAGTTCGGGCGAAACCAGCACACAGAGATAGGCGGAGCTACCCCAGATCAGGATGACTGCACTGTCGAACAGAAGGCGGCAAAGAATGAGGGCCGTATCCGGCGTCACGGCTTGACCGCGAAGCCATAGGTCCCCTTCGTCTTATGGCCATCGGTCGACAACACGTGCCACTCGACGAGATATTCGCCTGCATCGAGCTTTTGGGGAACCGGCACCGTCAGCGTCTTTCCATCATCCGACAGCGTTGCATCTCCGGTATGAATCCGCTTGTCGCCGGATTCGGTGATCGTCGCGCCTGAGAATCGAATGTTGAGTTCCTCTGAGAAATGCAACTCCACTGCGGCGGGAGGCGCCTGTACGGTGGATTTGTCGGCTGGAACACTTGACGTCAGATGCGCGTGAGCGCTCGCTTGACCGGCAAAGCTCAGGATGGCGATGAACGACGCTGCGCGGAATTTGTTCGTTATAGACATGTGACTGCTCATGTTAATGATTTTCTGATTGCGATGACTGACTGATATTGGGCGGCTACTGCGGTTTGGGCATGGACATATCGCCCATCCCGGAATGGGTCTCCGTCTTCATGGCGTTGGCACCGCCGATCACGAACTCGACATCGACCCGTCCGGCCCTTTCGAAAGTCAGTGTCGCCTTGACCGTTTCTCCTTGCTTGAAGGGTTCGGTGACGTCCTTGAACATGACGTGGTAGCCACCCGGTTTGAGCTCAATCGTCTGCCCCGCTGGAATGACAAGGCCGCCTGCAACGGCGCGCATGGTCATGACGCCATTGTCGACGTTCATCTGGTGAACTTCCGACGATTTGGCCCGCATTGAGCTGATGCCGACGAGTTTGTCGTCAGCCACGCCCTTGTTGGTGATGCTGAGATAACCGCCACCGACTTTCGCACCTGCTACCATGGCACGGGCGTGCGGATTGAATATCTCTATGTCGCCCGCGGTGATAGTCTGTGCGCCAGCGGGAGCACCGAAAAGGCATGCAAGAAAGAGACTGGCTAGAAGGACTGTAAGCTTCTTCATGATGATTGTTCCTGCCGAAGCGACCGATGTTTTCCTGACGCTCGCGCGACAAACATGTCGTGCGGCATCGGCTGCGGACGGATGTGTGGACAGACGGGATACCTATGGGGATCGTCAGCGAAGCGACGAACCGCATGCGGCTCAAGCTTGAGCAACATTCAATGGCGGGCCTGTGGGACCGCCGCCAGGTAATAGAGGGCGGCTTCTGCCAGCCTCGGCGTTATGGCTCGGACCAAGATCGGCGGGGATCGAAGCGCCTCGCCATGCGACGAAAATCCGATCGGGAAACAGGGCCGACGCGCTGATCCGGCAGGCCTCGCAGCCATGCGCATGAACCTTGCTGCCGTGGTGCTCCGTCCCCGACTTTTCCGCCGTGCAGATGACCGGCGCGGTTCCGTCAGGTAGCACGTATTCTGAAAGCTCATCGGGGATGAAAGCGCCATTGGCAAAGGCCGGCGCCTGATGCGCAAAGCCGACAAGGACCAGCGCGACAGCGCAGCTGACACGCACCAGCCATCGAACTATGCCCGCTTCCGCCGCTTTCACTTAGATCCTCGCCGCTCACTGCATCGTCTTTTACGCAAAATACCGGCAAATCTCAATGCGATAGTTTGAGCAATCAGGCGGCAATCCTAGACTTGTAAGCGGTTCACGGCACTTGGCGTACGGAGCCTGACCATGATAATGCAGCGCGGCCGAGCCTCGTTCTTACGACGCGTGGCAGCGCTTCCGGCGGCAGCAACTCGGCCAGGGTCCTGAGCGAGTAGAGCCCTGTGGCGGCGGTGGCCGCGCAGCCCATCGATGCGGCCACCCAGGTTGGCAGGAACTGGAAAGCCAAGAATATCAGGCCCGACAGCGGAAGGTAGACCATGACAAGGATACGATTGATCTCCGAGTAGCGGAACCCGGTGTGGCGCCGCGCGATCCAGTACACAAGAATGCTGTGCCACACATAGAGGCCAAAGAACGCGATACCCGCACCCACCGTTCCGAAGGCTTTGATGCAAATCCAGGCGAGCCCGACATGAACAATGCTGGCCGCAACTTCGGTCCAGAAGAATAGACGCTGGGCGCCCTTTGCCAGAATGATGAAGCCGATGGGCCAAGCCACGATGCGCAGCATCATTCCCAGGCAGATCCATCGCAGGAGATCCACGGCCGCATAAAAGGCCGGCGAGTAGAAGACATGCATGATCAGTGGGGCGAGCGTCAGCGTGGCGAGCAAACCGGGACCGGCGAGAAGCACGCTCACCTGCGTCTGCTCGTTGACGAGGCGGTTGCACTCGCCGTTGTCATTGGCAACACCCGTCAGCCGCGGATAAAAGTCCGTTCCCATCGCCTGCAGGATGAAGCCGGCATATAGTCCGCCAAGCGACCACGCGGCCTGATAGAGTCCAGCCGCGACGATGCCGGCCTCGTCCAACACCATTATTCGGATGGCATAAGCGCTGCCGAAGGTGAGGAAGCCGGTGACCATGAAGATGAAGCCGAGCTTGAACAGCCCGGCGGCTTCGAAGCGCAAATCCCTAAACGACAGCCGGCATCGATTGATTTCGATCTTCCGGCTGTACCACCACGATGTCGCCAGCGTCGCTGCCGCGATACAGACCAGCGATGCCACGATACCCTCTTGACCATAGATATATATGATCGGGACACTGATCACCGTGCTGAAGAATGCGCCCAGCATACCGAGGCGCGCGAGGCTGGCGATGTCGCGCACACCCTGAACAAGAGCCGCCTGCCCTCCCGACATGACCTGAAATACGATCACGATCGATAGCAGCCGCATCGCCGTTACATGCTGGTCGTCGCCGAATGTCCATCTGGCGATCGGCGCGGCAAGCATCGCCATCATCAACGTTCCGAGAAGCCCGAGCACCACCGAGATCCGCCTCAGGGCCGTTGCCGTTCTGGCAATCCGATCCGGGTCGTTGCTGCCGACCGATTCAGCAATCTGGCGAACACCACTGGCATTCATGCCGAAGCCTGCCACGGAATGGACGATGTCGATCGTGGCGTTGTAAAGACCGATCAGGCCTACGCCTTCAGGCCCAAGCAGGAGGGCCATCGCCTTGTTGCGAATAATCGAAAAGCCGATGTTCACAACAGAGGATCCGCCGATCAGAACCGTTGATTTCAGGATCTGAGTGTAACTCTGCCGTCCTGTAGCGTTCGCATTCGTGGCCATCAAGGCACGCTAGCCTGGCTCGCATCGGGGATGGCGGAAACCTGCTCGACTGGTTTCGAGGCTAACGATGAGGGCTGGGTTACCTTCACGACGTCGCCTGGCAGCAGGATCGTTGAGTCGGACGCCGATATCTCGTCGACCGCTCCGCTTTCCCTGCGCACGATCACGAATGTCAGCGGCGGTTTCTCCGCCTGTCGCGCGGCTCCACCGAGAGACGACAGGCTGTCCATCACCAATTTCTGGCTGGTTTCACGCTTGACCTTCAATTGCACGAGCGCCGCTCTTTCAGCCTGAAGCTCCGAAGCGACCTCGGTCTTCCTCTCATCATAGAGCGCCTGAAGATCCCTGGTCGTCTGGCTGATGCTTTGACGAGCGCGCATGATCGCCGTGGTGATATCCAACCGGTCGTCCTGATATCCTCTCAACGCCCGCTCGACTTCGCCCTGCCGGGTCGCTACCACGGCCCCCTTGGCAACAAGCATTGCAGTGCTGTCGACCTGTTGCTGTATCGACTTGATGTTGGCGTCCGTGCTTGCCGTCTTCTGGTCAAGCACGTGAATCTCTTCGTTAAGCAAGTCCCGCAGCTCGACAAGTGACTTTGCTTTACGGTCAATCGCGTTGGTTCTCGCCTCGAATATAACCTGTTCCTGGCTGTAAATCGCGGCCGCGAACGAATCGGCCTTATCTGCCTGCTGCGGTAAATCGGCAGTCTTTTCTCCGGCCATCTCCACTTCCAGCCGCGCGATCTTTGCGTTGCTGCGTGTGATGGAATCGTCCAGTTCCTTCAGCGCGCCGACCAGTCTTGTCACCTCGCTTGCGCCATCCAACGCCGTAGCACTGCGAAACTCTCCGCCACCCAGCGCCACGGCCTGCAAGACGGTCAGTCCAGGAGTGAACTTATACTCGCCGGGCTTGGACACATCGCCGACGACATAAATCGGTGGATATTCGAGTATCTGAACCGTCGTTGCAGGCGCATCGACCAGTCCGATCTTTTCCTTGAGACGTCTGGCGATTTCCGTGGCCAAACCGTCGTCGTCAAGATCTCCCACGGAAACGCTGCCCAACACCGGAACGGACACTGTGCCGGAGTCCGAGATGGTCAGATCGCCGCCAATCGAGCCCCATTGTTCATAGACGCCCTTGGTCGGCATCCATTGCACAACGCTCAACCTGATCTTCGTATGGGGCGGAAGAGAAGCGCCAGCAGCCCCACCGGCAAACATCGCCGTTCCCAGTGCCAGCAGGGTCAGCAACCTACCCAGCCGAGTTGACTGGTGGCGACCTGTGGAAAAACACATGCGTTGCATGACCATGCTCGATCATTCCTCACCGTAACGCGGAAACGCTCAAATACCGACTCCCGCCGAGTAATTCGTTGTCTGATGCTCGAAAAAGCAGGACCTCGTTGAATTCCGTAGAATTATTATTCATTACATTATCATCTGAGATCAATATCTCCCCCTCTACCAAAATAGAATAGTAGTCTCGTATCTTCTTGCCAGCCAAGCAGACAGCAGATTAACTGCAATTGGATACTGACGATTATATTCGAAGCAATGCAAAATCGAATAAATAATAAAACCGACAAACCAAGTAAAATTAAATTTATATTACGATTATTCTATAATTAATTCTAAGAAAACAGGTACCCTGTCCAAAGGTACTAGCAACTCGGGCACTGCATCCACTATCGACGAACTACCCTCGGCCGGGGAACTGGCCGAAAATGATTGGAGAGTAAGACACCTTCCGTTTCTCAGGGTCAGTCAGGCGAACTTGTAATGGGTGATATTGATATTCGATTCTACTTGTCGATCCTCTTGAGGCGGCTGCCCCACATCGTAGCTCTTACCTTCATCACGACAGCGATCGCTTTGGCCGTCGCTCTGCTGATGCCGAAGTCCTACCAGTCGACGGCGAAGATACTCGTCGAAGCGCCGCAGATACCGACAAATCTGGTCAAGTCGACGGTCCCCACCAGCTCGCTCGAGCAGTTGCTGATCCTGCAACAGCAGATGACAACCGGCGATAACCTCGTGCAGCTCGCCGAAAAGCTTGATGTCTACGGTAGCGACAGGGAAGAGCTTTCGAGGGACGCGGTGATCAAGGACATGCGCTCGCGCATAACTTTCGATCAGCTACCACTTGGCGACGGAGCGACAACGGTTTTCAGTGTCGTCTTCGAAGCTGGAACACCCGAATTGGCAGCCAAAGCCGCCAACGAGCTCGCATCGTCGATCCTGCTCGACAACCAGCGCCAGCGCACGGACCGCGCCGGCGATACGCTGCAATTCTTCAACGACGAAGTGAAGCGGCTTGATGTCGAGTTGAACCGGATCGAAGCCGAGCTTCTGACATTCAAGACCGATCACAAGGATACCCTTCCGGAGAGCCTCGATTTCCGGCGGCAACAACAGACCAGCCAGCAGGAGCGCTTGGTCGCGCTTGAGCGCGAGGAAGCCGACCTTCGTACACGGCGCAGCCTACTTGCAGAAAATGCGATAACGGCAGGTCAGTTTGGCAATGTCGGCTCGCTCAGCACCGAGCAGCAAATGCTGCTGGACTTGAACAAGGCGCTGGCAGAGCAGCTGGCGATCTTCTCGGAAGACAGCCCCAACATTGTCAGTCTGCGCGCCCGCATTGCGGCGCTGCGTGGAATGGGTGCCACAAAATCCAATGGCGAGGCTGGCAAACAACCTTCGTCGGCTCTCGATCTGCAGCTGGCCGATATCGACAAACGTCTGCAGGCGATAGACCGCGAACGTTCGTCGCTGACACAGAGTATCGCCGATCTGACGAAATCGGTTAGCGCGACCCCGGCGACGCAAACGGCATTGAATGCCATAGAGCGCAATCTCGGAAACATTCAGACCCAATACAACACCGCCATCGCACGCCGGGCGGAAGCATCGCTGGGTACGCAGATCGAAGCGCGCTCTGATGGCGGCCGCTTCTCCTTGCTCGAAGCCGCCAAGCCGCCCGAAACGCCGGTAAAGTCGAAGCGCCGGTTAATCGTGCTTGCCGGTGGTCTCGGCGGGATAGGCCTCGGTCTCGGCCTCACCTTCCTGCTCGAAATGATGAACCGCACGATCCGCAGACCGTCGGAACTGAGCCAGCTCCTACAGCGCCAACCCCTCGGCGTCATTCCATACATCTCTTCACCGGCGGATACGACCAGTGGTTTTTATAACAAGAGGTTTGCGGCCGCGGCCGTTTCGGCGGGTATCATCCCGGCACTTCTCCTGGTGACCCATTATTTTTACGCGCCGTTGGCCAGCGCCTTTCAAAGGCTGCTATCCGGCTTCATGAAGCCTGGTTCGATGTAGCTCGAGACCACTGAAAACGTTCGACATATCGAATAAGAGAGTTGAGGCAACCTATGGAACAGACTCTGGTATCGTCGCTTTCACAAGCGCTCCAGGAGAGGGATCAGATGTCCACAGCGCCTTCGCGAGAGATTAGCGAGATAGCCTGGGAGAAGCTTCAGCCGTTCACTCCAGATGCGAACCTCGTTGCACGAAATCGTATCGTGACGGTCAATCGCTCCGACGCCGCGCACACCGCTTTCGACATGATGCGCACAAAGATCCTGCAGAACATGCGGGAAAACAACTGGACATCCGTCGCCATTACGTCGCCCACGCCAGGGTGCGGCAAGACGTTTACCGCGCTCAACCTTGCCTTCAGCCTGGCAAACCAGAAGGACTGCCGCACGGTTCTTCTCGATCTCGACATGAAGCGCCCGCAAGTCGGCAAGACGCTGGGAATGCGGGATGCCGTATCGATGGAATCATTCCTGCGTGGCGAGCTTCAGGCAGACGACATATTCCGACGTCATGGCGCCAATCTGGCCATCGCGGCCAACAGCCAGTCCGTCCAGTTTTCCGCGGAACTTCTGCAGAGCACCGCCTCATTCCAGGCGCTGCAGGACATGCGCCGACGCATGCGTCCCGATATCATCGTCTACGACCTTCCACCAATGCTCTCAACAGACGATGTTCTGGCGTTCTTGCCCAATGTCGATTGCATAATTCTGGTTGCGGCCGCGGAGCAGAGCACGCTCAGCGAGATCGACATTTGCGAACAGACGCTCAGCGAGAAGACAAACGTGCTCGGCGTGGTACTGAACAAATGCAAGTTCAGCGCGGAGAAATACGGCTACTGACCTGACCGGTTAGGCGCCGGGTTGCAATTGGATTGAAGCGCTAGTTGCGCTGCAGGTTGATCTCGCTGGTCACGACCTGCTTGCCAGTGCTGGGGTCCTTGTCGACCGTCCTGATCCGTAGCGCGTTCGCGCCGGAGCGGCGGATCGTCATGGTCGCGGCACGGTCGCCGTTGACGATCCTCGACCAGGTGACCGCGAGCTCGATGGCATCGCCGCGCCTCGCACCGTTGAGTGAAGAAACCCTGCCGGAGGGTCCAATATAGCGGCCAGCGTAGCTGCCGCCGGTAGCCGTGAGCTGCGCAGATACCGCACGCGAGACGACGAGCATTCCCGTGCACTTGCCGTCCATCGACAGCGCTTCACCATTGGCTTTCGATTGAAAACTGCAGCTGAGATTGATCGGAGAGGAGGCGGTTGTCCGCTTCATCATGCCGCCCCCGGTCCAGCTTCCGGCAAGCGACTTGAGAAACGGGGCCTCGTTCGCAGACGCAATGCCGGGCAGGCAGACAATGAACGCGCACAAGGCGAGACGATATATCCCCATCACATCCTCCCAAAGATCAATCCGGGAGAATGCGTAAGGCGCGTCAATGTTCCGCATTTTTCTCCGCCTGTGCAAAGGCGGAGGCGCTGCCATCGATCAGACGATCGAAAGGCCGAGACGCGTTTCGTTTCCGAGGACGATGTCGATAGGACCCTGCGACGTCAGTTCGATCGCTCCGCACAGCGTGCCCGTGGTGATCAGCGCGCCTTTCTTCAGCGAAGTGTGCGGACGCAGCTTGTCATTCGCGTATGCCAGCAGCCACACCAGCACGTCGTCCTTGGGATGGCGCGCCAGGGCGTCATAGATTACCTGTCCGCCATGCGTCACCTTGAGCTTTGTGTTGCCAATGGTGTCGACGATGCTTTTCGGAAGTGCCGGACCGAGAACATAGCCCCTGTTGCCGATGCGTTCGGCCAGATAGAGCAGGAAAGACACCTGTCCGCTCTCCTCAATGCTGCTGGCCAGGAGTTCCGCGCCAAGATGGCATTCGGCGATCGCCTCGACGATCTCGTCGCGCGTATAGTCGCCGTTCTGGCGGACCGGAAGATCCTGCCCCAGGCGGACTGCGACTTCCGCCTCGAATTTCATGCCCGGACGCCACGAAATCGACGCGCCGGAAATGGCCTCGAAATAGGGGTGCAAGGGCGCCAGCACAGGCTCGCCCGTCGGCGACATCGCCACTTTCCAGGCGTGCGTGGATATGCGCTCCTCTGCGGCAAGAAAATTCTGCGCGTCCATCGCTTCGCGCAAGGTCGCCGGCAGTACGAAGTCCGCAGTCGGCGCTTTTTCGCCTGATTTTTCAAGGCCACTCAAACGCGCGGCCAGTGCCCGCGGATCGAAACCCTCGCCGGATGAAACTGTCATGTCGTGCTTTCCTCACCTGGTATGATATGCGCTTCAAACTCTATCGGCATTCATAGATGGCGCAAAGAGGCGATCCGGAAAGAGTCTTATGCGAGAGCGGCGTACCAGCGACGCCGATAGTCAGGCAAGTGAAAGATTTTGCGGGGCGGAAAATGCTTCTCCTTGCCCGGGATCGGGGGAATGCCGGCCAGGAGTGCTGCGCCCGCGCTCGTGCCCGTCGAGCCAGGAACGGCGATCACATCCCGGCCGGTGAGCGCCGCGACCACATCAAGATAGGCTTCGTTCAGCGAAAACGGCCCCTCGACGACAACGGGACCACCGGCACCGATCAAGCCCAGGCACGCTTCGGTCATCAGCGCCAGATAGAGGCAGCCTACGGCATAAAGTTCGCCGGCGCTCGCCGCATCCGCGTTGACCCAGCGCCGCTCCTTGCCTGGGAACGGCCCGGACCCGGGTGCCACGTTCGGCAAAAGCATCATGCCCTTCTCGATGACGCCGGGCATAGCCGCGAAGGCGTCATCGATCGGCACCGGACCGATCTCGGCCGACAGGATTTCGAATTCGCGCCCGCCCATGAACCGAGACGACGGAACCGCGCGCCCGTAAGCATCGACATTGGCAAGCGTATCGCGCTTGGGATCGAGGTGGTCGAGATCGCCGCCGACGCCGAAGTTCACCACCCACGTGCCTGTGGAGACGACGGCGAACGGTTCTTGCCGGCTAACCAGATGCGGCAGCAGCGACGCATTGGAATCGTGGATACCGCAATAGACCGGAACGGTTTTGGAAAGCCCGGTCTCCTCGGCGATTTCAGGCAGCACCGGACCGAGGGCCTCGAAAGCCGATCGGATCGGCGCCATCAGCGGCCGGATGCCGAGCGTATCGACAAGACTTGAATAGCTCGATGCCCGCGGGTTCCACAGATCCGTATGGCAACCGAGCGACGTCACCTCGTTGGCCGCGACGCCAGTCAGGCGCGCCGCCCAATATTGCGCATAGGTAACGATGGTGGCGACACCGGCGAACGCCTCCGGGAAGGCCGTCTGCTGATAGTGCAACTGCGCTCCGATGTTCAGCCCCATCGACTGGCGCGGAGAATAGGTTTCATCGAATGACGGGCGCAGCGCCGTGTAGGCGTCGATAATCTCTCGGGGGTATTCGTGCTCATAGTCGAGCACTGGCATGGCGAGCGCCCCATCCGCATCAAGGAGAGCGGCGCTTGCCCCATGCGTCGTGATCGAGATCGCGTCGAAACCGGGCGACACCGCAAATTTCTTCAGCGCGTCGAGCGCGAAGGCCCACAGCGCGTCCACATCATAATGCGGGTAGAGACCCGACTTGATCACTACGTTCGGGGTCTTGACGACGGCAACCTCGGCGCCGCTGGCGCTGTCGAGCACGACGACCTTGGCATTCGTCTTGCCTATATCGAGAACCGCAACGCGGGCGTAGCTCTGTGCTGGTGTCATGGCATATGAAAGACGGTGACAAGGTCGGTCTGGACAGGCGAATTATCCGGATTTGTGGCCATGATGTCGCGCATATGCGCCCACCACCGCTTCATCACAGGGTGCTCCGGCAGGCTCGACAGCGTGTTGTCGCTTGTCCGCGTGAGCACGCCGAACAACGTGTTGGTCTCGCGGTCGAGATGGATGGAGTAATCGCTGGCGCCGGATTGGTGCAGCAGATCGACCAGTTCCGGCCAGATCTCGTCGTGGCGCTTTCTATACTCGGCTTCCATGCCGGGATTGAGCACCATCTTGAAGGCGTGTTTTTCGAGCGTCATTTCGAACTCATGGCTTTGATGCGGCGAGCGATGATCGGGATCGCAATGGTGATGATCAAGAGCAGACCAATGAAGATCGACATGACTATGCCGGGAACGTTGAGCAGGCCTAGGCCGAAAGTGACGAGGCCCATGACGAAGGCGGCGATGACGACGCCACCGATCTTGCCGGAACCGCCGAGGATCGAGACGCCGCCGAGAACCACCATGGTCACCACTTCGAGCTCCCAACCCTGCGCGATCGATGGACGGGTAGAGCCGAGCCGCGACGTCAGGCAAACGGAGGCTACGCCACTCATCACGCCCGTGAGCATGAAGAGGATGAACTTCACCCGCTCGACCGGGATGCCGGAGAAGCGCGCGGCGAAGTCATTGTTGCCGATCGTGTAGACCTGACGCCCGAAGTTGGTGGCGTGCAGCAGGATGGCGAACAGGACTGCCAGCACGATGAAGAGGACGAACTCGAACGAGAACACCCAGACCACATATCCTTGGCCGAAGAAGGCGAAATCCTCGGGGTAGTTGCCGTAGGCCTGGTCGCCCAATGCGATGTAGGAGATGCCGCGAAACAGGCTCATCGTGCCGATGGTCACGACAATGGAGGGAAGCTTCATCACCGAG
The DNA here is from genome assembly GCA_900472605.1 of Hyphomicrobiales bacterium. Taxonomy (GTDB): domain Bacteria; phylum Pseudomonadota; class Alphaproteobacteria; order Rhizobiales; family Rhizobiaceae; genus Rhizobium. The sequence goes on along the minus strand of UCJD01000001.1, from coordinate 73,027 downwards.
ACGAGGAAGCCGTTGAACATGCCGCAAAGCAGGCCGACGCCGACACCGATCGCCACGAGACCCGGGGCACCGACACCGACCTGTGCCGCCGCGCCCATGGCGGTCGAGGCCAGTGCGATGATCGCGGCAACGGACAAGTCGATCTCGCCGGAAATGACGAGCAGCGCCATGGCGAAGGCGATCATCGCCTTCTCGGTGAAATTGAAGGTCGCGTCGGAGAGGTTCCAAGCGTCGAGGAAATAGGGCGAGGCCAGCGAATTGAAGATGAAGATCACGACGGCAACGCCGAAGAGCAGCACTTCCCAGCTGGACATGATGCGCTTGAATGGCGTTCCCAGGCGATCGGGGATGACCCGTTTTTCGGTGGGCGTGGAAACGATGGTGCTCATGCTGCCACCTCTGCTGGGGTTTCCGCGGCGGCCTTGTCGCGCAGGATGATGCGGCCGCGATTGCGCTCGCGCCGTGCATTGAAGACGACGGCGAGAATGATGACGGTGCCCGAGATCGCCATCTGCGTGAAGGGCGAGATACCGATGACGGGAAGCGCGTTCTTGATCACGCCGAGGAAGAGCGCGCCGAGCACGGTGCCGAGGACCGATCCGACACCACCGGCAATCGAAATGCCGCCGATGACGCAGGCCGCCACGCTATCGAGCTCGAAACCATTGGCAATATCGACATAGGCGACCGCGTAGCGCGACACCCAGAGGTAGCTCGCAAGACCGGCAAGCGCGCCGGACAGGACGAAGGCGAGAAACTTGGTCCAGCCGACATCGATACCGGCATAGACGGCAGCGGTCGGATTGCCGCCTGCTGCGTAGGTGGAACGGCCGAACTGCGTGTATTTCAAGACGACATAGATCAGCGCGACGATGATGACAGCGGCCCAGCTGAGGATCGGCATGCCCATCACCACGGTGCGAGGGACATTCAGGAAGGTCGGCGTCATCTGGTGCGCATTGACCCATTCGCCGCCCGACAGCACGAAGGCCATGCCGCGATAGATGGTCAGCGTGCCCAATGTCACGACGATCGGCGGAATCTCCAGCGCCCAGACGAGGAAGCCATTGATCGCGCCGAGGCAGGCGCCGATCAGGATCGCGGCGAGGATGAGAACCACCAGCGGCAGACCGGGATAGGTGGCATTCAGCATCGCGATCGCCATGCCGGTGAAGGCAAGATTGGCCGCGACCGACAGATCGATCGACTTGGTCAGGATGACCGTCATCTGCGCCAGAGCGAGGATGATCAGGATCGACGTGTCGTTGAAGATGCCGGCAAGATTTCCAGGCGTGGCGAAGCCATCGGCGCGGGTTGAAAAGGCGGCGATCATCACCGCGATGATGATGAAGAGCAGGGTTTCTCGTTTTCTGAGCAAGCGGGGCATGCTGGTATCCTCAAGCGTTGCCGGTGGCGGCGCGCACCAGCGCCTCGGGCGTCAGGTCCTTGCGGTCAAAGAGGCCAGCCGACAGGCCCTCCTTCATGACAAGCACCCGGTCGGACATTCCGATAATCTCCGGCAGTTCCGACGAGATCATGATGATGGAGAGGCCCTCGGCGGCGAGCTCGCTGATGAAGCCATGCACGGCCGCCTTCGAGCCGATATCGATACCTTTGGTCGGCTCATCGAGAATGATCACCTTCGGCATCGTCGCCAGCCACTTGCCGATGACCACCTTCTGCTGGTTGCCGCCCGACAGCGTGCCGACCGGCACCGAGAGTGCCGCGGCGCGCAGGTCCAGACGCTCGGCATATTTGCGCGCCAGCGCGAATTCGTTGGCGGCCTTCAGGAAGCCTTTTCGCGAGGTGCGGCCGAGGGATGGCAATGTCATGTTCTGGTAGATCGGCATCGGCAGTGCCAAGCCATGGCGGCCGCGCTCTTCCGGCACATAGACGATGCCGGCGCGGATGGCATCCAGCGGCGAGTTGATGGCGATCTCGCGACCATCGAGCGTCAGCTTACCCGACAGCGGCTTGGTGATGCCGAACAGCGACTGACATAGCTCGGAGCGGCCGGCGCCGATCAGCCCGTAGACGCCGAGGATCTCGCCCTTGCGCAGCGTCAGCGAGATGTCGCGAAACTCTGTCTGATGGCAGTATTTCTCGACCTGCAGCACCGGGCCGCCGATCGCGACGTCGATCTTCGGAAACGCGTTCTCGACATCGCGGCCGACCATCATGCGGACGATCTCGTCCTGCGGCGTCGCTTTCAGATTGCCATGGCCGACGGCGCGGCCATCGCGGAAGACGGCGAACTTGTCGGCGATCTCATAGAGCTCGTCGAACTTGTGGCTGATAAAGAGGATCGCCTTGCCTTGCGCCTTCAGCCCCTCGACGATGCGGAAGAGATCGTCGATCTCCTTGCGCGACAAGGCTGCAGTCGGCTCATCCATGATCACGATGCGGGCCTCGATCGACAGTGCGCGCGAGATCGCCACGAGATGGCGCTGCGCGATCGAGAGGTCCTTCAAACGGATGGTCGGATCGATATTGCTTTCGAGCGAGGTCAGCAGCGCCTTGGCGCGGCTGTTCATCAGCGCCCAGTCGATGGTGCGGAACCGGGTGCGCGGCGCATGACCGAGAAAGATGTTTTCGGCAACCGTCAGCTCATCGAAAAGCACGGTTTCCTGATGGATCGCGGTGACGCCGGCGTCGATCGCGGCCTGCGCGTTGGCGAATGTCGTCACCTTGCCGTCGACGAGGATCTCGCCTTCGTTCGGACGATAGATGCCGGTCAAAATCTTGACGAGGGTCGACTTGCCGGCACCGTTTTCGCCGATCAGCGCGGTGACCTTGCCGGGATAGAGCGCGATGCTGACGTTATCGAGCGCCTTCACGCCAGGGAAGATCTGCGAGATGCCGCGCATCTCGAGAATTGCGGGTACGTCGTTTGTCGCGACGCTTGCAACAGGTTGTTGAAGGGCGTTGTTCATCAGCGCTTACCAGTGTTCATTGGGAAAGGCCCGGCGGCAGTGCCGCCGGGTTTTGTCTGTCCGCGAAAGGCTTAGAAAACCTTCGAGAACTGGTCGATGTTCGACGCGTTGTAGATGAACGGATCAGCCATCGCAGCTTCGCCCTTGTCGTCTACCTTGATCTTGCCCATGCGGCCGGCTTCGATTTCGGTGCCCGGCTTGCCGGTCGCGTCACCCTTGACGAGGTGGTAGGCGATCTGCGTTGCGGAGTAGCCGAGGTCGATCGGGTTCCAGATGGCGAATTCCTTCGTAGCACCAGACTTGATCGCGCCGGCCATTTCGGACGGCAGGCCGAGGCCGGTCACGTAGACCTTGCCGACCAGGCCCTTGTCTTCGACGACCTTGGAGGCAGCCAGGACGCCGACCGTCGTCGGAGCGACGATGACCTTGACGTTGGGGTTCGACTTCAGAAGGCCTTCGGCTTCGCGGTAGGACTTGTCGGAGAGGTCGTCACCATAAACCGTGGTGACGAGGTTCATGCCGGCGAAGTCCTTCAGCTGCTTCTTCATCTCGCCGATCCAGATGTTCTGGTTGGTCGAGGTGGTGGTTGCCGACAGGATGGCGAAGTCGCCCTTGCCGCCTTCCAGATGATCCTTGACCAGCGTCAGGCACATCTTGCCGATCAACTCGTTGGACGATGGGTTGAGCTGCAGGATGCGGCCGTCCTTGTTGACGCCGGAATCCCAGGAAATGACCTTGATGCCGCGCTGCTTGGCCTTCTTCAGGGCCGGGATGACGGCATCGGGATCGTTGGCCGAGATGGCGATGGCGTCGACGCCCTGCGCGATCAGCGAGTTGATGACTTCGATCTGGCCTTCGGCCGTGGTCGAGGTCGGGCCGGTGTAGATCACTTCGACGCCACCGAGTTCCTTGGCGGCTTCCTGCGCGCCCTTGTTGGCGGCTTCGAAGAAGCCGTTGCCGAGCGACTTCACGACGAGGCCGATCTTGATGTCCTTGGCGCTTGCTGCACCTGCCATCAGGGCCACGGCAAAGGCGACGCCCACCGCCAGTGTTTTTGCGAGTTTCATGCTTTCATCCTCCCAGGTTAAAAAGACTTGACTACATCCTGCCGGGCTTCTCAGGCGACCGACGAGGAATCCTCCTTCACTTGCGAAACCGTGTTCGCAATCACGAGCTTGACGCCCGCATCCTCGATCATCCGGACGGACTCCTCGGAAATCCCCTCGTCCGTGATGACTGTGGTAACGCGATCGAGCGGGCACAGAATAAGGCTCGAGCGCCGGCGAAACTTGCTGGAATCGACCATGACGATCAGTTCGTCGGCCTGATGCATCAGCTTCTGCTCGCTTTGAATGATTTGTGCATCCGCTTCCATAATGCCGAGCGGGCCGACGCCCTGCGCACCGATGAAGAAGCGCCGCGCATAGAAATTGCGAATCGCGTCGTTGTCGAACGGCGAAAGGATGAGGCTCTGCTCGCGATAGATCACGCCGCCGGGAACGGTCACCGTGTTCTTCGAATGCTTGACCAGATGCTCAGCGATCGCAAACGAATTGGTCATCACCTGCATGCGATGGGCGGCCATGAAGTGCACCATCTGGAACGTCGTGGTGCCGCCATTGATGATGATCGCATCGCCCGGATCGCAGAGATCGACGGCGGCGCGTGCAATTGCGCGCTTTTTATCGGAGTTGACTGATTCTGAAACCCGGAACGGGCGCCCGGCGAGATTCCCGAGCTGCGGGGGGTGCACCGCTTCGGCGCCACCACGGACGCGGCGGATCTTGCCCTGCACATGCAGCGCCGCGATGTCACGCCGGATCGTCGCCTCGGAAGCCTCGGTCAGCTCGGAAATATCCTGAACTGTCACGACCGACTTTTCCTGTACGGCGCTCAATATGATGCGATGGCGTTCGCGTTCGTGCATAGGTTCCTCCTGCATCGTTTATTTCGCAGTTGTGACTATGTGTCAATCAGAAACGATCATATATTTTCATAGTGCGCTGCAGCATAATCGTTTTTGATCGTTTTCGATTGACAACGTCGGTTTTCATGAGCGATACCGTCACCGCAAGGGACGCGGAGTTCGTTCGGGCGTCCACGAATTCTATATGGGAGGATGACATGGCGGCAACTGTCCGGCTTCTGGATAACCGTTGGGACGAGACATATGCGGCAGGCCTCGATGAGCCCGGAAAGCTGCTCTATCGCTCCAACCTGCTCGGCGCCGACAAGCGCATCACCAATTACGGCGGCGGCAATACCTCCGCGAAAGTCATGGAAACCGATCCGCTGACCGGCGAAAAGGTCAAGGTTCTCTGGGTCAAGGGTTCCGGTGGCGATGTCGGCACCATCAAGCTCGACGGCTTCGCGACGCTCTATCAGGACAAGCTGGATTCGCTCAAGGGCATCTACAAGGGCGTCGAAGACGAAGACCGCATGGTCGGCTTCCTCCCGCATTGCACCTACAATCTGAACAGCCGCGCAGCCTCGATCGATACGCCGCTGCACGGTTTCGTGCCCTTCACCCATGTCGACCACATGCACCCTGATGCGATCATCGCCATCGCCGCTTCCAAGAATTCCAGGGAGCTGACACAGCAGATCTTCGGCGCCGACATCGGCTGGCTGCCATGGCGTCGTCCCGGCTTCCAGCTCGGCCTCGACCTCGAAGCCTTCGTGAAGGCGAACCCGAATTCCAAGGGCGTCGTTCTCGAAAGCCATGGTCTCTTCACCTGGGCGAACGATGCCAAGGCCTGCTATGAGCTCACACTCGAGATCATCAACAAGGCCATCGTCTGGTTCGCCGAGAAGACCGAGGGCAAGACGATCTTCGGTGGCGCAGTCACCACCAGCCTGCCGGTTGCCGAACGCCGCGCCATTGCCGCTCGCCTGATGCCCGAGATCCGCGGTCGCATTGGCAAGGCGGAACGCAAGCTTGGCCATTTCGACGATCAGGACTCCGTTCTCGAATTCGTCAACTCTAAGAGCTTGGCGCCGCTTGGCGCGCTCGGCACCAGCTGCCCGGACCATTTCCTGCGCACCAAGATCCGCCCGCTCATCGTCGATTTCGACCCTGCGAAGCCTGACGTGGACACCATCGTTGCCGGCCTCGACAAGGCGCTGGAAGACTACCGCGCCGACTACGCCCGTTATTACAACGACTGCAAGCATGCCAACTCACCGGCCATGCGAGACGCGAACCCGGTTATCTTCCTCGTTCCCGGCGTCGGCATGCTGTCCTTTGCCCGCGACAAGGCGACCGCCCGTATCGCCAGCGAGTTCTACGTCAACGCCATCAACGTCATGCGCGGCGCCTCGACTGTTTCCGAATATCAGGGTCTCCCCGAGCAGGAAGCCTTCGACATCGAATACTGGCTGCTCGAGGAAGCCAAGCTTCAGCGCATGCCGAAGCCGAAGAGCTTGGCCGGCAAGGTTGCCTTCGTCACCGGCGGTGCCGGCGGCATCGGTCGCGCGACGGCAGCGCGCCTGATCGGTGAAGGCGCCTGCGTGGTGCTGGCCGATATCGACCAGGAAGCGCTAGACAGCACCAAGGCCGATTTCGCCAAGCAGTTCGGCGGTGATGCCGTTCGCGGCGTCAAGCTGGATGTGACCAAGGAAGACGGCGTGATCTCGTCCTTCGCGGAGGCCTGCGTCGAGTTCGGCGGCATCGACATTCTGGTGTCGAACGCCGGTATCGCGTCATCAGCGCCGATCGAAAGCACCGAACTTTCGATGTGGAACAAGAACATCGACATCCTCGCGACCGGCTACTTCCTGGTTTCGCGCGAAGCCTTCAGGCTGTTCCGCAAGCAGAACCTCGGCGGCAACGTCGTGTTCGTCGCTTCCAAGAACGGTCTGGCTTCGTCGCCGAACGCGGCTGCCTATTGCACCGCCAAGGCGGCCGAGATCCATCTCGCCCGTTGCCTGGCGCTGGAAGGCGCGGAAGCCGGTATTCGGGTGAACACCGTCAACCCGGATGCGGTGCTGCGCGGATCGAAGATCTGGAACGGCGAGTGGCGCGAGCAGCGCGCTGCCTCCTCGAAAATCGAGATCAACGAGCTGGAGGAGCACTACCGCAAGCGCTCCATGCTGAAGCTCAACGTCTTCCCCGAGGACATCGCCGAAGCGATCTACTTCTTGGCGTCCGATCTTTCGGCAAAGTCCACCGGCAACATCATCAACGTCGATGCCGGCAACGCCCAGAGCTTCCCGCGCTGATCCCTACCGCCGGAGGATCACCCATATCGCGTGGATGATCCCCGGCACGTAGCCGCACAGCGTCAGCAGTATGTTTAGCCAAAACTGCAGGCCGATTCAGACCTGCAGGAACACGCCGACAGGTGGCAGGATGATCGCGAAAAGAATGCGTATGATGTCCAAGGTCGCCTCGTAACGGATTTGATTATTTCACGCAGCGAAACGCGGACAGGAGCCGTTTGGTTCGATGCAAAGAGGGAGGAATTGATGGCCGAGTCCAAAATCGCGCAGGATGTGATCGCGCAGGAAAACGAAAAGCGCGCATCCGCGCTCAAGTCCGATTACGAGGCGCTCGGCGCCAACCTGTCGCGCCGCGGCGTCGATATCGAAGCGATCACCCGGCGTGTGTCCGAATTCTTCGTGGCAGTTCCCTCGTGGGGCGTTGGCACCGGTGGCACCCGCTTTGCCCGCTTCCCCGGCACCGGCGAGCCGCGCGGCATCTTCGACAAGCTGGACGACTGCTCCGTCATCAACGAGCTGACACGCGCGACCCCGAACGTCTCTCTGCATATCCCGTGGGACAAAACCGACGTCAAGGAATTGAAGGCGAAGGGCGATCAGCTCGGCCTCGGCTTTGACGCGATGAACTCCAACACCTTCTCCGACGCGCCCGGCCAGGCACATTCCTACAAGTACGGATCGCTGAGCCACACGGACGCGGCAACCCGCGCGCAGGCCGTCGAACACAACATCGAATGCATCGAGATCGGCAAAGCGATCGGTTCCAAGGCGCTGACGGTGTGGGTCGGCGACGGTTCGAACTTCCCCGGCCAAAGCAATTTCACCAAGGCTTTCGAACGCTACCTTGCCTCGATGGCGGACATCTACAAGGCGTTGCCTGACGATTGGAAGCTCTTCTCCGAGCACAAGATGTATGAGCCGGCCTTCTACTCCACGATCGTGCAGGACTGGGGCACCAACTACCTGATCGCCCAGACGCTCGGCCCCAAGGCGCATTGCCTCGTCGACCTCGGCCACCATGCGCCCAATACCAATATCGAGATGATCGTTGCCCGCTTGATCCAGTTCGGAAAGCTCGGCGGCTTCCATTTCAACGACTCGAAGTATGGCGACGATGACCTCGACGCCGGTTCTATCGAGCCTTACCGTCTGTTCCTTGTATTCAACGAGTTGGTCGAAGCCGAGCAGCGCGGCGTCAACGACTTCAACCCCGCGCACATGATCGACCAGTCGCACAATGTGACCGATCCGATCGAAAGCCTGATCAACAGCGCCAACGAAATCCGCCGCGCCTATGCACAGGCGCTGATCGTCGATCGCAAAGCGCTGGTAGGCTTCCAGGATGAAAACGATGCGCTGATGGCGACGGAGACGCTGAAGCGCGGTTACCGCACCGATGTCGAGCCGATCCTGGCCGAAGCGCGTCGTCGCGCTGGCGGCGCAATCGATCCCGTCGCGACCTATCGCGCCAGTGGTTACCGCAAGAAGGTTGCCGCGGAGCGCCCGGCTTCCGTCGGCGGCAGCGGCGGCATTATCTGAGGGCGAAGACCTGTTCGAGCCGCCACGACAATCTCGCGGCGGCTCGATTTTCTTGATCAGACGGCGCCGCGCGTCTCGACATAGAGCGCATAGACCGAGTGGCTGGACGCCATGTAGAGACGGTTCTTCTTGGGACCGCCGAAGACGAGGTTCGGGCAGCGTTCCGGCAGCTTGATGAAACCGATCGCCTTGCCGTCCTTGTTGAAGATCTTCACGCCGTTCAGATCTTCCGGCTTGGCACCTGCAGCACCCGAAGAGCCCCAGCCGCACCAGAGGTTGCCGTCAACATCGACGCGCAAGCCGTCTAGGCCGCCATTGTCGTCGGCGGTGATCAGCGGCTTCTTGTTCGACAGGGTGAACCCGTCCTTACCGACGTCATAGGACCAGACGATGCGATAGGGCTGCGCGCGGCCTTCGACGATGTAAAGCTTCTTCTCGTCTTCCGAGAAGGCAAGGCCGTTCGGCCCCTTCAACTCGTCGGTGACGAGGTTGAGCTTACCGTCAGGCGAGATGCGATAGACCGAATGCGGCAGCTCAGGTTCGGCCTTGTCGCCTTCCCATTCGCCGGCGATGCCGAAGGTCGGGTCGGTGAACCAGATAGAGCCGTCGGACTTGCAGATGATGTCGTTCGGCGAGTTGAGCTTCTTGCCCTTGTAATTATCGGCCAGAACCGTGACCGAACCGTCATATTCGGTACGGGTGACGCGGCGCGTCAGGTGCTCGCACGATAGAAGCCGTCCCTGCATGTCGCGGGCATGGCCGTTTGAATAGTTAGAATTCGGATTGAAGACGCTCCAACTCTCGTTCGTCTCGTCATATTTCATGACCCGGTTGTTCGGCACGTCGCTGACGAGAAGATACCGACCATCGCCAAACCAGACCGGACCTTCCAGCCAGCGCGCGCCGGTGGCGACCTGTTCCAAAGACGAGCTGGCAACGCGATATTTGGCGAAGCTCGGGTCGAGAACCTGGATGGCTGGATCCGGATAGATCGGCGACGGGGTGAAGCCGATCGACTGTGCGGCTGCGACCTTCGGCAGAACGGCGCCCGCCAGCGCGAATCCGGACATGGCAATGACATTACGGCGAGTATAAACCACTAGGCATCCTCAATATCTTTTGTTTCAAATGGCCCACAAATTCGCGGGTTGCGATCAGAATAGCGACCGCGCGCTCATGTAGATCGACTTATACGTGTGCCGCAATGATACTCTTGAATCGTTTTACCCGCTGGTTAACCAGCTATGACCGGATCTCCGTCGTCTTGTGAAACCTACGCGAAGACAACGTCATCGAAAATTAGTTAGCATAAATATACCGTTAGGGGTTATTCTTTGCGTGCATTGATAAAGCGCAACTCTGATGTCTATTTCATTCGCTTGGTTTATCGAGGTCAGATTTCTTTAAGGATAAGCGCCTAGGTTGAAGGCACTATATCGAGGCGTCGCCTCGGTGTTTTGCGCATGATGCGTTGCCCCACAATTTCCAACGTCACTTTTTCTTGCGATCGAGTTGCGCTCCTTCGCAGGCGGCCTGATGCCATTTCACCACGCTTTCCAAGGTGTCTCATGTTGAAAAACCTGAAGATAAAAACCAAATTCCTTATTGCTATCGCCATGCTCGGTCTCGTTGCCATGGCGGGCTTGCTTTATCTCACCGACAAATTCAACGCGGCCAACCAGCAGTACACGGGCTTCCTCCAGAACGAGAGCCAGGCAGCAACCTTCAGTGCACGTGCCGCAGCCGGCATCTGGACATCCACGACATGGCTGAGCCGCGCTGTCGCACAGGAGCCCGGCTCCCCTGGTTTCGACAATATCTCCAAGCGTTTTGCCACTGAGTTCGATGGCGCGCGCAAGCGGCTTTCGCAAGTCTCGGAGTTGGTGCCTAGCCGCAAGGGCGCAATCGACGAACTGCTTGCCGGCGCCGACGGCCTGAAATCTCTGGGCGATCAGCTTCTTTCCGCGCATGCGGCCGGAAACGCCGCGCAAACCCAACAGCTTTCGGCAAAACTCGATGACATGATCGTCGGCCTGTCGCCCAAATTCGGCGCCAACAACAAGGCAATGGCAGACCTTCTGGAGCAGGGTGGCAGCCAGCTATCTGCCTCGGTCTCCTCCACGATCTTCTATACGCTTGTCGGCCTTACCCTTGGCGTCATTGCGGCAATCGCCATTGCAATGATCATAGCCCAGAAGGGTGTGACGACGCCGATGGCGAAACTTCGCGGACGTATGGAGACGCTTGCCTCCGGCGAGACCGGCGAAGAGGTTCATGGCCTCGACCGCCGCGACGAGATCGGCCAGATGGCTGCAGCCGTTGCCGTGTTCCGCACCAATGCGATAGACCGCATGCGTATCGAACAGCAGGCCGAAGCCACCCGCTCGATGAGCGAGAGCGAACGCCTTGAGCGGGAAGCGGAGAAGGCCAATGAAGCGGCCAACCTGCACCGCGCGGTCAAGGCCCTTGGTGGCGCGTTGGGCAATCTTGCCGATGGCGATTTGAATTGCCACATCGACACGCCGTTTACCGGCGACCTCGACACTCTTCGCCAGGACTTCAACGCCGCCGTTTCCAAGTTGCACAATGCGCTTCAGGCGGTTGGCGCCAATGCAAGCGCCATCAGCGCCGGGTCGAGCCAGATCCGCGCTTCCGCCGACGACCTTTCCAAGCGCACCGAACAGCAGGCAGCTTCAGTTGAAGAAACAGCTGCGGCACTGGAGCAGATCACGACGACGGTCAAGGACGCTGCCGGGCGCGCGAGCGACGCCAGTCAGCTTGTAGCAAAGACGCGCGAAGCCGCCGAACGCTCCGGCGAGGTCGTTCGCAATGCCGTGACTGCGATGCACCTGATCGAGCAGTCCTCGAACGAGATCAGCAACATCATCGGTGTGATCGACGATATTGCGTTCCAGACCAACCTTCTCGCCCTCAATGCTGGCGTGGAAGCCGCCCGCGCTGGTGATGCGGGCAAGGGCTTCGCCGTTGTCGCGCAGGAAGTGCGCGAACTGGCACAGCGCTCGGCGCGCGCGGCCAAGGAGATCAAGGCGCTGATCACCGCCTCGGGCTCACAGGTCGAGTCCGGCGTGGAACTGGTCGGCGAGGCCGGCAAGGCACTGGATGCGATCGTCGCCGAAGTGCAGGAGATCAACCGCCATGTTCACGCGATCGCCGAGGCATCGCGCGAGCAGTCACTTGGCCTGCAGGAAATCAACACGGCCGTGAACACCATGGACGAAGGCACGCAGAAGAACGCTGCCATGGTCGAGGAAACGACTGCGGCCAGCCACAGCCTGGCACATGAAGCGATGGCGCTGTCTCAGCTCATGGCCCAGTTCAAGCTGGACGACGGCACTGGTGCCGCCCCGGCACGGCCGAGCTTTGCCAAGCCTGCGGCGACGACCGCCAGCCATAGCCCCGTCGCCTCGCCGGCACGGCAGTTGGGCCAGAAGTTGACCCATGCGTTCCGCGGAAACGCCGCGCTCAAGCAAGAGCCGGAATGGTCGGAATTCTGAGCCATATCGCCTAGGAAACGGAGCCCAGACGGCTCCGTTTTTTTATGGCCGCGCAACGCGCCGGCGTTGATCCCGGCAAACAAAAAAGCCGCCGCCTCAACGGCGACGGCTCTCGGGGGGCAGGGAAGCCCAAGGCGTTAGCAATAGCTGCAGATTGCAGCCGGATTGCTCTTGATGACGTCGATGAATTTCTTGACCGGGTTGGCGCGCTGTTCGCGCTTTACCGCCGCAGTCTCCAGGAGCCGCTTGAAATCTTCAAGCTTCACGCCGTCGGCGCGCATCACCATGGCGATCAGGGGGTCGCGAAGGGCTTCGGATATCGTCAGGTCGTCTCTGGTCTTTCTCATGGCTCAGTCCTCCTTTCGTGGGCGGTCGCCCGTGTTCCACTTCGGCCGCGCTGCCCTCTCGGCAATTGACTTTCGCGAAAAGTGGTGTTACCGGTAAGTAACAATGCATTTGTTACCGATCGGTCACATGGATGTCAAGGACATTGTCCGCAGAAAAATCAAAAACTTCGACAGCTCTTCTGCCTGCAGGCACCGATGAAAAGATCCCTCCCCGGGAACGCATCGTCTCGACCGCGGCAGAGCTTTTCCGTGAACACGGGATCCGTGGCATCGGTGTCGATGCCATTGCCGAGGGCGCTCTCACCAACAAGATGACGCTCTACCGGCACTTCGGATCGAAGGACGAGCTGGTTTGCGAAACCCTGCGTCGCGCCTCCGAAAAGGCCGAGGCAATCTGGCGCGAGCTGGAGGCCACGCATCCCGATGATGCGCGCGCCCAGCTGCTGGCCTGGATCGAGCTGCGCACGCAAAGCCTGTGCGGCGATCAGGTCGGCTGCGATCTGGCGAACGCCGCGATCGAGCTCAAGGGCGAAGGACACCCGGCCTACAGCGTCATCGAACGCCACAAGGCGGAGCAGCGCGACAGGCTCGAGGCGCTCTGTCTCGCCGCCGGCGCTCGCGAACCGCAGCTGCTGGCCGACACACTGACCCTGCTTCTGGAAGGCGCCCGCGTCACCCGTCAGTCGATGGGCAAGGACAACTGTTGCGGCCACTTTTCCAAGGCCTGCAACGCCGCTGTCGCGGCCTTCGCCTGAGCGCAGGTCCTCAAGCTTGGAACTTTAGTGCGGGCAACTCGTTTTCAACCAGATGTGGAAACACGGTTGAGCGAGAAGATGAACTACATTTATCTCCATCGCCTGTATGCCAAACGGGCGGAGCTTGAGGCCAAGCTTGAACTCTATGACGCACGCGATTGCTTCGGAGACGAGGACGTCAACGACGGCACTGATCGCGAGTTGCGCTCTCGGATTGACGAAATCTCGGCGGAGATCGATACGCTCGAACATTCCCGCGTGGGATAATCTCGTCCGTTAGCCGCCGGCATCGAGCAGTTCGATCGTGCGATGGTCGAACGATCCCTCGTAGAACTGATCGATTACCCGATGGAAGGGCGAGCCGTGGTCGCTGAGCGCTGCAAAGAGCGTCATCGATGACCGCAGCTTATGATCATCCGGAGAGCCGAAGATCTCATTTGCGGATTTTCCGTCGATCGACAAGACCGCATCGACACAGCGCAACAGGCGGGCGCCGAGAATGGGATCGGCGAGATAGGCCGATGCCTCTCCGGCCGAGCGGATGGCGTATTTTTCCGCCATTGACGACGTGCCCAGACCGGCCATCTGCGGAAAGATGAACCACATCCAGTGCGAGCGCTTGCGGCCATTCCTAAGTTCGGAAAGCGCAAGATCGTACACGCCATTCTGAGCGTCGATGAAGCGATCAAGGTCGTAGTCGATATCAGCGGACATGATGCCCTCCCCCGACTGGAACTATGTCACAATCGCCGTTTCTCCAGCTTACGCCGACAAGCCGTCAGCAGGACTTGTCAGGATAGGGGCTATGCTCCCGGCAATAGTCCAGCAACGGACCGGAATCCGAGATCGCTCCGACAGGAGCGAGATCGACGGCCGATGCCGTCGAAGTATTCATATGCGCGACATACCCGGCCGCGCCAAGAACCAGCAAGGCTCCAACGATGATAAACCGCTCCGACACCGATGGCCGGCTGGTTGCCTTGATGTGTTCCACGTATTCGCGTTCGCCCATACCGCTCAACTCTTCATCCGTTGCATGATGATGGACCGTGTCGCCGCGAGAGGCGCTCCAGCTGTCTACATCTGTCATTGTCTTACTCCTGAAATCCGCGCGAGACGGTGCCTACAACATCCCTCGACCCGTGGCGTCTTTCGCGCATTCCCGATATGTGGCGGCAACCGCCGGTGTTGAAGGCCTGATACGCAAACTCAGTGTTCATAAAATCGAACCAATCGGTTTGATCTGGCTTTAAGGGCTTGGCACTTCGACGGAATTCGGCTTAGGTCGGGTATCCATTCAGACCACGGACACTCACATGGCGAAATCATTTGGTGCGATGTCGATCGCGCAACTTTCCGTTCTCATCCAGAGTGGCGCCGCCGATCCGGTTGAGGTCACCGAAGCGGTGCTCGAAGGCATCCGTGCACACCCCGACCAGTCGATTTTCACCGAACTTCTCGCCGACCGCGCGCTTGAAGAGGCCAAGGCGTCCTCGGCGCGACTGAAGGCTGGCCGGTCGCGCGGGCTGCTTGAGGGCATTCCCGTTGCCTGGAAGGACCTGTTCGACATCAAGGGGCGCGCGACGACCGCCGGCTCCAAGGTCCTGCGGAACGCCCCCGTGGCAGAAGAAGACGCCGCGGTCGTGAGCGCGCTCAACCAAGCCGGCATGATCGCCGTTGGCTGCACCAATATGAGCGAATTCGCGTTCTCGGGCCTCGGCATCAATCCGCACTACGGCACGCCGCACAATCCGCGCGGCAAGGATGAGCCCCGCATTCCCGGTGGCTCATCTTCTGGCGCCGGCGCCGCGGTTGCCGCGGGCCTCGTACCGGTTGCGATCGGGACCGATACGGGCGGATCGGTCCGTATCCCCGCCGCCTTCAATGGCGTCGTCGGCTACAAGGCGACGCGCGGGCGCTACCCCATGGGCGGCGTCTTTCCGCTGGCGAGAAGCCTGGATTCGCTCGGTCCCCTTTGCCGCACCGTTCAGGACGCAATCTGGGTCGACGCGGCGATGCGCGGCCTCACCGCCGCTCCCATGACCACCCCGAGCTCGCTCCGGGAACTGGACGTGGTCATTCCTGACAACGTCGTGTTCGATGGCGCGGAGGCCGGCGTCGTCGCCGCTTTCGAGCAGAGCGTGGATGGGCTGATCGCCGAAGGCGCGTCGGTCACCCGCTTTACCATCCCGGCCCTCGACGAGATTCTCGCCCTCATGGGCAAGTACGGCAGTCTGGTTACGGCCGAAGCATTCGCGCTTCATCGCGAACGGCTTGCGGGACCCGAAGCGGACGAGATGGACCACCGCGTCGTGCAGCGCACCCGCCTTGGCCAGACGATCACCATGCCCGACTACATCGCCATTATGGAAGCGCGCGAGCGACTGATCGTGGAGGTCAACCATCTCGTCGGAGACAGCCTCGTCGCCTATCCGTCCGTCGCCCACGTCGCGCCCCCGATTGCCGCGTTGGAAGAGAGCGACGATCTGTTCTTCGCGACCAACGGCAAGACATTGCGCAACACCATGCTCGGTAACTTCCTCGATTGGTGCGGCGTGTCGATCCCCTGCGGGACGGGTGACGCGGACATGCCGGTCGGCCTGCTGCTCTCGGCGACCGCCGGCCGCGACGAGGCGTTGATTGCCGCCAGCCTTTCGGCAGAAGCTGTGATCACGGGAGATTTCATTTGAAATTCCAAGGCGTTGCTGCCTAGATAAGGCGGGTACGAGGAGGAGATGGAATGATCGAGGATATCGAGAACGGACGGTTCGCCGTTTCGACGTGGTCGCTGCACCGGGCGCTGGGCGCCGTCTATCCCTATAGCCCCGACCCGGCCAAGAGCGCCGCGATGCAGGAGCCTTACGGCCCCGGGAGTGTCGAGCTGATCGACGTTCCGCGCCAGCTCGCCGATCGCGACATCCACAGGCTGGAAATCTGCTCATTCCATCTGCCGAGCCTGGACGCGGACTATCTGCGGCGGCTGCGTGCAGCACTCGATCGATCGGGTGTCATGCTTCAGACCCTGTTGGTCGAGGACGGCGATCCCAGCCATCCAGATACAGCCGAGCGCGACATCCGCTGGATCGCCGGCTGGATCGAGATCGCAACCGCACTTGGCGCGCGGAACATGCGTGTGATCGCCGGGAAGCAAAAGCCGAGCGACGAGAACCTTGCCCGCTCATCGGGCCATCTCTCGTGGCTGGCCGAGCAGGCCGATGAGAGCGGCATCCGTGTCGTCACCGAAAACTGGTTCGATCTCCTGCCGGCGCCGCGAGAAATGAACTGGCTTCTTGACGACCTCGGCGGCAAGGTCGGCCTCAACGGTGATCTCGGCAACTGGTCGGCACCGGACAAATATTCCGGGCTCGAGGATATCATGCGCCGGGCCGAAATCTGCCACGCCAAGGCAAACTATACCGCATCCGGCATGGATACCGTGGACTACGGCAAGTGCCTGGAAGCCTGCCGGCAGGCCGGATATGCCGGTCCCTTTACGCTGATCTACGATTCGCCGTTCTTCACCGACGAATGGGACGGCATCCTTCTTCAGAAGGCCTTTATCGAACAATTCTACCACGATGAGCAGCGCGCCGCGGGCTGAGCTGCGGAAGGAGACTGGCATGCCTGGTTCAACTGCTATCAACGACTTTTCCAAGCGCCTGAGGGCCGGCGAAAACGGTGGTCTGATTTCGGCCTGGATCGGCATACCCGATCCGCTGTTCGTCAATCATCTGGCGCAGGAAGCCTTCGACGCCGTCGTGCTCGATATGCAGCATGGCGTCTGGGACATGGTTTCGTCCGCCAATGGCATTGGGCAAGGCAGGCTGGCGGGCAAGCCAGTGGTAGCGCGTATTCCCGTAGGAGACTTCTCGACGGCCTCGCGGCTGCTCGATGCCGGTGCGTCTGGAATTATCGCGCCGATGATCAATTCGGTCGCGGACGCCGAAGCTTTCGTCAAGGCGACCAAATACCCGCCGCTTGGCGAGCGCAGCTGGGGACCGACGCTCGCGATGAACCATACGGGCCTTGCCGCCACGACCTACCTGGCCACGGCGAACATGGAGACTGTCGCGATTGCCATGATCGAAACCCGGGCAGCGCTAGATGCCGCCGACGACATTCTCGCCGTCGAGGGCATCGATGGCATTTTCATCGGCCCGTCGGATCTTTCCATCGCCCTTTCCAACGGCGCGCAGCTGGCGCCCGACACGGCGGAGATGGATGTGGTGCTCAAGCGGCTGCTCGACCGCTGCCGCGCGCATGGCAAAATCGCATGCATATTCGGCAGCAACGGCGAGCGCGCCGGGCAGCTGCTGAAGATGGGATTTGATCTCGTGATCGCGGGCGCTGACACGCAACAGCTTCGCGCGGGCGCAGCGAACGCCATCGCCATGGCGCGCAAGGGGCAGGCCGGCTGATCTACTTCCTCTGTGCCAGCCAGATGACGTGGCGCGCGCCGCCACGTTTGCCGTTGGCGCGCAGATTGACGGCTTCGACCGAAAAGCCGCTGTCGCGCACGCGGCGCGTGAAGCTGGCATCGGGGCCGGATGACCAGACGGCCAGGACGCCGCCGGGACGCAGGGCCTCGCGAGCGGCCTTAAGCCCGACAAAGTCGTAAAGCCCATCGTTGGATTGGCGGGTCAATCCATCCGGCCCGTTATCGACATCAAGCAGAATGGCATCGAATTTTGCCCGGCTCGAGCGAATGAGTTCGGACACGTCCCCCTGATGAATGCCGACGCGAGGATCATCGAGGCATCCCTTGAACACTTCGGCCATCGGCCCCCTCGCCCAGCTGACAACGGCGGGCACCAGTTCGGCGACGACAACGAAAGCATCCGTGGGCACCACGGCCAACGCCGCGCGCAGCGTGAACCCCATGCCAAGCCCCCCGATCAAAATGCTTGGGCGCGGCCTGCCCTTGAGCTTGTCATAGGAGAGCGTCGCGAGCGCCTCTTCGGAACCGGAGAGTCGGCTGTTCATCAGCTCGTTCGATCCGAGCATGATGGAGAATTCGCTGCCACGCTGCTTCAGGCGCAATTCTCCGGCCTCACCGGGAATGGGAGCGGAATCGAGCTGGATCCAGGGCAGCATGTCTTAAGCCTCGCGTTGAGCCGCCCCACTAGCACAAAAAACCGGACCAGCGAAACGCAAACACGGGGCTAAAGACCATGCGCTCCGTCAGGTCATTGTCCGTCGATGCACGCCGGATTGGTCGATTTGCGGTTGGTCGCATTGCGCTGTTGTGGCGGGCAGCGTGTCCACTGGACCGGCGCGGAGCCTGCCGTGCTTCCCGTCTCGAACGAATCGAGAGGAATGGAAAGCCCGCCGCTCGGCTGTTCGTCCTTCGAACCGGTTCCAAGCGGTGCCGAGCCGTCAAACCGTCCGCTGCTGTCCATACCCATGTTCATCTGCGCGAATGCACAACCGGCAAAGCCCATGATGACGATTGAGGTAACTGCGAGAAGCTTGCGCATGCTGGAAACTCCTTCACGTTGAATATCGTGAAGAGATAGCGCGCGGCCGGATTTATTCCAACCGCGTGCCAATACCTATTTCGCGCGAGTTCAGCGCGCAGCCCAGTTGGCGCCACGGCGGAAGATGGTGCGCATTTCGGGTACGGAAAACTCCTTCGCCTGATGGCCGAGCGAGGAATAGAAGACGCGTCCCTTTCCGTATTTCCGCTTCCAGGCAACCGGCATCACCACGCCATCGATCCAATAGGCGTGATCGCCGGTAAACGTCGTCGTCGCCAGCACTTCGTTGGATGGGTCGACATGCATGTAATATTGCTCCGACGTGTAGTCGAAATCGCCGATGCCTTCCATGACCGGGTCGTCGGGCCTGGTAATGTTGACCCTGTAGTCGATGATGTTGCCGGGATGCGCGACCCACTGGCCGCCGACGATGAACTGATATTCCACGCATTCGCGGAAGCTGTCGCCGGCTCCGCCGTGATAGCCGGCCAAACCGACGCCGCCTTCGATCGCCGCCGCAAGGTTCTTGATCTCTTCCTTCTCGATCTTCGACATGGTGACGATCGGCACGACGAGGGAAAGGTCGTGAACGGAAGGGTCGGCGAAGGCCTCGGTGGTATGCTCGACATAGACCTTGAAGCCGTCCTCCTCGAGTATGTCCTTGACGATGGCGGCGCATTCCTGCGGCTCATGGCCACTCCATCCGCCCCAAACGATCAGTGCTTCACGCATAAAATGTCCTCCTCACTAATTACTTGCCCAGACGTCCGTCGACGAGGGATTCCGAGATCGGAGCCGGCCTTTCCGTCTGCGTGGTGATTGCCACGGTGCGGCCGGTTTCCGATGCGGTCTGGAACGCTTCCATGACCTCCAGCACGTGCAGCGCCAGGCTGCCGTTTGCGCGATGCGGCCGGTTTTCACGGATCGCATAGGCGAGGTCGGCGACACCGATCGACCGGTAGTTGCCGTCGGCGTACGGCGCGGTCAGCGGCTGGCTTTCGAACGAGCCGCCCTTGCGTAGGAGCTCGACTTCACCGCCGAAGTGATTGGGATCGGGCACGATCAGCGTTCCCTCGGTCCCGTAGACCTCAAGCGGTACGTGCTTGTGACCGGCGACGTCGAAGCTCATACCGATCTGCACGACGGCGCCATTGGCAAAGGCCATCAGGCCGGACACATGGGTCGGCACATGCACGGGGATATGCTCGCCGTTTCGCGGCTCGCTGGTGATCACGCGTTCCTTGCGCGGCGTCACCGCAAAGCCCGCCACCTGCGCGACCGGCCCGAACAGATTGACCAGATCGGTGATGTAATACGGGCCCATGTCCAGCATCGGCCCGCCGCCGACTTCGTAGTAGAAGGCGGGATTGGGGTGCCAGCGCTCGTGGCCGGGGCACATGAATGTCGCCGTGCCGCCAACCGGTTGGCCGATCACGCCTTGATCGATCAGCGCTCGCGCGGTCTGGTGTCCGCCGCCGAGAAAAGTGTCCGGTGCCGCGCCGATGCGCAGGCCCTTTGCCTTGGCGGCTTCCGCCAGCTGCTTGCCTTCGGCGAAGTTGATGCCGAGCGGCTTTTCCGAATAGGTATGCTTGCCGGCGGCGAGCGCCTGCAGACCGACGGCGACGTGCGCCTTCGGAATGGTCAGATTGACGATGATCTCAATCGAGGGATCGGCGAAGAGTTCGTCGACGCTTCTGGCCGGCACGTTGAATTCGGCCGCATTTGCCTGCGCCAGTTCACTGTTGAGATCCGCCACGCCCTTTATGTCGAGAATGGGGAAAGACGCCATGGCCTTCAGGTACGCGCCCGATATGTTGCCGCATCCGATGATGCCTATGCCGACTTTATCCATGATTTCCTCCCATAGATTTTGGTTCTGAAAGCGTCAAAGCGCCGGGCCTGTGGTGTTCCACGGCGACTCGTAAAGTTCGTAGAGGGCGACGGCCGCGGCCCCCTGCGCCCAGAAGTCGTCGCTGGAATCGTCGAAGACGAGTTCCGCGACGCCCTTGAGCGACGGTGGGATGGCGAGCGCGTAGGCATTGCGCAGGCTTTCCAAGAAAGGTTCGCCAAGCGCCAGGCTTGAGCCCACCAGGATGACGCGCGGCGGCGCGAAGATGGTCACGATATTGGCAACCGCCACACCGACGGCCTCCCCCGCCCGGATCGCCGCGCTGATCAGCGTATTGTCTTCCGCCTTGATCAAAGTCTGCGCATGCGCCATGCCGCGTCCCAGGCGGATCGCTTCCGCAAAACGCCCTCCCGGCGGCTGCTCGCCCAGAATCTCGCTCTCGCCCGCCTGGCTCGACAGCCGCACGATGCCGCGTGGTCCCATGCCGAGCACGAGGTCGCCGAGATTGTGGCTGAGGCCGCCAGCGCCGCGAAACAGCTGGTTGCCATGGAGTACGCCGAGCCCCAGCGTCTGCTCGAGCGAGATCAGGACCATGTCTTCCAGGTCACGCGCCTTGCCGAACCAGTGATGCGCCAGCGTGATGGCATGGGCGTCGCTTTCGACGATCGTCGATGTGTTCAGCCGGGCCGTCATCTCGGCGGCGAAATCGACATTGACGTCCCGGAAGATCGGGCTGCTGCGAATATGGCCGGTCCGATGCTCGATCACACCGGGGAGACTGAGGCAGACGGTATCGACATCCTCCAGCGACAGGCCGGCATCGACGACGCAGCGCCGCACGCCATCCTCGACGAGATCGGCAATGACCCCGATCGGCTGGCGATCGATCCGGATCGGCAGGGTGAGATTCGAGAGCACGTCGCCGCGAAAATCGGTCACGACGAAGACCATGCGGCTGGCCGCGATCTTGGCGCCCACGACGCGCGCCGCATCGGGATTGAGTTCCAGCATGACGCGTGGCCGGCCACGCGCCGCTTCGTTGCGAATATCGCCTTCGTGACGCGGCAGAATGAGCCCATCATCCAGCAGCGAGGCCGTGATGGCCGAAACCGTGGTGGTCGACAGCTGCGTGCGTTCGCTGATCTCGACGCGCGCGATCGGCCCATGGCGGCGAACCGTGTCGAGCACGTTCAGGCGATTGATCGCGCGCATCAATTCGGGGTCTGCGGTCTTCATCTAGTCGTGCACGGCTCTTCTGGCGACTGCCGGGGCAGGTCGCTATTTTTGTCGGAATGCGAATTAAATAACGTGGAGATTCAGCCCTCTGTCAAGGCCAATCTATCAAAATCAAGCAAGGGAGTTGACATTCCGGCAAAGCTGCCGATCATTTAATCCGCATAAGGGACAAAATTGTAGAGGACGATTTTCCCTTGAGGAGGAGACCTTATGTTCAATCATCAAAGGGCGAAAGCCCTGTTCAATAGTCGTGCCTTTGTCCGCTCGACCGCAACCGCCCTGGCGCTTCTGATCGCCGCCGGCACCGCTGCGGCCGACACCACCATCAAGTGGATGCATCTCGAGATCGATCCGACCTATCTCGGCGTCTGGCAGCAGATCGTCAAGAATTACGAGGCCGAGCATCCGGGCACGAAGGTGGAGATGCAGTTTCTCGAAAACGAGGCCTTCAAGGCGAAGCTGCCGACGCTTCTGCAGTCCAGCGATGCGCCTGACTTGTTCTTCAGCTGGGGCGGGGGCGTGCTCAAGCAGCAGCTGGCGACGGGTGCGCTGTTGGACTTGAGCGAAGCAATGAACGCCAAGGATGGCGCCTGGCTCAAAAGCTACAATCCGGCCTCCATCAAGGGCCTGTCCTACGAAGGCAAGATTGGCGCGGTGCCCTACAAAATGGGCACGGTTTCGTTCTTCTATAACAAGGCGCTGTTCGCGAAGGCCGGCGTCGATGCCGCGGCCATCAAGAACTGGGACGACTATCTGACTGCGGTCAAAAAAATCAAGGACGCCGGCATCGTGCCGATCGCCGGCGGCGGCGGCGAGAAGTGGCCGATCCACTTCTACTGGAGCTATCTGGTAATGCGTGACGGTGGCCAGAAGGTGTTCGACGCCGCCAAGACCGGACAGGGCGAAGGTTTCAACGACCCCGCCATCATCAAGGCGGGTGAGCAGCTCGCCGAACTCGGCAAGCTAGAACCATTCCAGCCAGGCTATCTCGGCGCCACATGGCCGCAGACGCTCGGCGTATTCGGCGATGGCAAGGCCGCGATGATCCTCGGTTTCGAGAACACCGAGGCCAACCAGCGCACCAATGCCGGCGACAAGAAGGGGCTGAACCCCGACAATATCGGCCGCTTCGCCTTCCCCGCCGTTACCGGCGGCGCCGGTGCGGTCACCGACACGTTGGGCGGCTTGAACGGTTGGGCCGTCACCAAGAAGGCGCCACCAGAAACGCTCGACTTCCTCGCCTACCTCACCAATGCCGAGAACGAGCGGACCATGGCCAAGGCTGGCATGATCATCCCGGTCGCGGTCGGCGCCCAGGACGGCGTGACCAACCCGCTGCTGCATGAATCGGCCGAACAGCTGGCGCACTCCACATGGCACCAGAACTTCTTCGACCAGGATCTCGGTCCCTCGGTCGGCCGCGTCGTCAACGACGTGTCGGTCGCCATCGTTTCCGGGCAGATGACGCCTGCCGATGGCGCACAGCAGATCCAGGACGCCTTCGAGCAGGATCAGTTCTGATCACGACCATCGCGGCGCGAGACATTTTCTCGCGCCGCCATTTGATGTCTGGAATGTGAGGTTCCCATGGCCAATGTCAGCGCCGCCACCGCAATCAGACCCGCGCGCCTACCGGCCACCCAGTCCGCCCGGCGCAAACATCCGGCCGTCCCCGGCCGCCTGCCCGTGCTGCTGCTCTTCCTGCCGCCGGCGCTTCTATTGTTTTCGATCTTCGTGATCCTGCCGATGGGCGAGGCCGCCTGGTACAGCCTTTACAAATGGGACGGCTATGGCCTGCCCACGCAATATGTCGGCATGCGCAACTTCGAGCTCCTGTTCAAGAACGGCGCCTTCCTCACCGCGCTGAAGAACAACGCGATGATCATGGTGATCTCGATCGCGATCCAGATTCCGCTGGCCATCTGGCTGGCGATGATGCTGGCGCACCGCATCGCCGGCGTTGTTGTGTTCCGGCTGATCTTTTTCCTGCCCTACGTGCTGGCAGATGTCGCAGCGGGCCTGATCTGGCGCTTCGTCTATGACGGCGACTACGGGCTCTTCGCATCGATCGCCCATCTGCTCGGCGTCGAGACGCCCTATGTGCTGGCCGACAAGGACCTGGCGATGTACGCGGTGTTGGGCGTGATCGTCTGGAAATACTTCGGCTTTCACATGATGCTGTTCATCGCCGGGCTGCAATCGCTTGACAAGAGCGTGCTGGAGGCCGCCGAAATCGATGGCGCCAGCGGCTGGCAGCGGTTCCGCTACATCACCCTGCCGCTGCTCGGATCGACCGTTCGCCTCTCTGTCTTCTTCGCCGTCGTCGGCTCGCTGCAACTGTTCGATCTCATCATGCCGTTGACGGGTGGCGGTCCGTTCAATGCCACGCAGACGATGGTGACCTTTCTGTTCAACTTCGGCGTCGCCCGCATGCAGGTCGGTCTCGGAAGCGCCGTCGGCGTGGTGCTTTTCCTGATCTGCGTCACGCTCGCCTTCAGCTACAAACGGATATTCATGCGCCATGACTGACGTCGTTTCGTCCGATCGGCTCAATGCCGGCACCAAAGCCTATCTCTACACGTCGCTGGTCATCATATCGGCCATCGTCCTGATCCCTCTGGTCACCACGGCACTCGGCGGCTTCAAGGATCTGGGCGACCTGCGCACCAATCCGTTCGGCTTACCGGTGGAGTGGCATCCCGAAAATTACACCGACATCCTGTTCGGCGATCGCTATTGGCGGCAGATGGTCAACTCCTTGATCATCGCCGCGTTGACCGTGTTCCTGACGGTCTCGGTGTCGGCCATGGCAGCCTTCACCTTCGCACACGTCCGCTTCTTCGGCGCCGAGTTCCTTTTGAACTACTTCCTGATCGGACTGATGTTTCCGGCGGCGACCGCCATTCTGCCGCTCTTCATCCGCATCCGCGATCTCGGGCTGCTCAACACATACTGGGGTGTGGTGCTGCCGCAGGTCGCCTTCGGGCTCGGCATGAGCATACTCTTGTTCCGGAATTATTTTCGCAACCTTCCGGAAGAATTGTTCCAGGCGGCCGTGGTCGATGGCTGCGGCTACATGCGATTCTTCTGGCATATCTGCCTGCCGCTCTCGCGACCGATCATCGCAACGGTCAGCATCATCTCCTTCGTCGGCAGCTGGAACAGCTACATCCTGCCGCTGATCATGCTGAA
Source organism: Hyphomicrobiales bacterium (assembly GCA_900472605.1). Taxonomy (GTDB): domain Bacteria; phylum Pseudomonadota; class Alphaproteobacteria; order Rhizobiales; family Rhizobiaceae; genus Rhizobium. The sequence continues at coordinate 47,963 of UCJD01000001.1, read as the reverse complement.
TTCGGAGAAGATGTATCCCTGGCCGCTCGGCATCATGGTTTATCGCGGCGAGTTCGGCACTGCCTGGCAGCTGGTCCTCGCCTTCATCACGCTGACAATCATGCCGACGGTCATCGTCTTCTTCCTGGCGCAGAAGCACATCATCGCAGGCTTGACCGCAGGCGCGGTCAAGTCTTGACGATATCGCGGTGACGCTCAGCCCAGGCGTCAGCCGAAGACAAGGCCACCGTCGACGATCAGGTTCTGGCCTGTAATCGCCCGCGCCCAGGGGCTGGCAAAGAACAGCACGGCGTCGGCGGCTTCCTCCGGCGTCGTCACACGGCGCAACGGCGTGCTCTGGGCGATGAGATCGAACACCGCCTCGGGCGTCCCGGCGCTGGCATCGGTGGTGCGCAGCAATCCGCCCGAGACCATGTTCACGGTAATGCCATCAGGCCCGAGTTCGGCCGCGGCGGTGCGGGTGAGCGACAACAGCGCACCCTTCGCCGCCGTATAGTCATGATACGGCACGACAGGATTCTGGAAGAGATTGGTCCCGATCGTCACGATCCGTCCGAACCCGGCCGCCGCCATGGCCGGGCGCGTCGCCTGCATGAGGTTCAGCGCGCCCTTCACCGCCGTATCGAGCTGCGTGGTCATCTCTTCCCAGCTGAGCTTATCGAGTTTCGGGCGCGCATCGCCGTTGAAGCTGAAATCGGCGAGCGCGTTGTGCACGACTGTCGTCGGTCGCCCGAGCCTTTGCGTGACATCGGCCACCAGTTCGTTTACGGCCGCACCATCGCGGATATCGGCCTGAAACGCGTGCGCCCGCTCGCCGAGGCTCTGTGCCAGCGCCTCTCCCTGCTCGCGGCTGTTGCGATAGTTGATCGCCACCTTCGCGCCCTCGCGGGCAAAAGCCCTGGCGATCGCCGCCCCAAGCCCGCGCGCGGCGCCGGTTACGATCACGGTCTGCTCACTGATCGGCAATGTCATTTCGCGTCTCCCTCTCTGTCGTCCAAACTGCGTGAAAGTGCTGGACCGGGCCATGTCCCGAGCCGACGTCGAGCATGTCGGCCGCAGCCACGGCGCCGGCGAGATAGCTCTTTGCGGCGGCCACCGCCTGTGGCAGCCGCGCGCCCTTGGCGAGTTCGGCCGCCAGCGCGCTCGACAGCGTGCAGCCGGTGCCGTGGGTGTTTGCGGTCGGGATCCTGGCGGCCTCGAACCAGGTGAGGCCGTCTTCGGATGCCAGCACATCGGGGCTCTGGTCGCCGTCGAGATGGCCGCCTTTGACAAGTACGGCAGCTGGTCCCAAAGCGCGCAGCGCCTTGGCCTGATCACCCATCTCCCGACGGCTTTCAGCCACATCGGAGCGCAGCAACGCGGCCGCTTCGGGCAGATTGGGCGTCAGCAGCGTCGCAAGCGGCAGCAGCCGTCGCAGCAACACATCGACCGCGTCAGGATCGAGAAGCTTCGCCCCACCCTTGGCCACCATGACAGGATCGAGCACGATGGGGAGGTCCGGATGAAGCTCAAGAACGTCAGCGACCGCATCCGCGATTTCGGCACTGGCGATCATCCCGATTTTGACGGCATCGACGCGGACATCGGCGAATACGGCCTTGATCTGATCGGCCACGAAACCCGATGGGACGAGATGAACACCGGATACGCCCTGCGTATTCTGCGCGGTCAAGGCGGTAAGCGCCGCCATGCCATAGACGCCGCGTGCGGCAAACGCCTTCAGATCAGCCTGGATACCGGCGCCGCCCGACGGATCGGATCCGGCGATGGAGAGAACGTTGCGGATCATCGTGATCTCCCTTGAATAGCCTCTGAAAGCTCGAGGGCGGCACCACGCGGATCGGCTGCGCCGCAAATCGCCGAGACGACGGCAATGCCGTCCGCGCCGACGGCAAAGACATCACCGACATGCGCAGCCTTCAGCCCGCCGATGGCGACGGATGGAACCGGGCAAGCCGCAACGAGACGTGCGAGGCCGTTAAACCCGATCGGCTGCTTGTGGTCCGGCTTGGTCGACGTCGCGAAGACCGGCCCGATGCCGGCATAATCGACAAATGCGGGATCGACGGCCCTCGCCAACGCCTCTGTCTCCACCGACAGGCCGAGGATCATGTCACGCCCGATCCGCTCGCGCGCGGCGCGCACGACCATATCGTCCTGGCCAACATGCAGCCCATCGGCGCCGATCGCGAAGGCCGCCTCGACATCATCGTTGATGACAAGCAAAGCGCCCGTTCCGGCAAGCGCTTCCTTCAGAGCACGGCCGGTCTCAATCATGCGCGCGGTGGAGGCATGCTTGTCGCGGAGCTGCACCACCGTGGCGCCACCGGCAACGGCGCGCCTTGCGGTTTCGACCATGCCGATTCCGGCGCAGAGTTCGGGATCGAGGACAAGATAAAGCGAAAGGTCGATTGTTCTCATAACATCCGCACCCGCGCATCGTTGTTGATAGCGGCGCCGTCTATCGCCGCGAGGGCGTCGAGGAAACGCCAGGAAAATGACCCCGGTCCGTCAGCGACCCGCGCCGCCTCTTCGCCGGCGACGGCGAACATGGCGAGTGCTGCAATCGTCGCCTCGAACGGCGCATCGGGCCTGATAGCAACGAAGGCGCCGACGAGGCACGTCAGCGAGCAACCGAGCGCCGTCACCTGCGGCATCAGCGATGAGCCACCCTCGATGCGGCAGGCGCGCGTGCCGTCGGTGACGAAATCGACCTCGCCTGTCACCGCCACCACGGCTTGGTGCTTGCTGGCGATGTGGCTGGCGGCGGCCTCCGCCTGTTCCACGGGGTCACGGCTGTCGACGCCCTGGCCCCGGCTTTCGCCGCCCGCGAGCGCGATGATCTCGGACGCATTGCCGCGAATGATGGTCGGCCGAAGCGCCAGCAGATCGGCAACGGCCTGCCTGCGAAAGGCAGTCGCATAATGAGCGACGGGATCGAGAACCCATGGCTTCGCGTTAGCGGCCGCCGATGCGGCGGCGGCGCGCATGCCGCTCATCCAGCCCGGCGAGAGCGTGCCGATGTTAACAGTCAGCGCGCCGGAGATGGCCGCGAACTCGCCAGCCTCTGCCTCGGCGTGCACCATGGCGGGCGAAGCGCCGGCCGCGAGCAGCACGTTGGCGGCGATGTTCATCGCAACGAAATTGGTGATGCACTGGACGAGCGGCTTTTGCGCCCGCATGGCATCAAGCATCGAACCCGGAGATCTGTCGTTCATCATTGCCCCTTTCGGGCGGGGCAAGACGCGGGGACCCTAGTCGCAATGCTGGAGGGTCCGAGCGACTCCCTCCGCCAGCATTATCTGGTTCAGGTTCAAAGGGTACTTCTCAGTCTGCCGTCGGCAAACGCCCCTGTCTCTCAATGGGTCTGTTTTGTCAGAGAAGACGACTGCTGTCACGTGCAAAATGACAGCAGCCCAGAGCCAGAAATTCGCGGGCCATCAGCCGCCGTTCTCCTTGATCGCTTCCATCGCAACGAAGGTCGACGTGTTGGCGACGAAGGGAAGGCTGGAGATCTTCTCGCCCAGAACGAGGCGGTAATTGGCAATATCGGACGTGCGTATCTTCAGGAGATAGTCGAATGCGCCGGCGATCATGTGGCACTCCTCGACCTCCTGCAGCTTGCGAACCGCCACGTTGAAAGCGTTCAGCGCGTTCTCCCTGGTATCGGAGAGTTTCACCTCAGTGAAGGCCACATGGTTGCGGCCGAGCTTGTTGACGTCGATGATGGCGCGGAAGCCCAGGATGTAGCCATCCTCGATCAGTCGCTTGAGCCTGACCTGGCACGGAGTGTTGGACAGACCCACCCGCTTGGCAAGGTCGGTCACCGACATTCGCCCATCGGCAACGAGCGCGTCGAGTATGCGTTGGTCGAATTGGTCGATTTCCCTGATATTTCCCGCGCCTGCCACAACAATGCCCTTCAGGATGAATGTTGAATAGCGAACTAAATAATCAAACGCTCGAAATCAAGTGAAATTGACTTTTTGAAATCTGTTAGCTTCCCGACATCAGCGGATCAGGAGCCCAGCATGGCAATCACCACCGACGCGGCAGCAGTCGAAGTCACAGTAGAGCAGGCCAACGGCTCTGCAAATCCTTTTGACGGGTTTGCCCCTCCGATCCGCCAGCAGAGCGATCTGCGCCGCGCGATTACCGCTGCTTATCGTACGCCGGAGACGATCTGCGTGCCACGCCTGGTTGAAGCCGCAACCCTTCCCGATCACGTGAGGAAAGCAGCCGCCGACACCGCGCGCAAGCTGATCGAGGCGCTACGCGCCAAGCACAAGGGCACCGGCGTCGAGGGGCTGGTGCACGAATATTCGCTTTCCAGCCAGGAGGGCATCGCGCTGATGTGTCTGGCCGAGGCGCTGCTGCGCATTCCCGACAAGGCGACGCGCGACGCTCTTATCCGCGACAAGATTTCCGAGGGCGACTGGAAGGCGCATCTCGGCGGTGGTCGCTCGCTCTTCGTCAACGCCGCCACCTGGGGTCTCGTCGTTACCGGCAAGCTGACATCGACGGTCGCCGACCGCAGCCTTTCGGCCGCCTTGACCCGATTGATCGCCCGCTGTGGCGAACCGGTCATCCGCCGCGGCGTCGATATGGCGATGCGGATGATGGGCGAGCAGTTCGTCACCGGCGAGACCATCGACGAAGCCTTGCAGCGGGCCAATCCGCTGGAGCAACGCGGCTTCCGCTATTCCTACGACATGCTGGGCGAAGCCGCGACCACAGGCGCCGACGCGAAACGCTACTACAGGGATTACGAGAGCGCGATCCACGCGATCGGCAAGGCTTCGGATCGTCGCGGCATCTACGAAGGACCGGGCATTTCGATCAAGCTTTCGGCGCTGCATCCGCGCTACGCACGCGCGCAGAGCGCCCGCGTCATGGACGAGTTGCTGCCGAAGGTGAAAGCGCTGGCGCTGATCGCGAAGTCCTACGATATCGGCCTCAACATCGACGCCGAGGAAGCCGACCGCCTCGAACTTTCGCTCGACCTTCTGGAAACGCTCTGCCTCGACCCCGATCTGGAGGGGTGGAACGGCATGGGCTTTGTCGTCCAGGCCTACGGCAAGCGCTGCCCCTTCGTGCTGGATTTCATCATCGATCTGGCGCGCCGCGCCGGCCGCCGCATCATGGTGCGCCTCGTCAAGGGTGCTTACTGGGACGCGGAAATCAAGCGCGCACAGGTCGACGGGCTTGCAGATTTCCCAGTGTTTACACGCAAGGTCTACACCGATGTGTCCTATATCGCCTGCGCCAGGAAGCTTCTGGCGGCGACGGATGCAATCTTCCCGCAGTTCGCCACCCACAACGCCCAGACGCTGGCAACCATCTACCAGATGGCCGGCTCTGACTATTATGTCGGCAAGTACGAGTTCCAGTGCCTGCATGGCATGGGCGAACCGCTTTACGACGAGGTGGTCGGCCGACAGAACCTGAACCGCCCTTGCCGCATCTACGCACCCGTCGGCACGCACGAAACGTTGCTTGCCTATCTCGTGCGGCGCTTGCTGGAGAATGGCGCCAACTCCTCCTTCGTCAATCGCATCGCCGACCCTGATGTTTCGATCGAAGACCTGATCGCCGACCCGGCCGAGATCGTCTCGAAGATGCCGATCGTCGGGCAGAAGCACGACAAGATCTCGCTTCCGGGCGAACTCTACGGCACCCGTGTCAACTCCGCGGGCCTCGATCTCTCCAGTGAAACCGTGCTCGATCACCTATCCCATCTGCTGGGCGAAAGCGCAACGAAGGGCTGGCGCGCCCTGCCTAGCCAGGCGACCGACATCAACGGCGCCCGCGACGTGTTCAACCCCGCCGACCACAGGGACGCGGTAGGCCAGGTTCGTGAGGCAACGCCATCGGAGGTCGCAGCGGCGATGCAGGTGGCGCAAACCGCCGCGGCATCCTGGGCCGGTGTTTCGCCCGCCGACCGCGCAGCACTGCTCGACAGCGCGGCCGACATCATGCAAACCCGCATGGAAACGCTGCTCGGCCTGATCATCCGTGAAGCCGGAAAATCGGTGCAGAACGCCATCGCCGAGGTGCGCGAGGCGATCGACTTCCTGCGCTACTACGCCGAGCAGGCGCGCCGCACGCTGGGACCGTCACACGCGCCGCTGGGCCCAGTGGTCTGCATCAGCCCCTGGAACTTCCCGCTGGCGATCTTCAGCGGCCAGGTCGCGGCAGCACTGGTTGCAGGCAACTCCGTTCTCGCCAAGCCCGCCGAGGAAACGCCGCTCATTGCCGCGGAGGCCGTCAGGATCCTGCATGAGGCGGGCGTTCCGCAGGATGTCGTGCAGCTTGTCCCCGGCGAAGGCAGCGTCGGCGCGGCACTTGTCGCCGCGCCGGAGACGGCGGCCGTCATGTTCACCGGCTCGACCGAAGTCGCCCGGCTGATCCAGGCCGAACTCGCCAAACGTCTGTCGGCCGATGGCAAGCCGATCCCGCTCATCGCCGAAACCGGTGGCCAGAACGCGATGATCGTCGATTCCTCGGCACTTGCCGAACAGGTCGTGGGCGACGTCATCGCATCGGCCTTCGACAGCGCCGGCCAGCGCTGCTCGGCATTGCGCATTCTCTGCCTGCAGGACGATGTGGCCGACCGCACGCTGACGATGCTCAAAGGCGCGCTGCGCGAGCTGACGATCGCCAACACCAATCGCCTCTCCGCCGATATCGGCCCCGTCATCACCGCCGATGCGAGGGAGATCATCGAGACCCACGTAATGTCCATGCAGGCGCTTGGCCGCCAGGTCGAACGCATCGAGCTGCCGACAGAAACACAGCATGGCACATTCGTCGCTCCGACGATCGTGGAACTCAACACCATCTCCGAGTTGAAGCGGGAAGTGTTCGGGCCGGTGCTGCATGTCATTCGCTGGCGCCGGCAGGATCTGGATCGCCTCGTCGACGAGATCAACGCCACTGGTTATGGACTGACCTTCGGCCTGCACACCCGCCTTGACGAAACCATCGCCCGCGTGACCTCTCGCATCGAAGTGGGCAACGTCTATGTCAACCGCAACGTCATCGGCGCCGTGGTCGGCGTTCAGCCCTTCGGCGGGCGCGGGCTTTCCGGCACCGGCCCGAAGGCCGGCGGACCGCTCTATCTCGGCCGCCTGGTGAAGACACCGCCTATCCCGCCGCAGCACAGCTCTGTCTATAGCGATCCGGCGCTTTCGGATTTCGCCAAGTGGCTCGACGCGCGCGAACTGCATGACGAGGCCGAGATGGCCCGCAACCTCGGCAGCCAATCGGCGCTTGGTCTGGAAAGCGAGCTCACCGGCCCCGTCGGCGAACGCAACATCTACGCACTCCATGCGCGCGGTACCATCTTCTGCGCGCCGGTTTCTGAAACCGGCCTGCATCGCCAGATGTCCTCCGTGCTGGCAACCGGCAACAAGGCCTTCATCGAGTGCACCGACAGCCTTCGCAGCAGCCTGAAGGACCTTCCCGTAAGCGTTTCCCAGCGCATCGCCTTCGGCAACGGCAGGAGCACGAGCGATATCCTCTCGGGCGCCCTCATCGAGGGTGACAGCGCACGTATCGCCTCGATGCTGCAGGAGATCGCGGCCATGTCCGGCCCGCTGCTCCTGACGCAGGCGGCCTCGACCGCGGAGCTGGAGCGCAATCCCGAAGCCTATTGCCTGAACTGGCTGCTGGAAGAGGTGTCTACCTCGATCAACACAGCCGCCGCCGGTGGCAATGCGAGCCTCATGTCCATCGGCTGATTCTCGTCGGTACGTTGAGGAAGAGGGAAGAGCGCCGAGTCGGAAGCGCAGGCAGGCGGCAAACGGCCGGAGCGCCATTTTATGGACGACACGAGAAGCTGTCATGCGCCATAGACAAGCAATGGCAGCACAGGCCCGACTGCTGTCGCCACCTTCAGTAGCAAGGTGACGACGTTGGAATGACTTCTTTGTGAAATGAGCCAGGCCAAAGCAATTCGTTAACACCGCATTAACGATCTCGGCGCTAGCTGATGCACACTAACAATTCGTATGCGCGCTATTTGGCAAGCTGGATCCGATGTCCATTCTTCAAACACTAGCATCCAGAAGCGGGCGGCTCGTCAGTCTGGAATTCGGCTCACGCGACAGCAACAGGCGCTTGGTGAAGCCGCGCCGCAAAGCGCCCACGCCGAGATCGCGCCTGGCGATATTGGGCACCGTGCTTGTGCTCGCCTACGGCGTCATCGGCGGCAAGCTGATCTATTACGGCGTCCACGGCGACAGCGCCACCTCCGCAATCCTTCCCAAGCCTTCGTCGGTCGCGTCGCGTCCCGACATCTTGGATCGCAACGGGGAGCTGCTTGCGACCGATATCCGCACGGTGTCGATGTTCGCCGAACCGATCAAGATCGTCGATGTCGATGACGCGGTCGAAAAGCTCGCTACCGTCTTTCCCGATCTCGACAAGCGTTCGACCTACCAGAAACTCTCCAACAAGCGCTCGCATTTCGCATGGCTGAAGCGCCAGCTGAGCCCAAGGCAGCAGAGCGAAGTGCTGAAGCTCGGCATTCCCGCCATCGGCTTCCGCCCCGAAGTGAAGCGCTTCTACCCCGGCGGCCGCACTGCGGCGCACATCCTCGGATATGTCGACATCGACAATCACGGCGTCAGCGGCATGGAGAAGTATCTCGACGATCAGGGCCTTTCCGCCCTCGCCTCGACCGGCCTGACCGTCGCCGGCAGCCTGGAACCCGTGAAGCTTTCCATCGATATCCGCGCGCAGAACGCCGTGCACGACGTCGTGGCCGATGCGATTGGTCGATATCAGGCGCAATCGGCCGGCGCTGTCATCCTTGATATCTACACCGGCGAGGTGCTCGCCATGGCCTCGGCACCAGACTTCGACCCGAACGATCCGCAAGCGGATGGCGACAAGGGGTGGCTCAACCGGATGTCGAATGGCACCGACGAGATGGGCTCCGTCTTCAAGACCTTCTCGATCGCAATGGCAATCGACACTGGAAAGATCAAGCTGTCCGATACGTTTGACGCAAGCACGCCGCTCCATTACGGGGGCTTCACGATCCATGACGACCGTGACGTTCCGCGACGCGTGTTGTCGATCCCCGAAATCTTCCGTTACTCGTCAAACGTCGGCACCGCCAAGATGATGGATGTCGTCGGCATGGATATCCAGAAAGAATACCTAACGCGCTTCGGCCTGCTGTCGAAGATGCAGACGGAGTTGCCAGAAGTGAAAGCGCCGAGCCAGCCGAGAGTCTGGAAGAAGATCAACTCCATCACCGCCGCCTTCGGCCACGGCGTTGCCACAACGCCGATGCAAACGGCAGTCGCCGGCGCGGCTCTTCTGGACGGCGGCGAACTGATCGAGCCAACCTTCCTGCCACGCACGCGTGAAGAGGCCGCAAAGACCGAGCAACCAGTCGTGAAGAAAAGCACCAGCGACACCATCCGATATCTCTTCAAGCTGAATGGCGAACAGGGCACAGGGCGAACCGCCGATGTCCCCGGCTTCCATGTCGGTGGCAAGACCGGAACGGCCAACAAGGTCATTCACGGCGTCTATTCACACAAGCTGAGCTTCAACTCTTTCCTCGCGGGCTTCCCGATGCAGAACCCCCGATACGTGATCTTGTCATTCATCGATCAGCCCTTGACGGGCTTGCACAACCTGAACCTCGCCGCGGAGACTGCTGCGCCCATGGTGGCCGATATCGTCAAGCGTGTCGCGCCCATGCTGGGCGTTCAGCCCGATTTCGGACAGAACCTGCTGGTCGGATACTGACCAGCCAAGCTAAGCTCCAACAGCCGACACCGGCTGTTGGAAACCCCATCGGAAGCATTCAGACCAGGTATTTCTTGAACCAGGCGACTGTACGCTCCCATGCGAGCTTGGCGGCCGCTTCGTCGTAGCGCGGTGTCGAGTCATTGTGAAAACCATGGTTCACGCCGGGATAGATATAGGCCTCGTACACCTTTTTGTCCGCCTTGAGCGCCGCCTCGTAGGCCGGCCAGCCGTCGGTGATGCCCTTGTCAAGTTCCGCGTATTGAAGAAGTAGCGGCGCCTTGATGCGCGCGACGCTGTCGGCGCTTGGCTGGCGTCCGTAGAACGGCACGGCGGCGCCGAGTTCGGGATAAGCGACGGCCGCAGCATTGGCCACGCCCCCGCCGTAGCAGAAGCCGGTAATGCCGACCTTGCCGGTGGTGAGGTCGCTCTTCATCAGAAACTCGATCGCGGCGAAGAAGTCGTTCATCAGCTTCTGCGGATCAACCGTCTGCTGCAGTTCACGGCCCTTCTCGTCATTTCCTGGATAGCCGCCGACGGAAGTCAGGCCATCGGGCGCAAGCGCGATGAAGCCGGCCTTGGCAACGCGCCGCGCAACGTCCTCGATATAAGGATTGAGCCCCCGGTTTTCGTGCACGACCACCACACCCGGCACCTTCCCCTCGGCCTTCGCCGGCCGAACGAGGTAGCCACGCACGTCGCCATTCCCGTTGGGCGAGGGATAGGTGATGTATTCGGCGATGATGTCGGGATCGGTGAACTCCACCTGCGTCGCCAATGCATAGTTCGGGCTCATCGAGGAGAGGATCGCGGCGGCGGTCAGGCCGCCGACGGCGAACTTGCTCGTGCGGTCGAGGAACTCACGCTTGGTAATCCTGCCATGCGCGTAATAATCGTAGAGCTCAAGCAGCTCCTGGGGGAAGTCCTTCGCGGTTAGCCGATTCATGATTGATCCTCCATCCATCCGTTTCGGCTGCGATATTACACGACGGTTTTCCCTCGTCAGTTCAACATTGCGCTACTACGGGGCTTCAACGACGTCCCAGGCGGTCGAAATACAAGAGCATCGCCAAACCGATCACGCCGGCAAGCGCGCCGATGAAGGCTGTTCCAGAATAGCTGCTGACCGCCGTGCCGATGGCAAAGAGCAGCGCGCTCAGGCCGGCGCTGATGAAGATGTTGACAGAGATGAGCGCGCTGCCCAATCCCGGACGCTCGGCGATCAGGTCCTGCAGATAAGTGATCGGGATGCTGATCAGCGCAGCGGCCCCAATGCCGCTGATCAAGGTGAGCGCATAGACATGCCAGGGCGCGGTCGCAAAGCCGAGCAGCGTGAGATAGAAGACATAGATGCTCGCGCCGATCGCGAGCGCCGTCACATGGCTCATGATCCTTTGCGCCCGACCCCAGATGATGATGAAGACGACTTCGAGGAAGGCGACCATGCCGATCAGGATGCCGAGGTCGGCGACCGTCCCGTGCGCGGCGCCGGTGACGATCAGCGGCAGGATGGCGCCGTTGACATGCAGCGTGGAACTGATGAGCGCGATGGCGAGAACCCGCACCAGCACAGGCGGCGAGACGACCTCGCCGAGCGCCGCCAGATAGGAAAGATGGCGGCTGGCGGCCTTGTCCGTCCCCGTCTGGCGCGGCAGGAAGAGCGCGATGAGGCCAAAGCAGATGGCGCAGGCGATGCCGGCGAACAGATAGGCCGGTAGCATGCTCGGCGACCGGGCGAGCAGCAGGCCGGTGATGCCGGGCACCAGGACCCAGGAGAGCGACATCATCGCGCGCACACCGGAATTGACCCTCGCGACGTCGTTGCGCGGCATGCCGGTTGTTGTCTGGCGAACGTTCGCGAAGAGCAGCGAATTCAACGAACCATAGATCGGCAAAAGCAGCAGCGCGCTGACCACGAAGGTTGCCTGGTGCGGCAGGATGTAGATCGCGCCATAGCCGAGCACGCCGAAGATCGCGACCGTAAGCATCATGGTGCGATATTCGCCGAGCCGGTCCGCCAGATTGCCGAGCAGGATGCTGACGATGACGTTGACGGCAGCGGCGGAAAAAATCAGCGCGGAATAGAGCCCGTTACTCAACCCCAGTTCGCGGATGCCGACGACGGATTGATAGGGAGAGGTGGCGGCACTCGCGACGCCGAAAGCAAAGATCGCAAGCATGCTTACCCGGATGGTCGGGTCGCGGAAGACGGCGGGAAGGAAGCGGGTCATGGTCGAATTCGTGGCGGTGTCGGCGCACGGTCATCTTGGCCGAGCGCGACCTGGCAGGTTCGGTGTGAAACCGAAACCGCCAGGCTATCAGTTATTTCCTATCAGTCGTGCCATCGCGCCGAAAAGCGCGCTTGCGGGATGTAGCTGAAATCGCGATCGAAGGGGAAGGCAGGCCGCGCGCGGCGATTACTGGCCAGCCCCTCGATATGCTGGTTCACCACACCCTGTGTCAGCGCCATCAGGTTCGGATTGGCGATCGGCGCCAGTTCCGGCGAGAGGTAGCCGGATTTGACGACCAGGAGGCGGACGGCCTTCGGATCAAGCCCGAGCAAGGTGAAATCGGCGATGTTGTGATAGGGGCGACGGCGCGCGGCGAGCACGATGGTGATCCCGCCAACGCGCACGACCGCCTGGCGCTCGGCTGCGGTGCCGGTATCGGACAGCAGCACGACTTCGGCCTGCACCTTGGCCGGCGTGCTCGATCCGTCGAGACTGCCACCGATCGCCAGCGCGAGCGTGGCGCCCTTGCCCGCGGCAAAGCAGGCCTCGACGGCGGGACGATCGGTGATCCCCGCGATCAGCGCGCCATCAAAGCTGCGCTCGATCAGCGCGTTCAGCACGTCGGCGCGATCGCCCACGCCGCCGCCCGTCGGGTTGTCGGCGGAATCGGCGAGGATGACGGGGGAGGTCTCGGCTTTCTCGGCGATATCGAGCATCTCCGACAGCGGCCCGGTGACGGGACCGAAGCGGAAATCCGCGCGTGCGTTCCAATAGGAAAGTGCGATCTCTTCCGCAGCCTTGGCCGCAGCACCCTTGCTGGTCGCCGTGATGACAGCGCAGGCGGTCGCCCGCGGCTCGTCGGCCCAGACATAGCCGACCATCAGATTGGCATCGAGAACGCCCGTACGCTCGTCGAAGACCGGCAGCGCCTCATAGAGAGCCTTCGCCGGTTGATCTTCCGTCGAGGTGCGCTCGCCGGGCCAAAGAACCGGTACGGGCGCCCATGCGACACCGGGGCGCGTGCCGCTCTTCAACGCATCGACCAGCATCGACCACGCTCGCACCATGGTTTCGCGAACATCGATATGCGGCGCCGTCCTGTAGGCGGCGAAGATATCGAGTTGATCGATGATCTTCTGGCTGACATTGCCATGCAGGTCATAGCTCGCCGCAACGACCACATCAGGCCCGACAACCGCGCGAGCTGCCGAGATCCAGTCGCCCTCCGCGTCGTCCATGCCCTCGACATTCATCGCGCCATGCATGGCGAGATACAGTCCGTCGATCGGCAATGCCGCCTTCAGGAGGGCGAGGAACTCGCTCTTGAAGGCTTCGTAGGCGACGCGGGAGACCGGACCACCCGGCACCGCGCGGGCATGCAGAAGCGGCAGATGCTCGACGCCATCGGCCTTCAGAAAATTGAAATACTCGGCCCCCAGAAGGTCCGTGCCCCTGAGGACGCGAAAGTCCTCGACGGCCATCAGCACCGGCGAATAGGTGCTGCACTCCGTATGAATTCCGCCAACAGCGATCCGCATGGTCAGCTCCTTAAAGTTTCGGGCTCAGCGGCACGATGGCCGAGAAGCGGTCCCAGTTCTTCTTCGCCTTCGGCGTCCAGGCGGCCTCGGCGATAGCCGGTAGGCGCGGGAAGACGAGACGGTTGAAATAGCCGCGCGACAGGAAGTGTTCGGACCAGATGCAGGCCTGCACGCCCTTCATCCTGTCCTTCAGCTCTTCCGGGAAATCGCCCTCAGCCTCATAGCCATAGGTGTGGGCCGGCGGCACGGTGCCCGCCCAGCTGGCGCCGGGCTCCTGGAAGGCCTCGGCCTGCACCATATCGAGATAATAGGCCTGACCAGGGGTCATAACCACCTCGTAGCCTTCCCTGGCGAGCTCGATGCCGACCTGCGGGTTTTCCCAGGCCATCAGCAGCGTATCCTTGGCCGCGACGCCGCCGCCATGGGCGACCTCGTTCCAGCCGGCAAGCTTGCGCCCGCGCGCCGTCAGCATGTCCTTGACGCGTTTCAGGAAGTAGGATTGCAGCGCGAAGGTTCCCTCGATGCCTTCCTGCTCCATCAGCTTTTTGGCGAGCGGCGACGCCAGCCAGGAGCCGTTCGCCACTTCGTCACCGCCGATATGCAGATATTTCGACGGGAAGAGCTCGACCATTTCGTCGAGCACCTTCTCGAGGAAGGTGTAGGTCAGCGGAATGGCCGGGTTCAACGCATTGTTCGGATAGCCTTGGACCGAGTGATAACTGTCGGGCGCCTCCTGGCCGTCGGTCAACTCCGGCAACGCGACCAGCGTCGCGGCGTTGTGGCCGGGAATATCGATCTCGGGAACGACCTCGACGCTCAACGCCAGCGCATGCGCGACGATCTCGCGGACATCGTTCTGCGAATAGAAGCCGCCGACAGGCTCCGCACCATTGCCAAGCTGCGGCAGCAGCGGTGCGTCCGGTCCGCGCAGCACGCCGGTGGTCGTAAGCTCCGGATAGGCCTTGATCTCCAGACGCCAGGCTTCGTCGTCGGTCAGGTGCCAATGGAAGATATTGAGCTTCAGCCAGGCCAGAATGTCGATCAGCCGCTTGATATCAGCGGCCGGATAAAACTGGCGTGAAACATCGAGATGGCAGCCGCGCCAGCTGTAGCGCGGCTTGTCGGCGATGGTGCCCGAGATCGGGAAACGGAAAGTGCCGGGGCGGCTGCGCGCGCCCTCAAGCATCTGCGCCAGCGATGTCAGGCCATACTGGCGACCTGCGGCATCGGCGTAGGCAAGCGTGATTTCATCAGCCGAGAAGGTTAGCCTGTAGCCCTCTGCAGCGATCGCGGCATCGGCGATGAAACGCAGCGCGCGGCCCTGCGGCGACGGCTGGAGATTGAACGGCGCATGCGCGCTCTCGAAGAGGCGACGCACGAGAGACGTGACGCTAGACATGGCGCGCAGATCATCCGAGGAGGCGCCGGCTGCAGGATAAAGCACGACCGGAAAGCCATCGTCGGGCTTGGCGTCGATTTCGGCTGGCCAAGGCTGCAGCGCGAAGGGCAGATCGAGCTTGCCTTCCGGCAAAAGCACCGGTGGCGGCTCGCTGACCCGGCCTTCGAGCAGGAGATCGGAAACGGCGACGGCGACGTGGCTGCCATCGGCAAGCGTCACATAGGCCGACTTGGCGCCATCGGTGCAGTGCTTTGCCGGACGGTGCAGACCGCTCACGGTAAAGGTCCAGCTTCCGCCCGGTGCAACGGAAAGGCCCGGTAGCGGTGCGAACTCATGGAAATTAGCGTTGCGGCGCAGGAAGGTCGCGTTCTCGCAAGCCTTCTGGTCGATCACCCGCGTCAGTGACGTGTAGACGATCTTGAAATCCGCAAGCGGTGCATTCGACAGGTTGAAAAGAGTAAAGGTGAAGCGACCATTCGGACCGCCGTCTGGCTGCCAGGAGCTCTCCAGACGATAGGGGACCGTATCCATAACTGTTCCTCTCAGTATTCTTTTTTGATTAATAGTCAGCGGATTGGGAGAAGGTGCGGGCGAGTTCCGCTTGCCCCGCGGTCAGGCCGCAATCGACAGGCAGGCACACGCCGGTGATGCCGTTGGCCTGCGCACTCGCCAGGAAGCCTACCGCGTTGGCGACGTCCTTCGGATCGACGACGCGCTGCAGCGGATACCAGCGGCGCGCTTCCTCGAAGACGTTGGGATTGGCTGCGGCGCGGGCTTCCCAGGCCTGCGTGCGCACCGTGCCCGGCGCAATGGCGTTCGAGCGGATGCCGAACTTGCCATACTCGACGGCGACCAGCTTGGTGAAATGCAGAAGGCCGGCCTTGGCGGCGCTGTAGGCCGGGTGGCCGAAAACGTGCATGCCGTTGACCGAGGCGATGTTGACCACCGAGCCCTGCGCTGCTTTCAAAAGATCGGCGACGGCGCTGAAGCAGAGGAACGGCGCTTCGAGGTTGAGCGCGTTATCGGCGCGCCAATCCTCCGGCTTCGTGGACTGCAGGCTGACGGCGCGCGCGGCACCCGCATTGTTGACCAGCGTCTTCAGCGCTCCAAGCGATGCGGCGGTCCTTGCCATTTCGGCAACGCTGTGCTCGCTCGTGACATCGCAACTCACGGCGACGAAGCGCTCTGTCGAGCCCAGTGCACGCGCGGCCTTTTCGGCGGCGCCGCCATCGATATCGACAAGCAGAACGACGTCGTGGTCATCCGCAAGTCGGCTGGCGATGGCACGGCCGATATCGCCCGCAGCGCCGGTCACGATCGCTACCGATTTGGTCATTCTCAGTCCTTTCCTGACATGAATACTCAGTCCCCGAGCAGCTGACGGTCATCGCCGTCACGGTGGGCAACGAGTTGTTGTTTGATGCGTCGAAGGGTAACCGCCGCCTGTGGGATGTTGTAGGCGACGAGGCTGGCCAGAATGTCGACCGCAGCCAGATAGGCAATGCGCGTCGAGGTCGGCCGGAAGATGTTGTTTCCTTCGGCGAGATCGATCGGAATGACGATGTCGGCGGCCTTGGCGACGAGGCTGTCGGCCTGCGTCAGCGCGATGGTCGTGACCCCTGTCTCGCGGGCGAGCGTGAAGGAACGGACGAGTTCGGTGTTGCGTCCCGAGAATGACGAGCCGACGATGACATGCGTCGATTTGGCCGCCGCCGCCAGCATCAGCTGCATACCGTGGTCTGAGCTTGCGGTGACATGCAGGCCGAAACGGAAGAGGCGGTTCTGCAGCTCGCTGGCGATCATCGAGGAATTACCGCCCGAGCCGAAGGCATAGATCATCTCGGCCTTGGCGATCTTCTCGGCGGCATGCTCAATGGCGGCAAGGTCAAGCGAGCGATGCAGCAGAAACAGCGCGTTCTGGGCCTTGGTGATGATGTCCTGGGCGACGTCAGCGGGATCGCGGCTCTTCGGCTCGGGCCTAAGATAGCGCATGCCGACATAGGCCGTCCGGGCGAGCTGAACCTTGAAATCGGAAAAGCTCTCGCAGCCGACGCGGCGACAGAAGCGGGTGACCGTTGGTGGAGAGACATCAGCCTTTTCCGCCAGCTCGATGATCGAGGCATTGACGGCGAATTCGAAGTCGTTGAGCAGAATATCCGCAATACGGTTCTCCGACGGCGAAAGCCGGGCCTTCTCTTCCTGCAATGTCGAGAAAATATCCACGCCCGGCTCCCCCTTGGTCTATCGCGCTATTTGTCTTTCGCTTTATACGCGACGCAATCGATTTCGACCTTGCAATCGACCATCATCGACGATTGCACACAGGCGCGTGCCGGCGGGTGCTCGCCGAAATACTGCTGGTAGATGCCGTTGAAGGTCCAGAAGTCGCGCGGATCGTCGAGCCACACGCCGCAACGCACGACATGCTCGAGGCCATATCCGGCTTCTTCCAAGATCGCGATCACGTTCTGGATCGTCTTGTGCGTCTGCGCGACGATATTGCCGTCGATGATCTCGCCATTTTCCATGGCAACCTGACCCGACACATAGAGCCAACCGTCGGCTTCGACCGCACGGGCAAACGGCAGCGGCTTTCCGCCCGCGCCGGTCTGAACGGTGCCATAACGCTTGATGGACATTGACCGATCCTTGCAAATTATTTTCGTGATAAGTTGACAAGTGACCATATTAGGCGGAATTTGACCAGAGAAAAACGTCATTCATGAAAAGAATTTCAATCGGGAACACCATGCGCGATCCTTTCAAGAACCCCTTCCCCGCCTCCGATACGGCCCGGCATTCAATTTGGGAGATGCTCGTTCACCGCGATATCGACGCCTTCCTGGCGGCTGACTGGTCGATGGTGGAGCACGATTTCGTCGAGGACGGCTTCATTGGCATCGATGGACGCAAGGAAGTGAGCCCCGACAAGTGGCGCCTGGCCTTCCCGACGCTTGCCGCCTATCGCGACGAATGGGTCCGCCAGGCCAAGGATTTCGCGACACAGTCCTTTGCCGAAGACACGCGCACCGCCATTTTCACCACGACCACACTTGAGGATATCGAGATCGAGGGCGACATGGCGCTGGTGCGCAAGAAATTCGACGGCGGCATCGCCAAGGCCGATGGCAGCCGCGATGTCATGCAGTGGCAGACCCTTTATTATTGCCGCCTGCACGAGGGGCGTTGGAAGATCTCCGGTTTCACCGGCTATCTTCCGAACCCGATGGGTTGATCAACACAAAGGCCGAGACATTGCGGATTTTCACGGCGGCTCTCGCAACCGAGACCAATACCTTCTCTCCCATCTGCGTCGATCGGCGCGCTTTCGAGGCGTCACTCTATGCGCCGCCGGGCGAGCATCCCGAAACGCCGACGCTCTGCTCGGCGCCGATCACTGTCGGGCGGCGCGTCTGCGCGGATAAGGGTTGGGAACTGATCGAGGGCACCGCGACCTGGGCGGATCCGGCCGGTCTCGTCAACCGCGTAACCTATGAAGGCTTGCGCGACGAGGTCCTCGGACAGCTCCGTGCGGCGATGCCGGTCGATGCCGTCGTGCTTGGCTTGCACGGCGCGATGGTGGCGGCCGGTTACGAGGACACGGAAGGTGATACGCTGACACGCATCCGCGAGATCGTCGGCCCCGACATTCCTGTTTTCGCCGAGCTCGATCCGCACAGCCACCTCACCGCCAAGCGCTTCGCCGCCGCCAATGTCTTCGTCTACTTCAAGGAGTTTCCGCATACGGACTTCGTCGATCGTGCCGAGGACCTGTGGCGCATCGCCGTCGACACGCTCGAGGGCCGCGTGAAGCCGATCATGTCCGTTTTCGACTGCCGGATGATCGACGTGTTTCCGACCTCGCGCGATCCCATGCGCTCCTTCGTAGACAAGATCATGCAGATCGAGAAGGACGATCCGGATGTGCTCTCCATCTCGGTGGTCCATGGCTTCATGGCCGGCGACGTCCCGGAGATGGGCACCAAGCTTCTTGTGGTCACCAATGACCGCAAGGACAAGGGAGATGCGCTGGCGCAAGAACTCGGCATGGAGCTCTTTGCCAAGCGCGGCACTTTCATGATGCCGCAGATCGATGAGAAGCAGGCGGTGTCGCAGGCTCTGGCGGCAACCGCATGGCCCGTCGTGATCGCCGACATGTGGGACAACCCCGGCGGCGGAACGGCTGGCGACGCGACAGTCGTTTTGGGTGAACTCCTGGCGCGCGGCGTCACCGATGCAGCGATCGGCACGATCTGGGACCCGATGGCCGTGCAGATCTGCATGGCGGCCGGCGAAGGCGCCGAAATTCCATTGCGCTTCGGCGCCAAATCCGCGCCCGGTACCGGCAACCCGATCGACGGCCTGGTCAAGGTCATCAAGATCGTTCCGAGTGCGGAGATGCGCTTCGGCGAAAGCTTCGCGCCCTTCGGCGATGCGGCGCATATCGTGCTCGATGGCATCGACATCATTTTGAACTCGACACGGGCTCAGAGCTTCGATCCGAGCCTCTTTTCGGTCATGGGCATCGATCCGACGCAGAAGAAGATTCTGGTCATCAAGTCGACAAACCACTTCTACGCCTCGTTCTCGAAGATCGCGTCGGAAATCATCTATTGCGCCGCCGGCACGCCTTATCCTAATAACCCGGCGAAGACGCCTTACCGGCGGGCGCGCAAGGATATCTGGCCCATGATCGCCGATCCTCACGGAACAGAACGCGGAGCTGCCTGAGATGCACGACAACCCATTTGCTGTGATCGCCAAGCCCGGCGACAAGGTTGCCGACCTCTCGACACCTCGACCTATCATCGATGAGGATCGGCTGGCGGCCAATATCGTCCGCACGCAGGCCTATATGGACGCGCACGGCATCGATTTCCGTCCGCACATCAAGACGCACAAGATCCCGGCGCTGGCCGCTCAGCAGGTAGCCGCAGGCGCCAAGGGCATCAATTGCCAAAAGGTCACGGAAGCGGAAGTCTTCGCCGAGGCGGGATTCCAGGACATCCTCATCACGTTCAACATCATCGGTACCGCGAAACTCGAGCGCCTCGCGGCGCTGAACGAGCGGATATCCGGGCTGAAGGTGGTCGCGGATAGTGCCTATACCGTCGACGGCCTGTCTACCTATTTCGCAACGCGTACGCCGCTCGTGGTTCTGGTCGAGTGCGATACCGGCGCCGGACGCTGCGGCGTGCAGAAGCCCGCACAGGCCGTCACACTCGCCAAGCACATCGACGCTGCGGCGGGCCTCACCTTCGGCGGACTGCTGAACTATCCGAAGCCGGGCGCAGCCACCGAAGTTCAGGCGTTTCTCTCGCAGACGCTGGCCTTGCTCGACGCCGAAGGCATCGCCTGCCCCATCGTCAGCAATGGCGGATCGCCAAGCCTGTTCGATGCGCATCTAGTCCCCGCCGCCACCGAACACCGGGCGGGCACCTATATCTATAATGACCGCTCCATGGTCCGCGCCGGCCATTGCACCGAAGACGACTGCGCAATGCACATTCTCGCCACGGTGGTTTCCCGTCCGACGGGGGATCGCGCCGTTATCGATGCGGGTTCCAAGGCGCTGACATCGGATCTGCTTGGCTTTGCTGACTATGGCCAGGTGGTCGGCTATCCGCAGGCTTCAATCACCAGCCTGTCGGAAGAGCACGGCGTGATCGACCTGTCGAAATGCGAGGGCGCTCGCCCGCAGATCGGCGACAAGATCCTGATCATCCCGAACCATACCTGCGTGGTCTCGAACCTTTTCGACACCATGGTGTTCCATCGGGACGGCGTCGTCAGCCGCGTCGAAAACGTGGCGGCGCGCGGACTGGTCTGGTAGCAGCAGCACCGGATTGGCGACCGTTCACCGGCCGCTAACGCCATCGGATAGTCCTCCTTGAAGTTTGCCGTATCCGGCGCATCTTATTGATGCGCCAATATTCCGGCGACGTCATGGGAGATCATTCATGAGAGCGTTGATTGCATTGGGAATTGCTGGAAGCCTCGCGTGCATTTCTGCCGCACAGGCGCCGTCGCAATGGCAGACCTATTCCGGTGTCCCCGTCGATTCCGACCCGACCATTCTGGCCCGTTTCGACCACACCTATCCCTATTGCGAGCAAGAGGCCTTTCGCCGCGGCTCGACCGACGTCAACAGCCTGTGGCACGTGACGGCGCTGCGCAACTGCATGTACCGACACGGGATCGTCGACCGGGGTTCTTATTCGTACCCGGCCAACGCCCTATTCTACAATTTCCTCGATCGCTGACGGCGCGACCGGCGCTCGCGATCAGCTGAGCGCCGTCGGGTTCAACAGATTGAGGTCGATGTCGGTCAACGCCACGTGGCGTTCGAAGGCCTGTCCGGCGTCATCGAAGAGGTGGCAGTCCACCGCGTTGATGCCGACGAGCATGGGCTGTTCCGGCCGCACGCCGATGCTGCCCGATAGCGTCGCGCAGAAGTTCTCGCCCTCGCCATTCAGCGCGGCGTAAGCGACGGTCTGGGCACCGAGGCGCTCGATGACACTCGGCGTGATGGTGAGCGAAATATCGCCGGATGCAAGCTGGATATGTTCGGGGCGAACGCCAAGCGTCAGCGTCTTGCCGACGACACCTTCGCGCGGCGTAACCGGAACGGTCAGCGACTGGCCCTTGTAGTCGACCGTCACGCTCTTGTCGCCGACAGCGGTGCAGGTGACCGGCAGGAAGTTCATCTTCGGATTGCCGATGAACCCGGCCACGAAGATGTTGGCGGGCTTGTGGTAGAGCTCGAGCGGCGCCCCCGTCTGCGCGATCTCGCCGGCGTTGAGCACGACGATGCGGTCCGCCATCGTCATCGCCTCGACCTGGTCGTGGGTGACGTAGATCATCGTCGCCTTGAGCTGGCGGTGAAGCTTCGCGAGCTCGATGCGCATGTCGGAGCGCAGCGCCGCATCAAGGTTGGAGAGCGGCTCGTCGAACAGGAAGATCTTCGGCTCGCGCACGATCGCGCGGCCGATCGCCACGCGCTGGCGCTGACCACCCGAGAGCATGCCCGGCTTTTGCTGCAGACGCTGGTCGAGATGCAGGATGCGGGCCGCGTTTTCAACCTTGGCCTTCAGCTTCGCCTCTTCCATCTTCTCGACGCGCAGCGGAAAGGCGATATTCTCAAAAACGCTCATATGCGGGTAGAGCGCATAGGACTGGAACACCATGGCGATGCCGCGCTTGACGGGCGGCAGGTCGTTGACCCTGAGGCCGTCGATCACGATATCACCCGCGGACGTCGCGTCGAGACCGGCGATCATGCGAAGCAATGTGGATTTGCCGCAGCCGGAGGGGCCGACGAACACGACGAACTCGCCATTGTTCACCTCGAGCTGCACGCTCTTCAGAACCTCGAAGTCGCCGTAAAATTTCTGAACCTTGTTGAGAAATAACTGTCCCAAAACCTGTCTCCGGTCACCGCCACGCGCGGCGCTTACTCTCGATAGCGAAGGGATCGCGGGTGTTGCGCGCCCGCGATCCCCAACAAAGGCTTACTTGAACGCTTCGATCTCGCTAGCGGCCTTCTTGATGGCGTCAGCCGGTTCGGCCTTGCCTGTCACGACGGACTGGACCATTTCGATCATCGAGTTCTGGAAACCCTTGTAATCGGTGAAGAGCGGCTCTGGACCACCATAGGCGATACCGTCAATGAACGGCTTCCAGGAGGCATCGGCCTTGATGAATTCATCAACCTTTGCGGACGGACGCAGAGGTGTCAGACCAGCGCCGCCCTGAAGTTCGTATTCGCCCTGCGGCTCGGGAGAGGTGATGTACTTGGCGAACTCGATCGCCTTGTCCTCGACACCCGAACCCTTGAAGATCGCCAGGCTGTCGGTGATGAGCAGCGTGCCCGGGCCCTTCGCATCAGGTCCCAGCGGCAGCGTCGTCACGCCCCAGTTGATCTTGGTGTCCTTGAGACGGGCCGCAGCGCCGGAACCGGCCTGGATCATGCCGACCTTGCCGTCGAGGAAGATCGCACGAACTTCGTTCTGCTCGTAAGCGGTCGGGCCTTCTTCGGAGTAAGGCGTGATGTCCTTGTAGGCCTGCAGAGCGGCCAGAACACCGGGGCTGTCCAGCGTGATTTTGCCATCAGCGTCGATGACGGTCGCGTTGTTGGTGTAAACCCAATGCATGAACTGGTGCATGGTGTTGTCGAAGGTCTTGGCGGACAGGCCGTAGCCCGGGATGCCCGTCTTTTCCTTGATGGTCTTGGCGGCAGCGATTTCTTCAGCCCAGGTTGTCGGCGGCTTCTCGGGATCGAGACCGGCCTGCTTGAACAAATCCTTGTTCCAGTAGAGCGCCTTGGTTGAGAATGCGATCGGAACGCCCCACTGGTTGCCCTCGAAGGTGACCGTGTCGACGATGTGCGGGTAGTAGCCCTTCTTTTCGTCGTCGGTCATCGGAACCGGAACGATCAGGTCGTTCTGGGCGAATTCCTTGAGCGTGCGCGAGCCGACGTAAGCCATCGCGACCGGCGTGCCGGCGGCAGCGAGCGTGGTTGCCTTGTCCTGGCACTGTGCCCAGCCAACGACTTCGGGCGCTACCTTCCAGCCCGGATTCTTGCCTTCCCATTCCTTGATGTACTTTTCGTGGATCGGGTCGATCTTGTCGCCGCAATAGATCCAGCTGATTTCCTTGTCGGCAGCTTCGGCCGTCATGGCGCCAAGCGCCGTCGAGCCGAGCAAGGCCAGTGCCATAAGGCTAGTTTTGAAAGCGATGCTCACGTCAATACTCCCGTTAGTTAGCTGTTCACTTGTTATTGTTTTACCGCACCGGCAGTCAGACCGCCGACGAGATATCGTTGCAGGAAGAAGATGATGACCATCGCGGGCAGAATGCCGACGAAGGAGGCTGCCATCAACTCGTTCCAGATAACCTCCTGCTTACCGAAATAAGCAAAGAGCCCCACCGGCAACGGCATGTATTCGGTCTTCGAGTTGAAGGTCAGCGCGAAGATGAATTGCTGCGCGTAGGCGCCGATGAAAGTGGTGATGGCGACGACGATGATCCCCGGCATGGCAATCGGCAGGATCACGCGGCGCAACGTATAGAAGTGACTGGCCCCATCCATATAGGCGGCCTCGTTCAGCTCCTGCGGGATACGGATCATGTAGGTCCGCAGCAGCCAGATGGCCGAAGGAATGAGAAACGCCACGCCAGGCACGATCATCGCGAAGTAGGTGTTGAGCACGCCGAGCGTGCGCATCAACCGGAAAAGCGGAATGAGCAGCACGGCGCCCGAGAACATGTTGACCGTCAGGAATGCGCCGAGCAGCAGGCCCATGCCGCGAAACTCGAACTTCGCGAAGGCATAGGAGGCCGGGATGACGAGCGCCAGCACGATCACGGTGACGATGATCGAAATGAAGAAGGAGTTGAAGATGTAGCGCCCGAAGCCCGGAACGCTGATCCACATGGTGCGATAGGCCTCGAACGAACCGTTCTCCGGCCAGAAGCGGTAGGGCGACGAAAACAGCTGACTCAGCGGCTTCAGCGACACCAGGAAACCTTCGACGAACGGCGCCAGCACGAAGGTGAGGAACACCGCGATACCGAGATAGACCAGCAGGATTTCCCACCAGCGATAACGGTCGATCATAGCCGCGTTCTTCATGCGCGCTTCTCCGGGTTGAGCCGACGGGTGACACGGAAATAGGCAAAGCAGAATGCCGAGAGGAAGATGCAGATCAGCACCGCGCGGGCTGCGCCCTCACCATATTTCTTTGAGCCGATGGCCGTCTGGTAGGTATCGATGATCATCGTCGTGGTCTGGCCGCTGGGGCCGCCCTGCGTCAGGATCCAGATGATATCGAAGGAGTTGAACGTGGCGATGAGCGATAGCATCGACATGGTGATGATCGACGGCACCATCAACGGCAGGGTGATCCGGCGGAAGCGATAGAAGCGCCCCGCGCCATCGGTCCAGGCCGCCTCATAGAGATCCTTCGGGATCGACTGGATGGCTGCCAGGAAGTAGATGGTGACCATCGGCACGCCGATCCACACGTCGGTGATGATCGTTGCCCAGAAAGCGGTGTTGCCATAGGCGAGGAAGGCCACCGGGCCGTCCACGACGCCGATGCGCTGCAGCATGCCGGAGATCATGCCGAACTGGCCGTTATACATCCAGCCCCACATGAAGATGCCGATCGCCATCGGCACCACCCATGGCGGCATGGTCAGGAGACGAAACAGCGAGCGACCGGGCACCGCGCTGTTCAGCAGCGAGGCGCCGAAGGTACCGATGATCATCTTCAGCGAGACCGAGAAGAAGGTCCAGATGAAGGTGCGGACGATGACGTCGGCAAAGGTCGCGTTGAAGATCTTCTCATAGTTCGCCCAGCCCACCCAATTGGTCACTTTTCTGAGCGACGCATCGGTGAAGGACAGAATGAACGTATCGACGAGCGGGTAAGCGACGATTACCGCGACATAGAGGACTGCCGGAAGGAGAAGGATCCAGGCGAAGATGAGGTTGCTTCTTTGAACGTTCATCCTGCCGCCCTCCTCAAGCCGCTCTGGCGTGGAGCGCCTCGTCGAACTTGTCCCATACGGGACGCAGGTCGACAACCGTCTTCTTGATGCGGGCCTCGTCCATCGAAAGCGCGAGAATGCCGGCTTCAAGGGCGTTCAAGGTCGAGACGGGCAGCTCCGTGCCGGTGCGAACACTATCGAGAATGTCGACCGCCATCTGCTCGTCGGCGCCGTAGTGCTGCGAGAGTTCGGTCGCGGCGTACTTGTTCTCGACGACCTTCTTGCCGGTCAGCTGCTCATGCACATCGAGATAGCCACGAACGAAATCGCCCTCGGCCATGCCGCGCGAGCCCATGATCGCAAAGCGACGGAACTGGTCGGGAACGTTGAGGTTGGTGTGGAAGTTCATGCCCACGCCATTGGCGTATTCGACGATCGCCACCTGGTAGTCGATGATATCGGCGTCGCTGTCGAACACCTTGTCGGTGCCCTTCCAGCCGCTCGGCTTGCGATGGAACAGCTCGAGGTCGTTGATGCCTTCGCGCGCGGGATCGTTTTCCGGCGTGAAGCTCTTGCGTCCGCCGAAGCTTGCGACCCGCTCGGGCCGCGCGCCGGCGATGCCATTATAGAGGTCTAGATCGTGGCAGCACTTTTCCAGCATGAAACTGCCGGAATAACGCTCGTAGCGGCGCCAGTCGCGCATGAAGAATGCGCCGTGATAGGGCTCGATATGCTCCGACGCCTCGATAGAAACGATCTGGCCGAGATTGCCGGCAGCCTGGACCGCCTGCAGGTCGCGATAAAGCGGCGAATAGCGCAGCACAAGACCCACCATCAGCCGCTCATGACCGAACTTGGCCATCAGGCGCGCGAGCTCGATGCTTTCGGCGATCGTCGTGACGATCGGCTTTTCACAGAACACCTTCAGACCGGCTTCAAGGCCGATACGGATATGCTCGAGATGGAAGAGATTGGGCGAGCCGATCATCAAGAGGTCGAGCTTTTCGTTGGCGATCAGCTCCTGCGGAGTGGCGTAGGATTTGCCAACGGAAACGCCCTTTTCGACGAGACCCGGCAGGCCGGCGGGCTCGGGATCGACATAGCCGACGATCTCGAAGCTTTCATCAATCGACTTGAAGACATAGCCCAGATAGCCGAGCCGGAAACCTAGCCCGATAATTCCCACTTTCATGCTGCTCTCGTTCCCATTTACGTAATTTATTTTCGTCAAGTTGAGACAAAAATTCGATCTCGTCAACATGAAACACTGAAAAAGTTGGAACTGTGAAATTAATTTTCATAAAGCTTGTTTGACGAGCGTTTTGATTTTCACGGCTCGATGCAGCCGCCATCGACCGGCAAACGGGACGCCATGGCGCCGTCACCCACATGATCATGTGGGTAAGTGCCTAGATGGCCGTGCACTTTTCAATCGTGCGTGGCGTGAGCATTGACACAAATCGCGTCGCCTCTCACTATTTCACCGAAACCATACCAACACCGATTGTCCGAGCGTGTCAAATGAACGATTCGACTGCAAAAATCGATGCATTTGACATGAAGATCCTGAGCGCCATGCAGAACGACGCGACCTTGTCGCAGCGCGATCTGGCCGAGAAAATCGGCCTGTCCCAGAACGCCTGCTGGCGCCGGTTGCAACGACTGCATTCGCTCGGCCTGATCCGGGGATCGCACAGCGATATCGACCTCAAGGCGCTTGGGTTCGACCTGACGGTGTTTGTCATGATCCGCACGCGCCATCATTCGAAGGAATGGAGCGAGGGTTTTCGAACTCATGTCGAACGATTGCCCGAGGTGATCGATTTCTATCGCATCGGCGGCGACTGGGACTATCTGATCAAGGTCGTGACCAAAGGCATGTCCGGCTACGACGCCTTCTACCAGAAACTGATCACGAACTTCGATCTCGCCACAGTGACGGGCTTTTTCTCGATGGAGGCGATCATCAACAACCGTCCGGTCGATCTGCCGCGCATGCGCTAGACTGTAGGTGGCTGGTCAGCCACCTGCGCTCAACAGGAACAAGCCACCGAAGCTCAGTGTGCCCAGCGCGATCAGAGACAGCATACCCGCCAGCAGAACCCGGCCGCCCGACGCGAACACCGTGCGCATGTTGACCGACAGACCGAGTGCGGCCATCGAGATCGTGGTGAGCAGGGTAGAGCTTGTCTTGGCGGCATTGACGGCGACATCCGGGATGAGATCGAAGCTGCGCAGCCCCATCATGGCGAAGAAGCCGACAATGAACCAGGGGATGAGACGGCTGACGGACAAGCCGGCAATCCCATGTCGGTTGCCCTTGAAACGCAACATCAGCACGACCGGTCCCAGCATCAGCACGCGCATGAGCTTAACCAGTGTGCCGATATGGACACTTGCCACCCCTATCGGCGCGGTGGCGGCAAGCACCTGGGGGACGGCGTAGACAGTCATGCCGGCAAAGACCCCGTATTGCCACTGCGACATATGCGACAGCGGGAAGAGCCAGGGCAGGAGCAGGACCACAAGGATGCCGAGCGCGGCCGTGAAGGCGATGGAGGCGGCAACATCATCAGATTCGGCGCCTATCACGGGAGCCGCCGCGACGATCGCCGAATTCCCGCAGATCGAGTTTCCGCACGCGACCAGCGTCGCCAGATGGTCTGTCAATCCAAGCAGCCGGCAGATGCTGTAGCTGATGATCAGCGACAGAAGGACGATGACTGCCACCATCGCAACGATACTAGTCCCGGTTTCCGTGACCGACGCAGCGCTGATGGACGCACCGAGCAGGACGATGGCGAGCTCAAGCAGGAACTTGGCTGAAAAGGCGATCCCGGCCGTGAGCGACGGCCATAGTCCGAAGACGGTGTGGAACACTGTTCCGAGCACGATTGCAAAGACCAAGCCATCCACCAATTGGTGGCCGATGAGAGCCTTCTGCGCCACTGCCAGAGCCTGTGCAAAGCCGGTGATCAGCGCGCTGACGGCAAGGCCTGGAAAAATTTTCGAAAAGCCGGGCTTCGACAAGGACGTAACTCCAAAATGAATTGCATTTGGAGGCTATTCCTGCAGATTGTTCCTATCCATCGTATAATAATTGACATTTCATTCTGATTTAGAGAACATTCATCGTGACCTTCGAACAGCTTGTCATTTTCGTAGCGACGGCAGAACGCCAGCACCTGACCAAGGCCGCCCAAGCGCTTCGCCTGACGCCATCTGCCGTCAGCGCATCTATCAAGGCGCTCGAGACATTCTACCAAGTCAAGCTGTTCGACCGGGTGGGACGCGGCATACAGCTGACGCGCGAGGGACGCGTGTTTCTTCGCGAAGCAAAGGACACGCTGGCAAGAGCAAGGGCAGCCGAATCCGTTCTGGCCGAGCTTGGCAACCTGAAGACCGGGATCCTCGATGTGCAGGCAAGCCAGACGATCGCGAACTACTGGTTGCCTTCGCGGCTTCTTGGCTTTGCACAGAATTATCCCGGGATCGCGATCAACCTGACGATCGGCAACACCGCGACGGTTGCCGCCGCTGTCGTCAACGGCGACGCCGAACTCGGGTTCATCGAGGGCGTTCTCGACGAACCCGCTCTGGCGACAGCGACCATTGCCAGCGACAAGCTCGTAGTGGTCGCGGCTTCCGATTTCAGCGCCGCAAGAAACGTGGATGAGCTCTCTCGGCTGAAATGGATCATGCGGGAGCGTGGATCGGGAACGCGCGGCGTTCTGGAACGGGCGCTTCTAGACCTGTCGATCAATCCCGCAGAACTTGATGTCTTACTTGTTCTTCCATCCAACGAGGCGCTGCTGAGTGCCGTCAGAGCCGGCGGCTGCGTCACCGCGCTTTCGGAGACGATCGTTTCGCCTTTCGTCGAAAACGGGCAGCTGCAAGTGCTCAAATTCGACCTTCCGCCACGTCGGTTCACATTGCTCCGGCACAAGGAACGGCACCGCACCGCGCCGGCTAGGGAATTCGAAGCATTCTGCCGGGCGCACATGCAATGATCGCTGCTGTCGCGACAAACAGAAAGAAGGGAACCTCGCGATCCCCTTCTTTGTCTCAATTGTTAAGCCTTGCCTGGGCTGTTGATCGTCAGGAAGTGCCGGACGACGGGCTTTTCCGGGCCTGAGTGGTGGGCCAGAACCTTGCCCTGCAGGTCGGCATCGGCGTTTGACACCCGCTTGTGCTGCCGAAGATGCTCCGCCCAGGATTCCACCATGAACCACTCGACGATCTTCTCAGGGTCAGCGGAGTCTTCCGTGACACCCCAGCCATAGGCGCCATCGCGGCGGCGTTCCTGCGACATGTCGTTGAGGGCACGAAGGAAGGCCGAACGGTTGTGCTTTTCGACATTGTATTCGATCAGGATCAGAACAGGTCCACGATCATGGGCGACAGGCTCGGCGACAAGCGGCTCCGGCCAATGGCTCGACGGAACCAGATCGGCATCGCCGGCAGGCAGCTTCACACGGTGCATGATGAGACCGGCAACGAGCAGGCCGGCGGCGCCGATCAACAGAGCTCCAGGGACGCCAACCGCTTCGCCAACCGCACCCCAGCCAAGGCTGCCGGCCGTCATCGCGCCGTTGAAGACCGTGAGGTAGACAGCAAGGCCGCGACCACGCACCCAGTTCGGAAGGACAGCCTGAGCGGCACCGTTGAGCGTCGTCAGAGCGGTGATCCAGGCGCCGCCGAGGAAGAGGAGAGCAAGAATGGCAACCAGCTTCGGCGGAGCAAGCGACAGGACACCCATGACGGCAGCCGTGGTGATCGCTGCGCCGAGCAGCAACCCATCTGCGCTCAGACGCTCACGCAGCTTCGGCATAACAAGCGCTCCGCCGATGGCACCAGCGCCAACCGCGCCGAGCAGGATGCCGTAGAAGCTTGCATCACCGCCGAGAAGCTGCCGGGCGACGAGCGGCAGCAAGGCCCAGACGGCACTGGCGAAGGCGAAGAAGATGGCGGCACGCAAGAGGACGACATGGAGCGGGCGGCTGGCACGGGTGTAGCGAAGGCCTGCCCGGAAGGCCCCGAAGAAATTCTCCTGCAGGGCATCATTGGCGTTCTTGGCACGCGGCCACCAGATGAGGGCGGCGACGACGATGATGTAGCTGGCGACGTCTGCGCCATAGGTGATACCAGCGCCGAAAGCGGCAAGCAGGAGCCCGCCTGCCGCCGGGCCGATCGAACGGGCGATGTTGATGCCGAGCGAATTCAGCGCCACCGCGCTCTTGACGTCTTCGCGCTTGACGAGCTCGGGCACGATTGCCTGCCAGGTCGGTCCCATCAGGGCTGCACCGATGCCGCCGAGGAAGGTGAGACCGATCAGAGCGCTGACCGAGAGCATTCCGCTCTGCGCGAGAACCATCAGGCTGATGCTGACGGAGGCGAGCAGCAGCTGGACGGCAATCAGGAACTTGCGGCGGTCGAGAATGTCGGTCAACACGCCGGCCGGGATGGCGAGGAGGAAGATCGGCAGTGTGCCCGCCGCCTGAACCATGGCGACCGCGGCCGGTGAGGCAGAGAGATCGGTCATCAGCCAAGAGCTGGCGACATCGCGCATGAAGCTGCCGGTGTTGCCGAGAACGGTGGCCGCCCAGAGGACTGCGAAGACGGGTTGCGCGAGCGGAGCGAAGCTGCCCCCGGAGGATTTTGCGGTGCTCATTTTTCAGCTCCCTTGGTGATATCGAAGATGGTGACGAGGACGAAGGCGCCTGCGAGGCCGAGATGTTCGAAGAAGGCGTTTGTCGCCATCATCCGATCCATGCCGGCGGGCAGTTCCCAGAAACGAAGCGCGATGAAGGTCGCGAGAACAGTGAAGCCGGCGAGCGCGAGCGCGCCCAGCCAGCGCAGCTTGCCCGACACCACCATGGCCGACGCGGTAAGCTCGAATGCGATGACGACGACGGCGAAAACGGGAGCGGGGTGAAGACCGAAATGCTCCATCTCGCCGATCGCGCCGCCGAAATCGAAAATCTTGGTGAGCGGGCCCTGGATGTAGGCGGCGCAAAGCGCGAGCAGCGCGGCCGTTCGCACGGCGGGCGCCGAAACGACATCGGCCAGAAGCCTGCGCGGTGTTGAAGGAGAGTGGCTGGTCATCGTTGCTCCTGCGATCTTGGCCGGTCGGTTCGAGCGGCGCTGTGTTCGTCTGATGGAGCCATATTGGCGGGAACCATTGCCGCCAACAATTGCATCAATAGTTTCGATTTAATTGCGTTATCTGCAATTATGCGCACGAGACTTTCCCGGCTGCAAAACAGGCTTGGGCAGCGGTTTACCGCTGCCCAAGGTGAAGCGTCGTTTGGTTATCCCGTCCGCCTCAAACGGCCCAGCACGAGCATCCGAGCGCGCCGAAGAAGCCCTTGAGATCAGCGATCGGCAGCTTGGATGTCCAGGCGCCGGCATGATCGTGGCCGTGGACGCCGCAGTCGCTGGCGCAGCCGCAGGTGGAGATGGCTGTGCGGCGAAGCGAGCGGGCGCCCGCACCTTCGGGCTCACCCCAGGCGGCGTAGCCGCCGAACTTGCGCACCGGAGACCAGTCCGGCATGGCCGGCGGGATGTTGCTTTCGTCGAGCGCCCTGAAGTCGCCGGAGCCGTAGACGATCTTGCCGCCGACCATGGTGAGCTCCGACGTCAGGAACGAGATCTCGTCCTCGGCGCAGGCGAAAAAGTCCTTGCTGGGGACCACGAGATCGGCAAACTGGCCCTTCTCGATCCGGCCCTTCTTGCCCTCTTCGTTGGAGAACCAAGTGACCTTTTCCGTCCACATCCGAAGCGCGGTCTCACGGTCGAGGCAATTGGCGCGCGGATAGAGCTGCATGCCGCCGACGGTCTTGCCCGTTACCATCCAGGAGAGCGATACCCAGGGATTATAGGAGGCGACCCGGGTGGCGTCGGTGCCGGCGGAGACGTTGACGCCCTTGTCGAGCATGCGCTTGATCGGCGGCGTGGCCTCGGCAACACCATGGCCATAGCGCTCGACGAAGTATTCGCCCTGATAGGCCATGCGGTGCTGCGTGGCGATACCGCCGCCAAGCGCCGCGATGCGGTCGATCGAACGCTCGGAAATGGTCTCCGCATGGTCGAAGAACCAGTTGAGGCCTTCCAGCGGAATGTCCTTGTTGACCTTCTCGAACACGTCAAGCGAACGAGAGATGGTTTCGTCATAGGTGGCGTGCATGCGCCACGGCCAGCGGTTTTCGGCCAGAACCCGCACAACCTCCTCGAGCTCGCCCTCCATCTCCGGCGCCATTTCCGGGCGCGGCTGGCGGAAGTCCTCGAAATCCGCGGCGGAGAACACCAGCATTTCGCCGGCGCCGTTGTGGCGGAAGTAGTCGTTGCCCTGCTTGTATTTGACCGATGACGTCCAGTTGAGGAAGTCTTCCTTCTCCTGCTTCGGCTTCTGCGTGAAAAGGTTATAGGCGAGGCGCACGGTGAGCTGGTTTTCGTCCGACAGCTTCTGGATGACCTCATAGTCATCGGGATAATTCTGGTTGCCGCCGCCCGCATCGATCACGCCTGTTACACCGAGGCGATTGAGCTCGCGCATGAAGTGGCGGGTGGAATTGACCTGGTAGTCGAAGGGCAGTTTCGGACCCTTGGCGAGCGTCGAATAGAGAATGCCGGCGTTCGGCTTGGCAAGCAGCATGCCGGTCGGGTTGCCGTTGGCATCGCGGGTGATCTCGCCGCCGGGCGGGTTCGGCGTATCACGGGTGTAGCCGACGGCGCGAAGGGCGGCACCATTCAACAGCGCGCGGTCGTAGAGATGCAGCAGGAAGACCGGCGTGTCGGGGGCGACCGCGTTGATCTCCTCAATCGTCGGCAGGCGCTTTTCGGCGAACTGGTGTTCGGTGAAGCCGCCGACGACGCGAACCCATTGCGGGGCCGGCGTGATCGCCACCTGGCGCTTCAGCATGTCCATGGCGTCGGCCAGCGAACGAACACCGTCCCAGCGCAGTTCCATGTTGTAGTTCAAGCCGCCGCGCACGACGTGGGTGTGGTTGTCGATCAGGCCGGGCAGGACGCGCTTGCCCTTGAGGTCGACGATCTTGGTATCCGGGCCGGCGAGCGCCATGATCTCGGCGTCGGTGCCGACTTCAAGAAAGGTCCCGTCCTTGATAGCGACTGCGCTAGCGGTTGGATTGGTGCGGTCCAGCGTGGTGATCAAACCGTGATGGAGGATGAGGTCGGCGAACATGAGATATGCTCCTGGCTTCATTATTAAGATTGATTTCAACGCTTTGCGTGGGGGCAGCTCGATATCGGCCCCAGCGCAAGCGAATCTCCCCTTGCTGTGTCAGCTATCAGACTTGTGCTGATCCTGGCGAGACACGACAACGTCATTGCGGCTCTCGCCCTTCGGCATATGGCCGAACATGTGAGGCTTGATCTGATTGATCCACGAGACTGCCGCGGGCTCCTTGGCCATCAGCGTCTTTGCGAAAGGAATGAGCTGTTCGCCAACCAGAATGCCAAGCAGGCCGACGAGGGCCACGATCGGCGGCGCGGGAGAGCGAACATTGAGCAGGCTGTAGACGATACCGACCAGAAGACCGGCGCCGATGGACAGAAGGTAGAGTTTCATGGGGGCATCCTCGAATGATAATGAAAGCCGCTTCCGCATTTGGACAATCGATCCTGCGGAAGCGGCGGTGATGGCTGATTACTTGGCGGGGTTGGGGCCGATGCGCTTGCCGTGGCTGACGCGCTCGGCACCGCCGTGAACATGCGTGACAGCATAGTCGATGCCCATGCCGTAGGCGCCGGAATGTTCCTTCACCAGCGAGGTGACCGCGTTGTAGGTTTCCTTGCGGGCCCAGTCGCGCTGCCATTCGAGCATGACCTGCTGCCAGGTGACGGGGATGACGCCGGCCTGTACCATGCGGTCCATCGCATACTTGTGGGCGTCGACCGAGGTGCCGCCGGAAGCGTCGGCGACCATGTAGATTTCGTAGTCGGGAACATCATGGAGGGCGGACAGCGCGAAGGTGGTGTTGCACACTTCCGTCCACAAGCCGGACACGACGATCTTCTTGCGGCCGCCGGCGGCGTTCCTGGCGAGAGCGTCACGAACGTTCTGGTCGTCCCAGGAGTTCATCGACGTGCGTTCGAGAATGTCGTTTTCGGGAAAGACGCCGAGCAGTTCCGGGAAAGTGTTGCCGGAGAAGCTCTCCGTCTCGACCGTCGTGATCGTCGTCGGGATGTTGAAGATCTTCGCCGCCTTGGCAAGACCGACGACATTGTTCTTCAGCGTCTGGCGGTCGATCGACTGGACGCCGAAAGCCATCTGCGGCTGCTGGTCGATGAAGATGAGCTGGCTGTTTGCAGGGGTGAGGACTTCGAGCTTCGACATTTGATTTCTCCGTTTGGGTTTTGATCGCCGATCTGGCGGTTAAGGATTGGGATGCCTCCGGCGGTCGGCTGCCTGCCTCAGGCAGCCGTTCGAAGGCGGAAATTGTTGGCGTTAGGGGTGCGCGGCAGTTTGCCGTCCGGGGTTATGCTGCGAGCGGAACGAGGTTCTCTTCGATCTGGCTGCGATAGGCTTCATACCGGGTCGGCAGCTTCAACGCTTCGCCGAGGTGAGCGGTATCTTCGTCGCGGTCGAAACCGGGCTCGTTGGTTGCGATCTCGAACAGGATTCCACCCGGCGTTCTGAAGTAGATCGCCCAGAAGTAATCGCGGTCGATGACCGGCGTCACCTGGTAGCCCGTATCCATCAGGGCCTTGCGCACTTCGAGCTGCTTTTCGCGGTTCTCCACGGCAAAGGCGATGTGGTGGACCGAACCGGCGCCCTGGCGGGCAAACGGCGTTTTCGGAAGCGACGCGATGTCGATGGTGTCGGCGCCATTGCCACCGGGAATGATGAACCGCGTGACGTCACCTTCGACCTCGGCGCGCTCATAGCCCATGAACTGCAGCAGTTCCGACGTGGCGGCGGTGTCATGCAGATCGAAGCGGGCGCCGGAGAAGCCGCGGATCGCATTGTCTTCCGAGATGCCGTCGGCAAGCCATGCGGCGCGGGCGTCATCGGCGGTTTCGATCAGCGCCAGTCCGTCGCCATCGGGGCCGGCGAAGCGCAGGCGGTTTGCACCGAAGACCGTGTCGGTCTTCAGACCGACGACACCCTGGGCCGCCAGGCGGTCTTTCCAGAAAGCCAGTGATCCCTTCGGGATCGAGAACTGCGTTTCGCTGACTTCACCGACACCGGGGCGGCCGGTCATCATGTGCGGGAAAGGAAAGTAGGTCATGACCGTACCGGGCGTGCCGTTTTCATCGCCGTAGTAGAGATGGTAGACGCTCGGATCGTCGAAGTTGACGGTCTTCTTGACGCGGCGCAGGCCGAGTGCATTGGTGAAGAACCGATTGTTTTGCTGGGCATCCGACGCCATCGAAGTGACGTGATGCAGTCCCTTGATATCCTTGATCATGACCGTTGCCTTTCTCTGTGGGCGTTGCCGTTTCGATGGAGAGAGATGTAACCGGCTTGATTGCATCGCGGAATTGCAATATTCCTGTCGAATGAATTGCGATTTTTGAAATAATTGAGATGAACGACTATAAAGCCCTGAAAACCTTTCTGCTCGCCGCCGAGAAGCGCAACTTCGCGCAGGTCGCCCGCGAGCTCGACATGACGCCCGCCGCCGTCACCCGTGCGATCGCAGCACTCGAGGACGACCTCGGCGTCCAGCTCTTCGTGCGCACCACGCGCCAGGTGTCGCTGACGACGGATGGCGCGGTCTTTGCGGCGCAGATCCAGCCGGCGATCGAAGCGCTCGAAAACGCCCGCAAGGACGTCAAGAACGCCCACAAGTCCGATCAGGGACGGCTGCGGATCAGCGCGCCGACCTGGCTTGGCAAGACGATCCTCACGCCGATTCTCTCAGGCTTCCGCGAGCGTTATCCGAAGATGAGCTTCGAGGTTTCGCTGTCGGACGGCCTAGTCAACATCATCGACGACGACTACGATCTCGCGATCCGCATTTCGTCGGCGCCCTCGGACAAGTTCACCATCTGGCGCAAGATCCGGGCGGTGCCGAGGATTCTGGTAGCGGCGCCCGGCAGCCGCTTTACCGAGATGCAGCATCCCAACGAACTGACGCCGGATGATTGCCTGGCCTATAGCGGCGAAAGCCGGCGCGAGAACTGGGCGCTGTCGGACGGCGGATCGAGCATCTCGATCGCGGCCGGACGCGCTTTTAGCGCCAACAATGGCGAAGTGCTCGCCGATATGGCTGCCGATGGCGTGGGCGTCGCGATGCTTCCAGGCTTTCACATTGCCGAGCATATCCGCACCGGCCGGCTGGTTCACGTGTTGCCCGGCTGGGCGCCGCCGGAGCTCTGGCTGACGCTCTACTATCCGCCCTATCAGGCGCTGCCGCCACGTATCGCCACATTCTCGAAGTTTTTCGAGGAACAGCTGCCGGCGCATATGATCATGCTGGACTAGCGGCTCGCACGCATAGACGGCAGCATGGGCAGTCGCGCGTGAGGAGATCGGGACCACGTCGAATTCTGATGACTTCGCCGCACTGTTTGTTGCAATACTGAAGCAACAAGCTCTTTGTGCGTTGGCCTAAAGCCGAAACAGCGGTTGGGGCATCGCCGTGTGCAAAATCGCATTCGCAGCCAGCCGTTTCCAGCGTCGGAGCCCCCATGACCGCAACGCAATCACAGCCTGATGAGACGACGGCATCCTCTCGAAAGCGGCTTCCCGTCGTTCCCGCGTCGGCCTTCGGCATCGTGCTTGGCATCGCGGGCCTTTCCAACGCGTGGCGAGCAGCCGCTGGCCACTTCGCGCTTCCTGGCGCGGTAGGAGACGGCATTGCCATTCTTGCGCTTGCCGTCTGGTTCATTCTCGTCTGTCTTTATGGACTGAAATGGATCCTCTTCCCTGAGGATGCGCGCAAGGAGGTAGAACATCCCGTACAGTGCTGCTTCATTGGCCTTATCGGTGTCGCCACCATGCTTGGCGGAGCGATGGTCGCGCCGTTTTCCGGCGCGCTGGCGCCGGCATTCTATTGGATAGGCCTGTTCTGGACGCTCGCCTTCGCGATATGGCGGACGGGTGCCTTGTGGCAAGGCGGACGTGACCAGACCACGACGACACCGGTCCTATATCTCCCGACGGTTGCCGGATGCTATGTCGCCGCCATCGTCGGCGCTGCGCTCGGCTATTCAGATCTTGCGAAGCTGGCTTTTGGCGCTGGCTTCTTCTCGTGGTTGGCGATGGAATCCGTGGTATTGAACCGGCTCTTGAATGCGACGGAACTGCCCGAGCCCCTGCGTCCGACGATCGGCATCCAACTCGCACCGCCGGCAGTCGGCGCCGCCGCTTATCTGAGCGTTACGAATGGAGCACCGGATTTGCTTGCCCATGCCATGGTGGGCTACGCCATGCTCCAGCTGCTTCTGGCACTCCGCCTTCTTCCGTGGGTCATGAAGCAACCATTCGCTGCGTCCTATTGGGCCTTTTCCTTCGGCCTGACCGCGCTGGCCGCCGATCTGATCCGCATGGCCGCCCGCGGCGAGCAGGGGATTCTGTCGGTACTCGCCATGCCGTTGCTCTGGCTGGTAACCGCCGCGATCGCCCTATTGGCAGCGGGAACACTTGTGCTCCTTTTTCGTGGGAAGCTGTTCCCGCTCGCCCGGGCCTGACGCCATCTCTAAGCGCGCATGCGGCCGCCCTCGGCATCGAAGAACAGCCGCTGGCTGGACGACAGATCGAGCGCGATCACCGCGCGCGGCTCGATATCCGGTCCGGCTCTCTGCTCGACGACCAGGTTCTGCCCGTCTTCGAGCGCACAGTAGATGTAGCGCGTGCCGCCGAGATATTCGAAGAACTCGACGCGCGCCGCAATCGACCGATCGCCCGCCTCGCCGATCACGATATGCTCGGGGCGGATGCCGATCATGAACTCCGTCCCGCGCGCAAGGCTCGCCGGCAATCCCTGATCCTCGAAGCTCTTGCCCGCAATGTCGAAGCGTCCAGTTCCCTGGCCGACCGCCTTCAGGAAGTTCATCCGGGGCGAGCCGATGAAGCCGGCGACGAACATGTTGGACGGGTTTTCGTATATCTCCCTTGGCGATCCCGATTGCTCGACCCGTCCGTTTCGAAGCACGACGATCTGGTCGGCCAGCGTCATCGCCTCGGTCTGGTCGTGCGTCACATAGATCATCGTGTTGCCGAGCTCGCGGTGGAGCCTCGCGATCTCGATACGCATCGAGACGCGAAGCTCAGCGTCGAGATTCGACAGGGGTTCGTCGAACAGGAAGACATCGGGCTCGCGAACGATCGCCCGGCCGATGGCCACGCGCTGCCGTTGGCCGCCGGAGAGCTGTCCCGGACGGCGCTCGAGGAGATGGTCGATCTTCAAGATGCCGGCAGCCTCATCGACGCGGCGCTTGATCTCCGCCGCATCAGTCTTCGCCATCTTCAGCCCGAATGCGAGGTTTTCGCGCACCGACATATGCGGATAAAGCGCGTAGGACTGGAAGACCATGGCGATGCCGCGATCGGACGGGTCGAGATCGGTGACATCCCGCCCCTTGATGCTGATCTCGCCATCGGTGACCTCCTCCAGGCCGGCGATCATCCTGAGCAGGGTCGATTTCCCGCAGCCGGAGGGGCCGACGAAAACGACGAAGTCCCCCTCCTTGATATCGAGATCGATCCCGTGCACGACAGGCAGGCTGCCGTAGGATTTTCGCACGTCCTTGAGCGAGACGCTCGCTGTTTCCATCTGGACCATCGGCCTACTTCCCGGTCTGGAGCCAGACCAGCATGGCGCCCGGCTCGCGATTGTCCCAGAGATGATAGGGCACGAGCGTGATAGTCGCCGGCACCTGCTCGGCCGGGCGGGTGCGATAAAGCGAACCGTTCCAGCCGCTTGCGTCTTCCCTGGAGACGTCGAGCTCGACCGCTACCGCGCCGTTCAGCCCTTCGATCGTCTTCGTCCGGTGGCCGGCGAGCTTCTGCGGGACAACGAAGGCGTTGAGATCGTGGCCGTTGTCTGTTTCCTCGACGCAATAGATAAGCGGGCCGCGAGCGAGCGCGACGCGGCCGACGTCCTGGCGGACCTTCGGCGAGGCGTATTGCGGGCGAAGCTCCAGCGGAAGATCGAGCGCGATGACATCGCCCTTCTTCCAGGCGCGGTTGAGGCGCGCGTAGCCGTCGATGACCGACGAGGCCAGATCGACCGTCTCGCCATTCACCTTCAGCGAGGCGCCCTCGGCCCATTCGGGGATGCGCAGCGCAAGGCCGAATTCGGCCGTGCCATCGACATCCACATCGATGCGGATATCGCCATTCCACGGATAGTCGGTGTGCTGCGTGAGCTTGACGTTGCCGCCCTTGAGCTTCGCCTTGACGCTGCTTTCACCGTAGAGGTGAACGGCGATCTCGTTGTCGGCGACGGCGTACATGTAGGAGCCGACGGAGGCGACGAGGCGGGCGATGTTCGGCGGGCAGCAGGGGCAACGATGCCAGACCCAGCGATGGTGCTTGCCGGTGCTTTCAAGCGGATTGTCGTAGAAGAAGGTCTTGCCGTCGAGCGCAAGGCCGGTCAGCGCGCCGTTGTACAACGCCTGCTCCATGACGTCGGCATAGCGGCGGTTCGGGCCTCGGCCAAGCATGCGGCTTGCCCAGAAGACGAGGCCGACGGAGGCGCATGTCTCGGCATAGGCGGTGTCGTTGGGCAGGTCGTAATAATCGGTAAAGCCCTCGTTGATCGCCGCCGGGCCGATGCCGCCGGTGACGTACATCTGCTTGACCGTCAGGTCGTCCCACAGGGTCTCCAGCGCACTGGTCAGCGTGTCGTCATGGTACTCGGTCGCGATATCGGCCATGCCGGAATACTGGTA
This sequence comes from Hyphomicrobiales bacterium, assembly GCA_900472605.1. GTDB lineage: Bacteria > Pseudomonadota > Alphaproteobacteria > Rhizobiales > Rhizobiaceae > Rhizobium. Next base: position 7,668 of record UCJD01000001.1, on the reverse strand, counting down.
CATGGCGCGCACGGCATGGCCGACGACCTTCCCCTGCTCGCGCACGGGTTCATGCGCCTGGCTGTATTCGTAGGTCTTGTGCACATAGTCCTTCGGATCGCGCCCGCCGCGAATGGCCTCAGCGGTGAAGAAGTGCGGCTGCCGACCGCGCTCGTCGATGAAGAACTTGGAGAGGTCGAGGTATTTCTGCTCGCCCGTCACGCGCGCCATCTTCACCAGCGCCAGTTCCACTTCCTGGTGGCCGCAATAGCCGGGGATCTGGCCTTCGCCGTGGCCGAAAACCGTGATCATGTGGTCGGCGTAGCGGCACATGATGTCGAGCAGCTTGCGCTTGCCGGTTGCCTGGTAATAGGCGACCGCGGCCTCCATGAGATGGCCGGCGCAGTAGAGCTCGTGGTGGTCGCGCAGGTTGGTCCAGCGCTTGCCGGGCTGCACGCGCTGGAACCAGGCGTTCACATAGCCATCCTCCTGCTGCAGCTTTTCATACATGTCGATGATGGCGTCGGCGCGCGCCTCGAGCTCCGCGTTCGGCTTGCGGTAGAGCGAGTAGGCGATGGTTTCGATCGACTTGCCGAGATCGGAATCCCAGAACATCTGGGTCGAGCCGGTCCACTTCTCGTCGATCGGGATAACGACGCCGGGGCTTGGCTGGTTCACGTCGATCGCCTGGATCATGCCGGCCTTTTCGCAGCGATCGAGCAGGATCGCCGCCGTGGAATCGCACACCGCATCCTGCCACTTGCCCCAGAAGCCGTTGAGCTCGACATCGGGAACGGCGACCGGGCGGAACTGGCTCTTGTTTTCGGTAGTCATGTTTGAATTCTCCTTTGAATTACTTGACCGCGCCGGCCATCAGGCCGCGCATGTAGAAGCGCTGCAGAAGCAGGAAGACGAGCAGGCAGGGGATGACCATGACGACGACGCCGGCTTGCACCGCGCCCCAATCGATGGCGCCCATTCTGGATGAGCGCACGGCGGTCATCAGCACCGGCAGCGTGAATTTCTCGTTGCTGGACAGAAGCACGAGCGCCGCGAAGAACTCGTTCCAGGCATTGAGGAAGGCGAAGATCGCGACGGTGACGACACCCGGCAGCACCAGCGGAAACAGCACACGGGCAAGAAGGCCGAGATCGCGTGCGCCGTCGATGCGGGCCGCCTCCTCGATCTCCTTCGGCACCGCATCGAACGCATTGCGCATCATGAACACCGAGAAGGGCAGCTGCAGCGTGACGTAGACGAGCGTCAGCCCGAACAGCGAATTGTTCAGCCCCAGCCGCGAGAGAATGATGAATAGCGGCGTCAGGATCGACTGGAACGGTATCATCAGGGTGGCGATGATCAGGATGAACAGCACGTTCTTGAACGGGAAGCGGTAGCGGGAGAAGCCGTAGCCGGCGAGCAGGCTGATCGCCACCGTGAGCACCACCGTCGCGACGGACACGATCAGCGAGTTGAACATGTGATGCCAGATGCCGGCGCCGAACGTATCGAGCGTCCGGTAGGCATCGACGCTGATCCCGCTGATGCCGGTGAGCGGCCATGGCGGCAGCGCCGTCTCGCTGCGCGGGCGGAACGAGGACATCAACATGATCGCAAACGGCGCCAGGAAGAACACGACGATCGCGGCACCGGCGACGTGATAGCTTGTGGCGCGCCTGATATTGCGGCGGGCGCGAAGGGCTGTGCGGCCGGTCATGGGCGATCCTCCCCAACCTTGAGCAGCCAGAGCTGCACGATGCTGAGCGCCACCAGGATGACGAGCAGCGCGATGGACAGAGCCGCGCCGTAGCCGAGATTGAACGACACGAAGGACTGATTAAAGATGTAGTAGACGATCGAGATCATGCGGTTTTGCGGCCCACCTGATGTCATGATGTAGAACTGGTCGAAGGCGAGGATCGAACCCGTGACCGACAGGATGAGCGCGAGCGCCATGGTTCTACGCATCAGGGGCAGCGTGAGGTGGCGAAAGCGCTGCCAGGCGCCGGCGCCATCGATGCGCGCGGCCTCCGTCAACTCCGACGGAATGCCCTGCAGCCCGGTCAAGAGAATGATCATCGTGAAGCCGGCGACCTTCCACACGACCATGACGATGATCGTCAGGAAGGCGCTGTCGAAGGTCGCGAGCAGGTTGCGCCGCCCCTGGGTGAGGCCCAGCATTTCGAAGACCGGCGAGAACAGGCCGCTATCGACGTTGGCGAGCCAGACCCACAGCAGTGATGCCGAAGCCAGGCCGATGACGACGGGCAGGAAGATGATGGTGCGATAGCCCGACACGAAGCGGCGCGGCTTGTCCACGAAGAACGCGAGCGGGAACGCCAGCGCGAAGATCGCGATCGTGACCACCAGCGTGTACTGCGCGGTGAAGCCGAGCGATGTCCAGAAACGCGGATCGTTGAACATGCGCGTGTAGTTGCCGATGCCGATCCAGCGCGGCGATCCCATAAGGGGCCAGCGGTGCAGGCTCATCCAGACGGTGAAGAGGAGCGGCAGCACGAAGAACACGGTCACCAGGGCGATTGCGGGCGCGATATAGGCGACGCCGCGCCAGCCCCCTCTCCGCCGCCGCCTGCGCTTCGGAGAGACGGAGATGATTTCAGTGGTCATCTTTGATCTCGTTCAGTTTGTGAAATGCGAGCGATCGGGATGTGTCGGGTCGGCATCGCGAGGCGATCCCGACCCTTGAGATCATTGCGCGCTGTCGATGATCGACTGCATGTCGGCCTGGCCGTTGGCGAATGCGCCATCGACGTCATCGCCGAACATGGCGGCGTTGATGAACTGCGACCACGGGCTGTTCGGGCTGTTGATCAGATCGTTGAACTGCAGCGTATACGGCGTCTTGGCGACCTTGATCGCATCGGCGGCCACGAGCAGGCGCGGATCCTGTCCCTTCAGGACCTGCTCGGCGATATCGGTGCGCGTTGGCAGGCTGCCGTTCTTGGCCATGATCGTCTGTCCCTCCTCGGAGTAGACGAACTGCAGGAACTTCTGGATCTGGCTGACATGCGGCGTGCCCTTGGTGACGACGATGTTGTCGCCACCGGCAAAGGACGACGGCTTGCCGTCGACGCCGGGGATCATCGCCACGCCGAAGTCGAGCTCCGGATGCTGCGTGATCATGGTGCCGATGGCAAACGCGCCAAGACTCTGCTGGCCGATCTTGCCACCCAGGAACTTCAGGAAGTCCACGCCGTTATCGGTCGCGGCACTGGCAGGCACGGCGCCCGACTTGACGATCGCACGATAGTCTTCGACGGCCTTTCGCATCTGGGGAGTATCCAGTGCCGCGGTCTTTCCATCCTCCGAGAGAATATCCGCGCCAGCACCCCAGACGAGGGGCGCGAAGGTGAAGATCATGCAGCCGCCACAGCCGCCGCCAGAGAAATAGAAGCCGTAGTCATCGCCGCCGAGCTTGCGGATCTTCTCCGCATTGGCGGTGATCTCCTCCCAGGAGGTCGGCGCCTTCTCGGGATCGAGGCCGGCCTTCTTGTAGAGGCCCTTGTTCCAGGCGAAAACGGAGGTCTCGACGAGCAGCGGCAGGCCGTAGACCTTGCCTTCATAGGTGCCCTGCTTGACATGCGCTGGCGCCAGCGCGTTGAAATAGCTGAGCGACTTGGCGAAATCGGTCAGGTCCTCGAGCTGGCCGGCGGACGCAAAGGACGGGGTGTAGATCAGGTCCAGCGAGATCGCGTCGGGCGCCTGCCCGCCGGCAACCGCCGTCGCATACTTCTGGACCATCTGGTCCGACGGAATCTCGGTGAGTTCGACCTTGTCAGGATTGGCCGCATTGTAGGCGTCGATGACCGCCTTGAAGGCGCCGCCACCACTGCCCGAACGCACCCACATGCTGACGGTTTCGGCGGATGCCGCCGAGCACAGGCATATCGACAGCAAAGCCGTCGCTGCAAGCATTCTCTTATGCATGATTTCCTCCAAATCATGGGGCACAGCGCCCCGCCTCCCTTTAGATTTCCCGGTCTCCACCACAGGACTGGCGAACAACCAGCTTGCATGGAAGCTTGCGAAGTCCGGCCTCCACAGCCCGTCCTTCGGCGAGATCCAAGATTGTCAGCCCGGCCATCCGGCCGAGCTCCTTCAAATTCATGTCGACCGTGGTGAGCGCCGGCCGCGTCTGGTCGGCGAAGATCTCCCAGTTGTCGAAACCAATGACCGACACATCCTCGGGCACGCGCACGCCCTTCTCGCGCAAGGCGTCCACCACGCCTCTCGCGATCTGGTCGTTGCCGCAGAAAATGCCGTCCGGCGTCGGCTTGTCGCCGCCCCAAAGCATGGCGACGGCTTCATGCCCCCAAGCCTCCGTCCAGGCGCCGTGCAGCACGAGTGCCTCCGGGCCGACGGCCTGGCGAAAGGCATCGGCGCGCTCGATGGCCGAGACGAAACTGTCGGGACCGGTGACATGGACGATCCACTTGCGTCCAACCTTGCGAAGCCGCTCGACCGCAAGCCGTGCACCGTCGGCATCATCCGCCGTCAGGATGACGCTTCCCGGCACGCCCTCGGTGAAGGCGTAGACGACGGGCACCGGCAGGCCAGCGAGATCGACCGGGAGAGACCTATCGACCCGCTTGCCCGTCGCGATGATGCCATCCACCTGCTTGTCCAGCATGGCGTCGACATGAACCTTCGCGAGCGCGGGATCATCCTCGATCGCACAGAGAAAGACCGAGACGCCATGATCGACCAGCGCCTCTGATATTCCGGACATCAGCGGCAATGTGAAACGACCGTAGGTATCGTTCGTGAGCAGGCCCACCGTGAAACTTCTGTTGGAGAGAAGGCTTCGCGCCAATGCATTCGGCCGAAAGCCGACGTCGGTTGCGATCGCCTTGATCTTCTCGCGCGTCTCGGACGCCATCCGGCCGGTATCGTTCAGCGCCTTCGACACGGTCGAAACGCTGACGCCCGCAGCCCTGGCGACGTCATGAATTGTGACACGGTTGCTCCGAGCGACCACGCGATCTCCTCCTTCTCGCGTAGGTGAGAAAAGCGTTTCTCAAATGCAAAGTCAACGTGAGAAAACGTTTTCTCATCATTTTCCCAATTTTGGGGATCGGGCGCCGCCCGACGGACGGAGATCTGTCGCTCCGGCGAAATCACGTGTCGTGCTAGACGGCGAAAAGCTTGCAGAAGATCCATGGAGCCGTGATCGAACGCCGGACCGGCTGCGGCAGCGCCTCGTCCCTCAGCTTCTCGACACGCGCGCCGTCCAACGGGATCGTTCAGAGCCCTTTCAGGTCGATCCCGTTCGTGATGGAAAAGCGTTGACAAACGCAATTTTTCATTTTCTTCCAAGAAAGAGTAGACGGGTTACGGATAGCGCGGAAATGAATGGGATGAATACGCATTCGGTCAATGCCGTACCGGCAAGCGGGCATGCCACCATCGCGATTGTCGAGGACGATTTGCATATTCGTGAACTCGTCAGCGGCCTTCTTGAGCGGGAAGGTTTCGACGTTCTGGCGTTCGAAGGGTCGGCAGGGCTGCTGTCAATCAAAGATATCGAGCGGCTCGACTGTCTCATCCTCGATCTGATGCTGCCGGGAGAAGATGGATTGACGATCTGCCATCACCTGCGCGTGCGTTATCCGCGTTTGCCCATCCTGATCGTGACTGCGAAGGGCGATCCTATCGATCGCATAATCGGGTTGGAGATCGGCGCGGACGACTACCTCGTCAAGCCCTTCAATTCCCGCGAACTGCTTGCCCGTCTGCGTTCGATCATCCGGCGAACGCGAGATCTTGCGGCCAGCGAGCCACCATCCATCGGCGAGAATTTGCGTTTTGACGGATGGCTTTTGCGGGTCGACGCGCGGGGGCTTTCCGATCCCGCCGGTCGGCAGGTCGCGCTGACGACGGGCGAGTTCGATCTTCTTCAAGTGCTGGCACTGCATCCGAGGCGGGTGCTGTCGCGCGAATTTCTCATCAATGCCACACGCGGCCAATCGGCAGGAGAGATCGACCGCGCCATCGACGTGCAGATCGGGCGGCTCCGCCGCAAGCTGGGGGAAGGACCGCGAAATCCCACTCTGATCCGCACCGTGCGGGGAGACGGCTACCTGTTCTCGCCCGAGGTGGTACGATGCTGAAATGGCCCGGATCCATGCGTTGCAGCCTGCGCCAGCGGATTGCCGCGATCGTGATCGTGCACGCGGTTGTGGTCTTTGCGGTGTTCGTTCTCTTCACGCAAGGCAGCGATGCGGAGATTGATCGCGTCTACCTGCTTCCTGAGCCGGATCAGGTCGCAGCCGTTGCTCGGTCATTCGCCGGGGCGCCGGCCGACACCTATCCCGATCTCATCCGCGCGTTTGAAGGCAACCTGCAACGCGTCGAACTCCTGCATGGCCTCCCGCCAACGGAACATGAGGGTGACGATCCGCATCCGGCGGGTCTGTCTTTCGGTGCCTACGAAAGCGCCCTTGCCGGGCGACCGTTCCGGTTCGAAGGTAACGCGGATGACCTCGTTCGGACACTGGACCGGCAGTCGTGGTATTCCCGGTCGCCCCTGCGCGTCATCGTCGGCCTTCCCGGTGGCCAGGCCATTTCGATCGAACATTACGCAGCGCCGCCGGTAGCGCGATTCATAACCCGTTTCTGGTGGTGGGGAGTGACAGGGTTCGTCATCAATATTCTGGTGATATTCTGGCTGTCGGCACAATCGACTGTACCGGTAGAGCGGCTTGCGAAAGCGGTGCGCTGTGACGACATGTCCTTGATGCCTGCTCACGGCGCACGCGAATTCGTCGCGCTCGGCAATGCATTTCGCGACATGCGGACGTCTTTGCAACTTTCACTCGACGAGAGGACGCGAATTATTGCGGCGGTCGCACACGATTTCCGGACCTATTTGACGAGGTTGGAACTACGAAGCGACTTCATCACCAACCGTCGCCAGCGTGAACTCGCATCCCACGATCTGCTGGAGATGCGACAGCTCATGGACGACGCCCTGATCATCGCGCGACCCGACCGGGTAGACAGCGATCAGGAAGCGTCGATCGATGTTGCGGAAGCGCTCCGGCAGATCGTGTGGATACGGCAGGACCTGGGAGAGACGATTTCCCTATCGGGCGCCGCCGCAACCGAACCGGTCCGTGCATGCGTCACGCCGGTGGCCTTCCAACGCATGATGGCCAACCTTCTCGACAATGCGATGCGCTATGGCGGGGGAACGGCAGAGATCGTTCTCGATGACAGTGGTCAAGAGATCGCCATCTGTGTCGAGGACGCTGGATCTGGCGTGCCGGCCGCGCGGCTCAAGGACCTGACCGAGCCTTTCTTCCGGGTGGAGGCATCGCGTGCACGTCATACCGCGGGTGCCGGTCTGGGTCTGTCGATCGTTCTGGCCCTCGTGAACCGGTTCAAGGGCACATTCAGCATTGAGAACCGCATGGAAGGCGGTCTGCGTGCCCGACTGCTGCTGCGCCGTGCCGATCATCTGGTCCTTGGAGCACAAGACTGATCCGGCCGAGCCGGCCGGATCAAATCGATACGGCGCAGATAGAAGGTACAGTCGCGACGAAGCAAGCTGTTACATTCGTTTACAAAAGGCGCGAATTTCTGTTGCAGGCTTATGCGATCAATAGGAACCCAACTCCCGTCGTCGCTTTCGCCACAAGCGCACATTTAGAGCGTTTCACCTTTTGA
>UCJD01000032.1 GCA_900472605.1 Hyphomicrobiales bacterium | reverse complement strand
GGGACGAGACAAGTGTAGGGTGGGGTTTGTCGAGCGGGGAAAATTGACGCGAAGGATTCGCGTAAGCTATTGATTTGAAAACTTCACGCCGTCCACGGACGCGAAAAAGCCGCGCGCCCTTCGACGCGCGGCTCGCATCAGCCTTGGAAGGCTGACAAAACCTTACAGCAGGCCGGCGGCGGTCATCAGTTCGACGACCTTCTTGTTGTCGAGCTTGGACGCTTCGACCTTCGGTGCCTTCAGGTCGGCAATCGGAACCAGCTTGGCGTTGGAATCGCCGGCAACCGAGTATTCGAACGAGTCGCCGTTCTTCAGAACGTCCTGGCCAGCCTTGGAGGTGATCCACTTCAGCAGCGCCTGGGCTTCCTTCGGATGCTTGCTGGACTTCAGCACGCCACCGCCGGAAACGCTGAGGAAAGCGCCCGGATCTTCGTTCTTGAAGTAGTGCAGGGCGACATTCTTGCTGTTCTCGCCGGTCTTGGCCTGATCGCCGAACCAGTAGTAGTGGTAGATGACGGCGCCTTCGACTTCGCCGGCATTGACGGCCTTCATGGCAACGCTGTTGCCCTTATAAGGCGTCGCATTTTCCTTCATGGCCTTCAGCCAGGCAGCCGTCGCTTCCTCGCCCTTCAGCTGCAGCAGCGCGCCAACGATCGCCTGGAAGTCGGCGCCACCGGGAGATGCGCCCCAACGACCCTTCCAGGCCGGATCGGCAAGATCGAGCATCGACTTCGGCAGCTTGTCTTCGGTCAGCTTGGTCTTGTCGTAGGCAAAGACGGTCGAGCGGGCGGCAATGCCCGTCCAGGTGCCGTCGGCCGGGTGGAACTGGGCGGGAACCTGGGCCAGCGTTTCCTTATCGACCGGCGCGAAGAGGCCGGCGGAGGAGACCAGCGCCATGGCTGGGGAGTTTTCCGTCAGGAACACGTCGGCCGGCGATGCGTCGCCTTCCTGGACGATCTGGTTGGCGAACTGCATGTCGCTGCCCTTGCGGACCGTGACCTTGATGCCGGTGTCCTTGGTGAAGCCTTCGGCCCACTCCGTGCCGAGGCCTTCGTGCTGGGCGTTGTACACGACGATGCCTTCGGCATCCTGCGCGAACGCACCGTTGACGAAGGCTGTTGCGGCGAGAAGCGCGGCGGCGGAAGCCAGCTTCAGGCTGATGGATTTCTTCATGTCAAACTCCCGATTGGAGCGAAACCAAGCGCAGATGGCTCAGGTTTTCGGTCGCGATGAATTGGCTTTCGAGTGTGTCTGAACGTCTCGGCCAGCCTTGCCGGCTAAAACTATTCAAACGCACTCCACTTATCGTGAGCCTTTCGTCGTGGCCATGGGGACTAAAGTCCCTATTGGCGGCGTAGAGGGCCGGGGCCGCTAGGAATGGGCGCCTAATCGTCGAGAATTGGAGGACCCGACCGGCTGCATTTCAACCGATGGCAACCGTTCCGGCCGGGAAACCAAGGAGCACACGCATGAAGAAGATCATCGTTCACACTTGCGTTACCGCCGGATCGCTGCTGCTGGCGCTTGGCTCGGCCGGTGCTGGACCGCTATCGCCGAATGCCGGGATGACAGCGACCCTGTCCACGCAGGCAACACTCGTGCGCCAAGGCGCCGACGATCTCGTCAAGCACAAGCGCCACGGTCGCGGGCTCGATGACGGTCCCGACCACGTCCGAAACAGTTCGTCCGCGTCGTCGGCATCCTCTTCCTCGCGCGGACGCGGCTCGGACGATTCCGCCGGCCATGAGCATCATGGTGGCGACGACCATGGCGGAGACCACCGCGGCGGTGGCGGTCGCAGTGATCACGGTGGCGACGATCATGGCGGACGGCGCTAGTCGCGCTGTCAATCATGTCCCGGCCCACGGGCGGCCGGGATCATCTTTCAAGGAGATCGATTGTGAGCACGTGGCCCAAAATCGCCTGCACTGTCATGCTCTGCACGATATCAGTGATGGCGGCGCCGGTTTCCGCATCGGCCGGCAAGGGAAGCGGCGGCGGTTCCGACGGAAGCGGTAGTGGCAGCTCGGGCGGAAGCGGCTCCGGCTCCGACCATTCCGGATCGTCCGGTTCCGGGCATTCGGGTTCCTCAAGCTCGGGCGCGTCTGGCTCGTCCGGATCGCGATCGTCGGGCGACGATGGCGGCAGCCGCTCCGGAAGCGGCCGGCAGGGACGGGAAGACGATCGCACGGGCTCGACATCGCGACGCGAGGATCGCGCCTTTGACGGCGGCTGGCGCGAGCGCATCAGGGACGGCAGCTACGAGCTCTTCGACCCCGAGGGCCGTCTTGTTATCCGTCGCGCTGCCAGGAATAGCGATATCGAGCGTTTCCGTTGACGTAATGCGGAACGATCACGATGACGATCACGGCCGTGATCGCGCGTCACGCAGGAAGATCGCCGCTTCGGTGCGATTGCGCGCCTTCAGCTTTTGCAGGATGCGTGTCATGTTGTGCTTGATCGTTTTCTCCTGAAGACTGAGCTGGCGGGCAACCTCCTTGTTGCTGTTGCCATCGGCGACCAAGCCAAGAATCTGTTCTTCACGCGGCGTCAGCAAGGCCAGGGCATCCTCTTGCGGGTTGCGCGGCTCGGCCGGCTGTGGCGGCACGGCCTCGCCCTTCATTTCCGTCAGTATCCGGGCAGCCAGGCTTGGCGACACATAGCTTTCGCCCGCGGCCACATTGCGCACTGCCGATACCAGCGTGGAGGCGTTCACGCCCTTCAGAATATAGCCCTTAGCCCCTTCCTTCAGTGCCTCGAACAGATCGCCATCCTCTTCCGAGGCTGTGAGCACGATGACGGTGGCCGCAGCGTCGTGCTCGATGATGCTTCGCAAGGCCAGGTGCCCGCCGCCCGGCATGGAGAGATCGAGCAGCAACGCGTCGGGCCGGTGCTCTTTGAACAGGGCGACAGCATCGGCGGCGCTGGCGCCTTCGCCGACGACTTCGAAACCTGGCTCGTCGGACAGGCTGCGGGCGAGGCCGTTGCGAAATATCGGGTGATCGTCGACGATCGCAACCCGGAGCAGATCTGAAGTCATTCCGCCGTCCTCCTCGGTAGTGTCATGCATATGCTGGTTCCGGTCTTTGCGTCGGACGTGATGTCGAGATGGCCGCCGAGGCCCGCGAGCCGCTCCTCCAGCCCGGCAAGACCAAGGCCGTCTTCCTCGCCCGACCGCACAAAGCCCGTTCCATCGTCCTCGACGCAGATACGGATGGTCCGGTCGTCCTCGGTCGCCGTCACCGAAATCTTTGATGCGCGGGCATGCCTTGTGGCGTTGCTCAGCGCCTCCTGGATAAAGCGGTAGGCACAGATCTTGGCGGCTTGCGCCGGGATGTCGAGCGGCCCGACATTCGAGTTGATTCTGGTGCGCGAGTGCGTCTCGTGCGCCTGGATGGCGCGGCGAACGACATCGTCGCCCGAGAGCGTCTCGAGTTCCGGCAGCGTCAGGCCGCGGCAGATGTTGCGGATCTCCTGAATGGCTTCGGTAAGCGAACTGCTGACGAGCGATTCGTCGTCGCCCTTCGCCTTGCCCTTGGCGATGGCCTCCAATCGCAGCGCCGCGAAGCCGAGCAGCTGCGCCGGGCCATCGTGCAGTTCGGCGGAGATGCGGCGGAGATAGCGTTCGTTGAGCGTCGCCGTGCGCTGGTTCGCCTTGTCGGCGCGCTTTCGCAGAGCCCGGTTGAGATCGAGCATCCGCGACAGTTCGATGACTTGGGCGTCAAGCGAACGACGCTGGACGTCGATCAGATGGCTGCCGCGGGCGACGATGATGAAGAGCAGCGCCAGCATGCCGGCCGTCACGGTTCCGACGACGAACCAGCTTTGCAGCCGCGCGACCGCGAGCTCGGCGCGCAGGTCGCTGGCAATCTCGTAGAACTCCGCGACGCCGATGATATCGCCCGACCAGGGTTCGCGGATCGGGCTGTATATTTCGAGAAGCGGCTGGCCGCTTTTCTGCTCCAGCTGGTTTTCCTCGCCCTTGAGGTCGTCAAACTCGGCATGCACCGAACCGGCAAGGGCTGTCGCAAGGCCCTCGGTCATCGCGAAATGCTTGCCGACGAGGCTGGGTTCGCTGCTGAAAAGCACGGTCCCATCGGGTCGCCAGATCTTGAACGAATAGAGCCTGCCGCGCAGCACCCCTTGCTGCAGCGTTTCGGTCAGCGCCAGCTTGGCGCCCTCGCCGAGAGACGTGGCCGAAGCAAGTTCTTGCGTCAGTGGTGCAATGATGCTGTCGACATAAAGGGCGGTGGCGTTGGCGGTGTTGCGCACCGCGGCACCCTCGATACGGCTTGTCACCCATAATCCGATTAGCGCCATGCCGAGTACGAGCACCAGACCACTGGCGATGCCGAATTGCCACGCCAGGCTAAGCCTTTGGCGCAACATCCTGCGAGGTGGTGTAACCGAAACGACATTCATCGCGCTAGCATATCGATCTTTCCGCGCCAGAAGAAGAAGGACCAATGGCCCGTTTGCACGGACGGAATCCGGCGAGGAATACGTGCGGCGCGTCGTGTCGCGTCCATGTGGCGTCGTCCGAAATATTGAGAATTAGGTAAGGTTCTGGCGCTAGGCTGGTTAGCGTTAACGAAGCCTTACTCGGTAGATGATGATTCGGCGCATCCTCATTGTTGTGATGATCATGCTGACCACGATCGGCAGTGCGCAGCTTTGCCTTCCGAATGCGTCTTTCGCAGCCCCCTGCCAGACCGAATTCGTCACGGACGGCGAGACCTTATCCGGTGCCGACGACCGCGACATCAGCCACGTCCATGACGCCGAGCATTGGACCCGCCGGCTGCCTGTTGATGCCTGGCCCGGTGTCTGGGAACTGGCCGACGTAAGCTACCATACCAATCTCGCGCTTCATCTCGAAGGCCGGACGCTCGACCCGATGTATCGGCCACCGATCGGCGGCTGCGCTCTTTCGCATCCCCGTCCATTAGCCAGAGCAGCCTGACGATCCCGTGATTACGCAGGGCTGCTCGAGAGAGAGCCCCGATGTTATCAATCGCTGACGCACCCAAGAGCCTGCCTGCCTCGCCGCGCTATGCCCGGATACCGGGAGCACGTGCGCGATGAGCCTGGTATCGAAAATCGTTCTCGCCAAACGCCGAGGCCATCTCAACGTCTCGGCACTCAACGTGGGACGCAGGAAAAAGGTCGATCTCTACAGGCAAGGCAAGACGCGTGTTCTTCTCGTCGCGCTCGCTCTCGTCTTCGGCTTTACGGCGAGTGCCGCACGCCTCGTGGAATACGGGGCTCGCGATCCCGAAGCCACATCCGGTATCCTGCCATCGGACAAGCTTCTGGCGTCGCGGCCCGACATTCTCGACCGGCACGGACAATTGCTTGCGACGGATGTCCGTACCGTCTCGATGTTCGCCGAGCCGAACAAGATCGTCGACGTGGATGATGCTGTCGAAAAACTCGCCACGATCTTTCCCGATCTCGATCGGAAAGCGACCTACGCGAAGCTTTCCGTGAAATCGTCACGGTTCGCATGGCTGCGTCGCCAGATCACGCCACGCCAGCAGAGCCAGATCCTCGAACTGGGTATCCCCGGTGTCGGGTTCCGCCCGGAGAAAAAGCGCTTCTATCCGGGTGGGAATACGGCCGCACACGTGCTCGGCTATGTCGATATCGACAATCGCGGCGTCGCGGGGATGGAACGATATCTCGACCAGCAGGGTCTGCTCGATCTTCGCGCCGCCGGCCTGACGAGCGACATGCCGCTGGAGCCGGTCAAGCTCTCCATCGATCTGCGTGTGCAGAACATCGTGCGCGAGGTCGCCGCCGAAGCCATGATCAAATACCGGGCGGAAGCTGCCGGCGCCGTTATTGTCGACGTGGAAACGGGCGAGGTGCTGGCGATGGCGTCGGTCCCGGACTTCGATCCCAACCAGCCGTCGCGAACGCTTGCCGACGGCAAGGTCGACAAGGAATACGAGAAAGGCTGGTTCAACCGCATCAGCAACGCGACATTCGAGATGGGGTCGACCTTCAAGAGCTTCACGCTGGCGATGGGCCTGGACGAGGGCAAGATCAACCTCAACTCGGTCGTCGATGCCACACGGCCGATCCGCATGGGCGGTTTCATCATCCGCGACTTCAAGGGCAAGAACCGCGTGCTCACCATTCCGGAGGTCTTCCAGTATTCCTCGAACATCGGCACCGCCGCCGTTGCCGATATGGTGGGCATAGATCGGCACCGTGAGTTCCTGACCAAGCTGGGGTTGCTTTCCAAAATGGAGACGGAAATGCCCGGCGTCGCGACGCCGACGCAGCCGCGGACCTGGAAGAAGATCAACTCGGTGACGATCTCATTCGGCCACGGGGTCGCGACGACCCCGCTTCAGACGGCCGCCGCAGCCGCCTCGCTGATCAACGGCGGCAAGCTTATCGCGCCAACCTTCCTGCCGCGCAGCCCGCAGGAGGCCGGCGACATCGCCAAGCTCGTTCTCAGCGACAAAACGAGCCAGGATATGCGCTACCTCTATGCCTGGAACGGCATCAAGGGATCGGGGCGCAGCGCCCAGGTCGAGGGCTTCAACATCGGCGGCAAGACGGGCACGGCAGACAAGGTCGTCGATGGCCGCTATGCGAGCGACAAGAACTTCAATGCGTTCGTCGCCGCATTTCCGATGGACCGGCCCAAGTACATCGTGCTGACGATCATCGATGCACCGGAGACGGGTGAGCACGGCGGCCGGACGGCGGCGTCGACGGCCGCCCCGATGATCAAGTCGATCATCGGGCGCGCCGCGCCGCTGCTTGGCGTCGCGCCCCGTTTCGGAAGCCCGGATGCGGAGTATCTGCTGGCGGACTACTGAGCGCGGCAGGAAGCTGGCTGTCGTCCAACAACAGGCGACCGCCGGCTGTGAACGATCGAAGCGGCATCACGGGAAGCCGCCTTTCGCAATACACATTTCACGTCGCTTTGCGAATGCTTCGCAGCTGCATTAAAAACTGGAAGACGCACTTGCAAGTCATTGTTAAGTAGCGATTTTATCTGTTTCCATTTCTGCTTTTATCGTTGACACCGAGAGACGGTTCGCCTACCCAGCGGCCATCGGGGAGTAGCCACCGCCGGATGGCGGGAGCGTGTCAACATACTCGTGCGAGAGCACGTGGCGCGTTCGGCCGAGAAGATCGGCTCGGCAAGACCGTGGCGGACATCGCTTCGCCGGAACCGGGCCAAAACAGCATGAATTGGCTCTGCTACGCATCTCCCGAGGGGCTCAACCATGTCACTGCTATCGATCATCGTGCTGGCGTTCAGCATGTCCATGGACGCGTTCGCAGTCTCCGTCGGCCGCGGTGCTGCCCTTGGACGTCCGCGCTTCAGCGAGACGCTGCGCACGGGTCTCGTCTTCGGCATCGTCGAGGCGATCACGCCGCTGATCGGCTGGGGGGCCGGCGTTGCCGCCGCCCGGTTCGTGACGGCGGTGGATCACTGGATCGCCTTCGGCCTGCTTGCCGCGGTCGGCATCAACATGCTCAGGGCTGCGACGAGCAATGAGCAGGAAGACGAGAATAAGGCCGGAATGTCCTTTGCCATGCTGATCGCGACCGCGATCGGCACCAGCCTCGATGCGATGGCCGTCGGCGTTTCGCTGGCGTTCCTTGAGGTCAACATTCTTGTCATCGCTGTGGCGATCGGCGCCGCCACTTTCCTGATGGCATCGGGCGGGATGCTGGTCGGGCGGCTGATCGGCGAGCGCTTCGGGCGCTACGCCGAGGGTGTGGCCGGCGTCGCGCTGATCGTTCTCGGCTCGACCATTCTCTACGAACACCTGCTCGCCGGCTGAGGCGACCGTTCACACGCGCAGCGCAGCGCGTCAGGCCTTGATCAAACGGACCTCGGTTCCCCAGGGATCCATCGCGATATAGCCGCCGGGAACATGGCCGCCGATGCCGGCCGTGTTGAACCGCTTGATCTGCTGCTCATAGAGCAGGGGTTCCGACACGGTCAGCGAAAACCAGCTGAGGCCTGTCTTGGAGCTGTCTCGGCCGCCGGCGCCGGCGCTGCGCCATGTGTTGACCGCCACGTGATGGTGATAGCCGCCCGACGACAGGAAAGCGGCATTGTCGCGCTCGGCGCTGGTGGCGGCAAGGCACAGCAGATCGCGGTAGAAGCTGTTCGCCTCGTCGATGTCGCCGACGCGTAGGTGGATGTGGCCGATGCGCAGCCCCTCGGGTGCCGTGTCATACGTGTCCTTCGACATGTCGGTCAGCGCGGCGATCGCATCGATATCGAGCTCTTTCGTGCCCATGGTGACGATGCCGTCCTTCCATTGCCACTGCTCTCTCGGCCGATCGGAATAGACCTCGATACCATTGCCTTCAGGGTCGGTCAGGTAGATCGCCTCGCTGACGCTGTGATCCGCGAAGCCGTCGATCGGGATCTTGGCGACCGCGGCATGTACCAGCCAGCGGGCGAGATCGACCCGCGTCGGCATCAGGTAGGCGACATGGAAGAGGCCGGCGGATGTCGGATCCTCGTATCCGGCGTTCGGTATGCCGGTCAGATAGAGCAGCGGCTCGTTCGCCACGCCAAGCATGACTTCGTCGGCGTTTTCGGCAAGCACCTTCAGGCGCAGCGTGTCTTGATAGTAGCGGCTCATGCCGGAGAGATCGCGCACACGCAGGGCAGCGCTCTTGATATGCGCGGCGGTGGTCACGCCATAAGGCAAGGCGGAAGCCACGGGCATCGCGCCCGCTTCGGCCTTTACAGCATGATTGAATGCGGCTGCGAGCGAGCTCACGCCCGCGAATTGCAGCAAGTGACGGCGGCTGATGACCATTGAGACGATCCGGTGGCTGGCTTGTTCATTCCCCACCCCCGCATCGGGCCTTCGGGCCGGTTCATCAAGTCAAAACTATGTGAGCCGGCCGTCGGTAGTCGAGGTTTCAGAGCTTGACGGCCTGGCAGGTGCGCACGCTTTCGTCTGCCGCGAGGCAGATCTTCAGCGAGGTGACGGCGTCGTCCATATGGCGCGCGAGGTCGAGATTTTCCGTTATGGCGCGAAAGACGAAATCCTGCTCGCGATAGCACAGGCCATCGTGGTCGGGTTCATCATGCATGTCGAGCCAGTCGTCGGGCCGGGTGAACGCGTTGTTTGCGCCGATTTCCGCGTGGTGGATCAGCAGCCGCGATGTCTGGGTGTGGGCGTTGATATCGTCGGACGCCGCACCCTGGTCCATGACGATCGAGACCGAGCCGTTGGGCGAGATCACGTCTTTGACGAAGAAGGCCGTCTCCGACATCATCGGTCCCCAGCCGGCCTCATACCAGCCGACGCTGCCATCCTCGAACAGCACCTGGAAGTGGCCGTAATTGTACATGCCCTTCGGCAGGCCCTGCGCCAGCCCGACGCCCATGCCGCGAACTTCCACCGGCCTGGAATCGGTGATCTGGCACATGACGTCGACATAGTGCACGCCGCAATCGACGATCGGCGAGGTCGTCTGCATGATGGAGCGGTGAATGTCCCAGGCAGCACCGCTCGATTGCTGATTGAGGTTCATGCGGAACACGTAAGGACCGCCGAGACTGCGCGATTCGGCGATCATGCGCATCCATGAGGGATGGTGGCGCAGGATGTAGCCGATGACGAGCTTGCGGCCATTGGCCTTGGCGGCCGCGACGACGCGCTCCGCATCGGCGACATTGGCGGCCAGCGGCTTTTCGACAAACACATGGGCGCCGCTTTCAAGGGCGGCGACCGCCATGTCGGCATGGGTGTTGGTGTGCGTGGCGACCGAGACGACATCGGGCGCGAATTCCGCCAGCGCGGCGGCAAAATCGGTGCGCACGGGATAGCCGGAAAGCTCTTCGGGCAGCGTCGGTGTCGAGCGGTTGACGAGGCCGACGATGTCGAAGCCGGGATGCGCGTGGTAAGCGAGCGCATGGCTCTTGCCCATCTGGCCGAGGCCGACCACAAGCACCTTGAGTTTTTGATTTGTCATGACATTCGCCTCGTGTTTCAGGCCGCCGTCCGGCGCGCCTCAGCAATGGCGCGGGCGCCGATGCTGGCAAGGGCGACCGAGAACAGGGTGGGATTGGTCGCCGTTGCGGTGGGAATGACGCCATTGCCGGCGACGTAGAGATTATCGAAGCCCCAGACCTTCGACGTCTTGTCGCAGACGCTGGTGCCATCGTCGGACTCGCCCATGCGGATCGTGCCCTGGAAGTGCAGAGACGAGCCCACCGGCTGCACGAAGGTGGCGAAGCCCGGAGCCGGCCGGCCGATGATGTTGGATATCTTCAGCGCGTGGACCTTGGCTTCTTCGAGGCGCGCCTTGTCGCCTTCGGACTGGTGCCACTTGATCGAGATGGCGGGCAGGCCAAGCCAGTCGGTGCGGCTGTCGTCGAAGGTCACGCGGTTGTCGGGGCTGATATCGGAGGAAACGAAGAAGCCCATTCCGATCGGCTGCCCGACGATATCGACTGAACGCGGCATGCTGTGCAGGCTGGCAGGCGCGATGGTCACCGAGTAGGGGAACTCCTTGGTAGCCGGAATCCAGTTCATGGCCTTCATCGGCACATCGGTGTCCATCTCGGAAATCTGCGACACGATGTAGTGGTCGTTGAGGTGGCGGCCAAGCGCCTCCGGGCGGATGCCGGATGCATGGAGAAGCTGCGGCGAGTGCAGCGCATCGCAGGCGACGACGACGGTGCCGGCGTTGACCGTGAAGGTATCACCGGAGCCCGTGCTGGCGAGTTCGACGCCGGTAACGGTCCGGCCATCGTGGATGACGCGGCGGCAGGCCGTTTCCGTCAGGATGGAAAAGCGCTCGGCAGGCTCTTCGACGAGATCGCCGAGGACGACGTCGGTTCCGTGATAGTGCAGGCCGTCGGGGCCGGGCGTGGCTGCGAGCGGCATCGGCTGGACGAAGCGGTCGGGCGTGCGGCCCGGGTTGAAGACTGCGCCGAGACGCTCGCGCAGCGCAATGGCCGCGGGATCGCCCGCGTTCGGATCGGTATTGGTGCCGAGAAGCTTGGCCGAGGTGGCGAGCGCCGCCTGCATCTGAGCTGCGGGGATGAAGGGCACGAGTTCGATTTCCGACGGCACCGGCGTGCCGGTCGACCATTTGGTGCCCATGCCGCCGACATTGGCGGCCGAAAAGCCGGCAAACAGGTTTTCATCCTGCGGGTCGCCGTCATTTGCGATGAACAGCCCCGAGCGGCGCAGCAGCGAGCCGTCGAAACCACCGGCGCGGCGTGCTTCCCACTCTTCCTTGTTGATCGGCATGCGCGGGCTGCGGTCGCCGCCCTGGGCGAGCACTTCGAGCGCGCCGCGTTCGTCGAGATCAGCGACGTTGTCGAGATGGCCGCCCGTCTTTGGCAGGATCTGCGGCCCGGCCTCCACCATCACGATACGCGCTTCGGGCCACTCGTTACGAATGACCCGGGCATAGGCCGAGCCCGTCGGGCCGGTTCCCACAATGACGACGTCTGCAGACTTTATTGCCATTCCTGCATGCTCCATGCACTTCATCTCTTTGATAACAAACAAGGATGTATCGCGGTGATTGTCAATCTCGATATTGACAGTCTCAACCGCGTTTCCGATGGTGGCGCCACAGATCGCGAGGAGTCCCCATGAAGTTCGGTTTGAGTTCCTACAGTTTCCGCCCGCTGATGTTGGATGGTTCGATGCAGATCGAAGATCTGTTCACCTGGATCAGGGACAATGGCGGCGAGCACCTCGAGCTTGCCAGCCTATCGATCGCGCCTGCTGGCGAGGACCTGAACTATGAGCTGATCAAGGACGAAGACAGCATCGGGCGCCTGCGCAAGGCATCGAAGGAGACCGGCATTCCGCTTTCGGGCATCTGCATCGGCGCGAGCTTCATCGGCGACGATCGCCGCGCGCAGATCGATCGGACCAAGCGCTATGTGGAGCTCTGCGATCGTCTCGACGTGCGCTTCCTACGCCACGACGTCGTGCCGTGGAACCTGCGAGCGAAGGAAGCGGCAGAATTCGAGACCGCCTTTCCTGTGATTGTCGATGCCTGCCGCGAAGTGGCGGAACACGCGGAGCGCCTCGGCGTGACGGCCAGCATCGAGGACCACGGTTTCTTCATGAACTCCAGCGAGCGGGTCAAGCGTCTGTTGAACGCCGTGGATTCGCCGAACTTCAAGATGACGCTCGACGTCGGCAACTTCCTTTGTGTCGACGAAAACCCTGTGACCGCTACGCGCGCCTCGATCGCGCATGCGAGCTTCGTGCATATCAAGGATTTCTACGTGCGCGCCGAAAGCCCGGGACCGGGCTGGCTGGAGACGCTCAATGGGCAGTTCATCCGGGGCTCAGTCTTCGGCTTCGGCGACCTGCCGGCGAAGTCCCTTTTGAAAAGCGTTATGGATGCCGGCTACGACGGCTTCGTCTCGCTCGAATACGAAGGTAACGAACCAACGCTGTTCGGTTGCCAGACCGGCCTTGCCAACGCCCGCAGACTGCTCGCCGAACTCAAGAGCTGACGTTGATGGCTATTGCCATCGCCAGGGCTGTGAAATCGACCTCGTCTTGACGAAATGCGTAAAATACGTATTTTACGCATTGATAGGGAGGCCGCTGGTCATGGCTCAGGCTTTAAAAGTTTCCGCTACCGAATTCGCTCGCAAATTCACGACATTCAGGGAACGCGTACAGTCGGAGGGGGTCATTGAGATCACCGCGCATGATCGCACGATCGGAGGCTTCCTGTCCGCCTCGGAACTTACCCATTACCATGACATGATCAGGCGTGAGCGCGAGGTGATACGTGTCAGCGAAATGGATGACGAAACCATGGCGTTGATCATGAACTCCGAGTACGGAAAAGTTTCCGAGTGAGTTACCCGACGCCGGTCGCAGGCCTTGTCGTCCGATACAATTACCTGTGGGATAAGGAAAAAAGCGAAGGTTTCGCTTTGGGCAGCAAGGATCGGCCTTGTGCCATCGTCGTTTATCACTCTCGGACCAATGATAGGATTGTCGTCCCGATCACGCATTCACCACCCGAATTTGGCGAGGAAGACCTCTCGATCGAGGTTCCGGCAGAACTCCGTAGTCAACTCGGCCTGGATGATGACGCCAACTGGATTCGCGTAAGCGAGGTCAATAGGTTCGAGTGGCCCGGCATACATCTTAGGGCGTTACCGTCTGATCCGAACAGATATCATTATGGAATGATCCCGCCTGAACTCTTCGATCTCATTAAGGCCAAACTTCATGAGACGATGAAGAAGGGAAGGGTTGCTTTGGCCAAGCGCTAGAGCGGTTCATTGTTAAATGGAATCGGTTCTGTTGGCTCAAACGGAGTCGGATGGTCGTCCGGCTGGCGCGCGTCGTAGCCTAAGCATACGGCCAAGCCGGCCGGACGATCAGGCGGCCCGTTTCAGCCAACCCGAGGGGCCGGGCATCTTTCCGCCAGGATCAAAGGCGATCGGCTCGACCGTACCTAGGGGTATGCCCTTCGCCAATCGCCTTTGCCCTGACGAAAACCTGCTCCGGCAGAACCGTTTCCATTTAACAATGAACCGCTCTAGTAAAATCAGAGCGGCGCGGCCAACATGGATATACGGTCGACGCGTTCCTTGATTTCGGCCAGCCGCTTGCGATCGCCGCCCGGCACCTCGACCGAGGCCCAGCCGGAATAGCCAACATCGGCAAGAGCGCGGTTGACGGTTGCCCAATCGCAATCGCCGTCGCCGATCTCCACCTCGAAACCCTTCCACGGACCCTCGCTGTTCATCTTGTCGAGGCTGTATTCCTTGACGTCGATCTTGAGGATGCGGTGGCCGAGCGCCTCGATCCAATCGGTCGGGCGGCCGTAGCGCAGCACGTTGCCGACATCGAAATACCAGCCGACCTTGGGGTGGTTGCAGGCATCGACAAAGGCGGCTGCTTCGAGCGGGCTGATCAGGAACTCGTTCCAGACGTTCTCGAGCGCGATCGAGACGCCTGTCTCTTCCGCATAGGGCACGATCCTGGCGATTTCCTGCAACGCGCAGGCATAGGCCGTCTTGTAGCTCGTCGGGCTGTTGCGCACGACGCCGGGCACGAGCAGGACCGTATCGGCGCCGTAGAGTTTGGCCTCGCGCAAGGCGGTGATCATGGAATCGACGCAGGCCTGTCGCACGGCCGGATCGGCATCCGTGAGCGGCGTCTTCCAGTGCATGGAATTGACCAGCCCGGGAATGGCGACGCCTGTCTTGTCCCGCGCCGCGAGCACCTCGTTCTGCGGCAGCGCGTTTGGCGAATCGAGCTCGACCCCATCGAAACCGAGATCGCGCAGCAGCTGGAACTTTTCGAGGATCGAAAGACCATCCTCCTCGATCATCGACCATTTCAGGCTGATCCTGGCCATGGGACGCTTGGTTGCTGAGGTCGGGGAGGGCGCGGCGGTGGAATTGCTCATGCTCATGTCTTCATATGCTATGGATCGGTGCGCCGGCACTATGTCATTGAACCCGCAGGCCATCAACGCCTCTTGCCACCCTGTTCGAACTTCATGCGGCGAGTGTCGGCCGGGTCATGCCGCAGTGCGAAATAAACATGGATATGTGCCCGATTCGGCGGGTTTCGTGGCTTGAGCGGTGGCATGGGCTGGATTAGTCCAGGGGCAAAGCGAGCAGACGCGGTGCCGGAGACGATGGACATTAAAAGTAGCAGCCCGAAGCTGCAGGGCTACATATTCACCCTGGCTGCGGTTTTCATCTTCGCGGTTCAGGACAGCTTTTCGAAGTATCTTGGCGAACGATATTCACCGATCCTGATCACCATGATCCGCTTCTGGGCGTTCGCGGCTTTCGTGATGCTGCTGGCGATGCGCAAGCCCGGTGGCGTGCGCGGCGCCTTCGTCACGAAACACCCGCTGATGCAGGTCATGCGTGGCGTGCTGCTGGTGGCGGAAATCGCGCTCTTCGTGTTCGGCCTGGCGCATACCGGGCTTGCCATCACCCAGGCCATCTTTCAATCGACACCGCTGATCGTGACCATCCTGTCGATCCCGTTCCTCGGCGAACATGTCGGCTGGCGGCGTTGGCTTGCCGTTGTCGCCGGTCTGTTCGGCGTGCTTTTGATCATCAACCCGACGGGAGGCGCCTTCAGCCTCTATCTTCTCGTGCCACTCGCCTGCGCCACCATGTTCGCGCTCTATAGCGTGGCCACGAGGGCGGTCAGCCGCAACGATTCGACGTTTACCAGCCTCGCCTACACCGCTGTGGGCGGCGCGGCGGCGATCTCGCTGCTTGGTCCCTTTTACTGGACGCCGATCGCCGTCTCGGACTGGCCGATGGTCGCAGCGCTCTGCGTCTGCGGCACGGTCAGCCACTATTGCCTGATCCGCGCCTATGATTCGCTGCAGGCCTCCGAGGTGCAGCCGCTCGCCTATCTTCAGCTGGTGGTCGGCGCCGTGATCGCGGTGATGTTCTTCGGTGAGACGCTGAGCTGGAACATGCTGATCGGCTCCGCGATCGTGGTCGGGGCCGGCCTTTTCACCATGTGGCGGGAACATCGCGCGCAGTCGAAGAACAACCCGGCGTCCGGCTCGGGCATCGCCGAGCGGCCCTGAGAGGCTAAAGCGCGATGTAGCTGCGCCACAGCACATAAAGGCTGACGGCGAATATGACGCCGCGGAAAATCGTCGCCAGCGTGTTGCGCTGGTCGGCAAGCCGCGTCGCCGCGATCGTTCCGATGACACCGCCGCCAATGCCGCCCGCGATGAAATAGCCCGCGGTAGGCCAATCAATCAGACCTGATGTCGCATAGTTGGCGGCTGTCGTCAGCCCGAAGGTGCCGACGGCCATGAGCGAGGTGCCGACGGCGTTGATAAGGGGCATGCCCGTTGCCAGCAGCAGCGCCGGCACGATCAGGAAGCCGCCGCCGATACCGAAGAAGCCTGAGAACAGGCCGGTCAGCAGCGCGATCGCGGTCGTCTTGCCGTGCACCGCCATGGTCAGCGAGCGGGCGGTGACGTCAGAGGCAGTGCGGGTCTTTCTCATGGCGAAGCTGACGAACATCATCAGCAGGCCGAACATGAAGAGCAGCCTCTGGCCGTCGACGAGCTTGCCAAGGCTCGATCCGAGATAGGCGCCGATCGCGCCGGCGACCGCGAAGATCAGCGCGCAGCGCCACCAGACGTGCCCCTTGGCGGCGTGACCGGCTAGGTTGAGATAGGCATTGGCGGAGACGGCGAGCGCGCCGGTTCCGATTGCCGTGTGAACGTCGCGCATTCCAACGGCATACATCAAAAGCGGCGTTGCGAGGATCGAGCCGCCGCCGCCGATCAGACCCAGCGTGCATCCGACCAGCGAGCCGGAGCCGAGCGCGAAAAGGACGTGCTGGAGCGATCCATCCACCGCGTCACCTCCCCCAGACCGATCCGGGCAGGGCGTCGAGCGGGATCTTCAGGTAGCGCCGGCCATCGGCCTCGGGCTCCGGCAGCGCGCCGCCGCGGATATTGACCTGCAGCGCATGCAAGATCAGCTTCGGCATCGGCAGGGTTCTGTCGCGGGCCTCTCTGATCTCGATGAACTCTGCGCGGGACCGGCCGGCGACATGCGGGTTCTTCTGCCTTTGTTCCGCGACCGAGCTTTCCCACAGGGCCTGGCGTCCGCCGGGCATATAGTCGTGGCCGGTAAAAAGCCGGGTCTCGTCGGGCAGGCTCAGAATGCGCCCGATCGACGTCCACAGGCTGTCGGCGCTGCCGCCGGGGAAATCCGCCCGCGCCGAGCCGCTATCGGGCATGAAGAGCGTGTCATGGATGAAGGCCGCGTCGCCTATGATATAGCTGATCGACGCCAGCGTGTGCCCCGGTGAATGCATCACACGGACCTGCAGATCGCCGATCCCGAACGTGTCGCCGTCGGAAAACAGCCGGTCCCATTGCGATCCGTCGCAGGCAAGGTCCGGCCAATTGTAGATCTGTTTCCAGATCTTCTGCACCTGCATCACATGCTCGCCGATCGCCGTCGGCGCGCCGGTCCGCGCCTTCAGGTAGGCGGCGGCGGAGAAATGGTCCGCATGCGGATGCGTGTCGAGGATCCACTCGAGCGTCAGCTCATGGCGCGCGATGTGGTCGAGAAGGCGGTCGGCATTCGTCGTTGCCGTCGAGCCCGATTTCTCATCGAAATCGAGCACGGGATCGATGATGGCGCATTTGCGGCTATTCGGGCAGGAAACCACATACTGAATGCTGCCCGTTCGCACATCGTGAAAGCCGGCGACCTCAGGCTGCTGCATGGACTACGCCTTCCGTGGCCGTCACGCGCGGGAAAAAGATCGCCCGGCTCGGATCGAAGTCGTAATCCCCCTCAAAGGCAGTCGCATCGACCGCGATCTGCGCGACGGAATCGAGAATGAACCGGACCTTGTCGTCATCAAGCAGAACGCTGAAATTCAGCCTTACAAAACCCGGCTTCATGATCTCGTCGCCGGAAAGAATGGCCTGCCGGATCGCCTCGGACTGGTGCTCATCGATCGACAGCAGGCGGTGCACATAAGGCCCGGCGCATGCGCATCCGCCGCGCGCCTGAATACCAAAGCGGTCGCTGAGCATCCGCGTGATCAACTGCTGGTGGACATAGCCGCCCTTTCTATCCTTCACGCGGAACGAGAAGATCGGCAGCCGCGCTGGGCTGGGCAGGCCGAGGATTTCCAGCCGCTCGATATGCTTCCAGGCGCTGAAGGCACGCTCGGCCAGCGCATGGTTGCGCTCGGCCATGGTCTGCGCGCCGATCGCGTCCTTGACGATGAAGGCGAGCGCCGCCCTGATGTCGCCGACGACATTCGGCGTGCCGGCTTCCTCTCGCGCTTCGAGGCTGTCGCTGTAATCATGGGTGGTGGGCGACACGAACTTGACGGTACCGCCGCCCGGCCAGGACGGCTTGGTCGCGGAGACCGCATCGCGCCGTACGATCAAAACGCCAGAGGACCCCGGGCCGCCGATAAACTTGTGCGGCGAAACGACGATGGCGTCGATCTGGACATCGTGGGCGGGCGACATGGAAATCGGCACATAGGGGCCGGCGCCAGCGTAGTCCCAGATCATCCTGGCGCCGGCGGCCTTGACGATCCTGGTGATCGTGGCGACGTCGCTGGTGATGCCGGTGATATTCGAGGCGGCGGAGAGAGTGCAGATCGTCAGATCGGCCTTGCTGTCGCGCAGTGCTGCTTCAAGAAGCGCAAGATCAGGGCCGCCCGACGCCCGCTCGGCGACCTCGACGATCTCCGCGCCGCTTTCGCGCCAGGGCAGGATATTGGAGTGATGCTCGTAGGGGCCGATGACGACGCGAACGCGCTTGCCCGAAGCAACCGCGTCCGTCACGCCGAACAGCGAGACCAGCCGGTTGATCCCGGCTGTCGCGCCGGAGCCTGTGAAGATGACCGCATGGTCGCCATTGGCACCGCAGAGACCGCCGATCAAGCCGCGCGCTTCCCGGCGCATGCGCGTCATGAAGCCCCCGCAATAGGAGGCCTCGGTGTGACTGTTGGCGTAATAGGGAAGAACCTCTTCGAGAATGAAACGCTCGACCTGATGGAGCGCCCGGCCCGACGCGACATAGTCGGCGTAGACGAGGTTCTTCTCGCCACAGGGGCCGGATATCTTCGCATTCGCTCCAACCAGCCCATCGCGGAGAGTGGCGATGAGATCGGCGCCTCTGAGGCTGTCGCGAAATCTCGACAATGCGGTCGCTGTTTGGGCTGGGGCGAGGCGAGGGGTTTCCACGGTCGTTCTCCTTCCTTGAAGACGACGTGGATTGTAATCTGGATCGGACGAAGCACACTCACCTGATTTTAGGCAAGATTGGTCCATATTAGATCGCATGATCTAATTTAAGAGTTTTTGCGCTTATTTTGATATGACGGCGTCGTTCTGCGCAGTTTGGCTGCGCAAAATCGGCGGGTGAGTCACGATCGTGTATTGTCGGAGACGTGGTCTCCGCACGTTGAGAGGCAATGCGCGCAATTAGGCCGACGCCTTGACCACAAGGCGCCGACCAATTGATGGATCCGGATTTCTTTTCCCGGCTAGCCTTCGTAGTGCCCGGACGCGGCTTCCTTCTCGGACTTCACCACCACTGCAAAATTCACGCCCTTCACGATGGACGTGCCACTCTTGCGGAGGTCGGCAACCTCCTTCAGCTTGCTTGATGCCGGCGGATCGAGCGGGATTACGGTTCCCGCGTCGAGATCGGCGACCCAAAGACCATCTTCGCCGGTGATGCTGATGACAACGACTTTGCTCATGTTCTCTTTCCCTCCAAGATAACGGTTAAAAGCCTGCCTTCTTCAGTCCCTCTCGATAGAGGTCCTTATGCCACTGCTCCTTGCTGGGCACGGCTGCCAGCCAGGTATCGACGTCGAAATTCGGGTTTGCCTCGCGCACCCGGCGCACCAGAATGCGCGCCTTGTCGGCATTCCCCATCATCGCCCAGCTGGCGGCCGCCAGGCGGTCGGCGAGGCTCGGGTCGGACATCTGGCCGATGTAATCGATCGACGATCCGAATTCTCCGAGCGCGTAGTTGGCGCCTGCCGCCGTCCACAGATACATGTCTGGTGTCAGCGGGTTGAGCTCGATCGCCCGCTCGATCTTCTGCAGAGCCATGCCCGGTCGCGAGCAATGCACCAGCGTATCGGCGTGATCGGCGATGACGTCGGCGTAATGCGGCGCCAGCGCTTCGGCCACTTCCATTGCCTCCGCGCTCTCGTCGAAATCGCCCTGCAGCAGCTTGGCGACCCCGAACTCACGGTAGCCATCGGCGAAGTCCGAACGCTTCTCGATCGCTTGCCTGGAAAGGCTTTCCGCCTGCTTCAAGAGTTCTATATCGCCGCGCGCAGTCAGGAGCCATTCCTTGGAATAGGTGCGCCCCATGGCACTCAGCGCCGGTGCGAAATCCGGGCTGGCTGCCAGCGCCGCCTTCATCTCCTTGCGCGCACGCCGAAGATTGGGAAGCGTCATGCGCGCCATGTCCCGCTTGCCGACCAGATAGCGGTGATAGGCCTCAGGATTGAGCTCGATATCGGCGCGCTGTTCCTCATGGCGGGCGATCTCGCGCGAGACAGACAAGGCGATCTGCCGAGAGATCGCGCGCTTGTCGCGCAGCAGGTCGAGACGGCGCAGACCAAAGCGCTCGGCCCAGAGGACCTGCGCATCATCGACGAAGATCAGCTGGGCAAACAGCGTCACGTCGTCACTGCTGCCGCTGATGCGCGTCTCAAGCACATAGTTGACGGCCTGCCGTTCGAAGAAGGCGGCCTGGGTTTCTACATTGTGGCCGACCTGGACCGCAGAGTAGGGGGCGATCACCCGCAGGCTGTTGAAGGCGCAAAAGCCGATGGTGATGTCCTCGATCAGCGACGAGGCGATCAGGCCAGCCTCGGGGCTGAGCGTCTGGTTGCTTGGCGGAAGCAGGACGAGACGCGGGATCGCATGGGCGATGCTGGCCGCCTCGACCGACAGGCCGGCGGGAGCGACACTGCGCGAAGGCGCTCTCGCTTCAGGCGCAACCTTGGTGCCGCCGTTACCGGTATCGGGTGCCGAGAACTTGGCTCCGCGCTCGATCGAGCCGCGCCGTTTGGCAAAGTAATTCTGAAGTGATTCAACGTCTTGCTCGGCATTGAAGATCTTCAGCAATAACTGTAGCGTTTCCGGGTCCTGCGGCTCGGAACGGAAGAGGATGACCGCCGCCTTACGCAGCACTTCCGCATCGTCGCGCGTCTGCGCGTCACCGTGGGCCTGTCTCAGCGTCCGCTCGAGGAGTTGGACATGCCGGTTTGCCTCATCGACGACCCACGTCTTGAACTCCCGGCTTTGGCACTTCACCGGACCGAGGAAGGGCTGGTCGAGGAGCTTGACCAGGCGCCGCAGCCGGGCGAACGGCGTTGGGGCCTCGTCGTCCCGGACCGAGTGGAAGTCTGACGTCAGCAGCCCGCGATCGATCGCGATGGTGCTGCCTTCGAAGGATACGAAGTTGGACCCGAGTTCGCTCTGATAGGCCTTCACTCTGGACAACAGCTTTCGCAAAGTCGTATCGGATGCGCCGTTGTCCGTTTCGCCCCACAGGAACCGGGCGATCGTGGTTCGGTACGCTGATCCCTCGTCGAGGGTGAGAAGGTAGGCAAGCAGCAGCAGCCCCTTCTCGGGCAAGGCTATAACGCCGCCGTCCTCGCCGGCCAACCGCAGCTTTCCAAAGGTCTCCAAAACGAACGTCATTTCACCTCTGATCAGCCCGTTTCCCCTTTGGGCGCAGGTCCCTTTGCTCAGTCTGTCACGATGTCTACCGACATTCAACAGCTGCATTCGCAGTTGCGAGACGCAAAGGTTGTATTATTCTGTGACGGGGAGACCCGCACCATGGCGTCTCCCATTGTCGGCTATCGGCACGGCAGGCAAAACGGCGCGGGGTGAACGGATGGCTGTATCGGGATGCGCGTGATTTTCGCCGGGCCAACGCTCTACGGTGCGGAGCTGTCCTCGGCCGGCTACGAGATTCGCCCGCCTGCGCGGCAGGGCGACGTCTACCGGGCAATCGCCGGCGGCGCCAATGTCATCGGCCTGATCGACGGGATTTACGAACATGTACCGGCAATATGGCACAAGGAAATCCTGTTCGGCCTGTCGCGGGGCGTGCACATGTTTGGCGCCGCGAGCATGGGAGCGTTGCGCGCTGCGGAGTGTGCTTCCTTCGGAATGATCGGCATCGGTGAAATTTACGAAGGCTTCGCGTCCAATGCACTCGAGGACGACTCCGATGTCGCGCAAGCGCATGCACCGGCCGAAATGGGGTATCTCCCGCTCAGCGAACCGCTGGTCAACGTACGGGCGACCATATCGCGGTGTCTGGAGCGCGCACTTGTCAACCGGGAGGAACACGACGCGCTGCAGGCCGCGGCGCGAGACATGTTCTTCAAGGAGCGCACCTACCGGCGGCTCGTGCGGCGAGCGATCGGGCATGCGGAGCGCGGGGAGCGCATCTTGGACCTGCTGCGCGACAACACCATCAATCTGAAGCTCCGGGACGCCAGGCTTCTGATCGAAGCAGTCGTGGCGACGCCGGACGAGAGGTTCGCCCCTGACGGCGCCTGGACGTTCCAGGCGACCGATTTCTGGAAGGCGGAATTTCCGGATTGGGAGTGACGCACGAGCGTATGAGTGTTCCATAACACAGATTATGCGATCATTGTGTGTAGCCGGGTGGGTCAAGATGAAGTGCGCCTCGCCACATAATCTTGGACTGCGGTCACTCGTTCTGCCTTGCGCTTCGACCCGGCGCGACCATTTTCAACGACCGCCACCTCGCGCAATGCGTGAGCAGGCGCATGTTCGGTGCTGCTCATAATCTTGTCGACGTCTTGTCTTTTTCCACGTTTTAAATTCAACGTACGAATGGAATTCGCTGCGACCATAAGGAACAAGGCCATGGATGATGTCCGTCTAAGCAAGAGTGAACTGAATAGCCGGGTCATGGCCATTTTGCTGAAGGCCGGGTTGACCGAGTTCCAGGCAAAGTCGGTAGCCGACGTGATCGTGGCTGGTGAAGCAGACGGAGCCAAGTCGCATGGCATCTATAGGTTGGACGGTGTTCTGCGCACGGTAAAGGCGGGCAAGGTCGATCCGGCCGCGATAGCGCATGTCGATAGCAGCGAAGCATCGGCAATCGTAAAGGTCAACGCCGGCGGCGGCTTCGCCAACCCGGCTTTCGAGCTCGGGCTACCTCATCTCGTCGAACGCGCATCCAAGTTCGGCATTGCTGCTCTCGTCATCAACGATTGCACGCATTTTTCGGCGCTGTGGTGGGAGGTCGAAGCCGTTGCCCGCAGCGGCCTCGCCTGCCTCGCCATGTGCCCGAGCTACGCGACCGTCGCGCCCACAGGTGGCAGCAAGCCGCTGCTTGGCACGAACCCCTTCGCCTTCGGTTGGCCGCGCAACGAGACCTTCCCCTATGTATTCGACTTCGCCACTTCGGTGGCCGCGCGAGGAGAGATCGAACTCCATCGCCGCGCCGGCAAGTCCTTGCCTGAAGGCTGGGCGATCGATGCCGATGGCAGCCCGACCACGGAACCCGAAGCGGCGCTGGCCGGCGCCATGCTGCCGTTCGGTGGTCATAAGGGCTCTTCAATCGGCACCATGATCGAGCTTCTGGCGGGCATCATGATCGGCGACCTCACAAGCTCCGAAGCACTCGACTATCTCGGCACCACCACGCTGGCGCCGATGCATGGCGAACTCGTCATCGCCATGTCCCCGCAGGCATTTGCGGCCGGGCGCGCCGGTGACCCCTTCGCCCGCGCCGAGATACTGTTCGATGCCATTGTCGGCAGTGGCGCGCGACTGCCGTCGCAACGGCGATTTACGGCGCGCCAAAAATCCGATGCCGAGGGGATCTTGCTGAGCGCGGCGGAAACCGAGCAGCTCGAACGCCTGCTGGACAAGGGGCTAGATGCGGTCGCCTGACCGAAGCTCTCAGGCACAGACGAAAAAAAGGCCCCCAATGGAGGCCTTATTACGCATGATCGCTTGTGGGCTTATGCCCTGTAGGTTTGAACCGCTCCCGGCAGCTTGCTCCATTCGGCGTACCAGGTGTCGAACAGCTTCAGCTGGGCTTCGACGTAACCGCGCTGGCTGTCAGAAAGCACGTCGGTTTCGTTGAAATGCAGCGTGTATTCCTCGTCACCCTTCAGGACCATCATGTGCTTGAAGAACAGGACGAGTTCAGGGCCCTCATCGAAGGAAGACAGAACTGCGAGAGCCGATTCCAGTTCGAGCGCGCGCTGGCGTGCCTCGACATCACCCTTGGCAGCGCCCTGGGCAAGCTTGCACATGTGGATTACTTCCTTCGGAAGCACGCAACCGATGCCTGTGATCGCGCCGGTTGCGCCGCAGTTCACGAAGCCATGGAAAACCGCTGTGTCGACGCCGATCATCAGCGACACATCATCGTCTCGGCTGGTGATGTTTTCAGCCGCATAGCGCATGTCGGCAGCACCACCGAATTCCTTGAAGCCGACCAGGTTCTTGTGCTCTTCGCGAAGCGCAAAGAACAAGTCGGCGCGGGTGGCAAAGCCATAATAAGGGCTGTTGTAGATGACTGCCGGCAGCTCAGGCGCCGCTGCAAGGATGGCCTTGAAATGGTTCTTCTGGGCGGCGACGACCGAACCACGCGACAGAACGCGTGGGATGACCATGAGGCCCTTTGCGCCGACTTTCTGGGCGTGAACGGCGTGGGCAACGGCTGACGCCGTATTGACGGCACCTGTCCCGACGATGACCGGTATGCCGGCCTTTGCCAGCCGTTCGACACCTTCCATGCGCTGCTCGTCGGTCAGGAGCGGCCAGTCACCCATGGAGCCGCAATAGACGACGGCGGACATGCCATTGGCGATAAGTTCCTTGGCCTTACGCACCAGCGCGTCAAAGTCGGGCGTGCGATCATCCCTGCATGGCGTCATCAACGCGGGGATCACACCGGAAAAGATACTGGCCTTCATGTCGCTCTCCATAGTCAGTTTGATGGGGCACCAGCGGTCCGGCACGCACGCCATCCCTTGTCGACAAGAAATATCATTGAAAATATTTCTTGTCGACAAGAAAAATGCACCGCTCCTCTAAAGCTTGATGTCGAGCTTCTGGTTGCGAACAAACATGCGCTGGACCTGCTCGACGATCTGCTCGCCGTGTATTTTTCCGAGATGGTCGGCCAGGTCCAAATCGCGTCGTTCGATCGCAGCAATGATCTCGGCATGTTCATCGACAAAGCGTTGCGGAAACTGTTCGTCATAGGAATTGTAGTAGAGCCGGAGTATACGCCGCCCCTCGTCAAGAAGCCGGCGGAAAAGCCCGGTGAAATAGGGGTTTCGCCCAGCCTCCGCGATCGCCAGATGAAACGCTGCGTTGACCGCGATCATGTCGCGCAAGTCCCTGGTCTCAACGGTCGCGGCGTATTGGCCGTGCAGTTCGCGGATCGCGACCAGATCGGCCGGCTTGTGGTTCTGCGCAGCGAGCCTCGTCGTCACCCGGTACATCAGCACGAGTGCGTCGAAGTAGGTATTCAGGTTCAAGAGGTCAATGTTCGACACCAGCGTGGAGCGGTTGGGCAAGGTCTCGATCAGGCCCTCGCCGGCAAGCCTGACCAGTGCCTCGCGGATCGGCGTACGCGACATCTGGAACCGCTCGGCAAGCAGCACTTCGTCCACCGGACTTCCCGGCGCGAGTTTCAGGTCGAGGATTTCGTCACGCAAAATGTCGTAGACCAGCTTCACGCCGGAGCCGCGGCGCCGCTCAACCACATCTATGTTGCTCTTCTCGACCATGATGGATTCCCGATTATGAGAATTCCCGCTTACTACAGTCGAACAAGAAGTTGAACAGGCAGCACGTCAAGTGGCCTCGATTGAGCCGATGCAGCTCGGTGCCAGCGCAGTGCCATGAGGGTTCAAGAGATAGGACGTGGCTCCCCTACCCTCTCCACGGGATGTCGGACACCGAGACCCTAGCCCAGTAGCAGCGCGTCGAGGCCAACAGGGTCATCGGTGGTGATCTGGTCGACCTTCAGCGCCAGCAGGCGGCGCACGACGGGCAATGCGGCCGGAATTGCCGAATTGATGGTATAGGCGTCGATGCTGCGCCCGGCGCGATGAAACGCGGCCACCAGATCGTAGCCGGCGTCGCCAGCAAACAGCACCAGCTCATGATGCAGGTAGATCATCCGGGCGCGTGGCGAGGCCGCCACCGCATCCGCAACAAAACCCTCGAAGTCACGGCTTTGCTTAAGGCGCTCGATCGCGCCGTGATGGCACGGGTCGTAGCCGATCGGCATATCCGGCACGGCCCGGGACAAGCGTTCGACGGCTTCGGAATCTCCTGCAGACAAAATAACCGCCTTGGCGACTGGCGAGACCGCTGCCGCGAAAGCCGCAATATCCTCCTCGCTGATGGCGGAGGAATCTTCCTTGAGGTCGAGCTGCAGAACAGCGCCGCTATCATGGCTTACGCGCTTCAGCAGCTGGCCGAGATCATCGATCAGCATGACCTTATGGGCTGTCGGCTCTCCGAATGGGTCGCGCAGGTGCAAGGCACGAAGCTCGCTCTCCGTGGCATCCACCACACGCCCCTCGCCCGTTGTCGCCTTGTTCAGCGTCTCGTCGTGAAGCACGGCGAAGCCGGCGCCCTTGAAACGCACGAGATCGACCTCGATGCTTGCGCCGAGCGCCATCGCCTCTGCAATGCGCTGTTCCGTAAACGAGATGTCGCCGGCGTAGCGATGACCGCGATGCCACTTCAGCCAGGTCTTATGGCCTGCCTGATCAATCGCGATGCCGCTGCGATCAAGCGTTGCCAAGGATTCGATCATGATGTCGTTCGCCTGAGGTTGCCGATTGATAGACCAGCTGGTTGTCACGGAAAGCCCGGAATGCGGAAGCTCTCGGCTCGATGCCCACGCCCTTCACCCAGCTGCTATCCGGTGCGGTCATCGCCTTCAAGCGCGTACCATCGGCGAGGTCGATATCCACGATCTTGTGCGTACCGAAATCGATGCTGCGGTGGACGATGGCGGTCGAGAGAGACTTCGATGGCTGCAGTGACAGCGCCTCTGGGCGAAACGCCAGAACAACGTCGCCATCCTCGATCGGCACGGCAATGGGAAAGGCCGGATGTTGGCTGATGCCGCCGCGAATACTGGTCTTCACGAAATTCATGGAGCCGATGAAACCCGCCACGAATTCCGTCTGCGGTTCGCGGTAGACGATATCCGGCGGCGCGATCTGCTCAGTGCCGCCGTCGCGCATGACGACGATACGGTCGGCAAGCGCCAGTGCCTCGTCCTGACCGTGGGTGACGAACAGGGTGGTGATGCCGACCCGCTGCTGTATATCGCGCACTTCCTCGCGCAGTCGCTCGCGCAAATGCTGGTCGAGGCTGGCGAATGGCTCGTCGAGCAACAGGATTTTCGGCTCCAGCACAAGAGACCGGGCAAGCGCCACGCGCTGCTGCTGACCGCCTGACAATTGCGTCGTCATGCGTCTGCCGTAGTCGGCAAGGCCAACCAGCGCCAGGGCGTTTTCGACGCGTTCACGGATTTCGGCCTTCGGCAGGCGGCGAAGCTTGAGGCCGAAGGCGATATTGTTGAACACGTCCATATGGGTCCAGAGCGCATGGCTCTGGAAGACCATGCCGGTCGGCCGCTTTTCCGGCGGTAGCGTTGTCACGTCCTTGGCGTCGATCAGGATGGAGCCGCCGCTCGGCTGCTCGAAGCCGCCGATCATGCGAAGCAGCGTCGACTTGCCGGATCCGGACGGACCAAGCAGGCAGACAAGCTCGCCATCCTCGACATCGAGCGAGAAATCCCGGACCGCAAACGAGGATCCAAACGTCTTGGAGACGTTCTTGATCGTCAAGCGTGCCATATCAAGCCTTTCCTCGGGCGAAGCCCGATCCTAACGTCACGCGCCGAAGCCGCGAGCAAACGCACCCGTTCCGACGACCCGGCGGGCAAACATCAGCGCGATGAACGACGGCACCCAGAGCATCACCGAGAGAACGGCGCCATACTGCACCACGATCTGGTTGTTGATGAATGTAATCATCAACACCGGCATGGTCCGGATTTCGGGCGCGCCGATCAGCCATGCGCCTTCGGTTTCATAAAATGTGCCGACAAAGGTCAGCAGCAATGCTGCGATGATTGTCGGTGCTGCCTGCGGAAGCGTGATCGACCAGAAGACCCGCAGCGGCCCGGCGCCCGCATCGCGAGCGGCCTCCTCCATCCGGCGGTCGATGTTCTGGAAAGCCGCCACGGGGATCCAGATCATCAGCATCAGGGTGCCGACCAGCTGGATCAGGACGACGCCCCAGAAGGTGCTGATCAGCCCCAGTTTCAGGAAGATGCCGGCAATCGCCACCAAGAGCCCGAACTTCGGGAAGGCGTGCGATGCCAGGAACGACAGGAACAGCACGTTCTTTCCGGGAAACGACATGCGCGCGAAGGCGTAGGCTGCTGGCAGGCAGATGATGGCGGAGAGAAGCGTGACCGTCGTCGTCAGCCGCAGGCTCAAAAAGAGCGCGTCCCACACATCCGAACGCGAAAGCGTTTGGGACCAGAAGCGGAAACCGAACTGCTGCGGAATGACGGACGGATAGCGCCAGACTTCCGTGAACGCCCAGGTGCCAACCACGATCAGCGGCACGGCGATGAACAACGTGAGCAGGAGGGCAAACAGGATGCCTGCCCAATCCACCTCGGAACCGTTAGCCCTGCTTGCAATCTTCATCGCGACGCCTCCCGGTTTTTGGCGATCGAGCGCACATAGAAGATACCGAAAACCAGGCAGAAGCCGAACGAGATCACGGCTTGCGTCAGCGCATTCAGGGGATCGTTCACATCGGAGAAGGTGCGTTGCATGAACGGCCCCATCATTTCCGGCGATGCCGGGCCAAGCACATAGGGCAATGTGAAGGACGAGAAGATGCCCAGGATGGCGAAGGATGCTGTGACCAAGAGCGAATTACCCATGCGCGGCAGGATAATCGACACGAAAACCCGCACAGGCGAAGCGCCGACATCGCGGGCAGCCTCGACCGAGCTCTTCGGAATATTGCCAAGCCCGGCCGTCAGCATCAGCACCGTCAACGGAAGATTGTCCCACACCAGCCCGATTACCGGGCCCCATGGGGTCAGATAGGGCGACGGGATTTTCGGCAGGCCGACAGCGTTCAACAGCAGATCGACGGTGCCGTTGGGCCCGATCGTGCGGATCAGTGCGTAGGACAAGATGATCGACGGCACGAACATCGGGAAAATCGCCATACCCTGCACATAGGCGGGAAGACGTCCCTGCGAAAAGCGCAGATAAAGCGCGATCGGCAAGCCGATCACCAGCAGCAGAACGCCGCAGACAAAAGTCGTCCACAGCGTCACCCAGAGATTGGCAAGGCTGTAGGAATCGCTGAAGAAAAACGCGTAGGAGGCCAGCGACACCGATGTCGTTCCATCCGCCTGTGGGATGAACACGGTGGTGATCACGGCCGAGAAGATCGGGTAGACGATCAGCCACCCGAGCAGAAACACCGGCAGGGCGACCAGAAGAAGCCCCACCGGATTCTGTGCCTTTCCCGGCGCGGTTGCCCGCGCCGGCAGCGACAATGTCATGCCTCTACGCATCAGGTGCGGCTGATGCCCGGAGCAACGTTACGGTACCAACCGTCGTTGATGTTGCTTTCCCAATCGCCGGCCGGGAAGGTCGGGATCGTGGTCGGGATGACATCGGCGTATTTCTGGCGGAGTTCGTCGGAGATGTGATCCCAGGCAACGGCCGGGAAACCACCGAGTTCGGTGATGATCGCTTCCTGGATTTCCTTCGTCAGCATGAAGGCTGCGAGCTTGAGAGCGGCATCCTTGTTGGCGCCGTTCGTAAACACCGTCATGCGCGAGAAGTCGCCGCAAAGCGCCAGATCGGTGAGCTGGACAAGGCCGGTCGTCTCCGGCAGCACGCCCTGCGACAGCGCCTGCAGCACCTGGTCGGACCAGACCGGCGTCATCGTGACAACGCCCTGGGCAAGCAGCTGGATCGACTGCGTGTTGCCCGAGGTGTAGGCGCCCTTTTCGTAAAGCGATGGCGCGAGATCGTTGAGGATCGCCCAAGCCGGCGTCAGTGCCTGATTTGCGAAGTCAGCCGTGAAGTTGTCGATGGTGAACTTCTTCGGATCGCGACCGTTGGCTTCGTGGATCGCGCGGCGAACGAAGTTGCCGCCGGAACCGCCCTTGTCGGGGCGATTGTAGATGAACTGGCCGGGATTGGCCTTGATCCATGTCGTCAGCTGTTCCCAGGTCTTCGGTGCATCCTTGGGGTCGAGTTTGGTCTTGTCGTAGGCGAGCAGCACCTGCGAACCGCGGTAAGGCAGCGAGTAAGGGCTGTCGACGCTGAGTGGATTGACGGTCGCGAAGCCATCGGTGTTCTCGGCCGAGAACTTGACCCAGAGGCCGGCATCGATGCCACCCGTCGGCAGACGCGGGTTAAAGGCTTCGAAGATATCCGACTGCGGATCGGTCTTCGACTTGAGCGCTGCAAGCGCACGGTCTGCAATCGCACGCAAGCCGGCATTGTCGCCTGCATCGGTGACCTTTACGGCAGCCTCGGGATGGGCCTTTTTGAAGGCCGGAAGCACGGTGTTGTTCCAGAAATCGATGATGTTGGCGTCGGAGCCGCTGTAGAGGTTGATCGTGCCATCTGCAGCCATTGCAAAGCGTGGCAGCGCCAGCAGACCGGCTGCCGCCGATGATGTGACAAGAAACTCGCGTCTGTTCATGACCGTCTCCATTCGGTTTTGGGGCGCTGCCCTCTGGACTGCGGTTTTGCTATCGCCAACGCGTAACAGTGACATGACAAAGTAGAGCTGGAATTCATTTTTTGCACACCCGTGCAATTTAATTTTTCGAATGGCAGCAGGGCGTCGCGGAAGACCGCGAATACCACCGAGCGAAACGTCTCAGTTCTTGAAAACCAGGCAGATCTGGTTGGTCTTGCGTATTTGCTTACAGACATCGTTGGCCTCGCTCCTCGTTTGCCGCGCGATGCGGGTCACATAGCGCGGCCGGAAGCCGAAGCTGCGGTCACGCTGCCGCAGGATCAGCGGCTGCTCCTGATCGAGTGGAGCCGGAAATTGCGCAACCGCCTCGAAGAAGAGGCGGCGGGCGACATCGGGGTTGGCGCTGGCCGCGATCTGCACGCCCCAGGGCGCCCAGTTTCCTTCCGGCCGCCAGACCGGCTCGGCCATCTTGCGGCGATCGGCAAGTGCCACGCAGCTTTCGATGAATGGCTGATCCTCGCCCAATGGACCCGCCGCCTTGTCGGGTGCCGAGGACTTCCACTCCTCGACGCTATGGGCGGTAATCGCCATCACGTAACTGCGGGTCTCGGTCGGCAGGCCGCCGCCATTGAGGAAGTTCGACAAACCGTTCTCGCCGGCATTGTAGGCCGCGGCCGCAAGGCCGAGATTGCCGAAGCGATCCCTGAGCTCGTCAAGATATTCGGCCGACTTCTGCAAGGCTTCCAGGACATCGTAGCTATCCTGCAGGCCGCGCAGCCTCGCGGTGCCCGGCATGAACTGTGCGATACCCTGCGCCCCCTTGTAGCTCAACGCGTCCGGTCTGAAGCGGCTTTCGCGCCAGATCAGCCGCGCAAAGAAATCCGGCGGCAGGTCATGTTCCGCCGCGGTCCGTTCGATCGCGCCGCAGAGGTCGCGGTTGAAACTGTCCTTGCGAATACAAAGTGTCTCGGCCGAGCCGGTCATCGAGCGTGTATAGAGGCAGGCCGCTTGCGCCTGAGCCTCGATGGTCTCGGCAGCGCTGGCTGGACCAATCGGCATCATGCAAAGGGAGAGGCCAAAGCCTCGAGCCACAAATAGACTTATGTTGCGCCGCCTGATCGCTATCATTTGCTCTCGGCGCCGCGTTGCTGGCCCCGCCGTTGGATGATGTCGGACGTGCATACCATTTCGTTTGAAGCTCGCAGTCAAGATGTCCCTAAAACAGTGACCTCTTCGCGCAGAGCAGATTTCGTCAGGCGGTGGATCCCCACCGAGCATTACAGGTCAGCGTTATGCTGTGCGGCCCCGGCAGATCGGCATCGTGCCGTTCTATCAGATCGACAACCGCATCGATGAAGGCGACGTGATCGAGGCTGAGCGTCGTCAGGTCGTTGCAATCCCATGCAGCCATCGCGATGCCGTCTTGCCCGACGATGGCGATATCATCAGGCGTGTTCTTGCCGAGCATGCGCCGCGCGGCATCGCGCGCGCCGATCGCCATCACGTCGTTGCCGCAAATGATCGCGTCGACCTTCGAGCGATGCAGCAGAAGCACCGCTTCCTTGAAGCCGGAATCGTAGGTGTAGTCGCCAAAGGCTTCAGCCTCGATGGCCAGTCCGCGCTTGGCGAGCGCATCCGCGAACCATTTGCGCCGAAGCTTGTCGATCCAGCTGGATTTGGTGCCGGAGAGATAGGCGAAGCGCTTCTTGCCGTCTTTGACGATCTTCTCGATGATCTCGTCGGCTGCGGCCGAGCCGTCGATGCGGATATTGGAGACGTTTTCATTCTCGAGCGGTTCGAACGAGACGATGATCGGCTTGGTAGTATGGAAGATATCGACCGCGTCCTGCATCGAAACCATATCCGAGAAGACCACGACATGATCCACCTGATACGTCGAGGCAAGCCGCATCAGCTGCAGCCGATCGTCGTGATCGGCACAGCACAGGATGATCGGCAGCAGCTGGCGCGCCTGCAATCTGTGGACCAGCAATTGCTGTTCTTCGGCCTCGCAAGGGTTTCCAATCGCGTTGACGACGAGGGCAACCAGTCTGGAACGTTGATTGTTCAATGAGCGCGCAATCGCATTCGGCTGATAGCCGTGTTCGCGCGCGACCGAGAGAATTCGATCGCGCGTGGCGCTGCCGATCCTGGAATCGGGCGAAAAGGCGCGTGAAATGGTGGCGGAGGATACCCCGGCGAGCTTTGCCAGTTCCTTGGAGGTGATCCGCCGCTTGTTCATGTCTGGTGTCCGATACGTCTATTCCGCGGGCCGGACGGGCATGCCGTCGGCTGCCGCCGATTCTTTGATTGCGTCCCATAGCCTAGCGAAACGCAGACCCATTTCAACGGAGCCGGTGTTTTCCATTTCACCGGCGCGAATGGCGAGGAAATTCTTCATCGGATTGTCGAGGATCTCGGCTTCCTCTCGCGGCTCATTGACCCGGCCGACGCTGATCTCGCGCCAGCCGCCCCACGCGTCGATCCGCACGATCGCCTTCGAATAGAAGAAGGTGATGTAGGAGGCGCAGCCGGGAGGCCCCTCGCCTGCCGCCGTCAACGTCGCCAGGGCGCCGTTCTTCAGGCGGGCGGAAACGGCGGTGGCGATATCGACCTTGCGGCCATGCCTGTTCATGTAGGCCGATACGCTGGCGAAATCGGAATTGGCCAACAGGCAGACGGTGTTCATCATGTGCGCGCCGGTGTCGAACATGAACCCCCCGCCCGAGATCTCCGGCTCCTGCTTCCAGTGACCGGCATAGTTGTCGGCCCAGCTTTCCCAAATCATGCCTGATATCGCGATAAGCTCGCCGAACTCTCCAGTCAGTGCGCGCCTGCGGGTATCGATTACCAAAGGCGAAAGGCCGCCCTGGAACGCGGTGACGACGGTGACGCCGCTTTTCTTCTGCGCCGCAATCAGCGTCTCGGCCTCGGCAACGGTCGTGACCATTGGCTTTTCCAGAAAGAGATCGATGCCGGCCTCGACGACGGCTGCCGCCTGCTCGCCATGAAAGGCGTGCGGAGTGGAGATATAGACGATGTCGAGCTCATCCCGGCACTTCGCGAGCATCTCGCGGTAATCCTCGAAGCTCTTCGGCACCGGCGCACCAGCTGCGGTGCACACGTCGATCAGGCGCTGGCGTGACGAAGCGGTCGTATCGGCAAGTGCTACGAACTCGATCTCCGGCATTGCCGCCCAGCTCGCCGCATACTCGGCAGCCTTCAGGCCGGCGCCGATCACGCCCAGCCGCAATTTCTGTGTCATGAAACTCCTCCCACATGATTGTGTACACGATTACACAAACAGAAAAGATGAAGCAAGTTCTATTTAAATATGCAATATCAATATCTTATGTTTGCGTCAAAAAACTTTTGGAAATCCATCTTGCCTCATGTTGGAATGCGTGTACATTTTTCACACGGTGCTGGAGGGCGCCGCCAATCAAAAAGGGAGGACTTCCGTTGAAGAAGACGGTCATTGGTGGCCTGTGCGCCATTCTGCTGAGCGCGGTGTCGACGCTCGCACATGCCGAAACAATCCGAATTGCAAATCACGGCCAGGCCGGCATCGACGCCATGAAGTCGACGGTGGAGGTGATCGAAAAGAAATACGGAGTGACCGTCGAGGTGGTCGAATACCCGGCGCCCGACAAGGATTACCTGACGAAGTTGCTGACCGAACTTGGCGCCGGCAATGCGCCGGATCTCTTCTCGATCCCATCTACCGCGGCCGTGGCCGATATGGTCGAAGCCGGGTACCTCGCCCCTGTAACCAAGGAGATCACCGCCTGGGACGGCTACGCGAACTTCTACGACGTCGCAAAGCAGCTGGCCGTGAGCCCCGACGGCGAGACCTATGTGATGCCTTTCATGCTCGGCATCCAGGAAATCTACTTCCGTAAGGACGTGCTGGAGAAAGCCGGCATTTCGACCGAGCAGCCGAAGACCTGGAAAGAGTTGCTCGACCGCGCCGCCGAAGTGAAGGCGAAGACGGGCGCCTATGGCCTGCTGTTCCCGGCCGGCGTATCCTGGGGCAGCGGCGCATTCGATGAAGGCTTCCAGCATCTCCTCGTCGGCTCCAAGACGCCGCAACTCGTCGACGCAGATGGAAAGCTCGATCTCAGCGGTGAAGGCATCAAGGATGTCTTCGGAGTCTACAAGGAACTCATCGACAAGGACCTGATGCCGACTCAGCCGCTGCTTGGTCCGGAGCCATGGGTCATTCCAAAGTACCAGATGTTCCCGCAGGGCAAGCTTGCGGCAACCACTTGCGGTTCCTGGTGCTACATCTTCGATTGGGGCCGCGAGAGCAAGAACCCGATCCCTCAGGTCACCAAGATCGTCGGCACCTGGACGGTTCCAGGGCAGACGGGCGGCCAGTACGTGCTCGCAAACCTCGCTGCTCCGTGGGCCGTCAATGCGAAGTCTGCAAACGTGGAACT
Organism: Hyphomicrobiales bacterium; assembly: GCA_900472605.1. Lineage (GTDB taxonomy): Bacteria > Pseudomonadota > Alphaproteobacteria > Rhizobiales > Rhizobiaceae > Rhizobium. Next base: position 123,280 of record UCJD01000032.1, on the reverse strand, counting down.
GGCGACGAAGGCGCTGCTTGAGATCGGTTCGGTCGACACCCAGGTCTCCTACGCCGCCCGCATCGGCAATATTCCGGCCAGCAAGGATGCGGCCAAGAGCGCCGAGTTCCAGAAGCTGACGGAACTCGTTCCGATCCACGCCGCGGCCGGCAACGGCGTCTTCCTGAAGCAGGCTTCCGGCTTCGGCACCATCGCCGAAGGCGTGGCGCGTGCGACCGAAGCGCTGCTGCGCAAGGAAACAGATGCTGCCGGCGCCCAGAAGATCCTTGTCGACTATGTCAAGGAAACGCTCGGCGACGACGTGTTGAAATAAGCCTCGAGCCCTTCAACTTCCGCCCAGGACTGCAGGCGCGGCCGGCTGGCCGCGTCTGCGATCATCAGACAAGGTTGCGAGCTTCATGGTCCTCAATTCTCACGAACGACGCGTGGAGCGGCAGCTTCTCGTGATCCTGCTGCCGTCGCTGATCCTGCTTCTGGCCTTCGTGATCTATCCCGCACTGTACTCCGTCTATCTGAGCTTCACCAACGAAGCCCTTACCGGCGCTGCTGCGCTGCGTCCGCGCTTCGTGGGCATCCGCAACTATATGCGCCTGCTCAACGACGCGAAGTTCTGGAACGCGCTCATCGTGACGTTCTTCTTCGTGGTCGGCTCGGCGGTGATCGGCCAGTTCGTTCTCGGGCTGATTTCGGCGATTGCCCTGCGCCGGCAGATCATGTTCCGCCAGATTTTCTCCTCCATGATCCTGCTGCCCAATGCAGCACCCGAGGTCGTCGCCGGCTTCATGTGGATTTCGATGCTGGCCGGCGGCGAGAACGCCACGCTCAGCCGCATCGTGAGCTTCTTCGGCGTGACGCCCACCGATTGGCTTCAGGTCTTCCCGCTGACGATGATCATCGTCGTCAACACCTGGCGCGGCATCGCCACCGCGATGATCCTCTTGACCGCGGGCCTCAGCACCATTCCGAGCGAAATCTACGAGGCCGCTCGCATGGACGGCGCAACCCCATCCCAGATGTTCCGTCGCATTACACTTCCCCTGATGATGCCGACGATCCTTCTCTACATGCTGATCTCCGCCGTTTCTACGATTGCGGTCTTCGGCCTTGTCTATGCGCTGACGCGCGGCGGTCCTGGTGGTGCGACCGAAGTCATCAGCATCTACATCTACAACCAGTCCTTCACTGCCTTCCAGCTCGGTTACGGGGCCGCAGTCGCGGTCGTCACCCTGGTGATCTCGCTGATCCTCGGCATCGCATACGTCAGGGCAATGAAGGTGGAGGTCTGACATGGCAGTGCTTTCCCCAACAGAAAACGCCAACAAGACCCGATCGGACTTGCTTGCCTACGCCACGCTGTCGCTGATCTCGATTTTCTGCGCGGTACCGTTTCTCTGGGTTCTGCTCGCCTCGCTCGATGGCAACGCCCAGCTGTTTCTGCGCTGGCCGGAACAGTGGACGCTCGACAACTATCTGCGTGTCTTCACCAAGGAGGACGGGGCGAAGTGGCTCTTCAATTCGCTCTTCGTCGTCGGCTCCGCGACGGTGCTGGTCATGGTGCTGGCCGGCCTCGGTGGCTACGCCTTGTCGCGCACGCGGGCTTGGTGGAAACTGCCGTTTCTCTACGCGATCCTTTTGATCCGCGTGTTGCCGCCGACCGCGTTGGTGGTTCCGCTCTACAAGTTCCTCCTGACGCTCAACAATGCCGAGGGCGCGATCCTGCGGCCGATCTTCGGTGAATATGCCCGGCCGATCATGCGCTGGACGGGCTTTATCGACGGCTACCTCGGCCTGATCCTGGTGCTCGCAACCATGCAGCTGCCGCTGGCGCTTTGGATCATGAAAACCTTCTTCGACGGCCTTCCGCGCGACTATGAGGAAGCAGCACTCATGGATGGTGCAACGCTGACGCAGCGCATCCGCCGCGTCCTTATTCCGCTGGCACTGCCGGGGCTGGCTGCAGCCGGGCTATTTGCCTTCATGTCGGCATGGGGCGATTTCCTGTTGCCGCTGATCTTCCTCTCGTCACCGGAGCTGCAGCCGCTTCCCCTCGGCCTTTTCCGCGCTTTCCTGCGCATCAACGAGATCGACTACGGCCTGCTCGCCGCCCTCGCCTTTATCTACCTCTTGCCGGCTGTGATCGCCTTCGGCTTCGCGCGGCGCTTCCTCGTCCAGACCTTCGCGGGCGGCGTCAAAGGCTGATATCCAGAAAGAGTTTCACAGATGATCAATCTCAAGAACGTTCGCAAATTCTATGGCGCCCTGGAGGTCATCAAGGGCGTCGACATCACTGTCGAGGACGGCGAGTTCGCCGTGTTCGTCGGTCCGTCCGGCTGTGGCAAGTCGACCCTTCTGCGAATGATCGCAGGGCTTGAAGGCATCGACGACGGCGACCTCATCTTGAATGGAAAGCGCATCAATGACGTGCCGCCGGACAAGCGCGGCATCGCCATGGTGTTTCAATCCTACGCGCTCTATCCGCATATGACGGTGGCGCAGAACATCGGCTTCTCGCTCAGCCTGAAGAAAGTGCCCGAAGCGGAAATCCGCAAGCAGGTGGAAGGCGTCGCCGAAATCCTGCAGCTGACCGATTACCTCGATCGCCGCCCCGCCGCATTGTCCGGCGGGCAAAGGCAACGTGTTGCGATCGGCCGTGCCATCATCAAGAAGCCGTCGCTGATCCTGTTCGACGAGCCGCTATCCAACCTTGACTCCGCACTGCGTGTGCAGATGCGCGCCGAACTGCAGCGCCTGCACCGCGAATTGAAGGCGACCGTCGTCTATGTGACGCACGATCAGGTCGAAGCGATGACCATGGCGGACCGCATCGTTGTCTTGAACAAGGGGCTGGTCGCTCAACAGGGCGCACCGATGGACCTCTATCACAAGCCCGACAACGAGTTCGTCGCCACCTTCATTGGCTCTCCGCGCATGAACACTGTTCCCGTGACGATCAGCAAGCCGCATGCCGGCGCGTTGCGCGTGCAAAGCCCGATCGGATTGACGCTCGACCTGCCCGATGATGCCGCAAGCGTGCCCCTGGGCGCGGCAACGCTCGGCATCCGGCCCGAGCACTTCAAGATTGCACCAGAAGGTCAGGGAAACTTTACCGCAGACGTCGTCATCGTCGAGCGCCTCGGCGTCGAGACCTACATGACCGTTGGCTCGCAGGAACAACCGATCGTCGTACGCGCCGAGGGCGATATCGCGGTGCGGCCGGGAGACCGCGTCTCGCTGACAGCCGATGGCGCCGCCTGCCATCTGTTCGACACCACCGGGCGCGTCATCCGCTCGGCTCAAGCATCCTAATCACGTTGATAACATCGAGGACATCATGACAATCAAGGTCACCATCTGGAACGAGGGACGCCACGAGCAGCTGCACAAGGAGGTTCAGGAGATTTATCCCGATCGCATTGACGGTGCGATTGCAGCAGGCATTGCGCATCCTGATTTCGAAATCCGTCGCGGCACGCTGGATGATCCCGACGAGGGCCTGCCAGATTCAGTGCTCAACGACACCGACGTTCTACTCTGGTGGGGCCATATGGCGCATGAAGATGTCAGCGACGGGCTGATAGACCGTGTCCAGCAGCGCGTGCTGAAGGGGATGGGGCTGCTCGTCCTGCACTCCGGACACCACTCCAAGCTCTTCCGACGCCTGATGGGCACGAACGCCAACCTCTCCTGGCGCGAAACGCAGGAAGGCGACCTCGAGCGCGTCTGGGTGATCAACCCCTCACACCCGATCGCGGAGGGATTGCCGCCCTATTTCGAGGTGAATGCGTCCGAGATGTACGGCGAGCCCTTCGATATTCCCCAGCCGGACGAACTGGTGTTCATTTCGTGGTATTCCGGTGGCGAGGTGTTTCGCAGCGGCTGCACCTTCCAGCGCGGCCGGGGACGCATCTTCTTCTTCAGCCCCGGTCACGAGAGCTACCCGATCTACCACGACAAGACCATTCACAAGGTCATCTCCAACGGTATCCGCTGGGCAAAGCAGACGCATACCGACGGCCGCATCCTGGAGAACTGGCACCGCGCCGAGCCTTTGCACGGGCGTCCTGCAAAGAAATCCTGAGCCTCGCGGATTATCGGCGCGACCCGTGGTCGCGCCGATTTCGGCATTGAGAAATGCCGCCGTTGCCTCCCGTTGCAACTCCACAGCAATTCGGCCAGTTTGACGTTGCCGGACGGGACACCAGTTTACCCTCTGCTCCAGAGAGACGCTGACCCGATCAGTACCGGCGGCAATGCCGGCAACTTGTCAAACAGGATGAATGCGATGCAGCTGAAAGACCCTTCCCTTTTTCGCCAGGCCGCTCTCGTTGGCGGAAAATGGATCGATGCAGACCCCGCCAATGCGATCGAGGTGAATAATCCGGCGACCGGAGAGATCATCGGGCGTGTGCCCAAGCTCGGCGGCACCGAGACGAAGGCAGCGATCGAGGCCGCGCGTGTCGCGCAGAAAGGCTGGGCGGCCCGCACCGCCAAGGAGCGCGCCGGCATCCTGCGCAAATGGTTCGACCTGATGATCGAAAACAAGGACGACCTCGGGCGTATCCTGACGCTCGAGCAAGGCAAACCGCTTGCCGAAGCCACCGGTGAGATCGTCTACGGCGCAAGCTTCATCGAATGGTTCGCCGAGGAGGCGCGGCGCATCTACGGCGATCTGATACCGGGTCACCAGCCCGACAAGCGCATCATGGTGATGAAACAGCCGATCGGCGTGGTGGCTGCAATCACGCCGTGGAATTTCCCCAATGCGATGATCACCCGCAAGGCCGGCCCGGCGCTGGCCGCAGGCTGCGCCATGGTGCTGAAGCCCGCATCGCAGACGCCGTTTTCGGCGATCGCCATCGCCGTGCTCGCCGAACGCGCCGGCCTGCCGGCTGGGCTTTTCTCCGTGCTGACAGGCTCCGCAGCCGCGATCGGCGCGGAGATGACCTCGAACCCGACCGTGCGCAAGCTCACCTTTACCGGATCGACCGAAATCGGCGCCGAACTCTACAAGCAGAGCGCGCCAACGATCAAGAAACTCGGGCTGGAGCTCGGCGGCAATGCGCCTTTCATCGTCTTCGACGACGCTGATCTCGACGCCGCCGTCGAGGGCGCCCTGATTGCCAAGTTCCGCAACAATGGCCAGACCTGCGTTTGCGCCAACAGGCTCTACGTGCAGGATGGCGTCTACGACGCCTTCTCGAAGAAGCTCGCGGATGCTGTCGGCAAATTGAAGACCGGCAATGGTTTCGACGAGGGCGTGATCCTTGGACCCTTGATCGACAAGCCGGCACTCGACAAGGTTGAGGAGCATGTCGCCGACGCGTTGGCCAAAGGCGCCAACATCATCCAGGGCGGCAAGCCGCACGCGCTGGGCGGCACCTTTTACGAGGCCACCGTTCTCGCCAACGTCACCAAGGACATGGCGGTCGCGCGTGAGGAGACGTTCGGCCCCCTTGCGCCCCTCTTCCGCTTCAAGGACGAGGTGGATGTGATCGAACAGGCCAACGATACCGAATTCGGTCTCGCCTCGTATTTCTACGCAAAGGACCTCGCGCGCGTGTTTCGTGTCGCCGAGGCGCTGGAATACGGGATGGTCGGCGTCAATACGGGTCTGATCTCGACAGCGGAAGCCCCATTCGGCGGCGTCAAGCTCTCTGGTCTCGGCCGCGAGGGATCTCGATACGGCATCGAGGAGTTCACCGAGATCAAATACGTCTGCCTCGGTGGCATCAGCTGACGCACCGGAACGAAAGGCGCGCAAGCCGGATGGTTTGCGCGCTGACGCTGCCGTCTGATCCGGAAAACTGAAACCTGAAGAACGCGTGGGCCAGAATCGAAAAAGCCTGCCGCGGGAGGAGGTGCGGCAGGCTTTTCGAAAATAACCGAATGACAGCTGGGAGGAGGAGTGCTGTCATTCCCACAGGCGCCCTTGGGAGGAGGATAAGGCCACCTGCAACTCGAAGCTCTGCGGGAGGAGGTGCATCGCTTCGATGATTTGTTTATACAGCAAGCACGCTCAAATCATAGGCACAATTCTGCAGAACAGCTATGCGTTATGCGCGTGGCGCGCAGCTTCTGTCGCAAATTTGCGCCACACGGCCTTGGCTGCGCAAGTCGCTAGCCCCCTTGGAATTTGCGCGTTTTCTGCTACCACGCCTCGAGAAGCATGAGGAAACGCCGATGAGCGCCGCATTTTATCGTGATTACGTTGTTGATCTGAAGGCACGTATCGACGATCTGCACACAGACCCCAGCGCCTACCAGACCTACGATCTGACGATGGAGCTGCTCGCCCAGAAGAACCTCATCAGCTACGCCATGGGCCGCAAGCAGGGGCAGGTGGACAGCCTGTTCTATCGTCGCGACACGGCAAGCGGCCAAGGCACGCAGATGTCGCAGGAGACGGCATACCGGGTCTTTTCTGGGTTCTTCGGCCTCGGCCAGTTCCTGGGGTCGACGGGTCGGGCGAACGGGCTCGGCGAGGAAGCGTTCGCGGAAGCGCTTACCGTGGGATGGGAATACCCCACCTGCGCGGTCCAGTTCGCCTACCGAAAGAAGGGCCAATCGCGCGGTGCTTCGATGAAGATGCTTTTCGTCGGACTGAATGGTGACGCTGATGCTGCGACCTTCGAGACCAAGCTCACGCAACCCGACCTCCTGATCCGCTCAAGGCCGTTCTCGAACACGCTCCTTTGGGAATGGAAGTAACGTCGTTTTAGGCCGCCGGCGGCTGCCTGATGTCGGCGAGCAACTCCTGGGCAACCTCGCGCAGGAGGTTGGCGATACTCTCCAGAAATGCGCCCATTGCCGAACCCGTCCGCCAGCAGATGCCAATCCGCCGGTTCGGAGATATACCATCGAAACGCAGTAGCCTGATATCGCCTGACGCCGGATGCAGCGCGGCAAGTTCAGGCAGAAGCGTGATCCCGACATTGGCGCCAACCATCTGGCGCAATGTCTCCAGGCTGGTGGCGCGAAACGAGGTGCGTTCGCTCGCGCCCGACAAGCGACACACATCCAGCGCCTGGTCGCGCAGGCAATGCCCTTCCTCCAGGAGCATGAGGTCGTAGCGATCAAGATCCTGGAGTACCAGGGACTGCCGCCTTGCCAGCGGATGCGTTCCGGGAACGGCGAGCAGGAAATCTTCCTCGAAGAGAAACTCGGCCTTCAGGTGATCGTCGCTAACGGGAAGAGCGAGGATCGCGGCATCGAGATTGCCGCTTCTGAGGCGCGCCAGGAGTGCATCGCTCTTCTCCTCGATCAGCAAAGTCTCCAGTCGAGGGAACTGCCTGTGTATGCGTGGTACCGCGTGTGGGAGAAAATAGGGTGCGAGCGTCGGGAATATTCCGAGACGCAGGGTCCCTACCTCAGGGTTGAGGCTGCGGAGCGCCGAGGATCTGATCTCGGCGACCTCCCGCATGATACGCCTTGCCCGTTCGACGGCATCCGCGCCGAACGGCGTCAGCATGACCGTGCGCGGCGTACGTTCGATCAGGGGAGCGCCAAGGGTCTCCTCAAGTTTCCTGATTTGCATAGACAACGTCGGCTGGCTGACCAGACACGCCTCGGCGGCCCGGCCAAAATGCCGGTGATCCGCCAAGGCAATCAGATATTCCAGCTCGCGAAGCGTCATTCCAGAACCGCGATAGCCGGCCTCACGCCGCCTTGACCGCGTCCTCGTCCGGGCTTGACGTGCGGATCAGATGATCGAAGGCCGCAAGCGATGCCTTCGCGCCCTCGCCGAGTGCAATCACGATCTGCTTGTAAGGTACGGTGGTGCAATCGCCTGCGGCGAAGACACCGGGAACGGAGGTCTGACCGTGATGATCGACGATGATCTCGCCGCGTGGCGACAGTTCAACGGCGCCCTTCAGCCATTCGGTGTTCGGAAGCAGGCCGATCTGGACGAAGATACCCTCCAGACCAAGTGTGTGGCGTTGACCGGCAACGCGGTTCTCGTAGACGAGCCCGGTCACCTTCTGGCCATCGCCCAGCACTTCCGTCGTTTTGGCGGAGAGCAGGATATCGACATTCGGAAGGCTGCGCAGCTTGCGCTGCAGCACGTCATCCGCCCGCAGTTTGTTGTCGAACTCGATCAGCGTCACGTGGCTGACGATGTTGGCAAGATCGATCGCCGCTTCGACGCCGGAGTTTCCACCGCCGATGACGGCGACGCGCTTGCCCTTGAACAGCGGGCCGTCGCAATGCGGGCAATAGGCAACGCCCTTGTTGCGATACTGGTCCTCGCCGGGAACCCCCATCTGCCGCCAGCGCGCGCCGGTCGACAGGATAACCGTCTTCGAGCGCAGCGTGGCGCCGTTCGCGAGTTCGACCGCGATCATGTCCTTGCCTGGAACGAGCTTTTCAGCGCGCTGGAGGTTCATCACGTCGACGTCGTATTCTTTGACATGGGCTTCCAGCGAGGCCGCGAACTGCGGTCCCTCGGTGTGCGGCACGGAGATGAAATTCTCGATCGCCATTGTGTCGAGAACCTGTCCGCCGAAGCGTTCGGCGGCAACGCCGGTGCGGATGCCCTTGCGCGCGGCGTAGATTGCCGCGGCCGCACCTGCCGGCCCGCCACCGATGACCAGAACGTCATACGCTTCGCGACCGTTCAGCTTTTCCGCAGCACGTGCTGCGGAGTTTGTGTCGAGCTTGGAGACGATCTCCTCGACTTCCATGCGACCTTGGCCGAACAGCTGGCCGTTGAGATAGACCGTCGGCACCGACATGACCTGCCGGCTTTGGACTTCGGCCGGAAACACGCCGCCATCGATCGCCACATGCTTCACGCGCGGGTTCAAAACGGCCATCAGGTTCAGCGCCTGCACGACATCGGGGCAATTCTGGCAGGTGAGCGAGAAATAGGTCTCGAACACGAAGTCGCCGTCGAGATCCTTGATCTGATCGATGATCGCCTGCTCCGTGCGCGGCGGATGGCCGCCGACCTGCAAGAGAGCGAGCACAAGCGAGGTAAACTCGTGGCCCATCGGAATGCCGGCGAAGCGTAGGTTGATATCGTGGCCAGGGCTCGTCAGTGCGAACGAAGGCGCACGTTCGCCGTCACCGCGCGTTTCCACGACAGAGATCTTGTCGGAAAGCGCGACCAGTTCGGCGAGAAGCTCCGACATCTCTTTCGACTTGGCGCTTTCATTGACCGAAGCTGTGATCGCGATCGGGCGAACGACCCGTTCCAGATAGCCCTTCAATTGGGACTTCAGATTCTCGTCGAGCATGGGACACTCCGCTAAAAAATGTATGGCCGCGCCACGGTTAGGGCGCTGAATATGGCATTGGCTGCCACCCTCCAGTCTGGACCGGAGGGTGACTTGGCATTTGAACGTCAGATCTTGCCGACGAGGTGCAGCGACGGAGCGAGCGTCTTTTCGCCCTCTTCCCACTTGGCCGGGCAAACTTCACCCGGATGCGCGCGGACATACTGCGCTGCCTTGATGCGACGCAGCAGGTCGGCTGCGTTACGGCCAACGCCTTCGGCGGTCACTTCCATCGCCTGGATGACGCCATCCGGATCGACGACGAAGGTGCCGCGGTCGGCAAGACCTTCGGCTTCGCGCATGACCTCGAAGTTGCGGCTGATCGTGCCCGTCGGGTCGCCGATCATCGTATACTGAATCTTGCCGATCGTCTCGGAGCTGTCGTGCCAGGCCTTGTGCGTGAAGTGCGTGTCGGTGGAAACCGAGTAGACCTCGACGTCCATGCGCTGCAGTTCGGCGTAGTGGTCGGCGACATCGCCGAGCTCAGTCGGGCAAACGAAGGTAAAGTCAGCAGGATAAAAGAAGAATACCGCCCACTTGCCCTTGGTATCGGTATCGGTCACGTCAATGAATTTGCCCTGCTTGTAGGCCTGTGCCTTGAAGGGTTTAATGGATGTATTGATAAGGGACATGAAGGCTCCTGTGAAATTGCTGCGAAGCGAAAACCCGCTTTCGCGCCGCAACATAAACAGGGGGTGGCGATAAATGAAATAGATAAAGAAAAATATTTCGATAGGTTACGTCTATCACCGGTCTGCGATCTGACCTTTATCAAGCGGCCGCGAAAAAGGCCGCTTGATTTCGTGATATCGGCTGTTGCGGTCAAACCGACCGGCCGAGCCCGCCATCCACCTTGATGTTCTGCCCGGTGATATATCCCGCACCCTCCGATGCCAGAAACGCGACGGTCGCCGCGATCTCGTCGCTCTTGCCGTAGCGCTTCATCGGCACCGATTCGCGGCGCTCCTCGGTTGCCGGCAGGCTGTCGATCCAGCCTGGCAGAACGTTGTTCATGCGGATGTTGTCTACCGCATAGGTGTCGGCGAAGATCTTGGTGAAGGAGGCAAGACCGGCGCGGAAGACCGCCGAAGTCGGGAACATCGAGGACGGCTCGAAAGCCCAGGCGGTAGAGATATTGACGATCGCTCCAGCCTTCTGTGCCTGCATGATCGGCGTCACGATCCGGGTCGGGCGGATGACGTTCATCAGGTAGACGTCCATGCCCTTGTGCCAGTCCTCGTCGGTGATATCGAGGATCGGCGCGCGCGGGCCGTGCCCGGCGCTGTTGACAAGCACATCGATGCGACCCCAGGCCTGCATAGCGAGATCGACAAGGCGTTTGATATCGTCGTTCGACTGGTTCGACCCCGTGACGCCGACACCGCCCAATTCCTTGGCCAGAGCCTCGCCCTTCCCTGAGGAAGAGAGGATGGCAAGCTTGAAGCCATCGGCCGCCAGGCGCTTGGCGGCATCCGCGCCCATGCCGCTTCCGCCTGCCGTCACCAGCGCCACTTTTTCTACTGTCATGACATCCACCCTTTCGTCGTTGTGCTTGCGTATCGCGCATGTTTCCAGCTTTGATGCCGAATGATACCATCAGGATGACATCGCTTCGAGCCAATTCGATTGGCATCACTCAGTAGAAAATCTATCGAATGAACGACCCACTTTTCCGCCTCCCGCCGCTGAACGGCTTACGCGCCTTCGACGCAGCCGCCCGCCACCTCAACTTTCGCGCCGCGGCCGAGGAACTGGGGGTCACCCAGGCAGCTGTCGCGCAGCAGGTGCGTGGCCTGGAGAAGGAATTGAACCTCGCCTTGTTCGAGCGCCTGCCGCGCCGGCTTGCATTGACCGAAGCCGGACGCGGTTACGCTGAAAGCATACGCCGTGCCTTCGAGCTGATCTCCGATGCCACCGCGACATTGAGACCGGAGCCCCAGCGGCTGACGATCAGCGTCACGCCGACTTTCGCATCGAAATGGCTGATCCCGCGACTGCCGGATTTCCTGGCCGCGCACCCGGATCTCGATATGCGCATTCTCGCCAGCGAACGCGTCGCGAATTTCCAGTCGGATGATGTGGATATCGCAGTCCGGCTGGCGCGGCCGCCGTTTCCGGCGTCGCTTGAGGCGGACCTGCTTTTCGAGCAGGAGCTTGTCGCGGTGTGCAGCCCCACGCTGATGCCAGCAGCCGGTCGCCTCGACCCCACCGATCTCTCGCGCTTCGTGCTGCTTCACGACACGCACAACCAATGGCCCGAGTTCATCGCCGCGATCGCTGGGACGAGACACGTCGCGACCCCGAAAGGGGTCCGGTTCAACCAGACGTCCCACGCAATCGAGGCCGCTCTCGCCGGCCAGGGTATCGCATTGGCAAGCGGTGTCTTCGTCAATGAAGATATCGCCGCTGGCCGTCTCGTGCCGGCTTTCAAGGAAACCATGCGCGCGCATTCTGACTTCTACGTTGTCTCGCATGGCAAACCGAGGCGCGCGCAACCCGTCGCCAAGGTCAGGACGTGGCTACTTCAGCATGCTGGCCGACACGGTCGCGCGGGTTAAGCAAGGCGGCCGTACTGCACAAGCGAACGTCCCTCGAATGCAAGGCAGCCACCCTGAAAATGCACAGCTCCTGCGGTGGACCCGCTTGATATTCGCTATAGATTTGAATTGGCGCATATGTGCGCGGATAATGACGCAGCTATCGAATTGGGAATAAAGCATTGGACTTGCGTAATAAAACGCTCTGCGCCTCCGGATTTCACGCCCCGGAACGCGGAAGGATCGATATACTGGACGAGGTGCTGATCGACATCGGCGCGGACGGCACGATCACTGCCCTGCATCGCCCTAGCGATCCGAACTACCGCACCATTCGCGAGGCGCGCGAGGAAAGTGGAGAACTGATCACGCTGCCGGTTGGCTCGTATCTGTTGCCGGGTTTCGTCGATCTTCACGTTCATGCGCCGCAATATCCCCAGCTTGGCAGCGCGCTCGATGTGCCGCTTGAAGTATGGCTGCAGAAATACACCTTCCCGTTGGAAGCCCGCTACGAGGACCTCGCCTTCGTAAGACGCAGCTACGGCCTGCTCGTCGACGATCTGCTTGCCAATGGCACGACCACGGCGGTCTATTTTGCCACCGTGCACCAGGACGCGACTCGCTCCCTCGCGGACATATGTCTGGAAAAGGGCCAACGCGCGCTGATCGGCAAGGTGGCGATGGACAATCCCGACGAGTGCCCGGACTATTACCGCGACGCCTCGCCGGATGAGGCTGTCGAAGGCACGCGGTCGCTGATCGACTACATCAATAGCCACCCCGAAAATAACGAGAAGCGGGTGCTTCCCGTCATCACGCCTCGCTTCGTCCCGTCCTGCACCGATGCCACGCTTGAGGGCCTGGGTGCGCTGGCCAAGGAGTGCGGTTGCCATGTGCAGACCCACTGCTCGGAAAGCGACTGGGCGCATGGTTACGTGCTTTCGCGCTATGGCGTGACCGATACCAATGCGCTCGATCGCTTCGGCCTTCTCGGCCGCCGGACGGTTCTGGCGCATGCCAACTTCCTGACGGATGACGACATGGACAAGGTGCGGGAACGCGAAGCAGCCGTGGCCCATTGCCCGCTCTCCAACGTCTACTTCGCCAACGCCGTCTTCCCGCTCAAGGCTGCGCTCGACAAGGGCATACATGTCGGTCTCGGCACGGATATCTCCGGCGGACCGAGCGCCTCCATGCTCGATAACTGTCGCGGCGCGATCCTGATGTCGCGCGCCTTGGAGAGCGGCGTCGATCCCAATCGTGATGCTGAGGCGCGCGCCAGCTACGGGCCGGCCCAGGTCGATTTTCGCGATGCCTTCTACATTGCGACAGCAGGCGGTGGCGTGGCGCTCGATCTGCCGATCGGCCAGTTCAAGCCCGGCTATCTCTTCGATGCGATCGTTATCGACACCAAGGCGCCGAAGGGCTCGGTGCGCCTATTCGACGAGTTCGATAGCGGAGAGCAGATCCTGCAAAAGATCATCAACACCGCCTCGAAGCCCAACATCGCAACCGCTTGGGTTGGCGGCACGAACCTTCGCTTGCCGTAGGAAGTCGTCAGCCGCGCAGCATCTCGATGATTGCCGAGAAATCGCGGCCGCCGTTGCCCTGTTTTTCGAAAAGCGCAAAGAGCTGCGCGGCTTCTGCGCCCAGCGGCGTCGAGGCACCTGTTGCAAGGGCCGCCTCTTGAGACAGGCGGAGGTCCTTGAGCATCAATGCGGCCGCAAATCCCGGCTTGTAATCGTTGTTGGCGGGTGACGTCGGCACTGGGCCGGGAACCGGGCAATATGTATTGATCGACCAGCATTGGCCGGATGACGTCGAGGCGACATCGAACAGCGCCTGGTGCGAGAGGCCGAGCTTTTCGCCCAGCGCGAAGGCTTCGCAGACGCCGATCATCGATATGCCGAGGATCATGTTGTTGCAGATTTTCGCCGCCTGCCCCGCGCCTGCCTCGCCGCAATGAACGATCTTCCGTCCCATCGCCTCAAGTATGAGCTTTGCCCTGGCAAAGCTCTCCGGCGTTCCGCCTGCCATGAAGGTCAGCGTACCGGCAGCCGCCCCGCTCGTTCCGCCGGAGACCGGTGCATCGAGCGACGGGCAATCGGCGGCCTTTGCCATATTATGTGCCCTGCGCGCGCTGTCGACGTCGATCGTGGAGCAGTCGATGACAAGCGTTCCCGAGGGAATAGCGCCAAGAATATCCGTCCACGCCGTCAGAACATGTCGACCTTGAGGCAGCATAGTCACGACAACGCCCGCATCGCTTACGGCCTGAGAGATATCGCTTGCCGGCTGCACGCCGTTCACCTTCGCGGCCTCAAGCAACGCTGCGACGAGGTCAAAGCCAACGACCGCGTGGCCCGCCTTGACCAGATTTGCCGCCATCGGCCCACCCATATTGCCGAGGCCGATAAACGCGATTTTTGCCATGTCTTGCTCCCATCGTCGACCCGTTCCGATTCGGGGTCCTTGAGAGAATAGCTATGTCATGATCGCTCGCAGTCGAGAGCGACAGAGACGGCGGCGCGTGTTGACGCTCCTCCGCCTCGGCAGTATCCCAATAGCGTCCGTTAAATGCCGATGGATCGAGGAGGATGAACCATGCAGCACACCCGCGAGAGTTTTGACTGGTCCGATCCGTTCCGGCTCGTCGAGCAGCTGACGGACGAGGAGCGCATGGTGCTCGACACCGCGCATGCCTATGCTCAAGGAAAGCTTGCGCCGCGTGTGCTTGAAGCCTTTCGCCATGAGAAGACCGACCCAAGCATCTTTCGTGAAATGGGCGAACTTGGCCTCCTCGGCCCGACGATATCGCCCGAATACGGCGGCGCGGGCCTCGGATACGTCGCCTATGGGCTGATCGCCCGCGAGGTGGAGCGCGTCGATAGCGGCTACCGGTCGATGATGAGCGTCCAGTCCTCGCTGGTCATGGTGCCGATCAATGCTTTCGGGTCGGAGGCGCAGAAGCAGAAATATCTGCCGAAACTGGCCACCGGCGAATGGATCGGCTGCTTCGGCCTTACCGAGCCCAATCATGGCTCCGATCCGGGATCGATGGCGACGCGTGCAAGGAAGGTCGATGGTGGCTACAGCCTTTCCGGCGCGAAGACGTGGATCTCCAATGCGCCGATCGCCGATGTCTTCGTTGTCTGGGCTAAGACGGAGGATGGTGTCATTCGCGGCTTCATCCTTGAAAAGGGCTGGAAGGGCCTGACGGCGCCCGCTATTCACGGCAAGATCGGCCTGCGCGCCTCGATCACCGGCGAAGTGGTGATGGACGGCGTCTTCGTGCCGGAAGAAAACCTGCTGCCTAACGTTTCAGGCCTCAAGGGTCCGTTCACCTGCCTCAACTCGGCCCGTTTCGGGATCGCATGGGGCGCACTCGGCGCCGCCGAAGATTGCTATGCGCGGGCGCGGCAATATACGCT
Source organism: Hyphomicrobiales bacterium (assembly GCA_900472605.1). Lineage (GTDB taxonomy): Bacteria > Pseudomonadota > Alphaproteobacteria > Rhizobiales > Rhizobiaceae > Rhizobium. Next base: position 108,037 of record UCJD01000032.1, on the reverse strand, counting down.
CGACCGAAAGCAGTTCGACCGGCCGCTCGCCGCCAATCAGTTGATCCAGAAGAAGCTCGCCGATATGGCGACCGAAATCACGCTTGGGCTGCAGGGCTGCCTGCGCCTCGGCCGCATGAAGGAGGACGGCCACCCACCGGTCGAGCTCACCTCGATTCTCAAGCGCAACTCCTGTGGCAAGGCTCTCGATATCGCCCGAATGGCCCGCGACATGCTTGGCGGCAACGGCATTTCCGATGAGTTCGGCGTCGCCCGGCACCTGGTCAATCTCGAGGTGGTGAATACCTACGAGGGAACGCACGATATTCACGCCCTGATCCTCGGCCGCGCGATAACAGGGATCGCGGCGTTTTCGAACTGATCGAAATGCTGCGCCGCCAAATTGCAACAGACCCGACAATATGCAAGCTTTCCTCGTCGCGGGGTTAGCCTGCGTTGCGATGGGGGATTGCGCATGCTTCTGTTTCTCGCATTTCTGATCGGCGTCGTCGCCGGGTTGCGCGCGCTGACGGCGCCCGCGGCGGTCGCCTGGGGAGCGGCGCTCGGCTGGTTCGATGTGTCTCAAACACCGTTGGCGTTCATGGGTTACCGCTGGACCCCGTGGATTTTCACGCTACTGGCGCTCGTCGAACTGGTGACGGACCAGCTGCCTTCCACGCCCTCTCGAAAAGTGCCGATGCAATTTGGTGCACGGCTGATCATGGGCGCGCTGTCGGGCGCCACGATCGGCGCTGCCGGCGGCTCGCTGATACCAGGGCTCATCGCCGGCATTCTCGGCGCGGCCGCGGGCACGCTTGGCGGAGCTGCGGCGCGCGGCAAGCTTGCGATCATGTTTCAAAAAGATCCGCCGGCCGCCCTTCTTGAGGACGCGGTTGCCATTGTCGGCGCGATCCTGATCGTGGCTTTGGTCTGATGCGCGATTTCGACGCGATCGTTGTCGGCGCCGGCCAATCCGGCCCCTTCCTCGCCGCCCGTATGGCGCAGAAGGGAATGAGTGTCGCGCTGATCGAGCGCAAGTTTCTTGGCGGTACCTGCGTCAACGCTGGTTGCATGCCGACGAAGACGCTCGTCGCCAGCGCTCGCGCCGCTCATGTAGCGCGCAATGCCGGCGGCTACGGCGTGTCGATCCCGGGCGAGATCGGGATCGACATGGCAATCGTGCGGAAGCGGGCTGCCACGGTGACGATGGAAGCCCGCAATGGTCTGATCGCATGGTTTTCGGGTATGGACGGCATAACCGTGATCTACGGCCATGCGCGCTTCGAAAACGAGCGGACGATCAGCGTCAATGGCGAGTTGCTGACCGCACCGCGGATATATCTCAATGTCGGCGCAAGACCGGCCATTCCCGACATACCCGGTCTCGGCGACATCGACTATCTGACCAGCACGTCGATCATCGCGATGGACACGCTGCCCCGGCATCTGGTGGTCATCGGCGGAAGCTATATCGGCCTTGAGTTCGCCCAGATGCATCGCCGCTTCGGCGCTGAGGTAACGGTCATCGAGCGTGGCCCCAAGCTCGCCTCGCGTGAGGATGACGATATCTCGGACGCGATCGCGGGCATTCTGCGCGCCGAAGGTATTGCCGTCCACACCGGTGCGGACCGGATCGCGTTCAAGAACGGAGCGGGTGGGATTGAAATCGCTGTCGCCGATGGTATCGACGCGATCACGGCGAGCCATGTCCTGATCGCAACAGGACGTGTGCCGAACACTGATGATCTGGGTCTCGATCGTGCCGGTGTCGCCACCGACAAGCGGGGCTACATCACCGTTGACGACAAGTTGGCGACCAATGTCGAAGGCATCTGGGCATTGGGCGACTGCAATGGCCATGGCGCCTTCACACACACGTCCTACAACGACTTCGAGATCGCGGCGGCAAACCTGCTCGATGGCGAAGATCGCAAGCTCAGCGACCGCATCCTTGCCTATGCGCTGTATATCGACCCACCGCTCGGCCGCGTCGGCATGTCGGAAAAGCAGGCGCGCGCATCGGGCCGCGAGATCATGATCTCGACCCGGCCGATGGCGCAAGTCGGCCGCGCCAAGGAGCGGGGCGAGACCAAGGGCTTCATGAAGGTGATCGCCGATGCGCAAACCAAGCAGATCCTGGGCGCTGCGATCCTCGGCATAGACGGTGACGAGGCGATCCATGGTTTCATCGACGCCATGAACGCCGGGACAACCTACTCCCAGCTCAAATGGGCAGTGCCGATCCACCCGACGGTGTCCGAACTGATCCCGACATTGCTCGGCGACCTGAAGAGCGTGTAGCTTTCGCAGTCGCAGTCGCAGTCGCAGGCCAAAGGCGCAAGGTAACAATCGTGTCCATAGAACATCTGATCGAACACTATGGGATTGTCGCGATCTTCCTCGGCACGGCGTTCGAGGGAGAAACCGCGGCTTTTCTCGGCGGCATCATCTCTCATCGAGGGCTGCTCACCTATTGGTCGGCCTCGCTGATGGCATCGGCCGGATCGTTCGCCGGCGATCAGATGTGGTTCTTTGCCGGCCGCTATGCAGCGCGCTGGCGTGTCGTCCGCAGGCTGATGGAGACGCCGACGCTGGCGCAGGTGACGTCCCTGCTAGAGCGCTACCCGACAGGCTTCATCCTGGCGTTCCGCTTTCTCGTCGGTCTGAGGACCATCAGTCCGATCGTGATCGGCACGACGCGTATTGCAACCGGCAAGTTCGTGGTGCTGAATGCGGTTGCGGCCCTCATATGGGGACAGCTGTTTACGGCGCTCGGCTATCTCTTCGGGCACGGTGTCGAACAGATACTCGGTCGTCTGCCGCTGCATCATCATCTATTCATTGGACTTGGGGCCGCGGCCGTCGTGGCTGGCGCAGTCCTTGTTTTCAGAAAAATCTTTCGGAAAACAACGCTCGGCGCCAGCCAGTCCTAGTCGGAAAGCACCTATTCCATAACGATCTGCAGCTTCACGTCACTCGGCCGCGCTTCGACCGCGCGATCGAAAGCCTTGATCGAATCCTCGAAACCAAAGGTCTCGGAGATCAGAGGCTTCAGATCGACGCGGCCGGAGCCGAGCAGCGCGATCGACCGCTCGTACTGATGCGCGTAGCGAAACACCGTTTCGATGCGGATTTCCTTGGTCGAAGCGGTCGAGACGTCGAAGCCGATCGGATTGACCGGCAGGCCGACGGCAACGATGACGCCACCAGGGCGCGCCAGATCCATGATCGTCTCCCAGGCCTTCGGCGAACCGGAGCATTCGAAGATCACGTCGGCGCCCCATCCGTCTGTCAGCTGCGAGACCTCTTCGACGAGGTTTGTTTCGCGGATATTCACCGGGATCACGCCCTGATACTGGGCGGCGATATCGAGCTTCGGCTGGGCGAGATCGGCAACGATCGCGCGGGCGCAGCCGCCGGCAAGTGCCGCAATGGCGACCATCGTGCCGATCGGGCCGGCGCCGAGAACGACGGCGGTATCGCCGGGCGCGATCTTCGCCTTGGTGGCGGCCTGCATGCCGACGGCGAAAGGCTCGACCATCGCGCCTTCTGCGAAGCTCACATTGTCAGGTAGCTTGAACGTATAGTTGGCGGGATGGATGACCTCAGGCGTGAGCACGCCGTGAACGGGCGGCGTTGCCCAGAAACTGACGGCGGGATCGACGTTGTACATGCCGAGCCGGCTTGCCTTCGAATTCGGATCGGGAATGCCCGGCTCCATGCAGACGCGGTCGCCCACCTTCAGATGCGTGACCCCGGCACCGATCTCGACGATGATACCGGCCGCCTCGTGTCCGAGAACCATCGGCTCGTTGACGACGAACGGTCCGATCTTGCCATGTGTGTAATAGTGAACGTCGGATCCGCAGACGCCGACAGTGTGAATCTTGATCTTGACCTCGCCCGGTCCGGTTTCCATCGGCAGATCGATTTCGCGGATAGCGAGCTCATGCTGGCGCTCCAGCACCAGTGCGCGGACTTTGGTCATGACGTATTCCTTCCCTTGCCTCCCCGCGCGCGAGTCGAGCGCGGCGTCGGCGGACTATAATCGGCGAACAGGGCAGATTTCAATTCCATCACAAAGGCTTTTGCTCATCGCGTGATGGAATGCCCGCTCCCGCCTGTATATCATCCTGGAAGGGTGCCCAGTCTCTGACGCCACGAGCCAAATTGTCGGCACCGGTAGCGCCGCATCAACGGTACATTCATTTCAAAACGGCAGACGAAATGGCACGCCATTCCGAAACCATGGCATGGAACAGAAACAATCTTCGTTTCATTATACGACCAAGTTGGTAGAGTTTGGCTCACAAACGAAGGAGGTTTCCCATGCACGCACAACGGATTGCCCGGCTTCTCGCGGCCGCGGTTCTGGCAGGCAGTTTCGCCATTGGCGCTGTCGCACCAGCTTTTGCCGACCAGACGCTTCTCAACGTATCCTACGATCCGACACGGGAACTCTATAAGGACTTCAACGCTGCCTTCGCACAGAAGTGGCAGAAGGATACCGGCGAGACGGTGGCGATTCAGGCTTCGCATGGTGGTTCTGGCGCGCAGGCGCGATCGGTCATCGACGGCCTCGATGCCGATGTCGTCACGCTCGCTCTCGAAGGCGACATCGACGCAATCGCAAAGAAGACCGGCAAGATCCCCGCCGACTGGAAGAGCAAGCTCCCCAACAACTCGACGCCTTACACCTCCACCATCGTATTCCTGGTGCGCAAGGGCAATCCGAAGGGCATCAAGGACTGGGCCGATCTCGTAAAGGATGACGTCCAGGTGATCACGCCGAACCCGAAGACCTCGGGCGGCGCGCGCTGGAACTTCCTGGCTGCCTGGGCTTGGGCCAAGCAGGCAAACGGCGGAGATGACGCCAAGGCACAGGCCTATGTGACGAGCCTCCTTCAGCACGTTCCTGTTCTCGATACCGGCGCACGCGGCGCAACGACCACCTTCGTCCAGCGCGGACTGGGTGACGTGCTTCTCGCCTGGGAAAACGAAGCCTATCTTTCGCTCGAAGAACTCGGCCCCGACCAGTTCGAGATCGTAACCCCGAGCTTCTCCATCCGCGCCGACCCGCCGGTCGCTGTGGTCGATGGCAATGTCGACAAGAAGGGTACCCGCAAGGTCGCTGAGGCCTATCTGAACTATCTCTATTCCGACGAGGGTCAGAAGATCGCGGCCAAGCACTATTACCGCCCGATCAAGCCGGAAGCCGCTGATCCGGCTGATATCGCCCGCTTCCCGAAGCTGACGCTTGCAACCATCGACGACTTCGGCGGCTGGAAGGAAGCGCAGCCGAAATTCTTCGGAGATGGCGGCGTGTTTGACCAAATCTACAAGCCGGCACAATAATACATCGCATGAGAGCACATAGCCCCACGCGGTGGCGGTTCAGGCGGCCGAGTGTCATTCCAGGATTTGGAATGGCGCTCGGCTTTACCTTGATCTGGCTCACCCTTTTGATCCTTATCCCCCTCTCGGGCCTCGCATGGCGTTCGAGCGAACTCGGCTGGGAGAAATTCTGGTCGATCGCCATTGATGCCCGCACGGTGAATGCGCTGCGGATCAGCTTTGGCACCGCCTTTGCAGCCGCTTGCGTCAATGCCGTCTTCGGTATCGTGCTTGCCTGGGTTCTGGTGCGTTACCGCTTTCCTGGCAAGCGCATCATTGATGCGATGGTCGATCTTCCCTTCGCGCTCCCAACGGCAGTTGCCGGCATCGCGCTGGCGACGCTTTATGCCCCCAACGGCTGGCTTGGTCAGTTCCTGACGCCGCTTGGCATCAAGATTGCCTTCACCCCCGTCGGTATCGTCGTCGCGCTGGTCTTTGTCGGCCTGCCGTTTGTGGTGCGCACGGTGCAGCCGGTCATGGAGGAGATCGACAAGGAGGTCGAGGAGGCCGCCGCCACGCTCGGTGCAAACCGCCTGCAGACGATCACCCGCGTTCTGTTGCCTGGCCTCGCACCGGCTGTCCTCACGGGCTTTGCTCTGGCTTTTGCGCGCGGCGTCGGCGAGTACGGATCGGTCATCTTCATCGCCGGCAACCTGCCGTTCAAATCGGAGATCGCCCCGCTGCTGATCGTCATCAAGCTGGAAGAGTATAATTACGCGGCCGCCACCGGCATCGCCGCCGTCATGCTGGTGTTGTCCTTCGCCATGCTTCTCGTGATCAATCTCATCCAGAGCTGGAGCAGACGGAGGTATGGCAATGGCGCTTGAGACCCACGCTTCCCCCGCGGCGAAAGTCCGATCCGTAGTCACCGAGCATCGGTGGGCGCGGTGGACGCTGATCGTTGCCTCGCTGACATTCCTGACACTGATCCTGATCCTGCCGCTGGCAGCCGTGTTCGTCGAAGCGTTCCGAAAGGGGGCGGCTGCCTTTTTCACGGCTTTGCAGGACGCCGAGACCTTTTCGGCTATCCGGCTGACCCTGATCGTCGCGGGCATCAGCGTGCCATTGAACGTCGTCTTCGGCGTGGCCGCTGCCTGGGCGATCGCCAAGTTCGAGTTCAAGGGCAAGGCCTTCCTGACAACGCTGATCGATCTGCCGTTTTCGGTGTCGCCTGTTATATCGGGTCTGGTCTTCGTCCTGCTGCTCGGCGCGAACACCTATCTCGGGCAATGGCTGAGCGCCCACAGCATCAAGATCCTGTTTGCGGTTCCGGGGCTGATCCTGGCGACAATGTTCGTGACCTTCCCTTTCGTCGCCCGCGAGCTCATCCCGCTCATGCAGGAACAGGGGACTGGCGACGAAGAGGCCGCAATCTCGCTTGGCGCCAGCGGCTGGCAGACCTTCTGGCACGTGACCTTGCCGAACATCAAATGGGGTCTGCTCTACGGCGTACTTCTCTGCAACGCCCGCGCGATGGGCGAGTTTGGCGCTGTATCGGTCGTCTCCGGCCATATTCGCGGCCAGACCAACACCATGCCGCTGCAGGTGGAAATCCTCTACAACGAATATAATTTCACCGGGGCTTTCGCCGTCGCCACCTTGCTGGCGCTGCTCGCACTCGTCACCCTTGTTTTGAAGACCTTGCTGGAAATGCGATACAGCGATGAAATCGCCGCGAGCCGGCGGCACTGAGGAATTAGAATGGAAGTTCGTGTTCAAAACCTACGCAAGGAATTCGATCGGTTTCCGGCTCTGCATGACGTGTCGCTCGATATCCGCTCCGGCGAGCTGATCGCGCTGCTCGGGCCCTCCGGCTCCGGCAAGACGACCCTCTTGCGTCTGATAGCCGGGCTCGAAAGCCCGACCGAGGGCCTGATCTACTTCGGCGACGAGGATGCGTCTCGCAAGAGCGTTCAGGAGCGCAATATCGGCTTTGTGTTCCAGCACTACGCGCTGTTCCGCCACATGACGGTGCTCGACAACGTCGCCTTCGGCCTCAAGGTCCGTCATTCCTCGCGCCGCCCTCCGAAGGACGAGATACGCCGGCGCGCACTGGAATTGCTGGACCTCGTCCAGCTTCCCGGCCTGGAAAAGCGCTATCCCGCGCAACTCTCCGGTGGCCAGCGGCAGCGCGTGGCGCTGGCGCGCGCCATGGCGGTGGAGCCGAACGTGCTTTTGCTCGATGAGCCGTTCGGCGCGCTCGATGCGCAGGTCCGCAAGGATCTGCGCAAGTGGCTGCGCGAAATCCACGACCGGACGGGGCATACGACCGTCTTCGTCACCCACGACCAGGACGAAGCGATGGAACTCGCGGACCGCGTGGTCGTCATGAGCCAGGGTGCAATCGAGCAGGTCGGCACACCCGATGATGTCTACGATCACCCGAATTCTCCCTTCGTCTTCGGCTTTGTCGGCCAATCGAACTGTCTGAAGGTCAAGCTCTCCAACGGCGAGATCTGGTTCGACGGGCGCTCGCTCGGCATTCGCGCAGAGGGCGAGGCTGACGGCGAGGCAAGCCTCTACTTCCGTCCGCACGACATCGAAATTCGCGGTGGCGCCGAGGCCATCTCCGGTGTGGTGACGAGCAGTCGCCGTGTTGCCGGAACACGCCACGTCGAGATCGACATCGGACAGGGCCATCCGCCCATCGAGCTTGAACTCCCGCCAGCAGCGGCAGGCGCCCTGGACGAAGGCGGCATCGCGTTTCGCCCGACCCGCTGGAAACTGTTCAGGTCTGCTTAGAGCGGTTCGGATAAAATGAGCCAATACGAAGGTAACGGCACGTCGCCGTTCTTTTCGTTTTCGGGCGAACGCTGAGGGCAGACGCTCAAAGACGTCGAACGGAGCCCACCTGAAAATGCGCCTGTCGGTCGCATTATCCGTATTCTCGTCAAGCTCGGCTTTAGAATTTGGCGTTAAGGATGAATTGGGCTATCGCCGCGCGCGGTGGTTTGAAAGCTGATCGCATCGAAAGACCTCCGCCATGACAAGCATTGCCTCCGACCTCGATATTTTTGATCTGGCACCGATTGCCATGTGGGTCGAGGATTTCAGCGGGGTTGCGGCCCAGTTCGAGGGCTGGCGGCAGGCTGGTGTCACCGATATCCGGAGCTTCCTGAAAGAGGATGTAAGCCGCGTGGAGGCCTGTTCGCAGCGGATCCGGATATTGCGCGTCAACCAAAAGACGCTCGACCTTTTCGACGCGGAAAGCCCGGAGCATCTGATCGCCAATCTCTCCTCGATATTCCGGGACGAGATGCTGGAGAGCCATGTCAACGAACTCGCGTCCCTTTGGGACGGACGCCTAGAGTTCGACGGCAGCGCCGTCAACTACACGATCTCAGGCCGACGCCTCGATATCCAGCTGCGCGGTTCGGTTCTGCCTGGCTATGAAAAGACGCTGGGGCGAGTGCTGGTCACCACCGAGGACGTAACCACCCGCGAGACCGCGCGCCGTGCCGAACAGGAAAACCGCCTGTATGCTGAGGGCATTTTCGAACATTCTCCGGTATCGCTCTGGATCGAGGATTTCAGCCGCGTTAAAGCGTTGATTGAAGACGTCCGCAATCGTGGTATCGTGGATTTCCGTGTGTTTACAGACGTTCACCCGGAATTCGTCGTGCAATGCATGAGCGAGATCAGCGTGATTGAGGTCAACAAGGCGACGCTGGACCTCTTCGCCGCGCCGGATCGCACAACGCTCCTTCACCGCATAGCGGACATCTTCCGTGACGACATGGAAAAGACCTTTCGCGAGCAATTGATCGAACTTTGGAACGGCAATCTGTTTCACCAGCGCGAGGTCATAAACTACGCCCTCGACGGTTCGGAGCGGCATGTACTGCTGCAGTTCTCCGTTTTTCCAGGCCACGAGAAGGACTGGTCACGCGTCCAGGTCGCCCTGACCGACATCACCGCGCGCAAGAAGGCAGAGGCCTATCTCGAGTATCTCGGCAAGCACGACGTGCTGACGAAGTTGCACAATCGCGCCTTCTACATGGATGAACTCAACCGCTTGCAGCGCAAGTCGCTGCGACCGGTATCGGCCCTGATCATCGACCTCGACGGCCTGAAAATTGCCAATGACCAGCGCGGCCACGATGCGGGCGACGCGCTGCTGCGCCGTCTTGGAGAAGTGCTGAATGGCGCCGTTTCCATGCCGAACCACGCTGCCCGCGTCGGCGGCGACGAATTCGCGGTTCTGATGCCCGGTGCCGACCGGCAGGCAGCCCAGGCAATGCTCGAGACCATTCAGGAACTGCTGAAGATCAACAACCAGTTCTATTCGAATGCTCCCCTCGATATATCGGTCGGCCTTGCCACCAGCGAAGAAGGCGAGATGATGGAGGCGATGGTTCGACGAGCCGATCTGGCGATGTACGAACAGAAGCGCGCGCACCACGCAAGCCGCAAGCCGGCTTCGGCAACGGCGCTATAGGCAACGCTGGCGAAAATAAACGCGCGGGCGGCTCACTATTGACGCGGCTTGTCGGCGAAATGCTGGAGCGCAAACTCTGCGGCACGCTGGTTGGACTTGCGTGCATCATCGAGCCAGAAAGGGAACAGCTGCCATTGGTGGACCATTCCTGGCAACACCTCCGTCGTCACATCGACACCGGCTTGCTCGGCCTTGCCGGCGAGGCGCAAAGTGTCGTCGAGTGAGATCTCCCTTGAGCCGACCTGCATCAGCAGCGGCGGAAAGCCTGTCATGTCGGCATAGAGAGGCGACACGCGCGGGTCCGACGGCGAACGATCCCCGAGATAGGCTTTGCGCGCCGCCTCGATCTGCAAAGCATTGCCGAATGGATCATTGGCGGCGTTCGTCTTGATTGATACGCCGGTTGCCGCGAGGTCGGTGACGGCGCTGATGGTGATGACTGCAGCAGGTGGCGGACCGCGCAGCTTGATCTGCCGGAGCACGGCCTCGATCGCCAGGTTCGCACCGGCTGAATCGCCGAGCACGACGATGTTTCCGCTCTCATATCCGGAATCGAGTAGCCAGAGGTAGGCGGTCAACGTGTCGTCGATCTGCGAGGGATAGGCATATTCAGGCGCCAGCCTATAATCGATCAGCAGCACATCCGCCGATGCCGCCTTGGCAAAGGACGCGGCCGACGCGCGATGCGTGTCCAGCGAACCGCTGTAAAAGCCACCGCCGTGGACATAGAGAATGGCGCGCTTGCCGATCGAATAGTGAAGACGCGCCGGCCATATCATTTCGGCATCAACGCCACCGGCGTCAACTTGTCTGATCTGGACGCGTGATGGCCCCGGCGTCTTTTGCATCAGCTGCTCGAAAGCGTCGCGGCGCTCGGAAAGCGTATTGGCCTTCCCGTAATGCTCGCCCATCTTGTCCAGAAGCTTCGCGACTTGTGCTTTCGACGCCTCCGTTTGCACGGGTTCGTCCGCCGCAAGCGAGGTGGTAGCAAGAGAGAGCGAAAACAGGGAAACGGCTACGACGGTACGCAGCGCAGTCGCGATCGACCGGTTGACCACATCTCCATGACGGCATGCGCTTCGCATTCACAGACCTCTTCGTGCCGGCCCCTGCCGATCCGCGCAGACCCTCTCACGACTGAAAGCTGTGTCAAGATGCGCGAGGCGTCTATGGTAAACCCAGCGCGGTCGCGGCGCTTTTGGTATCAGGCGGATTTGGCGCCGTCCTGGAGATTGACGAAAGCCTTGATCGGCAGGTGATCGGAGGCGACGCGGGACAACGGAGTATCGTGAGCCTCGACCGTGGTGAGCACGCCCTTGCGGTTTGCAATGATTCGATCTAGCGCAAGGACCGGCAAACGCGCGGGAAAGCTCGGCACGGCCAGCGGCTGCGGACCGAAGATCGATTGAAACGAGTGAAGCGACGACCGATCACCCAACCGCCATTCGTTCAGGTCGCCAAGCAGGATGGTCGGCATGTCGGATTTGTCAGCCATCAACTCAAGCAGCATTTTCGCCTGCTGCGCCCTCGAATGCCGAAGGAGGCCGAAATGCGCAGCGATGATCCGCAGCGCGCCGCCGCGTTCCAGGTCGAGCTCCGCGACGAGCGCGCCGCGCGGTTCCAACCCTGGAAGCTTGATCTGGTGCACGTCGCGGACGAGACCCTTCTTGAACAGCACTACGTTGCCATGCCAGCCGTGCGCCTTGTTCACGCCGCTGATCGGCACCGGCACCAACCCGCTCTCCCTTTCCAGCCGCGGCAGATCGAGAATGCCCGTCCGCTCGCCGAAGCGCGTGTCTGCTTCCTGAAGCGCGATTACATCGGCGTCGATCTCATGGATGACGCGGCTGGTGCGGTCCGGATCGAACCGCCTGTCGTTGCCCACGCACTTATGGACATTGTAGGACGCAATCAGCGTGCCTTCCGGGCGTGACATCGGACCGACAGGAGACAGTTCGATGCGCTTCCTATGATTTCGGATGGAAGCAAGAATGCTTGCTGGCAGATTGTTGTTCCTGGCATGCATCGCTGTTTTCCGGTGCTCCATTAGCGAATGGTTCGCTTGGCTTCAGTATAGGCGCTCCGCCCGAAGTTGCCATGTCGAAGCGTGCAAAAATCGCTTAGAGATAGGGTGAGCCAAGCCAGAGAACCTTGTTCAGCAGCCGCACCGGAAACGGCGCAGACCGCAACCCCTGCAGTGTAACCGGCGCGGCCGAGCGGATGGCGTCGTCGATATGCTCCTCGATTTCGTTGGCGAAGCCCCCGTTCAAAACTTCGAGATCGATCTCGAAATTCAGCCGCAGCGAGCGCGGATCGAGATTGGACGACCCGACATAAGACCACACCCCATCGATCGACAGCAGCTTCGAATGGCTGAATGCGCCGCTGGCGCGCCAGATGCGGCAGTAGTTGCTAACAATCTGGTCGAACTGCGCGGTCATCGCGCGGTCGACGAGAACGAGATTGTTGGCGGCGGGAACCACGATGTCGACCTCGACACCCCGGCGCGCCGCCGTCGCCAGTGCACTGATGAGCTCCCGGTCCGGCAGGAAGTAGGGCGACATGATCTTGATCGACTTGCGGGCGACCGAAAACGCGCCCATCAGCATCTTGTGGTTTGTCTCCACTCTTCTGTCGGGTCCGGAAGCGACCACGCGCATGAAGACCGGATCGCCGGGCTCGCGTTCCGGTGCTGCGATCCTCCACTCGTCGCCGTCAAGCTCCTCGCCCGTCGTGAAGCGCCAGTCCTCCGCGGCAATATCGAAGAGATCGGCGACGACGGGCCCGGTGACCATGAAATGCGTGTCGCGCGCGAATTCTTCGCCGGCAAACTCGCGGGTGAAACCGGCCCGGATGTTCATGCCACCGGTCAGCGCCACCCTGCCATCCACGATCACGATCTTTCTGTGTGTGCGCAGATTGGCGTAGGGCAAGCGCAGCCCGATAATGACGTTGCCGTTAAACACTGAAACGGAAACACCGCCATCTTCGAGATAGCCGAGAATACTCGGCACCGAGTAGCGGGCGCCGACCGCGTCGATCAGCACGCGGACCTGCACGCCACGTTTCGTCGCATCGATCAGCGCATCGGCGATCCTGAGGCCGATCGGGTCACGGTCGAAAATATAGGTCTCCAGCAGGACGCTTCGCTCGGCGCTGTCGATCGACGCCTTCATCGCGGCGTAGCAATCATCGCCGGTTTCGAGCATGTCGATCGTGTTGCCGGTCGAGATCGGGCTGCGGGCTACGCGGTCGCCGAGTGTTTGCAGGGCGGCGAACCGTCGCCCAAAGCCACTGATGACGATCTCGGCTTCGGCGTCGAAGGTTTCCAGTTCATCGAGGTCGGCCTGCGGCATTAGCGCATCGCGGCGCAGGCTCAGAGACGCGCGCCTTATGCGGTTGATGCCGGCGAGCGCGTAAAGCACGGCGCCGACAATGGGAGACAGGACGATCACGCCGACCCAACCGATCGCGGCGCGCACCTCTTCCTTCGTCATGGTCGCGTGGATCGCCGCGGCAGCCCCCATGAGCAACGAAATAACAAACAGGATATGCGGCCAATAGGTCGATATGAGATAAAACATGTCAAAAAGATATAGCGGCAATTCGGCACTGTTCAATCGCCCCTTTGGCAGCTCATATCGGCTGCCATCGACGGATGCCGCAGGTGGTACGATGATCGTATAAGTGCAACGGCTGGAGGCGTAGTATGCCCGCTTTTGCGGCAGATGCAGCGCGCCCGTTCAAGGATCGTGCTGCAATGCCGCATATATTTTGCAGTGTGTCAGAAATTGCTTGAATCAAGGTGATTCGTCTGGAACTCTTCAATCAGTATCGCGTTTGAACGATGGCATCCTGCAGTGGAGATCGGCGATGACGGAAACTCAAAGAGAGTGGGTTCAGAAGCGCGCGTATGCGCTTTGGGAAGAGGAAGGCCGCCCCGTTGGGCGTGATCATGCGCATTGGGAACAGGCGACAAAAGAGCGCGCGGCGCTCGAAGGCTCGGCTGCATCGTCCGATGGCAAGGAAGTAAAGAACAGAACGAAGCGCTCGGCTCCCGAGATCAAGTTGAATGGCGCTGCGAAGGCGGCAACCAAAACCGCGGCGAAGAAATCCACGGCTCGAAAATCGGCATGATTTCCGCAAATTATTGATTTAAAAGGGCGCTTCAAGGCGCCCTGTTTTCGTTTCAGTCACATCTCTGCATCAATTCAGTCGTAATGAATGAATGCCAGAAAGATCTTCAGCCGCAGCGCAGTTTTAGACCTACTTAAAAGCACGACGGCGGCGGTTCCCGATGGAACAAAAGTGCCCCCCTGACGGTTCTTCTGCAAAACTGGGAGAATGGTCATGAACCGCAGCTACTTCGACGTAATTCTCGTTTCCCTCATCGTAGCAGGTTGCTACATGTTCATCGCTCCGGTGTGAGATACAATGCCGACCCTGGTCCTTGCTGCAACGGCTTATCTGGCGCTCGCCATGCTGCTTGTTGTCGTCGTCGATAATCTCGTGGCCTTGTTCTTCCGAGATAAGCCGGCTGCCATATCGATACGCCGATCGGCGGTTGAGCGGATCGCCGCCGTTTCACGCTGGTATGGCCGCAAGTAAAAGTTGTCGGCAATTCTTTTATCGATAATTCGAAAAGGCGGCGTCTGCTCGACGATCCAGCGACCATCCGTCCTCAGGAAGGCGTGTATGGCTTACCAACTCTACTATTGGAACGGCATTCAGGGACGTGGAGAGTTCGTGCGCCTTGCGCTCGAGGAAGCGGGCGCCGAATATGTCGATGTCGCAAGGCACGAGCAGCCTGGGATGGGCACCGATGCGATGCTGGAGATCCTGGACAACGGGTTGCTTGAGACGACCGTATTTGCCCCGCCGTTTCTGAAGGACGGCGACATCCTCATTTCGCACGTCGCCAATATCCTCTTCTATCTCGGCCCGAAGCTCGGCCTCGCGCCTGCCGAGGAAAAGCTACGCTACACCGCGAACGGGCTTCAGCTGACGATCACCGATTTCGTCTCCGAGGTACACGACACCCATCATCCGATCTCGACGGGACTTTATTACGAGGACCAGAAGGCCGAAGCGAAGGCGCGTTCCACCGCATTCATCGATGAACGTATTCCGAAATACCTCGGCTATTTCGAGCGCGCGCTACAGCAGAACCCGAGCGGCTCAAGATACATCGTCGGCTCGGCACTCTCGTATGTCGATCTCTCGCTGTTCCAGGTAATCGAAGGTCTCTGCTATGCATTTCCCAATGCGATGAACGGATATCGAGACCGCTATGGCGCCTTGGCCGATTTGCACGCCGCGGTGCATGAGCGTCCCCGGATCGCCACCTATCTCGCCTCCCCTCGCCGGCTCGCCTTCAGCGAAGACGGCATTTTCCGTCACTACCCGGAACTTGACGCCGGCAACTGATCTCCAATCTAATCCCGGCGGGGACATCATCTTGACCGGACACGCGCCGGCCTCTCGACAAAAACTGGAGATCGTTTTCATGGCACATCTTGCGCAATCGCTTGCGGCAATCAAAATCCCCGACCTAGCCGGCAAGGCCGTTCTGATCACCGGCGCCTCGACAGGGATCGGCGCGGCACTCGCCAGGGCGCTTGCGGCCCAGGAGATGAAGGTCGGCATTCACTACAACTCGAGCCGCGAGCAGGCGGAAGCGCTGGCCGACGAGATCAAGGCGGCGGGCGGCCACGTCCATCTCGTCCATGGCGACGTGTCCAAAGAGGGCGAGACCGAGCGTGTCGTCGAAGAGACCGCCAAGACCTTCGGCCATCTCGATGGCTTGGTGAATAATGCCGGAGGCATGCTCGGCCGCAAGCCGACGTCGGAATATACCGACGAGCATTACGAGAAGGTGATGGATCTCAACGCCCGCTCCGTGCTTGCCGCAACGCGCGCGGCCCATCCATGGCTGAAGAAGCAGGGCGGCTTCATCATCAACACCACATCGATCGCGGCTCGAAACGGCGGCGGTGGCGGCGCCATTCTTTACGCCGCCGCCAAGGGGTTCGTCTCCACCATCACCCGCGGCCATGCGAAGGAATTCGTACCCGATCGCATTCGCGTCAACGCAGTGGCACCAGGCGTGATCGCCACACCGTTTCACGAGCGCTACACCAACGACGAGCAGATGGAGATGCAGCGCAAGTCGATCCCGATGGGTTTTGTCGGCACGCCCGAGGATTGCGTCGGCGCCTACCTGTTTCTCGCATCGCCGACGCTATCCGGCTACGTCACGGGCCAGATCATCGAGGTCAATGGCGGGCAACTGATGCCCTGATTGCCGTGGTGCAAATCGATACACCCTCGCTGTGAGCCAAGGAACTTTTGCAGCGCAACAACGTTCCCTGCAGGCTAACAACCAAGCGGGGGCGTTCCATGAGCTTTTCTTTTTCAGAACTCGACTTCCTCAAGCCCGAACTCGGTGCCGAGTATACCGGCCAGGGAACGCATTTCGCGGTATTTTCGGCTCATGCCGAACAGATGGAGCTCTGCCTCTTCTCGCCTGATGGCAAGGAGGAGGTAGCCCGCATGGCGCTGCCCAAGCGCGAGGGCGACATCTGGTCCGGCTACATCGCCGGCGTAGGCCCGGGCACGATCTATGGCTACCGCGCCCACGGACCTTACGACCCAAAGGCAGGCCATCGGTTCAACCCGAACAAGCTGCTGCTGGATCCCTATGCGAAGCAGGTGCTAGGCGACCTCAAATGGGATGACGCGCTTTACGGCTATACGATCGGCGCGAAGGATGACGATCTCTCCTTCGACGACCGCGACAGCGCTCCCTATATGGTCAAGGGCATCGTGCAGGATCCGGATTTCGACTGGGACGGCGACCAGGCCATCCGTCGGACCTGGACGGATACGATCATCTATGAGGCGCATGTGCGCGGAATGACGATGACCCATCCCGACGTGCCGGATGAACTGCGCGGCACGTTTCTCGGCATGTGCAGCGAGCCGATCATCGACCACCTGACCAAGCTTGGCATTTCGGCGATCGAGCTGCTGCCCATCCAGCATTTTCCAAACGACCGGTATCTCCTGGAAAAAGGCCTCACCAATTACTGGGGCTATCAGACGCTCGGCTTCTTCGCACCGCAGCCGCGATACCTGTCGGGAGCCAAGATCACCGAGTTCAAGACGATGGTGAAAGCGTTCCACGCCGCCGGCATCGAGGTTATCATGGATGTGGTCTACAACCACACGGCCGAGGGCAGTGAACGCGGGCCGACGCTCTCTTTCCGCGGTCTCGACAATGCGAGCTACTACATCCTCTCGCCCGACGATCCGCGCCACACCTACGACACGACGGGAACCGGCAACACGCTGAATGTCGCCCACCCCATGGTCATGCGCATGGTGCTCGACAGCCTGCGCTACTGGGTCG
Organism: Hyphomicrobiales bacterium; assembly: GCA_900472605.1. Classification (GTDB taxonomy): domain Bacteria; phylum Pseudomonadota; class Alphaproteobacteria; order Rhizobiales; family Rhizobiaceae; genus Rhizobium. The sequence continues at coordinate 90,815 of UCJD01000032.1, read as the reverse complement.
GCGTGATGCATGTCGATGGCTTCCGCTTCGATCTCGCCAGCACGCTGGGGCGTCAGGATCTCGATTTCGATCGCCAGGGCATCTTCTTCGGCGCGATCCGCCAGGACCCGATCCTCTCAGGCGTGAAGCTGATCGCCGAACCCTGGGATGTCGGTGAAGGCGGTTACCAGGTTGGCGGCTTTCCGCATCCGTTCCGGGAGTGGAACGACAAATTTCGTGACGATACCAGGCGCTTCTGGAAGGGCGACGGCGGCATGGCGCCGGATATCGCGTCGCGCCTTACCGGCTCGCAGCTGCAGTTCAACCATTCCGACCGCGCCGCAACGTCATCGGTCAATCTCCTATCCGCCCATGACGGCTTTACGCTGATGGACACCGTGTCGTTCAACGACAAGCACAACGAGGCGAACGGTGAGGACAATCGCGACGGTCACTCGGACAATCACTCCGACAACATGGGCGCCGAGGGCGCGACCGACGATGCCGGCATCCGCGACGCGCGCGCGCGCCGCCGCCGCAACATGATGGCGACGCTGCTTCTCAGCCAGGGCGTCCCGATGATCGTCGCCGGCGACGAGGTCGGCAACAGCCAAGGCGGCAACAACAACGCCTATTGCCAGGACAACGAGATCGGCTGGGTCGACTGGTCGGGCCTCGACGATCCCTTCCTGAGCTTCTGCCAGAAGATGATCGCGTTGCGCAAAGACCACCCCGAGCTGCGCCAGGAGCGCTTCTTGACCGGCGCCGTCGGCGAGGATGGACGAACCGAGATTGCCTGGTATAGACCGGATGGCGAGCAGATGGAGGAAGAGGATTGGAACGATCCGGAGCTTCGCCTGCTCAGCGTCTATATGTCCTACAGCGCCAACACCGCTGACGCCGACAAGAGCGCCGGTCTGTTCATGGTGTTCAATGCCGGGGGGGACTGCGAGATCAGTGTGCCTCAGGTCAACGGAATCGACGAGTGGAGCCGCGTGCTTGCAACAGGTGCGGACGAGCCGTTCGCCAGTCTGGATGTCAGTGAACCGCTGACGGTCGAGCGCGAAAGCGTTTCGGTGTTCGTGCCGAAGGGCGCTTAGCGAACAGCGATCCAGGCTTCGTCCGAGGGCTTCCCTTCCGACGAAGCCGGTGAATACGAGAAAGGACGACATGATAGGGTGGCGCCGGCGACGGCGTCGCCCGATTTCATATCCGCTCTTTAGAGATAGGTGCCGAAGAACGCCCCGCATCGGCGTCGATGCGATACGATGTCCCCGCCGAAGCCTTCGACTTAAGTGGGAACGACCACCATTTGCATTCCCGTATTCGAATTCCCATATATTTTTCAGGAAAATCGGGATCCGGCACTGCAAGCTGGCCAAAAGCGCACCGCAATTTACGGAAATCGAACCATAAGCTGTTGCTTTCTGCGACAAAACCCGGTTGCTTAAGAAATTCTACCGGTTGGATTGATAGGGTGGATGCGGTACGTAAAACAAGACGGCTTGTGGAATGCCACGCTTGGCATCAGGTTCAAATGATGATCACGTTAGCGCGGTGGGGTCGGACCATTTTGAAAAAGCGATGAGTAAAGATCTCTTTCAAGTAAAGTTCTGGGGCGTTCGCGGCAGTATCCCGGTCTCCGGACCTGAGTTCGATCGCTATGGAGGAAACACCTCCTGCATCGAGATTCGCTGCGGCGAACACCGTATGATCTTCGACGCGGGCTCCGGCGCCCGCGAGGCCGGGCTCTGCATGCTCAACGAGCAGGTCCGCGACGTCGACCTTTTCTTCAGCCACTGTCACTATGACCACATCATCGGGCTGCCATTCTTCAAGGCCATCTACTATCCGGCGATCGATTTGCGCATCTGGTCCGGCCATCTCGACGGCAAGATGACGACGCGCGAGATGATCGAGCAGTTCATCAGCCCGCCGTGGTTCCCGGTTAAGACCGACATCTGCCAGGCGACGATGAGCTTCCGCGACTTTCACGCCGGACAGATCCTGGAGCCGCATCCGGGCATCCGGATCAAGACCTTCATGCTCAACCATCCCGGCGGGGCGATCGGCTATCGCGTCGAGTACCAGGGCCGCTCCATCGCGCTGGTCTACGATATCGAGCACACGCCCGGCAGCCATGATCCCGTCGCATTGGAAATGATGAAGGACGTCGATCTGGCTGTCTACGACTGCACCTACAACGAAGACGAAATGCAGCGCTTCAAGGGCTTCGGCCACTCGACATGGCAGCACGGCATCGAACTGGCAAAGATGGCGGGCACGAAACAGTTCGCGCTCTTCCACCACGCGCCCTCGCGCACCGATGTGCAACTGGAAGCCATGGAAAAGCAGGCGCAGGCCGCGTTCCCGAGCTCGTTCGCCGCGCGCGACAACCAGGTTCTAGAACTCTAGGCATCAACCAAAGATGCCGCCGATTTCCAGGCGACGGCGGGATGAGTGATCGTCTCTGTCAGAAGGTCCGAGAGGAAGGCCCAGGCGGTTTCATCATGCACGAGATGGTGCGTGAGGATGCCGATCGGCTCTGCATCATCATCGAAGCGCGTCCGCAGTTCTGTCACCACATCAGCTACCAGCTCATCATGCGGCCTGCCGCCACGGATGCCGTGCCAGTTCATGATATCGACGTGTGTGTTCAGCAGGCGTATCGGGCTTCGCGCTTTCGCCGCTCCGTAAACGGACAGGGTCTCAAGGCCAAGCTCCGGCAAGTCCGCAATAAGTGCGCCGTTGATCCTGTTCCACGGCGGCACCAGCATCGGGATGAACTGCCGCCCGAACAGCTGTTGCAGGATTTCAAATCCGTCGCGCAACTCGCCAAGCACGACATCTGCTGCGCGATGCGCTCCGAGTTCCTGCTTCTTCTCGTCAGGTCGCGCGTGATTGGTATGCGACCATCCGTGCAAGGCCACCAGCACCTGGCTCTCATCGGCCAGCCGCGTTGCCAGGGCCTCGCCTGTGGACGCCGGGATAACGGCGAGGGTCAAGGGAACACCGGCGGCGCCAGTCAGCCCCAGCAACTTTTCCAGCGCCGGCGTCGGCTCGATCGCATCATCGTCGCGAAGCCAGAAGCGGGCGGTCTTGCCCGCGGCCTGCCAACGGTCGAGCTCGGCCCGCAATGGCGCCCGGATGTCGTGAGCCGTCATCGTTTTCTTCCTGTGTATGTGCATAAAATTTCGTCGATCGTCTTGGCCGCAATCGCAAGCGACCGCTCATTCAGGACGAAACAGCGCGCAGCATCCGCCATTGTTTTGCGTGCCATCGCATCGTCGAGCAGTTCGCTGATCGCGCAAGCGTAGGCCGCGACATCCCCTTCGGTTGTCAACAATCCGGTCAAGCCGGACTGGACGACCTCCGGAACACCCGCGGTATTCTGCGCGACGACGGGCAAGCCCGCCGCCTGTGCCTCAAGATAGGCAAGGCCGTAGGCCTCACCGCAGCCCGGCCACACGTAGATGCCTGCTCTTCCAAGCTCGCGGACGATATCATCCGCGCCACGCTCTCCGAGCCAATCGATCCGTTCCGGCTCGAATGTTGCAAAAAGGCGTTCGACCTCGCCGCGCATCGGACCATCGCCCACGATGGCGAGCGTCCACGGCTTGTGCCGTATCGTGGTCAGCGCTTCGGCGAGCATCGCGTAGCTTTGCATCTTGTCGCCGGCGCGCATCATCGCGACCGTGATCAGCCGCGTCGGCTCGGGCGCGGGCCGCAGGCCTTCGAACGCCGTGGTGTCGATAAAGGGAGGGAGTTCCGCAATCCGTGCTTCGGGGATCGCGCTCTCCAGCCCCAGCCGGTCGCGCCGCGTGAAGCCGATATTGACCGCAGCATTCCGGACCATCGCGCCGATCCGCGCCTGATACGGCGCCCAATCGGTTTGATCGCGTCTGGGGGAGTAGGAGGCTTCCGCGGTAATCAGGGGAACGCCGAACGCCCTGCACAGGTCCGGCCCGAAGGGATCGACGGATTTATAATAGGGATGATAGCAGAACCACAGATCCGGCTTGCCTCCGGCCGCCCACTCCGCCCGCAACCGCTGCAAGTCCAGCGCCGCCTCGCCTCCGATCCGGTCCGCCGCTTCCGGCGTCGACGCGAAACTGCGGAATTCAGACGCGACATCGACCGTATGTCCGCTAATTTCGAGGGCCCGGATCAACAGCCGCGCCATCAGCCGGTCTCCCGAGGGCACCGGATGGTTGGGCGACTTCAGCGGCGCGTAGAATGCTATCCGCATGAGGTCACGCACATCGAGACGCAGTGTTCAAAACCAGCCCCTGTGCCCGCCGGGCGAAAGTTTGCTATGGTTTTCATCCTTACGGCTTGCTGACGAACTTGTGACGTACACGGACGGTCGAAAGGCGGCAATAAAACCTCATTTGCGCTATCACTAGTGCAAATGTGAGTTGGGTTTCAAGAACGGTATTGAATGGCGAGCGTCGCAGGCAGCAGCATTTTCTCGGAACGCTCGATCAGGCGCGCGCGGCTTGGCTCCGGTCTTGTGATGTTCGCCTTCGCGTTCCTGCATTTTTCCAATCATGCGCTCGGCCTCATTTCCGTTTCGGCGGCGGAAGACGGCCGGCGGTTTTTCACCGCGCTGTGGCGAAATCCGGTCGGCACGCTGGCGCTCTACGGCGCGATCTTCACCCATATTGCGCTGGTATTGCGCTCGATATACATCCGCCGCAGCCTCGTCATGCCGAAGGGCGAGCTTGCCCAGATCATTCTCGGTCTGGCAATTCCCATCTTGTTGATCGACCACGTGATCGGCACTCGTGTCGTTCATGCGCTCTACGGCTACCGCGACAATTACGAGACGATCATGCGCACGCTGTGGATCACCGCGCCCGGCAATGGGCTGCGCCAGGTTGTCGCCCTTGTGTTTGTGTGGTTCCACGGCTGCATCGGCCTGCACTACTGGCTGCGCTATCGAAACTGGTACACCGATATCGCGGCATCGCTGCTGGTCGTAGCTATTCTGGTGCCGGTTCTCGCCATTCTTGGCTTCATCGAGATGGGCCGCACGATTGCCGAGCCGGCCTACGAGGGGATTACAGATAGCAGTCGCTACGAGTCCAACCTTAATGCGCGCTACATGAAGGATCCCGAGGCGATCGCCGAGGTCCGGATGATCCGCACCGGGCTTTACGGCTCGTTTGCGGGAGCCCTCCTTCTCGTCGTTGCCGCCAGAACGCATCGCCGCTGGAAGGAACGTGTCGACCAGATCACGGTGCACTATCAAGGCGGAGAGGTGGTGCGTGTGCCTCGCGGCTTCACGGTTCTTGAAGCAAGCAGGCTGGGTGGGATTCCGCATTACTCCGTCTGCGGCGGCAAGGGCCAGTGTTCGACCTGCCGGGTGCAGGTACTGAGCAATCTCGAAGCGCTTCCTGCTCCCGACAAGATGGAGCAATCGACGTTGAATCGGATCAACGCCGCACCCGATGTGCGACTTGCCTGCCAGTTGCGACCAACGCAAGACGTGACGGTGGTGCCGCTTCTGCTTCGCGCGACAGAAGCCGCGCTGCCTGCCAACACGCAGGAGACGACGCCCGGCCGCGAGCGTGAGATCGCCGTCCTCTTCTGCGACATCCGCGACTTCACGGCGCTCACCGAGGAGCGCCTGCCCTTCGATATCGTCTTCCTGCTGAACCGCTATTTCGCGCTGGTCGGCAATGCCGTCGAGAAAGCCGGTGGCCGCGTCGACAAGTTCATCGGCGACGGCGCCATGGCGCTCTTCGGCATCGGCACCTCGCCCGAGGAGGCCTGCCGGCAAGCGCTGACGGCAGCCGCGTCGATCGCTCGCGATATCGAGAAGCTGAGCGCGGAGCTGTCGGACGAACTGTCGATGCCGCTGCGCATCGCTATCGGCATCCATACCGGACCGGCGGTGGTGGGGACGCTCGGCTTCGGCCGCGCCCGCAGCACCACGGCGATCGGCGACATGGTGAACGTCGCCAGTCGACTGGAGGCCGCCGCGAAGGAGTTCGAAGTCGCGCTTGTCGTCTCCGAACCGGTCGCGGCACTCGCCGGTGCCGATATGGGCGGCATAGAAAGTCGTGAAATCAGCGTCAGAGGCCGCGCGCTGCCCTTGAAAGTCTATGTCATTCCGCGAGACAAGGCGATCGAACTGCTCGAAGGACAGACCTGATGCCCGGCCAATCGCGGCTGACCGCCAAATACTGGATGAAGCGCTGGCGCAAGATGCGCAACGCGATCGCCCGCAAGCTTTTCGACACGCGCACTGGCCGCCGTATCCTGATCGAGAGCATCGGGCCGCGCGTTGTTTCCATGACGGTCGATGCCGGTGATCACCTCATGACCTTTTCGCCCACCGACTACATCGGCCGCAAAGTGTTCCGCAAAGGCCATTTTGAGCGCGATCACGTTGACCGATTGCTGGCCATCTTGCGAGAGCGCGGCCTGTTGCGCGATGACAGCCATCTACTCGAGATTGGCGGCAATATCGGCACGCAGACGGTCTATTTCGCGCTCAGCGGCGCCTACCGCCACATTGTCACGATCGAGCCAGACCCCCGCAATTTTCCGCTTCTGCAGCTCAATCTGCGGCAGAATCGGCTCGACAACCGGGTGACGGCAGTCAATTGCGCCGCCGGCGACACGTCGGGCGAGATCGATTTCTTCATGAACGCCAACAATCACGGCAAGAGCAGCGCGATCCGGCAGAGCTCTAGCGACACAAAGATCAGCGTCCCGGTTCGGCCGGTGACCGAGATCCTGGCCGACCTTTCGATCGATCCCGACACGATCGGCCTGGTCTGGATGGATATCGAGGGATACGAACCGGTCGCGTGCCGGTCCATGGTGCCGTTGCTATCGCGCCGCGTGCCGCTCTACATGGAGTTCACGCCGAGCTTTTACGGCCCCGCGCAGACAAGCGAATTCATCGCCACGCTCGCCGGCTTCTACGATCGCTGCCTCGTCTTTTTCGAAAACCATGAGAAGGAAATGGCGGTGAAGGATTTGCCCGGCAACATCAATCAGTACGACGTGCTCTTCCTGCCCTGATCAGCGACGGCGGTAAAGATAGTAGCGGCCTTCCTTGATGCCTGAGGGAAGCGGCAGCGGTTCGAGCTCGGACCGATCGATCGGCAGGCCGCTGACGGCGATCCCGCCCGTTGCCAGAACGCCGACCATCAGTTGCGGCAGCCACGTCAGCGTCACCGCATCGATCTCGTCATGCCCCGTGCCGATGTCGGCGTGCGCGAGAGCAGCACCGATGCCGAGAAAGGCTTGGCCCGATTCGCGGATTTCGCCGGTCACCATGTTTTCGGCAGGCGGCGTCGAGGACGAATAGGAGCGCACGTCGCGGTCGAAGGCGATGATGCGGCGATCAGAGAAATGCTCGCGCAGATGATCGTAGGTCCGGCCGTTGCCAAGCCCGAATTCGAGGACGGGGCCTTCTATTGGTTGAACCAGATCGACGATGGAGTTCAGAATATCACGCTGGGCCGTCAAACGGCGAATGAAGCTGTCGAGGCGGCTCATCTGCGGGTGTGTCCGTTCGTAGTTCTTGAGAGCGGATGCGAAAACATCGCGCTTGTGGGAAGAATGCCTGCCCGCCGCGAGGGCTCGTCACGAAGCCGATACAGCCCGGTTTCTCAGCCAAACGTTGCAAGCAGGTGCGTTGGCGACAGAGCTAGCGGCAAAGGTCCGAGCGTGCAAGCCGGCATGCGCGGGTGCGTGGCAAACTCACATGAAGGTTATCGTCTTCAGGGCTCACTTGACGCATCGGATTCGGGCAAGATCGGTCCGCGCCCAAAATGCCATTGCCGCGGGTCGGGCTGTCTGTTCTAACTCTCTTATGAACGACATTACCGATGACAGCTTCTTTGCCAGCGTGCCGGTCTTCGATCAATTCGAGGGCGTGACCGATACGAACAACTATCGCCGCCTGCCCGATGATTGGGTGTTGGCGGTTGCCGATATCGTCGGGTCGACGCAGGCGATCATGGATGGTCGCTACAAGGACGTGAATATGGCCGGCGCGAGCGTCATCTCCGCCGTGCTCAATGCGCTTGGAAAGGGCGACTACCCTTTCGTTTTCGGCGGGGATGGCGCGATCGTCGCCCTGCCCGGCTCGATGGAAGCCGCGGCGCGCGAGGCGCTTGCCGCCGCCCAGCGATGGGCCGAGGAAGATTTGCATCTGACGCTGCGCATTGCCCTGGTGCCGATCAGCGATATCAGGCGCGAGGGATTGGACGTACGCGTCGCCCGCTATTCGGCAAGCCCCTTCGTCAGCTACGCGATGTTTGCGGGTGGGGGCAGCAGTTGGGCCGAAAGGCAGATGAAGGATGGCAACTACGCTGTCGCGCCGGCACCGGCAGGCGCGCGTCCTGATCTGACCGGCCTTTCCTGCCGTTGGAACCCTATCGAGTCCCGCAATGGCGAAATCGCGTCGATTATCGCGGTGCCGGGCGAGCGTGGCGTGACGCCGCAATTCCGGCAACTGGTCAGCGACGTGGTCGCCATCTCCGCAGAGCAGAGCCGGGACGCTCATCCGGTACCGGCCGATGGGCCGGCGCTTGGTTTCTCGCTGAAGGGTATCAACCGGGAAGCGCGCGCGACGGCCCCGCGGACCGGGCGGCTGCGACAACGCATTTTCATCATGCTGCAGATCGCGCTGACCGTGATCCTGCACAAGCTGAACCTGAAGTTTGGAACTTTCGATGCGCGGCTCTACAAGCGCGACGTCGCGGGTAACTCCGACTTTCGCAAATTCGACGACGGCCTGAAGATGACGCTCGATATCGATGCGCATCGCCTCGGTTTGATCCGGGCACTTTTGGAGAAGGCGCAAGCCGATGGTATCGCGCGCTATGGCCTTCATAGCCAGACATCGGCGCTCATGACCTGTTTCGTGCCGACACCGCTATCGCGCGATCACATGCATTTCATCGATGGAGCGAGCGGCGGCTACGCTGTAGCCGCCGGCCAGATATCGGGCAAAACGCTGTCGATCGACGAGGTTACGCCTTGACGATGGTTTCGGCAGCAATCCCGAGCCGCGCGAAGACGTTGCGCGTGTCGACGATCAGCGCGCCGCTTTCGGCAAGACGCTTGTAGTCGACACCGTCGTGATCCGTTGCGATGAGGATCGCGTCGTAGCCCGCAAGCACCTCGTTGGTGAGCGCTACGGACTGCCGCCCCTTCAGCGCCTGATATTCGCGCGTCGATGGGATCTCAGGCACATGCGGGTCGTGATAATCCGCGCGGCCGCCACGCTCCTCGATCACCTCGATCAGCCGCAAGGACGGGCTCTCGCGGATATCCGCCACGTTTTTCTTGTAAGCGAGGCCGATCATGAGAACGCGCGAACGGCTGAGCGCCTTGCCGACACGGATATCCAGCGCTTCCGCGAGCTTGCCGACAACATAACGCGGCATCGCCGAATTGATCTCGCCGGCGAGTTCGATGAAGCGCGTCGGAAGTTCGTATTCCCGCGACTTCCAGGTCAGGTAGAAGGGATCGATCGGGATGCAGTGGCCGCCCAGCCCCGGACCGGGATAGAACGGCATGTAGCCGAACGGCTTGGTCTTGGCTGCATCGATCACTTCCCAGACATCGATGCCCATCGCCGCGTAGACCGTCTTCAGTTCGTTGACGAGCGCGATATTGACGGACCGGAAGATGTTCTCCGTCAGCTTCACCGCTTCGGCGGTGGCGTTCGACGATACCGGAACCACGGTCTTTACGGCAGCGCCGTAGAAGGCCGACATCAGCGACAGGGCCTGGGCGCCATCGCCGGCGACGACCTTGGGGATGGTCGCCGTGCTGAAATGCTGGTTGCCGGGGTCTTCCCGTTCCGGCGAGAAGCCGACGAAGAAATCCGCACCGGATTTCAAACCGGTTTTCTCAAGAATGACCTTCACCACATCGTCGGTGGTCCCAGGATATGTCGTCGATTCCAGGACGACGAGCTGGCCCTTGCGGAGATGTGCGGCAATCGTGCGCGATGTCGCTTCGACGAAGGACAAATCCGGGTCGCGATGCTTGGTCAGCGGGGTCGGCACGCAGATGATGATGACATCGCAGTCGGCAAGGCCTGCAAACTCGGTGGTTGCGGCAAACCGCCCGGCATCGATCTCGGCCTGCAGGTCGACGCTGGTGACCGCGTCGATATAGGAGCGGCGCGCATCGATGGCGACGATCTTCTTCGGATCGACATCGAAGCCGGTGACGGAGAAGCCGCTACGGGCGATCGCCATGGCCAGCGGCAAGCCCACATAGCCGAGGCCGATGATGCCGGCGCGAGCCGTGCGGGTCTCGATCTTGTTTGAAAGATCATCGAATACAGAGGTGCTTTGCAAAGCGGGTCTCGCCTGAAACAGAAGGGAACTCTGATCTAGTGTAAGATCGCGGCGAATTAAACCCGCCAAACCGCATATTGGACAACTGACGCGAACGTGAACTTGGGGCGCCATCCGGCAGGCCTTTCGTCGCGGTGTTGCGAAAATGACTCGCCTCCCCGCAGACATTTGACGGAGCAGCGGATTTTGGCGCGCGCCCATTGTCTCGTGCAGATGGCGGACCTATCTAGAGTATATAACCAACCATCAAAAGGCAGCTTATCCGGCCACATTCACCTGCGGCCTGACAGGTACCTCCGCCGCGGTGGCGGATCGTTGACACAATAATACTGCTCGTTCATCCTCATTTCGCCTGGCGCACATGGTGCGGCTAGACGATTATCCGACGTTTTTTGAGGGTGACGCGCCTTATGAGGATATTGGCAGGCATGGGCGCGATCGATACTCGGGTTTCTTCAATTCTACTTGACCGTGTTGCTGAGTGGCTGACGAATTCATCGCTCGCCGGCGAGGACCTTGAAAACATCGTTCGCGGCTTCTGCGAGCGCATCGCGGCTGCAGGCCTTCCGATCGCGCGGGTTCACCTCACCTTCTCGATGCTGCATCCCTTGTACGATGCGCTGAGCTTCACCTGGCGGCGTGCAAGCGGCGTGACGATCGAAGGGTATCGTCATGCGGCGGGGCAGAAGCCCGATCGCTTCCTGCAAAGCCCCTACTACTATCTCCTCGACAATAACCTGCAGCATATCCGTCGCCATATCCCGGCCGACGGTCCTGTGGAGTTTCCGATTTTCGCCGATCTGCGCGTCGAACGGGTCACCGACTATCTCGCCTTCGTGCAGCCCTTCGGCGATGGGTCGGTACAGGGCATGATGGGTTCGTGGTCGACAGACAGCCATTCCGGCTTTTCCGACGACATGATCGACGCCTTGCTGCGGATGCAGAACCACCTCGCCGTTGCCGCCAAGATGGCCGTACTCGGCAAGCTCGCCAACAACATGCTGACCACCTATCTCGGCGGCGATGCCGGCAAACGCGTCTTGAACGGACAGATCCGACGCGGCGATGGCGAAACTATCCGCGCAGCGCTCGTCATGGGCGATATGCGCCAGTCGACCGTCTACGCAGAGAAGGAAGGACGCCAGAATTACATCGATACGCTGAACCAGTTTTTCGATGCGATCGCGGCGCCGTTCAACCGCAATGGCGGCGAGATCCTGAGCTTCATCGGCGATGGCTTTCTGGCCGTCTATCCCTGCGGCCGGCATAAGGATCCGTCGAAGATCGCGTGTCAGGCTGCCCTGTCAGCCGTCCACCAGGCGCAATCGCGGGTCGCGGAACTCAACGGCGAGCGGCAAGCCAATGGCCTCGGCAAGATTTCCTACGGGATCGGCCTGCACGTCGGCAATGTCATGTTCGGCAATGTCGGCTTGAAGGATCGGTTGACGTTTTCCGCTTTCGGTTCCGCCGTCAACGAGGTCCAGCGTCTGCAATCGCTGACCAAGAAATACTCCCGCGAGGTCGTCGCGAGCCAGGCCTTCGCCGGATATTGCGGCGGCGAATGGACGACGCTGGGCGAGGAGAAGCTGCGCGGCGTGCGCCAGAAGATCACGGTGCTGCAGCCGCACCCGCCGACCCCACAGTTGCACACGGAGCAGGCCTTCCAGGACGTTCCCCAGGACGCGCTGTCGGAAGCCGAGCAGGTCATCCTCCTGCACCGCGATGCGCGCAAGCACGCCAAGGCGCCAACCGCCGACAAGTTCATGCAGTAGGCGCTCCGGCCGGGCCGCCTGGGTTGGGCCGGATAAAACTGCGGAAATCTCCTCAATTTCAATGTGTTCGTCATCAACTGGACACCCTGATTGCCGTACGCTAGTGTCTTCGTAACGGGAACGAAGAAAACTGGGGAATTTCATTGGTATGGCGTCCGCGTCCGATCTGTTGCGCATCGAAAATCTGGACATCTCCTTCTCGGTTTTCGGCGACAAACTGCGTGTCGTAAAGAACGCAAATCTGCGGATCTTGCCCGGCAAGGTGACGGCGCTGGTTGGCGAATCCGGTTCGGGAAAGTCGGTCATCAGTCAGAGTATCATGGGCATTTTGCCCAATCCCGCCCAGGCTAGCGGAAGCATTCTCTTCACCGACCCTCTGGACGGCAAGTCAACCGATATTCTGAAATATTCCCGCGACAGCGAGGAGATGCGCGATCTGCGCGGCCGCCGCATGGCGACCATTTTCCAGGAGCCGATGACGTCGCTGTCGCCGCTGCACACGGTGGGCAACCAGATCAGCGAGTCGCTGCTGATCCATACCGATGCGACCAAAAAGGAAGCGCGGCAGAAGACGGAGGAGATGCTCGGCCTCGTCGGCTTCGCTAATCCGAAGCGGACATTCGACATGTACCCCTTCGAGCTGTCAGGCGGCATGCGCCAGCGCGCGATGATCGCCATGGCGCTCATCTGCAACCCTGCTTTGCTGATTGCCGACGAGCCTACGACCGCGCTCGACGTGACGATTCAGGCGCAGATCCTCGAACTGCTGCGCGATCTCCAGCATAAGCTCGGCATGGCCATGCTCTTGATCACCCACGATCTCGGCGTCGTCGCCAATATGGCTGACGAGGTCGTGGTGATCTATCACGGCGAGATCATGGAAGCCGGACCGGTGGAATCGATCTTCCGCAATCCGCAGCATCCCTATCTCAAGGGCCTGATGGCCGCCGTTCCGCACTTCGACATGCGAGAAGGCGAACGCCTGAAGGCGCTGCGCGACGTGCCCGTCAACCTCGAATCCCTCGTTGGTAAGAAGAAAGCCAAGGTGGCGGTCGCGGGGCCTGAGGTGTTGCTGTCGGTCAACAACCTCACCAAGACCTTCAAGACACGCAACCGCGGCCTGTTCGGCATGCGCGATCATGCGGGCGTTCGTGCGGTCGACGATGTCAGCTTCGATATTCGTCGTGGCGAGTGCCTTGGGTTGGTGGGCGAATCCGGCTGCGGCAAGACCACGGTGAGCAAGATCCTGATGCGGGCGATGGCGCCGGACAGCGGCTCGGTCATATTCAACGACGGCAAGGACGTCGTCGATGTCCTGTCCGTCACCGGCGACGATCTTCAGGAGCTGCGTACCAACATCCAGATGGTCTTCCAGGACCCGGTGTCGTCGCTGTCTCCACGCATGACCGTGCGCAACATCCTCTCTGAGCCGCTCGAGATCCACGATCGCGGCGACAGCGCGGAGCGCAACCGCAAGGTGGAAGCGCTGATGGGCGCGATCGGTCTCGATAAGCGCTATCTCAACCGCTATCCGCACAGCTTCTCCGGCGGCCAGCGCCAGCGCATCGGTATCGCGCGCGCGCTGGCGCTCGGGCCGAAGCTCATCATTCTCGACGAGCCTGTCTCCGCACTTGACGTTTCGGTCCAGGCGCAGATCCTCAACCTGTTGAAGGATCTGCAGAAGGAACTGGGGCTGACCTACCTGTTCATTTCGCACAATCTGGCCGTGGTCGATTACATGGCCGATCGCATCGCGGTCATGTGCAAGGGACGCATCGTCGAGATCGCGCCGCGCGAGATCATCCTGCGCGATCCCGTCCACCCCTATACCAAATCGCTCCTGGCAGCCGTGCCCTTCCCCGATCTCGACCGTCCGCTCGATTTCGAGGCGTTGCGCAGGAACGGCGCGGCCGACAAGCAGAACTGGGGCGTCACCTTTACCGCCGAGCACGACGACGCATCGGAACTCGACTATGCCGACCTCGGCAACGGGCATTTCGTGCGTGCGCGAAAAGGCGCCGACGCGAAGGAGTTGCGCGCATGGTAACGCGTCGTGGTTTCATCGGCGGATTGGTTGGCGCAGCCGTCTCGCCCTCGTTTGCAAGAGCTGCGGCAGATCGGGATATCGAGCCCGAATTCCTGCGTGACTGGCTGCGGGCAGATCGCATTCCCCCGATGGTGGAGCGCCTGCCGACCCATCCGAGGATCATCAACATGAAGAATGCCGGGCGGCAGCCCGGTGTCTACGGCGGCACTGTGCGCACCATCATCGGCAGCGCGAAAGATATCCGCTACATGACGGTCTACGGCTACTCCAGGCTCGTCGGTTACGACGAGAAGCTGCAGTTCCAGCCCGACATCCTGATGGGCTTCACCTCGGAAAACGACGCCGTCTTCACTTTCCACCTGCGTGAAGGGCATCGCTGGTCCGATGGATCGCCGTTCACGGCGGATGATTTCCGCTACTGGTGGGAAGATGTCATCCTCAACAAGGAGCTGACGCCGGGAGGCGGCGCGCTGGAGCTTCGCCCGCATGGCAACCTGCCGCGCTTCGAGGTGCTCGATCCCCTCACCGTGCGCTACACCTGGGACCGGCCGAACCCCAACTTCATGCCGGCGCTCGCCGGCCCGCTGCCGCTGGTCATCTACGGGCCGGGGCACTACCTGAAGCAGTTCCACAAGAAGTATCAGGACGATTTTCGTCTTTCGGCGCTGATGAAGCAGAACCGGGTCAAGAAATGGGCCGATCTGCACATCAAGATGTCGCGCGCCTCGCGCCCCGAAAACCCCGACCTGCCATCGCTCGACCCCTGGGTCAACACGACAGCGCCGCCGGCGGAACAGTTCGTCTTCGTGCGCAATCCATTCTTCCACCGGATCGACGAGAACGGCGTGCAGCTGCCGTATATCGACCGTTTCATCATGAGCGTCAGTTCGTCCTCGATCATCGCCGCCAAGGCCGGCGCGGGCGAATCCGACCTGCAGGCGACCGGCGTCGATTTCAACGACTATACCTACCTCAAGGACGCCGAAAAGCGCTTCCCCGTAAAGGTCAATCTCTGGAAGCAGGTGCGCGGCTCGCGGGTGGCGCTACTGCCCAACCTCAACTGCGCCGACGACGTTTGGCGCAAGCTTTTCCGGGAGGCGCGCTTCCGGCGCGCTCTTTCGCTCGCCGTCGACCGGCACGAGATCAACATGGTCGCGTTCTACGGCCTCGGCAAGCCGAGCGCGGACACCGTTCTGCCGGATAGTCCGCTCTTCAAGCAGGAATATGCCGACGCCTTCATCGCCCATGATCCCGTCGAAGCCAACCGCCTGCTCGACGAACTCGGGCTGACCGAGCGCGACAGCGAAGACATCCGCCTGCTGCCGGATGGCCGCCGCGCCGAGATCACGGTGGAAACCGCCGGCGAGAGCAATCTCGATACCGACGTACTTGAACTGGTGCGCGATCACTGGCGCGAGGTTGGCATCGCGCTCTATACCCGCACCTCGCAGCGCGACGTCTTCCGTGACCGCGCCATGAGTGGGCGCATCATGATGTCGATCTGGTTCGGCATCGACAACGGGGTTGCGACCGCCGACATGTCGCCCAGCCAGCTGGCGCCGACCATGGATGACCAGTTGCAATGGCCGCTTTGGGGCATGTACCACTTGTCCGCCGGGCAGGCTGGCACAGCGCCTGATCTGCCGGAGGCCGAGCAGCTTGTCAGCTTGCTCAGCCATTGGGGCGCGACCTCTCACTTCGAGGAACGCGAGGCGATCTGGCACCAGATGCTGTCGCTCTACACGCAGCAGGTCTTTTCGATCGGATTGATCAACAGCACGCTGCAACCCATTCTGAAATCGGCGAAACTGCAAAATGTGCCGGAACAGGGCCTCTACGGCTTCGACCCGACATCCTATCTCGGCATCTACATGCCCGACAGCTTCTGGTTCAAGGAGGCCTGAGCGATGTTGAGATATATCCTCTGGCGCATCGCCGCCATGGTGCCCACGCTGTTTATCATCTCGGCTCTGGTTTTCACGATCATCGAGCTGCCGCCCGGCGACTTCTTCGAAAGCCAGATCGCCGAACTGCGAGCGCAGGGCGAAAGCGCCAACCTGCAGGAAATCGAAGAGCTCAGAAAGCAGTACGGCTTCGACAAGCCGGCTGTGGTTCGCTATTTCTACTGGGTCGGCGGCATGCTGCACGGCGACTTCGGCTATTCGTTCGAATACCAGCTGCCGGTCTCGGAAGTCGTGGGTGATCGGTTGTGGCTGACGATTTTGGTCTCCTTTACGACGATCCTTCTGACCTGGCTGATCGCCTTTCCGATCGGCATCTATTCGGCCACCCATCAGTACAGCTGGGGTGACTACGGTCTGACGCTTTTCGGCCTGCTCGGTATCGCCATTCCGAACTTCATGCTGGCGCTCATCCTGATGTATTTCGCCAACATCTGGTTCGGGGTGTCTATCGGCCATTTGATGGACCAGAAATACCTCGCCGAGCCGATGAGCTGGGAAAAGGCGAGATCGATCCTCTCGCATCTGTGGATCCCTGTCATCATCGTCGGCACGGCTGGCACCGCAGGCATGATCAGACGGCTTCGCGCCAATCTGCTGGACGAGATGCAGAAGCAATATGTCGTGACGGCCCGCGCCAAAGGGCTTCATCCGCTACGCGCGCTGCTCAAATATCCGCTCCGCATGGCGCTGAACTTCTTCGTCGCCGATATCGGCTCGATCCTGCCGTCGATCATTTCGGGCGCTGAGATTGTGGCGATCGTGCTGTCGCTCGAAACCACTGGTCCCATGCTGATCAAGGCGCTTCAGAGCCAGGACATGTATCTCGCCGGTTCCTTCCTGATGTTCCTCGCCTTCCTGAATGTCATCGGCGTGCTGATATCGGACATCGCCCTCGGCTTCCTCGACCCGCGTATTCGCCTGCAAGGCAGGAGCACCAAATAATGTCGCCCTTGCCCCCACCCGGCGCGCCGATGCCGCACTATGTTTCGACCGCGCCATTCGATCCGATGGCGACGGAATCAATGACGGCGGCGCAATCGCGCATCCACTTGGCTTCGCAAAAGCAGCTGATGTGGTGGAAGTTCAAGCAGCACCGCCTGGCATTGGTCTCTGGCATCTTCCTCATCGCCGTCTATCTGATGATCATCGTCGTGGAATTCGTGGCGCCCTACGGGCTGCACACCAAGAACGTCGACTTCATCCACTCGCCGCCGCAGCGCGTGCATCTGTTCCATGACGGCAAGTTCGTCGGCCCGTTTGTCTATGGCCGCACCATGTCGCTGGATATGGATACGCTGCACAGGCTCTACAGCGACAAGCCTGACGATGTGCAGCCCATCCGCTTCTTCTGCCGTGGCGATGCCTATAAATTCTGGGGCGCGTTCGATTCAAACCTGCATCTCGTCTGCCCGGCCGAGGGCGGACAGATGTTCCTACTTGGAACCGACCGGTTGGGTCGCGACGTACTGTCGCGTATTCTCTATGGCGCTCGCATCTCGCTGACGATCGGTCTCATTGGCATCTCGATCAGCTTCTGCCTTGGCATCGTCATCGGGGGCCTCGCCGGTTATCGCGGCGGCGTGTTCGACCTGATCGTTCAGCGCCTGATCGAAGTGCTGCAATCGCTTCCGAGCCTGCCTTTGTGGATGGCGCTGGCGGCGATCATGCCGGTAACGTGGAGCCCGCTGGTCATCTACTTCGGCATCACGATCATTCTCGGTATCATTGACTGGACAGGCCTGGCGCGCGCCGTGCGCTCCAAGCTGCTGGCGTTGCGCGAGGAAGATTACGTGCAGGCCGCCCAATTGATGGGCGCGAGCACACCGCGCGTCATCGGGCGGCATCTCGTGCCGGGCTTCATGTCCCACCTGATCGCCTCGGCAACTATTTCCATTCCCAGCATGATCCTCGGCGAGACCGCGCTGAGCTTCCTCGGGCTTGGCCTTCGCCCACCGATCACCAGCTGGGGTATTCTGCTCACGGAAGCCAAGAGCGTAAGTGTCATTGCGTTCTATCCGTGGTTGCTTTTCCCCATTATACCGGTGGTCTTGGTGATTTTGGCGTTCAACTTTCTGGGAGACGGGTTGCGCGATGCGGCTGATCCCTACAAATAACGGCCGGCGACCGATCCTCCCCGATCCGTCGCCAGCGCCGTTGGAAGCGGCGGTGCTAGATGATGTATAGCCCGGAAGGAATGTCCATGGCCCGGCGCCTGGAAGACGCACGCATCCTGATGTACAGCCACGACACGTTCGGGCTCGGCCATCTGCGACGGTGTCGCACCATCGCGCACGCCTTGGTCGAGGATTATCGCGGCCTGAACATCCTGATCATTTCCGGCGCGACGATTGCAGGTGCATTCGACTATCGCGCCCGCGTCGACTTCGTGAAGGTGCCGAGCGTCATCAAGCTGCGAAACGGCGAATATACGTCGATGGCAAGCCATATCGATCTTCAGGATACGCTGAAGATGCGTGAATCGATCATCCGCCACACGGCCGAGACGTTCCAGCCCGACATCTTCATCGTCGACAAGGAGCCCATGGGGTTGAAGGGCGAGGTCGAGGAGACGCTGAACTATCTTAAGGCGCGCGGCACGACACTTGTGCTTGGCCTGCGCGAGATCATGGACGCCCCTCACCTTCTCGACGCCGAGTGGAAGAAGAACGGCGTGATGCAGAAGATCGATCAATACTACGATTCGATCTGGGTCTATGGACCGCCCGATTTCTACGATCCGCTTGTTGGACTGGACGTGCCTGCCAGCGTTCGCCGCAAAATGGATTTCGTGGGCTTCCTGCAGCGCAGCGTCTCGACCAACAAGACCTCGATCAATGCTCGCAGCGACGACTATCTTCTGGTCACGACGGGTGGCGGCGGCGATGGCTCCGATCTGGTGCACGACGTGATGAATGCCTACGAGCAGGATCCGACATTACAGCAAAAGGCGTTGGTCGTGCTCGGACCGTACATGCCGGCAGCGGAGCGAACCGCGCTGGTACAGAAAGGGTCGAAAATCCCCTATATTCAGGTGATCGAATTCGACAACAACATGGAAGAGCTGATCGCCGGCGCGGCGGGTGTGGTGGCCATGGGGGGCTACAACACCTATTGCGAAATCCTCTCCTTCGACAAGCCGGCGCTGATCGTGCCCCGCGTCAAGCCGCGCGAAGAGCAACTGTTGCGCGCGCAGCGCGCCAGCGAGCTTGGTCTTGTCGAGATGCTTTTGCCGGAAGCATCAGCTGACGCCGCCGTCATGGCCGACGCGCTGAAGCGCCTGCCGCACCGCCAGCCGCCCTCCATGAGCGGGTCCAACATGCGGCTTGAAGGTCTCAACCATATCTCCGAGACAGTCGGCAGCTGGCTCGACAACCGTGGCCGCCATCTATCCGTCGTCGGCGCCGAGTGAAAGTCTTATCGTTGCCGCCACGCCGGAAACTGCTTGTCGTCTTGAAGGGCTACCCGCGCCTTTCGGAAACCTTCATCGCGCAGGAATTGCTGGGGCTGGAAAAGGCCGGGTTCGACCTGACCCTGATTTCCATGCGCCGCCCAACCGACAAGAAGCGCCATCCTGTCCATGACGAGATCAAGGCGCGTGTCGTGTATCTGCCGGAATATTTGCACGAAGAGCCGCTGCGCGTGCTGAAGGGACTGTTTGCCAGTTTCGGCAAGCCCGGCTTCCGCGCGCTGATCAAGCGTTTTCTCAGGGACGTGCCGCGTGATATCTCGCGCAATCGCTTCCGCCGGCTTGGCCAGGCAATGGTGCTCGCCCGTGAATGGCCCGATGGCGGACAATGGCTGCATGCCCACTTTATCCATACGCCGGCCTCCGTCACCGAGTATGCGAGCCTTTTGACCGGTGTGCCGTGGACGTGCTCGGCGCATGCCAAGGATATCTGGACATCGCCCGACTGGGAGCTGACGGAAAAGCTCTCCAGCGCTCGATGGGCGGTAACCTGCACCCGCAATGGCTATCAGCACATGCGCACGCTGACACCGCGCAAGGATGCCGTGCATCTCAGCTATCACGGGCTCGATCTCGCGCGTTTCGGCCATTTCCCCGGCGAGCGATCCGGTCAGGACGGCAGCGACCCGACGAAACCCGTTTTCCTGCTCAGTGTCGGGCGCGCGGTCGAGAAGAAGGGTTATGACACCTTGCTGCGCGCGCTGGCACTATTGCCCAGTGATTTGAACTGGCATTTCGAACATATCGGAGGTGGCGACGAACTGGCAAAGCTGAAGGCATTGGCCAGCGACCTAAAACTCTCCGAGCGCATAACCTGGAAAGGTGCGCTGGCTCAGGAAGAGGTCCTGGATCACTATCGCCGCGCCGATCTCTTCGCGCTCGCCTGCCGAATCGCGGCCAATGGTGATCGCGATGGGCTGCCGAACGTTCTCGTCGAGGCGTCCAGCCAACGTTTGCCCTGCATTTCCACCTCCGTGTCCGGTGTTCCCGAGCTTCTGGTCGATGGTGAGAATGGGCTTTTGGTCGAACCCGATGATCCGCAGGCTCTGGCGAAGGCACTCGAGACAGCTATTCGCGATCCCGGCTTGCGGCGGAGGTTGGGCGACGCCGCCGAGATGCGCGTGCGTAGCCACTTCGACTACAACGCCAGCATCACTCAGCTCAGCCAACTGTTCCAGCAGGAGTGGCAGAAGGCATCATGAGCGCTCCACGGGTTTTCTTCTACGTTCAGCACCTGCTCGGTATCGGCCATATTGCGCGTGCCAGCCGCATCGCCAATGCGCTGCAGACCGACGGCTTCGATGTGACTGTTGTGACCGGCGGCTTGCCGGTCGCCGGTTTTCCGGCCGCGGGCTTGAAGACGGTGGCATTGCCGCCTGTGGTGGCGAGCAATGCCGGATTCTCGGGGCTGGCCGATGAGCGGGGCGTCGCCGTCGACCAGGATTTCCTCGACCGACGCCGCGGTCTGTTGTTGCAGGCGTTTCACGATGCACGACCCGACGTCGTCATCATGGAGGCTTTTCCGTTCGGACGCAGGCAGATGCGCTTCGAGCTTTTGCCCTTGATCGAAGCGATTGAAGCGTCGAACCCGCGACCGAAACTGTTGAGCTCGGTACGCGACATATTGCAGGAGAACCGCAAGGCTGGTCGCGACGCCGAAACGGTGGGCCTCGTGAAAGCGCATTTCGATGGCGTACTTGTTCATGGCGACCCCGGTTTCGTTCGGCTCGAAGACACTTTTCCGCTGACAGCGGATATTGCCGACAAGGTCTCCTATACCGGTATCGTTGCGCCGCCACCGCCCGAGCAGGCGTCCGAGACGTTCGACATAATCGCATCCGCAGGTGGCGGCGCGGTTGGAATGGAGTTGCTGAACGCAGCTGCGGGAGCCGCGAAAATGCTGCCGGCCGATCTGCGCTGGCTGCTGATCAGTGGCCCGAACCTGCCGGAGGCGGACTTTTCGACACTATCGCAGGCGATACCGTCGAACGTCACTCTCGAAAGGTTCCGCAAGGATTTCCCCTCTCTGCTTAGTGCCGCGCGTGCATCCATTTCTCAGGCAGGTTACAACACGGTCGGCGACTTGCTGCGGACCGATTGCCGTCCGATCCTGATCCCGTTCGTGGCGGGCGGGGAGACGGAGCAGACAGTCAGGGCCGAGCGCCTTGCCAAGCTCGGATTGGCCGAGTTGCTGCCCGAAAAAGGGTTGACGGCGGACCGTGTGGCGACGGCGGTGTGCGAGGCGCTTGCGGCTCCAAGGCGGAGCACCCCCAACCTTAATATCGACCTCGAAGGCGCGAAACGAACGGCGGAAATCATTCGCGCTATGCTCGCGTGAAACTCTCGCCCTTTATGAAAATCATGTGATATAAAACAGACTTCCGCGAGAATCGGCGTCGAACAATGCACGCCGCTTCGCGTTGTTTTTGTTAAGCGATCGGGTAGCATGATCCTGTTCTCGGTACGACCGCCCTCTCATGCAGGATTGATGTCTCAAATTTTCCGGACAATCGACGGTTAGCAATGGAAAAAAGCCTCGCGCGCTACATCTGGTCGAACACGCGGCTGCAGCAGCTATGGATACTGACCGTCGTCGCCTTCTCGATGGTGCCCTACTTCCTGTCGTTCGACCTGCCGAAACAGATCGTCAACGGGCCTATTCAGGGCTCGGGCTTCGAGGGCGAAGGCGCTACGCAGACCTTCATGCATCTCTCCTACACGTTCCCGCTGATTGGAGAAGTGGAATTCTTCAAGGGCCTCCAGCTCGGTCGCGAGCAGATGCTCATGGCGCTCAGCCTGGTCTTCCTGGCGCTTGTGGTGCTCAACGGCCTCTTCAAGTTCTACATCAACACCTACAAGGGCAGGCTCGGCGAGCGCATGCTGCGTCGTATCCGCTTTCAGCTGATCGACCGCGTTCTGCGTTTCCCGCCCAATCACTTCAAGCGCGTGAAATCCGCTGAAATCGCAACGATGATCAAGGACGAAGTCGAGCCCATGGGCGGCTTCACGGGGGACGCCTTTGTCTCGCCTGCCCTGCTCGGCGGCCAGGCTCTGACGGCGCTTGCCTTCATCATCGTGCAGAACTTCTGGCTGGGCATGATTGCGGCTGCGATCGTCGGCGTTCAGGCCGTGGTCATTCCCCGGATGCGCAAGCGGCTGCTGGAACTCGGTCGTCAGCGCCAGCTGACGGCACGCGAGCTTTCCGGCCGTGTCGGCGAGATCGTCGATGGCATAGGCACGATTCATGGCAACGACACGTCGAACCTAGAACGTGCCGACATCGCCGCGCGGCTGGGCCTGATCTTCTCGATCCGCTACGACCTTTACCAATGGAAGTTCCTGGTCAAGTTCCTCAACAACTTCCTGGCACAGGTCACCCCGTTCCTGTTCTACGCGATCGGCGGCTATCTGGCGCTCCAGGGCCGGCTCGATATCGGGCAGCTTGTGGCCGTCATCAGCGCCTACAAGGACCTACCGGGACCGCTGAAGGAACTGATCGACTGGGACCAGATGCGCCAGGACGTGCAGGTCAAGTACCAGCAGGTCTACGAGCAGTTCAACGTCGAGCCGCTGATCGATGACAGCATCCACAAGGTCGCCATCGAAGAGGTAGCGGCTTTGGCCGCACCCATCATCGTCACCAATCTCGCTGTCAGCGACGATAGCGGCGCCAAGCTGATTGACCACGTCTCCGTGGAAATCAAGCCGAATGAGACCGTCGCCGTCGTCGGTCCCAATTCGAGCGGTGCGGAAGCTTTCGCCGAGGCACTCGGCCGCGTGGTCTGGCCGAATTCAGGCCGGATTACCATCGATGGCAAGGATTTGCTGGAACTGCCGGAATCGGTTTCGGGCCGCCGGATTTCCTATGCCTCGTCGGATCTCTACTTCTTTCAGGGAACGCTGCGCGACAACCTTCTCTATGGCCTCAAACACGCGCCTCTGAAGGATCCCGAATATGACGAGCAGACGGCCCAGGAAGCCAAATGGCATGCCGCGGAAGCGATCAAGGCCGGCAATCCGACGCTCGATCCAAACAGCGACTGGGTCGATTACCGTGCGGCCGGTGCCACCGGTCCGGGCGATATCCTGACGGCCATGCGCCCGGCTCTCGACGCCGTGCTGATCACCGAGGATATTCTCGACCTCGCGCTGCGCTCGACTGTCGATACGCATGTCCACACCAAGCTCGCGGAACACATCGTCGATCTCCGGGCGGCCTTGCGCGATAAGATGCAGCAGTCGGAACTTGGCAACATCGTCGTTCCCTTCGACTTCGACAGCTACAACGCGCAGGCTACAGTTGGCGAGAACCTGCTCTTCGGTTCTATGAAACGGCCGATCATGAACAATCGGCGCTTGGCGGCCCATCCCTATTTTCAAACGCTGTTCCGGGAAACGGGACTGAGCAATGACCTCTATGCCATGGGCCTGGAAATCGCCGAGAACGCGGTCGAACTCTTCCATGACCTGCCGCCGGACCACCCGTTCTTCCAGCAGCTGACTTTTATGACGGCGGACGACATTCCGACCTATCAGGCGTTGCTGCAGAAACTGAGCAGCAGGAAGTTCGACGATGCGACGCCGGAAGACCGCTCGGCCATCATCCGGCTGAGCTTCGCCTATATCGAGCCACGCCACCGTTTCGGTCTGCTGACCGACGAGCTGACGGCCAAGATCGTCAGCGCGCGCAAGCAGTTCCACGAGAACATACCGGATGATCTCGCCGCGGTGATCGAGCGTTACGACCCGGAGCATTTCATCTCGTCGGCAAGCCTGATGGACAATGTTCTCTTCGGCCGCATCGCTTACCAGCGCGCTGACGCGTCCGAAAGCATCCGGTCGATCATGGTCGGCCTCTTCGAAACGCTCGATCTCTTCGACGATGTGCTGTCGATCGGGCTTGAGTTCGATGTCGGCTCCGGCGGCAAGCGGCTGACGATGGTCCAGCGGCAGAAGCTGAATCTCGCCAGAACGCTGCTCAGGCGTTCCGACTACATCATTCTCAACCGGCCGCTGTCGGCGCTGGACCAGCGCGTGCAGGATCAGATCACCAACAATCTCGTCAACGAACTGCATCACGAGGGCGAGCGCCCAGCAATCGTGTGGGTTCTTTCGAACGCGCGCCTGGCCGCGCTTTTCGACCGGATTCTGCTTTTCGACCGCGGAAGCCTGGTCGAAGCTGGCAATTTTCCGGAACTTTCCGAACAGAACGGGATGTTCAAGGAACTGTTATCGTAATACTCTATAGGGGCTACAAAAGTGACGTCCTGCCAAAAGGACGCGCGTAATTCTAGCAAGCGCGCCACGAGTGCGCAGGGAGAAAATAAACTCATGCTGCTGAGAGACGAAGTCGAGATGCTGCGGCGCGTGCCGATCTTTTCACGGATCGCACCTGCAAAGCTCAAACTTTTGGCCTTCACCTCGGACCGCATGACCTACAGCGCCGGTCAGGACCTGTTTCGACAAGGAGATCCAGGGGACGCTGCCTATGTGGTCCTGTCGGGAACCGCCGATATTCTCGTTCGCTCGCCTGCCGGCGACATCAAGGTCGCCGATGTCGATCCCAATTCCATCGTCGGCGAGATCGCGATCCTCTGCGACGTGTCTCGTACCGCAACCGTTCGCGCCACGTCGGCGCTTGAAGTGTTGCGCATCAGCAAGGAGCATTTCCTCAAGCTGTTGAGTGATTTTCCAGAGATGGCGGTCGAGATCATGCGCGTTCTCGCAGATCGCCTGAACCACACGACCGCAGAACTGACCGCCGCGCGCGCCGCAAAGAAGCCGGAGCCGGTGAATTAGGCGATCAATCCCAGTTTGCGAAAACGTAAAAAGTCCGCCCGAACGTCAGTTCAGGCGGACTTTCTTTATTGTCGGCGATCAATCAGTCGCGCTGTTCGAGCGCCCGGCTGAAGGCCAGGGCCGCCAGCGTACAGATCGCGCCCGACAGCAGGTAATAACCAACGAAGGTCAGGCCGAAACGGCTGGACAGGCTGAGCGCGACGAGCGGCGCGAAGCCGGCGCCGACGAGCCAGGCGAGGTCTGACGTGAACGCCGCGCCGGTGTAGCGATATCCGCGGCCGAAGCGCGAGGAAATCGAGCCCGTGGCCTGGCCGAAGGAAAGACCGAGCACGCCGAAGCCAATGATCACGAAGGCATCATGTCCGTTCGAACCCGAGCCCAGCATGATCGGGCCGACAAAGCTGAAGATCGCGATCAGTACCGCGCAAACTGCCAGCTGTCCGCGCCGACCGATACGGTCAGCCATCAGGCCGGAAGCGATGATCGTCAATATCCCGACCATGGCGCCGACCGTCTGCACCAACATGAAGGCGCCGATCGGCTGGTCGCCGTAGAGGCTCATCCAACCGAGTGGGAAGATCGTGACTAGGTGGAACATCGCGAAGCTTGCCAGCGGCACAAAGGCGCCGATCAGGATATCGCGGCCGTGGATGCGCACGACATCGCGAATCGGTGCTGCCTCAAGCTCGTGCTGCTCGAGCGCCGTGCCGAATTCCGTCGTCATCACCAGGCGAAGACGCGCAAACAGCGCGACGACATTGATGGCGAAAGCGACGAAGAACGGATAGCGCCAGCCCCAGCTGAGGAAATCTTCCGACGACAGATTGGCGACGAAGTAGCCGAAGAGCAGGCTCGCCAGCGCAAAGCCGATGGGCGCACCGAGCTGCGGGATCATCGCATACCATCCGCGGTGATTCTTCGGCGCGTTCAGGGCCAGCAGCGACGCCAGGCCATCCCATGCGCCACCGAGCGCGAAGCCCTGGCCCAAGCGGAAGAGTGCCAGTAGTGCGATCGACCAGACCCCGATCTCGTTATAACCCGGCAGGAACGCAATCGATGCAGTGGATCCGCCGAGCAGGAAAAGGGCGATCGTGAGCTTGGTGCCGCGACCGTACAGGCGGTCGATCGTCATGAAGACCACCGAACCGACGGGGCGTGCCATGAATGCCAGCGAGAAGATCGCAAAGGAATAGAGTGTGGCCGTCAGCCTGTCCGGCGCGAACGGAAAGACAAGCTGCGGAAACACCAGCACCGACGCCAGCCCGTAGACGAAGAAATCGAAAAATTCGGATGTACGTCCGATGACGACACCGATTGCAATGCTGCCCGGAGAAACCGGCTTATCAGCATGAATTTGTCTCGCGTCGCGTTCCATCGACGTGGACGAAGGACCATAGTTAGTCACAGTAGCCATATTCAAAACGCCTCCCTCGTTAAGACGCTTGCGGCAAAGCGTCTCAGGTAAGATTTTGAACTAACTGTCGTGCTTATCAAGGGTGGAATGCAGAAATAGTTTATCACCGGCTTCGAAAATTAGCGCCGCGTGAAGAATTGTGCGCCGAAACGCTGAAATAAGCGCGCGAACGGTGGCCGGAGGGGCTTTCGAGGATATATAGTTGCACGAATGCGGCGGCGTGCAAAAAATGGCTCTTTTCGGCGCGTCAAGTTTTTGACATCGCACGCGGTCCGTCGTATCCCGCACTGCGGCAAATCTGCTGCGCTGCGACCAAACACCTCATGTTGCTACAAGTTATAGTGCTTTAGTCGCGGATCGGACGAAACAAAAAGAGCAATAACGACGTGCAAAAGCTGTCAAAGTTTTCCCGCCATCTCGTCATTCTGCCGCTATTCCTCATGCTTGCAGGATGTAACCTGGTGGTCATGTCGCCTTCCGGCGATATCGCCATGCAACAGCGAGACCTGATCATCGTATCGGTCCTGCTGATGCTGCTGATCATCATCCCGGTGATTTGTCTGACGCTGTTCTTCGCCTGGCGCTACCGCCAGTCGAACACCTCCGCTACGTATGATCCGGAATGGCATCATTCCACGCGTCTCGAAGTGGTCATCTGGGCCGCTCCGCTCGCGATCATCATCGTGCTGGGTGCAATCACCTGGATCACCACGCACAAGCTCGATCCGTACCGTCCGCTCGACCGCATCGATGCGGAGCGCACGATTCCCGCCGACGTAAAGCCCCTGACCGTCCAGGTCGTCGCTCTCGACTGGAAATGGCTGTTCTTCTACCCGGAGCTGGGCATCGCAACCGTCAACGAACTGGCGGCTCCCGTCGATGTTCCGATCAACTTCGAGATCACCGCGTCGTCCGTGATGAACTCGTTCTATATCCCGGCGCTCGCTGGCCAGATCTACGCGATGCCTGGCATGCAGACCAAGCTGCATGCGGTCATCAACAAGGAAGGCGTCTATGACGGCTTCTCCGCGAACTACAGCGGCCCCGGCTTCTCGCACATGCGCTTCAAGTTCCATGGCATGAACCAGCAGGGCTTCGATAGCTGGGTTGCTCAGGTCAAGACCCAGGGCACCGCGCTCAACCGCGACGCCTATCTCAAGCTCGAGCGTCCGAGCGAGCGCGAGCCGGTTCGTTACTATGCGACCGCCGACAAGGATCTCTACAATGCGATCCTCAACATGTGCGCCACTCCCGGCAAGATGTGCATGAGCGAAATGATGCACATCGACATGATGGGCGGTGCCGGCAAGGAAAGCCACGAGAACCGCGAGAAGCTGAAGTTCGACGGCGAACCGATCGACATCAATCTTCACGCACCGGCTGCCGAGGCCGGCGAAGCGTCACATGGCGCCGAGAGCATGGAGAACATGCCTGGCATGGACGCCAAGCCCGCTACGGATGCCGCGCCGGCGATGAACATGCAGCATGACGGCCACACCATGCCGTCGTCCGATGCGAGCACGCCTGCGGCGACCAAATAATTCAACCTGGCGCTTTGCGTCTAAAAGACACCAATGAACGGGTTAATCCATGTTTTCCAATCCTGACCTTCTGAAGTTGATCTTCGGCCGGTTGACGATCGAGGCCATCCCCTACCACGAGCCTATCCTCGTCGCCACGTTTGGCGCGGTCGTGCTCGGCGGGATCGCCGTCCTCGGTCTCATCACCTACTTCAAACTGTGGACCTACCTCTGGAAAGAGTGGTTCACCAGCGTTGACCACAAGAAGATCGGCATCATGTATGTCATCCTCGCGCTGGTCATGCTGCTGCGCGGCTTTGCCGACGCTCTCATGATGCGTACCCAGCAGGCGATGGCCTTCAACGGCAATCCCGGCATCTTCCCGCCGCATCACTACGACCAGGTCTTCACGGCCCACGGCGTCATCATGATCTTCTTCATGGCCATGCCGTTCGTCACCGGCCTGATGAACCTCGTGGTTCCCTTGCAGATCGGCGCACGCGATGTCTCCTTCCCCTTCCTGAACAACTTCTCGTTCTGGATGACGACGGCCGGCGCGATCCTGATCATGATGTCGCTCTTCGTCGGCGAGTTCGCGCGTACGGGATGGCTGGCCTACCCGCCGTTGTCGGGCGCGGAATATAGCCCTGGCGTCGGTGTCGACTATTACATCTGGGGCCTGCAGGTCGCCGGTATCGGAACGACGTTGTCGGGCATCAACCTGATCGCGACCATCGTTAAGATGCGTGCGCCTGGCATGACCATGATGAAGATGCCTGTCTTCACCTGGACCTCGCTCTGCACCAACGTTCTGATCGTCGCCTCGTTCCCGATCCTGACCGCAACGCTCGCGCTGCTGTCGCTCGACCGTTACGCCGGCACGAACTTCTTCACCAACGACCTTGGTGGCAATCCGATGATGTATGTGAACCTCATCTGGATCTGGGGTCACCCGGAAGTCTACATCCTGGTGCTGCCTGCCTTCGGCATCTTCTCCGAAGTCGTCGCCACCTTCACCGGCAAGCGCCTGTTTGGTTATGCCTCGATGGTTTACGCCACCGTCGTCATCACCATCCTGTCCTACCTCGTCTGGCTGCACCACTTCTTCACCATGGGTTCCGGCGCAAGCGTCAACTCGTTCTTCGGCATCACCACGATGATCATCTCCATCCCCACTGGGGCGAAGATGTTCAACTGGCTGTTCACGATGTATCGCGGCCGTATCCGCTATGAAGTGCCGATGCTCTGGACCATCGGCTTCATGGTGACCTTCGTCATCGGCGGCATGACCGGCGTCATGCTGGCTATCCCGCCGGCCGACTTCGTGCTGCACAACTCGCTGTTCCTGATCGCCCACTTCCACAACGTCATCATCGGCGGCGTGGTGTTCGGTCTGATGGCCGGCGTGACTTACTGGTTCCCGAAGGCTTTCGGTTTCAAGCTCGATCCGTTCTGGGGCAAGATGTCCTTCTGGTTCTGGCTGGTCGGCTTCTACTTCGCCTTCATGCCGCTCTACGTTCTCGGCCTGATGGGCGTTACCCGCCGCATGTCGCAGTTCGAGGATCCGTCGCTGCAGATCTGGTTCATCATCGCTGCCTTCGGCGCCTTCCTGATCGCGCTCGGCATCGGTTCGTTCCTGATCCAGCTCGTCGTCAGCTTCCTGAAGCGCGAAGAGCTGCGTGACGACACGGGCGATCCGTGGGGTGCGCGTACGCTCGAGTGGTCGACCTCGTCGCCGCCGCCGGCCTACAACTTCGCCCTGACGCCGATCGTCTACGACCATGATAGCTGGTACGACATGAAGGCACGCGGCCACGTTCGTCCGACGGAAGGCTTCAAGCCGATCCACATGCCGAAGAACACCGGTACCGGTGTCATCCTCGGCGCGCTGAGCGTGGTCTTCGGTTTCGCGATGATCTGGTACATCTGGTGGCTCGTCGTGGTCTCCGCTGTTGCCATGCTCGTGATCACCATCGGCCACACGTTCAACTACAAGCGTGACTTCTACATCCCGGTGGAAGAGGTCATCGAAACGGAAGACAAGCGCACCAAGCTGCTTGCCGAGCAGGTGTAAGACCATGAGCACGACCGCAATCGACACGGCTGAAAAGCCCGAATTCTACCTGACGGAAGAGCATCATCCCGAGAACAGCACCATGCTGGGCTTCTGGCTCTACCTGATGAGCGACTGCCTGATCTTCGCGATCCTGTTCGCCACTTACGCCGTCCTCGGCCGCAGCTATGCGGCCGGCCCATCGCCGGCAGATCTCTTCGATCTGCCGCTGGTGGCGATCAACACCTCCATGCTGCTCCTCTCCTCCATCACCTATGGCTTCGCCATGCTGCAGATGGAGCGGGCGAAGAAGGCTGAAACACTGTTCTGGCTCGCCGTCACCGGCGTGTTCGGCGCCGTGTTCATCGCGCTCGAACTGTACGAGTTCATCCACCTGATCCACGAAGGTGCGGGCCCGCAGCGTTCGGCGTTCCTGTCGGCCTTCTTCACGCTGGTCGGCACCCACGGTCTGCACGTGACCTTCGGCATCATCTGGCTGGTGACTCTGATGGTGCAGGTTTCGATGCATGGCCTGATCCCCGAGAACAAGCGTCGCCTGATGTGCCTTTCGATGTTCTGGCACTTCCTCGACGTTGTCTGGATCGGCGTCTTCTCGATTGTTTATCTTATGGGAGTACTCGGATGAGTTCGCATGCACCCGCACATGAGGATGCTCACGAAGCCCATCATGGGCACAGCCATGGGCATGAAGCCGCGCACGGCACCTTCAAGAGCTATATGATCGGCTTCGTTCTGTCGGTCATCCTGACGGCCATTCCGTTCTGGCTCGTCATGGCCGGCGTCTTCGACAGCAAGGCCGTCACCGCTGCTCTGATCATGATTTTTGGCGTGATACAGATCGTCGTTCACATGATCTTCTTCCTGCACATGAACTCTCGCTCCGAGGGTGGCTGGACGTTGCTGGCGCTGATCTTCACGATCCTGCTCGTGGTGATCGCACTCTCCGGCTCGCTCTGGGTCATGCATCATCTCAATACGAACATGATGCCGATGAACCCGGAAATGATGAAAAACATGCCGTAAGGCACAATGGACGGGCGGCGGCAACGCCGCCCGTTGCGGTTTAGCACCTTGACAAACTTCCCTGCAGAACAATCCCCAAAACGTCGCTCGGCGATAGCGCTCACGATCTTCTGCGGCTTCCTCGTCGTCGTCATTTGCGCGGTTTTCGCGCTGGGTGTCTGGCAGGTCGAACGCCGCGCGTGGAAACTGGATCTAATTGCCCGCGTCGATCAGCGCATCCATGCCGAACCGGCGGCTGCTCCGGCCCGCGCTGACTGGGGAAGCATCACGCAAGCAAGCGACGAATACCGCCGTGTAACGGCAGAGGGCACCTTGCGGAACGACAAGGAGAGCCTTGTCTACGCGGCAACGGCGCTTGGCGCCGGATATTGGGTGATCACGCCCCTGACGCTTGCCGATGGCACGTCGGTGATGATCAACCGCGGCTTCGTGCCGACGGATAGGCGCGATGCGAACTCCCGCCTCGACGGCCAGGTCTCTGGCCCCGTCAAGATTACCGGATTGCTTCGCCTCAACGAGCCGGCCGGTACCTTCATAAAGTCGAACGACCCGGCAAACGACCGCTGGTACTCCCGCGACGTGGACGCCATGGCCGCAAAGCGCGGCGTTATCGATATCGCCCCCTACTTCATCGACGCCGATGCGACCGCCAATCCGGGCGGCTTTCCCGTCGGCGGACTGACGCAGGTCAGCTTTCCCAACAACCATCTCCAATATGCGCTCACCTGGTTCG
The DNA here is from genome assembly GCA_900472605.1 of Hyphomicrobiales bacterium. GTDB lineage: Bacteria > Pseudomonadota > Alphaproteobacteria > Rhizobiales > Rhizobiaceae > Rhizobium. Next base: position 58,684 of record UCJD01000032.1, on the reverse strand, counting down.
CGCTTGCAGCGATGGTGGCCGGTCTTCTGGTTTTCGTCTTGCGCAGCGAGCTACGCCGACGTCGATAATGGATCGGCCTTCGTTCCGGGCATCCCGGCGTTGCCCCGGGCGGGCGCAGCGTTCATGATACGGCGATTCCATTTCGGACAATCCGGGTCGCACGATGCGCATCTTTCTCGTTCGCCACGGCGAATCCCTCGGCAATCTTGATGAGCGGGCTTACGGCCAGTTCGGCGATCACAATGTTCCCTTGACCAGATGGGGACACCGGCAGGCGATTGGCGCGGCCGAGGCGATAGCCTCCCATCTGGAGACTTTGGCCGATGCCCGACAGCTGCAGATCTGGTATTCGCCATTCTTGAGAACGCGACAGACCAAGGACGCGCTGCTCGAGGTTTTGCCAGCTGATCTCATAGGCAAGGTCCGGGAGGACTATCTTTTGCGCGAGCAGGATTTCGGCCTCTTCACGGAAATCTACGACCACGCCGAGCGAAAGCAGAAGTTTCCCGACGAGTTCGACAAATGGGCAAGGCTGCGCAACAATAGCGGAAAGTTCTACGCCCGTCCGCCAGATGGCGAAAGCCGTGCAGACGTCGCCCAGAGGATGCGGCTTTTCCTCCAGACGTCTTTGCACGACATCCGAGATAGCGATGATACCGTCATCATCGTCGGCCACGGCGTCACCAACCGGGCATTCGAGATGAATTTCTTGCAGCAACCGGTCGACTGGTTTGAGCGATCCTATAATCCCGGCAATGCCGACGTGACATTGATCGAAGGATCATACACGGCGGGTTACGCCTCGGTGCTGCTTCATCACGCCGCAGATCGGCAGGCTGGTGAGGAAAATGATATGCGGGAGGCCTATGGCGCCCAGATCACCCTTGCGCCCAGGCCCGTCACTCCGGGAGAAAGCGAGACGTGACCAGCCAGCATTGGAGGGTTTGGTGCCAGCGATGGTCGAGATCATGACGCCCGATACGAAAGCCCGCGCCTGCGGCACCTGTACATTGTGCTGTCGGCTGCCGGAGATCGATCACTTGTCGAAACCGGCGAACATCCTGTGCGTGAACTGCGTGACAGGACAGGGCTGTCTTATCTACGAGCATCGCCCGGATCTCTGTCGCAATTTTCTATGCGCTTGGATGACAGACCCCAAGCTTGGCCCAGAGTGGCAGCCGAGCCTGGCAAAGATGATGGTTTATCGCCAGGGCGATCAACTGACGGTGCTCGTCGATCCCGACGAGCCGCAATCATGGCACCGGGAGCCATACGCTACCCAGCTTTCATCGTGGGCGACGCAGGCAGCCGAGTATGGCGGCTACGTCATCGTCTTCGTGGGAAACGACGTCTACAAGGTCGCTCCGGCCAACCAGCCGCCGCAGGGTAAGCTCGCCTCAATGTCCGACGCGTGAGAGCACATCGGCCTTCAAAAACCGCTCGACCATCAGCATGAATACGAGCGACGGGATCAGCAAAAGCAGCGCCGTGATCGAGGCAATCTGATAGTTGCCGCCGGAGGCGGTCGTGTAGAGCAGTAGCGGCAGCATGTTCACATCGGGCGCGCCGACGAAGTAGCTGCCGGTAAACTCATCGAGGCTTTCGAGGAACACGAAGATCGCGCTTGCCATCAGACCGGGAGCGGCCAGCGGCAGCGTGATATCAAAGAAGGCGCGCAAGGCCCCTGCCCCCGTGACGCGTGCCGCTTGCTCGAGCTCAACATCGATGGCCGAGAAGGCCGCGGTGGCAATCCACACAGCGTAGACGAGGCCGTGCGAAACATGCACCAGGACCACGCCGGGGATCGTGCCGTTGAGGCCGATATCGTAGAAGATGCGCGCGACGTTCACGTAGACAGTCAGGTTCGGAAAGGCCTGCGGGATGAGGAAGGCGAGCAAAATCCCGCTGCGCAGCGGCAGCTTCAGGCGCGCCAGCGCATATCCTGCCGGGATGGCGAGAAGCAGCGAGACGATAACGGTCAAGACCGCGACGACAAGCGAGTTGCGCAGCGAATCAAGCGCGCCACCGCGCGGCGCGAAGACCTTCACCCACGAGCTGAAGCCGTACTCCAGGGGCAGGCTGTGCGGAAAGTACCATTTCTCGGCAACCGTCCACAAAACCAGATTGGCAAGCGGGCCGAAGATGAAGAAGGCCATCAGTCCGAAGACGATGCCGCGCGGCACCCACCACAGCGCAGCGAGAGATACTCGCGATCGAGAAATCGTCGTCATCACGCGCGCTCCTTCAAGCTCTGGCGGAGATAAATCCAGGCCACCGATGACGCCAGCACCAGGGAGACCAAGCCGAGCGCGTTGGCGACGCCATAATCGCCATAGGCATTGACGCGGAAGGCGATATCGGCGGTGAGCATCGTCGGCGATTGAGCGTTGATCATCAAAGGCACCGACAGCACCGACATCATGGTGACGAAGGACAGGATCAGACCGACAGTGAGCGTGACCGCGACTTGCGGCACGATGATCTCGAACAGCAGTCGCAATTTCGACGCGCCGAGATTGCGGGCCGCCTCGATGGTGTCGCGATTGATGGAAGCCATCGCGCCGGCGACAAGCAATGCCACAAACGGCGTCTGCTTCCAGACGAAGGCGATGACGATGCCGCGCCAATCGAGGAAGCTCACGGCGTCGAGCGGCGTGTACAGGCAGAGACTGACGGCGGTGTTGTTCATCATGCCGTTCTTCGAGAGAAATGTACGCAGGATCTGGCCGACGACGATGAACGGAATGAACATCGGCCAGCGATAGAGCCAGCGCAGGATCGCCACGGCACGCGGTTGCTCGCCGAGCGTCAGGTAGCCGCCGATCGCGACCGCGCCGATGCCGATCAGCAAGGTGGAGAGACCAACGATAACAACGGTGAAGACGATGTCGCTGGTGTAGAGGTCGAAGGTCTTGACGAAATTGTCGAAGCCGAGCGCTCCACCCTCCACCCTAAAGGCGCCCACCGCCGACATGATCAGCGGGAGAATGAAAAGGGCTGCGATGACTGCCAGCGCGGGCAGGACGAGCAAGAGACCGAGTAGTCGTTTCGACATCGTGTGACCTTGGGAAGCGAGCAAGCCGGATGAGAGGAGGAAGTGACAGAGGCCAGCTTCACCGAAAAGACGGCGACACCGTTTGCCACCTCTCACCCGGTCCGTCGAACCTCCTTCCCCGGAAGAGAAGGAGGTTCGCAGGCTTACTTTACGGACTTTTCGTAGGCTTCGAGGATCGCGGTGTTGTAAGGCGCGATCGGGAAAGGCTTGCCGTTGTTGGCGAGATCATCGGGCGTGATATCGACGAACAGCTTGTTCCAGGTGGCGTCATCCAGCTTCGGCTTGACGAAGTTGGCGTCGATTCCAGGATACCAGTTGAAGCGCTTGACGATGCCTTCGGCCTGAACTTCCGGGCTGGTGGCGAGCGCGATGAACTTCTCGGCGAGGGCCTTGTGGCCCGACTTTTCAGGAACGACGTAGTGCATCGGCTGGCCGGGCATACCCGGTGCCGGCAGAACCAGCTTCATTTCCGGCGGCAGCTGGCCGTTGGCCTGCCAGCTGTAGAACATGTCGACCCAGACCGGGCCCATGGCGATTTCGCCACGGCTCAGCAGATCGAGCGTGCCGGCATTGCCGGGCGTCAGCGTGGCGTTCTTGGTGAAGTCGGCGAGGCTCTTGAAGGCGCCGTCCCACTTCGTCGTTTCTTCCTGCTTGAATGGACCCGTCATCAGGTTGTTAGCGTCGCCGCCGCCGAAGGCGTAGACCCAGCCCATCACGAAGGACACGCCCGAAGCGCCGCCCTTGATGCCGTTATAGCCGAACTGCTTGGGGTTAGCCTTTGCCCACTCGGCGAGTTCCGCGTAGCTCTTCGGCGGGTTCGGAACCAGCGCCGGGTTATAGGCGATCGCCGTCTGGCTGTTGAACATCGGCATGACATAGCCATCGACATCCGAACCGAGCGCGTTCTTCGCATTGCCGCGCGTCACCAGCTTGCCGGTATCGATGTTGCCACGATACTTCTCAAGGTACCCCTTCTGAACCATCGGGCCGGCGAACTTTTCGTGCACCACGGCAACGTCAACGTCCCAGACCTTGGCCTCGGCCGCAGCCTGCGCGTCGAAACGCTCGAGGATCTTCTGCGAGCCGGCATCACCGGGGCCTGTGCCAACGGCGCGAACCGTGTCGCCCGGATTGGCCTTCTCGAACAAAGGTCCGAGATACTGGTTGATGTAATCGACCATGTTCTGGTCGCCGGCTGTGGCGACCGTCAGCTCTTCGGCCTTTACCGGCAACGTCGCGAGAGCAACGGCGATAGCGGCATACGTCAATCTCTGCATCAGGCTTCTCCTTGTTATCAAAGGGTGAGGTTCTAAAAGTCAGGCATCAAAAGGGTCAGGCGTGGACTTTCCCGGGCGAAACCTGGGAAATGGCGTTTGCCGGTTGCGTGTCCGGCGAATTGAAAAGAAACAAAGCCTCGGCAGGTACATGAACGCGGACGCGCTCGCCCGGCTCGAATGCGCGGGTAGCGTCGGCCATGATCTCGCGATCGCCGACGCGAACCGCATGGCGCCAATGGCCGCCGGGGTAGCTGACGGCCGCGATCTCGCCGTCAAGCGTAACGCCCGGCGCGACAACAGCGGTCTCGGCGGAATGAATTTGCGCCGCTTCCGGCCGGAACCGCGCCTCGACGGTGCCTTGCACGAGGTCTCGCCCCGACAAGGGCACGCGACCGGCCGAATTTGCGGGGCCGCCGGCGATGGCGAAATCGTCGCCCTGCGGCGCGCCGGTCAGTGCGATCACATTTTCGGCGCCCATGAACGCTGCGACAAAGGCCGAGACCGGCCGGTTGTAGACGTCCTCGGGCGTGCCCTGCTGAGCGATCCTGCCGGCGTTGAGGATCACGATCCTGTCCGCCATCACCATCGCCTCCTCGCGATCATGGGTCACATGGACGGCGGTGATGCCGAGGCGCTTTTGCAGCGCGCGCAGCTCGTGGCGCACGCTGAGCCGGATGCGCGCATCGAGATTGGAGAGCGGCTCGTCGAGCAGCAGAATTTCCGGATCGACCGCCAAGGCACGGCCGAGCGCGACGCGCTGGCGCTGGCCGCCGGACAACGCCGCCGGCTTTCGTGCTCCAAGCCCGTCCAGACCCAGGAGAGACTGCATAGCGGATACCCGCTTGTCGATTTCGCTCCGCTGGATCTTCTTCAGCTTCAGGCCGTAGCCGATGTTCTGCGCCACCGTCATATGCGGCCAGAGCGCGTAGGACTGAAAGACGAGAGCCATGCCCCGCTTGTCTGGCGGGAGGTGCGTCACTTCGCGATGGCGTACAGAGACCGATCCCGAGGATGGCGTGACGAAGCCTGCCAGAACACGCAACAGCGTCGTCTTTCCGCAGCCTGATGACCCCAGCAAAGCGACGAATTCTCCGCGTTCGATATTGAGGTCTATGTCCTCCAGAACCTGGGTGTTGCCATATCTGCAGGCAACCGACCGCAATTCCAGAAACGCGCCTTGGTTCATCTTTCAACTCCCGTTGCACAGCTGTGCAATCTGCCCGGGAGCTAGTTAGAATGTTTCCTTTACAGTTAGATGACGGTTGGCGTCTTCTCGCGATCCACCACAACGAATGGATGATCCTTGGGCGGCTTTGGCCCTGATCGCGGGTGCTAGAAAGCAGCCGGGATGCGGGGTGACAATTCGATGACGAAAATGAAACGCGGTTGGAAAGCCATGTTACGCCCACGACACATGATCGCTCTAAAGAGGCGCCGGAAGATGTCGCTGGCCTGAGTTTGGCCGGCGTCTTGGAACTGGAGAAGCGCCGTGAAGATCATCCATATCACCGATACACATCTCAGCCCCAACAAACCGCATTTCAACGGCAACTGGGCGCCCTTGGTACGCTGGATCGAGGAGACCGGCGCCGATCTGATCGTCCACACGGGTGACCTCAGCGTTGACGGTGCCGACAAGGATGAAGATCTGATCTTCTCCATGGATCTGATGCGCGAAGTGTCGATCCCCATGCTGATCGTTCCCGGCAACCACGATGTCGGTCACCTCCCCGGCTCGGCCCAGCCGGTCAATCCGGAGCGTCTGGCGCGCTGGCGCAATCTTGTCGGCCCCGACTACTGGGTCAAGGATATCGGCGAATGGCGCGTCATCGGCCTCAACAGCCTGCTGATGGGCTTCGAGGACGCGGAAGAGCAGGCGCAGTTCGACTGGCTGCAGAAGACGCTCGCCGAGCGCGGCGACCGCCGTGTGGCGATCTTCGCGCACAAGCCACTGTTCGTCGATGACGCCAATGAAGGCGATACCGGCTACTGGAGCGTCCGTCCCACGCAGCGCAAGCGGCTCTACGACCTGATCACAGCGCACGACGTGGCGCTCTTCGGCAGCGGCCACCTGCACTGGACCTGGACGGGCGAGTTCGGCCAGACATCAGTCGTCTGGGCGCCGCCGACGGCTTTCATCCTGGACAAGATGGAGCGCGAAATGCCGGGCGAGCGCCTGGTTGGCGCCGCGATCCACGAGTTGGGTGAGGATGTGACCACCGAACTCGTCGCCGTGCCCGGCATGACCGCCTACTTCCTCGATGACGTCGTGGAAGAAGTCTACCCGCAGGCAGCCCACAAGAAGCAGCCGGAGCGCGCGCAATGAGCGCTCTTTCCCTTCGCGGCATCACCAAATCCTTCTCCGGCAACGACATCCTCAAGGGTGTCAGCCTGGATGTCGAGCACGGCGAATTCATCGCCCTCGTCGGTCCCTCGGGCTGCGGCAAGAGTACGCTGCTGCGTATCCTCGCCGGCCTCGATCACGCCGATCAGGGCGAGATCATCATCGGCGGCGAGGACATGTCGGCCATTGCCGCCGCCGATCGCAACATCGCCATGGTCTTCCAGTCCTACGCGCTCTACCCGCATCTGACGGCCGGCCAGAACATTGCCGTGCCGCTCGCCATGCGCCGACTCACCGGCGCACAGCGCCTGCCCCTGATCGGCTCGCTGCTTCCGGGCCAGCGCGGCATCCGCGCCGCGATCACGCGTGACGTCAACGAGATGGCGAAGTCGTTGAAGATCGACCACCTGCTGGATCGCAAGCCCGGCCAGATGTCCGGCGGCCAGCGCCAGCGTGTGGCGTTGGCCCGCGCCATGGTGCGCCATCCGAGCGTGTTCCTGATGGACGAGCCGCTCTCTAATCTCGATGCGAACCTTCGTGTCCACGCCCGAGGTGAGATCGTCGAGCTGCACCGCCGCGCCGGCGTGCCGACCGTCTATGTCACGCACGACCAAGCGGAAGCACTGTCCATGGCCGATCGCGTCGCCGTGATGATCGGCGGCAATCTGCTGCAACTGGCAAGCCCGCAGGTCATCTACGACGACCCCGCGCATATCGAAGTTGCCCGCTTCGTCGGCCAGCCGCGCATCAACGTCGTGCCGGCGCTCGCCGAGGGCGGCGTGGTATCGTTCGGCGGCATCAGGCTTGGCCTGCACACGCCGATCGCGGCGCGTACGTCCGTCAGCCTGGCGATCCGCCCCGAATTCGTCCACCTGACGGACAACCGCCAGGACGGCCTTGCCGCCAAGGTCGAGCGTATCGAGTTCCTCGGCTCGGAAGTCATCCTCTACTGCAAGCTGGATGCGATTGGCGAAATCATGATCGCCAAGATCACGCCGTCGGAAGCAAGCGGCATTTCGGCCGGCGCACCGGTCACGCTCGCGCTGTCCCAGGACAAGGCCATGGTCTTTGCCGAAGATGGCAACCGTCTGAAGGCGAGCCCCGTGACCATCGAGGCCACACTGGAGAAGGCGCATGGCTAGCATCGCCCTCGGCTCCGCTCCCGTCGCCCGCAAGACTGTCGCCGCCCGCGAACGCAACGAAGCGCGCACCGCGTGGCTGTTGGCGCTGCCGGCGATCGTGCTGATTTTCGTGTTCGTGCTTTTGCCGGTTGTCGCCGTGGTCCTGCTCGGCTTCACCGATTTCGAACTCGGCATGGGCAAGTTCCGCTTCGTCGGCTTCGAGAACTACGCGCATCTGATCAACGATCGCGCCTTCCGCAAGGCCTTGTGGAACACAACGTGCTACACGGCGATCGTCGCACCGGTGTCGATCATCCTCGGGCTTGGCGTCGCCCTGCTCATCGAGAGCGAGACGACGGCGCGCAGCTTCTTCCGCACGGTCTACTTCCTGCCGGTGGCGTCGCTGATCGTCGCCATGGCGACGGTCTGGCAATATCTTTTCCACCCGACGATCGGGCCGATCAACAGCCTGCTGGCGCTGGTCGGCCTCCCCGGCCCCAACTGGCTCGCGGCATCCAGTACCGCGCTTTACAGCCTGTCGATCATCGGCGTCTGGCAGTCTGTCGGCTTCAACATGGTGCTGTTCCTCGCCGGCCTGACCGCCATCCCACGTGAGCTCTACGCGGCAGCGGAAGTCGACGGCGCCCGCTCGGCATTCGATCGCTTCCGTTTGGTCACCTGGCCGATGCTCGGACCGACGACGCTGTTCGTTACCACGATCAGCATCATCAACTCGGTCAAGGTGTTCGAGACGGTGCAGACCCTGACCCAGGGCGGCCCGAACCACGCCTCGGAAGTGCTGCTCTTCAGCATCTACCAGGAGGGCTTCGTCTATCTGCGCGTCGGTTACGCCTCGGCAATGACCGTCGTGTTCCTGGCGATCCTGATGCTGCTCACCTTCCTCCAGTACAACGTCCTCGACCGTCGGGTGCACTACTCATGAGCATGAACGCATTGACCGCCAATCGCTGGACACCTGGACGTATCGGCCGCCTGACGCTGCTGTCCTTCGGCGCGCTCCTTTTCCTCGCGCCTTACGTCTTCATGTTGTCGACGGCAGGCAAGGCGCAGAGCGAAATCTTCACCTCGGCGCTGCAGCTGATCCCGACGAACTTCTACTACGTCGCCAACTTCACCAAGGCGCTGACCCGCGTGCCGATGGGAACGTTGCTTTGGAACGGCGTGCTGGTCTGCGGTCTGATCTTCTTCTTCCAGGTGCTGATTGCGATCCCCTGCGCCTATGCCATGGCGAAGCTGAAGTTCCGCGCGGCCCGACTGATGATGGTGCTGGTCATGCTCGGCCTGCTGGTGCCGATCCACGCGACAGCGCTGCCGCTCTATGTCGGCTTCAACAGCCTGTCGCTACTCAACAGCTACACCGCGCTGGTGGCGCCGTTCTCGATCTCGGTCTTCGCGATCTTCATGTTCCTGCAGTTCTTCCGTGCCATGCCCGACGACCTGCTGCACGCGGCGCGCCTCGACGGCATGTCGGAACTCGGCATCGTCGCCCGCGTGATCGTGCCGAACGCATGGCCTGCGGTCACCGCCTTCGCGATCTTCTCGGTCGTCGCCCATTGGAACGACCTCTACTGGCCGCTCGTCGTCATCACCCGGGGAGACTACGCCACGCCGCCTCTCGGCCTGATGTACTTCCGCGCGGCTGAGGCCGGCGACGACTACGGCGCGCTGATGGCCGCCACCATGATCATCACCCTTCCCCTCGTCGCCGCATTCCTGCTCGCGCAGAAGCGCTTCGTCGAGGGTATCACCATGACCGGTCTCAAAGGCTGACCGGTCGCCTCAACCCAGGAGAACGAGCGATGAAACGTATCACCCAGCTTCTCGCCGTAGCGGCCATCTCGATGGCGACAACCGTGCCGGCCTTCGCCGAGACGACGCTGACGGTCCACTACCCGATGCCGGGCTTCTTCAAGGACGTGATGGACACGATCTCGAAGAAGTTCATGGAAGAAAATCCCGACATCAAGATCCAGTTCGCCAGTCCGTCGGCGACCTACGAAGAAGGCATTCAGACGATCCTTCGCCAGGTCGGCACCTCGGAAATGCCGGATCTCACCTTCATCGGCCTGAACCGCCTGCGGATGATCGACGAGCGTGACGTTGCCGTCGACCTCGGCCCGCTCGTCAAGAAAGACGGGAACATGGCCGAGCAGGGCTTCTCCGACACGATCCTGAAGCTCGCCCAGGTCAAGGGCAAGCAGATCGGCCTCGCCTTCGCGACGTCCACCCCGATCATGTACTACAACGCCGATCTCGTGAAGGCTGCCGGTGGCGACCCCGAGAATCCGCCGAAGACCTGGGACGAAGTCATCGCACTTGGCGGCAAGATCAAGGCGCTCGGTAACGGCGTCGACGGTATCGACTTCCGCTGGCAGGGTGACGACTGGATGTTCTCGGCGCTGCTCTTCGGCGCCGGCGGCTCCATGCTTAGTGAAGACGAAAGCAAGGTCACCTTCAACGGCCCCGAAGGCCAGAAGGCCGGCCAGGTCATCGAGCGCATGGTCAAGGAAGGCGGCCTGCCTGTCTTCACCAAGTCCGCTGGCGAGCAGGCTTTTGCGGCCGGCAAGGTCGGCTTCGAGTTCCAGACCACGGGCGCGCTGCGCAACACCATCAAGAACGTCGGCGGCAAGTTCGACCTGCGCACCGCGCCGCTGCCGCTGCTCGATCCCGCCAAGGGTCACCTGCCGACCGGCGGCAACGCCGTCGTCATCCTGACCAAGGATGCCGCCAAGCAGGACGCCGCCTGGAAGTTCGCCAAGTTCGCCGCCGGCCCCTACGGCGCCTCGGTCGTCGTGCCGGGCACGGGTTACGTGCCGAACAACGAACTGGCTGCCAAGTCCCCGGATTATCTCGGTGACTTCTATGCCAAGAACCCGCTGTTCCAGGCCGGCCTGAAGCAGATGCCGCTGATGGTTCCGTGGTACGCCTTCCCGGGCTCCAACGGTGTCCGTGTCACGCAGACGATCGTCGACAACCTCTCGCGCATCGTCGATCAGTCGGCCACGCCGCAGGAAGCGCTTGACGACGCAGCCGCCGACGTCGAAGGCATGCTGCCGCGCAGCTAAGCGCCACCGAATGGTCATATCGAGCCGTCGCACGTCGTGCGGCGGCTCGTTCTATTTGGATGATTTGTTCAGATCGCGCACGGTCCCGCCCTTGTGCAGCGAATAGACGAGTTCCAGATGCCGGTCGGGCGCGGCGTTCTCGACCATGTCCAGGAGAAGCGATGCCGCCGTCGTGCCCATGCTTGCATCCGGCATGTTCATCGTCGTCAGGGTCGGATCGACCAGCCGGCCGATAACGATCCCGTCGAAACCGGCCACCGACATGTCTTGCGGCACTGCCAGGCCTTCGCGACGCAAGGCCGCGATCACCCCCAGTGCCAGAAGGTCGTTCGACCCGATGATCGCGGTCGGGCGACCGTCCCGGATGGCCGTCAGGATATCGATCTGGTCGTATTCCGAGACGAACGAAATCTGCATCGCATCGAGCGGCGGTTTCCCGACTTCCCGCAAGGCTTCGAGATAGCCCTGGTAGCGGCCCGCGGCGCGGTCGGACGCGGCAAAGCTGCCGGAGACGAACAATATCCGCTCGTGGCCCATCTGCAGCAGATAGCGCGTGAGGTCACGGCCGGCCGCGAAATTGTCGACGGTGACAGCCGCCGGATAGCGCTCCGTCGGCAGGTTGTGCAAGAGCACCGTCGGCGGCAAATCGCCAAGCAGCGCCTGGCTGGTCAAGCCGTTGCAAACGGTCAGGATCAAGCCGGTCGGCCGTTCGCTCATCAAGCCCGAAACGGCGTCCGCCTCCTGCAGCGGATCGTAGTTGGACTGGGCGATCAGCACGCTGTGGCCTGCGGATAGCATGCGGTTCTGGATACCCGACAGGGATGCTGCGAAGACGGGGTTGGTGAGGCTGGGAACGAGCACGCCGATGACGGGGCGCCGACCGCCCTTGGCGGTTGCCCCCGGAGCGCGATAGCCGAGTTCGCCCGCCGCCTTGCGCACCTTGCCGACCATCGCGGGGCTGACTGGCCCGCTATGGTTCAAAACGCGGCTCGCCGTGGCCGTGGAACAGCCCGCACGTTCAGCAACTTGGCGCAGTGTCGCCATGGATCGTTTTCTCGCGTTCTCGGATAGAGCCTGCCGTAAGCGGCTTTAGCAGTGATGGCGCACCGCGCGCAATGATAGGCTCGCTCGCCCCCCTCGCATCTCCCCACCCGACCGCCTCACCCGATTCGCCGGCTTCCTTGCGGACTGCCAAATTTCCAGACATCTAAAGCCGGCATGGGTGTAGAAAACCGGCAAAACGTCGCCTATACCGGTCACGACATGCGCACTTCAGGGCGGGTACGGCGGTAATGGCAGCAACACGAGCTTCGGGATCATTCCACGGGCGGGATCGGGGTGTCCGATGTCCCATCGGGGATGGCTTGCCATTCCCCGGTCATTTACCCGAGGTGATACCCGATGACCGAATCCACACGATTGCGCTGCAGCACCGAAGTCCGCCTGCTGAAGCTACCTGAATATTTGCACCTGATCGTCGACCGGCTGGCAAGTTTCGACGCTGCCGTCGTGCAAACCGATGACAGCGTGACCTTCGAGTTTCCCTTCGCTTCCGCGCGCTTCGACATGGCGCCCGAACGGCTGACGATGGAAGCCTCTTCGCCGGACGAAGAGGGCCTTCGCCGCGCCAAGGAGCTTCTCAGCGTTGCCGTCGAACTCTATGCGAAGAGCGAAAAGCCTCAATTCGTCTGGACGGGCGATCTTGCCGGCGACACGACACTCTCGTCCTTCCGGCTGATGCGCGTCCAGCGCGCCTGGCAGGTGACGCCGGGCATGCGACGCGTGCGTCTGACGGGGAGCAATCTCGAGCGCTTCGACAACCCCAGCAGCATGCATATCAGAATGTATTTTCCGACAGCGGATGTCCCCGAGCCGGTGTGGCCGATCGCCGGACCGAACGGCCTGACATTCTGGCCGTCGGAAGAACAAAAACCGGTCGCGCGCGTCTACACCATTCGCGAGATGGACGCGAAAGCAGGCTACATCGACGTCGATTTCGTCGTCCACGGTGATGGCGATGGCGCGCACGAAGGCGTCGGTTGTGCCTGGGCCATGCATGCCAACGAGGGCGATCAGGTCGGCATCATGGGGCCTCTCGGCCGCCCGGTAAGACCAGCGGACTGGTACATCATGGGATGCGACGAGACGGGACTGCCGGCACTGAGCCGCATCCTGGAACGACTACCGGCTGATGCGCGCGGCCATGCTTTTGTCGAAGTCGCGCGGGCGACCGACGAGCAGCCGATTGCCCATCCCGAGGGTATCGCGCTTCGCTGGATTCACCGGAACGGCGTTCCCGGTGGCGAACATGGCGAATTGGTCCGCGCGATCCGGGCAGTGGAATGGCCAAAGGGTGTCTCAAGCTTCGGCTGGTTTGCCTCGGAGAACGAGGCGACCAAGGAGATCCGCGAATATTGGCGCGACACGCTGTCCTATGGTCGCGACCAGACGCTGGCTGCCGGCTACTGGAGGCGAGGCGTGACCGGGCTGATGGCCGGTTGATAGAGGCGACCTCGCATGCCCTTTATAGGGACAGAGCATCGGCAAACCGGTGATGGGGCGACGCATCTGCCCCGTTGATCGCCGGCCCGGCGCCGGACCGCAGCCGGGCTTGGGGACACATTCGACTTGCGGAGCGCTATGCGTCTGCAGTAGGTCACGCTCTCAACCATTGCTGTCGCGTGCGGCGATCAGCCAAAGGCATGCATCAATAGGGAGTGCTCCGATGAATGAAGCCCAGTTCATGGCACTATGCAAAAACGGGAAGTTCAAGGAAGCATTGACGCTTGCTTTGGACGGCAAGGAAAAGGCGAAGTTTTCGCCGAGCCGCTTCGCAATCGACAAGAAGACGGGCAAGCCGGTTTTCTACCGCGGCAACAAGCGCGTCGAAATCGGCGCGGATGGCGAGTGGGAACTGGCCAAGAACAACTGGTAACTTGGCGGTGAGCCGAGACTAAGCCGGCGACGCGGCTACGGAAGAGCGGCACTGAGGTGCCGCCTCCCCTATTCTCGCTCAGGCAGCGCGGGCCGCGTTCAGCGGGATCTCGACGTCGATCTCCAGGATCGACATGTGCTCATCGCGATCCATCTTCACATGTACACGGTCGTTGTCGACCTGCACATGCTTAGCGATGACGGCGAGGATTTCCTCGCGGAGAATCGAAATCAGATCAGACCCGGTCGACGACCTCTCGTGAGCCAGGAGCACCTGCAGACGCTCCCTGGCGGCAGGTGCGGTTCTCTGTTTTCCAAAAAGCCGAAAAATGCTCATGCGGCCTTCCTTCCAAAAATCTTGCCGAAGATACCTCGCTTCTCGCCGGGCACCGTCATCGCCACTTCTTCGCCGGCTAGGCGGCGGGCAGCGTCGAAGTATGCCATGGCGGGCGCACTCTTGCTGTCAGCGAGCGTGACCGGAGCGCCGATGTTGGAAGCGCGCAGAACGTCCATGCTTTCAGGAATGATGCCGAGCAGCGGGATCGAGAGGATCTCCAGCACGTCATCGACCTTCAGCATGTCGCCGCGCTCGGCGCGGTTGGAATCGTAGCGGGTGAGCAGCAGGTGCTTCTCCATGCGCTCGCCACGCTCCGCCTTCAGCGTCTTGGAATCAAGCAGACCGATGATGCGGTCCGAGTCGCGAACCGAAGACACTTCGGGGTTGGTCACGACGACGGCAACGTCGGCATGACGCATGGCAAGCGTCGCGCCGCGCTCGATACCGGCGGGGCTATCGCAGATGACCCAATCGAAATGACGCTTCAGGTCGGCCATGACGCGCTCGACGCCCTCAGCCGTCAGATTGTCCTTGTCGCGCGTCTGCGAGGCGGGAAGTAGGAAGAGCGTCTCGAGACGCTTGTCGCGGATCAGCGCCTGCGACAGCTTCGCGTCGCCCTGGATGACGTTGATCAGGTCGTAAACGACCCGACGCTCGGCGCCCATGACCAGATCGAGGTTACGAAGCCCGACGTCGAAGTCGACCACGACGACCTTCTCGTTTCTCTGAGCAAGAGCCGCTCCAAGGGCCGCGGTGGAGGTTGTCTTTCCAACTCCGCCCTTGCCTGAAGTGACGACGATGACTTTCCCCATCTTTCTCTCCTAATATCCTGGCCAACCTGGGCTCAGTTAAGTTTCTCGGCCTTGATCGCGTCGTCCTCCAGCCAAAGCTGGACGGCTTGTCCGCGAAGCCCCGGCTCCAGGTCTTCCGCCATTTTGTAAATGCCATCGATGGCAACCAGTTCAGCCTCGAGCTTGCGGCAGAAGATGCGCGCCGAGGCATTGCCCAGAGACCCTGCCATCGCCCGCCCACGCAAAGCACCGTAGACATGGATCGAACCGCCAGCGATGACCTCCGCGCCTGATGAGACCGATCCGATGATGGTCACGTCGCCTTCCGCGAAAATCACCGACTGCCCGGAGCGAACCGGCTCCCGGATAACCAGTGACTGCGGAGTTTGCCGCGTCTCGATTGCGTCAGGCTTGCGCGGCGCTTCCAGAACGGGTTCGTTCTGCGGCATTTCGAAATCGGAAACCGGACGCCCGCCCTTGAGCGCCGGCGGCATGCCTGGTCCGATGAGCGAAGGGCGCCCGCCTTCGATGCCCATGATGCTGACGTTGCGCTCGCCGAGCGCCGCGATCAGTTCCTTCAATTGCGCGCGATCAACGTCGAGTTCGCTGATATCGAGCACAACGGGACGACCGAGGAAGAAACCGGCCGAGCGCGCGGCCAGATCATCCAACCGTACCAGCCAGTCATCGAGCGGCAGGTCCGGCGACAGCATCACCGCCAGGAACGAGCGGCCCTTGATACGGATGGAGCGGGCATCTGTTAGCAATTTGGTCATCTACGTTAAGAAATCGTTGAGAATTTATTAACGATGATTTGGTTAACAAAAGGTTAACGCGAGTGTTTCGGCCGGGCGGGAGCGGCTTCGATAACCGGGCATTCTAGAGGGCGAACAGGGAGTATCGAACGCCCTCAATTCGTGCTGCGAAAGACCCAAAAACGATAAAGGCCCGCTTGACGCAGGCCCATCGGAAGCAATCAGGTAGTGCGATTGATCAGCGACCGTATACGCGGCGCTTCAGATCGGCGCGGCTGACACCGATGTCCTTGAGCGCGGCGTCGTCGAGGCGGGAAAGTTCACGGTATGCTTTGCCGAGCTGAAGGTACTCGACAATCTTGTTGGCGATATTCATTGCATTTCTCCTTTTTGAATGCCCAATTATGTATCTCATTGCCCGGATAATGAGCAGAGATAAATTTGCATAAGAGGCATCCGAGAATCGCAATCGGCCCTCCAAGAAGGGCGAGTTCGGCACCATGGCGTGTGCGGACGACGAGATGAGTCGTCCGCACGCGCCATGGTGATTCATCGATACGCGATCAGGCCTTGATGAAGGCGAGCAGATCCGGGTTGATCGTCTCGGCATCCACCGTCAGCATGCCGTGCGAGAAACCGGGATAGACCTTTAGCGTGCTGTTCTTCAGAAGCTTTGCCTGCAGCAGTGAGGCATCCTTGTAGGGCACGACCTGATCGTCATCGCCCTGCAGCACCAGTGTCGGCACGGTGATCGCTTTCAGGTCCTCGGTCTGGTCCGTCTCCGAGAACGCCTTGATGCCATCATAGTGGGCCTTGGCCGAGCCCATCATGCCCTGCCGCCACCAGTTGTCGATCACACCCTGGGATACCTTCGCGCCGGGCCGGTTGAACCCGTAGAAGGGACCAGAGGCGACGTCGATGTAGAACTGTGCGCGGTTGGCCGCTAATGCCGTGCGGAAGCCATCGAACACCTCCATCGGCGTGCCATCGGGATTATCGGGCGTCTTCAGCATCAGCGGGGGAACAGAACTGACCAGCACGGCCTTGGCGACGCGGCCCTGCGGCTGACCATACTTGGCGACATAGCGAGCGACCTCGCCACCACCCGTGGAGTGACCGATGTGGACGGCGTTGCGCAGATTAAGGTGTTCGGCAACGGCGGAAGCATCGGCTGCATAGTGGTCCATGTCATGACCATCGCTCACCTGCGCGGAGCGACCGTGGCCACGACGATCATGGGCGACGACGCGGTAGCCCTTATTGACGAAGAACAGCATCTGCGCGTCCCAATCGTCCGATGAAAGCGGCCAGCCATGGTGGAAAACGATTGGCTGGGCGTCCTTCGGGCCCCAATCCTTGAAGAAGATTTCAACGCCGTCTTTCGTCTTCACAAAGTCTCCGGCCATGGGAGTTGCTCCTTTTGCAGTGTGGGATGTCTTTTGCTTCGCGGCGAAGGCCGGTGTGGCCACCGCGAGTGAAATCGTTGCTCCGGCAAGCATGGCCTGCCGGCGAGAAAGCGGGAATGAAAACTCGTTTGCCACAGGACGCTCCGTCTCAAATCACCAGGAACGACATTGCCGCCCTTTGATGTCAGGAGCTTATGGAAACGACGCGCTTGGCGATTGTCGTTTTCAATGGCGTTTGGATATTCGTGAGGGAAAGCCTGGCAGACGGCAGAAGCGCCTCTGCGAGATGAACGCGGACGTCGTCGACGCGCTCATGGCGGGTACGGCCCGCAAGGCGCGGGCCGTCGGTCTTATTCGATCAACGCTGATTGTATTTCGCGTCGAGTTCGTCCATCGCCTTGACGTTGCCGGCGGAGCGGCCGTTTTCGTCGAAGGTCTGCGCGAGGAACGCATCGGCGATGGCCTTGGCCAATTCAGGGCCAATGACGCGCGCGCCCATGGTGATGATCTGGGCGTTGTTCGACAGCGCTGCGCGCTCGGCCGAGTAGGTGTCATGGGTCAGCGCGGCGCGGATGCCGGGGACCTTGTTGGCGGAGATGCAAACGCCGATGCCGGTGCCGCAGACGAGGATCGCCTTGTCGTAGGTTCCGTCAATCACGCCCGACGCCACGCGGTCCGACAGACTTGCGTAAAACGCATCCGGACCTGCGCTCGTGCGCGAAACTTCGGACACTTCGTAGCGATCCTTCAGATGGTCGGCGAGAACCTTGGCGAGGCCTTCGCCCGCGCTGTCTCCTGCAATTGCCAGTTTCATGCTTTTTCTCCTTCGAGTTTGGCGTCAAGTTTGGCGGCGCATTTCGCGAGGATGTCGAGATAGCCTTCGACGTTCCAGGCCGAACGGCCGATGAAAAGCCCGTCTATATGTGGGCTTGAGATGAGTTCTTCGCAATTGCCGGGGTTGACCGAGCCGCCGTAGAGACAAGGAATGCGGCGACCCAGCACCTCCTCGGCTACTGCGATGATTTCGGCCTGGCGCGCATCGGCATATTCGGCCGTTGCCGGGATGCCGTTGACGCCGATCGCCCAGACTGGCTCGTAAGCGAGCAGGATCTCCGCCTGCTTCTGGGCGCCAGTCAGCTTGGAAAGCGCGCCGCGAACTTCAGTCGCCAACACTTCCGCCGCACGGCCGCTTTCGCGGTCGGCCAGGATCTCGCCGATGCAGATGAGAGGGATCAACCCGTGGCGAACGGCCGCTTCGGTCTTGAGCCCGACGGTGTCGTCCGTCTCACCAAAGAATTCACGCCGCTCGGAATGCCCGAGCTCGACGATGTCGAGATTGCAGTCCCTGAGCATCACTGGCGAAACCTCGCCGGTCCATGCGCCGTCGTCGGCCCAGTGCATGTTCTGCGCACCAACCTTGACGGAGGTGTCGGCAAGCATGGCCTTGACATCGCGCACCCCGGTGAAGGGCGGAATGACGAAGCGCTGGATGCGCGGATCGCGTGCGCCATCCGCACCCTTAAGACCGTTCGCGAAGCTCTGCGCCTCGGCAAGCGTCTTGTTCATCTTCCAGCTGGTGCCGATCCAGAAACGCGGTGAGTTGGCCATGTGCAATCCTATTCGCTGTCGTGGTCTGTCTGATCGTTCGGCTAGCGCAAAAGCGCTTCGGCCGTGCGTTCGTCGGTAATGAGCCCGTGGAGGCTGCCGCTGCGCAAAACGGCGCGAATGGCCTCGACCTTGCCGCCGCCGCCCGCAAGCGCCACCAGCCGCTCGGTTCGCGGCTGCGGCAGGCTGGCCGACAGCGTTCGCTCGGTCAGCGCGGTTTCGAGAATGCGGCCGTTGGAATCGAAGAAGTAGCCGAGGATTTCGCCAACACCGCCGGCAGCCGCCACTTCCTTGATCTCGCGGGCCTCGATCATGCCCGATTGGACCAGCTGCGCATGCGTATCGACGGTGCCGAGCCCGACCAGCTTCAGCGTCGCGGTATTAGCAAGATCCATCACTTCCTTGACGCCGCGCTGCGCCAAGAGCACCTCTCGGTCCTCGGCCGTGTTGGCGAAGAAAGGCACTGGCATCACGTAGGCCGGCATACCGGTCTTTTCGGCAATGCGGTGCATGACGTCGTAAGGGTTGGCGGCATAGTTTCGGGTCAGGCCGCCGAGCAAGGAGACGAAGCGCAGGTCGCGGGCGTTCACCCGTGGCAACAGCTGCACGGCGGTCGACAGGGTTCGGCCGTGGCCCAGGCCGATCACGTCATTGTCTCCGCGCTCGATCTCGCGCTTCAGGAAGTTCGAGCCTGCAAGCCCAAGCGTGCGAAAGATCGATTCGTCTTCACCGACATAGGGCGTCACCTCGCAATATTGCAGGCCGAAGCGCTCGGAGAGGCTGTTCTCCAACACCACGCATTCGATAATGTCGCCTTCGATGCTGATCTTGACGACACCTTCGGCGA
This sequence comes from Hyphomicrobiales bacterium, assembly GCA_900472605.1. Classification (GTDB taxonomy): domain Bacteria; phylum Pseudomonadota; class Alphaproteobacteria; order Rhizobiales; family Rhizobiaceae; genus Rhizobium. The sequence continues at coordinate 39,126 of UCJD01000032.1, read as the reverse complement.
CCGCCCTTGCGATCAGCCTGTGTGTCTTTACCGAAGGTAGCCCGAGACGCTTGGCCACCTCAGACTGCGTCAGGCCGCCGGCGTAATGCAGCCAGGCGGCTCGCACCGCAAGCGATTCTTCCGGATCGTTCATCGACAGTCTTCTCCCGAATTGGCCACGTGCACATCCCGCCTCTTTTGTTGATTCGCCTTTCGGTCAGATATGCAGGTCGGCGATGCCGGTGTCGATGTGGCGCGCCCAGAACGCGACGCTTTCGGCGATCTGCGAGATTACCTGTCGGTCGTTCGGCTCGCGCTCCTTGAAAGACAGCTCCAGGCAGATCTCGTTATCTACGGCACCGCCCTCGGCAAATGCCTCAAGCAAAGCCGGAGGCTGGATGCGACCGCGGGCGTTGAATTCGGCCGTGAAGGGGCGATGCCCCCCCTTATCCATCAGGCTCTGCTTGATATGAATGATGGGCGAAACCTTGGGCACGGCGCGCGCCCAAGCATAAGGCTCGTAGTCGTCGGGGTTGCTCGAGGTCACGTCGCCATGGTCGATATCGGCCATCATCCACATAGGCACGGCCATGTTGGCAGCGGTCAGCCGGTCCTGCAGCTTCATGCACTCGGCGATCGTCTCGCCGAACTCGCGGCCGACGCTCATCGGCTCCCAGAACACGTAGGAAAGTCCCGCCGACTTCGCATGCTCGGCAACCTCGGCCCAGCAATCGATGGCGATCTTGATCAGCTCCTCGCGCCGCGCGGGATCGTCGAAATCCTTGTAGGTGAAGATCGCGAACTGCGTACCGACCGAGGTTCCACCGAGATCGGCGGTGATGTCGGCGAAGGTCTTGAACCAGTCGACGTAATAGCGACGAACGTCGGCATCGGGATGGCCGAAATGGTTGAGGCGGCCATAGGGCCCGGTCATGCCCGAGGTCACCCTGACGCCGGTGCGCTGCAACGCTGCCGACATGTTGCGGGTCAGCCTGCGGATGACGGGCGCCTGCCAGCTGGGATTGATGAACTCGTGGGTGAGCTGCAGGTCGCGGATGCGGAGATCCCGCGCCACGGCTTCGATCAGATCATCCGGCTCGGCGAAACGATTGACGAGCGGATTGGTGTTCAGCGAAAGGGTCAATGCCATGATCGGTATCCTCAGGCGGCCGCAACGAGATTCGCGCAGGCGAACCAGTCGGCAAAGGCGGCCTGCTCGGCCTCGGTGAGGTGCAGGTAATGCTTGGTACGGCGCTTCAGCACGTCCTCAGGGGTCCGCGCCCACTCGGACGAGACGAGATAGCGAACCTCGGCCTCATAGAGATGGCCACCGAAGTGACGGCCAAGGCCTTCGACACCTTTTGCATCGCCGACGATCTTGCGGGTGCGGGTGCCGTAGAGACGGCCATAGTGGCCGGCAAGCGTGCGCGACATCCAGGGATAGGTTTCCTTCAAGCCGTTGAAGAAGGTCTCGTAATCGGCCTTCGGCATATCGCCGCCCGGAAGTGCCGCGTGCTCCGTCCAATTGTCGGACATTTGCGGGAAGATATGCTTCAGCCGCTGCATGCCGCGCTCGGCGAGCTCGCGGAAGGTGGTGATCTTGCCGCCGAAGACGTTGAGAAGCGGCGCGTTGCCGGTCTCTTCGAGATCGAAGACGTAATCGCGCGTCACGGCTGACGGATTGCCCTTGCCGTCGTCGAACAAGGGACGCACACCGGAGAAGCTGTGCAGCACATCCTGGCGGCGGAGCTTCTCCTTGAAGTAGCGATTGACGGCGGTGAGGAGGTACTCGATCTCCTTCTCGTCCGCCGCGACATCCTCAGCCCGGCCTTCGTAGGAGATGTCCGTCGTCCCGATCAGGGCCTTGTCGCCCTCATACGGGTTGATGAAGATCACGCGCTTGTCGTGGTTCTGCACGAGATAGGCGTTGGAGCCCGCCCAGAACTTCGGCACGATGATATGGCTGCCCTTGACCAACCGGACATTGCGGCTGCTGTTGGCGCCGGCCACGCGACCGATGACGTCGGACACCCACGGTCCCGCCGCGTTGGCGATACAGCGGGCGCGGAAATTGCGGGTTTCGCCGGTCACGCTGTTCTTGGTGGTGATGCTCCAGCCGCCATTCTCGCGGCGGGCAGAGACGGCTGCCGTGCGGGTCAGAACCTCGGCGCCGCGCTCGGCGGCATCGACCGCGTTGAGCACGACGAGACGCGCATCGTCGACCCAGCAGTCGGAATATTCGAAGCCGCGACTATATTGATCAAGGATCGGCGTGCCCTCGGGATCGCGGCGCAGATCGAGCGTGCGGGTGCCCGGGAGCTTCTTGCGGCCACCGAGGTGATCATAGAGGAAGAGCCCCAGACGGACGAGCCAGGCCGGGCGATCCTGCGGCGAGTGCGGCAGCACGAAGCGCATCGGCCAGATGATGTGGGGGGCGGCGTTGAGCAGCACTTCGCGCTCGATGAGCGCCTCGCGTACCAGCCGGAATTCGTAATATTCGAGATAGCGCAGGCCACCATGGACCAGCTTGCCGGAGCGCGACGATGTCCCCTGCGCCAGGTCGTCCTTCTCACACAGAACGACCTTCAGGCCACGGCCCGCAGCATCGCGCGCGATGCCGGCACCATTGATCCCGCCACCGATCACGAACAGATCCACCATTCCGGACTCAGTCATCAACATGCTCCTTCGGATGCTCTTTGCATCAACACATTCATTCAGCGCGGCCGCTCATCAGTCGCGGCCCGGCGCGGGATTTCCGTTTATTGCGTGGCGATCAGCTGATCCCAGGCGGGCGCTACCGCCTGGCGCACCATTACGTAGGCCTTGAACAGGCGCTCGAAGCGCTCTGCCTGCTCGCTGTCGGGCGCTTCGGCCTCGCCAAGCAGCGGCGTCACCCATTCGGCAATGCAATCGTCCATGTTGCGGTAAGCGCCGATCGCGACCGCCGCCATCATCGCAACGCCGGCCGCACCCGCCTCTTCGCGCCGCGACACCCTGACCGGGGCATTCACCGCCGCCGACAGGCAACCGCGAAGTGCGCGCGAACGCGCCGCGCCGCCGGTGATCCGGAGCTCTTCGGGCATGTCGCCCATCGCCGCGTAGCAATCGCGCGTCGCCATGCCGAGACCCTCGACGACGGCGCGCAACAGATCGGCAAAGCCGTGGCGCATGGAAAGGCCAGTGAAGCCGGCACGGGCCGCGGCATTGACGAAGGGACCGCGCTCGCCGGCATCCGAGATATAGGGGTGATAGAGCACCGAACCCGGCCGGCTCTCGGCGAACCAGTTGTCGATACGAGCGATCAGATCGGCATGAGACACCGTCTTGCCGCCCTCAGCCATCAGTGAGCCGGCCATCTGCAGCAGCCAGTCGATATTGATCGTGGCGCTCATGTTGGTCTGCACCTGGGTGACGATACCAGGCATCGGCAGGGCGATCACATAACCCGTGCCTTCGGCTTTGAGCTGCACGTCCGCAACCGCCTTTGCGCGCATGTGAACGCCCGTGGAGCCGACGGTGGAGCAGGCCGCGTTCTGTCCCGCACTGCGCACGCCGGCGCCGAGCGCGGTCATCACCATATCGACATATCCGAGACTGACCGGCGTGCCCGCGAGAAGGCCACAGGCCCGCGCCGCATCGGCCGAGAGGGGATGGGTGACTTCGGTGCCATCGATGATTTCGGGTAGAAGCGACCGGCGGCGAGACAGCCCGAGCGCATCGATCGCCGCGTCGTCATACTGCCGCGTGCGGAAATTGCCGAAGGTAAAGCTTGCTTCCGAGGGATCGGTGGCACGAACCCCCGTAAGATTGAGATAAAGCCAGTCCTTGCAATGAAGCGCGACTTCGGCTCGATCGAGAAGATCGGGCTGACTGCGGTCCATATGGGCGATCTGCGCGCCCTGCTGGCAGGTGTTGAGGCCTGTCCCGGTGGCTTCGAAACGGGCGCGATTGCCGGCGCCGGCGCTGAGCCGCGTCACCGTGGGGGCCGCACGCGCGTCGAGCCACAGCCATGCATCGCCGACCGGCCGATTGCCGGCGCCGACGAGCCATGTGCCGTCGCCCTGCCCGGTAACGGAAATGGCCGCCGTGCGGTCGGCAAGGCCCGGCACTTTTTCGCTGAGGCCGCGCAGTGCGGTCACGCAGTCGGCCCAGGTTTGCGTCAGAGACTGCGTCGCCGAACCGTCATCGCCGGTAGCATATTGATTGCGCGCCGAAGCGGACGCGATCTGGCGCCCGGAGAGCTCGAAGGCAACCGCCTTGATCACGGAAGTCCCGGCATCGATTCCAATAATGATCTGTCCACGTTCAGACATCGAAAGCCTCGCCGGCCGCGATAATCCACGCCGTGAGATACGGCATCCTCATCCCATTCATGGTCACTCCTCCCAGACGACCGCCGACAGAAAGCGCCAAGCGCCGCCGTTCAAGCAAGTACGTCGCATTGCAACTGCTCCTCGCAAGATCAGACCGAGAGACCTCGCCTTGAGCAGCAACAGGAAACCGGCCTGCGCCGAATTTTCGTTTCGCGTAGAATATAACACAAACTTATCACCGCAAATGAATTTTTTTTCTGTTGTCGCAATTTTTTTCAGATATAATGCGATCCATCAAATGCACACGATCTGCGTGGCGCTCGACTGCCGTCATTACGCAAGCGCAACAAGGACATTCTCACGCGTTAACGCTGGCATTGCCCTGAAATTCAAACAATATTATATATATCAATAACTTGTGATGCCTCTTGTCGGCCAACCTTCTCGCGCCAGGAATGCGAGACATTACAGAACGTTGCTGCTACGACACCTTCCCCAGTCGCCAAGCCGATCACGTCCAGCGACTACAGACATCGCCAAAAATCGAAAACGCGGTCGAATGGTCGATTGACAAGGCGCAATCTTTATAACATGTTTACTGCCATTGATAACACGGCGATACCATAGCCATCGGGCTAACACGGTATCTGCGTGACGCGCCTGGCGGTTGGAGGAGAAACAAACGCCGGGTTATTGAGGAGGATCATGGCGGTGCGAATTTCTGTTTCCATACATGGCTTGGCGTCACGCCGGCACTTCCGCCCCGACGCGCGATCGCCGCTTGGCGGCCTCCTCGCCAACTCCCTAGCCAACACACCGGCCAACACACTGGATTGTCGCCCGACCGACCGGTCGCGACGTCGATAATCCCTTCCCCTTTTCTTTCCCTCAACAGGAAATCCGGCCTCGCGCCGAAGGTTGTCAGAAAATGAGCATAGAAACGGACTACGCGGCTTCCCAGCCGAAGAGCGGAAAACTGAAAATCGCGGTCGGCATTGCGTCGGTCGTGGTTGTTGTCGGCGCGATCGCGCTGGACACGAAGGTTGTCCATATCGGCTCCGAAAACGACGTGCGCCAACAGGCGTTTTCCTCGGAAACCTACGGCGTGGAACAGTTCCCGAAGATCGCGGCTGATGTCGAGAAGCGCGCCGTCGCGGCAGCCGAACTTGCGCCTGCCGCTCTTGCCGACAAGAAGGCGGCGGGCGAGAAATACGGCGTCGCAACGACCACCGGTCCGGTTCTTCCCGTGTCGTTTTCGGGCGTGGTCGGCGAGCGCAAGGGCAACATCAACGAAGTGAAGGTCGACGGCCTGCCGCCTGAAGTCGTCATTCGCATGCAGACCGGCCCGGCAATCAACGGCACCGATCTTCGCGACGCCACGGGCACGATCGAATTCGGCCAGTTCACCAACCAGATCGAATACCAGGACGCTGGTTCGGCGATCAACAACCAGATGAAGAAGGCGGTACTCGGCAGTATCGACCCCGCGCAGCTGACCGGCAAGACGGTCACGGTCACCGGCGTCTTCAAACTCATCAATCCGAAGAACTGGCTCGTCACCCCCGTCAAGGTTGAAGTCAAATGAGCCAGGCAGCCCAACGTCAGATCAAGGGTCAGCCGGGCGAAGTGGTGCTCAGCGCCCGCAACGTCGCCAAGACCTATGGCATGGTCCAGGCCCTCAAGGGCGTGAACTTCGACATTCATCGCGGCCAGGTCACCACGCTGTTCGGCGAGAATGGCGCCGGCAAGTCGACGCTGATGAAGATTCTCTCGGGCGTCGTGCGTCCGACATCGGGCGAGATCATCCTCGACGGCCAGACGGTCAACTTCGTCTCGTCGACCCATGCCCGCGAGTGCGGCATCTCGATCATCCACCAGGAACTCAGCCTGGCGCCGAACCTCAGTGTTCGTGACAATATCTTCATGGGTCGCGAGATCATCACCGGCGGTGTCGTGGATTTCGCCGAGGAAGAGCGCCAGACGCGCGCGCTGCTCGAAGAACTGGAAGAAGATATCGACCCGCTGACCCCCGTCGAGGATCTCCGCCTCGGCCAGCAGCAGATCGTCGAAATCGCCCGGGCGCTGTCAGTCAACTCGCGCATCCTGATCATGGACGAGCCGACCTCGGCCCTGAGCGCGACCGAAGTGGAAGTGCTCTTCAAGGTCATCCGCGACCTCACCGGCCGCGGCGTCTCGATCGTCTATATCTCGCACCACCTCGAAGAGGCGCTGCAGATCACCAATCACGCCGTCGTTCTGCGCGACGGCACGATGACCGCCTATGCCGAGCGCAAGGACATCGATCTCGAATGGATCGTGCGCAACATGGTAGGCGAAAACTTCGACCTCGGCAGCCCGCCAACCGGCTACGAGATGGGCAAGGTCGCCCTCTCGATCAAGGAACTGACCGTCCCCGGCCCTTCGGGCGCCGCCTATAACGCGGTCGATCGCCTGTCGCTTGATGTGCGCGCCGGCGAGATCGTCTGCATCTATGGCCTGATGGGCGCCGGACGCACCGAACTTCTCGAATGCGTCGCCGGCCGGCTGCATGCCAGTGGGGGCCAGATCCTGCTCGAGGGCCAGGACGTGGCCGGTCTCAGCATTGCCAACCGCATCGAAAGCGGCCTCGGCCTCGTGCCTGAGGATCGCCAGCGCGACGGCCTCGTGCAGACGATGACCGTCGGTTCAAACCTGTCGCTCGCCAGCATCGGCGCCTTCACCAAGGGACTGTTCACCTCCGGCGGCCGCGAGCGCGAACTGGTGATGGATTCGATCCGCAAGGTTCACATCAAGACGGATGGCGGCGGCGCGCCGATCGGCTCGCTCTCAGGCGGCAACCAGCAGAAGGTCGTCATCGGCAAGATGCTGGCGACGCACCCGAAGGTGATCCTGCTCGACGAGCCGAGTCGCGGCATCGACATCGGCGCCAAGGCCGAGGTGTTCAAGCTTCTGGCCGAACGCGCCAAGCAGGGGCTGGCGGTTATCTATTCGACATCGGAAGTCGCCGAATGCCTGAGCATCGCACACCGCATCATCGTCATGCATCGCGGCAAGATTTCCGCCGAGTTCAGCTCTGACGTTACCAAAGAGAAGATCATGGCCGCCTCTGGCGAAGCAGTGGTCGCGCACTAAGCCCGGAATTATGGAGCACTGATTATGTCAGTCACGGAAGCAACCAACAAAAAGACAGTTTCGAACGGGCCACGGCGCGATTTCAATATCATTCGCCTGCTGCTGGAAGGTCGCGCCTTCTTCGCGCTGATCGTCATCATCGCCGTCTTCTCGTTCCTGTCGCCTTACTATTTCAGCCTGAACAACTTCCTGATCATGGCGTCGCACGTGGCGATCTTCGGCATCCTCGCCATCGGCATGCTGCTGGTCATCCTGAACGGCGGCATCGACCTCTCGGTCGGTTCGACCTTGGGTCTTGCCGGCTGTATCGCAGGTTTCCTCATGCAGGGCGTACAGCTCCCCGCTCTCGGTGTCATTCTCTATCCGCCCGTCTGGGCGGTCGTGGTCATGACCTGCGCGCTCGGCGCATTGGTCGGCGCGGTCAATGGCGTGCTGATCGCCTATCTCAAGGTTCCGGCTTTCGTCGCATCGCTCGGCGTGCTCTACGTCGCTCGCGGCATCGCGCTGCTGATGACCAACGGCCTGACCTACAACAATCTCGGCGGCCGCCCCGAACTCGGCAATACCGGTTTCGACTGGCTCGGCTTCAACCGCCTGGGCGGCGTTCCGATCGGCGTCATCGTGCTGGCAGCGCTGGCAATCATCTGCGGCATCGTTCTCAGCAAGACCGCCTTCGGTCGCTGGCTCTACGCATCGGGCGGCAACGAACGCGCTGCCGAACTCTCGGGCGTGCCGGTCAAGCGCGTCAAGATCCTCGTCTACGTATTCTCCGGCGTCTGCGCGGCCATTGCCGGCCTGGTCCTTTCCTCCCAGCTGACGTCCGCCGGTCCGACCGCCGGCACCACCTATGAACTGACGGCCATCGCGGCCGTGGTCATCGGCGGTGCTGCGTTGACCGGCGGACGGGGGACCGTACGCGGCACCATGCTCGGCGCCTTCGTCATCGGCTTCCTGTCGGACGGTCTCGTCATTATCGGGGTCTCGGCCTACTGGCAGACGGTCTTCACCGGCGCGGTCATCGTTCTCGCCGTTCTCATGAACAGCATCCAATACGGTCGTCGGGTGAAATCCTCCTGACGCACCGAACCGAACTTCTCCGCGACGAAAACGCGGAAAGCACCGCCGGCAAGCCGGCACCACACGAACTCATCAATGGGAGAGAGACTATGTTTAAAAAGGGCATGCGCGTTCTTCTGGCAGCCGTTGCCGTCGCGCCGATCTTCGTAAGCTCCGCATGGGCAGCCGGTCTGATGACTGTCATCGTCAACGACCCGTCCAACCCCTACTGGCTGACCGAAGGCAATGTTGCCAAGGCAACCGCTGAAAAGCTCGGCTACACCGCGACCGTCGGCGCGCACAAGGGTGACACCAACACCGAGAGCAACCTGATCGACACCGCGATCACCAACAAGTCGGTTGCCATCATTCTCGACCCGGCAAACGCCGATGGTTCGGTCGGCGCCGTCAAGAAGGCCGTTGCCGCTGGCATCCCGGTCATTCTCGTCAACGCTGAAATCAACCAGGAAGGCCTCGCCAAGGCGCAGCTCGTTTCCAACAACGCGCAGGGCGCCGCCATCGGTGCACAGCAGTGGGTTGAAGCTGTCGGCGACAAGGGCAAGTACGCCGAGCTCTTCGGCTCGCCGTCCGACAACAACGCCGCGACCCGCTCGAACGGTTACGAGTCGGTCCTGACCCAGTACCCGGATCTCGTGAAGTCCGCCAAGGAAGTCGCCAACTGGGATCGTACCCAGGGCCACAACAAGATGCAGTCGATGCTGCAGGCAAACCCTGACATCATCGGCGTCATCTCCGGCAACGACGAAATGGCCCTCGGCGCGATCGCAGCACTGAAGGAAGCCGGCAAGCTCGCCCACGTCAAGGTCGGCGGTTTCGACGGTTCACCTGACGCTGTTGCCGCCATCAAGGCCGGTGAACTGCAGTACACCGTTCTGCAGCCGGTTGCCGTGTTCTCCGAAGAAGCCGTCAAGCAGGCTGACAATGTCATCAAGAACGGCAGCACCGGTGCCAAGAGCGAAAAGCAGCTCTTCGATTGCCTGCTGATCACCAAGGACAACGTCGACAAGTACACGGCTCCGTTCGTTCTCGAGCAGTAAGATCATGCGAGGGGACGCCTGAAAGGGCGCCCCCTTTTTCCTCCACAGTTGCGTATCTTCGCGATACAACGCTCTCAACCAGTCGTTCGAGCGCAGAGGCCATCGTGACACAGAAGATAGGCGCAGGCGCCCTCCCCCTAGACGAGCTTCCCAGCGACAGCCGGCAGACCCGCCAGCTGGTGCGCCGGCAGATGATCGCCGAAGCGGTGATGGCGGAAGGCCAGATGCGCATCGAGGATCTGACCGATCGCTTCGGCATCAGCCTGATGACGGCGCACCGCGACGTCGATGACCTCGTCAGCCGTGGCCTATTTCGCAAGACCCGCGGCGTCGTGACCGCCGCAGCCTCCAGCCTGATCGAATCCAGCGACGTCTACCGCTCCGGTCGCCAATCGGCGGAAAAGAACATGATCGCCGCCGCCGCGATGCAGTTCGTCGAGCCAGGTCAGGCGATCTTCTTCGACGACAGCACCACGGTCCTGCCAATGGCCGAGCATCTCCCGGCCAAGGTTCCGATCACCGCCATCACCAATTCGCTGACGTTGATCAATGCCCTGAAGGGCATGCAGGATCTGACGCTGCTGGCGCTGGGCGGACAGTATTACAACTGGTGCAACGCCTTCGTCGGCCGCACGACTGTCAACGAGATTCACCGCCTGCGCGCCGACGTCGCCTTCATCTCGATGTCCGCCATCACCGACGATCTGGTGTTTCACCAGTCGCCCGAGATGGTCGACACCAAACGCGCCATGTTCGATTGCGCCGCCAAGCGCATCCTACTGGCCGATCACACCAAATTCGAGCGGCGCGCCCTGCACCGCTTCGCAGCCCTCAGCGAGTTCGACGTCATCATCGTCGATGACAAGACGCCCGCCATCCATATCGACCGCATGCGATCCAGAGACATGAACGTCATCGTCGCGCGGGAGGACAAGGCGCGTCAGCGAGCTCACCAGCCGGAGTAAGCGTGAAATGCCGAGCCTGCTTGGAATAGACAGCGGCCTCACCGTCACCAAGGCCGTGATCTTCGACGTCGACGGAACACCGATCGCGGTTGCCCGCCGCCGCGTGACGCAGTTCATGCCGCATGCGCGTCATATCGAGCGCGACATGAACGAACTGTGGACACAGACAGCCGACGCCATCCGCGAGGCAATCGAACTCAGCGGGCGTCCCGCCAGCGATATCGCCGCGATCGCGGCTACCGCGCACGGCGACGGCATCTACCTGACCGACAAGTCCAACGCCCCTCTCGGCCGCGCCCTTCTGTCGCTCGATAGCCGTTCGGTCGACATCGTCGAGGCCTGGCTTGCCAGTCCGCTTGCCGACGAGGCGCTCGCGTTGACCGGCCAGGTTCCGCACGTCTCGGCGCCCTCGGCACTGCTTGCCTGGATCAAAAAGCACGAGCCGGCCCGCTACAAGGAGATCGGCCATATCCTGTCGTGCAAGGACTGGCTGCGGTTCTGCCTGAGCGGCGTCATCGGCACCGATCGTACGGAAGCGAGTACCTCCTTCACCAACGTCCGGACGCAGGATTACGATCTTGATGCCCTGAGATTGTTCGGCATCGAGGAGATGGGCCCCGCATTGCCGCCGATTTCCCGCTCGGATGAGATCATCGGCTACGTGACCGCGCAAACGGCCGAGCGCACCGGCCTTGCCGTTGGAACGCCCGTTGTTGCCGGCCTGCACGATGTCACCGCTTCCGCGCTGGGTTCCGGCGGCTATGCAGACGACGTGGTTGCCGTCATCGCGGGCACCTACTCCATCAACGAGACGCTCTCGCCGCACCCGCGCATGGACCGCCGCTGGTTCTGCCGCAACGCTATCGAACCCGGCCAGTGGAACAACATGTCGATCTCGCCGGCATCGACGGCCAATTACGACTGGTTTCTCGACACGCTCTGCGCCAGCGAGCGGCAGAGCGTCGAAGCATCAGGCGGTTCGGTTCATGCCTTGCTCGCACCGGAGATCGAGGCCGCCTTCGAGCGTCCCTTGACGGCGTTGTTCCACCCCTATCTGTTCGGCTCGCCTTATGGAGCCGCCGCCAGCGCCGGCTTCTTCGGCCTTGGCGGCTGGCACAATCGCGGCGACATGCTGCGCGCCGTGCTCGAGGGCATCGCCTTCAACCACCGCATTCATGTCGACGCCTTGCGGGACGGCTTCACCTTCAGTGAGGCGCGCCTTGCCGGCGGCATCTCGCGCAACAAACGCGTGGTGCAGATGTTCGCCGACGTCCTAGGCATGCCGGCGACCGTCACCGAAACCGACGAAGCGGCCGCGTGGGGTGCAGCCCTTTGCGCCGGCGCCGGCGCCGGTCTCTATGCAAGCCCACGGCACGATCCACGCGACACGGCGGCCATCGCGCACCGCTGCTATCCCGATGCGGCGCGAAATGCCGCATACCAGGAACGCTACGACCTCTTTCGCGAGATCGCCGATGCCATGGCGCCCATATGGCCGAAAATCGGCAAGCTCACCGCAGCCAAGCCATCGGCTTGAGATATCAACCGCGCCCGCCGGGCACGGTTTGCAAATGACATTCAGCAGGACGATTTCAGATGATCGATATTTCAGCCGCCAATACGCTTCGTTTCCAGGACCTCGGCGCGATCAACGACATCGATGTCGTCATCCTTGGCGCGGGTATCAACGGCGCGGGAACGTTCCGCGATCTTTGCGTTCAGGGTGTCGATTGCCTGATCGTGGACAAGGCTGATTTCGGTTCGGGCACGAGCTCGGCGCCGTCACGGCTGATCCATGGCGGATTGAAATATCTGGAAACCGGCGAGTTCGGGCTGGTCGCGCAATCGACGCTTGAGCGCAACCTGCTGCTGCGTAATGCGCCGCATTGCGTCGAGCCGCTGCCGACCTTCATTCCCGTGTTCTCCTGGACGCGCGGCATCTGGGCAGCGTTACGCACGCTGACCGGCTCGACCACGGCCCCGCGCAGCCGAGGCGCCGTTCTCGTGAAGATCGGCCTGCGGATGTACGATTTCTTCGGCGCCCGCAACCGGGTGATGCCGAACCATCGCTTTCTCTTCAAGAAGAAGGCCCTGAAGGAAATGCCGCATGTCACGCCCGCCATCGTCGCGGGTGGCATCTATTACGATGCCAAGATCAGCCGCCCGGAACGCCTGGTCTACGAACTCGTGACGGACGGGCTGCAGGCAAACGACAAGGCGCTGGCCACCAACTTCACGACGCTGATCTCATCAGAGAACGGCGTGCTGACCTTCAAGCGCGCCACCGGCGAGACCTTCTCCGTGCGTCCGAAGCTGGTCATCAACGCCGCCGGACCATGGATCGATCATGCCAACACCTCGCTCAACGCGCCCTCGAAGCTGATCGGCGGCACCAAGGGATCGCACATCCTGCTCGACCATCCCGAACTGGTGAAAAGCCTCAACGGCCACATGATCTACTTCGAGGCGGATGATGGCCGCATTTGCCTGGTCTACGACTATCTCGGTCTGGCCATGGTCGGCTCGACCGACATACCGGCGAGCGATCCGGAGACCGTGCGCTGCGAGGAGCCGGAAATCGAATATTTCCTCGAGAGCGTCCGCTCCCTTCTCCCTTCGCTGCGCTTCAGCCGAGACCAGGTGGTCTACACCTACAGCGGCATTCGCCCGTTGCCGGCCTCCGAGGCCTCCTCGCCGGGCCTGATCAGCCGCGATCATTCGGCGCCGGTGATGGAAGCGACGGCAGAACGCCCTTTCCCGGTTATATCGCTGGTTGGAGGAAAATGGACGACATTCCGCGGTTTCTCCGAGGAGGTCGCCGACCTCGTGCTCAAGCGCCTCCAGCGCACACGTCGCCAATCGACGCAGCAGCTGGCAATCGGCGGCGGACGCCAGTTTCCTGGCAATGCCGCCCAGCGCCGGACATGGATAGAGGCCGCAACGCAACAGAGCGGTATCTCTGTCGAGCGTGCGGAGACACTCCTGTCGCGATACGGCACCACGGCATCCGTTATCCTCGAGCACGCGGAGAGCTCTCTGCATCGCGATAGCGAGCGGCTATCCGATGCCGCGCACTACAGCCTGCTCGAAATCGACTGGATCGCCCGACGAGAATTTATCGTCCACCTCTCAGACATCGTTCTTCGCCGAACGACGATTGCGATCGAAGGCGCATTGACGATGGCGGGCTTGCGCGACATGGCAACGGTAACAGCCGAAGCGCTCGGCTGGGACGCGGCACGCACCGAGAAGGAAATCGACGACGTCGTGATCACGCTCGCCGATTTCCATGGGCAGGATCTCAGACGGGCGGACTGATCGTCGCCTGTCCTAGGCTAGGCGTTGCATCGCCTCCTCGTCAGCCGTCAGAGACTGGCCGAATTCCTGCAACAACCAGGCAGCCGAATGACGATCGACCGCCTTGTGAAACAGATAGCCCTGTCCAAGCAGACATCCGAGCGCGCGCAGGTGTTCCGCCTGCATCTCCGTTTCTATTCCCTCAGCAACGACGCGTATGCCAAGCTTCTGGGCTATGCCCATCAGGCCCTCAATGATCACGGCCCCCGCATCGCCGGGCACGAGGCGATCGACAAAGGATTTGTCGATCTTGATGATATCGACAGGAACGGTCAGTAGATGCGTCAGCGACGCGAAGCCGGTTCCGAAATCGTCGAGCGCGACGCGCAGTCCCCTGGACCGCATGGCCTTTATCTCATTTGCCACGACATGATCGCCCTGGCCGAGATAGACCGATTCCGTGACCTCGATGATAACGTGCTTCAGCGGTATCCCCGCAGCCCCGAAAGCGCTGCACAGTCGTTCCTGCAGATTGCCGGCGCGGAAATCCGCTGCCGACAGATTGATACCGACATGCTGGAACGGCAGGCCCATGTCGAGCCAGCGGCGGACGTCGGCCGCTACACGCGAGAGCATACGCTCGGTCAACTCGGACGCCACCTGGGCGTCCAGCGTCGCGTCATGGAAGTTGGCCGCCGAGACGACATCCCCGGCGTGGGTCGTCATCCGGCAAAGCGCCTCGAAGCCGACCACCTCCCGCGTATCGAGGCGAAGGATCGGCTGGTAGTGCGCGTCGATGCGATTCTGGGCCAGAGCGACACTGACGTCGCGGATGGCGCGAAAACGCCGCGTCAGGGCCGTCCCCAATCCCGCGTGATACGCAGTGTATTGACCGCGGTTGCGCTCCTTGCCGTGATAGAGCGCCACATCGGCATTGTGACGGACCTGATCGGGCGTTTCATCGATTTCGGCAATCGCGCCGCCGACACTGGCCGCCGGAAAGATCACGTGGCCATCGCACTGCGCGGGCCTCTTGATCTCCCGCAGAATGTCCTCCGCCTTCGCCGCAAGATTCGGCTCAGGGCCGTCATGCAAGATCACCGCAAACTCGTCGCCCCCCAGCCGGAAGGTCGTCTCAGTGGGCATGGTGGCGGCCATACGGCGCGCCACGACCTGAATGAGTGCGTCACCTGCTCCATGACCGAATGTGTCATTGACCAATTTGAGATTGTCGACGTCGACGAGCAGCATGCCCCAGCTGCGATCTGTAGAGCGATGCTGCTGCTTCAGAACTTCGTTGAAACGCGCGCGATTGGGCAGTCCGGTCAATGCGTCGGTATAGGTGAGTGCCTCGCGCTCGAGCACGCGTTCGTTTCTCTCAAGCGCAATCGCGCAAAGATGGACGCATGCATCCACGACATCGCGCTCAAGCTGGCTAGGCCCTCGCTTCTCGCGAAAATAGAAGGCGAAGGTCGCGAGAACGCGATCACCGTTCATGATCGGAGTCGACCAACAGGCCTTGAAGCCCAGCGGGAGAACCATTGCCTTGAAATCCTGCCAGCGGGCATCGTTCTCAATGTCGGTAACAGTGACAGGTATGCCATGATACGCCGCCGTCCCGCAGGAGCCGGCGAGAGGACCGATAGGGAGATTGTCGACAGCCTGCGAATAGGTGGGTGGAAGCGACGGCCCGGCGAGCGGGTGCATGCAACCATCTTTGACCGTGAGCACCGAACACACGGTCCACGGGATCGCAGCCTCCACGCGTGTGCACAACGCATGGATTACAGCGCTCAACGGTTCGCCCTTGGCGATCATTTCGAGAATGGCGTTCTGCAGCGTCAGCATGATTGTCCCACTCGAGATTACGAAACCCATAGTGGCATGCTCGTGTTCAAATCGGATTGAAGGCATCATTAAACTTCTATCTTTGCACTCTACCTAAATAAGATTTTTCTGATTCCTTCGCCGCCTATCGTTCTTTCACGTAGACATTGGCCTCGACAGCGGCCGCGATGAACGCATTTCGCGCCTCTGAAGGCGGTCTCTTGCCGCTTAAAACCTGCTGACAGGTCCGCTTGGCGGTCTTCAGGCTGCGGCCGCGGGCGATCGGCCACGCCGTATTCAACGCTGTCGCGGCCTCGCTTGTATTCGTTACCGTTCGAAACTCGCCGTATCTGCTTGCCTGGAAA
The DNA here is from genome assembly GCA_900472605.1 of Hyphomicrobiales bacterium. GTDB lineage: Bacteria > Pseudomonadota > Alphaproteobacteria > Rhizobiales > Rhizobiaceae > Rhizobium. The sequence continues at coordinate 23,131 of UCJD01000032.1, read as the reverse complement.
TAGATCGGCCGGCTCCACCTTTTCGGGTCCATAACGCAATACCTCCGATAGGGATTAACGCATATGCGGTTGTGGCGTTCCAATATTTCAACAGGCCCGTGCCGCCGGCCCTGACAAAGGAAAGGTAGTGGCAAGGGATACAGACACGTCCTCCCGTCGTCTGCGCGCTCCCGCTATACTTGCAGTCGAAGTGCGTAGGTGAATGCCCGGAGAAGCATCACAAGGATAGCGCTCGCTACCAAATGACTTGCCGTCGCAGCATGGCAACCCAGTCCATCGGCGGCTGAAACCCGAATGTTTTGATAAACCAAACGGATAAGCCGCCTCGCCTATTTGGCAGGCTGATCCGGGCTATTGACCAATGTAACTTTGCGCGAATGACAAAGGTCTGGGCAGTTGCGAATTGAGATCGAATGGAACCCATCGGCTACGAGAAAGCCGCCTTGTTCGCTGGAGATGCCGGTGAGGAGACCGCAGACGATCCGTATGCATGCTCTGTCCTATTTCGGCTTGAGTATACTTGAAAACGGCGGCGGGACGCGTCAGTGCACGAGCTGCGTAGATGCAAATGAGGGCTAGGCAAAACCACAGTTCCCGCCCAAGGGTGCCCGCCGAAGCGGCTGCTCGATCTTATTCGGCAAGTGCGGTTACGGCGAGGCGTGCACCCGGTATTCAACAGCGGGCAGCAAGCAGAAATGTGTCTCGTTCTGACAAGCTGCCCTTGCCGGTTGCCATGTTTCTGGCCGGCCTTATCATCCCCTGGATAATACCGATCGGACCACTGAACCTGTCGATTTATCGCATTGCCCTGCTGGCGATGTTGTTTCCCTGTCTGTTGATGTGGGTTAGCGGGAAAGCAGGTGCTATTCGAATCGCTGACATCGCGCTTATCGCCTACAGCCTTTGGGCCTCGCTAAGCCTCGCGATGGTTCATGGCTTGGAGCCAATGATCCAGTCCATCGGAATCAACAATATCGAGACAATCGGCGCCTATATGCTCGCGCGATGCTACATTCGCAATGCCGATGATTTCTATAACATGGTGCGTTTCACTTGCTGGCTCGTGGCGATCCTCCTTCCGTTCTCGCTTTATGAGTGGATCACCGGCGCAAAACCGCTACTCACCATTTTCGGTCTCGTTTTCCCCACGCCAGATATCACGATGATGGATCCTCGTTGGGGTCTGTGGCGCGTGCAAGGCCCTTTCGGACATTCGATCGTTTACGGCCTCTTTTGTGGAAGCCTTGCCGGTCTGGCTTACATGGTGCTTGGGTATGGAAGAGGCATGGTGGCGCGCTGGAAGCATCCGGCGATCGTATCGCTTGCGGCGTTTGTATCGATGTCGTCGGCGCCGATCGCCGGTATGGTCATGCAGTTCGCGCTGATACTCTGGAACTCCATGCTGAAACGCTTTGAGTGGAGATGGAAGATCGTTTGGGCCATAGTGCTGACCGGATATCTGGTGGTAGAGTTCGGTTCCAACCAGACACCGGTGCAGTTCTACATTTCACATTTCACATTTGATCCGCAAACTGGCTGGTATCGTCTGTTGATCTGGCAGTACGGCTCCGCCGCGGTTGCCGAAAACCCGCTATTCGGAATCGGTTTCGGTGAATGGGCACGGCCTGCCTGGATGGGCGGGAGCGTCGATAATTTCTGGCTTGTCATTGCCATGCGGCATGGAATTCCCGCTCTGGTGTTTCTGGGGGCTTCCTGCCTCTTGGTGATCTTTGGCGCTGCGCTTAAACGCATCCCGGACGCCAGATCCGATGTCTACAGAACTGCCTATGTAATTTGCATGGTGATGTTTTTTCTCGTTGGCTGCACGGTGCATTTCTGGGCCGCGACATATGCCTGGTTCATATTCATGCTGGGCAGTGGTGTCTGGATAATGGACGTCACAACGAATGAAACGCCGCGATCCATCCGCAAGACAGGGCCGAACAAAGCCCGGGACAGCCAATCAACCAATGAGCTAGCGTCACTTCAGAAGTGAAAGGCTGAGCTCGACGTGCCGCCGGGCATATCCCTCAGTGGAGAAGTCGGCCAACCTGAATCGCTCTGCAGCACGCTTTGCACGAGCGGATGCCTCTGCTGGCGTGAGTTCCAAAATCGCTTCGCGCAACGCATCTGGCTTTCCGGCCTCCACGTAGGTGACGCAATCTTCGTCGAAATACCATTCCAACCCACCTGAGCGTGTTGCGATAACCGGTATGCCAAGCGCCACTGCTTCGAGCACCGTTGTCACGCCTGACGCATGAAGATTTGGCCGCAACGGAACAACGAGCATGTCAGCCCAGTCGAACCAGGCGCGAGCTTGCGCCATCTCCAGCTGCTCGACTTCAAAATGAGGTTGTTGCAACAGCTGTGGAAACGTCCTCGATCCAATGCGGACGGCAACCTGCTTTTCCGAAGCGAGCGCAGTTGCAAGCGTGACCCAGTCGCGATCGACGTCATTTCCAAGCGAAAGCACGCGGCGCCTCTCATGGAAATCTCTGCAATCCTCCCGGTTCTCTCGGTAGGATTCGAGCGAAATGCCGAACGCGACGACTTCCACCCGGAGCTTCGGAAAGATCTCCCGAGCTTTTTCGGCGTTCAGCGGGGAAAGAAAAGTCAAAATATCGGGAATGCGCAGCAATCTTCGGTAAAGCCATCGTTTCGCTGCCGACATGGTGTCCCATTTGTCCATCAACCAAACCGATTGCGCCAAGATGCGTGGACGCGAACGCCGGCGCCTCGTCAGATACAACAGCACGCAAGCCGCCAGATGCTCTCGTTCCGTGTGCGTCCATAGAAACGCTGCATCCAGCATAGCCACCCTGTTATTCCAGGCGTGCACGAGGTCGAAGCCCAGCAAGCGCCTGGAAATGCGGTCGAGCAACCCAAATGCGCCGCGCGTAGCGGTCTGCTTGGAAAACACGATCGTCCATTCGTCTGAGCGCGCATGATGGTAACCGTAGGGAGATTTGTCCGGAGCTTCCCCATTCAGAAAAGAACGACGCCAATTATCTTCGTCGAAATCTCTGTGGAGCAAGACAAAAACAGTTGGCATCATTCCCCCTGAACGGCACTCAATCGCAAGAACTATCAAGTAATATCGAAACGCATTGCCAAGTAAATAACCACGTACAGATACGTCGAAGACATACTTTCGACCAAGGATTCGACGCAGGATAATAGCTGAGAAACCGACAGCTCTCGTACGTGCTCACGACGCATCGTCTGAAAGCTACAGCAAGGTTCTCGCTTCACTGCGGTTGCGTGTCTGACCCAACCACCACCGCGTCGCCCGGCGATGGCGCTTTCACTCTTTCGTACTTCACGTTGCCGGAGAAGGTGACATTTGTCCCCTCGATCGAAAAATATCCATAGCCGCCAACGGCAATGTGATTTCCGACAACCTCTACACCCTTCGTGGCGTGGCCGTTCTTGCCGCCATATATATGCATCGGATAACCAGCATCGCCTATAAGCAAATTGTTGCTGACCATGACGGATGAAACCGGTCCGAAATCGTTATTGATAAAGATATCCGATGTGTCGCGTCCGACGATAGTGTTCCCGTGGATCAGCACATCATCCTGGCCTCCCTGGACCGATATGCCGTCGTAATGCGGATCAGTGCCGGCGGACTCGAGATCGTGAATATAATTGCCGGCAACCGTGCTTGCGCCGCCGGTTAGCGTAATTCCGTTTTGAACTTTGGAGATGTCGTTACCAATGAAATTTCCGCTCCCGAGAATGGCCGAATTGCTGTCCCCGGCATAACCCGGACCGATAATCACGCTGTCACGGATCGTGATGTTCTTTGCCCCTTCCGCGTCGATTCCCCACGGCGCATTGAACGTGATTACCGAGTTCCTGATGGTCACATCGGAAGCCGTAACACGAAGCGTATCGTTGATAATCTGACCATCGATCACGGTTCCAGCCACGGAAATGTGCTGAGGACCTTCGTACGGCTTCAATGGTGTATTCGGTGGAACGCCGGCAATGGAAGCGTCAGGGAAAACAAGCTTTTCGCCAACGCGGGCCAATCTGTTTTCCGAGCGAAATTTGTCCTCGCCGACAGATTGTTGGATTGTGGGGCCGTTCACAATATGTATGGGAAGTCCGTGCTCAGCGATGGACCGCACCGCCGCCAAGCCAGATATCAGTATAAACGAGAACAAAACCACAGAGAATGCAGTAAAAACCTGCATCAGCATAATTCTCCGGCTCAATATACGCCCAGCTTAAGTATGTTATGCTCCAGCAGCATACATCCTCTCGCAATAAATAATATTATCAATTATGATAAATCATCCTGAGTTATTCTGTGCCGTGTCGCCCGGTGTCAGCGAACCGCATAGCGTGAACCATCGCTCAATCGCGTTTCGGCGCTCGCGGCATTCCAAATAGTCGAAAGACATCATCGGCAACTGCGGATCACCAACGATTTTACGCGACTGTGGTTCTGTGGTCATAGCGCCTCGGCTGATACGCGCTACGGTGGTGCCAAACGGGGGGCGGGTGCGATGACGAAGACAGACTGGCCGAAAGAGGCTCTGACATCGGAAGCAATGGAGATGCTGGATCGCATCCTCCGGCAATGGTGCCTTGAGCAAAACTGCGACGTGATCGGCGACCGAGGCCAAGCGACCGCCAAGGCGTTAATCGACTGGTTTGAATTCGGTGTGCGGGACGAAAGTGAGTTGGCGCGGCTGGCGCGAGACGAACTACCGCTGAAGTAGTCGCATGCAGGCCGCCTCAAAAATCTCAGCCACCGAGCTTAAGTGGCAAGCACCTCGGCGCCTTGTTCAGCTTCTGTATTCGCGCCCAAACGACGGGCGATCCGAACGGTAACAAGATCGAGAGGGAGCAAAAAAATCTCTCGCGCTTGACGCGACGCAATATGCATCGTGCTTCGTATGCACTATCCCTTCTTGCCGGCCGCGATCCACTGCTCCTCCCAGCGGTAGCGTGGCCGCATATATGAAAAAGGATAGCGCCCCACATGACCAATACCCTGATTGAATCCATCAAGAAGCGCCGCAGCCAGTATGCGCTGGGCAAGACCCTGCCGATCTCCCAGGAAGAAACCACCAAGCTCATCCAGGAAGCCGTTAAGCACACGCCGTCTTCCTTCAATTCACAAAGCTCGCGCGTTCTGGTTCTCTACGGCGCGGAGAGCGACAAGCTCTGGGGCTTCGTGATGGACGCACTGCGCAAGATCGTGCCCGGCGACTCGTTCGAATCGACCGAGAAGCGCATTAACAGCTTCGCCGCCGGCGCCGGCACCGTTCTCTTCTTCGAAGACCAGGACGTCGTGAAGGGTCTGCAGGAAAAGTTCGCGCTTTATGCCGACAATTTCCCGATCTGGTCGGAACAGTCGAGCGGCATGGCGCAGTTCGCCGTCTGGTCGGCGCTCGCCGCGTCCGATATCGGCGCCAGCCTGCAGCACTACAACCCGCTGGCCGACGCCGAGATCGCGGCCGCCTGGAACATCCCGGCCTCGTGGAAGCTGCGCGCACAGATGCCGTTCGGCGCCAACTCCGCCGCATTCGGCGAAAAGGCGTTCATGGACGACGGCGATCGCTTCAAGGTCTTCGGCTGACACATCCTGCCGGCGGCGTCATGCGCCGCCGGTTTTTACCTCGCCGGTGAACGCTCCCGTGCCGACGAGTTGGGAAGGAGACAGGTATTTGGATCGTCTCGAATGCGACCGCATGTTCGTTGCCGTCATCGATACCGGAAGCTTCGCTGCCGCGGCGGCCCGCCTCGGCACCAGCAGCGGCCAGGCTTCGAAGCTGGTCTCGCGCCTGGAGGCGAGCCTCGGGGTGCAGCTGATCATGCGAACGACGCGCGCTCTGTCCCTTTCCGAGGCCGGCCGCGCCTATTACGAACGCGTGAAATCGCTTCTCGACGAATTCGACACGCTTGATGCCACGGTGCGCAATGCATCCCGCGCGCCATCGGGCAGACTGCGGATCACCGCGCCGATCACCTTCGGAACCACACAGCTCGCGCCCGTGCTCAACCAGTTCGCGATGGCTTTCCCCGACATCAATCTCGATGTGAGTTTTTCCGACCGGACGGTCAATCTTGTCGACGAAGGATTTGACGCTGCCGTGCGCATCGGGCGCCCCGACGACAGCAGCCTGATCGCACGCAAACTCTGCGCCGCACGCATCGTGCTTGTTGCCGCCTCATCATATCTCGACCGGCGCGGCGTGCCAGCAACGCCGGCGGATCTCGCCGCCCATGACTGCATCATCGACACCAATTTTCGCGATCCGTTGACCTGGCGCTTCCGCGATAGATCCGGTTCGCAGCCGCTGGTGACGGAAGTGCGCGGACGCATTCAGTTTTCGAACGCCGAGGCTTGTGTCGCCGCGGCGGAAGCGGGACTGGGCATCGCCCGCGTGCCGAGCTTCGTTGCCGGCGCTCTACTTCGCCTTCACACGGTGCATCCCCTGCTCATTGATTTCGAGGATGAGCCACGCGGCCTCTACGCTGTCTATCCCCCTGCCAGGCATCTGGCGCTCAAAGTCAGAGTGCTCGTCGATTTCCTGGCCGACGCCTTTCGTGGGCAACCGGGTTGGGACAAGGGCTGGCCGTGATTGCTTCCATTTCGGAAGGAAATATTCTCTCCGAAACCGGATAATCATCCGTCTGGAATTGCGCCATATCAAATTCCATAACGCGCAAGAGCAGATCAGGAGTTCAGTCATGCTCGTGGATGGCAAGTGGACCGCCGATTGGCACCCCGTACAGGCAACCGATGCGAAGGGCGGTTTCGTCCGGCAGATTTCGGGTTTTCGCAACTGGATTACCCCCGATGGCAGCGCCGGGCCGACTGGCGAGGCGGGGTTCAAGGCCGAGGCCGGCCGCTATCATCTCTATGTCGCACTGATTTGCCCCTGGGCCTCGCGCACGCTGATCGGCCGAGCGCTCAAGAAGCTGGAAGATGTGATTTCGATATCGGTCGTCGAACCGGCTCTTTCCGATCAGGGCTGGCGCTTCGGCGATTATCCGGGCGCCAATCGCGATGAGCTCAACGGCGCTACCTACATGCACGAGATCTACACCAGCGCCGACCAGCATTACACCGGCCGTGCGACCGTGCCCGTTCTTTGGGACAAGCACCACCGAACCATCGTCAACAACGAGTCGGCGGATATTCTGCGGATGCTCACCTCCGGCTTCGGCGCGCTTGCCGATCGCGCGGTCGATCTCTACCCCGAAGATTTGCGCGCCGAGATTGATGCTCTTAACGAGCGCATCTATCCGCGGCTCAACAACGGCGTTTATCGGACGGGCTTCGCGACCACACAGGTCGCGTACGAGGAAGCCTTCACCGACGTATTCGCGATGCTCGACGAACTGGAGGCACGCCTGGAAGGGCAGAAGCCGTTCCTCTTCGGCACGCGACTGACTGAGGCTGATGTGCGGCTCTTCGTAACACTCGTACGCTTCGATGCCGCCTATAACGGGCTCTTCAAGTGCAACTTGCGCCGGCTGGCGGACTACTCCAACCTCAGCCGCTACGTCGCGCACATGCTGGCGATACCGGGTATCCGCCAGACGGTTAGCATCGATCATATCAAGCGCGGTTACTATTCGATCAAGGCGCTCAACCCGACGGGGATTGTGCCCGTCGGCCCGCAGCTACCGTTTGTGATCTGAGAGGAGATGCCGATGTCGACAATCGCATCTCATGTGCTGGTTATCATGCTCCACGGCGTCGGCTCGAGCGGCGCCGATCTCGCGTCGCTCGCCGATGTCTGGAAGGACGCCCTTCCAAATGCCGTCTTCGCTTCGCCGAATGCGCCAAGCCCATCCAGCTTCGGCGCGGGCTACCAGTGGTTCAGCGTCGCGGGCGTGACCGAGGACAATAGAAGTGGGCGCATCAAGGAAGCGCGCCCGGCCTTTGACGCAACGATATCGGCGATCATCAAAGACAACGGCTTCGCAGATAGGCTCGATCGCGTCGTTCTCGTCGGCTTCTCGCAAGGCACCATCATGGCACTCGACGCCGTGGCGTCAGGGCGCTGGCCCGTGGCTGCCATCGTCGGCTTCTCCGGCCGCCTCGCCTCGCCGCTTCCGCTTGCGCCTGCAGTCAAGACGCCGGTGCTGCTGGTGCATGGAAGCGCCGATCCGGCCATTCCGGCAGTTGAGACGACCCGGGCCGCGACGGCTCTCCAGCCGCTCGGCATGAGCGTGGAAACGATGATCATTCCTGGCCTCGGCCACACGATTTCGGCCGAGGGCGCTGCGCGGGCCGGCGCGTTCATGGCCGAAGCGCTGAAATAGTCCAAACTCTCGGCAATAGGCAAAGCGTTGCGCCAAGCCAGGCGCAACGCGCTATGTGAAGGCGTGTTAGCTGGAGGCCTTGACCGCGTATTTCAGATGCAACAGGCCGTCATCCAGTCTGTCGCAAGAGAGCAGCGAAAGCTCGCATTTGCCCACCAAGCCATCCTGCCCGTACTCGATGACACGGTCGCTTCCCTTACGCGCATCGAGGGCCGGAGCCACGAGCAGGCTCAGTTCATCGACCAGGCCCGCCGCGAAGAACGAACCGTTGACCGCAGCTCCTCCTTCCAGGAGCAGACGACGGATCTTGAACTCCTGTCCCAGCGTTTCCAGCAAGCGGGAGAGATCCATCTCTTGTCTGTCGGAAACGATATAGGACACGCCGTCGGCAACGAGTTCGGCGAGATGCTGGTCGCCGACATTCTTGCCGAGCAGGACAATCACGTGATCACCGTCGAAGTCGCCACCGTTGAAATGCAGCTTGCCGTGCTGATCGACAGCAATGGCAAAGCTCCTGGCGTCAGGGCTGGCAATGTGCAGGGATCGATCGACGTCGAAGGGTCCCGCCGGCGCGTGAGGACCAGCCTTTGACATTTCGGCCATGGTGACGCGACCGACCAGCCACCCATCGGCGCCGAAGCGCTTGTGCATATCCTCGTATGCTGCCGACCATCCGGCCCGATTGCCATCCGGGCTGACCGTCCAGCGGCTCGGATGCAGACCGCCGTCGAGCGAGGTCATCATATGGCAGATGATGTGCGGCTTCATGATGCTGCCCGCCCCTGGTAATCCTCGTCGGCGACCTTCTCCATCCAGGTGACGGCGAATCCACCCTTCTTTTCGGCGATCGCCAGATGGCTCATTGCGCAGCTGGGCGATGCGCCGTGCCAATGCTTCTCACCGGGTTCGAACCAGACGATATCGCCGGGGCGGACTTCCTTGATCTCGCCGCCCTCGCGCTGAACCAGGCCAAGGCCGGAAAGCACGACCAGCGTCTGGCCGAGCGGGTGGGTGTGCCATGCGGTGCGGGCCCCCGGCTCGAATGTCACGGTCGCTCCGCTGAGCTCGCCGCTGCCGCCGAAGGGCGCGTCGATGCGCACCGTGCCCGTGAAGTAGTCTTCAGGTCCTTTGGCGGAAGGCTGTGCGCCACTTTTTCTGATTTCCATGGATGTAACTCCTGCGGTTCGAATGGTTATATGAGGGAGCGAAATAGGCCCGTCGATAGCCATCGACTAGTAGCACTCTGCCGCATGGGTTTATGCGAGCGCTTCATAAGCGGTTCACCGCACGCGTCATTTATAGCGCAGTGCATCGACCAGAAGTGCGAAAGCAGGCGAAGCGAGACGACGGCTCGGATAATAAAGGTGATAGCCGGGAAAAGGCGGCGACCAGTCGTCCAGGACCTTGACCAGTTTCCCCTCTTCGATCAGCGGCCCCAGGTGATCGTCCGGCAGGCATGTCAACCCCAGGCCGCTAAGCGCCGCGTCGATGATCATCGGGACATCGTTGCAGATGAACTGGCCTTCGACCCGCACGTTGAGCGGTCGCCCATCCTTCTCGAACTCCCAGGCATAAAGACCGCCGAGCGTGGGTAGCCGCAGATTGATGCAGGTATGGTGCGTCAGGTCATGCGGCGTGACAGGTTTTGGGTGCCGCTCGAAATAGGCTGGTGATCCGGCGACCACCATCCGCAATTCCGGTCCAATCTTGACCGCGATCATATCCTTTTCGACCCGCTCGCCCAGCCTGACGCCGGCGTCGTAGCGTTCGGCCACCAGATCGATCAGCCGCTGTTCGATTGAAATCTCGATGCTGATGTCAGGATACTCGCCCATTATGCGCTTGGCGACCGGCATGAGAATGGTTTCGGCGGCATGCCTGCTCGAGGTGATACGGATCGTGCCCGCGGGCTTCTGCCGCAGTGCACCCAAAGCCTCGATGCGGCTGCGGATATCGCTAAACGCTGGCCTCAACGTCTCAACGAGCTGCTCGCCCGCTTCCGTCGGAGACACGTTGCGCGTCGTCCTCGTCAACAGACGCACGCCCATCCGTTCTTCGAGGCGGCGAACCGTGTGGCTGAGCGAAGATTGCGATGTCCCGAGCTGCGCAGCCGCGCGGGTAAAGCTTCGCTCTTCGGCCACCATCAGAAATGCGGCAAGGTCTCCGAGTTCGTCGCGCTTCATCCATGAATCCATCGCATAAGTTCACTACGCATTTAGCATCTCGGACGTCGGTACCACCAGCGCTAATTTCCATTGAAATATGGCCGTGATCCCAATTCGGTTCCGCGCGAAAGCCGGTTGAATTCGATCTCGGCATGGGCTTAGTTCGTATACCTCCCTCAGCAGCGAGCATCCCATGACATCGACGGCCGACATCATCGTAAGCAACGCCCGCGTCCTTACTCTCGATCCTGGTCACGCCAACGCGCAAGCGGTGGCGCTCGGCGACGGACGGATCATCGCCGTTGGCACGAACGACGAGATCGAAACGCATCGCGGGCCGGGCACACGGGTGATCGACGCGCGCGGAAAAACGGTGTTGCCGGGCTTTTCGGAAAATCACATGCACCTGTTTTCCGGCGCCGCCGAGCTGGATCATCTGCAGCTGAAGGGCGTAATGGGACTGGCCGCGCTGACCGATGCCATTCGTGACTATGTGCAAGGCCGGCGAGCACAGAAAGTGCTTTTCGCGCAGGGTGCCGATTACAATATTCTCGGGGAAGCGGAGCCCCTGACCCGGCAGCACCTGGATGCCATCCTGCCGGACCAGCCGCTCGTCATCTTCGCGCCCGATCATCATACAGCCTGGGCAAATACCGCTGCGCTCAAGCTCGTCGGCATTCTTCATGGCGCAAATCTCAGACCCGGCAACGAGGTTGTGGTGGGCGTCGACGGGCTGGCGACCGGCGAGCTCCGGGAAATGGAAGCCTTCAGCCCGCTTCAAGCCGCCGGCGGTTTCGATCGTTATAGGCTAGGGCTATCAACCGGCGGCGAGCCCGAACCCTATCCGGATGCCAGCCAGTGGGCGCAGGATATTGCGGTGATGCGCACAGGCCTTGCCTATTGCGCCCGCCACGGCATCACCACGGTCCAGAACATGGACGGCAATCTCTATCAGCTGCAACTGCTTGCCGCGATCGAGAAAGAGGATGGCCACCTGCCCTGCCGCGTGCAGGTCCCTTTCCATTTCAAGAACTTCATGTCGCTCGATATGCTGGAGAAAGCATCCAGCATGGCAGCCAGCTACAACAGCGACTGGCTCTCGTCCGGCCTCGTCAAACTCTTCTACGACGGTGTGATCGAAAGCGGCACCGCCGTGATGGTAGAGCCCTACGCGGACAAGCCGGGTGATCGCGGTGAGGGTCTCTTCACCCCGGAAGCGTTTCGCGCGGTCGCCGTGGAGGCCGATCGGCGCGGCCTGCAGATTGCCGTTCACGCGATCGGCGACGGCGCTGTCCGGGCGGTGCTCGACGGTTACGCGGCGGCGCGCCAAGAGAACGGAGCCCGCGACAGCCGCCATCGCATCGAACACATCGAGGTGGTGCATCCAGACGACATCGAGCGTTTTGCCGAACTCGGTGTCATCGCCTCCATGCAGCCACCGCACCCGCCTGGCTGCGCCGGGCTGCCGCTGGAGCCCACCATATCGCGCATCGGCAGGGAGCGCTGGCCGGTCAGTTACGCCTGGCGCACGCTGAAGGACGCAGGCGCCCATATCTGCTTCGCCTCCGATTGGCCGGTTTCGCCGATCGATCCGCTCGTCGGCCTCAAGGCGGCGATCACGCGCAAGCGGTGGAGCGACAGCGACCCCGACCAGTCCTTCACGCTGTCGGAAGCGCTTGCCGCTTACTGCGTGGAGGGCGCCTATGCCGAGTTCAAGGAGGATCGCAAGGGCATGATCAGGCAAGGCTATGTTGCCGACATCGTCATTCTCGATAGCGATATCGAGGCGATCGCCCCCGATGACCTCGATACTGTCCGGCCGGTCACGACCATCTGCGGCGGATACATTAGTTTTTCCGATTGATAAATAATTTCTACCCGAAGCGTAAATTCGGGTTGTCAACGCACAAGGCGTGTGGTCACCTAGCCAAAAGCCGAAAAGGCGGGAACAGCAAGCATCAGCAACCACGAGTGGGCCGCATATGGCGGGATTGAACGCGATTGAAATTCGCAGTGTTTCCAAGGTATTCGGCTTTGGCGAGTTCGCCTTTTCCGCCGTCGACGACGCATCGGTTTCCATCCGCCAAAACGAGTTTTTTACCCTTCTCGGACCGTCCGGCTGCGGCAAGACAACGCTCCTGCGCCTGATTGCCGGCTTCGAATATCCGACTTCAGGCGAGATCATGTTGAACGGCGATAACATCGCCGCGATGCCGCCATTCAAGCGGCCGATCAATACGGTCTTCCAGAGCTACGCGCTCTTCCCGCACATGACGGTCGCCGAAAACATCGGGTTCGGCCTGACAATGCTCGGAAGGCCAAAGCAGGAGATCAAGGACCGCGTCGCGGCGATGTTGAAGCTGGTGCGCATGGAGGCGCTCGCCAACCGCCGCACCAGCCAGATTTCGGGCGGCCAGCAGCAGCGCGTGGCCCTTGCCCGTGCCCTGGCGCCGCAGCCTAAGGTGCTTCTGCTCGACGAGCCCTTGTCGGCGCTGGACTACAAGCTGCGCAAGGACATGCAGATAGAACTGAAGCGTCTGCAATCGGAAACCGGGATCACCTTCATCTTCGTCACGCACGATCAGGAGGAAGCACTGACCATGTCGGACCGTATCGCCGTGATGTCGGCCGGAAAGATCCTGCAGGTCGGCAACCCGCGCGAGATTTACGATGCACCGACCGACCGGTTCGTGGCCGACTTCATCGGCGAGACGAACTTCTTGAAGGGCCGCATCCATTCGGTCGTTTCGGGGATCGCGGAGGTCGAGACCTCAGTCGCGGGGCGGATTTCGGCGACGATGCCCCGCGATTTCAGCGCTGATGGGGAAGTGACGGTGGTGTTGCGGCCCGAACACGCAGCACTTTGCGCAGCCGAGGAACAGGCCCGTTGCCAGATGACCGGCACACTTGAGACCATCGTCTATTTCGGCACCGACACCCATTACCACGTGCGTCTCTCCGACGAGGCTACCCTGTTTACGCTGCGCGAGCAGAACAAGCCGCTGCAGGCGGCACGATTTGCCGAAGGCGACAGGGTTGGCATCGCGATAGAGCCCAACGCCGCAAGAGTGCTGAGGAACTGACATGACGGACGTGGCTGGCGTGATCGAAGCAGACAAGAGCCGGGACATCCGGACGCGCTGGCTTCTTTCCTTGCCGGCCCTGCTGATCATCCTGCTGGCGGCGACCGGACCGTTGCTGATCGTGGTCGCCTATTCCTTCCTGACACCGGGGCCCTATGGCGATGTGGTCTGGGTGCCATCGATCGAGGGCTGGATCAATGTCGCGCTTCAGCAGGACATCTTCGACGGTTCCATATCGCTCGCAGATGCGCACATCTCGATCTTCGTGCGCTCCGTGGTCCTGTCGCTGGTGACAACGCTTCTGACGCTCGCAGTCGGCTTTCCGACCGCCTACTTCATCGCCACCCGCCGCGAAGCAACGCGCGAACTCTGGTTGCTGTTGATCACCATCCCGTTCTGGACCAACCTCCTCATCCGCACGTTCGCCATTCTCGAAATCATCCGAAACGAGGGGCTGATCAACGGACTGCTGATGAAATTCGGGCTGATCTCGAAGCCGATCCAGATGCTGTTTACTGACGGCGCTATCCTGACCGGCATGGTCTATGTCTACCTGCCACTGATGGTGCTGCCACTCTATGCCAGCATGGAGAAGATCGATTTTCGATTGGTCGAGGCAGGATACGATCTCTATGCGACGCCGTCCAAGGTCTTGCGCCGCATCATCATCCCGCTGGTCAAGCCGGGCATTGTCGCCGGCTCCATCCTCGTCTTCATCCCCGCCCTCGGTGCCTACGTGACGCCGAGTATCCTGGGCGGCGGCAAGAATCTCATGCTTGGCAACCTGATCGAACTGCAGTTCGGACAGGGGCGCAACTGGCCGCTCGGCTCGGCTTTGTCGATCACGCTGATGATGATCGTCATGATCGCCTTGCTCTTCTACGTGCGCAACGCGGGCGCGCAGGAGAACCGGCATGGCTAGATCCTTCTCCATCCGGCACCAACGCGGTTTCACCGCGATCGCGATGATCTGCTTTGCGGCGCTCTACCTGCCGATCGGCGTGTTGGTCTTCTATTCGTTCAACGCTGGCGAATCGCTTGCCTCTTTCGATGGCGTGTCGCTGCGCTGGTTCCAGAAGGCGTTTGAGAACAAGCAGGTGATTGACGCTTCGCTGCGCTCGCTACAGATCGCCATGATCGCCGCCGTCGTCTCGACGATCGCGGCCACCATGGCGGCGCTGGCGACCACGCGGACCGCGCCCTATCGCGGCCTGACGATGAAATATGCCTTCATCAACCAGCCGTTGATGATCCCTGAAATCGTCACGGCTGTCGCGCTGCTGATCTTCTTCGCCCGCATCAAGATCTGGACCGGCTACGCCGGCATCGGCTATCTCATTGCCGCCCATACGGCCTTCTGCATCCCCTTTGCCTATCTGCCGATCCGTGCGCGGCTTGAGAATATGGACCTGACGCTGGAGAAGGCGGCGGCCGACCTCTACGCCACGCCATGGAAAGCCTTCCGCCATGTGACGCTGCCGCTGCTGTGGCCGGGCATTCTCGCCGGCTTCATGCTGGCCTTCGTCATTTCGCTCGATGATGTCGTCATCACCGAGTTCGTCAAATCCGCCGGGCAGGACACGCTTCCCACCTATATGCTCGGACAGATCCGCCGCTCCATCACGCCTGAAATGAACGCGATCTCGACGCTGTTTCTCGGCCTGTCGATCCTCGTCGTTTCCGTATTCTTTGTCGTCAATCGAAAACGTGCCTGAACAACAAGAGAGGGAACATGCGCATGAAACGGATGACTTCGACAATCGCCCTGGCGGCAGCACTTCTTGGCACCGCTGGTCTCGCCCACGCCGAGGGAGAACTCAACATCTACAACTGGGGCAACTACACCAGCCCCGAGATGATCAAGAAGTTCGAGGACAAGTACAAGGTCAAGGTGACCATCACCGACTATGATTCTAACGATACCGCACTCGCCAAGGTTCGCCAGGGCGGCTCTGGCTTCGACATGGTCGTGCCCTCGCAAAACTACATTCCGATCTGGATCTCCGAGGGCCTGCTGCTCGAGACAGATCCGGGCAAGATGGAGAACTTCAAGAATGTCGCCAAGGAGTGGGCCAACCCCGATTTCGATCCCGGCCGCAAATACACTGTTCCTTGGGCTATGGGAATCGTCGGCACTGTCGTCAACACAGACGTCTACAAGGGTGACATCAACACTTGGGGCATCATTTTCGACACACCGGCAGAGCTTAAAGGCAAGGTCAACGTCGTCCCCGAGATGACCGACGTCATCGACGCGGCCGTGCTCTACAACGGCGGCAAGAAATGCACCGGCGATCTGGCGATCCTGAAGAAGGTGCGCGACACGTTGCTGAAGGCCAAGCCTGACTGGGTGGCGATGGAATACGGCACCATCGAGAAGATGGGCTCGGGCGACTTCGCCGCCTCCAGCGACTGGAACGGTTCGGCCTTCCGCCAGCGCCTCAAGAACCCGGCGATCAAGTTCGGCTACCCTAAGGAAGGCTTCGTCGACTGGAGCGACAACCTCTCGGTGCTCAAGGACGCCAAGAACGTTGAGAATGCCAAGCTGTTCCAGAACTTCATGATGGACCCCGAGAACGCCGGCATGAATTCCGGTTTCCACCGCTATGCAAACGGCATCGCGGGGTCAGACAAATTCATGCCGGCCGACATGAAGGGCGCGCCGGAAATCAACGTCCCCGCAGAATTCGCGTCGGTCGGCGTGCCGTCGATGACCTGCCCGCCTGACGTTCAGGCGCTCTACACCAAGATCTGGACCGAGCTGCAGAAATAGGTCCGATCGCGGCACCCCGCCCTTGATGGCGCGGGGTGCCACCCTTTTCCAGCAGATGGATGTTTTGATGAAGACCGTATTTTCTCCCCGTCATCGCGGTCACGCCAACCAACTCGAACTTGTGGCAGGCGCCATCGTTCCTGGTTTCGAGCTGACGTCGCGGGCGGAGTATATCGCCGCCCGTATCGCGGCGGTCCAACTCGGCGCGGTTATCGAGCCGACGGGACATGACCTCACGACAGCGGCACGGGTTCACCGCAAGGACTATCTCGATTTCCTTCCGACGATCTGGGATCGCTGGACGGCGGAAGGACGCAACGGAACGGCGCTGCCATTCACTTGGCCGACCCGTGGCCTGCGCGGCGACGTTTTGCCCGAGTTCATCGACGGCCTGCTCGGTTATTACTCGTTCGACGCCGGCTGCGGCATCGTCGAGGGCTCGTGGGATGCGATCAAATCCTCGCATGACGTGGCGCTGACAGCCGCCGGCCTCGTGCAATCAGGCGAACGCGCCGCCTTTGCGCTTTGCCGGCCGCCCGGCCATCACGCCGGTGCCGGTTTCATGGGCGGTTATTGCTACATCAACAACGCCGCCGTGGCTGCGCAGTGGTTGCGCGACAACGGCGCCAGACGCGTATCCATCCTCGACGTGGACTACCACCACGGAAACGGCACGCAGGAGATCTTCTATGCGCGCGACGACGTGCAGGTGATCAACCTGCATGCCGATCCGATGCAGGAGTACCCTTACTTTCTTGGCCATGCCGACGAACGGGGTATCGGCGCCGGCGAAGGCTTCAACCTCAACTACCCCATGCGCTTCGGCACCGACTGGACGAGGTGGAGCCGGTCCATGGACGACGCCTGCGGCAGACTGCTTTCATACGCGCCTGACGTGGTGGTGGTTTCGCTTGGCGTCGATACGTTCGAAAAAGATCCGATCAGCAAGTTCAAGCTCAGGACCGAGGACTTTCCGAAGATCGGCGAGCGGATCGCCAGGCTCGGCCTTCCGACGTTGTTCGTCATGGAAGGCGGTTATGCCGTCGAGGAGATCGGCGTCAACGCGGTCAGCGTGCTGACCGGTTTCGAAAGCGCCTGATTGTCGGTAGGGATGGAGCAAGAATGCCTGAGATAACCTTCGATCGCGCCGATGTGACGCTCGCCAACTGGCGCTCCGTCCCTTACAGCCGCTGGTCCTTCGAACATGTCAGCGAAATCGTTCCTTCGGCGATCATCCCGGGTACGCGCGGCCGAGAAAGTACAGGCCCAATTGGCCTCGACGCGCTATCGGGGATTTCGTTCGCGGGCGTGAAGGATGCAGCGTCATCGCTGCGCGACTTTCTGACCGAGTGCGAAACCGATGAACTCGTCGTCATGAAGAACGGGCGCGTTATCGCCGATTGGTCGGCGCCGCACTCCGATCCATCACGCCCCCACATCATCTTCTCCGTCTCCAAGTCTCTGACGGGGCTGCTCGCCGGCATTCTCGCAGACGAAGGCCTGCTTTCTTTCGAGGCCCCGCTCAGCCGGTATGTGCCCGAAGTCGCCGGCTCGGCCTATGCCGATGCGACAGTGCAGCAGCTCTTCGACATGGAGATCAGCGTCGATTTCGTGGAGAGCTATCTCGACACCTCAGGCGGTTTCGAGCGTTACCGTCGGTCCACCGGATGGAACCCCGAAAAGCCAGGCGATCCCGCACCGGATCTGACGAGGTTCATCTGCGGCATCGGAAAGGGTGCCGGATCACACGGCGAGAGGCACGCCTATCGCTCGCCGAACACCGATCTTGCGGGCATCGTTCTTGAACGGGCAGCCGGAGGGCGGTTCGCATCGCTTATGAGCGACCATCTCTGGAAAGCAGTCGGCGCCAACTCGGACGCCATGGTCACCGTCGACCGTATCGGCACGGCACGCGCGGCGGGCGGCATTTCGGCCACGGCACGCGATCTCGCCTTGGTGGGCGATCTTGTCCGCACCCGCGGCGCCGGGATCGTTTCTGCCGATTTCATCGCCGATCTCTGGTCGGGCAAGCGCCGCGAGGCCTGGAAAAATGGAGATCAGCTGGAGCTGTTTCCGGAGGGTAGCTACCGCAATTACTGGTATGAGACGGGCGCCGGAGAACTGGCGGCGATCGGCATTCACGGCCAGTGGATATGGATCCAGCCGGAGAGCGAAACAGTGGTCGTCAAGCTGTCGTCACAGAGGTTACCGGTCGATCCGGCTCTTGATCAGGCGATCGTCCGGATGATGCGAGCGATCTGCGGCTCGTAGCAGTTGGCGAAACCTCGCGTTCAGCGGGACGCTTCGCCCTCTTGGCGATGGGCACCTTGTTTCGACGCCAGTTGGCTGATCGGCAATGAGAGCTCAGCAACCCTGGGATCCGGCGCCTCAACCCACCGCTCCGGCGAGAAATATGCCTTCGTACGCGTCTGCGGCTCTGAGCCGGCGGCAACGACAAGCATGAAATCGTAGCTATCCTGGCTCTCGGTGTCGCGCCTGAAGCTGAAATAGGCTCCGAACCGTTCATTCTCGAAGTCGCGAAGACTGCGGATGGGCGCGAGCGCGTCCTGGAAATCGCTCCATCCCGCCTGCCGAACCAGTGTCTCGAATATCTTCATATGACCGACGTCCAACCGGCCTTCGGCGTCCGTCGGCGGTCCGACAAGCCTTCCCCTGATCTCCAAGATGTCGCCGCCGGCATTGCCTTTGACCCTCAGGAAGACCGAATTCAGCGGCCGAACCTCATTCTTCTTGTATATGCGCTGGAAATAGCACTCGTGACTGGTGCTGCGCATCGACGGCGCGCGCCACTCGCTTGTCTCGATGCCGGCATCGCGCAGCGCCTTGCAGACGCTAGGCCCGGATACCCGCCACATGCGCAAGAACTGAGCCGCGACTTCGGGTTCCGGGGCTTCGATCAGGCGAACAGGTATCTCCACCGGTTGCGCCGGCAGCCGCGCGGACGTCGTGACCGGCGCGGCAATCATGGGCGGCTGCAGCGGCTTCCCCGAAATTTGGTTTCCGAAATGGCGAAAAAGGCGTTCGAACCGCTGAGGATCGCCAAGAACTAGCGCTGCAACCGCTAAGCAGGATAGAATCAGCAAGGCTATTGACCAGGCCGGCCTGCCGATACTGTTTCGCAACGGCACCTTTGCCTGCTCTTGTGATGCATTACTCACCAAATCCATCACCTTCGCGGCTGGATTATAAGTTAAAGCTCATGTTCACAATGGTTCAATACATAGAAATTGGCAATCACCGGATCGCGAATTCATGCCGCAGCGCGAAAAAATCAATAGGCAATACCATCCGCAATACACATTGAGCCGCAGAAATACGCCGTCGTTCACATCCGCGAGAGTGGCCAGCAAGTTAAGAAACTATTTATGAAATCGTGAAAATTAGAGATGGACGATCGTGGCAATGCGGCATTCGAGCGCGTTGCATCCCAATGACGTGGTTCAATGAGTAAAAGCTCACGCGCGAGACGGTGCGTAGCAATGCGTATGGAGTATAGCGTATGATGAGTATCAATCCCTTTGCGGCAGCCCTTGCCCTCACCCTTCTTGCCTCGCCGGTTCTCGCCGCTGATTTCGGTTCCTACGACCAGCCGTCCTCCGGCGGATGGGAAGGCGCCTATGCCGGTGTCCACGGCGGCATGGCATCCGCCAACCTCAACCCCTTCTCCGGCAACAAGGGCCTGAGCGTCGGCGGACAGGCTGGCTATAACACCATGGTTGGCGGTGCGGTCGTTGGCGGCGAAGTCGAAGCCTCCTACCTAGGCGACAGCCGCGTGAAAGTGGAAGACGGAAAGCTGAAAGAGCGTCACCGCCTGAGCGCCAAGGGCAAGGTCGGTGCGCCGATCGACCAGACGCTGATCTATGGGACGGCAGGCTTCGCGATGACCAACTTCCGCGACAACGGCAACATCGCCGGTCCCGACGGCTGGAAGCCGGGCTATATCCTCGGCGCGGGCGTCGAACAGAAGCTCACGTCTAACGTTTCGGCTCGTGTCGAATATAACTACACGATCACCAACAGCGTACGCACCTTCTCCAACGGCGTTGGCACGACGGGCAACGTCCACGACCACACGTTGAAGGCCGGCCTGAACGTCAGCTTCTAACCGCGACAAAGATGGCGTCAGCGTATGACGCCATCTCCCACATAAAAATCCACGCCGTCTCCTACAATGTAGGAAGCGTCGTCCGTCAAATTCCCGGAGAGCCGGCTAGCGGAAGCCGAAAGCGGCGCGCGCCTCAAGGCATTCGCCATCGCCGGGGAGGCAGTCGCGACACACTTGTGGCCTGATATCATAGACCGTGCACGATGTGCTGGAACCAACCATGCCATCCAGGGCCGAGCAGCGGTTATCGTGGCAGCGCATGCCTGTCTGGTCATCGGCGACGAAGCGGGCGGGCAGGAGATCGAGATCGGCGTCCGTTTCCGTCGAAAATCGCGGCCAGCTCGACGAGTACGAGCAGCAGGCGCCGCAGGTCTGGCAATCGAAATCGGCTGAAATGGTCATCGTCGCTTTCTTTGTGGAAGAATACGTCGCGCAGGATGCAACGAGACTTTGTCGATTTTGGCGCTATCGCACCTTTCACGCACTAAATCAGGTCTCACATTGATCAAAATCCATTTTTCATGCAAATGAATTGCCTTCGACGCGTACTGGCAGTTGATGGACAAGCGTCAGCACTATAGGTTCGCCTCGTCATTGCAAATCAAAACACCGAAAAAGGGAATATCCATGCCTGAGGGTACTGTTAAGTTCTTCAACGACGACAAGGGCTTCGGCTTCATCACGCCGGAGAACGGCGGAACTGACGTCTTCGTTCACGTATCTGCGCTGCAGCGTGGTTCTTCGCTGCGCGAAGGCGACAAGGTCAGCTTCGAAATTGGCCAGGACCGCAAGACCGGCAAGTCGAAGGCAGAGAACGTCTCCGTCATCTGATCGGGCGTTTAAGGCGTCTAGCCTGCCGCGTATAGCAGCGGGCTAGACGACTTATGAGATTTCGCAGCTTCCGAACCCGGAGAACGCTCAACTTAAACTAATAATAGACGGGGATGAGATAAAATATAGCAATCCACGCGAGTATCGTAAGTATACCAAGGACCATTATTAAAAGACGCAACTGCTGCTCCACGCAATTTCATGCCATTCTGGGAGCAAATACGCAGCACACGTCGATCTAGTTTCACTCCCCATTACCTTTTTTGTTAGGAACAGACATCCACGGCGCCTGTTCGGAAAAGCTCAGCGAGCGCGGATGCAATCAATGAGCGCTTACCAAGCCGGGAACGGATCTGCGAGCTCTGCCCAATCATGCGGATTGGCACTCGCCAGGCAGCTGTCCAGCGACGAGCGGATACCGGCCTCGTCCATATCAACACCTATAAAAACCAGTTCCTGCCGCCGATCGCCCCATGCATCATCCCACTGGCTTCGCATCTGCTCATGAAACTGCGCGTGATCGGGCCAATCCTCACGCGGGATCGTCGCCCACCAGAACCCCATGGGTTCGCAGCGCCGCTGCACGCCGGCAGCCGACATCAGGCCGACGTGGTGTGGACGTGTCGCCAGCCAGAAGTGCCCCTTGGCGCGAACGACGCCCGGCCATGGCGCATCCAGAAAGGCGACAAGCCGACCAGGTTCAAACGGCCGTCTCGCGCGATAGACGAAGCTCGAGACGCCATATTCCTCCGTCTCCGGAACATGCGTCTGTGGCTGGTATAACTCTTTATACCAAAGCGGGTTTTCGGCCGCCCTCTCCTCATTGAAGAGCCCGGTATTGAGGATTGCGTCGAGAGGCAGCCGCCCGTAATCCGCCTCGATCTGGCGCGCTTGTGGGTTCAGCGCGGCCACCACCTTGCGCACATCGGCCCGCTGATCTTCGGTCGCATCGGCGATCTTGTTGATTACGACGACATCGGCAAACTCGATCTGGTCCACGAGGAGATCGACGAGTGTGCGCGTGTCCTCGTTGTCCCGCTGAAGCCCGCGGTCGCTCAAAAGATCAGCACGGCTGTACTCGTTGAGGAGATTGGCGGCATCGACAACGGTCACCATCGTATCGAGCGTCGCGAAATCGGAGAGCGAGAAGCCGCTCTCGTCGCGAAACGAGAAGGTCGCCGCGATCGGCCGTGGCTCGGCAATGCCGGTTCCCTCGATCAGCAGATAGTCATAGCGTCCGCCTTGCGCGAGCTGCCGCACCTCCGCGAGCAGGTCATCGCGCAATGTACAGCAGATGCAGCCATTGCTGAGTTCGATCAGGGTCTCGGTCGTATGCGACAGGTTGCAACCGCTGTTTCGGATAAGGCTGGCGTCTATATTGACGTCGCTCATGTCGTTGACGATAACTGCCACACGCAGCCCGTCGCGGTTTGTCAGCACGTGGGTCAGAAGGGTCGTCTTACCGGCGCCGAGAAACCCCGCCAACACCGTAACCGGCAGCTTCCTGACACCACTTTCCGACATCTCCTGCCCCCGCCCGTGAGGGGCAGGCATCACCATATCCAGCATCGTCTTTTTGCCTGTCTCATCCGATCGACCATGGTGTTCCCTATGCCGCCAGCTGCGGTTTGAACACGACGTCGGCCCAGTAGTTCGCGGAATCGTAGGTGCTGTTCGGGAAGATGCCCGACGTCGCGGATCCACCGTACGCATACACCCCGTTGCCACCGGCCAAAGCGCTGGACATGGCGGTCAACGGCCCGTTGCTTACGGAGTTGGTGAAGTAGCCATCGGTCGCCACATAAGTACCCGTCGTGTGGTACGAGGCGATGTAGGTGGTGTTGGCGGAGATCGAGAC
>UCJD01000071.1 GCA_900472605.1 Hyphomicrobiales bacterium | reverse complement strand
TCCCCACAAGGGGGAGGGCTTAACCCGGCCGATCCGCCGAAGCATGATTGGGGCAGGGTTGGCGCGGCAGGTCCTCTCCCCCCTTGTGGGGGAGATGGCCGGCAGGCCAGAGAGGGTCTTTTTCAAGTTGCAATCACCCCCGGGCAGGGTGAAGACAATGCCTCTCGTTATTCCTTGATGGACAGCCAGCGGGTGCGGTGGATGTCCTGGATGTTGTCGACGAAGCCTTCGATCTTTGGCGATACCACGTTCTTGGAAACGTAGTAGTAGATCGGAAGTGCGGCGCTGTCGTCGAGGGCGATCTGCTCGGCTTTCTTGAAGAGCTCTGCCCGCTTCGTCAGATCGGTCTCGGCATTGCCGTCCTTGATCAGCTTGTCGTAGTCGGGGTTCGACCACCGGCCGTAATTCATCTGCACGCCTGTCACGAGCAGGTTCAGGAAGTTGTCCGGATCGTTGTAGTCGGCCAGCCAGCCGGCGCGGCCAACCTGCACGTCGCCGCGCTGCAGCTGGTCGTAGTGCACCTTGGTCTCGGCGTTGACGAGCTCGACATTGACGCCAAGCGGCTTCCACATGGCGGCGATCGCAACGGCGATGCGCTTGTGGTTGTCGTTGGTGTTGTACTTGAGCTGCAGGGTGAGCGGCTTGTCGGGTCCGAATCCGGCTTCCGTCAGGAGCTTCTTGGCCTCTTCGACCTTCTGCTTGTAAGGCTCGTCCTTCCAGGAGATGTAGGCCGGTTCGCCGTAATTGGCGGTGCCCGGCGGCACCCAGGAATAGGCCGGCAGTTCGCCGGTGCCGAGGATCTGCGGGCCGATCACCTCGCGGTTGATCGCCATCGAAAGCGCCTGGCGCACGCGCTTGTCGGCGGTTGGGCCCTTCTGCGAGTTGATGACGTAGTAGTAGAGCCCGGAGAACGGCGCGACATGCGCCTGGCCCGGCAGGTTCTTCTTCATCCACTCGTACTGGTCGGTCGGGAAGTCGGTGAGGATGTCGAATTCGCCGGCGCGGTAGCGCTTCAGCGCCGCTTCCTGGTCTTCGAGCACGAAGAACTTGGCGCCGTCGATCTTGACGTTCGCGGCATCCCAATACTGGTCGTTCTTCTTGGTCGTGACGTGGCTGCCCGGCACCCATTCGGTCGGCGTGTAAGGACCGTTGGTGACGATATTGCCGATCTTCACCCAATCGGCGCCCTTGGCGTCGATCACATGCTTCGGCAGCGGATAGGCCGTGTAGTGCATCAGCGCGTTGAGGAAGTAGGGGGTCGGGTTCTCAAGCGTGATCTCGAGCGTCTTGTCGTCGATCGCCTTGACGCCGAGCTCCTTGAGATCGGTGATCTCGCCCTTGTTGATCTTTTCGGCATTCTTGATGGTGAACTGCAGATAGGCGTAGTCGGCGGCGTTCTTCGGATCGACGAGGCGCTGGAACGCGAAGACGAAGTCTTCAGCGGTCACCGGCTGGCCATCGGACCACTTGATGCCGTCACGGAGCTTGAAGGTGTAGACCTT
The DNA here is from genome assembly GCA_900472605.1 of Hyphomicrobiales bacterium. Taxonomy (GTDB): domain Bacteria; phylum Pseudomonadota; class Alphaproteobacteria; order Rhizobiales; family Rhizobiaceae; genus Rhizobium. The sequence continues at coordinate 5,625 of UCJD01000071.1, read as the reverse complement.
GCGGTCGTCCGAGATCGTCCAGCTCGCGGCTTGGCCTGCGACAGGATTGTCATGCGCATCTTCGGTCACCAGACCTTCGAAGATGTCGCCGGCGATGCGGTTCTCCCAGTCGCCCGACAGTTTCTGCGGATCGAGCGACTGCGGGTCGCCGCCATTGTGAATGTTGATGGTCGCCGCCTGCGCGGAGAAAGCCAGCAGCGAGCCAAGCACTGCGGAGGCCAGAAATTTCTTCGTGGGGAAGTTCATGTGGGGGCCCACCTTTCTAGGCGTTTATCGCCTTTTATTCGTCGTCGTTCCCTTGTGTGACCTGTTACGTTCAGGTCAATGCGCAACCTATCGTAAAGGTCGGACGTTGCAAGCCCCAAAACGAAAGCTGCGAATAGCGGGGAAAACCAGGCAAAAAGACCGCCTATTAGCCGGTTAAGCGTCGATATATCGCGTCAGGCATAGCGTCTGCGCAAAGGATTGCCCGCATATCGACCGGAGCCTAAATGAGGGTGCAATCAATCAGTGATTGAAAATGCATTGGCGCCCGTCGATGCACCCGTCGGTACGGATATGTCGCAGCCGCGACAGATTATTTCGCATTTTCAATGAGGAAGGATGGGCGATTTGAGGGCAACTATCTCTTCCCGCAGGTTGAGAGTTCGCCATCAAGCCGCATTTATTCGACCGATCCCCTTCATCTTCGCGCGCCAGGCGCTATCATCTCAGCACGAAGCTGGGAGATAGACATGAACAAGTTGAATTTGCCGAGCGAGGGCGGTTGCCGCTGCGGTCGCGTGCGATTGAAGATCAGCGCCAAACCGCTTTTGACCATGGCCTGCCACTGCACCGGCTGCCAGTCGATGTCGTCGAGCGCCTATTCGCTGAGCGTGGCCATCCCCTCCGAGGGCTTTGAGGTCACGAGCGGCGAGCCCGTCATCGGCGGTCTGCATGGAAGCATGTCGCATCACTACTTCTGCCCGCATTGCATGACCTGGATGTTCACGCGCACCGAAGGCATGGATTTCTTCGTCAATGTGCGCCCGACCATGCTCGACGATGTCGCCTGGTTCACGCCCTTCATCGAAACCTGGACGCGCGAGAAGCTCGCCTTTGCAGCAACAGGAGCGAAACACAGCTACGAGGCATTGCCTGAGATGACGGCCTACGAGGGGCTGATCAAGGACTATATGGCGAGCGAGGCCTAGAAGCCCTGGAACAGGAAATCGAGCGCGGCGGTGATGTCGTCGCTTCGTGAGGAGAGATCGGCAATCTTCGCGCCGATCTCCGATAGCGGGATGGATGCCATGCGCTCAGTGGACATCAGATAGTTCCTGCCGTTGACCACGACGACCGGGTTTAGCCTAGACATGACATTGACAACCTGGCTGGCAACGACCAGCGGGATCATGACACGTGTACTGAGCCGATAGAGAAGGTCCGACTGCACATCGAGAGCATAGTCGCCGCCCACTTCATAGACGTGAAAGCGCGCCATTAGAATGTGCGGTACTTGGCGAAGGGCAGCCCATGTTTCTCGACATAGGCGTTCGCTTCATCGATCGCCTCGGCGTTCTCGATCAGCCAAAGCCGTTCGCGCTCGCTTTTGATGGCGCGCCTGAGGCCGTCTTCGGCGGCTTTGGAAACGTTGAGATTCAGTTCACGCGCCTGCGAGACAAGCTCGCTGTCAAGCGACAGGTTGGCGGCCTTGCGACGGGTCTGAGGCATGATAAATCTCCTGATATGCGCATATGATATGCGCATATCAGCGGGAAGCAAAGAGCCTCAGTCGTCCTTCATCTTCAGCGCTGCAATGAAGGCTTCCTGCGGAATGTCGACCTTGCCGAACTGCCGCATGCGCTTCTTGCCTTCCTTCTGCTTGTCGAGCAGCTTGCGCTTGCGTGATGCGTCGCCGCCGTAGCACTTGGCGGTGACGTCCTTGCGCATCGCCGAGATCGTCTCGCGCGCGATCACGTTGCCGCCGATCGCCGCCTGGATCGGGATCTTGAACATGTGCCTCGGGATCAGATCCTTCAGCTTCTCGCACATGTCGCGGCCGCGCTTCTCGGCAGCCGTGCGGTGCACCAGCATGGAAAGCGCATCGACCGGCTCGCCGTTGACCATGATCGACATCTTCACGAGATTGCCCTCGCGGTAGTCGGCCAGATGATAGTCGAACGAGGCATATCCCTTGGAGATCGACTTCAGGCGGTCGTAGAAATCGAACACCACTTCGTTGAGCGGCAGCTCATAGGTGAGCATGGCCCGCTTGCCGACATAGGTGAGTTCCGTCTGGATGCCGCGGCGATCCTGACAGAGCTTGAGAATACCGCCGAGATAATCGTCAGGCGTCAGGATGGTTGCCTTGATCCAGGGTTCGCGGATCTCGGAGATCTTCACGACGTCAGGCATGTCGGCCGGGTTGTGCAGCTCGCGTTCCGAGCCGTCGGTCATCGACAGCTGGTAGACGACCGACGGGGCCGTTGCGATCAGATCGAGATCGAACTCGCGCTCCAGGCGCTCCTGGATGATTTCGAGGTGCAGCAGCCCGAGGAAACCGCAGCGGAAGCCGAAACCGAGCGCTGCCGAGCTTTCCATTTCGAACGAGAACGACGCATCGTTGAGGCGCAGCTTGCCCATGGCAGCGCGCAGGTCTTCGAAGTCGGCGGCGTCGACAGGGAAGAGACCGCAGAACACCACCGGCTGCGCCGGCTTGAAGCCCGGCAGCGCTTTCGCCGTCGGCTTCTTGTCCTCGGTGATCGTGTCGCCGACGCGGGTGTCGGCTACTTCCTTGATCGAGCCGGTGAAGAAACCGATCTCGCCCGGACCGAGCGAATCCACCGCCAGCATCTTCGGCGTCAGCACGCCCACGCGCTCGACCTGATACTTGGCATCCGTGCCCATCATGCGGATGGTCATGCCCTTGGAAAGCACGCCGTCGAGAATGCGCACCAGAACCATGACCCCGAGATAGGTGTCGTACCAGCTGTCGACGAGCAACGCCTTCAGGGGACCCTTTTCGCCGGCTTCGCTCTTCGGCGCCGGCAGCTGGTGCACGATCGCCTCCAGCACGTCGGGAATGCCAAGCCCGGTCTTGGCCGAGATCAGCACCGCCTGCGACGCGTCGATGCCGATCACTTCCTCGATCTGTTCCTTGATTCGGTCGGGCTCGGCAGCCGGAAGGTCGATCTTGTTCAGGACCGTGACGATTTCATGGTTGTTGTCGATCGCCTGGTAGACGTTCGCAAGCGTCTGCGCCTCGACCCCTTGGGAGGCGTCGACGACCAGCAGCGAACCTTCGCAGGCCGAAAGCGACCGCGAGACTTCATAGGCGAAGTCGACGTGGCCGGGCGTGTCGATGAGGTTCAGCACATAGGTCTCGCCATTATTCGCCTTGTAGTGCAGGCGAACGGTCTGCGCCTTGATGGTGATGCCGCGCTCGCGCTCGATATCCATCGAGTCCAGCACCTGCTCCGACATGTCGCGCTCGGCAAGGCCGCCGGTCGTCTGGATCAGGCGGTCGGCCAGCGTCGACTTGCCGTGGTCGATATGGGCCACGATCGAGAAGTTGCGGATATGGTCGAGGGGCGTGCGGGTCGAATTGGTGCTCATGCGCCGCATATAGCAGCGCATCCCCCTGCCGCAAAGCGGAAAAGCAGGGTTTCGTTTACGATAAGTCGCGCCGCCGCGCGGCGAAAATAGCGCTTGATTCCACGATTGAACCATGCATTTCTATTATAGTAGAAATTTGGATCGGATAATGGAACAGGAACTCGAAACTGCGATCGGCGTCAGGATTCGCAAGCTGAGAACCGACAGAAACCTGAAGCTCGACGATCTCGCTATCGCCTCGGGCGTCAGCCGGGCGATGATCTCGCGCATCGAGCGCGGCGAGGCAAGCCCGACGGCGGCACTGCTTGCCCGCGTCTGCGCCGCACTCGGCCTGTCGCTGTCTGCCTTCTTCGCCGAAGAGGGCGAGGCCGCGCCGCTATCGCGCCGGCAGGACCAGCAGGTCTGGCGCGATCCGGAAACGGGCTATGTCAGACGCGCCGTCTCGCCGCCGGGCACCGGTTCGGATGTCGATATCGTCGATGTCGAGTTCCCGGCCGGCGCCCGCGTCAGCTTCCCGCCGCACGCGGCCGCCAGCGGCATGACCCAGCATATCTGGCTCTTTGACGGCGAAATGGAGATGACGACGGGCGACAACACCGTGCATCGCCTGCTCCCCGGCGATTGCCTGTTCATGCCCGTGGCGGACGGCCATGTCTTTCACAATCCCGGCCCCGCGCCGGCCCGCTACTGCGTCGTGCTCGACCGCCGCCGCCACTAGGGCATGGCGCGCAAAAGTGTGAAGCGGTTTTGCGATAACGACATGCCCCATATAAAATCAGGAGACCCCATGACCACCATCCGCCTGCTCGACGCGACAGAGGCGCGCGCCGCGATACCCGATCTTTGCGATGTGCTCGTCAATTGCGTCGAAGGCGGCGCTTCGGTCGGCTTCATGCAGCCCTATACGCGTGAAGATGCAGAACCCTACTGGCAGGGCGTCGCCGAGAGCGTCGCCTCGGGCGCCACCCTGCTTTTCATAGCCGAGCTTGAGGGCAGGGCGCTCGGCACCGTGCAGATCGGCGCCGCGCAGATGCCGAACCAGCCGCATCGCGCCGACCTGAAGAAGCTGCTCGTCCACCGCGCCGCCCGCGGCAAGGGCCTTGCGCGCCTTTTGATGCGTGCTGCCGAAGAGGAAGCAGCGCGTCGTGGCAAGACCATTCTCGTGCTGGATACCGCGACCGGCAGCGATGCCGAGGCGATCTATCCCCGGCTTGGCTGGGAGCGCGTTGGCGTTATCCCGGATTATGCGCTGTGGCCGCAAGGCGGTTTCTGTGCCTCGACCTTCTTCTACAAGCGCATCGCCTGATCTCGGCGCGGGTTCCGCGATCTCAGCCCTTCCGCAGCCTGGGATCGTCGAGCGCGGGATTGTAAAACAACGACAGCGTCAGGCTTTTGGCAATCCGCTCGGCCGTCGCCATGAACCAGGCCTTCGCCGCGTCGGAGGGGGCGATATCGTCGAGCGTCGCGGAAAACAGCGCCAGCCATTGCGGAAAGAGGTCCGGCGCCATGTTGGCCACGCCGACATGCGCCTGCACCGGCTTGCCGCCGTAGGCGCCGCTGCGAAAGGCGACCGACGACCAGAAGCTCTTCATCTTCTCCATATGCTTCGGCCACCGCCCGGAAAGCCTGGCATCGAACACCGGCCCCAGTGCGGGATGCGCAAGCACGCGGCCATAAAACGTCTCGACCAGACGATCGATAAACGCCGCATCGACGCCCATGCTCGCCATTTCCGCTTCGGCCCGCTCCCGTATCGCCGCCGAATGCGCCGCCCGTCCCTGTATCTCGCTGTCCATCACAAAATCCGTTCCGCCGCGTAGCTGCGGCACGCCTCATATAAGTGCTCGCCCGCTGCCGCGAAACCCGCTGCGACGCAATGCCATCGCTGCCGTCTCTGCATGGCCGATACAACGCTTTGCACGAGGGGATATCGGAGGTGGCTCGCGCCTCAAAGATCAATCGTTTATGAAAAATCCAGCCGCTGATTTTCCCCGCTCCCGAAACCGTGCCCTACACTTGTCTCGTCCC
>UCJD01000038.1 GCA_900472605.1 Hyphomicrobiales bacterium | reverse complement strand
GGGCTGCGGAGTAGGGGGAGTTGTCCTTTTGAGAGGCGTGAAAGCTCTTGGCCGCCAACCTCTCCACCCTCATCCCTGTACCCAGACTTCGTCCGGGCGATGTCACAGGGATCCAGCCACGGCGCGTCCGCGCCGTGAATAACCTGCTACGGTGTTGTGCAGAAGAAGGGTCTCTTCGCCGCGCAGACGCGCGTCGGCTGGATCCCCGCCACAAGGGCGAGGATGAGGAAGTTGGAGGTAGCCGTCGCACTTGACCAACGCCGATGCATGTGCCGAAGCGGAGGCCGAGGCCGCCGTATCCAGCGTAGTGAGCATCCCTAAGGCCTAAGGAAACACTTCACACCATCGTCGCCGCGTCACCATCGCCGAGGCGCTTGTTGCGTGGCAGCGACTTGGCGGCATATTGCCAGGCCTTCTTCCACTTCGGGGTGATTACCCCATTGGCGGCGCGAATGTTGGTGATGAATTGCAGCGTTGCCGCTTCCCAGGAATATTGGACGGCGAGTTCGCGGGCCTTCTCGCGCGAGGCGGAGAGGGCCGCGAGGCAGGCGGTGCCGAGATCCTCGTCGAGCGCGCCGACTTCGCTGTCCTCGCCGATGATGTCGAGCGGGCCGGTGACCGGGTAGGCGGCGACGGGGACGCCCGAGGCGAGCGCTTCAAGGATGGTGTTGCCGAAGGTGTCGGTCAGCGACGGGAAGACGAAGACATCGGCCTGGGCATAGATCGCGGCCAGTTCCGCGCCGAACTTGAGGCCGGTGAAATGCACATCCGGATAGCGCTTCTCGAGCTCGGCGCGGGCCGGGCCATCGCCGACGACGACCTTGGAACCGGGAAGGTCCAGATCGAGAAAGGCCGGCAGGTTCTTTTCCAGTGCCACGCGGCCGACCGTCATGAAGATCGGGCGGGAAAGGCCGAAAGGCTTTTCCTCGAGCTCTGCCGGATGGAACTGGTTGGCGTCGATGCCGCGGCTCCAGGGCATGAGGTTGCGGATGCCTTTTTCGGAGAGTTCGCGCGCCAGAGAGGGCGTTGCCACCATGCAGCCGGCGCCTGAGTTGTGGAACCACTTGACGAAGGCGTAGAGCCAGCTCTTCGGGATGGGCAGCCGGGCGGCGACATATTCGGGAAAGCGGGTGTGGTAGCTGGTGGAGAACGGCATGCGGTTCTTCAGGCACCAGCGCCGCGCCGTCAGCCCCAGCGGCCCCTCGGTGGCGATATGGACGTAGGACGGTTTGTGCCTGGATATTTCGCGGGCGACGCTGCGGTAGCGGGCGATCGACAGGCGGATCTCGGGATAGGTGGGGCAGGGGATGTTGCGGAACCCCTGCGGCGTCACCATCGCCACCTCGACGCCGATCTTCGCGAGCTCGCGATTGGTGTTCTCGATCGAGCGGACGACGCCGTTGACCTGCGGATGCCAGGCATCCGTGACGATGACCAGCCGCTCCGGCTTGCCGATCGGCAAGGCGGCGACGTTTTCGCCATCGCTGGCATTTTGCAGGCGTTGCAACATGATCCGACTTCCATCCGCGCTATCGGCGCACCGCTCCGGGCGGGCGCCGGATAATCGATTCCCGCGCTCATATTCTCGCTGCTGTCGATGATGGAAATATTACAGGCGGGCGGTACAGCCTGATGCAACCGAGGATGTGATCTTGGGTTGTGTGCGATTTGTTGTTTGCAATCGGTAATGTGTTATCCCTAGCCGAGGTTAGGGGACCAATCCATGTTGAAACGATTGCGGGTGCTGGCGTTGCTGGCGGCCACGGCTTTGGCCGGCTGCGCCGGTGTGGATGCGACTGATATTCAGAAGTTCGGGGTGGCGACGGCGGCGGTGGCGCAGGCTGCGCGGGATGCCGGTACGCTGAACCAGGCGATGGGAGACAAGCGCGATGTTGAGAAAGAGGCATATCTATTCACGAACGGCAATAGGGCATACGCCTTCCCGCCCAAAGGTTCGCTGTCTCAAGCTGATATCAACAGACAATGGAACCAGCGTATCGCCTTCGCGCAAGCGCTTTCCGACTATGGTCAGTCTCTCGCTAAAGCCGCCGCGGGCGTAGCGGGAGATCAACTCGACACGTCGCTCAGCAATCTGCAGACGGCGACAACCAACGTGGCGCCGAAGTTGAGTGAAAGAAAGAACTTCGACGCGGCCTCAAGCGGGATAAGCTTGATCGCTCACAAAACCATCACGGAGGTTGAGTACCGGAGGATACAGCATATTGCTGCACAGGCGCATCCTTCGATCGTCAGAGGGCGTATGCTGCTTGCTGAGGATTTTCGTGTCATGGCCAGAAATGCCCGCTCGTCATATCTGGACTGGTCGCTATGGCAAAAGGCTTCGCTTGACGCAATCCAATCTCGCTCCAGTGGCCGTGAGCGATACGATGCCTATCATGATTTCCTGAAAAATCGTGGTGATATGCAGACCGCGGTCGCCTCGCTCGTACCGCGTTCGTCGACTGATCGACCCAGTTACGAAGTGCTTCTTGACAAGCTCGTTGCCGCTCACAAGACGCTGGCGGACGGCACGCCAGATCCCGAAAATCTTGAGCAGTTCATAGCAGCAGCGAAAGAGTTGCAGGCGGCAATCGAGCCGTTTCTCGGCGATAGGGGGTAGCGGTGGTCACATTCCGAAATGCATACGAACGTATCGAGCAGGCCATGTTGGCGGCCACGACCGCAAGCATAAAGGCGACGTCGCCGAGAGATCAACAGCGGTTTGCCGATCTCAGCGATATATTCAAGGCAGAGTTGAATGAACTGACGGCGAAAGCTCTTGAACATAGTTCATCGCATTACGTGCCTCAGACTGCCGCGATGCTGTGGGGGAAGACCAAACTGGACGAAATAAAAAAGGAACTTGAAGATTGGGCACGGATCAGCGATGCGGCAGCGAAAATAGTGGAGGCGATAATGCGGGTTCTCACGTTGCTTTAGCCAACATCCCACTCAAACCCCAAGCCTATCCTTCGCCACCAGCGCTCCATGCTCGCTCACGACCCGCGCCGCGACCTTGGCGGCGAAGCGAGCGGCTTCCGGGGCGTTCCGGGTTTCGAGATAGTGGGCGATGAAGGCGCCGTTGAAGCTGTCGCCGGCGCTTGTGGTGTCGACGACCTGCTCGACTTTCTGCGAGGGCACGAAGGTCTCTTCGCCGTCGAAATCGAGCGTTATGCCGTCGGCGCCGTTCTTGACGACGACGTCGCGGACGCCGAGGGCGCGGTAGCGGTGGATGGTCGCCTCGATCGAGACGTCGCCGAAGTGCAGGGCCTCGTCCTCGAAGCTCGGCAGCACCATCGAGGCGGCGCGCGCGCCTTCGCTGATGGTCGCGTGCATCTCGTCATAGCCCGACCACAGGCGCGGGCGGATGTTGGGGTCGAAGGCGACAAGCTTGCCGGATGCCTTGGCGCGGCGGGCTTCCGACAACAGCGTGTCGGCATCGTCGCGCGAGAGGATCGCCAGCGTGATGCCGGAGAAATAGACGACATCGGCGCCTTCGATCGCCTGGCGCAGGAAGTCGGCATCGGCGGCAAGCTGGCGGGCGGCGGCGTTGTCGCGCCAGTAGCTGAAGGAGCGTTCGCCATCCTTCAAGCTGATCATGTAGAGGCCGGGCGCCTTGCCCTTGATGCGGCGGATGCTTTGCGTGCCGATGCCGGCCTCTTCGAAGAAGGCGACCATCTCGTCTGACATGGCGTCGTCGCCGAGCGCGGTGCAGTAATCGACCGACCAATCCTGAGGCAGGCAGGCGCGGGCATACCAGGCGGTGTTCAGCGTATCGCCGGCAAAGCCCTTGCGCAGCAGCCCGGCGCCCGCCTGCGACAGCTCCACCATGCACTCCCCGATCGAAAGAAAACGTCCGCCCACTGCTTGCCTCCCTCATGTCCCGTGTTCGCTGATACGCGCCGCGCGCGGCGCTGACAAGCGCGGATTGACCCGATATCGCGATGCCCGGCTCGCGCGATACCGGCGCGGTGGCCGGTGTTCTCGCGCCCGCCATCGCAAAAAGACGTGAGCGGGTTGTCTTTTGCTTTCTGCGCTTTAGTCTCGGCATGGACAGGAACAATGGCAGGGATCGGCGACAGATGGTGGTTCGGACGGGCGGGAATGCGGACTGGTGGCGGGGTGCCGTTGTCTATCAGGTCTATCCGAGATCGTTTCAGGATACGAATGGCGACGGGCTCGGCGATCTCAAGGGGATCACCAGGCGTCTGCCCTATATCGCCAGCCTCGGTGTCGACGCGATCTGGCTCTCGCCCTTCTTCAAGTCGCCGATGGCCGACATGGGCTACGACGTTTCCGACTATTGCGACGTCGATCCGATTTTCGGAACGATCGCCGATTTCGACGAGATGATGGTGGCCGCGCATGCGCTGGGGCTGAAGGTGATCATCGACCAGGTGATCTCGCATACCGCCGATGTGCACCCGTGGTTCGTCGAGAGCCGCTCCAGCCGCACCAACGAGAAGGCGGACTGGTATGTCTGGGCCGATCCAAAGCCAGACGGAACGGCGCCGAACAACTGGCTGTCGATCTTCGGCGGGCCGGGCTGGGAATGGGACGGCGTGCGCCGACAATATTACCAGCACAACTTCCTCACCTCGCAGCCGGATCTCAACTTCCACAATGAGGATGTCCAGGACGCGCTCCTGAAGACAGTGAAATTCTGGCTCGACCGGGGTGTCGATGGCTTCCGGCTGGATACGGTCAATTACTATTTCTGCGACAAGCTTCTGCGCGACAATCCTCCGCATGAACCTGATGCCAGCGATGGCGGGCTGGATGCGCCAGACACCAACCCCTACGGCATGCAGAACCACCTCTACGACAAGACGCAACCCGAAAACATCGGCTTCCTGCAACGGTTCCGCGCGCTGCTCGACCGCTACGAGGGGCGCACGACGGTAGGCGAGGTGGGCGACGGGGCGCGTTCACTGAAGACGGTGGCGGCCTACACCACCGGCGGCGACAAGCTGCACATGTGCTACACGTTCGACCTGCTTGGCCCCGAATTCACCGCTGCCCATATCCGCAACTGCGTCGATGCCTTCCAGACATCGGTGGCCGACGGCTGGGTCTGCTGGGCTTTCTCCAACCACGACGTCAACCGCCATCTCAGCCGCTTCGCCAAGACGGTGGAGGAGCGGCCGGTGGTCGCGAAGCTGGCGATCTCGGTATTGGCGGCGCTGCGCGGCTCGATCTGCCTCTACCAGGGCGAGGAGCTCGGTCTGCCGGAAGCCGATCTCGCCTTCGAGGACCTGCGCGACCCCTACGGCATCCGCTTCTGGCCGGCCTTCAAGGGCCGCGACGGATGCCGCACGCCGATGCCCTGGGAAGCAGCCAAGGCGCATGCCGGCTTCACCACGGCCGAGAAATCCTGGCTGCCGGTACCCTATGAGCAGGCGGCGCTTTCCGTCGATGTCCAGGAGGGCGACGACAGCTCGGTGCTCAGCCATTACCGCGACACGCTGGCGTTCCGGAAGGCACATCCGGCGCTGATCGATGGGGCGATGACCTTCCTCGACACGAACCAGGATCTGCTGGTGTTCACCCGCAAGAAAGAGAGCGAGACGCTGCTCTTTGTGTTCAACCTGACACGGGAGGCTGCCGCGTTCAGCTTGCCTGCAGGCATGGTGCCTGGCGAGCGGCTGGAGATGCCTGGGGCGGGTGGAACGGTTGACGGCGGCAAGGTGGTGCTCGGGGCGCTGGAAGGGTTTTGCGCGCGGGTTGGTTGAGGGGACATCCCCACGCTGCTTGCGCCGAGTTTTATTGACAATTGTAACTTTAAACGTACAGTTATGATCACTTTGAAACAGACTGCCACGTTTCAGAAGTGGCAGAAGCGGCTGCGAGATGGACGAGCAAAGGCTATCATCGCCTTGCGCTTGCATCGGCTTGCCGCTGGGCTTGTTGGAGATGCCGAGCCCGTCGGGGAGGGCATCAGTGAACTGCGTATCCACTATGGGCCTGGCTACCGCATCTATTTCAAGCGGAGAGGCGAGGTCATCATCATACTCCTTTGCGGTGGCGACAAGAGCACGCAGGAGGCCGATATCAGGACCGCGAAGCGGATTGCTTCGGAATGGACGAACAACGATGACTGAAGAGATATTCGACTTTGATCCCGCCGAAATGCTCGATTCCGATGAGGCCGTCGAAGCCTATCTCGATGAGGTGCTGAAGACGGGCGACGCGAAGTTTATCGCTTCGGCGCTCGGCGTCGTAGCCCGCGCTAAGGGCATGACGAAAATTTCGCGAGAGACCGGGCTGGCACGCGAACATCTCTATGTGGCGCTCAGCGAAAACGGCAACCCGACGCTGGAGACGACGCTGGCGGTGCTCAAGGCCTTCGGGCTGGAGTTGACCACCAAACGTCACGGTGCGTAGGTCAGATCTGCCAAGCCGCGCCTCACCCGATCAGCTTGAACTGATCGACATCCACCATCCCCCTGTCCGAAATCTTCAGATGCGGGATGACGGGCAGTGGCAGGAAAGCGACCTGGAGGAAGGGTTCTTCCAGCGTCGTGCCAAGCGCATAGGCGGCTTTTCGCAATTCGTGGAGCGTGTCGCGGACGGTTTCGTAGGGCTCCAGGCTCATCAGGCCGGCGAGGGGAAGCGGGATCTCGCCGGTGACCTTGCCGTCTTCTACGACGACGAAGCCGCCCTTGATGTCGCCCAGCCTGTTGGCGGCCATCGCCATGTCGTCTTCCGAGACGCCGACGACGCAGATGTTGTGGCTGTCATGGCCGACGGTGGAGGCGATCGCGCCCTTCTTCAGGCCGAAGCCCTGGACGAAACCGTTGGCGTGGTTGCCGTTCTTGCCGTGGCGTTCGATGACGGCGACCTTGATGATGTCGTTATCGAGATCGACGGCCGTCTGGTTCCCCTTCACCGGCAGGCGATAGCGGCGGTGCTCGGTGATGATCTTGCCCGGCATGACGCCGATGACTGATGTCTCGCCGTCGGCGACGGGCACGCCGAAATGCGCGGCGTTGACGGGCCGGGCCTTGACGCTGTCGAGGCCGACGGGGGCGACGGGCTTGCGAGTTTCGAAGAGCGCCGATGTGACCTTGCGGCCAGCGGAGAAGACCATGTCGGCCTTGCAGTTCTCCAGGCTGTCGAGGATGACCAGGTCGGCGCGCCAGCCGGGGGCGACGAGGCCGCGGTCTCTAAGGCCGAAGGCGCGGGCGGCCGAGATCGAGGCGGCGCGATAGACGGCGAGCGGCTCGACGCCGTTCTTGATCGCCGTGCGGATCATGTAGTCGAGATGGCCCTGTTCGGCGATATCGAGCGGGTTGCGGTCGTCGGTGCAGAGCGCCAGGTGCGGCGACAGGCGCTCGGTTATGATCGGCAGCAGCGCCATCAGATCCTTGGAGACGGAGCCTTCGCGCACGAGGATGTGCATGCCCTTGCGGATTTTCTCCAGCGCCTCTTCGGCGCTCGTGCACTCATGCTCGGTGCGGATGCCGGCTGCGAGATAGCCGTTCAGATCGTTGCCCGAGAGAAGCGGCGCGTGGCCGTCGATATGCGCTCCTTGAAATGCCGCGAGCTTGGCCATGCAGACGGGATCCTTGTGGATCACGCCTGGGAAATTCATGAATTCGGCGAGGCCGATGACCTTCTCGTGGTCGCGGAAGGGCAGGAGCTTTTCGATCGGCAGGTCGGCGCCGGAGGTTTCCAGATGCGTGGCGGGGACGCAGGAGGAGAGCTGGACGCGGATGTCCATGATGGTCTGTTCGGCAGACTCCAGGAAATACCGGATGCCGTCCTCGCCGAGCACGTTGGCGATCTCGTGCGGATCGCAGATCACGGTCGTGACGCCATAGGGGAGCACGCAGCGGTCGAACTCGTGCGGGGTGACCAGCGAGCTTTCGATATGAAGATGCGTGTCGATGAAGCCGGGGACGACGATCTTGCCGGAGATGTCGATCTCGGCCTTGCCGTTGTAATCGCCGCAGGTGCCGACGATGGTGTCGCCGGAGATGGCGATGTCCGACCGAACCAGTTCACCCGTCACCAGATCGAAGAACCGTCCGCCCTTGAGCACGATATCGGCGGGCGTGCGGCCGGTTCCCTGGTCGATGAGGCGTTCGAGGCGTTCGGTCATGGTGTTCTCTGGTTCCGTTGCGAGTCATGCGGGTTATAGCGCATTCGGCGCGGCATGTGGACGGTGCGGATGGTCGTCGGGGAAGGCAAACGAAAACGGGCGCCAGCGGCGCCCGTCGGTCTGCGTCCGGTCGGGGCCGAATTACTCGGCGGAGACGATCTTGCCGGCTTCCCACTTGTAGAGGGAGAAGCTCTGCGAGGTGAGGTCGCCGGTTTCGCCGTAGGTGAGCTTGCCGATGGCGGTCGCGATCGGCTCGCCGGCCTTCAGCGCGGTCGTCACGGCTTCGGCATCTTCGGCGCTACCGGCCTTCTCGATGCCGGCCTTGATGACCTCGACGGCGGCGTAGGCGTTCAGCGTGAAGGCTTCGGCCGGGATGCCCTTGGCCTTCAGCGCGTCGGCGGCAGCCTTGGAGTCGGGGCTCTTGGTGGCGTCGACTGCGTTGGTGAAGATGGTGCCGGCGGCTGCATCGGTGCCAATGTTCCAGAACTCGCTGTTCGACAGGCCGTCGCCGCCGATGATGACGGCGTTGACCTGCAGGTCATGCAGCTGGCGAGCCAACAGGCCGCCTTCCGGGTGGTAGCCGCCGAAATAGACGACGTCGACCTTCTCGGCCTTCAGACGCGTGGTGAGGGCGCTGAAATCCTTGTCGCCTGGGCTCAAGGCGTCGTCGAGGACTTCCTTGATGCCGCCGGCGTTCAGCGTTGCCTTGAAGTTATCGGCCAGGCCCTTACCGTAGGCGCCCTTGTCGTTGATGATGGCGACGCGCTTGTCCTTGAAGTTCTTCAGGACGTAGTTGGCGGCGACTTCCGCCTGCTGGTCGTCGCGGCCGCAGGTGCGCAGGATGTTGGCGAGGCCACGCTTCGTGAGATCCGGGGCGGTCGCGGTCGGGGTGACCATCAGCACGCCGTTTTCGGCGAAGACGTCGGAAGCCGGGATGGCGACGCCCGAGGTGACCGGGCCGACGACGTAGCGGATGCCGTCGCCGACGAGCTGGTTGGCGGCGGAGACGCCCTGCTTGGGCTCGCCAGCGTCGTCTGCGAACTTAAGCACGACCTTCTCGCCGAGGATGCCGCCGGCCTTGTTGATTTCGTCAACGGCGGTCTGGGCGCCGTTCTTCACCTGGTCGCCGTAAGCGGCAACCGGGCCGGTCAGTGGCGCGATCAGGCCGATGGTGATGTCTGCATGCGCCAGCGGCGCGAAAGAGATGGAGGCAACCAGCGCCGCCGTCAGGGTCTTCAGGGTCATTTTGTCTCTCCTTGGATGGGTCTTCGACCCGCGACTGTCCTGCCGCTGCGATCAATCCAGGCCGTACAAACATCCCCTTATGGATGCGCCAAAGACGACGGACTGCGCGCGGCAAACACGTCCGTACGGCCATGTTTGGCTCGAAGGACGCATGGCAAGTTTATTAGGAATTTCGCGGTGAATGCGCAAGAAGATAAAGAAAACGGGCTCTCTTTTGCCAGGATCGGCAAAGATCGCACTCGTTTTGACGATTTTGGATGCGGTTTGTCGATTTTTTATTGATGGCGGCGACGGCGCGTTCGCGCGTCTTGCGCTTGAGCACACAAAAAAGGATCGGCAAACCAGAGGTCGCCGATCCAGCAATATCAAATGGTGCTAAAAATAGTCGGTCACTCGATTGCTTGAGCGGCCGAAAACGGTGTGATGGATATCAGGCCGCGGACTTGGCGCGGACAGGTTCGGCGTAGATCTGAGTCAGGGTTTCGAGAATGCGAATGACCTGATCGGAGGTGCTGGAATAGTAGATCGTCTGCGCGTCGCGGCGGGTTTTGACCAGCTTCTGGGCGCGCAGCTTGGAGAGGTGCTGCGACAGCGCCGACTGGCTGAGGCCGACTTCGGTGGCCAGCGCGCCAACGGGAATCTCGCCCTTGACCAGATTACAGAGGATCAGAAGTCTCTTGGGATTTGCCATTGCGGACAACAGTGCGGCGGCAACATTCGCGTGAGCGGTCAAATCAATTGTGTCCATAATCATCTTCCCATGGAAACGGAATTCAAAAAAAACGTCTGCCTGAAATCGCCGACGGTGAAAACTAGCAAGACAGGTTCAAGATTGTATATAGCTAAATTTCAGGTATTGAGTATTTCATGTTAGATATATGTGAATAAAGTTCAACGCGGCTGCTGACAGGTGTGTCAAACTCATGTCGCAGCAACAAATCGCCCGAAATCACATCAAAACCAGCGCAATCGACTCCACAAATCGCCCATTTGGTACCCGTGCGGGCCTTATGCGCAATCGCTGTTTTCCTTGCCAAATCCGGATCCAGGGCTAGCAAATCTCGCACTACCTCGGCAACGCTTGACGCGAGCTCCTCGTTGGCGTGCGAGCGGATCATGAGCTCTTCGCCGCTCAAGATGTAGGCTCGACCGAAGCCGCCGTTGAGGCTGGCGCTCTCGGGAATCAGGCGGAAAAACCTGAAATCCGCGAAGTCGATGTACAGTTTCGCCTTGGCGTGGCGGGCCAGGAAACGGTCACGAATGCGTGCGTGGGCGGCGCTGTCACGCTCGACCGCTGCCGCGCGGCACTGAGTCGTCAGGCGCGCATAGGCCAGCGGATCGCCCTTGCCGGGTTCGCCGGTCAAGAGCGAGGCACGCGGATCGGCATCGAGCGCGCGGGTATGGGTCGAGAGACCCGACACCAGGATGACGGGAACGCCATCGAAATCGGTGCCGAGAAGCACGCGGCTGGAGAAGGGGAAGCCGGTCTGCGGGTCGAGGACCGCGATGGCGGCGTAGCGGGCCGAACGAAGGAGGGTGCGCGCGAGCTTGCGCGCACCCTCGTCGGTGTCCCTGATAACAGAAGCCTGATCTTTCATGTCCACTTTTCTGGCGCAAGCGGACGGCCGGATCAAGCCTGTTCTTTCTTCCTGTGCTGCGTCAAACCGGCCACCACGTCCTGGGCGGAGATCGTGCCGATGATGGCGCCGTTTTCGACCACGCCGATGCTGCCCGGCTGGCGGGAGAGGGCGTCGAGAATGTCGATCAGCGGGGTCTCTGCCTTGGCCGTGCCGCTGACGCTGGCGCCGGCCGCGGTATCGCCGAGGCCAGAGTGCATGACGTCGCGGGCCGTCAGCATGCTGATCGGGTTCATGTGCTGGACGAAGTCGGCGACGTACTGGTCGGCCGGGTTCTTGACGATGTCCTGCGGCGTGCCGCACTGGATGATGCGCCCGCCCTCCATAATGGCGATGCGGTTGCCGATGCGGAAGGCCTCGTCGAGATCGTGGCTGACGAAGAGGATGGTCTTCTTCAGGCGGCGCTGGAACTCCAGCAGTTCGTCCTGCAGGCGGGTTCGGATCAGCGGATCGAGGGCAGAGAACGGCTCGTCCATCAGAAGGATCGGGGCGCCGGTTGCAAAGGCGCGGGCAAGGCCGACGCGCTGCTGCATGCCGCCGGAGAGCTCGTTGACCTTTCGGTCGGCCCACTTGGTGAGGTTGACCAGCTCGAGTTGTTCGCCGACGCGTTTCTTGCGCTCGGCTTCGCCCATGCCGGCAAGTTCGAGGCCGAAGCCGACATTGTCGGCGACGGTGCGCCAGGGGAGCAGCGCGAACTGCTGGAACACCATGGAGACGGTGTGCATGCGCAGATCGCGCAGGCCCTTGGCCGAGGTCTTGTAGGGGTTGACCGGTCCTGATGCGGTGTTGACGGTGACCTCGCCGCGCACGACCGGGGCAAGTCCGTTGACGGCGCGCAGCAACGTCGACTTGCCGGAGCCGGAAAGGCCCATGAGCACGAGGATCTCGCCCTCCTGGATCTCCAGCGAGGCGTCGGCGACACCGAGCACCAGTCCGGTTTCGGCGCCGATCTCGTCGCGGGTCTTGCCCTTGTCGGCAAGGGTGAGGGCTGCTTCCGGCTTGTCGCCGAAGACGATGCTGACATTATCGAAGCGAACCGCGGTCATGCGCCGTCTCCTTCACCCGCCGCGCGGAACATTCGGTCGAGAATGATCGCCAGGATGACGATGCAGAGACCTGCCTCGAAGCCCTTGGCGACGTTGACGGTGTTGAGCGCGCGTACCACGGGAACGCCGAGGCCGTCGGCGCCGACGAGTGCTGCGATGACAACCATCGACAGCGACAGCATGATCGTCTGCGTCAGGCCGGCCATGATCTGCGGCGTGGCATAGGGAAGCTCGACCTTGCGCAGCACCTGCATGGGCGTGGCGCCAAATGATTCGGCGGCCTCGACCAGCGAAGGGGGCGTCGAGATGATACCAAGGCGGGTGAGGCGGATGGGGGCGGGGATCGCGAAGATAACGGTGGCGATCAGGCCGGGCACCATGCCGAGGCCGAAAAGGATAAGTGCTGGAATCAGATAGACGAATGTCGGAATGGTCTGCATCAAGTCGAGCACAGGCCGCAGCAGCGAGTTCACCCAGGGGCGGCGGGCGGCGGCGATGCCGAGCGGAATGCCGACGACCATGCTGACAAAAGTGGAGGCCAGCACCAGCGCCAGCGTCGCTGTCGTTTCCTTCCAGTAGCCCTGGTTCATGATGAACAGCAGCCCAAGACAGGTAAAGACGGCGACGACGAGCGAGCGCCTGAGCCAATAGGCGATGGCGGTGATGCCGAGGACGACGATCAGCGGGTGCGGCTTCTGCAGGACGAACAGGATGCCGTCGATGACGTGCGACAGTACGAAGGCAAGCTGGTTGAAGAACCAGTCGGCATTGGAGGTGAGCCAGTCCACGAAGGCTTTCGCCCAGGGACCAATCGGAATTTTAAAGTCGGTGATCCAGTTCAAGGGCGTGCCTATCCGATAAGAACAACAACAGGAGCGAGGATAGCGAAAACGGGGCGGCCAGAGCCACCCCGTCTGTCGATATCAGAGGCCGAGGCTTTTCTTGACGGCCGGCAGGCCGTCGCCGCTGCCGTCAAGCGTCTTGACGCCTGCAAGCCACGGCTCGATCGCCGTCGGATTGGCCTTCAGCCATTCCGTCGCGGCCTTTTCCGGCTCGTCGCCGTCGTTCAGGATCTTGCCCATGATCTGGTTTTCCATCGGGAGAGAGAAGACCATGTTCTTGAGCAGCGCGCCGACGTTCGGGCATTCCGTCAGGTAATTGGCGCGAACGTTGGTGAAGACCTTGGCGCCACCGAAGTCAGGACCGAAAACGTCGTCGCCACCCGTAAGATAGGTGAGCTGGAAGTTTTCGTTCATCGGATGCGGCGCCCAGCCGAGGAAGACGACCGGCTTGCCGGCCTTCTCGGCGCGGGCAACCTGTGCCAGCATGCCCTGCTCGGAGGATTCGACGACCTCCATGCCCTTCATGCCGAAGGTATCCTTCTCGATCAGGCCCATGACGAGGCGATTGCCGTCATTGCCCGGCTCGATGCCGTAGATCTTGCCTTCGAGATCTTCCTTGTGAGCGGCGATGTCCTTGAAGTCCTTGATGCCGAGTTCAGCGCCCTTGGCGTTGGTCGCCAATGTGTATTTCGCGCCGGTCAGGTTCGGGCCGAAGGATTCGACCGACTTGTCGTCGATGAAGGGACGAACGTCCTTTTCCTGCGTCGGCATCCAGTTGCCGAGGAAGACGTCGATGTCCTTGTTCTTCAGCGACTGGTAGGTGACCGGTACCGAGAGAACCTTCACGTCGGGGGTGTATCCGAGACCCTTCAGGATCACGGATGCGGTTGCTGTTGTTGCGGTGATGTCGGTCCAGCCCACGTCCGAAAGATGAACGGTGGAGCAGCTGGCGGGATCAGCGGAATATGCGGCGGTTGCGACAGAGAGTGCGGCAACGGCTGTGGCAGTGATCAGTTTGAATGCGCTTGTCGTTTTCATTTATAGACTCCCAGTCTTACGTTCCCAAGCCAATCATCAATAGCCGAGTTTTACAAGCGACCTCAGTGTGTTTGCGCCGCATTGCCGTATCCGATTGCGACGTGTCGTATTTTATGGATTGCTTGAATTTTGTCAGTTTTGAAGGGGTTTTCCGGCAATTTTCTGTGATTAACGATAGCTGGGGGTTTTCTTGGCCGTATCGAGCTTTCAAGAAGCGGAGAGACGGAGAATGCAATGGCGAAGCTCTACTTCAACTACTCGACGATGAATGCCGGCAAATCGACGATGCTGCTGCAGGCCGCGTATAATTACGAGGAGCGCGGCATGCGCGTTCTCTTGCTGATCGCGGCGTTCGACGATCGGGCGGGCAAGGGGATCATCGGCTCACGGATCGGGCTTCAGGCCAATGCGGTCGCCTTCGAGCAGGACGCCGATCTGCTGTCGCTTATCTCGGAGCAAGGTGCTGCGGGCGAACCCATCGCCTGCGTCTTCGTCGACGAGGCGCATTTCATGACGCGCGAGCATATCTGGCAGCTGGCGCGCGTCGTCGACCGACTGAATATCCCGGTCATGGTCTATGGTTTGAGAACCGACTTCCAGGGCAAGCTTTTTCCTGCCTCGCAGGAGCTGATGGCGATCTCCGACGAGATGCGCGAAGTGCGCACCATCTGCCATTGCGGCCGCAAGGCGACGATGGTCGTGCGTCTCGACGGCAACGGTCAGGTTGCACGGGAAGGGGCGCAGATCGAGGTTGGCGGCAACGAGAAATATGTATCGCTCTGCCGGCGACACTGGGACGACGCCATGAACGGCGAATGGATCGCCGAGGCGGTCGAGTAAGCTTCTTCCATTTGAGAATGAACGGCTCTAATTTGACCGCATTCGATTCCCCGGGGATATCAGGTGCGCAAGCCTGTCTCGTTTGACACCACATTTGATGCCGCCAGTGCGATTGCCGACGAACTGCCGGTGAAGGTCAAGACCTGTGCCGACTTCGTCGTCGAGTTCGCGCGGCATCCTGCAGAAATCGACGACGAGCGCTTTCTGGTCGAAAACGAGCGCTTCCAGGGCTTTGCCGCCGACGCGAGAAACCTCGCGGATCTGCTTGCCGAGCTGGTGGCGACGCTCGATGCTATGACGGTCAAGGTGTCGTCCGATCTCGACAGTTTCCGCGGTTTGACGGCGACCGAGCGGTTCATCGGGCATTTCTCGCGCCAGCGCATGTGGCGCCGCCACAGCAGCCGTGTCCGGGCCGCACCGGTGGTCGAGCGGCTGCGCGATCTGATGGTCAAGTCCGATAGCGTCGCCGGGCTGATCGTGCGTCACCGCGCGGTCGTTGTCACCGCCCACAAGGAAGCCGAGCGCACGCTGGTGGATATCGTGGAGCGCCGGCGCCGGCTGGTCGATGACATCGACATTGCCCGCATCCGCATCAAGGAACTCAACGCCAAGGCGCTGACGACGCAGGGGCGGATCGGCGTCTACGGCAGCAAGGCCGAGTGGGACCGGATGGAAGAGGACCGCAAGGCGCTGAAGGCACAAGCCGACCAGGTCTCCGTCCGCGAGCACGAGTTGCGCGACGAGAGCCAGCGGCGCGAGCGCTTCATCGGCATATTCCAGCTTCTGGTGGATGGGCTGAACACCGAGATCGGCCAGTGCAACACGCTGATGCGCAAGCTGATGATCGATACGGAAGAACGCCTTTTGATATATCAGGCCCAGGTCGATACGGATATTCCGGGTTCGAAGGTGCAGATTTCGTCCGAGTTGTTCCCCAGTATTGCCGATGCCATCGTTCTCTTCGAACGCGATATGCTGCTGCCGCAGGAGATCGTCCATCGCAAGCGGAGCGCCGACGCGCAATTCGGCAAGAGGTTTCCCGCCTATGCGCATCAGAACGAGGATGTGCCGGGCGCGCCTTTGATCGACACGATGAAGATTACCTCGCGGTTGCGCTTCCGCATGCCGCGCCTGTAAGGCGGAACGGCTCTCGCCATCAAGCCTCCAGCCCGGGCCGAAGGAACAATAATATCAGCACGATGTTGCCGTTTCGGATGCGGATGCATATTTGAGAGCGGGTGAAACACTCGGCTTTGGCTGCAGAGGGGAATGGACGATGCTTGACGGAATCTCCGGTTTTTTCAGATCGATCGGCCGGGCGATTGGTCGTTGGGCGCGGCTTTTCGTGGCCTGGGCGTTCTGGCCGTTCATGGCGGCGCGCGGCTGGTACGTTCGGCGCAGCTGGCTGGTCAGGCTTCCCGTCATCGGCGTGCTTTTGCTGCTTGTCGTGATGTACGGCTATTTCTTCGTTCAGACGCAGCTGTGGACCGGCTTCAACCCGTCCTTCGTCGATCAGTACAAGCTTGCCGAACGCAAGGTTCAGGTTGGCCAGGAAATTCCGCCCGCCGAGGGTGCGACCACGCCTGCGGCCAAGACCTGCCAACGCTCGGCGATCGTCGACGTCACGGCCGATCTCACGGATTTCAACGTCAACCAGAACTCATGGATTTCTTCCATGCTGCTCTATCGGCTCGGCTTCTTCGGGATCGATTGGGATCACACGCCGTTCCTCGATAACAAGGCTTCGTTCCAGCGCGGCGTGAACCAGGCCTTGCGCCGTACCTCGGCGGAGCTCGTCGATACGCTGGGCCGCGTACGCGGCACCTCCGGCATCAACAACGACCTGCAGAGCGCGCGCGGCAACCTGCAGTTCGACGAGTACAGCTGGTATTTCGGGCTCAATCCATTCGGCCCGAAGACGCCGACGCCGAGTTATTATCGCTCGGCGATCGATAGCCTGCGCAAGTTCAATACGGATCTCTCCAACTGCAACGCGGTCTTCGATACGCGCGCCGACAACCTCATCCAGTTCATCGACCGTATCGCCAACGATCTCGGCGGTACCGCCGACATGCTGGCGGAGCGCTCGGCGAACCATGCGAGCGGCTGGTTCGATACCCGCGCCGACGATCGCTTCTGGTTCGCCTATGGCCAGCTCTACGGCTACTACGCCATTCTGGCCGCCGCCCAATCGGACTTTTCGCGGGTGATCGCGGAGCGCAATCTCGGCGCGCTCTACGGCGCGACCAATGCCCAGTTCCAGGCGGCCTTGCGCATCCAGCCGGCGATCATCTCGAACGGTCGCGAGGATGGCTGGATCATGCCGAGCCATCTGGCGACGATGGGCTTCTATATTCTGAGAGTGCGCTCGAACCTGGTGGAGATGCGCGCGGTGCTCGGCCGATAGGGGCGAGCGTCGTGGTGCTGTCTCTGGCGGCGCCTGGCTTGGCACCAGATTCGGTTAGCGTCAGGTGATCAGCTTGTAGCGGATCGCCTTGGCGACCAGCTGGGTGCGGTTGACGCAATCCAGCTTCCTGATGGCGCTGGTCATGTAGGCGTTGACCGTGTGGTCCGACAACGACAGGATCTGGCCGATCTCGATCGATGTCTTGCCCTGCGACGTCCAGCGTACGACCTCGCGCTCGCGGGCCGACAAAGGCGGGTGCTCGTTTGTCTTGGCCGATTTCACCAGATTGAAGGCATCGAGCGCGTGCAGCATCAGCATGCTCAGCTCATTGATTTCCGCCTGGCCGAGCGGCGAGCGCGTGCCGGCGAACCCGAACAGCAGTCGCTGATTGTCGACGCTCTGGGCTGGGAAGGAGATGCTAAGCTGCATGTCGAAGTCGTTTTTCAGTTCGCGAAGCTCGGCGGGGACAATGCCCGTCTTGTCGCAAAGGACCCAATGTCTCGGCACAACCGAGCCGGTGAGGTCCGTCGAAAACATCGGGAGCTGCATGAAGCGGGCGCGGTCGAACCTCCTGATATAGTCGTCCGGAAGATTGCTTTCGATCAGCAGGGATTTGAGAAGGAAGCTCTCGGACGTCGGTGCGTCCATCAACGTAGCGTACTTGAAACCAAAAGCCTCGGCGATGCGAACCAGAGCCTGGGCGAATGCCGGTCTGCTCTTCACGGCTTCGATTTCAGCCGTCAATACTGACTGCCTCTGCGAGGTAGTTATGTACGACATTAACAATTTCCCGCGCCAACAACTTCAATCATAAGATCGACTATCTGATATATTTGCTAGTCGGAAATTGTGCGGCGCACATTGAATAGATTAATGTGTTATAATTTAAACACGAAAAATCTCTCATGGGTTGTTTTTAGAATTTATTTAATCAACCAATTGTCGTTTTTGGCGCGCTGCGACCACAAATTGTGCGTAATGGCAAATAAAAAGGTAATGATTTACCTTGCGCGATATGTCGCAGGCGGCCTAGCCGCCCGCGAATCGCTTGACTCTAGATTTTCGAGCTGTCCTTGGCCTTTTTCATCAGTTGCTCGAGGAAGCCGAGCATGACGGCGGAGACAACGAAGGCGAGATGCATGGCGGTGAGCCACATGATCTTGCCATCGGTGAACTGATTTGAATTCAAGAAGACCTGCAGCAGGTGGATCGAGGAGATGGCCACGATCGACGAGGCGACCTTGATCTTCAGGCTGCCGGAATCCAGCTTGCCGATGAAGGAGACATCGGTTTCGTTGTCGTCGAAACGGCTGACGAAATTCTCGTAGCCCGAGATCATCACCATGACGATCAGGCTGGCGACCAGCGCCGCGTCGATAAGGCCGAGCATGGCGAGAATCATCTCGCCTTCATCATACGTGAAGACGTTGATCGCCACCTTGAAGAACTTGTAGCCGAAGGATACCGCGTAGACCGCCAGCGACAGCGCCAGGCCGAGATAGAATGCGACAAGGATCCAGCGGCTGGACAGAATGATGCGCTCGACGATGAGCTCGAGTGATTTCATGGCTTAACCCCGTAAATGCTGAATCAATGCGTTGGTGATAGAGGTTGATGATGTCCTTGCGCAACCGCGCAGCGTTTAAACTTTCGGTATATTTCACCATTCCGTTGGCATAAACGTGACCTCCGGATGATGAAATAGAGCTGAGGGCGGCATGGCTGAGTATAAAACCGACATCGAAATCGCGCGCGCCGCGGTGAAGAAGCCGATCTACGAGATCGGCGACAGGCTCGGCATCCCGGCAGCACAGCTATCGCCCTACGGGCACGACAAGGCGAAGATCAGCGCCGATTTCACCACTGCGCAGGCGGGCAAGCCCGACGGCAAGCTTATCCTCGTCACCGCCATCAATCCGACGCCGGCGGGCGAGGGCAAGACGACCACGACGGTGGGTCTCGGCGACGGGCTGAACCGCATCGGCAAGAAGGCCGTCATCTGCGTGCGCGAGCCGTCGCTCGGGCCCTGCTTCGGGGTGAAGGGCGGGGCGGCCGGCGGCGGATATGCGCAGGTCGTGCCGATGGAAGACATCAACCTCCATTTCACCGGCGATTTCCACGCGATCACGGCGGCGCACAATCTGCTTTCGGCAGTGATCGACAATCATATCTACTGGGGTAACGCGCTCAATATCGACGTGCGCCGCGTAACCTGGCGGCGCGCGATGGATATGAACGACCGGGCGCTGCGCGAGGTGGTCGCGTCGCTGGGCGGGGTCTCCAACGGCTTTCCGCGCGAGAGCGGCTTCGACATCACGGTTGCCTCGGAGGTGATGGCGATCCTGTGTCTGGCGTCGGATCTTCACGATCTGGAAGAGCGCCTCGGCAACATCATCATCGGCTATCGCTTCGACAAGACGCCGGTCTTCGCGCGCGACCTGAAGGCCGACGGGGCGATGGCCGTGCTTCTCAAGGATGCGATGCAGCCGAACCTTGTGCAGACGCTGGAAAACAATCCGGCGCTGGTGCATGGCGGCCCGTTCGCCAACATCGCCCACGGATGCAATTCCGTCATCGCCACCAAGACAGCGCTGAAGCTGGCCGATTATGTGGTCACGGAAGCCGGATTTGGCGCCGATCTCGGCGCGGAGAAATTCTTCGACATCAAATGCCGCAAGGCCGGGCTGAAGCCGGACGCGGCGGTGATCGTGGCGACGGTGCGCGCGCTGAAGATGAATGGCGGCGTCGCCAAGGGCGATCTCGGGCGCGAGGATGTCGGCGCGGTGACGCGCGGCTGTTCCAATCTCGGTCGCCATGTCGCCAACGTCCGCAAGTTCGGCGTGCCAGTCGTCGTCGCCATCAACCACTTCGTTTCCGATACGGATGCGGAGTTGCAGGCGGTAAAGGCCTATGTCGCGCATCTCGGCGCCGAGGCGATCGTCTGCCGGCATTGGGCGGAGGGGTCCGCCGGTATCGAGGAACTGGCCTGGAAAGTGGTGGAGATGGCGGCATCCGGCGATGCCAGGTTTGCCCCGATCTACCCCGATTCCATGCCGCTCGTCGAAAAGATCGAGGAAGTTGCCGCCCAGATTTATCACGCCGGCGAGGTGAGCGTGCCGACGACGGTGCGCGACCAGCTGAAGGCCTGGGAAGAGCAGGGTTATGGCCATCTGCCGGTCTGCATCGCCAAGACGCAATATTCGTTCTCGACTGATCCCAACCTGCGCGGCGCGCCGGAGGGGCATGTGGTTTCGGTGCGTGAAGTGAGGCTGTCTGCCGGCGCCGGCTTCGTCGTCGTCATCACCGGCGAGATCATGACCATGCCCGGCCTGCCGAAATCGCCGGCCGCCGAACGCATCCATCTCAACGAGGACGGGGCGATCGAGGGGTTGTTCTGACTTCGGCTATTGCCACCTCTGGCGTCGATTGAAGACGTTCGGTTTCCGATTCATCGGATGCCGGCAAGCTGCTGACGCTATTGCTGTTTTCAATGGCAGTAGCGGTATCCGCCCTTTCTTTGCAGGACGTCGAGATGGAAATGCGTCTCGTGTGCGGCGTCGCTTTCGGGATCTAGCACCGTCGTGAAATACAGGCAGCCGGCGGCGCTGACGGTGCGCTGGAAGGCGCCGGTCAGGGTCGAGTCCTCGCGCCTCGGCTTGACCGCGATATCCTCGCCCTTCTCGAAGCTGAAGCTTGCGATATCCACTGCGTTGCCGCGTGCGTGTTCGGAAATCTTGCCGGTTTCCGCGCTGTTGCGCAGGCGGCAGATATAGGAGGAGGCCTGGTTGATGGTGGTGATGCGGCCCTGATCGGCTGCGGCGACCGCGGCTGCCGGGATCACCGTTTCCTTCATCCAGCGGGCCAGCGCGAGCGCGACCGGGCAACGGAAGACGCCATCCGGCTTCAGCTTGATGCCGGGCAGGGCTTCGGTGACCTTGATCGGCTTGTCGATGCCGCAGCCGTTGCCGTCATCGATACGGCTCAGATCTGTGAAAACGACGCCGAGGCTTTGCAGCTCCTTGACGCATTCGGAGTGGTCGGCATCGCTTTCCGGCTCGATCGTCAGATGTTGGGCTTCGAGCGTCTGCTTGTCCGGCAGGTTCGGCCCCTGCACCTCGCGCTTGGGCGGGGCGGCATCCTTGCTTGTCGTGTCGGAGGAGGAGCCAGGCTGATCGCCTTCGATGGTTTTCTCGCCGGGTTTCGTCTCCGGCTTTGGAGCATCGGGGTTGGCGGCATCGGGTGCTGCCACATCGGGCTTGATGTCTGGTTTGGGCTGCGGCTTTGGCGCGACGTCGACATCCGAAGGATCTTCTGCCGGCTGCTCGACCTGTTTGTCGCCGGGCTTTACCTCCGGTTTGGGGCCGGTCTCGGGCAGGCCGGCGCCGGTCAACATGATGAGGCAGAGAAGTGCTGTCGCGAACTGGCCTGTCTTCTTCACGCATCCATCCATCGTTTTATTCCTGCCGGATAACAACGTATGGGAGCGGATTTCGTTGCAATTTCGCAACGTTGATCGTGATCATGAAAACATGACCATTTAGATCATGATATCCCGGCGCAATATATTGACAACCATACTCATGTTTTTTATGCGGCAAGAAGTAGGCGGAATTCTTCGCCGAAACACCTAGCCAGCCCCTCCAAGCGCGGATGCGTGAAGACCAGCCAGCCCGGTATGTTTTTCATTGAGGGGTTGATTATGGTTATCCGACATTGGCGCTCGGCGCTTTTGGTGAGCGCGGCGTTTGTCTGCGCTGGTCCGGTCTCGCAGGCGCTGGCGCAGAGCGCCCAGACGACGCCGGCCACTAGTGCACAAGACGAAAACGGCACCGCGCTGCAGAAGATTGTTGTGAAGGGCAAGCGGGTTGTGAACGCGGGCGACGTCGCAAATACACCGCTTGCGACCGAGACGAGCGAACGGACGCTGGAAGCAAAGCAGGTCCGCAGCATCGAGGATCTCGGCCGCACGATCGACCCAGGCGTCAATTTCAACCGCTCGACGAACACGGTCAACATTCGCGGCCTTGAGGGCAATCGCGTTGCGACGTTGGTCGACGGCATTCCGCTGACCTACTTCAGAGACGGCGCACGCGGTACGAGCGGCGGCACTGACAGCTTCGATTTCTTCTCGCTGACTGCTGTTGATGTCGTGAAGGGCGCCGATTCGAGCCGTATCGGCGGTGGTGCGCTGGGCGGCGCTCTGCTTCTGCGTACGCTTGAACCTGCTGACCTGATCGGCGAGGGCAAGGACTGGGGCGGCAAGGTCGGTAGCGGCTATGACAGCACCGATCACAGCTGGTTCAACGGCGCTGCTGTCGCGAAGAAGATCGAGAACACCTCGATCATGTTCCTCGGCAGCTACAAGAAGGGCAACGAGCGCCAGAACCAGGGCACTGTCGATACATACGGCTCGACCCGAACCAAGGCGAACCCGGCTGATTACGATCAGTACAACATGCTGTTCAAGCTGCGCCAGGACACCGATTCCGGGCATTCGTTCGGCTTCACCGCCGAGCGCTTCCGCTTCGATAAAGAGACCGACCTGAAGCAGGGACAGAGCACGTTGTCCACTGCCACCTACCGTCCGGGTCAGTATTCTTCCGGCGAATTGAACGAGCGCACGCGCGTTTCGCTCGACTATGAATATGAAGCTCCGAGCACCGACGGTTTGATCGATGCGGCGCAGGCCTCTCTATACTGGCAACAGCAAGAGCGGATGCTCAGCACCGACGCGTTCCGCTACGTTAGCGTGCCGGGCCTCTACCAGCGTCGCAACAGCATGGACAATTCCGGCTTCGGCTTTAATGGCTACATCGACAGCGGCTTTAAGACCGGCGAGATCGACCATGTCTTTACGATCGGGACCAGCGCCTTCATCTCGCAGGCCGGCCAGTATTCCGCTGGCGTGGACTCATGCCCTGCTGCTGCGCCCTACGTCAGACCTTACACGGCATGCTCCAATCTACACACCAACCAGTCGGATATGCCGGACGTTGACAGCACGGATTTGAGCGTCTTTGTTCAGGACCGGATGGACTTCGGCAATAGCGGCTTCTCGCTGACGCCGGGCCTTCGCTTCGACTGGTACGACCGCGACCCGCAGGACACACCTGCTTACACGGACAGCCCGCTCGGCCCATCGATGCCGCGTGGCTCGCAGGACAGTGCATGGTCGCCCAAGCTGCTTGCCGAATACGAAGTCAATGACGACGTAACCCTGTTTGCACAATGGTCGATGGCGTTCAGAGCGCCGACGACAAACGAGCTTTATCTGACCTACGGCGGCGTGGGTACCTATCTCTCCGTCGGAAACCCGGATCTTAAGCCTGAAACGAGCAACGGCTTCGATATCGGCGCGCGGTTTGGCGATGATGATTTCGGTGGATCGGTCAGCGCATTCTACAACCGCTACCGCAACTTCATCGACACCCGAGCCCTCACCACCGCGGAAGCGATGGCGATTGGTTACGACCCGGCTGACTACGGAAACAATATCAGTGGCTACCAGAACGTCGCTCGCGCTCAGATCTCGGGCGTGGAGCTTAGCGCTCACAAGCAGTTCGCCAACGGCGTCAATGTTCGCGCCGGCTTTGCCTATACCCGCGGCATGAACCTGATCACCAACAAGGAGCTGAACTCCGTTGCTCCGATGAAGGGAACGATCGGTCTCGGTTACGCAGCAGAGCAATGGGGTGTCGATGTCCTGTTCACGGCTGTCGCCGGCGTGTCCGACAAGTCGACCGCGACCTTCAAGGCTCCGGGCTACGGCATCGTCGATCTGACGGCATGGTGGGAGCCCGAACAGATGAAGGGCCTCCGGATCAATGCCGGTGTCTACAACGTCTTCGATCGCACGTATTTCGATGCGCTCAACCTCAAGACGACCACCGTCGCTGCGGCAACGAAGGACTACTACTCC
Source organism: Hyphomicrobiales bacterium (assembly GCA_900472605.1). Lineage (GTDB taxonomy): Bacteria > Pseudomonadota > Alphaproteobacteria > Rhizobiales > Rhizobiaceae > Rhizobium. The sequence goes on along the minus strand of UCJD01000038.1, from coordinate 2,524 downwards.
GAGCCGGGCCGCACGTTCAAAATCTCGCTGACCCAGCGCTTCTAACATCATCGAAAGGCCGGCCTCAGCGCCGGCCTTTCTCATTCCGCATTCGCCTCTTGCGCTCACCTTCATCTCACGCTAACAATTCCGCCCATGACCATGTCCTTGAACATCGCAATCTGGTGGTGGGCTCGCTAAGGCGGCCTCGACCAATCGTGTCCAAAGACGACGATGAGCCGCCCGGGAAAAAACCAGGCGGCTTTTTTTGTTTTTAAGGCCGCCTGTCATCCGGGCCGATAACGGAGTGAAGCAATGGTAACGATCATCAGGGATGACGGAGCGGAGATTTACGAGACCAAGGGCGGCATCACGGTCACGCGGCAGCGCCGGGCGATCCCTTATGGCGACGCGGTCTCCTCCTATATCGACAAGCTCGACGAGCGCCGCGGCGCGGTGTTTTCGTCGAACTACGAATATCCGGGCCGCTACACGCGCTGGGATACGGCCGTGGTCGATCCGCCGCTCGGCATCTCCTGCAATGGTCGCAACGTCTGGATCGATGCCTATAACGAGCGCGGCGAGGTCATCCTCTCTCTCGTCACCGAGCGGCTGAAGACGATCTCCGAGCTCGAGCTTGGCGCCTCGACCGAACGGCGGCTGGATCTGACCGTCAAGGCGCCGGACCGGGCATTTACGGAGGAAGAGCGCTCGAAGATCCCGACGGTCTTCACCGTGCTGCGGGCTGTTACCGATCTCTTCTATTCGCAGGCCGATGCCAGCCTCGGGCTTTATGGCGCCTTCGGCTACGATCTCGCCTTCCAGTTCGATGCCATCAACCTGAAGCTCGTTCGGCCTTCCGACCAGCGCGACATGGTGCTCTATCTCCCCGACGAGATCCTCGTCGTCGATAATTACTCGGCCAAGGCCTGGATCGACCGCTACGATTTCGAAAAGGGCGGGCTTTCGACGGAGGGGAAGGCGGGCGACATTCCGGCCGAGCCGTTCCAGCGCACCGACACGATCCCGCCGAAGAGCGATCACCGCCCCGGCGAATATTCCGAGCTGGTCACCAAGGCCAAGGAGAGCTTCCGCAAGGGCGACCTGTTCGAGGTCGTGCCCGGGCAGAAATTCATGGAGCGCTGCGACAGCAAGCCGTCCGACATTTCCAAGCGGCTGAAGGCGATCAATCCGTCGCCCTATTCCTTCTTCATCAATCTCGGAAACCAGGAATATCTGGTCGGCGCGTCGCCCGAGATGTTCGTGCGCGTGTCCGGTCGCCGCATCGAGACCTGCCCGATATCAGGGACGATCAAGCGCGGCGACGATCCGATCGCAGACAGCGAGCAGATCCTGAAGCTCCTGAACTCGAAGAAGGACGAGAGCGAGCTCACCATGTGCTCGGATGTTGACCGCAACGACAAGAGCCGCGTCTGCGAGCCGGGTTCGGTCAAGGTCATCGGCCGCCGGCAGATCGAGATGTATTCGCGGCTGATCCACACGGTCGATCATATCGAGGGACGTCTGCGCGATGACATGGACGCCTTCGACGGCTTCCTGTCTCACGCCTGGGCGGTCACCGTCACCGGCGCGCCAAAACTCTGGGCGATGCGCTTCATCGAAAGTCACGAGAAGAGCCCACGCGCCTGGTATGGCGGGGCGATCGGTATGGTCGGGTTCAATGGCGACATGAATACCGGTCTGACGCTGCGCACCGTGCGCATCAAGGACGGGATCGCCGAAGTGAGGGCAGGGGCGACCTTGCTCAACGATTCCATCCCCGAGGAAGAAGAAGCCGAAACCGAACTGAAGGCGTCCGCCATGCTCTCCGCCATCCGCGATGCCAAGGCCGGCAATACGGCCAAGGCCAGCCGCGACGTCGCCACTGTCGGCAAGGGCGTCAAGATCCTGCTCGTCGACCACGAAGACAGCTTCGTGCATACGCTCGCCAATTACTTCCGCCAGACGGGGGCAGAGGTCTCGACCGTGCGCTCGCCGGTGCCGGAGGAGATCTTCGACAGGCTCGATCCCGATCTCGTCGTGCTCTCGCCCGGCCCCGGCAACCCGAAGGATTTCGACTGCAAGGCGACGATCAAGAAGGCGCGGGCGCGCAACCTGCCGATCTTCGGCGTCTGCCTGGGCTTGCAGGCGATCGCCGAGGCCTATGGCGGCGAGCTGCGCCACCTGGCGCTGCCAATGCACGGCAAGCCGTCGCGCATCCGCGTGCTGGAGCCTGGCCTGGTGTTCTCCGGTCTCGGCAAGGAGGTGACGGTCGGTCGCTATCACTCGATCTTCGCCGATCCCTCGACGCTGCCGCGCGAGTTCATCATCACCGCGGAAAGCGAGGATGGCACGATCATGGGCATCGAGCATGCCAAGGAGCCGATCGCCGCGGTGCAGTTCCACCCGGAATCGATCATGACGCTCGGCGGCGACGCCGGCATGCGTATGATCGAGAACGTGGTGGCGCATCTGTCGCGGAAGCGGGCGACGAAGGCGGCGTAAGGAAGGCCCTTGGGTGTGGCACCCCCCTTGTAACTTGACG
>UCJD01000046.1 GCA_900472605.1 Hyphomicrobiales bacterium | reverse complement strand
CCTTCGAGCATGAAGCCACAGCCGACTTGCGGCGTGTGGAGTAATGAGATCGAAGAAGCAGAGGAACAGAAAACTCAGCGTGTAGTAAGTACGTTACTGTAAAGCGCAATGTTACAGCGCTCCTTGTTACAGCCGGAACAAGCAGTAGAAATGCGCGCCGGCACTGCCCAACTTACTTAGGAAAAAGGAATGTGATGCCGGCGCGAACGCCCCAGCCGCTTGGACCACCTTCCGGCGACTCTGCCCAGTAGCGGGCACCGACCTGAAAGCTGACCGGCTGCTTGTCAAAAGTGACGAGCTTGGAGACCGAGAAATTGATCGGGACGCTCCATTGGTTGCTCTCCCAATCGTATGTGCTTTCTGTGTTCAGCGCAAAAGTCCAGGCATCCTGCGTCGTGTAGGAAATGAACGGCTGCAGGAACGTCGAGCTGATGTCGGAGCGTCCTCCATCCCCCGCTACCGACCAGATGTGGTTGGCAAGTGCGCCGTAGGTCCATGGGCCGTCCTGCTTGAGGACGACGCCTGTCGGGCCAAGCCCCAGCTTTTCGCCCCCAAACAGCGGCTCGGTTGCCGTAGGGATCAGGATAGCCGGTCCAACACCCCAAATGATGCCTCCAGGTGCGGGCTGCTTAGGAGAGAAAAAGAAGCTCTGGAGGGTATCGCCAAGGCCAAACTGGGTCCCGCTGTCTCCAGCGATGTCATTTTGCCAGGTAACTGGCACGATCGTTCGTGAGATTACAGTCCAGTCATCATTAAAGTCGAACGGAATGACGGGCTGTATATTCAAGGCGGCCTTGTGACCGTCGGTTGGACCATAGCCAGAATCATAGTTGAACTGGAACGGCACGCTCACCAAAGACGCGATTGGGTTTGAGAGCTTCTTGGCGAGATCGGCGTCCTGGGCCGACGCGCCGGATGCCGCAGTCAAAATGATCGCTGCTGCCGTCACTGACAATCTTGCCATGTCGCGCGCTCCGCCCGCTACTCAAAATCGAATATGCATTCCAAGAATCGGGCCATGTTGAATCATGTCGTAGGTGAAGCCATCGTTGCTGTAATTGACGCCTTGAGCGCGATAGCCTGCAACGGCAGAGACTGTCTCATTGAACTGATAGCCGATCGCGCCGAGCACGTCCCAGTCGAGGTCGGCTCCGCCACCGCCGATCATGCCCCACCCAGTGACAAAGATTGTGTCGGTGAACGAATGACTTCCCTTGAAGCCGACCAGACCATCCACCCAGTTGGCGTCGTCAGAGCGCGAGACGTCGCCAACGAGACCGCCGCTCAGACCGATACGCGTCTCGGCATGCCAGAAACGCGCCCCGGCAAGAACGTCGAACCTTGTCTGCTGATCTTCGTATAGGGTGTAGGCACCGCCGACCATCGCCGTAAAGGTTACGGACTTGAGGCTGACCTCATCGGCGATCACACCGCGGGGTGTCGCAGAGTCAGTCGTCACCTTCACGTAGCTAATATCGGTGAAAACGCTGTACTTGTCATAGCGGGCGTCGCCGGCCGCCATGAAGGCGAAGTCGAGATCGGAGAGGATGTCGCCGAAGTCTTGGCTGACGTCGACTGTGGGTAGCCCGAACACCTGTGACTTTCCGTCGAGACCGGCGGCCCAGAAGTATGGTGAGAAGGAGAAGGACCAACCGTTGGCATTCTGCGGGAGTGGTTGCGGAGCGGATGCAGGAAGTAGGTCGGCCGCATATGCGGATGACGAAATGGCAAGTGCTGTGATGATACCGGCTACGTACCCAATTTTACGAAACATCAGCTTCCCCCGAAGGCTGCGATATGGATGGAATGCGTTGGCAGGAGCTTGATCTCGTTCGGATCGGAAGGGAAGCAATGTCACACGCCTCGCCGTGTCGTTCGCAAAGAATACATCCGAGTGTTGCATGGCTACTACGCTCAGAACTGCGCGAGCGAATTACTGAACACCGATCGATGTGCCTGAAGGAACTGTGTCAACTGTGCCGCTAGTCCATGCTCTGAGCCCACGCGTGGCCAAACTGAATATAAAAGATCGTACTGTCCGGCCCGCGAGCGAAATCAAGCCCGACATCGATGCCGAACTTGCGCGCCAGGCGATAACGGACACCACCTCCAAGCGTCCAGATACCGCTCTCGGCCTGGTAAAGCTTCGAGGAACTCACAAAGGTTTCACCGTAGCCACCGAACGCGACCACGGCCCAACGGTCGGTCAGTTGGCGACGGAGCTCCGCTTCCAAACTGAGCGCGGTGTCCCCCTGGTATCGACCATACTGCACACCACGAAGATCGACCGCGGGAGCCATAAAGAATGGAGCGTTCGATGTGACGCCCTCCAGTCTAACCTTCGCGCCCGCGGACCAGCTTTCACCGAGCTCATGAAAACCGTGGAAGAGAAGCGCGCTTACGCCGAAATCTTGATCGCTTCCCCAGGCAGACGAGTAATCGTCGTAACGCAAGATGGCGTTGATCCCGTCGGTGGGTGTAAACTGGTTGTTGCGGCTATCAATATGTGCGGAAATACCGACGGCGACGTATTGATGCTCATCGATAATGCGGTCGACCAAGTCCGTGACGCGTTCAGCGACCGGTCCCTCCCCGTCAAGCGCCACGTCAGACGTCCGATAGATGAACCGAGGTCCGAACGAAAAGCTGGTATCAGGCACCCGATATCGGAGGTTTGCGAAGCCGAATTTTACGCGGTCTTCGTAATCGAAACCGTTGGATCCGCCGAATGGAAAGATCGGCAAGGTGACGTCAGCGATTCCGCCTCCTAGACGATACAGGAAATTTCCGTCGGCGAACGACCCTTGTTGCAGGAAGCCTCCGCCCCAGGAACCGTTACCCGTCACCGCTCCACCGATGACGGTACTCCTGCGGGCGCGCCATTCGATGAGGGCGGATGAATGAATTGACCGGCGAAGCCGAGCCCCTTGTCGACGGCCGGTTCGGTGATGACGATCGGGACGGGTATGAAGCCACCCTGGCTTAGTGTTCCGGACACGTCCAACGCCCCATCCTCGGGATCCAGAAAGCGGTCACGAAAGTCGAAAGCCTGAGCCGGCGCGAATGTGATAGCCAGCGCTAGCGCCGCCGGGCAACCGACACGAACAACCTTCTCTACTCGCCAAGGCAACATCCAAAGCTCCAAGATGATGGGAGATATCTTGACCTCCCCTCGTGGCAATGCGTGTTATTGCTTCTTGAAAACCCCAAGATTGAAAAGCTGAACGCGTCTGTTGTTGGCGGCATCGGCGTTGGAACCTTCAATTGGGAAATACTCGCCGACACCGACTGCGTAGAGCCTTTCCGGGGCGACCGCGAAGGTGGTCGAAAGCATTTCCCTGATAGCAGCGGCGCGCTTTTCGCTCAGGTCCATGTTATGTTCGTCGCTACCAGTGGCGCTCGTGTGTCCGACGATGAGAAACTTGTAGTCCCAAAGATTGGGGTGATGCAGCGCGTCGGCGATCATCCCGATCGTTCGATAGGATTCGGGTTCGATCATCACGGAGTCGTTTCGAAAATTGATCTCAACGACCATTTGCGGAAGCTTCGCGACCTTGCCCCAGTTCGGGAGTGCTTCGATCGCTTTTCCACTCATCGCCTCTTGCCGCAAGATTGCGACGTCGACGATGGGTGCGGCGGCAGTCAACTTACCAAGGCTGGAGACGATGCGCTGCTCGGACACCTGTTGGCAGTGCCCCGCAGTTGGTGCGATCGCCAAGGTGATGAGCATTGCAAACGTTAGCGAATGAAGTTTGATCATCGGCTTACCTCCAACCCGCGTCAGTAATCGCCTGATTGCATTCCTTGCCGACGTGCTTTTGCGTCTTGATCAGGCACGCCAACACATATCCGTCGCCCTTCACCCCCGAACACCTCTGTGACATGTCGTGTCTGCAGACCTTTTCATAGGAAGTTTGAGCGCGTTCGCGCTGGCTGATGGACGCTACGACGCTTGAAAGCGTTCCCTTGCAGGTGGCGGAGACTTTTGGGTCATTCTTCTCCAGGCAGTCGGCAATTCGCCCGCCGCCAAGATTGAGGCCGCTGCAAAGCTTTTTGATATCGGCGCCGCAATCCTGCGCGAGCTTGGTGACCGCGTCTGCATAGCTCAGGGTTTGCGCGTTTGCGGGCGCTGCGGCAAAAAGCGCGACAAGAACAAAGCCGGTAAGAAGTGTTTGTGTTCTCAATTCTATCTCCCACAGGGTTTAATGGTCAACCAGTGCATTTCTCCAAGCAAACGAACCGGAACCTGTCGTTGGCTTTTCATGAGGCGTAGACGCGGCAGGTTCATGCGTTCTCGGCATTTTGCCATTTCTGAACGGCGACAGTACGGGACAAACTCAACTTTGAAAGTACGTAACGGTAACACCCGTTGTTGCAGCTTGTTACAACCAGCCTCTCAGGCGAGACGGTCAAGAGCGGACGGCGCCATCCGACCAAACAACTTTGCCGGGCTTTCTTTGTAACTGTAACGTACTTCACTCGAACCGAGTACGAGCCCATGGTGGCTGGGAGCGTTGGATCGGGCCGAGGAGAATCCGATGAGCGATACCAGGGGAATGGCAAAGAATGGCTCAAAGGCCGCACAGCGAGGGCTGTGGCGGCTGATGCTGAAATTGCCGGCGATCCGTGGGCGGTTGCAGCTGATAGCAGCTCACTCAACACATCTCAACGGAATGTTCGAAGCTTACGAGGAGGCCTATCTCGCTCTTCAAAAATTTCAGAAAGAGCGAGATAATACCGACTGTCCGCTAATTGCAGAATATGAAATGCTTTGCTCTGACATTGAAAGCGACGTTCTTTCAGTCGTTCTCGAAGACAAAACCTGTTGACAGACACGGCTACATATTTCAGGTTTAATTGAAGAACAAAAACACAACTCATTAAATTTGCCGTTATCTACCTAAGCATACCTCAGCTTCGATCACCTTACGAGGAAAGCTATGAGTGCCGAGATCGACGACGGGTTTCAAAAAGACATCAGCTGCGCGCAAGCTAGCGAGGCTCTCGAGCTTCTCCTCGCCGACACGAGGTTCAATGCGGGAGGTCGCCAGAGAGCTATCCTCTCTTATCTCGTATCTCGCCGCTTCGAGCACGAAGATGTTAAAGCATATGTTATTGCCGTCGACGTGCTGGGGCGGCCGACCAATTTCAACGCTGCGATCGACCCGATTGTTCGGATCGAGATGAGCCGTCTTAGGTCTACGCTAGAATCCTTCTACGCCGCGTTCGGGGATGACCACGACGTTTGGATCAGCATCACAAAGGGCAAATACATTGCCTGCTTTACACGAAAACCCTGCCTTTCGCGAATGGACATGGATCGCGAGGAGGTGGACGAAAACCAGCCTCAAACAGGAGCGCATCCCGATAATCATCGGCACAAGGTGACCATCACGGTGCTTTCTGCGATTGCGTGCGGAGCGATTGCTTTCGCTAGCCTCTACGCCTGTGCAACCCGAACAGTGATCTCGGAGAAGCCAATCGTATATGTGTACGGCGAGGCGGCCGATCCACGCCAGTCAGGTGAGGCAAGCCAAATGCGCGATGCCTTGCTGACAGCTCTGACGCAGTTTCAGACGATGATCGTGGCCCAGCCCGGATACGCGGCAGTGCGGGGCCGAGCAGCAGATCCGAAATACTCGATCCACTTTAAATACTATGGGGGCAACGACGATCGAAGCGTTTGGTGGCAGGTTACAGAAAGCTCTTCTGGAAAGCTGCAAGCGGCTGGATTAGTGAACGCGGATACGGGCGGCAAGAACGCTGCGGTCGTTCGCGAGGAGGTTGTCACGGCCCTCGCCAAGCGCATCGCATCCAATCACGGCGTAATCAACTCTATTGAGCTAGATGCCGACCCCGGTTCTCTCGGAAATGGCTGCGTCATTCGAGCGGAGCTTGCGATCGAAACCCGGACAAATCTTAATATGGCGATCGACTGCCTTCAGCGCACTGTTCGGCTCACGCCGGACAATTCAGATGCAAAAGCACTTCTCGCACGCGCGCTTCTCGTCCCCGAAGGCCGGGCGACACCGCCGGACGTTGCCGATCATGCCCTCGACCTCGCGCGCGACGCCGTCGTGAAAGCTCCGCTCTCCGGGCGAGCGCAGCTCGCACTGATGGCCGCAAGAGCCGCGAAGGGCAGCATGGAATCCGCGATTGATGCTGGGAATAAAGCCCTGGCTCTCAACCCATATAGCTCCGACGCCGCAGCGGCACTTGGCGGCATCCTCTATTCGGCAGGCTATAGAGCGGCCGGATTGTCGATGGCAATAGACGCAAGCAAGAATGTTGACGTCATCCCCAGATGCGCACTCATCGTCCAGGCGCTGGAAGCATTTCGTCACGGCCGTTACACCGAAGCCATAATGTGGACTGAGCGGGTGAACGGAAGTAGCTCGCTGACAAGAGTAATACGTTCTGCTGCATTCGGGGAACTGGGTTCGGTGCACGCAAAAGATAGCTTGGAAAATTTGGACGTCAGTCCTTCAGGACTCAAAAAGACCGTCGAGGCTGTCGGTCTGCAACCGGATCTAGTTTCTATGCTCGAGCAAGGCTTGAGCAAAGCGAAGGCCGATTTTCAGTCGGTGGGCAGCATTTCGCAATAAGTTATCGTGGTGATATCCGGATAATCGTGCGGCTCGGCTTATGGATTCCTGCGAATGGACGTTTTCCTTTCCACTGCCTTCTGCGTCTTCTGCGTCCCCACATAATTGTCATCCGGTGGACGAATAGAGCCACGCACGCGCAAATTTACGCTTGTTGTAACCGTTGCGTACTCCACACAAGACAGTTTCTTCCCTAGCCTATCTCCGTATGTATCCGCAGGCGGAATAGGCGAGCACATGTGGCCAATAAAACCCTACCGCCTTCCTGCGGAATTGCTGCCGGCGTCCGCGTTAACCGGAGCTCGCACAAAGGGGCAGACCACGGTTGTTTCGTGGTCTCGGGAATCACAGGGAGAACGACATGATTGCTATGGACATCATGACACCCGGAGTAGCCTCGGCGAACGTCGACGCCAGCGTGCGGCATGCAATCCAGATCATGATTGATCGGGGCGTCAGTGGATTGCCCGTCGTCGATGGTAACGGAGAGCTGGTCGGCATCGTTACCGAAGGGGATCTGATGACACGCTTTTCGCTCGGCGAGGTGCTGATGCCCAAAGCAGACGGACCTGTCACGGACCCAGTCGCGCTCAATCGGTTCTTGAAGTCGCACAGTTGGCGCGTTGGCGACGTGATGACCCAAGGCGTTCTGTCGGTTTCGCCGCAAGCCTCGGTCGGCCAGATCGCCGACATCTTCCTTGCAGCGGGTGTGAACAGGGTACCAGTCGTACAGGATGGGAGGCTGCTCGGCATTGTCAGCCGACGGGATTTGCTCAGTGCCACGACATTCATCTCACCGAAGCGGGATCTTGTGGGCGACGAGGCGATCGCGACCGCCGTCCACGCGCGCCTGCAGTGCGAGCTTGGCCTCTCATCCCAGGATCTTGAAGCGAAGGTTCGCCAGAACGTTGTGAGTATCTCGGCAAGCGGTCTTAGCGATCTGCAGCGACGGGCGGTGAAATGCGTGGTCGAGGGCGTGCCCGGCGCCACCTACAAGGAAACCGCGATTGGCGGCGACTGATGGAGATCGCATGAACCCGGACGTGATACTGACCTTCAACTCTGGCTCGTCGTCTCTGAAGATTGGCGTCTTCGAGTTGGCACACGGGCGCGCAATGTCGGCCGGACGGGTAAAGATCGACTTCGAAGCCCGGCCTATGACGCTCTCTGGCCGAGTTGGCGAACTGCCGATCGAGAAGGATCTCGTCGGCAACCCGGAGACCGAATTCGGCCAGCTCGTCGATCAGGTTGTCGGTCATATTGATGAGGCCACCCATGGTTGCCTGATGGTGGCCGGACACAGGGTGGTGCACGGCGGCTTGAGATTCACGGGCCCTATCCGCCTGGATGACAAAGCCGTTGACGAGATCGAGAATCTCACTCCGCTTGCACCCCTGCATCAGCCTTCGGCTCTAAGGGTCATCCGGGCGGTACAACAAAGCCAGCCGCATATCTCGCAGACCGCTTCCTTCGACACCGCGTTTCATTCCTCGCAGGATGACATCGTCCGGCGTCTGGCAGTCCCGAGGGCAATGCACGTCGATGGTCTCCGTCGCTACGGATTCCACGGCTTGTCATACAACTATATCGCCAACAGGCTCCGGCAGATCGATCCGGCGTCGGATAGCAAGCGCGTCGTAGCAGCACACCTTGGCAGCGGGGCGAGCATATGCGGGATGTTTGGTGGCCGAAGCCGGGATACCAGCATGGGGTTTTCGGCTCTCGATGGGATCCCCATGGCCACGAGACCCGGATGGATCGATCCCGGTGCCCTCCTATACCTGATGCGGAAAGGCATGCGGCAACCGGAACGGCTGGAGCAGTTCCTCTATCACGAATGCGGGTTGCTTGGCGTCTCGGGCATCAGTGGCGATACCAGAGTGCTGCTGAAGGATCCAAGCCGCGAGGCGGCTGAGGCCATCGACCTGTTTTGTCTGCGCGCAGCAGGCGAAATCTCAAGACAGGCGGCGACACTGGGCGGTCTTGATGCCATCGTGTTCACAGCTGGTGTCGGCGAAAACCAACCGGATATTCGCGACCGGATTGCCGGGCGCCTTGGGTGGCTTGGGGTTGAGCTGGACGGTGGAGCGAACGAAACAAACGAGACGGTCATCAGCACGGCCGAGAGCCGGGTTACCGTATACGTCATTGCCACAGACGAGGAACAGATCATCGCCGACGAGGCACTGTCGGTGATCAAGCGTCACAACCTTTGAAGGAGAATGCCTTGACCGAAGTTGCGACAAGAAGCCTCAACGACACCGAACTCGATCTGATCGACCGCTACTGGCGAGCAGCCAACTATCTTTCGGTTGGGCAGATCTACCTCATGGACAACCCGCTTCTGCGCGAGCCGCTAAAGCCGGAGCACATCAAGCCGCGGCTGCTCGGACACTGGGGTACAACACCGGGGCTGAATTTCATCTATGCCCATCTAAACCGCATCATCAAGGCACGCGATGTCGACGTGCTCTACATCTGCGGTCCTGGTCACGGCGGTCCCGGCATGGTGGCGAACACATACCTCGAAGGCACCTACAGCGAAATTTACCCCGATATTCCCTCCAGCACGGATGGATTGCGCAAACTCTTCAAGCAGTTCTCGTTTCCTGGTGGCATTCCCAGTCACGCCGCTCCGGAGACGCCGGGATCGATCCATGAAGGTGGCGAACTCGGCTATGCACTGGTTCACGCCTTTGGCGCGGTGTTTGACAACCCTGATCTGATTGCGGCCTGTGTCGTGGGCGACGGTGAAGCCGAGACTGGCCCACTGGCTGCAGCATGGCACTCGTCGAAGTTCCTGAACCCCTCCCGCGACGGCGCAGTGCTCCCGATCCTTCACCTCAATGGCTACAAGATTGCCAACCCGACGATCCTCGCACGCAGCAGCGACGAAGATCTGACAAGCTTGTTTCGCGGCTACGGATACGAACCCGTCTTCGTGGAAGGGCACGAACCAAAGTCGATGCATTGGAAGATGGCGGAGGCTTTCGACTTTGCGTTCGACCGCATCCGCGAGCTTCAGGCCGAAGCGCGAGGAAATGTCGGCTCGCCCGGCGTGCCCCGCTGGCCAATGATCGTTCTCAGAAGCCCGAAAGGTTGGACGGGTCCGAAGGAAGTGGATGGGAAGAAGGTCGAAGGATTCTGGCGCGCGCATCAGGTTCCAGTGGCCAACTGCCGGGGCGATGACGGCCACCGGAAAATCCTCGAGGACTGGATGCGCGGCTATGGGCCGGAAACCCTCTTCGATGACGACGGGCGTCTCAGGGCGGAGCTGCGAGCCCTTGCGCCGGAAGGGTCGAAGAGGATGGGTGCCACGCCATTCGCCAACGGTGGCATTCTCCGTCAGGAACTTGTTTCCAAACCCATAGCCGATTTTGCCGTCGACATTGGCGAACGCGGGTCGCGGCAAGTCCAATCGACCGAGATCTTCGGTCACTACCTGAGGGAAGTCGTGAAACTGAATGCCGAGACGAAGAACTTTAGGGTTTTCGGCCCCGACGAGACCGAAAGTAACCGTCTTGGTAGCGTGTTTGAGGAGACGCAGCGCGTCTGGATGCAGGCCATCGAAGACTACGACGTCCATCTTGCCCGCGACGGTCGGGTGATGGAGGTGCTTTCCGAGCATCTCTGCCAAGGATGGCTGGAGGGATATCTGCTCACCGGACGTCATGGTCTCTTTTCCTGCTACGAGGCCTTCATCCACATCATAGACTCGATGTTCAACCAGCATGCAAAATGGTTGAAGGTGACGCGCGAACTCGAGTGGCGGAAGCCGATCTCCTCGCTGAACTACCTGCTCACCTCGCACGTGTGGCGGCAGGATCACAATGGGTTCTCGCATCAGGATCCGGGCTTCATAGACCTTGTCGCAAACAAAAAGGCGGATATCGTTCGCATCTACTTGCCGCCGGATGCAAACACGCTTCTGTGGGTCGGGGACCATTGCCTCAAGACCTACGACCGGATCAACGTGATCGTCGCAGGCAAGCAGCCAGAGCCGCAGTGGCTGTCAATCGAGGAAGCAGAAGCGCATTGCAAGGCTGGCGCAAGCGTGTGGGACTGGGCGAGCTATGAGGACAACACCATCGCGCCGGACGTCGTGATGGCGTGCGCAGGTGACGTGCCGACAATGGAGACACTGGCCGCCGTCATGCTCATGCACGAGGCAATACCCGAACTGAAGATCAGAACGGTCAACGTTATCGATCTCCTGTCACTTCAGGATCCCGATCAACATCCCCACGGGATCAGGAACGACGAGTTCGACCGCATATTCACGAAAGACAAGCCTGTGATCTTTGCCTATCACGGCTACCCCTACCTGATCCACCGACTGACCTACAAGCGGACAAATCACGGGAATATCCATGTTCGCGGCTTCGTTGAAGAGGGCACGACCACGACACCGTTCGATATGACGGTTCTGAATGAACTGGACAGATATCACCTTGCGATGGAAGCGATTGCCCGGGTTCCGGGTCTGACGGAAAAAGTGCCATCCGTCATCGACACCCTGCGGGGGAAGCTCATCGAGCACCAAGACTATGTTCGCACGTATGGTGAAGATATGCCTGAGATTTTAAACTGGCGTTGGGCAGGGCGGAAATCTTAAATTGGCGCTCCGGTAACCCGGAGGCCGCTCAAACACAGAGGAACGATACACTTGGACGCTGGCTCGGAAGATAACCGTCCTCCTGAGGCCTAGGACGATTCAATTTTCAGCACTACGCGGCAGCGCTGCCTCCACGCCTGAACTGCCGTCAAATACCCAGTGACAATGACAAATGCAGAGAGTTGTGGGCATCGATTGGTGCTGTCAGGACCGTTAGGAGGTTCAAAAGTTAGCGCAACCCCAGTGCACGCTCCAGATCATCGATATCTCTTCCTCGCGCGGAGGCCTGCATCTGCTCGGAAAACATCGGCGCCAGCCTCGGTTCGAAACCATGATCTTCCGGCCTTTGCGACTGGGAAAGGTGCCCGCTGAAGCTGTCCAGTCGGATTTCGAAGTCGATCACCTGTCCATCACGCTGGATGACCGACAGGATGAGATCGACAGTACCCGATGCTGCGTGGGGATTACCGGCGAAGGACCGCGGGCCGAGTTGTCTGAGCCATGAAGGCAGCGAGGTATCGTTCGCTCCCGTAAGACGGTAGCCTAATATGTCACTTTGGCCTCCCCTCTCGGATTCTTCGAGAACTTGAAGATAGATGACGCCGGAATGCTTCACCGTGTCGATCCGGATCCTCTCGTCACTCGCCCCCGGCCGCTCGAGGACAACGGTAGAAGAGCCTCCCAGGAAGGTTGTCAGCGCGAACCTTAACTGAGGCCCGAAGTAATTGACGCCGACCGCATCGATTGCGTCACCCGAAAGGTCGGCGAGATCGTTCAGTGCTTCTATGCCGCGGACCGTCTCGACGACCGCGCCGTCGACGTTTTCCGGATTAAAGTCAAAGTCCGGGCCAACGGGCAAATCCGGCTCGTCGTCGTCCGGCGTTGGTACAAAATCGTCGACAGGAGTTACGGTGAGCGTAAGCGTAGCCGCATCACTGCCGCCGGCTCCATCCGAGATGGTATAAATAGCGACCGGAACCGGGCCGTTGTAGTTCGGTGCGGGGACGAAAACGTAGTTGCCATCGGCATTGATCGTGAGCGAACCAATGCCCGCGATCGTTGCCGTCTGACCGGCCGCATAGGTGGCGCCGGCGATCTCGAACTGGGTCACCGTCAACGGATCGCCGTCGACATCCGTGTCGTTGGTCAGCACGTTGCCGTTGAGCGTGGTGTCTTCCGGCGTCGTGCCGGTGTCGTCGAGGGCACTTGGTGGATCGTTCACGGGGGTGACGGTTATGGCCAACACGGCTCTATCTGTCCCGCCTCTGCCATCAGAGACGGAATAGGTCAGAGGCGGAACCGGGCCGTTGAAGTTGAGTGCCGGCACGAAACTGTAGCTGCCGTCGGCGTTTATTGTCAGTTGGCCGACACCTGCGATCGTCGCCGTATCGCCCGCCACATAAGTGGTGCCGCCGATCTCGAACTGGGCCACCGTCAGCGAACCGCCATCGATATCCGTGTCATTGGTCAAAACATTACCGCTGACCGGAATCTCTTCGGGCGTCGTGGCAGAATCATCGGCGGCGACCGGTGGATCGTTCACCGGCGTGACAAAGAGTGTCAACGTCGCGGTATCAGTCCCGCCATTCCCATCCGAGACCGTGTAGGTAGCGACGGGAACTGGACCATTATAGTCGGGGGCAGGGACAAAAATGTAGCTGCCATTCGCGTTGACGGTGAGCCGGCCGATGCCTGCGATCGTCGCAGTCTGGCCGGCAGTGTAGGTGGTGCCGCCGACCTCAAACTGAATCACTGAGAGCGTGTCGCCGTCGACGTCCGTGTCGCCGACCAGCAACCCGTTCGCGGCAGTGACCACGAGCGGTGTGTCCTCGGGGGTGGTTCCAATCTCGTTGTCCGCCACGGGTGGGTCGTTCACAGGTGTGACGATCACTCTTACCGTCGCGGTATCGGTGCCGCCGTTGCCATCGGAAACGGTATAGGTGGCAAGCGGAACCGGACCGTTGAAGTTCGCGACGGGAATGAAAGTGTAGCTACCGTCCGCATTGATTGTGAGTTGACCGACACCGGCGATGCTGGCCGTGCCACCGGCCAGGAAGAAGCCAGGCACGCCATCGACGGTGAACCGCGTGATCGTGAGAGCGTCGCCTTCCACATCGGTATCGTTCGATAGGAGCCCCGAGGCGACGGAAACCGTAAGCGTCGTGTCTTCCGGCGTTGTTCCGAAATCGTCGGCGGGCGCCGGCGGATCGTTGACCGGGGTGATCGTCAACGTCAGCGTTGAGGTGTCCGTGCCACCATGGCCATCCGAGACGGTGTAGGTGACTACCGGAATGGCACCCGTATAGTCGGCGGCAGGGGCGAAACTGTAGCTGCCATCGGCATTGATGGTGATGGTGCCGACGCCTGCGATCAGCGTGGCTGTTCCCGCCGCAATCGGATTGCCGCCATTAACCCCAGGGATCGTGTAATCAGTGATCGTCAGCGCATCGCCGTCGACGTCGCTAGCGTTGTTGAGCAGATCGCCTGCCGCGCCATTGGCAACCGTCAACGTCGTGTCTTCGATGACGGTGTTGGTTTCGTTGCCATCAACCGGCGGATCGTTGACCGGGGTGATCGTCAGCGTCAGCGTTGAGGTGTCCGTGCCACCATGGCCATCCGAGACGGTGTAGGTGACTACCGGAATGGCACCCGTATAGTCGGCGGCAGGGGCGAAACTGTAGCTGCCATCGGCATTGATGGTGATGGTGCCGACCCCTGCAATCAGCGTGGCTGTTCCCGCCGCAATCGGATTGCCGCCATTAACCCCAGGGATCGTGTAATCAGTGATCGTCAACGCATCGCCGTCGACGTCGCTGGCGTTGCTGAGCAGATCGCCCGCCGCGCCATTAGCGACCGTCAACGTCGTATCTTCGATGACGGTGTTGGTTTCGTCACCGTCAATCGGGGGATCGTTGACCGGACTGATGTTGAAGGCGAACGTGTTCGGGCTCTGATCGGTATTCTGGCCGCCATTTGCGGTGCCGCCGTCGTCGACGACCTGGAAGGTGAACGTACCGATACCGTTGCCGTTCACATCGCCTGCGGGCTGGAACGTCAGATTCGGGATGCCCGCTACCGCTATTGTCTGGCCTGCCGCTACGGCAACTCCATTGAGGAGCAGTGTGCCCTCGGATGCTGATGGCAGTGTCGTGATGATCACGGCCTGCAGCGCATTCGCCGGGTTGTCGGTTGGATCGGTGAAGCCGAAGTCCCCCGCCGAGAAGGTGTAGGCCGTGTCCTCGGCGATCGTCACCGTATTATCGGTGCCAGCTGGCGGATCGTTGACCGGTGTCATCGTCAAGGTCAGTGTTGAGGTGTCGAAGCCGCCAGCGTTGTCCGAGACGGTGTAGGTAATCACCGGTATGGGGCCGGCATAGTTGGCGACAGGCACGAAGGAGTAGCTGCCATCGGCATTGATGGTGATGGTGCCGGTGCCAGCGATCAGGTGAGCGCTGCCGACCGTTCCTGTCAGTCCGTCAACCGTGTATCCGATAACGCTCGGTGTTCCGCCGTCGATGTCCGTGGTGTTGGCGAGGAGGCCGGAAGCCGCCGGCACGGTAAGGGTCGTGTCCTCGGTGACCGTGTTGGTTTCATTGCCATCAACAGGTGGATCATTGACCGGTGTTACAATGACGATTAGGTCGGCGGTGGACTGGAGACCACTTGGGTCCACAATCCGGTAGGTCGCCGCCGGCACCGGACCATTATAGTTTGCCACAGGCACGAAGGTGTAGCTGCCATCCGCATTGATGGTCAGCGTGCCAACGCCGGCAATCACGGCCGGCGTACCGGGGAGGAAGCCATTGCCGTTCACCTCGTATAAAGTGACCGTCAGTGTGTCGCCATCCACGTCCACGTCGTTTCCAAGCACATTGCCAGTCAGCGTCGTATCTTCCGGCGTCGACGCGAGGTCGTTCCTGGCAACCGGCGGATCGTTGACCGGCGTGATCGTCAAGGTTAGGGTCGAGGTGTCGGTGCCGCCTGCGTTATCTGAGACGGTATAAGTTATCTCCGGGATAGGTCCGGTGTAGTCCTGCACAGGCGCGAACGTGTAGCTGCCGTCCGTGTTGATGGTAATTGTGCCAACGCCCGGGATAGCGGTTGCTGTCCCCGCGGCGATCGGATTTCCGCCATTGAGCCCCGGAACCGAGTAGTCGGTGACCGTCAGTGTATCGATGCCGTCCACATCCGTTGCGTTGTTGAGGAGGTTGCCGGCGGTCCCGGCGCCGCCTACCGTTAGCGTCGTGTCCTCGGTGACCGTGTTGGACTCATTGCCGTCCACCGGAGGATCGTTGAGCGGCGTTACCGTGATGGTCAGCACCGCGGTGGCTGTGCTATTGCCATCCGAAATCCGGTAGGTCACGGGCGGAACCGTGCCGTTGAAATTGAGGACAGGCGTGAAGGTGTAACTGCCGTCTGCCTCAATCGTCAGCGCGCCCACGTTGGGGATATTTGCCGTCGTGCCCGCACCGAAGAGGACTCCCTCAACCTCGAACCCCTCCACCGTGAGCGTGGCGCTGTCCACATCGCTGTCGTTTGATAGCAGTCCCGAGGCAGCGGGAACTGTCAGCGTCGTGTCTTCTGGCAAGGTCGCGGCGTCGTCGTTGGCGATTGGCGCGTCGTTGACGGTTGTGATGGTGATGGTCAGCGTCGCCGTATCGGTCAACGTGCCGTCGGACACGGTGTAGGTCGCCACAGGGACCGGACCATTGTAGTTCGGCGCTGGCACAAAGATGTAGCTACCGTCGGTGTTGATCGTT
The DNA here is from genome assembly GCA_900472605.1 of Hyphomicrobiales bacterium. Lineage (GTDB taxonomy): Bacteria > Pseudomonadota > Alphaproteobacteria > Rhizobiales > Rhizobiaceae > Rhizobium. The sequence goes on along the minus strand of UCJD01000046.1, from coordinate 70,836 downwards.
AACTGGCCGACGCCGGGAATCGTTGCTGTGTCGCCGGCCGTGAAGTGGCGGATGCCAACATCGAAGCCGGTCACGGTCAGCGTGGTGCTATCGACATCAGTATCGTTGGATAGAAGCCCAGAGGCAGCGGGAACCGTCAGCGTCGTGTCTTCGGGTGTCGTGCCGGTATCGTTGGCGGCGACCGGTGGGTCATTGACCGGCGTAATGGTGATGGTCAGCGTCGCAGTGTCGGTCAGCGCGCCGTCTGAGACGGTATAGGTGATAACCGGGACAGTACCGTCGTAATTTGCGGCGGGGACGAAGACATAGCTGCCATCGGCGTTAATCGTGATCTGGCCAACGTTTGGGATCGTGCCCGTCTGACCGGCTGTTGCTGTAACTCCGTTCACCGAGAACTCTGTGACGGTCAGTGTGGCACTGTCTATATCGGTGTCGTTGGTTAAAACGTTGCCGCTGAGCGTCGTGTCTTCCGGGGTTGTGCCGGTGTCACCGATAGCCACCGGTGGATCGTTTACCGGCGTCACGGTAATCGTAAGGGTTGCCGTGTCGCTCGCTGTTCCATTCGTCGCCATATAGGTTGCGACTGGAACCGGGCCGAAATAATTGGGCGCCGGAACAAATGTATAAGTGCCATTCGGATTGATCGTCAGCGTGCCGATGCCTGTGATCGTTGCGGGCGAGCCAGCAGCGTAAACCGTGGGATCTCCAGCGACGGTAAAGTTGGTAACGGTGATAGTGCCGGAAGGACTGACGTCGTTAGAAACGACATTGCCGGTCAGCGTCGTGTCTTCCGGCGTTGTCGCAACGTCATCATTGGCACCGGCGCCGCCGGGCGGTATGACATTGATATTCAATGCCCCTTGGTCGGTGCCGCCGTTGCCGTCCGAGATCGTGTAATCAACCTCCGGAACCGGCCCCACGTACCCGGGTGCGGGCACAAATATATAACTCCCATCCGGATTGACCGTGATAGTGCCAACGCCGGGGATCGGCGTCGCCGTTCCCGCAGGGATGGGGTTGCCGCCGTTGATCCCCGGTATTGTGTATTCGGTGACGATGATTGTGTCACCATCGACATCGCTATCGTTATTGATGACGTTGCCGCTAAGGGTTGTGTCTTGTGGTGTCGACGCATTGTCGTCGTTGGCCACAGGAGGATCGTTCACCGGGTTGACATTAAGCGTCAGCGTCGCGGTATCGGTCCCGCCATGCCCGTCGGAGACTGTATAGGTGATAACGGGCACGGGGCCAGTATAATTGGCGGCTGGAACCAGAGTGTAAGTGCCATCCGCGTTGATGGTGATCGTGCCTTCTGCAAGCGTGGCGGTAGCACCAGGGATGAAGGTGTTGCCGTTCACCGTAAAGCTGACGACGGTCAGCGTATCGCCATCAACGTCCGTGTCGTTGGGCAGAACGCCGCCACTGAGCGGCGTGTCCTCAGGGGTCGTGCCGGTGTCATCGCTGGCGACCGGCGGATCGTTCACCGGCGTCACGTTGAGTGTCAGCGTGCCCTGGTCGGTGCCGCCCTTACCGTCCGAGACGGTGTAGGTGGCGACAGGCACCAGGCCGTTGTAGTTTGGTAGCGGGACGAAAGTGTAGCTGCCATCGGCGTTGATGGTTAGGTCGCCGACACCGTCAATCGTCGCCGTCTGGCCCGCGGTATAGGTCGTACCATCAACCTCGAATTGCGCGATGGCCAGCGAATCGCCGTCGATGTCCGTGTCGTTGGTCAGCAGGCCCGACGAGGCCGGAACGCTCAGCGTGGTATCTTCGGGCGTGGAGCCCGTATCGTCGGTGGCAACCGGCGGATCGTTTTCCGGCGTGATGGTGATGGTCAGAATGGCGGTATCGGTCAACTGACCGTCCGAAACAGTATAGGTCACCGGTGGAACCGGACCGTCGTAGTTCGGTGCCGGGGTGAAGGTGTAGGACCCGTCGGTGTTGATCACCAGCGAGCCGACACCGGAAATGCTTGCGGTGGTGCCCGCCCCAAAGGTAGTTCCATTAATCGTGAAGAACGTCACGGTGAGCGTCGCGTTGTCGATGTCAGTATCGTTGCCCAGCACATTTCCTGAAACGGGCGTGTTTTCCGGGGTGGTCGCCGCGTCATCGACGCCAACTGGTGCGTCGTTAACAGGCGTCATCGTCAAGGTGAGCGTAGAGGTGTCGGTGCCGCCCTGGCCGTCGGAAACGGTGTAGGTAATTACAGGGATCGGTCCATCATAGTTGGCAACGGGCACGAACGAATAGCTACCGTTGGCGTTGATTGTGATCGTGCCGACCCCCGCGATCAGGGTTGCCGTGCCCGCGGGAATCGGATTGCCGCCGTTGACTCCCGGGATCGTGTAATCGGTGATTGTCGGCGTACCGCCGTCGGAATCACTGGCATTGTTGAGCAGATCGCCCGCGCCGCCATCGGCGACCGTCAGCGTCGTATCCTCGGTCACGGTGTTGGTCTCATTACCGTCGACCGGCGGGTCATTCACCGCTACGACCGTGATATTCAACGTCGCGGTGTCGGTGCCGCCATGGCCGTCTAAGATCACGTATGTAATTGTCGGCACCGGCCCATTGAAGTTAGCAACGGGCACGAATGTATAGCTGCCATCGGCGTTGATCGTTATAGAGCCAACACCGGGTATATTCCCGGTCTGACCCGCCGTGGCCGTGACATTGAGCGCAGAAAATTGCGTGACCGACAGGGTGTCGTTGTCAACGTCGGTATCATTGGCCAGCACATTGCCGTTGAGTGTCGTATCTTCCGGTGTGGTTTCCGTGTCGTCGTTGGCCACCGGTGGATCGTTCACCGCCGTGATGTTGAAGGCAAATGTGTTCGGCGTCTGATCGGTGTCCAACCCACCGTTGGCAGTGCCGCCATTGTCGACAACCTGGAACGTGAATGAGCCAACGCTACTGCCGTTTACGTTGGCAGCCGGCTGGAAGACCAAGTTCGGGATATCAGCGACAGCTATCGTCTGGCCCGCAGTCACGGCCGTGCCATTAAGGAGAAGCGTACCTTCACTGGCCGGCAGCAGGGTCGTGATGATCACTGCTTGAAACGCATTCGCCGGCGTGTCGTTCGGGTCAGTAAAGCCGAAGGCGCCGGCCGAGAAAGTATAGGCCGTATCCTCGTTGATCGTGACGGTGTTGTCGGTTCCAGCAGGTGCATCGTTGGCCGCAACCATCGTCAACGTCAACGTCGACGTATCGGTGCCACCTGCGCCGTCCGAAACGGTGTATGTGATGAGCGGAATGGTCCCGACAAAGTTGGCGGCCGGTGCAAATGAATATGACCCGTTGGCATTGATCGTTATCGTTCCGACGCCAGCGATTGCGTAGCCGGTACCGACGACAAATGGCCCGCCTTGCCCGGCCACCGAGAAGCCGCTGATTGTCAGGGTGCTGCTGTCCACATCCGTGGCGTTGTTGAGCAGGTCGCCCGTGGCACCATCGGCGACATTCAGCGTCGTGTCCTCGGAGACCGTATTGGTTTCGTTAGCATCTACCGGAGCATCGTTCACCGGGGTGACGCTGATCGTGAGCACTGCGGTCGAAGTCGCCGTTCCATCAGAAAGCGTATAGGTGGCGGCCGGAACTGGCCCGTTATAATCCGCAAGCGGCGTGAACGTATAGGAACCATCCGCGTTGATCACCAGCGTTCCTGCATCAAGTGTCGCAGTCTGGCCGGCCGTAAAGATCGTGCCATCGACAGTGAATTGCGTGACCGTCAATGTGTCTCCATCGGCATCCGTATCGTTGGTGAGGACATTGCCTGTTGCGACAGTGTCTTCGGCGGTCGTCACGGTGTCATCAGTTCCGACCGGAGCATCGTTCACCGCCGTGATCGTGACCGTTGCCGTGCTTGCAGCGGACGTGACGGAGGTAGCATCCGTCGCTGTGAACGAGAACACGCGCCCGGTGGTGGCGCCAGCGTTGGTGGGGTTATCTGACGTGTTCTGGTAGGTGATGGACCGCACCAGGGTATTGGTGTCGCCCCCGCTCGGAATCGGTCCGCCCGCATTATTGGTGATCACGAATGTCCGCGTGGCGGCCGTGTAAGCAACCAGATAGGTGGTGGCTCCAACCGTTACCGTGTTCGTGGAATCGCTGCCCAATCCCACCGACACTACGCCGAATGACAGATGCTCGGCGTCGCCGTTTGGAGCGGAATCGGCAACGATGGTAAGGCTGGTGAGATCGTTGTCGGCATCTGCAACGGTTGCGCCAAGGGCCCCATCTGCGACGATCGGGACGGCGGCGGCGTTTTCCGTGAAGCTTGCCGTGAAGTTGCCAGTGGACCCCGTGTTTCCGTCAAGATCGATGGTCGGCGGCGCGAGCAGGAACTGATAGTCGGCATCAGTCAGAACGGCGGCCTCAATCGTTCCCGTTCGGTGCTCCAGATCCCAGTCGCCGCCTCGAGCGGCGGCGCCGGTGCGGTCGCTCGAGGCCGCGATATCCGCCTTTGTGATGCCTCCAAGGATGACAGCCGCTTCTAGACCGTCGGCACCGGCTGCGAAGTCGCACCCATAGATGAGGATGTCGCCCTGCTCGGTCAACGCCTGCCCGATCGCCGTCAGCTCGTCGCGATACTCGCCCTGCATGCTTTCTGAATCGAGAACCCCCGTTCCGAGGTTCAGGCTCCCTTCGGAACCGTGGGATATGACGTGAATGGCGTTGATGTCGTGCTCGCCGTTCAGGATCGCTGCGATCTGCTGAACGCCGTCCTTGCTCGAATCCAAAACATAGACGCGAGCGGATCCATCGAGGCTGGCGACGATCTGTCGCCAGTCCTGTACGTTGTCAAAGACGAAGTAGACCTCGTTCGAGGGGGCGTCGGTGACGGCATCGACGGCCTTCGCCTCGATCGTTCGCAGGTCGGTAACTGCCCGGTCAGATGTATCACCAAGATGGGTATCGGATGCCGGCCTTGCAGGCGAGTTCGCCTTCACCAGCTCCTCGTGAAGAGGGGTTCCATCAGGGTCCGCGGAGGCGACGCGGACCTCGGTCCCTGATCCATGGGCGGCGGCGGGGTCAGCTGGCGCCCTCTCTGGGGAAGTTGTAGATTCCGTATCGCGCCTATGGTCGAAATGAGCGGCGACTTCGGCGATATATCCAGCATCGCCGTTCGAGGTTGCGGCTGCTAGGAAGTGCTGAGCTCCTGACAGGTCAGCCGACGGATCGCCTGGTCGTGCCGCAGCTTCCGCTATACGGGTCAGCTCCGGGGTTAGCCTGTCGACGTTGCCGAGGATTGCTGTCCGTGAAGCCTGCGACAGCTCGATGCGATGATCGATGCCCTGCAGGATTGCAGCTAAATCGGACCTCCCTGACGCGGCATCATCATGCCCCGGCTTCGAAATATCGCTTGTGGCGCTGATATCCCTTGCAGCATCTCCGGATACGCTTGGATGGCCAACCGCCGCGGGAGGAGCGGCCTGCAGCGGCGGCGGAGTTTCGATCTTTGCGGTAGGGGCGGTCTCCTGGGCCGCCGGGACTTGCGAACCAGCAGGCTCGACCGGATGATGTGGGGCCTCGTGGGCAGACTCAGGGTGCGCGACCGGGGGGGCTTGATGAACCGCGACTGCAGCCGCTGCGTCGAACACCATGCGAGGTTCGAGAGTTCGGATCACCGGTCTCTTGCGCTTCTTTTCCATACCCTCGTCGGGGCCGCTTCCTGGACAAACGCTTGTATTGCCACGGTACTCACGGAACATAGACACACCTCGTACTTGACGCAGGGTCGCAGGCCTAGATGGGAATACAATTTTCACGATACCGCAGTTTGGAAAGCATTCAAACTTGTTTTCTAAGTCTTTGGTTTATTAGTCGAATGCGATCAGAAGCCGGATTCCCGTATCAGGACAGCGACTGCTCGTCGGGCGACGCTGCTGAAGACGCTCTCAGGGGTGGCGTCGACCCTGACGACTCCACGAAGAACGGGAAGCGTGACGGGCTGAGCCGTGGTAGACATGAGGAACTGATACTGTGCCTCGACGGGAACAGCGCCCTTATGCTTGTCCTCATTGACGGCGATCGATCCCCCGTTGGTGGACGACAAGTACGGAAGTTCCACTATAGAAACGCCGCCGGCGCTCACGGATACAATACGGACATCGGATTTCGGCGTCAAAGGTTCGTCGGGAATGAACTGTCCCTGAGCGCCCTCCTTGATTGCGGCGACGAGGTCCTCAGGCGCATAGCCGCGCACTTGGTGGCCATCCTCCGCCACCACAAGAGCAAGCTCCTGTCCCTTTGCGATCCAACGATTGACATGCAGATGAGGAAGCATGTCCTGAATGACACCGTCGACGCTGGCGCGAATCGTCAGTTCTCGTTCAAGTCGGCGAAGTCCGGCCATCTGCTCGGCGATGCTGGATATCTCTTGCGCAATAACAAGTGTGGCCTTGCGGTCAACCTGGTCCGCAACGCGACGGGACTGGCGCAGCAGCGCCAAGTCGCGATTGGTCGTTGCCTTTTGAAGGTCAAGCGACAACTTCGGCGACTGGAGCGTGAAAAGCACGTCGCCCTGCCTGACGTGGTCTCCGTCTTTCACCATGATCTGCATCATCTGGGCGGCGACCGGTACAGCAATTCGTTGTACGGAAACCGGCTCCAGCACCGCGGGCATCTCGACGCGATGGGGCCAGGGAATCGCCACCAGTAGAACAAGAATTGCAGCGACGCCTGCGGACACCTGATAGCGGCGGCGTTGACGGATCTTCCCACGCAGGTCCCACCACGCTCGGATTTCACTTGTCACTGGCCTCACGACAAACCACAAGATCTCGACGGCAAATAAAAGAATGCCGAGCAGTTTTACCTGCGTCATGTGGTAAACGACGAGAGCGATACCAATGAACAGTCCAAGACGATAGATGCAAACGGCGAGCGCGTAGAACGTGACAGCGATGCGGCGACGCGACGTCCACTCCTCCGGGCAGGGTGCCTGAAGATTGAAAAGCATCTCCCTGATCGACCATCGCAGGATCGCGAAGGCGCGCGGTTGCAGGTTGGAAATGCGCCAGAAGTCGCTGAGAAGATAGTATCCGTCGAAGCGCATCAATGGGCTGAGGTTGATCACTAGGCTAAGCACCCAGCTCGCCGTCGCGATGAAGAAGCAAGCGCTTCGCATGATACCATCTGGCAAGAAAGCCCAGAGGAATGTGGCAATAGCCGCGATGGCGAGTTCCACCATCATCCCCGCCCCGCTAACAAGCATTCGCTGCCGGCGCGATTGCAGGCGCCAGGCATCGGTCACGTCGGTGTAGAGAACAGGCGCAAGCACGAGAAATGCGATACCCATGGTCGGAACCCGGCACCCGAAATGCTTTGCCATGTAGGCGTGGCCGAGTTCATGGAAGATTTTCACGAAGATGAGCGCACAGGCGTAGCCGAGCGCGCCTTCCAGGGAGAAGAAATAGAGAAAAGTGTGAGAGAAGGTGTCGAACTGCCGCGACGCAAGGAATAGGCCGGCGATACCGAGAAGGAAGAGAATGAGGAGCATCGTACGTGACGCGAACACGCGCGCGATGGGCAAGGTCTCCCTGAGAAAATCATCGGGCTTGAACAAAGGAACGCGAATGAAAAGATAGTTGTGCAGCAACCACGAGATAGGCCCGCGCCGCCTGTCCTGCTGATGTCGATAGGCCGATCTCCAGCCTCCAAGCGGCTCCCCCAGCAATCCAGCTTGATCGAGGACCAGCATCAATTGGTAGAGATCGTCGGCCGAGGCCTCTTCGTGCAACTGACCGCTGATGTGGGCCGCAAGCGCCTCCAGCCCAAGTCCGCCGCGCCAGTTTTGCAGGAGGTTGAACGCGTGCTCGTCGATCTCGTGATAACGATGGGCGATCGGGTCGTAGATAAGCCATGGCTCCTCTGCGTCCGCGGCTCTCCTGTGCAACCGAAGGTCCTCGCGAAGCGCCGGTACGATGATCGATCCTGGTCCCGACTGCGTCGTCATAAACCGACCTTCTGGCGCAGCCATGTCAGCGGTCGCCGGAACAGATAATAGCCAAGCGGCGCCTTTTCGCTGAAGAGCTGTGCCGTTCCCCTGACCCCTGGACGCGGCGGGATGCCGTCTGTGGCGAACTCTCCATTGACTAGGTAGACCAGTCCCTGCCCCTCTACCAGGCGGGCCTGATGGCTCGTCGAGGTCACCGTCGCATCAAGCGGGTTGAGGGGATCGCCATTGAGGAAGGCGCGTATACGACCTCCTGCCTTCAAGTTCAGGACTTCGGCGACCGGTAGATTGGCGCGCAGCTCGACACTGTTCTCGTCCGCAATCTCGAGAATACGCTCGCCTGTCACGACGGGTTTGCCTACCCATTCTTTTCGGTCCGCGTAGACCGCAATCCCTTTTCTCGGCGCGCGTATCTGCGATTTTTCAAAGGTGTCCTTGGCAAAATCCCGTTCGGCAACCTTCAAGCTCAATTCAGATCTGGACTGTGCCAGCTCCCGCTTTGCTGTCTCATCGACAAAGGAACTTTGCTGCAATTGCCGTAGCTTTGCGGCCGCCACGCTCACTTCCTGCTCGGCGATCTGCAATTGGTTGCGTGGAACTGTGTCGACGTACTGGACGATGAGATCACCCTCTTTGACGGCCGAATTTGGCGCAGCGACAACGGTCTCGACGACGCCGTCTATCGGCGCCGCGACGACGAAGGGATTTTTCGGAACGACTTCCATTGGCGCAAGAGCCGTCATCGGCACGGGGTAGAACATCGAAGCAGCGGCAGCGAGACACAGCCCGTAAAGCAGCCATCTGGATAGTTGGCCCATAGTTCGACGCGGTGTCTTGAGCGTGAGAACGGTGGCGGCATGTGCCGCAGTCGCCGCGATGCGCGCCGCGATCGTTACGGCGCCCTCGGAAAATGCATGCTCCCCGACCACCAAAACGCCGAACTCAGGTCTGCCGTCAAGGTGCTTCAATGGGAGCCAATAGCCTTCCGGAAATGGAAAGACGCGTGCTTCTTCCACGAGCGCCTCGGCTCCAACCTTTATGCTCACGGGAGCCGGATTGTCCCATCCGGCAGACGGTGGGGACCTTCGAAGCTCTTTTTCGAGCCATCGAACAGTCGGCGCATTGTGATCAAGCTCCGTGGTGCCTGATACCTTCATAACGCGTGGCCGCCTCGAACGCAGAGCGAGGAAGTACGCCGAGCGCGCGCCCATGATCTTTTGGATCGCGTTGACGAGCAGGACGCTCAGTTCGTCGACGCTTCTGCATGTCCGTATGTCGGTTTCAATCGACAACAGATGCCGAAGCGCGCTGACTGCTTCCTCCTGGGAGGGTTCCGCATTGCCAGAGATCTCGGGCAATGGCGTCTGATTCGGAGCACCAGCAGCAGCACTACCGATCTTAATGACCGTCTTGGGACTCGCCTCGATACTCAACACGCTACCTCGAGGGTGGTTGTTTTATCTCCGCACTCAAGCTCATGCCAGGCAGGATGTCTGCCGAATTGTCGGCGAAGATCCCGATTATTTTGACCGTCTGACTGACGGAATCGACCGTCGCGGCAACACGCTCGACTGTCGCATCATGCACCGTTTCAGTCTCATCGACAACGACGCGGAATTTGAGGCGAGGTTCGAGCCACCTGAGCCACACCGAGGGAACGATCAATTCTATCTCGAGGCGGTTGGTATTGACCAGACGCATCAGGGGTTCGCCCGGCTTTGACATTTCGTACGTCTTGGCGCGCATCTCGGCAATACGACCGTCGAAAGGGGCTGCAATCGTACACTCGGCTACTTGTACGGCGAGCGTTGCCGCCTCAGCCTTCGCCTTTTCATATCTTGCACGATTCTGCTGAACGTCCAGCCTCCCGATCGCCTTGCGTTTGTCGAGCGCGATGCTGTTGTCCAGGGCGAGGAGATTGAACTTCTCCTCGGCACGAGCCGCGTCAAGTTCACTCTCGTACTTGCCGCAATCGAAACGGAGCAGCACGTCTCCTTTCGCAAAGCTCTCGCCTTCCCGTCGGGTGATCTGCAGGATACGTGCATTCAGTTCCGTTGAGATGAGTGCCTCGTCGATGGCGCGCACCAATCCCCGCACCGGCTCTGACGTATCCTGGGCGGAGCTGGTCCCGATCGCAAGCAGCATCGCGACGCCCGTCAAACTAACGAGGTGCCCCGCGCTGGCCATGACGTCAATCCGCGGCCGAGTACGACGCAATGCTAGCCGTCGGCGCCCTGCCCTTCGCCTCGCTTCCGGCGTTGGATCGAGCCAGCAACGAGCCGTCCGTTTGGGCGGGAGACTTGGCCTCCGCACGCTGCTGCGAGATGACGTCGTCAGCAGACGCGAGAACTGTCTTCAAATCGCCCCTTGCCACCCATGTCTGCCGCAAGACATCCTTGATTTGCGCCACGCTCGCTCGGTCGATATCGACAGGTGGATAGGCGTCAAGACCGATCGACGCGTAGATATTTGCGTAAGCGTTCTGTAGGTTGGCGTAGGCAAGATCGTAGCGGACGTCCGAAACGATCGTGTTCATCTCCTCGCGAATTAGTGTCTGCTCGCTGGTCTGCTCGGTCGTTGTCGAAGCCGCAATCTGGTCCAGCAACCTGTGCTGGACATTCTTCAACTGTCCGGCGATGGCGAGTTCCTCGCGAGCCTGCACGTAACGCACGCGGCTCACATGGACCTGTGTCATGATCGCCATGGTTAGGGCAAGAGAGCGCTCATCGAGGAGTTCCGACTGTGATTCCACCAGCCTCTTCTTCTGCGGGTACTGGAACACTTTCAGCAAATTCCAGCTGGCCCGCGCGCCCCACCCAAGCCAGTTTTCGTTGTACAGGAACGAATCTGTGCTGACGTTCGGGCCGACGAAGACGTTTATTCCCGGAAGCGTCTCGATCAAGGCCGCATCGAGTTCCTTTTCGTTGCTGCGGATCCGATAGGCGACATCGCGCACCTCAGGACGGTTCATAATTGCCACGCGCATCAGCTTGCGTGGGTCCACGTCCGTTGGGGGTTTGCCCGTCGCCACCCGATCTCCTGATAGACGGAATTTCGCGTCCGGCGAGAGGTTCATGAGGGCGGCGAGCTGGCTACGAGCGGTCCGAAGCTCCCCCGCGATCTGCTTGGCTTGGCGTCGAATTTCTAGCAGCTCCCGCTCGTACGTCAGGGCCACTACAGGTGAAGTCTGTCTCTCGTCTGCGAGCGAACGGGAGTCGGAGATCGCCTTTTGCGCCTTGCCCTCTAGCGAATTCAGGCGCGCAAGCAGACGTTCGCTTGCCAGTGCGCGCCAGTAAGCCGTTCGGACATCCTCGACGATGCGGTTGAGCGCCTTGCGGCGCGCTTCCCGCTGTACCAGCACCTTGTCGGCTGCCTGCCGTGCACGGACGTAGGACAGGCCGAAATCGAGAACATTCCAGCTAAGCGTGACGTCGGATTCCAGAATTTGCTTGTCGGAACTTGTCGATGGTTCGAGAGATTGCTGTCCGGTGAGGACGGAAACGCTTGAACTGGCGAGCAAATTGTCTCGACCATTATAGCCGGAATTAAGGACAAGGTTGGGAAGCCCCTGATAGCTAGCTAGATTCAACTCCTGAATATTCACCGCTTCCTGCATGAGCTCAACACGCTGGTCGAGATTGTGCTTCAAAGCCCGTGCAGTCGCCTCATAGATGTCTATCGATCCTGTGACCGGCGCCTGGGCGGCGGTGACGCGTGATATGTTGCTGTCGGCTATCTTGCGGAGATCGTCTTTGGAAAGCGATTCGGGCGTAACGGTACAGCCGGAAAGGATAAGTGACGTTGAAAGCAAGAGCGGAAACCTTAGACGCATTCAAGACCTGCCAGTTTGAAGGACATCAGTTTGATAGGCTCCAACCGCCACATCCGATGGTGGCGGTCGATTTCAGCATCGGGAATGCGCAACAATAATGGTCACGACAACTTCCCTTTCTACTTGACAGCTTAGCGACACATCGAAAGATTCGCCAGTCAGTTGTGCGATGACGCCAAAAAGCAAGCTAGGGTGTGCCTTTTTTGCCGCACAGGAATGTATTCTTTAAAGTTGATCGCCGTAACAATTGCCACATTTCAACGCGATGAAGATGCTTTGGATAAACTCGTAGCGAAGGACAGTGGCTGATAGCAATCGAGGTCGGCCGTAGCGTGACGAGGCCTCGTCTAGATGTAATGATATAACATATCAGATAAGTTCTATTATGGAACTTTATTTCGCGGGCACCACGTGTATCGACACAAAAATAGCGATTTTAAGGCTTCAGTCTTAATGCCCAAGCCGGCCGCGCAATGAAAATCTCACTGGTCGTTTGTTACTCGATCAATCCACGGGAGCGCGTGTATCCCACATGATCCACTGCGTACAGACTCCGACGTTTAAGCGTGATTGATCTTACCGATGAAATCACGAACGCGCGGATTGTCGTTGTTTTCGAAGAATTGATCCGGCGTGCCGGAAAACGCGACGGCACCGGCATCCATAAACACGATATTGTCTGCCACTTTGCGGGCAAATCCCATTTCATGGGTCACACAGACCATGGTCATACCCTCGCGGGCGAGCTCGATCATCGTGTCCAGAACTTCATTGACCATTTCCGGATCAAGCGCCGAGGTCGGCTCGTCAAAGAGCATGATCTTCGGCATCATGCAGAGTGCGCGGGCTATCGCCACGCGTTGCTGTTGACCACCGGAAAGCTGGTTCGGGAACTTGCTAGCCTGTTCGGGAATCCGAACTTTCTCCAAAAATCGCATGGCGGTCTGTTGCGCCTGCGTCTTGGATATCTTTTTGACCAGCATCGGCGCCAGCGTACAGTTTTGCAGCACGGTCAGATGCGGGAAGAGATTGAACTGCTGGAACACCATGCCCGCGTTCTCGCGGATTTTTTCCACACCCTTCATGTCCGGGCTGAGCGGAACACCGTCAACGACGATGCTCCCTTTCTGAAACTCCTCAAGACCGTTGACGCAGCGAATGAGGGTCGACTTGCCGGAACCAGATGGGCCGCAGACGACGACGCGGCTGCCAGGTTTCACATCCAACGAGACATTTCTCAAGGCATGATGAGCACCATACCATTTGTTGACGTCTCTGATTGAGACGGCCAGTTCGCGTTCGTCGGTGCGTTTTGCCGCGGCGTTGGTGCTCATCATTTTCCTCCTGGGCTTGTATCGGCGGTCTTAGAACGAGGGCAGGTTGGGCAGCGGCAGCTGGATGTATTTCTGGTGAAGCGCGGCCAGCTTGCCGTTGGTCTTGTAGGTGTAGATGAAGGTATTGATCCATTGCAGCAGGTCGAACGAGCCACGGCGAACAGCCATACCGTAATGGGATTCACCGAGATCGAACTTGGCTTCGTATTTGTCCGAACCGGCCGTCTGGTTCATCTTGGCCGGTAGCAGCCAGCCCTCGGCAATCGCATCCACCTGCCCCGACAGTAGACCCTGGACGCAGCCGGCAACATCGTCGAACTGCACGACAGTGGTGCCCTTTGGCGCAACGGCGTTCAAGGGTCCCTCTGCGGCGCCGCCGCGGATCACGCCAATTTTCAGGCTGGCAAGATCATCGGGGCCTTTGATCGTGCGCGACTTCTCTGAGATGATCTGGAACTTCACGCCGGAATAAGGAATCGAGAACATCACCTGAGCGGCACGCTGCGGGGTGATTGCCAGCGTCGAGAGGGTGATGTCCGCCTTGTTGGTTAGAAGAACCGGGATGCGGTTGGCGGTATTGACCGGAACGATCTCGGCCTGCACGCCGAGTGCGGCTGCCATCTCTTTGGCGAGCTGGACTTCGAACCCATCCGGCTCCATGTTTTCATTGATCGTGCCGAACGGTGCGTACGTCGTATCGATCGCCACCAACAGCTTTCCGCGCTTGACGACATCATCGATCGACTGCGCGTGGGCAGCGCCGAAGAGAGCGAATGAGGCAATCAGCCCCGCGGCGGTGAGTTTGATTAATTTCGTGATACTCATGACATTCCTCCCTGGTTGAATTTAAGCTGCAACAGCTTGCAGCTTGGGGTCGACACTTGCTGCGCCGGTGCGGCCCTTGGCGGCAAGGCGGTTTTCGAGATGGCGGCTCCACAAGGAAAGCGGCCAGCAAAGAACGAAGTAGATCACCATGACGATCGAATAGACGAGCAGCGGTCGCAGGGTCACGTTGTTGACCATCTGGCTGGCGCGGATGAGTTCAGCAAAGCCGACGATGGAAGCAAGCGACGTACTCTTGATGACCTGCACGAGAAAGCCGACGGTCGGGGCAAGTGCGATCCGCACCGCTTGCGGCAAGATGATCCGGCTCATGCGCTGCGAATAGGTAAGCGCCAAGGCCTTGCCCGCATCGCTCTGGCCCTTGGGCACCGCACTGATACAGCCTTGCCAAATTTCGCCAAGGAACGTGCCCGTATAGACGATCAGCGCAATGCTGGCTGAGGCCCAGGCACTCAGTTCCAATCCCATGATGCTCAAGCCGAAATAGAACATGAAAAGTTGCATCAGCAGGGGCGTGGCTTGGAACAGACGCATTAGGACCAGCGCGAGCTTGCGAACCAGCCCGCTGCCGGGCTGGACGCGGGCCAGAGCGAGAAAAAAGCCGAGAATGCTGCCACCGGCAAATGCGATCAGCGACAACGCCACGGTCCAGCGGGCGGCTTCGACGAGATAGATGACGTGATTGTAACCGAACTGGTGCATGTCAACGTGCCTCGCGGGACGTGTTGAAGGGAAACGCAACACGGCCGAGGAGATCAAGCGCGGTTTGCAGGGCGAGTGCCATCACCAGATAAATAGCCGTGACCACGAAATAGACTTCGAACGGTCGGAAGGTTGCGGATTGAATGACCGCTGCGCTGGAACTGAGGTCGTTCGCCGAAATCGTCGAGATGATCGCGCTTCCGAGCAGGACAAGAACGCATTGCGCGGCAAGTGCGGGGTAAATAGTGGCAAGCGCCGGCTTCAGGATGATCCGGAAGAAGATCTGACCTTTTTTCAAGCCGAGCGCTTTGCCAGCTTCGGCTTGTCCGGGCGAAATTCCATCCACGCCCGAGCGGATGATCTCGGCCGCATAGGCTGCGAAATTGAACGACAGCGCAACCACGGCCGCTACGTTCGCATTCAGCTTGATGCCCAAGGCGGGAAGACCGAAGAAGATCAGGAAGAGCTGTGCCAGAAGCGGCGTATTGCGTACGACTTCGATATACGCAGACCACATCCGCCGGGTCCACCGGCTGCCATTGGTCAGCTGATAGGCGCCGAGCGCTGCGATCACAACGCCGATAACCAACGAGATAAGCGTTAACACCAGGGTCAGCCAGGCGCCAAACAACAATTCGTCCCCGCGCGAGAGAACGGAATTGAAATCGAAAGTATACGTCATGCGGTGCTCCTCCCTTTCCCGCCGCCGCGCGGGTCCGCCACTTGTTCCAAATGCTGCAACACAGCCTATCCGATACGTGGAGCGTAGAAATTATTCCACACCGGGCTCATCACGATCTGGTTGAAGCAAACACCTGCCGGAGCGCTAGCCACATATCCAATGATTTCGCCGATATCGGCCGCACGCAGCATTTTCGCACGCGCTTCAACGGATGGCGGATTGGCACGGGTATCGAGAACTTCGGTATTGGTTTCCGCCGGCATGAGACAAGTGGCCCGGATGCCGTTTGGCCCTTCCTCGATATTGATCGTCTCACACAGCGCAGGAAGCGCATGCTTGGTGGCCGAATAGGCCGCACCAGCCACCGGCTCCATGCGCCATCCGGCCCAGGAAGATATCACCACTACGGTGCCGGAACCACGTTCGCGCATACCGGCAAGCACCGCCTGGACGCAATGGAGCGCACCATTGAGATTGATATCGACGATACGATCCCAGTCGTTGCCATTCAGGTCGGTAAGGCGACGACGCGGCACGTTGGTGCCTGAACTGTAAACCAGGATATCGACGGCGCCCATCTTTTGGGCCGCCGCTTCGATCTGGCTTCTGTCCAGCACGTCCACCGTTATAGCGATCGCGTTGCCACCGGCCTCGCCGATCCGGTTCACGGTTCTATCCAGCGCATCGACACGGCGGCCGGAGATGACCACGCGGGCGCCTTGAGCTGCCAAATTTTCGGCTGCAGCGGCGCCGAGGCCGCTGCCGCCGCCCAGTATCCAGGCCGTCTTGCCGGTAAGGCTCTTGTTGTTTGTCATCATCTGCCTCCCGATCGCTCTTACTCGGCCCAGTCGCGAAGTTCCGGCATGGCATCGACATTGATGCGCAGGCCGATACCCGGTTCAGTAGGCATTTCGGGCACGCCGTTGACGACCTCCGGTTCACCGAGGAAGAGCGGTTCCACGCGCTGTCCTTCGCCCCAGAAGGATGGATTGGTGAGATGCTCGATCCAGGTGCAGTTAGGCTGGGACAGCACGCCATGCAGTGTCGCTGCCGAGTAGACATGCGGAGTGACCTCAATACCGGCACCGGACGCCATCTGAGCGACGCGTCGGAACTCGGTCAGACCACCGGCACGGTGTACATCCGGCTGCAGTACGTCAGCGGCGCGGGCATCGAGAAGCTGCTGGAAGCCGTAGCGCGAGAATTCGTGTTCGCCGGTTGCTATCGGAACAAAGTTCTGTTCTCGCAGCATGGCATGGCCGGAAATATCGTCGGGGATCAATGGTTCTTCGACCCAGCGCAACGAGAACTGGCGCAGTTCACGGATCATCTCCAGCGCGAAAGGCCGGTTCCAGCCCATGTAGGCGTCTGTCATCAGGTCGACGCTGTCGCCGATTTCTTCGCGAACCGCTGCGATGTAACGCAGATTCTTGACCAATCCCTCGCGGCCATCCGCAGGGCCGTAGGGAAAATTTGCCTTGACCGCCTGATAACCGCGCTCGACATAATCGCGCGCCATGCGCTTGACGACTTTCAGATCGTCGTCCGGCTGCACCTTGCTGGCATAGGCGCGAATCTGCTTCCGGTGATGGCCGCCAAGCAGGCGATAGACCGGCTGGCCGACCTGCTTGCCGAGCGCGTCCCAGATGGCGATATCGATGGCGCTCATGGCCAGCAGCACGGCACCCTTGCGGCCGTAGACGATGGAGCCACGGAACATCTGCTCCCAAACGGCCTCGGTCGCCCAAGCGTCCAGTCCGGTCGCGATCTTCGAGAGATGGGCGTTGATAATCAGCGCCGAGACGCCGATACCGTCCTCGGCATAGCCGAGACCGGTCGTGCCGTCCTCGAGCGTCACGCGCACGACGACGATACCCTGCGGCCAGTTATACCAGGACCAACCCTCGCCGCGGCGCGCGAATTCGTTCATCGGGCTCGGGCCACGAACATTCTTCTGCTGCTGCCAGAAATTGCCCCACATGGACTTGGCGACGTGGCGGGCTTCGACTTTTACGATCTGCATCGGGTCATTTCCTTGTCTGCGCCGAGGTCTCGGCAAGTCTGTGCTCAGGCGAAATCCAGCATCACCTTGCAGCAATCGGCTGGCGCGGTTTCGAGAAGGGTGAAGGCGTCATGAACATTCCCAAACGGAAAACTGTGGCTGATGAACTGGGCCGGGTTGATCTGGCCCTTGGCCATCCAGTCGATCACGGTCGGGAACTGCCGGTTGTTGAGCCGCGACGCAAAGATCGAAAGCTCCTTGGCATTGAGCTTCCGCTGCGACACCTGACTCGGGTCCGGGGAAAAGCCCATCAGCCCGATCCGCGCGGCCGGAGACGCAAGATCGATCGCCTCTTCGAGAATGCTCGGATGGCAGGCCGCATCGATAATGAGCGTCGGCGACAACCCCTTCTCCTTCAGCACGTCGGCGAGATCGAGACCCGTCGTGTTGATGGCGAGATCGGCGCCGGCGGCCCGCGCCCATTCAAGCCGACCGTCGATGCGATCGACGACGATCAAGTTCTCGACCTGATAGACGCCCTTCAAAGCCTGGATCACGGTCATGCCGATCGGGCCGGCGCCATAAACAAGCGCGACTTCGTACGGCTCTACACCGGTACGCGACAGCATGTTCGCAGCAATCGAAAAAGGCTCGACGGTTGCTGCCGCGCGATCATCGACATTTTCAGGAACCGCATGGGCAAGCTCTGCAGGAACACAGCAATATTCGCTAAACCCGCCATCCCGATGCACGCCGACAACCTGAAGATTGGCGCACACATTCGGACGGCCGACCCGGCACTGATAGCACTCGCCGCAGCTGATAACCGGCGTCACCGCGACCCGCTGGCCGACACGACTAACGTCAACGCCTGCCCCGACCGCGTCGATCGCGCCGGCAAACTCATGTCCGATGACGCGCGGATAACGCACGAAGGGATGGGTACCGTGATAAATGTGGAGATCGGAGCCACAGATGCCGGCATGGCGAACTCGGACGCGGACTTCACCTAGCGCCGGATCGGGAACCGGCCTTTCCACCAGCTTAATCTGGCCTGGGCCTTCCACAAGTATGCTTTTCATCTGCGCTTTCCTGGTCGCGTTCGCTTTGGCGAATTCAAGACGCAACAACCCGTATGCGCCTGGTGCAGCAGGCGCAGCCATCGAACTGCAAGCATCTTCAAAAAATTCGGTTGCTCCTCTTGGGGATGCGTTCTCCTCCGCGCCCCGGTTCGAGGAATAGCTAGCTCAATCTCACCCTATATGCAACCAATATATCGGTTGATTTTTTTTGTTTCCCGCTTCATTCAGAGAGGGCAGCCTGGAAAGAGTCGGCCCTCGGCCTTGAGGATGCGAGGGCAAATGATGGCAAATACAAAAACGGCAACCGCTTACGAGGCGGTCAAACTCAAGATTATTGCAGGCGAGCTTCTGCCACTTAGCGATGTCAGCGAAGACTCCCTGCAGAAGGAACTAGGGCTGAGCCGCACGCCCATCCGAGAGGCCTGCCAGCGGCTGAGCAAGGAAGGGTTCATCTACATCTATCCCAGCAAGGGAATGATTGTTGCGGAGGTGACAGCCGATTTAATACGCGACATCTACGAAATGCGGCTCTTGAACGAGCCGTTCATAGCAGTGCAGTCCTGCCGCCAGAACTCAAGCAAAGAATGGCTGAAAGTGTTGCGCGAAAAGCTGGTCAAACCGCCCAAAAATCTATTAGAAGAGGAGCAGCGCCAGTATTTTATCGATATCGACCGTGCGCTGCATGACGGTTTTCTGAAGGACTGCAAGAATCGCTTCCTACTCAGTTCCATGGCCGTCGTGCTGGACCATAATCACCGAATTCGTATCAAAGTCTCGCATCCCTATCATGGTGAGGACCGTTCGGTGACCGAGCATATCGAGATCATTGATGCCTATCTGGCTCGTGATGAGGCCCAGGTGGAGCAGCGCATGCGCCACCATATCGAGGAATCGCGGAAGATCACTTTCAACAACTTCTTCTGACACCCAGTCGATTCCCGGAGAAGAGAATGCCGAGGATGATCTCGTCGATTGGGGATGAGTTCGTTTCATCCTATACACTAAAGCCCCTCGTTGATCGAATATAGCCTGTACGCGGAAGGATTGCGGCGGACCATTGCTTGAAATCGGATTGGGAGGTGAAAGGTGGAACTAAAACCAAGCAGTCCCGCTACCTCCTTAACCGATTTATCGGTATTGGCTAAGATGTCCTGCGCTTGCTGATGGGCAACGAGACGAGACGCTGTTTGGGCGAGATACCAGTCTTTTTCACGAAAGACGCGCCGGAAGTGCGAATGCCCGCGAAGTTGCCGAGGACGCTTTTCGACCGATATGACGTCGATGTGTCGTGGCTCATCAGCGGCGAGGAAAAACGGTACAATGGGGCTGGCGCTGCCTGAGTTTTGGAAGATGGCACTTCTTGCCAACATATGCTGGATAGGATATTATAATATCCTAAAAAGGATATGCTGCCATGCCGCTCTATATCAAGGATCCGGAAGTCGACATGCTTACCGCTGAACTGATCAGCCTGACGAAAACGTCCAAGGTCGATGCGGTCAAGGCGGCGCTCAGGCATGAAATTGCCAGTCGCAAGAACAAGCTACCGGTTCGCGAACGGCTCGCCAAGACCCTCGCCATGGCGACGGAGGCGGGCCCGATGATGCATCTCGATCACAAGCAACTGACCGACGAGATGTGGGGCGAGGACTGATGCTGTTTATCGACGCCTCCGTGATTGTCGCGATCATAGGTCAGGAAGACGATGCCGAGCACCTGATGGATCGGCTGTCCGATGACGACGGTCCCTTTTACGTGTCCGCTCTGGTGCGAATGGAGGCGGCGCTGGCATTGACCCGGCAGATGGCCGAGGCCCAGGGCCGCAACAGGCCGGCAACACCCGAGATTGTTGGGAAAGCGCGCCGGCTGGTCGATCAATTCATCGCCGACCTCGAAGCACGCGAAGCTATGATTTCGGGCGATGTCGGAACCAAAGCACTCGATGCCGCCCAGCTTTATGGTAAGATTGTCAATCACCCGGCCAAGCTCAATCTCGGCGATTGCTTCACTTACGCCTGCGCCAAGGCCTATCGCACCAAGATCGCATATAAGGGTGATGATTTTGCCGAGACGGATCTCGGCTGGTAGGCGCTATTGCGCCGGAACACGGAACGCCATCCGCACGGAGGCGCGTTAGATTAGGCTCCCATGCGGGCGCCTAGAAAGCGTACAAGACTAATTCGTCCAGTCTTCGACCCGCAAGCCGAGAACGCGATCAAATTCCCTGCAATTGTTTGTAACTACAACTAGTCCACGCGAGCGAGCATGTCCCGCGATCAATTGATCATATGGACCGATCGGCGTTCCACTTCGCGCCAACTCAGCCCGCAACTGACCTGTATGGTTCGCTGCCGGCTCATCGTACGGCAACACTTCAAGGCGCGCCGCAAAGCCTTCCACTACAGGCAGATTCTTTTCAGGACTGGCTGACTTTTCCGCTCCGTAAATCAATTCCATTAAGCTGATCGAGCTGATGCACAATTGATCATGGAAGCGATTGAATGCCTCGCGCACCTGCTGTGGTCGATTTTTTATCGTAAAAATGCAGATGTTGGTATCTAGCATATATTTTAGCATTAAAATGCCTCGCGCTCCTGCGAGGCAGGCTGATCACGCTCAACCATGAAGTCGGATGTCGCCGCCGGTCCTTCAAACCAGCTATCCCAGACCTCGCCAACAGGCGCAATAATGCGAGTGCGTCCCACGGCGACAATATCGACGCGCTTTACATCATCAGGCAAAGCGACCGCTTTTGGAAGCCGGATCGCTTGGCTTCGATTACTCTGGAATACCGCACCCTGCTCCATCTCCATCACTCCATGATGCGTCAACGGTTACATCGCAAATCTATAGTCCAGAATGGGATATGTCAATGGGATATACATTGCGCCGAAAGCGACCGCGAAATCGAAGCGACAGAAGTCCAGTGAACAGGAGGCGACGCCGGGACTAAGCGAATGAGACGAATTCGGTGCCGACGGGCTTCTTCGATAATGCTGGAGTGCCATCAGTTATCAAAGTGAGCCTTACAACCCATGAGCATTAAAGACTGCACCGACGGTCGTCTTCGGCGGAGCAGCTCGCTGCGGAGAACCGCCAAACTTGATCTCACCGAACTCGGGCTGTAGAGAGGCCGCTCGACTAATCTATGGACTACAGACTTTGACTAAACGCTACTTATGGACGCTCGACCGCACTGGTCAGCATTCCCGCAACGGCCTTGCAACCGAAATCGAGCTCCTCGATATCCTCAACAAAGAAGCCCTGCCCGGTGTCATGCCTGCCGACTGGCTTCTGGCAACAATGCAAATTGATATGGAAGGCAGTGGTCTTTCGATACACGAGTCCAATCAAAATCCTCAAGACATGTGGAAGCTCGAACTGAAATTGGCGGCGTGAAGCTGACCGCAGCCCAGAAAGCCGGGGTACGAGAATGAATGAACTGACCGTAGAAGATGCAACGAAGCAGATCTATGAATCGCTTCAGGCTGACAATGCCGATATCGACGAGCGCATCGCCAGCCTCAAGGCGGCCCTGACGCGTGCGGGTCAAAAAGAGGCCATTTTCGACCCCGCCAAGCTCGTGCAGAGCAATCGGGAGGGCCGCAAGCGGATGCAAGCATATTTTCGCCAGCGCGGCGTATCGGTGAAGTTCTCAGACTGACCTTATTAGGCAGCCAGACAAAAATGGTGTCAGTGTCTGCGCGACTGGATGCTTCAATGAGCCGATTCAACGAAACTCAGACCGCGGAGATCGCAAGGTAGCACACACTGAAAACACAGCCCGATGTGACGATCACAGTGCAGGATATCAGCCATCTCTTGGGTGCCCCGGTTTACCGGAATACCAATCGACCTGCGCAAGGAATACCCATCGAACTGCACAACACCGACGAAGCGATCGAGATGGGCCATCGGACGTTTGCCCTTGCGGTCGGTCAAGACACCCCTTACCCAAGATCTCGAGAATGCAATTGATCGCCTTCAGCGCACCGTGCGGCTGATGCCGGACAACTCCGATGCAAAGGCCCTTCTCGCTCGCGCCCTTCTTGTTTCTAGCGGAGAGGCGACACCGCGCGAGATCAAGGATCATGCCCTCGAGCTTGCGAACGAAGCTGTATCGAGAACGCCACTCTCCGGGCCTGCGCGCTAATGGGCGCGAACGCTGCAAAACTCAGTATGGGAAGCGCTAAGCCGGTAACTGGGCCATCGGCCCTCAACCCCTACAGTTCCCATGCCTCGGCGGCACTGGGTGGCGTCTCAATGGCCATTGACGCCAGCAAGAACGTTAACGTGATTCCCTATTGCGCGCTTATCGTCCAGGCGGCGAACGCTTTTCGTAACGAGCGCAACACTGAAGCTGGTCGCATACAAGACGAGTTTGCGGAATTGGCCAATGAGCGCAAGGATGCCGCTTCATCAGAAAATGGCACCGCATCTCGAGAGACTTCCAACATCGCCTGCAGACTAAAACGTGCCCTGTCATCGCACCATCTGTGACAATGTCTCATTCAAGGCCGGAAGCTTGAGTAGGCTTGTCTCCGCCCTTACCAACCTCAAGAAATCGCGAACGATAGATTTCTCTGCTGCTGCTGGGAGGTAAATTGCTCCAGACGCCTGGACGCCTCCATGGTCACCCACATCGATCGTCACAATTCCCAAGGTTCTGAATAGATCGCGGAATCCACTCGATGCGGCCATGATGTAGGAGGATCCACGTAACACAAGCAAGGCCTGCGGCATTGAATCGGCCCTCACTGCAAAATCCCTGACGAATGTCTTCAACACATTCGGACCGTCATCATCACCATAGCCTGGGCTGATCCATCTTTGCTCAATCAGTTCGGCCGGGCCGATGCTATTCGACTTGGCGAGTTTGTGGTTCTGATCGCAATAAACGAACGTGCCCTGACGAACGAACGTCTCGAACTCGACCTGCATGACGGCTTGGTATTTGTAACTCAAGGTGCCGAAGACGAGATCGTACACGCCGCGCCGAAGACCTTCGAAACGACTTCCATCGTCTGCGATCTTCACCTCTACGAGAACGTCTGGGTGTGTTTTGCTGAACACCTGGATAATCCGGGGAAGGATCACCAAACCCCATAGGTCACCTGTGGCTATACGGATGACAGCCTTCGCGCGACCCTGCAGGTGCTCAATCTCGTCGCGGGCCTCGTCCAGGGCAGGAAGAATACGAACAGCTCTGCTGTAGAGAGCAGAGCCATAAGCGCTCAGTTCGACCCCTGCCCCAGTCCGCGTAAACAGCGGCACACCATAGCTATCTTCGAGTTGGCGGATCGCTCGCGAAAGGGCTGGTTGTGAAATATTCAGCCGTTTCGCTGCGCTCGAGATTGATCGCTGATTTGCGACCTCGACAAACTGTCTAAGCTCTTTCACGCATCGTCCCCCATGCAATTTATGCATAACATATAGCATGTTTGCATTTGACGGAAACCAGTCTCGCTATATTCTACACACAATAAGTAGACTATTCGCAACCGCAGCAAATCTAATAAGAACCTGATAATGCTCCGTAATTTCGTCTGCTGTTGATCTCACAATGGCTTTGCCCGGATGTGATTGATGAAACTGCAAGAGCATGAGCCAGAGATCTGGGAGGAAGCATATGCTCAAAAATCGCATAGCCATGGTTTTCTGTTCCACCGCGCTGAGCGTGATGCTGCCGTCGTGGGCAAGCGCACAGGAAAAAGTCGAACTTACATTTCGCCAGTTCGATCCTCCAACCGAAATCCAGGGTCTGATCGCTGCCGTGGATGCATGGAATGCCAGTCATCCAGACGTTCAGGTCAAGCTGCAAACTATGACGGGTGGAGATACACTGGCTCAGCTCGCGCGCGAAGTTCCAGCCGGCGCAGGTCCCGACGTGCAGCAGCTCGCGTTTGTATGGACGCGAGATCTCGCCAAGTCCAAGCTTCTACTCCAGCTCGATCCGTTGATCGCCGGGAAGAGCCCGGGCGCTGGGATCAAAGACTTTCTTGCGCTAGAGCTTGCAACGCTCGACGGGAAGGTATTCGGCGTGCCTTGGACGGCAGACACTTTTTCAATGGCGTATCGTCCTGACTTGTTGAAGGCCGCTGGTGTCGCGAACTTCCCCGACACATGGGAGGCCCTTGCCGACGCATCGAAAAAGCTATCGGAAGCGGGCGGCGGAAACGCCGACCAGTATGGCTTCTGCTTCCCCGCAGGCAGTTCTCCCGACAGTGGCATGTGGATTCTCGCAAACTATTACCTGTGGAGCAACGGCTCGACTTTTGTCGACCAGGACAGCACTGGAAAATGGAAGGTTTCGGTCACTCCGGAAGAGCTCACAAGGACGATCGCATACTTCAACAAGTTCTTCGTGGACGGTACGGCGCCGGAGAACCTGATCACAGTCAACGCCTGGGGTGATCCTGAGCTGGTTGGCGGCCTTGGCCGTGGCGACTGCGCAATCACGTTCTTCCCGCCGCAGACGTTCCGGGCAGCCGAAAAGCAGTCCGAGACCCCGCTGATGACGGCACCGATCCCTAAGGGAACCGCCAAACGGATTTCACATCTCGGTGGCCGCGCGCTCGGCATCAACCCAAACAGCAAGCATCCCAAGGAAGCGTGGGAGTTCATTCAATATCTGACAGGCCCTGAGACATTCAAAACCTACAATCAGTATCCCGCTCAGAAGTCACTTATCGCGAAGCTGGATTTCCCGGCCTCCGAGAAGGGTTATGTCGAGATGTTGCCCGTAGCGCAGACGTTCGAACGTTACATTTCGTCGCCTATTCCCGTCTCGAGTATGACTGCGCTGGTAAACCGCGAGTTCGGAGCCGTATTCTCTGGTCAACGAAATCCGGAAGAAGCTGCCACGGCGATCATTCAGCAGCTCAACGAGCTCCTTGCACGTGGCAAGGGCTGAGTCATGACCGTTCTCGCGTCGGGCCGCGGGCAATCGATGGGAAGGAGGACGGGGGCGTTTCTCCCTCCGTCACTTGAGCCGTATGCCTTGGCGCTGCCTGCGATACTCGTTCTGGCATTCTTCTTCGCAGGCCCTGCCCTCTATAACATCGCTCTCAGCTTCCAGAACGTAAGCCTTTTCGATCTGGGGCAATCGAACGAGTGGGTCGGGTTTGCCAACTTCGTCGCTGTTTTGACGGGTGGCGGTCTGGCAGAGGCCTTTTTCAACACTGCCGTGATGCAAACGCTGATCACGGTCGTGCTCCGTCTCCTGTTCGGACTGGGCCTGGCGATCCTTTTGAATGCAGACGTCTTCAAACGCTGGCAGCTCGGATGGCTCGTTCGTTCTCTTGTTCTAATCCCGTTCGTAACACCGCCCGTCGTCGCTGTCGCAGCGTGGAAATGGCTTCTCGATCCTCGCTACGGCGCGGTCAACCAGTTGCTTTTGTCGCTCGGCCTCATCGAACGAGGCATACCGTTCCTTTCGAGGACCTCGACGGTCTGGGCTGCGATCGACGCGATGCTGATCTGGCGCGAGCTGCCGTTCGTGGTCATAACGTTCCTCGCAGCGCTGCAGTCGATACCCAAGGAGCTCAAGGAGTCCGCGCGTATCGATGGGGCGTCCGAATTTCAAATTCATGCGCGCATCGTTCTACCCATGCTAAAGCCGGTCATTGCGATCGTGGCGCTCCTGACAACGATCTGGACCTTCAACAATTTCGTCTATGTGTGGCTGGCAACCCGCGGCGGTCCCGGTGATTACACGCAAGTCCTGGCGACCAAGATGTACACGGTATCGTTCGTGGACTATCGCGTCGGCGAAGGTGCAGCGATCGGCGTATTGATGAGCATCATCATGTTCATCTTTGCTCTTGGCTATCTGGCCGTTCTGTCCCGCAAGGGCAAGGAGCCGGCGTGATGCAGACACAGAGCAATCACCGCGCGCGTGGCCGGCTAGCAAAGGACCTGGCTACGGTGGTCTTCGGGATCGGCGTGCTCCTGGTTCTAGCCTTCCCCTTCATCTGGGTGGTGCTCATTTCCTTTCGCCCCGATCGCGAAATCTTCACACGGACGTTCCGCCTGTTCACGACGGTCACGCTCGACAACTACTATGCGCTGCTCGAGAACTCGCCTTTCGGAGCCTATCTCAAGAACAGTATCATCATCTGTTCGATTTCCACGATCGCGGCGATCACCATCTCTCTGATCGCAGCCTATGGGTTCTCCCGTAATCGGAACTTCAAGGGGCGCGGTCTGCTCCTCCTGCTGGTCGTTTGTACCCAGCTCTTTCCCTATGTGATCCTGATCACTCCACTCTACTCGATGTTTCTCAAGCTCGGGCTTATCGACAACCCGATCAGCCTCGTTCTGTCCTACACCGCGATGAACCTGCCATTTGCGATCTACCTGCTTCTGGGTTATCTGGATACGATACCGCAAGACTTGGATGAGGCCGCCAAGCTCGACGGCGCGTCGACGATCCAGATCATCTTCAAGGTGATCCTGCCGATCGCCTGGCCTGGCGTCGTGACCGTTGCAGTCAACGCGTTCGTTTCGGCTTGGGATGAGTTCCTCTTCGCCCTTACCCTGATGACATCCGACGAGAAAAAGACAGTTCCTGTCGGGCTCGCCGGCTTTTTCGGCGAATACACGACCCAGTGGAACCTGGTCATGACCGCCTCGGTCATATCCACCCTGCCAACGCTAATCCTCTTCATGTTCCTGCAGCGAAAGCTCGTCTCCGACCTAGCGGCCGGGGCAGTTAAACTATAGCGATCCGTCGCCTCAATCTCATTGAAGGTATGTCATGAATATCATTCTCGTGCTGATCGATAGCGTCAACCGCAGCGCTCTATCTGCCTATGGCGGCACAGAGTTCGCGACGCCAAACATCGAAGCATTCGCGAAGCGAGCGCGGCGCTTCGACAATCACTTCGTCGGAAGCCTTCCATGCATGCCGGCGAGGCGCGAGATTTTCGCGGGATTCAGTGGTATGCAGTGGCGGCCGTGGGGCCCGCTTGAACCCTTCGATCTTCGTCTTCCCAAACTGCTGGAGGCGGCAGGCTACACGACGGCGATCGTCACTGACCACTACCACTACTGGGAGGAGTCCGCGAACGGCTACATTCAGAGCTTCCAGGGGGCCGAGTTCATCCGCGGTCATGAATTGGACTTCTGGGAACCGCTGGTGCCTGACGACGAGCTTCCTAACTGGGTCAGGAACATCGAAAAATGGCGGCCGGGGTACGGGCACAGATATTATTCCAACATTCGCCAATTCAAAGATGAAACCGACTTCTTTCCTGCGAAGGTCATGACGGCCGCCGCCGATTGGTTGAGGAAGCCCAAGGCAGCGAACCCGTTCTTCCTTCAAGTGGAATCGTTTGACGTCCATGAGCCGTTCGACGTGCCAGAACCGTATGCATCTCTGTATGGTGATGCCTCTGCACGGGACCGTTTCACACTGTGGCCACCATATCAGGATGCCGCGCGTCAGGCGGAGTTCTTCGAGCAGGCGTCGGACGAGGAACTTGCTTTCGTCCGGTCACAGTACGGCGCAAAACTCACGATGACCGATCGTTGGTTCGGCAAGCTGTTAAAGACGCTTGATGACCTCGATCTTTGGAGAGATACAGCCGTTATCGTCACCACGGATCACGGTCATGATCTCGGTGAGCGTGGTGGCTATGGCAAACAGTTCCCACACTTCGACAGCCACGCGAATATCCCACTATTGGTCTGGCATCCTGACTTTCAGGGAAACAACGACAGCGTCACGTCATTGACCTCGACCGTTGATATCTTCGCTTCGGTTCTTGAAATGGCGGGCGTCGCCCGCCCTGCACAATCGCATTCGCTTTCCTTCGTACCGCTGCTGAAGGGCGACGCGTCGCAAGCTCGCGAAACGGTCATCTACGGAACCTT
The DNA here is from genome assembly GCA_900472605.1 of Hyphomicrobiales bacterium. Lineage (GTDB taxonomy): Bacteria > Pseudomonadota > Alphaproteobacteria > Rhizobiales > Rhizobiaceae > Rhizobium. The sequence continues at coordinate 42,526 of UCJD01000046.1, read as the reverse complement.
CGGCCAGGGCATCTGCTGCACCGATGGAGAATGGACACTTATCCAGCCACCGGACCGCACGAGACCGCTCCATGCGTACTCCACGATGATCCCGACGACAATAGAACCACAGGACCGAGCGATCGCCCATGGGAACTACATTCCAGGCGTTTCAATGCCTCAGTGGAAGATCCCGATTTCGCCTGATGGCCCGGGTAATCGTCGGGCCCTGGACAGCGAGCCATTGCTCTACAATCGTCGTATCGATCCGCGGCAGGAGATCAACGTATGGGCCAAAGAATCAGGCCAGCGCTCGCGCATGCGGCGCTTGATGCGGGACCAGTTACATAGATACGGTGCACCGGGAGAGCTCTTCCAAAGACTAGGACTGGATGACTGACTACGCTAAGTCCGCCTTCCGGTGGGTTGAGACTGATGACCGCAGGGCATGACCCACGCACAGCAGTCGCATGCCATCTACGCATTTGGTTCTTGAGCTCCTCGTCATGGGCATCTCGGGTGCGGCCCGAGTCCATCTGTTTAGCGCCTTAAAAAGATCGTGCAGTCGTCCATGATACCGGGCGCCTTGGTTCGCCCGGCACCAGTGATGCGCGTCTCGATGGGTCGATCGAGAACCGCCCACTTGACCGATAAAAATCTTTAAGAGGATAAGGGTGAGACGCAAACTCCTGCGCCTGTTGCTGCGATTCCGAGGGGCACATTTGTCGATCACTTAGATCCCAGCGAGCGCTGGCGGGTGTGCGAGAGTGGATGTCAGGTGGGCACGGTCGAATTCAACATCCACGGAAATGCGGAAAAGTCCGGGTGATTGGTGCTCGCAGCGGGACGGATGACGGCTACCGAAATTGGTTGGCAGCCTTCCATCTGAGGGCCACTCATCGGATCCCCTACCATCAAAAACTCATCAATGGATGGTACACCTGGACCCTGAACCGTTGACGACCTTGCGAACCGCACTAACCAAGCGAGCCGTAGATGTGATGATCTCGGCTGCCACATCCTCGTCACCCTCACCTATCTCGCCAGCCAGTTCCCTGATTGATACTGCGGCGTTTGCAACCAGCCTTGCCAGTGCCTCCCTGTCGCTGGACAGTTGATGAGCAAAGCCCTCAAGAGTGGCGCCGAATTGCATGAGAACCGCGGTCACCTGCTCCGGCGTCATTAAAAAGGGCTTCAAATCTTCAGACATGCTTGGCGGTCTCCCTGAACGTGCTCCCGACATCAAAGCAAAAGGTCGGGACGATTTCTCCCGCCCGACCTTCACCATGCTTCGACGACGATTTCCTGACCTCCATGGAATTCGTCGGAAACAACAACTCTTCGCCAATTAGCGCGTCCTGTGGCGCGTTCAAGCTTGAGATTCCTGACAGAAGTGCATCACAGGTATGCATTATCGACATCGAGACGTGCTAGCAACCTCCCGTTATCGTTGGCCTTACCTGTCATCCACGGTGCGGAACTCCCGTCGTCGACTACAAGCCGTAGCATATCCGGCGTCACATCTTGATATGCCATGACGTCAGCGTCACTGGGTATTGAACGACCGATCTCACATTGGCCTGACAAAATCTGTCCCGCTCTCCATCCCTCGCTTCTTTACCGTGTTTCGTCGGCTTAGTGGAACAATGACCCTCTACATAGGTTGGCTATTGGTGAGACACTCAAAGGAGGAGACAACATGTTCACGAAAATATTGGCCGTATCAGTCCTGTCACTTGGTTTGGCCACATCGGCCGTCGCGCAGTCGTCTGGTGGATCAGGTGGAGGGACAGGGGGCTCGGGCGACGCGGGGACGTCGAGCGGTACCGGGACCGGCACGTCCGGCAACAACGGCCAGAACTCTGGCAATAGCAACAACGGTCAAAACACGGGCAACAACGGGGGCAGCGCAACCAACAACAATACGAACATGAACGGCCAGAATTCTGGCGCATCTGGCGGTGACGCCAACGACTGCGCGCGGCGCGAAGCAGGCGGAACCAAAAACCCATCCGACAATAACAACGCTACCGCGACCGACCCCGCAAATACGTGCAAGTAGGGGCAGCATGTTCATCATACCCCGAGCCTCGCACTGTGCGAGGCTCTTTTGCTGCCAAACTTGGCAGTAGCCGACCGAGCAGATTAGGAACTTAGCCCCTCGCCAGCCGTTAGTTCGAAAATTCTGGAGTTAATCATGACAGATACCAATGACGTCGACACGATCTGGAATCTCGCTGAGAAAATTGGTTTCTGCATGCTTACCACCAAAGCATCCGGAGAACTGCGCGCACGCCCCATGGCCGCGCATGCCGAGCGACTGGAAAGCGCGTTTTATTTTCTCACCGATGTGAACGGGCACAAGGACGAAGAGATTGCACAAGAGCCGCAGGTCTGCTTGGCGTTCGCCGATAGCAAGGGACAGAAGTATGTTTCCGTAAGCGGATCGGCGGAAATCAACAACGACCGCGATCGCATCAAGGAGCTATGGTCCACTCCCGCGAAGGCATGGTGGGAAAGCCCGGACGATCCCTCAATTCGCGTTTTGAAGGTCACTCCTTCGTTTGCGGAGTACTGGGATAGCCCCGGTACGATTGTAAGTTATATCAAGATGGCGGCAGCAGCGCTGAGCAGTACAAAGCCTGACATGGGCAACAATGAAAAGGTCGAGATGTAGGTCTGAGGATACTTCTCACGCAGCCTGCTATGATCTTCGCCCGGAACAGACCCATCACCAATTGTCCTGACCACAGCGTCAAAGAGCATTGGAAGTCAAGGTAGTCGATGGCATCGGTCAGGGTGAAGATGAACGCGTGATCAACCGCTTAAGCCGGCTGTGGAGCGACGTCTATGTCCTGTTAGCCGCCAAAGGCCGCACGCGCCGGCATCGCACAAGACTAGGACCTGGACCGAAAGGATAGGGAGGTCCAAGTTGATCAAGTCGCCGCCTTTTGACACTTACCCTTCTTGTGACCCTTTTTAACGGCCCTGGTCGTTGTTACCCGGTTTGGTTGCAACTTGGCGACACCATATGCAAGTAAACGTCTCAAAGACCCTAGACGGGTCTGATCAGGTTGCAAAATTTCGATCCAACGATACTCGCTGCGATTTCCGAAATACGTGCCAAGGACGCAAGGGGTGCTTCGCCCTCCAAGACGATAAAGCCGCAATCGTCGACAACAGTTATTTTGGCATCGCACAGCTCTACTGAGTAGGCCAGAGTGGAGGACAATACAGCGGACAGGCCTGCGAACGATGCGATCGAGGTAGAGAAGCTTACTGCGCTAGGCTGGAACATGACGCTTTCCTTTACCTAGTAACGTTCAACGCCCGATTTTGTTCATCTGCCGTTCATCTGCGACAAGCCCAAGCGGTAGAGCTATTGGGGCGAAGCAGGGTGCCCGAGCTGAGACATTTCGAACGAAGGCTTCAAAGAGGGTTAGGACAGCAGACCTAAGATCGTTGCCACCAGTGAGACAATGATCGCGCCTGACAGGGCTGACGATAAAAGTAGGAATTCGATCGGCTCGTCCTGCCAGAAATGCTCGTTTCCTTGTTGATCCAAGACTTCCTCCAAGCTTTGAACGGTACGGAATCAGACGTGCTTTCCTCAGATTAACCGATGGCTTTCGGCAAACAACCCCACCAACGACCAGATTTTCGAGGAGCGCATCCGGTGTCACGCTCCTTTGCTGTCGCCCTTTCCCGGTGCACCCGGCTTTCCACCAGAACCGCCTGATCCGCCTTTTCCAGGGTTGGGCCCGTTACCTGGTTTACCTGGTCGCCCTGGTGCGCCACGCGAACCAGTTTTTGGAACTTCCGTCACGTTCGTGGTCCTCTTGGTGTGGAAAGCAAACTTCTCGGATGGCGATCGGGTGTCGAGCGAGGTGGCTTTGATTAGAAGAGCCCTTCTCCTCTGCCCCCGGTCTACGTAGCGCGAATGAGCAACCTGAAGCGTCTTCGAACAACGTCGTAAAAAGCCAAGCTCAGCCACCAGCTCGGTGCCCGATCACTCCATCTAAAATTGGAGCTTCGCGAGCAGCGCTTTCAAACCCGGCTGTCCAACCACATCGGCGACCTGGTAAGCGCTAAACCAGCGGGATTTCCGCTCATCCTTATCCGGAAAATCGTCGACAGCGGATTTAACCTCAAGGGCGTAGACCGTCACCTGGTAGCGTTTGGCCCGCCAATCTTTGAAATAAGTGTAACTGCCCATAGGCTGAGACGAGATCGCGCCAATAACGCCGGCCTCCTCATAGGCCTCCCGCGCGGCAGCCCCTTGGGATGTTTCGCCCGGTTCGACGTGGCCTTTCGGAAGACCCCAACCACCGTTGCGGCGGCTGGAGACGAGAAGAACGCGCGGTGCTTGCCGTCCGATCGAGATATGCAAATCGTCCCGGCTTGCTCGACATCCTGGATGTCGATCTTCAACGGTGGCGTCGTGGCTTCCAGAGCGTCTTGCAGCATCGCAATTCCTCGGGGTTTCAACGGGCAGCGATACTTTTACTCCCGCCGGCGATGCATGTACACGACGAAGTCGGTCACGAAGGCTTGAGGCTCAAGCCAGCGAGAGTTCGTGGTGGCTGCCAAAGCGTCGGCCAACTGCAAGCAGTAGCTTTCGCAGCTCGGGTTCGCGGACATGCCGGGCTGCCTCGGCAGGCTTCATCCAAGTGGCATTGCGTTCCGCCATCTCTGGAAACTGCTTTTTACGCCGCCGCACCTTGATAAGATATACGGAAACCAATGGCTCAATCTCGCGGCCGTCCGGTAATTTTTTCACGTAGCGGAACTCGCCGAACGGCTTCCGCTTGACCTTGCCGATCACCCCAGCCTCTTCCCACGCCTCGCGCTCGGCGACCTCCTGCGGGCTGAGGCCATCGATAGGCCAGCCTTTCGGGATCATCCAGCGTCTTGTTTGGCGCGTGGTGATCATCAGCACTTCGGGGCCATCGGCCTGAGACCGCATGCATAGGGCCCCAATCTGTTGAGATTGCGCTTGGGGCGGCTGCTGCGGATCGCTTGCTGTTTTGTCCATTTGTTCCCCGCCGATCTAAACGCAAAACAAACGGAGGAGATCGGAGTTCCACTTCATCGCCGCTTCAATGAACATCAAGCGAGGTATCGTCGTCACTGTTTCGCGTATCGACGGCAATATGATGAAGCTCGGTCATGCGATTGGAATCTTGTTCGGAGGCGAGGATCACGGCATAGAACGCTGCCCTCGCAACTTCTCTCTTCGTGGCGTGCGGATGTTCCTTCCGCACGGCGACGACGAGGTCTTTCGGCTTCATGCCGGGCTTGGCGAGCCGTTCGACCGTCTCTGCAATCCTAGCTATCTCAGCCCTTGTCTTCTCTTTCATCGACGCCCTCCGCGCGGCGACAATATCCCAGCGGATCGGCGGCAAGCGACCTTTTGTTTGTGAATGTTTTTTGACAGTGGACAAGGCTGATCGGCTGCACCTATCTCCAGAAGCGCTTTGTATCCAGGACTTCGTCAACTGCTGCTTGTGCCTTTGCCACCAATCCTGCCTTGTCGCGATGGGAGACAAGGGTGTCCCTGGCGGGGTGGTCGGCAAGGCCATGCTTCTCCAGCACTTCTGGGCCCGTCGCGAGATCGTTCAGCGCACCCAGTTCGTCCTGCAGCACCTCCATGGCAGCCAGAAATTTCTTGTGCCGTCGCGCGCTGCGCTTGTCGTCGAAGAGCGACGCGAAGAACTCGGCGGCATATCGAAGCTTCTTCGCATCCTTGCGAACGTCATGCCTATGCTCGTCGTCGGCCTTGGCGAGCGCGCTGCCATCCTTCTTCATGCGCTTGCGTTGCTTCTCCAGCACGCTTACGGCAAAGTCCTGCCCGCTGGGTACATCCGTCGATACCGCGCCATTACCGGGAAGATAGTCGCCACATTCCAACCAATTGACGAGATCAAGCATCAGGGCGCGCGCGCGTGATGATTCTAAGGCATCGATGGCATCGCGATAGGTGGCGGTGCGCGCCGTTTTGAGCTTGGAGACGAGATCGGCGTCGGATGCCTTCGCCTGAAGAACGTCGACATTGCGTGCCTCGCCAAGGATTGCGGCGAGCCACTGCAGTTCATGGTTCAATCTTTCCGGCTCTTCCCCCGGCAGGACACTCTTGAACAACGAAACGGCGGATCGCAGGCGGCGCAACGCCACCCTTGTCTGATGAAGCGCTTCCGGGTTCCGGCGCTGAAGGAGGATATCTTCGTTGACCCTGAACTGGCGGACGCATGAGAGCGCAATCGCCTTGAATGCCGCAGCGGCATTCATGCTCCGCTCCAAGTAGACTGGCTCGGCCTTCAACACTGTCTTCTGAGCCTCGGCGAGGACAAACCCACGCTCGGCCTTCGATCGCACGCCGAACCGGAAGCTGGTCACGGCATCGATCTTGCGAGCGAAGATGAACAAGTCTCTGGGGTTTCCCTCCTTCAGTTCGATCTCGATCTCCCTGATCGGAGAACGGCGTTCACCCGAAATGGCGTCACCTTCATCAACGACCACCTCTATGCGCGAGCCGTTCTCCACCATCTTCCACAGCCGCCTTGCGATCACGACGTCGAACACGGGTTCGAGCTTCAGATGGCCACCGAACTCTCCAATCAGCGGGCTCGTGTGATCGAGAACGGGTTCGTCGCCCTCGAGTGACGTTTCCCATTCGGACCGCGCAAACAGCGATCGGCTTGGGCCTGTCGCTTTCACGGTCTGCGTCCTGGTGTCGCCGACCTGCCTGATCCGCAAGGTGTAGCCTTCCTTCCACAGTCTGCGGTCAGCGGTATCGAAATAAGTGGATCGCTGATCGAGGACCTTGTCGGGTTCCCCTAAAAGATCGGAACCAACAAGGGTGTGGAGGGCTTCCTGTGACAGGTCGAGTTTGATTTCGGTTTCGGACGACAAGGTGAACTCCGGCTGTTAGAGGAACCAGTTCAACGCGGACTAGACTGTCATAGTTCGGTGTTACATCGATCTGATGAAATATGGGAAGAAATCGAAAGCAGCCATGCTCTCTTACGAACAATCCAACTCGACGATCACAACTGCCCGCGCCATCCAGCAAGCCGGCGCGATCTGCTACCGAAGAAACGGAAGCGGGCAGATCTGCATCCTGCTCGTGGGAAGCCGTCGGAATGGCCGATGGGGCGTACCAAAGGGCCATCTCGATCCCGGCGAGACCACCGCCCAGGCAGCAAGGCGGGAATCCTTCGAGGAAGCAGGGGTCGTCGGGGACATCGAGACGACGGTCTTCGGTTCGTTCAGCTACCGCAAAGACAGCTCGCCGGATCACTACCACGTCAGTGTCCATCTGCTTCTTGTCGCTCAGGCAGAAACCGACTTCCCCGAGAAGGGCACGCGAAAACAGAAATGGTTCCCCCTGAAAGTCGCGATCCGCGATGCGGCGCAGCCGGGCTTGAAAGCGCTGCTCTCCAAGCTTGAGGACATGGTCCTTTGAAGCTCGGCTTCACCAGATCGCTGACGCGATTGTTGAAGATGCAGCGCAAGGCTGTAGGCTCGCTAGAGAAGGCATGGAGCCCGGTCCGGCGCAAACCGTCTAAGGAGCAGCGACCGACACTCCAGTTGGTCCAGGCTTTCGGCAGCAATCCCGGCCGCCTTGTGATGAAGTCCTACGTGCCTACCAACCTGCCGCGCAAACCAGCCATGGTGATTGTGCTTCACGGCTGCCGGCAGACTCCGGAGAGCCTGGACGCCGCCAGCGGCTTTTCGAAGCTAGCGAAGGATCGTGGGTTCATCGTGCTCTATCCGCAGCAGACCCATTCGAATAACCCTCAACGATGCTTCAACTGGTTCCGTCCGAGCGAGGTCGCTCGTGATCGCGGCGAGTTGCTGTCCATCAAGCAGATGATTGACTATGCCCTGAAACGGCATCGTGCCGATCGATCGCGCGTTTACGTCGTCGGTCTATCTGCCGGCGGAGCGATGACAGGTGCCCTGGTCGCCAATTATCCGGACACGTTCGCAGGTGCCGCGATTGTGGCTGGAATGCCGGTTGGCGCTGTGCGCGACGCGATGTCGGCGTTGCGCGCGATGACATCTGGCGCGTCAACGCCTAAGGATGGTTGGGGCGCCAGGATTCAAGAAATTTCTCCTGGCCAACGGGCCTGGCCGCCCATCAGCATCTGGCAGGGGACGGCAGATCGCACGGTCAATCCGGCAAACGCGCTGGCCTGCGTTGATCAATGGGTTGAAGCGCACGATGTCAAGCGAAGCGCTGGCCGGAGTGAGACGAAGGCGTGGGGCGAGTTGTCTACATGGAGCACTGTCAGCGCAAGCCGGGTTTCGTTTTATTCGGTGACCGGCATGGGACATGGTCTTCCTGTCAAGGAAACGGGTCCAATTGCATCGGGATCAAAAGACCCGTTCGTGCTGGGAGCAGGTATTTCCGCGCCCATCGAACTGATGCGATTGTGGCATTTGGCAAGACGTTAGATGCTGGGAGGGTACCAATGCAGGGTTCGGCTTTTCCGTACCTAAGCGCGTTGTGGCCTCTCGACCGATTGCGGAGCGAGACCCTTCGTTCCAAAGCGCGTTCCGCGACGGACGTCGGCTGGCCAAGTCAGACAAGGGTTCCAACGCTCGGGTCGATATCATGGTACGCTAGACGGATCGTTTCGACCTCAACCCGATTATTGCGAAGCGCTTCAGCGATCATATCAAGCATCCGGTCAGTATACGACGGCTAACCGCTGCTGAGTCTAACGTACCGTTCAGTGCGATCGCCTTCAGTGTCATCGGATCATTCCTTTTCTCGATTTCGCCGGCCCTTCCGCTTCAGCTCGTCGCGGGACATCCCAAAGTGGTCAAGCACCAAGTCTACGTTGCGTTTATTTGACTTGAAGTACACATCGAACAGGTCGCCGAGCAATGGAACTGCGCCTCCCACGAAGTCGATGCCCACGTTAGCCATCATTCTTGCCAGCTTCTCTTTCGGAACCCCTAGACGACGAGCCTCGTTGACAAGATAAAGGCTTACTAGCGCCCCGGCAGCGTCACCTATCCCCGGGATAAGGCCCAACACCGAATCCGCGCCCACGCGGAAGCGCGTGAACGGAATTCCTAAAGCCGTATCCATGAGTGATGCGACGGTGGAAATCCTTCTCAAGCGACGGAGATCATCGGAGGACGCCGCTTCTCCATGCCTCTGTGTTCCAGCGCCCCCTTGGTAGCGCTTGTAGCCCGGATCACGCCGAAACTTTACCGAACTCGTAGCCATTCAGGACCTCATTCACCGATTATTCCCATAACTAGTCCGCGCGGATATGAGAGCCGGGCGTGGCACTTGGGATTGGTTCCGCATCCGAATGGATGTCTGCCGGGGTCAACATGCCAATCGGCGCTGTGCGTCCCGTGGAGCTGGCTTCTCCGAACGCTGTCAACTGAACCATGATCTCCTTTGCGCGAAGGACAGCATGGTCGCCACCAAGGCTACCCTCGCCGTCCGCCATTGTGACGGATACCAGTTCGCTACCTTCGCCTTTAAATTCTACGGTTACCGTTCCATTTGCGGAATTGCTAACTTGTGTAGCGAGAACCTGCATCGAATTGCCTCCTCTTGCTGTCGGAGGACAATGCACATTGCGCCAGTGGGTTCCCCCGAAGCGAGCTGAACGCCTTCGAATCATGCTCGTGTTAGACGCTCAATTACCGGCTCGCTATTTAATAGTTGCCGATCAAGAAAATGGATTTCATACAGCTCGGGACATATCCTGACTGATGTCTTTGACTATGCATGCTGCCATGTCGCTGGGCGGAGCAAGGCATCCGGTGAGTTCCGGGAGCAGTGATCTCTCGGAGTGCCTCGACTGAACCAGATCGATTGCCATCGTGAGCGCTCTGCGTCCCTCGCTGCTATCAACGTCGCAAAGATGCAAGCGGCACCATTCGTGAACAGCCAACGTGACGAGTTCGATTTCGGAATCTTCAAGGTACAAAAGGGATAACAGCATCTGGGTGCTCCTCCGTCTGACCGGCAGAAGCAAAAAACACTCCCAAGCGACCACGACCATCGTAAATGAGGCCGATACCAGATAGTATACTCTCAATTTAAACTGATGCTGCTCAATTTGACATAGCGAAGTGTTCGGTACACCGAGAGGACAATATTGAAGGGTTCTCGATGTCAGCCTCATCTGCCTACTTTCGCCATCGGCCGCATCGGCCTTGATAGCGTGTGGCACGGCAGCTCAATGATGTGAGCGCAACTCGACGAGCTTACCGATCAACCACTCAGTGTCGTAGGACTCCGGGAAAAACACTCCCGGCTCCGGTAACGTCAACTCTCGAGGCAAGTTCGAGTAAACGACCCATCGAAGCGCGCCGCGCGGACGAGAGAAATATCAGGGCCTGCGATTCCCAGGCCATCCGGTTTTGCCGGGGGCACGCCGAATCCTGTCGGCAATCGCGTGGATTGTCGCTACACCATTGTCATGGACCAAACCATCGTGTGCCCTTCCGAGCGCGAACAAGCGCTTCTCAAAACTTCGAAAGTATTCCCGCTCGGTCACGGATCGGAGTGCCTGCGTGGCAATCGCCAACCATCGCGTGCTTCAGGCGGCGGCCATCTCACTGCTCAATGTCTGTTGGTCTGTTTCTTTGAAGGCGAGCGATCGGCCGCAGACGAAGGTTTTCATCACCTCAGGTCTTGTTCGCTCGCGAGAACGTGACCTGGCACAAAACGTGGCGTTCCTAAACAAGCCCTATCGAGATCAGCAGTTTTGCACGAGTCCCATCCGGGCGACAGGCGTCCCATCTAGGGACGCCTGTCGATTTTCAGACTTCAGGACAACCGCGCACGTTTGCGAATACGATGCGATCGGGTCCGCGGCGTGTGAAACCTTCCACAACGACGTTACGCGGTGTGACGCGCGCGATTCTTGCGCGGCGCAGACCTGAGTCCCTGGCGGCGTCAAGGGCATCGTCTGGAGTGCACTCTCCGCGACGTCTGTCCCGACCGCCTTCATATTGATCGGGATATCGATCGCGATCGCGATTTCGAACGTCTACCCCACCGGGGCCAACTCGAAATTCCAGGTCCTGTGACATAGCGGGAAGGCCAGAAATCGAAACACTCGACAAGGCCAAAGTACCTATGAAGGCTGCTCTGATAAGATTTTGCACTTGCACTCCTCCTATTCCTTTAAACCCGAACCCATGCGGCTGCAATTGGTTCCGTTTCTCCACGAGGTACGCCAAAGCAGCGCCGTGTGAGGATGTGCGAACCCAAGTCTGCCTGGTCGACTTAATCGTCGGGAAGCGAGGCGCCAACATCAGAAACATTCCCCAAAGGTGAAAGGACCCTTTGACGCCTCTGCCTCTTTCTGCATCAAGCCTCGGTAGACATCCAGTCAGTCACGGGTAATCGTGCCGTGTCGTGGAACATCGGAGCTAGCGAACAGTTCATTGAGGACCCGCAAAGGTGCGACTTCGTGATCCCTCCGCTTGTCAAGATCGTGGAGCTCACTTCTGCCCCAAACGAAGTCTCGTAACCACAACAGATTGACGGACGCACCCATGTCGTCGGAAATCGAAGTATTGATCCTTGAAAATGACCTTTTGGTAGCGAACGAGGTGGAAGAGGTCCTACGGCGGGCGGGCTTCCGTAATTTGCATCTTGGCGGAAACTGCCAATATGCGCTGACTTGGCTGAAGACGAATACGCCCGTTATAGCCATCGTCGATCCTCAACTGACCGACGGCAGATGTCGCGAAGTGTTTGAAATTCTTAGGGAGCGGCAAGTGCCCTTTGTGGTCTACTCGCACGACTATCTGTCAACCGTTGAGCGGCATCATGCCCGTGGAGGTCAATGGGTCCTCAAACCTGCGGCCGGAGAAGTTCTGGCACGGGTAGTAGATGTCGCACTTGCCTCAATTTCCCTCACGGAAACTTCCGAAGGCACTGGCCGGGCGGTGGCGCGCCCTAGACAATGAGCAGTGGCGAGTAGCGATTTGACCTGTCGATGTTCGGCAAAGAGCTGAGTGTTGCCGAGCGTTCGCACTCCGGCCGGCTGACAGTCATACAGTCGATGAGGGAGGCCGACGAGCTTGAGATGATCGTCGCCACCCCCGGGGCCCGCTCCCCAAGTAGCGGTGGGCCACGGGCCACGGTCTCCGTGGTCATCGAAGATCGGGGCCCATTCCACACATTGTTCTGGCCTCGCCGTAGTGTAATTGTGGTCAGCGTTAGCTCGCGGCAATCGAGGAACAATTTGCGCTGTGATCCCTTGTTGTGTTCAAGACAACGAAACAGCAAAAGGGACATCACGATGTCGAGCAATCCCAACTCCGATCCAGCTATCGCTCCATCGGCCGACAGCCCTGCTGAAGATCGCCAGAAATTGCGCTTTGGACGCGCTGCGCTATTGGTCGGCGCAGGCATAGCGATCGTTGCTTTCGTCTTCTATCTTGGTATCGGAATCTATGGCGGATACCACGCTGCCGGCTAGCCGCTACGGCTCCCGTCGGTCATGATCTGGCCTTTTGTCAGAGTGGTCATTTAGGACGTCGATGGAACCCGCGACCAGCAGAGATCGAAGTGCGTAATAGGGCCAATATGACAGCGTCGCAGGTCACGGTTCGTGGTGAGGTGCGCGACGGTACCGCTTTATTGGAAAGCACGGAAACTGTCATCGACTAGGTCCCAGGCCATTCCACGGCAACCGGCGGCCTGATCTTCCAACATGATCCTGATGGCAAGACCATTCACATCCAGGCGACGGCCTTCACCGACCCCTGAAACGCCATGGCAGGCATTGATCCTAACACCTTTGTCTGGTTGAGCGTTTGGATGGGCCGATTGTGACTGGAAAAACTTGCTCGGCTGGCGGAACTGGCACCCCTCCCTTCGGTTTACCTTGCTTGATCCAAAAGGAGAACAAGATGACCGAAGAACGCCCGACGCCCCCCTATCCTGAGCAACGTCAGGACCCGCCAGGCAAAACAGCCGCAATGCAACCTGTCCCCGACCATGGCGAACACTCGTACGAAGGAAACCGAAGGCTTGAAGGTAAGGTCGCTCTGATCACGGGTGCGGACTCTGGGATAGGCAAGGCTGTTGCGGTCGCGTTCGCCCGAGAAGGTGCCGACGTTGTCATCTCCTTCTTGAACGAATTCGAAGACGCGGAAGATACCGCTCGCTGGGTTCGGGATGCGGGACGCAGGGCCGTGATTTCACCTGGCGACATCACCTCCGAAGACCACTGTAAAGAGCTCATTCAGCATACCGTTCGCGAACTCGGCTCCATAGACATACTTGTGAACAATGCCGCCTTCCAGCGGACCTATGCTGACATATCGGACATTTCTGCAGAGGAATGGGACCAGACATTCCGAACAAATATCTACGCGCCTTTCTTCCTTTCAAAGGCTGCTGTCCCCTACATGCGCCCAGGCAGCTCGATCATCAACACCACGTCGATCCAGTCCCGGCAGCCGTCCTCTCACCTTCTTGCGTATGCCTCGACCAAGGGAGCAGTTTCAAATTTCACCGCGGGTCTTGCTGAAATGGTTGCCGAGAAGGGCATTCGCGTCAACGCCGTTGCCCCCGGTCCGATTTGGACGCCCCTCATCCCGTCTACCATGTCGTCAGAAAAGACGACAAGTTTCGGTCAGCAAACCCTGATGGGACGTGCCGGACAGCCGGCCGAACTCGCGGGCGCGTATGTGCTCCTGGCTTCGGATCTTGGGAGCTACATGACGGGTGCCGTTGTTCCGGTCACGGGCGGCGAGATCATGATTTAGCTGGAGCGGACCGCCGAATTCTAAAACTGAAATCGGGTTTCGTAGTTCAGTTGGCCGCACGCGCACCAGAACTGCCTCACCGTCGTTTCAAAACTCATGACTTACATACAGCAAAGGCCAGCTCCATGGAAACACCAGCCGCTAACGTCATCGTCGCCACGCGCACGGCATTTTCTCAGGCCACCGCTCTCGCCGTTCAATACGGGTTTTCGATCGTCGGGGCCCTTGTGCTGCTTGTCGGTGGCTGGATGCTGTCTGGCATCGTCAGTCGATGGGCATATCAAGGCATATCCCGAATCCACGGAATTGACGAAACGCTCGCTCGGTTCTTCGAGAACGTACTGCACTATGGACTTCTGATCCTAGTTTTCGTGACGGTACTCGGTCAGTTTGGCGTTCAGACTGCGTCCATTATCGCAGCCCTAGGTGCAGCCGGCTTGGCGGTTGGGCTGGCTCTCCAAGGCACACTTCAAAACATTGCGGCGGGCATCATGCTGCTTGTGCTGCGGCCGCTGCGGGTCGGAGAATATATTGAAACGGGTACCGTGAAAGGCTTCATCGTCGAGATCGGCCTTTTTGCCACGGAGATGAAGACAGCCGACGGTCTGTATTTGATGGCTCCCAACTCGACGCTGTGGAACACTCCCATCACCAACCATAGTCGCGAATCTAATCGTCGGCAGGAGCTTTCGGTTGCCATCGGCAACGACACAGACGCCAACGCCGTTAAAATGGAGATTCTGTCGATCGTGACCGCCGACGAACGCGTCCAGAAGCAGCCTCAGCCTCGGGTCTTCTCCAACGACCTCACCGCAGACAAGACCGTTCTCACGCTGCAGTACTGGGCTCGAACAACTCAATGGTCCGAGACACGCTACGACATCATCGACCGTCTGAAGGATGGGTTGTCGGCCAAAGGGATCGCGCTCAAGTAGGTAATGACGTTAGCGTCCCGAAGGCGCACCCAACGTGTCTGCGACATATGCACCGCGGGTCCCCATCGGACGAGGTGTGCCAGTGGTGGTGTCTTTCGCGGTCTGGTGCTCGAGCTCGGCGTTCAACTCACCGCCGACAATGAGGATTACGATCGACAGCCAAATCCAGACAAGGAAGCCGATAAGGGCCCCCAGTGTCCCGTACGTCGCATCGTAGTTGGCAAAATGCTTGAGGTAGAACGAGAAGCCAAGCGACATTGAAAACCAGGACACCGTCACAAGGACCGAACCCCAAGTCAGCCAGCGAAGCTTGGCTGGCTGTCGGCTGGGGCCGAACCGATAAATGGCCGTCGTCGCAATCGCGACGATCACAAACAAGATCGGCCAGCGCACAATGAGTGCCATTTGCTCTTCGAACCGGTCCAACCAGATGTAGGACAGGACCAGGGGAATGATTGCAACAAGGCCGATGATAAGCACGGCCGATACCATGGCACACAAAGTGAAAGCCAAGCCAACGACGTTCAGTGTGATTAGCCCACGCTTTTCGGTTTCATCGTAGGCAACGTTCATGGCATCGAAGATCGCCAGTGTGGCGCTGTGAGTGCTCCACAGTGCAATGCTCAAGCTTGCGAAGAAGGTCAGGCCAAGTGTTGAATTACGGCTCTCTGACAGACTGCTGATCCGCTCGGCGATGAGGTCGAACGCCCCGGGCGGCAGCATGCCGGATAACTCCCTCAGATGCTCGGCCATCGTCGAGGTATCAGCGACCAATCCGTACAGTGCGACAACGGCCGAGATTGCAGGAAATAAGCCAAGCAGGAGGTAGAACGTCACCCCGGCTGCGATCAGCGTCACGCGGTCCTCGGACACTTGATGAACCACTCGCCACATGACATCTTTTAAGCCCCTGAGAGGAATGGCCTCGGGGATATCGGCATCTCTGCCGCGGCTTTCATCTAGAAGCTGGCCATCATTCACAGCGGTGGCGGGGCTGCGTTGCGTGAGGATGGCAGCAACGGTGGTTACGGCCAGAATTGTTGCGATCGTCGAAACTATTTTACCCATTCTCATCAGCTTGCGCCGTTCCTAGAAAGCCTTTGGAGGCTGATGTTGCCGTCAACTCTGATTATGCGAACGGCGATTGACACCTACGGCGCTCAGCGCCGCCCAATGGCTTGAAGGTGTCATCCGACACCCGATATGAGGTGTAGCGCGCGCGACACCACGAAATATGATCCTGGAGAGAGCTGTCCGCAGCGAACTGGTCGGGTTGGCTCGGTTGCATCAATGCAGGTGATCTATCCGCAGCACTTTGGCAAGAGCGGCGCGGCCCGCCACCAAAGGGCTGGTAGGTGTTGTCCTCGGCTCGATAAGAACGATACTTCAACCTGCACTGATCACCGTTAGCGGGCGCATCGTCCGCCAATATCTGGGCGTCAAATTCACCATGACCACGACCCTCTGTCGTTGCCGTAGGGAGGTTTGCAACCAGCGAGGCTTTAGAAGGGTGGATCGCAGGTGTGTCATCAGCTGCTAACGCTGGCAACCGTTCCAACGACTGGCGTGACCGGTCTATTTTGGTCGGAACGCTTGTCCAAAGGCTCGCTTGCATATTGTCAAAGGGGTGAGCGTCATGCTCGCGTTCGAGAGATACCGCAGCGATAGCCCCGCATGCTAAAACTGTTAGCAAAGCCGCAGCAGTTAAAAGTTGTGCAATCAATGACTTCATAGCGCTCTCCGATCGATCTTGCCCTTTAATGCTGCGATGCCGAATTGGTTCCGGTTGCAGATATGAGGGGTCGCCGACGCCAGCTATGTTGCCTTCTTGCGTCGCGTGTCGGGTAAACAAAGAGCAGGAAGCTCCGCGGGCCTGCGACGGCTTATCAGGGTCGCGGTTTGCTAAACGGCTGGCGAGAAAGAAAGTTGCACGAACTATGCTGAACTCTCCATTGCGCACTCGCTCCGATTTCGCAAGCAGACAACCTTTTGATCTTTGGCGTGGCGTTCACTTGTCGAAATCGACAACGACCCCCGGCCGCACCATGCTGCTCAATTCTTCGACGTCCCAGTTGGTCAATCGAACGCACCCATGGGAGCCAGCTTTGTCGATAAGCGAGGGCTCGGGAGTACCGTGAATTCCGTAGGTCGGCTCGGACAGATCGATCCAGACGGTTCCCACAGGATTGTTCGGGCCACTAGGAAGCGTGAGCTTCTTCTTATTCTTGCCCTGTTGGAAGTTGATCTTGGGGTTGTAAATGTATGGTGGATTGCGGGCGACGCCGTTGACCTTATGTTTGCCAGATGGAGACGGATTATCTTCGCTGCCAATTGTCGCGGGATAGACGGCGAGCACCGCGCCATCCTCGTTGAAGGCAATAATCTGGCCTTCCTTGCGATGGGCCTCAATCCGCTTCACGTTTCCTGTGCGCGGCGCGCCGAGCACCGCTACATCCAGCGTCTCCCCTGGCAAGAACTGGGCCGTTGGATTGAGCGCACGCAACAGGTTAACATCCATGTGAAACCGCTCGGCCAGTTTTTTCTGCAACACTGGTGTAGCCCAAGTGCTCCATTTTGGCTTGATCAGCATAGTCTTTTGGGATTTCGGGTACGATGTCAGCACTGTCATCCGGCGCTATGATATAAGGCCCGATGACATGCTGTCCGTCGTTCAACTGAGAGACAATGTCCGCGTCAAGCTTCCCATCGACTGGCAGGCCCCGCATAAGCTCGAAGCCCGCAATGGCCTTTCGGACGTTTTCGCCTGGCAACCCGTCAATAACTCCAGGCGACGCGCCAGCACGATCAAGTAATACCTGCAGACGAACGAACGCAGGATTGGGCCGCTTACCGTCCTGTTCAATTTGTTCGGCCGATACCGATGCTAGATCGATCATATTGATTGCGTCACGGGACAAGTCTTCGGCATAGGCGACCCCACCGAAAATCGGTGAAATACACGCGCACAGTCCTGCCAATCTGATGATGGATTTTAATGATGTTAGTCCCGCGAATGGTATGTGGTGACGCGACGATCTTGCATTGATGCGTGGTATGAAGGCTTGAGGCGTATTTGCGCTCGTTTGCTGCAGGATCGAACATGCAGCACGACGTGTGAGATCACGCGCCATTGAAACTGGCCCACGCATATATCGCCACGGCAGCGACGACACCCACAGACAAGAACTCGACCCAGAGGCTCCTCGATCGGCTGTACCGCCGTGGAGTGGTGCGCAGGTCAGCGGGAGGCTTACTTTGAAATTTCATTGCGAATCTCCAGTCTCGGAGAAAGTCGCCCACGAAAATTTAGTTCCGTCGCAAGTTGCGGAAAGAGAGGATACGTCTATCGAGTGGTCAACCAAGAACCCACCGTATGAGGATAGGGAGGGGTTCGTGCCTGCCTGGCCTTAGGCCGACAATTGCGGCACTGTCAGCACGCTACAAGCATTTGCGATCCACTGAAGCATGTTCTAAGAGGCGCATCGAAACCCGAGTCTTTAACCAGCCGCCGTATCCGCGGAACCGCATGCTCTCCAACGCCGTGCTTCAGACAGCCGTACCGTTGCCTTCCTGTTCAAACGAAACTGCCACGCCAGCGTGGCCGACAGCTGTCACGCACTTGACCGGTCACAGAGGCGATAGACTACATGCTCAAGCGTTAGAATGGCCTCGCGTCATTCCTGGACGACGGCCGGATTTCCGTGACGAACAACGCCGCCGAGCAGGCCCTGCGAGCCTTCGCACTTGGCATGAAGTCTTGGCTCTTCGCCGGATCAGATCGTGGCGCTGACCGTGCCGCCTTCGTAGCCGAATTGATCATGACGGCAAAACTCAGCGATATCGATCCGCAGGCGTGGCTTGCGACGTCCTTGCCCGTATCGCCGACACGCCGATCACGTCTAGAAAAACTGCTTTCTTGGAATTGGACGTAGCCAGCGGCAGAACCTCAAGCGGCACGTGATCTCCGACAATCACGTGCCGCTTCTCTACCTCTTTGATCCGTTCCTGCAGTGCGCGCACCAAATCCCTTTGCTTGGGGATTGCAGAGCGGGTTTGCCGCATCGTGGGCAGATGGTGGCAATGGAGCCAGTCTTATAGGTCATTGCGCACCTCTCATCGCGACTAAAAACGGTTCGCCAAAACAAATGCATACCGCATCTTGCGCGTCTTCTCCATTCGTCGACGAGAAGTTTGATCACGGAGAAATCATTGACCAGAGAGCGGCCTTCGCCGCATGTTCACCTCTTCGCCGGCTCCGATCATGATGCTGATCGCGCAGCCGCCTGTATTTCATATGCTTCGGCTTAAGTGGCAATCAGGTCCTAGGGGAGATCGCACAGCTCGCCGTGATGGCGGCTCTTTGCAAACATCTCGACAGCAGTGTCCTTGAGTTCGAAGTACATCGTCGTCTCCACATTTCCGTTCACCGACTGGATGTGGACGTGAGATCATAGCCTTTCCATCGGCGTCGATGCCTAACGCGCGTGGAGCGGGTGGCGCCGGGTGCGACCTGGAATGTCCACGCGAAAAGATCGTGGTCATTAACGATCAATTCGCGAAGGCGTAAGGGCCGCCTTTTTCCAAAGCCTTTCTGTACGCGGGGCGGGAATGAATCCGATCAATCCAGGCCATGGTGGACGAATGCTCTTTCCCAAGTCCGGCCCGCGCCTTCGCGGCTTCGAGCGGAAAGCTCATCATGACATCTGCGGCTGTGATCTCTTCCCCTGCAAACCATGGTCGCGACGAAAGCTCTGTCTCGATGAAGTTGAGATGCACGTCCATCATCGCCCTGACCTTTCGAGCGGCTAACTTGCCAAGCAAAGGAATTTTGGACGCCACCAAGGCGGCGAAGAGTATTGGCATCACGGATCCCTCTGAGTAGTGAAGGAACTGCCGATAAAGTATCCGCTCATTCGGGTTCGTCGGTCCCATGCGCCCTCCGGCCTTGTCGACCAGATATTCGCAGATCGCTCCTGTCTCCACGAGCGTGATAGGCCGCCCGTTTTCATCCTGATCCTCAAGGATCGGTGATTTCCCTAGAGAATGTATGCGGCGCATCTTCGCAGGCGAGGACATGTCGGCATCGCGCTTGTAGAAACGGATATCATATTCGAAACCCAATTCTTCTAACATCCAGAGAATGCGTTGAGAGCGACTGTTGTTTAGGTGATGGACAATAATCACGGAAGGTTGGTTCCTTGCTCGAAGTTTAGAAGTGCGGAGGCCACCGACGATCGGTGGCCGTCAACAGTTGTGCCTTAGTCGCCAGCCTAGCCATTCGGCCGTATGACCACTTTCACACAGCCGTCCTCCTTGTCACGGAAGGTCTTGTAGGCGTCCGGGCCGTCATTCAGCCCAATGCGATGCGTGATGAGGAAAGACGGATCGATTTTGCCTTCGACGATCAGTTGAAGCAGCGGCTCAAGATAACGCTGAACATGGGTCTGGCCGGTCTTCAGTGTCAGACCCTTGCCGATGAAAGCGCCGAGCGGTGCGGGCACTGCCGGCCCGACGAAGACACCCGGCAGCGACACTATACCGCCTGGACGGCAGGCGAGGATGGCTTGGCTTAATGCATAAGGTCGCTCCGTCGACGTCAGCTTCGTCTGCAGACTTTCCATTACGCCGCCAGCGCCGTGGCTCTCCATCCCGACTGCCTCTATGACGGCGTCGGGCCCCTGCCCTCCCGTCATTTCGACGATCTTCTTCTGAAGATCTTCGTCGCTGTAGTCGAGCGTCTCGGCACCTGCCTGGCGTGCCAGTGCCAGGCGATCCGGTACGGTGTCGATCGCAATGACGCGTTCTGCGCCCAGAAGGAAGGCAGACTTGATCGCAAACAGACCGACTGGACCACATCCGAACACGGCGACTGTCTGGCCCTGCTTGATGTCGCAGTTCTCCGCGGCCATGTAGCCGGTCGGGAAGATGTCGGAAAGGAACAGCACCTGCTCGTCGCTCAGACCATCAGGAACCTTGATCGGGCCGACGTCGGCGAAGGGGACGCGGAGATACTGCGCCTGGCCGCCAGGGAACTGGCCGTACATGTCGGAATAACCAAACAGCCCGGCCGTTGGGTAGCCGATCTGCTCGGCCTGCTTTGCACCCGAAGGGTTCGAGCGTTGGCATAGCGAAAACAGGCTGCGCTGGCACATCGAGCACTCGCCGCAGGAAATTGTGAAGGGCACGACTACGCGGTCGCCAATCTTGAGATTGGAGACGCCGCGCCCCAGTTCAACGACCTCGCCCATGGTCTCGTGGCCCATCACGTCGCCCACATGCATGCCGGGAACGAAGCCGCCATAAAGGTGCAGGTCGGAGCCGCAGATGGCGCAGCTCGTCACCTTGATAATAGCATCGCGATCGTTCTCAATGATTGGATCGTCGACCTCTTCGCAACGGATGTCGCCGCTGCCGTGCCAGGTGAGTGCTTTCATGTCGTTCTCCTCTCGGGATTGTCGGGTTGTCGAACGAGCGTTCGTTAAGGCTGACCGCCACCGCCCGCGGCGCCGTAAACCTGCCCGGTCGAGTAGCTCGCACCGTTGTCCGCGAGTTGGACGTAGATGGACGCCAGTTCGGCCGGCTGACCGGGACGCCCCATCGGCGTGTCGCGGCCGAACTTCTCCAGCTTCTCCATCGTCGCGCCGCCACTGACCTGAAGCGGCGTCCAGATTGGACCGGGCGCGACGCCATTAACGCGAATGCCTTTCGGGCCGAGCTGCTTGGCCATGGACTTGGTGAAACTCATCGCCGCCGCTTTCGTGATCGCGTAGTCAACGAGGTTCTCCGACGGATCGTAGGCCTGTTCCGACGTCGTCTGGATAATGCTGGAGCCCGGCTTCATATGCTTGAGCGCAGCCTTGGTGAGAAGGAACATCGCGTAGATGTTGGTCCTCATCGTCGCATCGAAAGCCTCGTAGGTAATGTCGTCGATGGACTGCGCCTGCTGCTGGCGTCCGGCGTTGTTGACGAGGATGTCGAGGCCGCCGAGGGCCTTAACCGCGTCTTCGACCAGCGCCTCGCAAAAGGCCTGATCGCAGAGGTCGCCCGGCAATGCCACGCCCTTGCGTCCCTCCTTTTCGATCAGCGCGATGACCTCCTTGGCGTCGGGCTCCTCATCGGGAAGATAGTTGATGGCAACGTCGGCGCCTTCGCGGGCATAAGCGATCGCCGCGGCCCGACCCATTCCGGAATCGCCGCCGGTGATCAGCGCCTTGCGTCCTGCGAGCCTGCCTGAACCTTTATAGCTTGTCTCGCCGTGATCGGGTTTTGGGTCCATCTTGCCCGCAAGGCCCGGAAACGGTTGCGACTGACGCTGGAAAGGCGGCTTTGGATGTTTCGTGGTCGGATCTTCCATGGATGCTGGTTCCTTGGATTGGGTTTGCGAAAGCGCCGGAAACGCGGTGGCGGCAAACGTTGCCGTCGTCGCCGCAAGAACTGACCGGCGTGTCAAATGGGGAGCGCTCTTCATTGTTTTCGCATGCAGACCACGGACAACGGATTGCCGCCCGCGGTCTGGAAAGTTTAGTGCGCGGCCACGAGCTTCATGACGTGCATCTTGTGCATTTCGAGCTTCGGCAGCGTTTCTGCCGCGAAGGCCTTGACGGATGCATCGTCTCCGCCCTTCGTGTAGGTTGCAAACAGCGTCACCGCCTCCATGTGCGCCACGGCCTGCATTTCGATGTAAAGCGCCTGGAAGTCCTGTTCCGATGCGCCCTTCAGGGTTAGGAGCATTGCCGCATGTTTCGGCGCGAGCATTGGCGGCTCGTCGCCGAGCTTGGCGGCCTTTTTCAAGCCATCGGCTGCCTTGGAATGATCGGCGATCATCTGCTTGGCGAACTCCTTGACGTCGGCATCCTTTGCCTTTTCCTCGGCGAGCTTGCTGGATTCGATCTCGAAGGCGTTGGCGCTGGTGACGACCTTGACGAACGATGCCTTGTCGACGTTCATCGGGGCGGCGGCGGAATCGGCGCTTTTCGGCATCGCGGCCATTGTCGCTGCCGGCGTCAGCAGTGAGATCGACACGAGCGTTGCGGAAATCAGTCTGTTCATGTCGATGTCCTCACTTTGCTTTGTTGAATGCGGAGGTCAGATCCGCCACCGCAAGGTCGAGCGCTTCCTTGGCCTGCGGGACGACCTTGCCCATGCCGAAGAACTCGTGTGTCACGCCGTCGTAGGTCTTCAGATCGACAGTGACCCCGGCGTCCTTGAGCTTGGCAGCGTACGTCTCGCCGTCCGAACGCAACGGGTCGATCTGCGCCAGGATGACGGTCGCGGGCGCAACGCCGGTAAGGTCCGAACGACCGTTGAGGTTGATGCGTGGATCCTTGGCATCATCCATCGATGAGACGGTGTTCTTGACGAACCACTCCATGTCCGCCTTACCGAGCGGCTTGGCGTCGGCGTTTTCCTTGTAGGACGCCGTGTTCATGTCGTTGCCCGCAACCGGATAAACGAGAAGCTGGTAGACCGGCTGGTTGGTCTTCATCTTCTTCGCCATAAGCGCCACGTTGGCAGCGAGGTTGCCGCCGGCACTCTCGCCGGCAACGGCTATTTTGTCGGCGTTGCCGTTCAGTTCGTGAATGTTCTCGACGACCCACTTGTAGGCGGTCCAGGCGTCGTCATGGGCTGCCGGAAACTTGTGTTCGGGAGCGTGCCGGTATTCAACTGAGACGACGATAGCACGCGCGCCAAGCGAAATCGCCCGTGGCGCTCCGTCATAGACATTGATGTCTGCGACCACCCATCCGCCGCCGTGGTAGTAAACCACCACCGGGAACGGCCCTTCCCCGCTTGGAATGTAGACGCGCGCGCCTAGGCCGCCTTCCTTCGACGGTATCGCGATGTCTTTGGTGGTGACCTTCGCTTCGGGATTGGATGATACGCGCTTGTCCCACTGGACGGCGTGCGCGGCGTCGGCGGGGCTCGCCTGCGTACGCGCTTCCGGAACCGTCAGGGTGGAAAACGGCTTCGACCCAAGTGCGGCCAGCTTGTCGAGCACCGCTTGCATTTCCGGAGCGGGTTTCGGTGCGTCTTGAGCATAAAGAGGAACGGTAACGGTTAGAAGCGCGCTGGACAGCAGCGCAGCTCTGGCGAAGTTTTGGAGGGTCATTGGACATTTCCCGTTGGAAGACGCAGGGCAAACCAGCATGGATGCTCGTTGTTCCCGCTGAGCAGAAACAAAGACAGACGGCAGCCGCTCGTACAGATATCGAACGCGAAGCGCGGATCTTTCTCGATCGACACGAGGATGTTGTGGGAACTTCCGCTGCTGCTGGACCTTTAGCTGTCTCTCGCTAGCAAGGAGCGCCTGCATGTTAAACCCGCCAATCCTTTACACTCCTCAGGTCGAAAGCTTCGAAGACGACGAGCAGACGACTGTCGCCGAACTGAATGACACGTTCGACGTCATCCTGAAGAAGACAGCGGAAGACTATGGCCACGCGGTACGCTCGGTGCACGCCAAGTCCCACGGAATCCTTGAAGGTACTTTGACGGTGAAGGACGGTCTGCCGCCGGAACTTGCACAGGGCCTCTTTGCGACGCCTGGCGACTACAAAACGTATATGCGCATCTCGACGAATGCCGGCGATATCCTTCCGGACGCGATCTCGCTGCCTCGTGGGCTAGCGATCAAGGTGGTCGGGGTGGATGGCACGCGTCTGCCCGACGCATCCGGCGACACCCAAGATTTTGTCATGGTCAACGGACCAGTGTTCCAGGCGAAAACCTCGAAGAAGTTTCTCGGCAGCTTGAAGATGCTGGCAAAGACGACCGACCGGATGGAAGGCACGAAGGAGGTCGTCTCGGACGTTCTTCAAGGCATCAACACCGCATTGCAAGCCGTCGGCATTTCAAGCTCGACGGTACAGTCGCTGGGTGGCGCGCCGGACTCCGATCCTCTGGGTGAGACCTATTACAGCGTGACCCCATTTCGCTATGGCGACTACATCGCCAAGTTTAGCGTCCGGCCCGTCTCCAAGGACCTTACGGATTTGACCGGCAGGGAGATCGACACCAAGGATCAACCGGATGCGATCCGCGAAACCGTCCAATCCGATATGCAGAACCTGACCGGCGAGTGGGAATTCTGTGTGCAGCTCTGTCGCGATATCGAAAAGCAGCCTGTCGAGGATCCGACCACGCAATGGGACGAAGAGGAAGCGCCGTTCGTGCCGGTGGCCATCCTGCGGGCGGCACCGCAAGATAGCTGGTCTGCGGACAAGGTCCAGAAAGTCGACGAAGGAATGCGTTTCAGCGTGTGGACGGGCATTGCCGCCCACGAGCCCCTTGGCAATATCAACCGCGCCCGTAAGGCGACCTATGAGCACTCCGCCAGATTCCGCGAGGGGTTCAACCGCTGTCCGATCCACGAACCGGCGTCGTGAAAATCGAAACCGTTCTGAGGGCGGCGCGCACTCACGCGCCGCTTTTCTGATTCGAGTTCCATCAAGGACGAATGCGATGGCCGACACCATTCCAAATACGGATGCCGAAGGTCCCTCGGGTGGCTGGGGATCGCTCAAGGGCATCGCCAGCATCTACGGCGAAAGCTGGCCGACACCGGCAGCGCTTCAAACACTCGCTCACCAGAATAAGCCTGGCGGGTTCATGTGCGTGTCCTGCGCCTGGCCAAAGCCGGTCAACTATCATCCGTTCGAGTTCTGCGAGAACGGCGCGAAAGCAACCTTGTGGGAGTTGACGTCGCATCGTTGCACGCCAGATTTTTGGAACGAGCACACGGTGTCGGAACTTCGCGATTGGAAAGATCACGATCTTGAAATGACCGGGAGGCTGACCAACCCACTTCGCTATGACGCGGGCACTGACCGTTACGTCGAGGTCACGTGGGACGAAGCCTTTGCAAGTATCGCGAAGATCCTGCAACGACTGGAGAAAGAAAGCGTCGTCTTCTATTCGTCGGGCCACGCAGGGCTTGAAGCCTCCTATCTCTACGCTTTGCTCGCCCGGCTATACGGCAACAACAATCTTCCGCAAAGCTCGAACATGTGCCACGAGACGACCTCGGTCGGCCTCATGAAGGTCATCGGTTCACCGGTTGGCACGGTCGTTTGGGAAGACTTGGAAAAGGCCGACGCTTTTTTCTTCTTTGGCCAGAACCCCGGCTCGAATAGCCCGCGTCTCCTCCACCCTCTTCAAGACGCCAAAAAACGCGGTGCTCGGATCGTCACGTTCAACCCGATCCTCGAGCAGGGGCTGATCTCCTTCGTCAACCCGCAGAGCCCGGTCGACATGCTTACGGGCCACGAGACGCAGATTTCCGACCAGTATCACCAGGTTAAAGCCGGCGGCGACATCGCGGCCATCCTCGGCATCTGCAAGCATGTGGTCGAAGCCGACGATCTGGGCATCGCCGCTGGTCGCGACCGCGTTCTCGACGTCGCCTTCATCGCAGAGCACACATCAGGTTTCGACGCGTTCATCGACATGGTTCGATCCACATCGTGGACTGACATCGAGCGGGAAAGCGGATTGAAAGAGGTCGATCTGCGTCGCTCTGGCGATGTCTACATCGACGCGAAGAATGTCATCGGCGTCTACGGCATGGGCCTCACCCAGCACAGCCAGGGCGCTCTCAACGTCGCCATGGTCGTCAACCTGCTCATGTTGCGCGGAAACATCGGTCGGGAGGGTGCCGGCTGCTGTCCGGTCCGCGGCCACTCCAACGTGCAGGGGCAACGCACCGTGGGGATCGCAGAGAAGACCAAGCTCATCCCGATGGACAAGCTCAAGGAACTCTTCGATTTCGACCCACCGACCAAGGACGGAATGACGATCGTCGACGCGGTCAAAGGACTGATGGACGGTAGCGTCAAGGCGTTCATCAGCCTCGGCGGCAATCTTGTCCGCGCGGTGCCCGATCAAAAGGAGATGGAACGCGTCTGGGCCGCGCAGGATCTCGCGGTTATGGTTTCCACGAAACTCAATCGTAGCCATTTGTTTCCCGCAAAATCCGCCTACATTCTTCCCTGCCTCTCGCGCACCGAGATCGACGCACAGGCGACCGGAAACCAGTCGGTGACGACCGAAGACAGCTTTTCCCACATCAGCGGTTCGGTCGGAAAACGGACGCCCGCGTCGAAGACGCTGCAGAGCGAGCTGGCAATTGTGGCGGGCATCGCCAAGGCGACGCTGGCCCCACACCCGAAATTGAAATGGGACGAATGGACTGGCGACTACAGCCTGGTCCGCGATCTCATCGAGTACAGCTATCCAAAGGATTTTAAGGACTACAATGCCCGCATGTTCCAGCCTGGCGGCTTTTATCGCGGCAACAGTGCCCACGAACGCGTGTGGAAAACCCCGGAAAAAAGGGCGATCTTCACGACGCCGGATCGATTGAACGCGTTGTCCTTCGGGCCTGCAGATGGTCGCTTTAGGCTTGTAACCCTAAGGTCGAACGACCAGTTTAACACGACCATCTACGGCTACTCCGATCGATTCCGGGGGATAGAAGGAACCCGCGACGTCGTGCTGATGTGCGCGGCCGATATAGCGTCGGCGGGGCTCGCGGAAGGACAGCGTGTGGCTTTGGTAAGCGACTTCGAAGACGGAAAACCTCGCGAGCTCGCGGGCCTCGAGGTCCGGGCGCACGATCTCCCGGCCGGGACGATCGCCGCATACTACCCCGAGTGCAACGTGCTCAATGCGATCGATCACCACGACGAACTATCTAAGACCCCCGCATCCAAGGCCATTCCTGTCCGAATTGTCTCGGATCGCGACATCGCGCTCGCCCCTTCGGATATCGCCGCCGCCGTTTGATTTGGGCCGCCGTATATATCGATGACAGAGGCGTGCGCAGCCGTCATAGGAAAGGGAAGCGTAGGTGAACACATATGTCGTGACCCTCTTGATTTTTGGCGCCGTGGTCCTTCTGACGGTGTGGCTTCCGATGGCCTTGCGCCGATTGCCACTATCACTTCCCATCTGCTGCGTCGCCATCGGGGTACTGCTTGCCTGGTCGCCATTCACACCCCTGCCCGCGCTGAACCCACTGGACAACATCGAGTGGGCCGAGCATCTCACGGAGTTCGTGCTCATCGTCGCGCTCATGGGTGCTGGTCTCAAGATCGACCGACCGCTGGGCCTGCTTCGGTGGGCGGCGACCTGGCGGCTTCTCGGTATCGCTATGCCACTGTCGATCGCGGCGATCTCTTTTCTCGGCTGGAGCGTCCTCGGCCTAAGCATCGCGTCCGCCCTTCTTTTCGGGGCCGCCCTCGCCCCGACCGATCCCGTTCTCGCAGCCGACGTGCAGGTCGGCCCGCCGCAGACTGGCGAGGAGGATTCAATTCGCTTTTCATTAACGTCCGAGGCCGGCCTTAACGACGGGCTGAGCTTTCCCTTCGTGATGGCCGCAATCGCTATTGCCGGTCAGCCGGCGGGCGGCGGGGACGACTGGATCGGGCATTGGTTCGCGTTCGACGTCGTGTGGAAGCTTGCGGCGGGCGCCGCGATGGGATGGTGCGTTGGAAGGGCTCTTGGATACCTTACCTTCCATATGCCGGAGGCAGGCCGTATCGCCAGGACCGGGGACGGACTGGCGGCACTGGGCTTCACTTGCATCGCCTATGGCGCGACCGAACTCATCAATGGTTACGGGTTCGTGGCGGTCTTCATCACAGCCCTGACGCTCCGCAGCGTCGAGCGCAGGAACGATTATCACGGGGAGCTACATGATTTCGGGGAGCAGATCGAGCGACTGCTGATGATGGTTCTGCTTGTCTGCTTCGGTTCGATCCTGGCAGAAGGCTCGCTTCTGTCGCATGTCGACTGGCGCATGGTCTTGGTCGCAGCTCTCGTCCTCGTCGTCGTTAGACCGATAGCGGCGTGGTTGAGCCTGATCGGATGCGATCAGCCGCGCGCGGAAAAACTCATCGTCTCAATCTTTGGCATCAGGGGGCTTGGTTCGATCTATTATCTCGCCTACGCGTCTGGCAGGGCGAAGTTCGAAAACGTCGAGACCGTCTGGGCGACTGTATTGCTGATCATCCTGTTGTCGGCCGTCATGCACGGCACGACGGTAACTCCTGTTATGCGCTGGATCGATCGCCGTAGAGGCCTAAATCCGATGAAGTCGACCGCGATCTCCAGCTAGCACGAGGGTTGAAGCAATGCCGCATGTCCAGACGGAAGACCTTGACATCAGTTTCATGGAGACGGGAGCGCAACATGGAAAGCCCGTCCTACTTGTACATGGATGGCCGGACGATGCCACGACCTGGAAAGCTGTCGCCAAGCAATTGAAAGATCGCCATCTGAGATTGGTCATCCCATACCTTCGCGGGTTTGGCCCGACAAAATTCCGCAACGATCGCGAACGGCGGCAACCTGGCCATGGATGCGATCGCCCTGATGGACGCTCTCGGCATCGATCAATTCTTGGTCGTCGGGCACGACTGGGAATCACATGTTGCGGAATGCTTGGCGATCGGCTGGCCAAATCGTGTTGAGCGCATTGCCCAGCTTTTATCTACACCGCGTATGAGAGGCCTGCAGACACCGCCTTTCACCAGTCGCAACTTTACTGGTATCAATGATTCATGGCGACGAAGCGTGGGGCGGCGGCGATCGCCAAGGACCCGAAGGGGTCTGCCCGTATCCAATGGGAGAACTGGGCGCCGGACGGCTGGTTTGACGAAGCGACCTTCGGGGAAGTCGCGAAATCGTTCGAGAGCCCAGACGGGGTTGCTGTCACCCTGCACAGCTATCGCGTTCGCTGGGACGAGGCTGAACTTGACCCACGCGCCGTCTGGTTTGAGGACATGGTGAAGGCGACGAAATCCTTGTCGCTTCCGGCGATCTTCATTCAGGGCAAGGAGGATGGCGTTACCCAACCCAAGATGTCGAAAGGCGTCTACGCGAAATTCACGGGTTGGTTTGAGCGTATTCTTCTTCAGAATGTAGGGCATTTTCCTCAGCGTGAAGATCCGGAAGCGGTAGGGCGGGAGCTCGTTGTCTTTTTTGATGGGCAGCGTTAGCCGCTCGCGGAACTTTTTCTCCGCGCGCTCATTCACAAGATGCACCCGGAGAAACTTTATGTTCGCGCTTCTAACGGTCCTTACCGTCCTCATCGCATCCATGTTTGTTGGCCTTGTAGCCACGACGTTGAAAGAGCTTCGGCAGGAGACAGTCGAGCTGAAGATGACCGCACTTCGTAGGACCGGCCGCTAGACAATGGCGAGCGGCTCAGACGCGTTCTCTCCGCTCCAACGCTTCCACTTCAACGCCCGCAGTGGCGAAGACCTTCTGCCTGATGGGGAAAGGTGCACTGCTGCCAAACGTCGGCGATGCGATCGCCGAAGCTCTTCCCTGTGCCCAGTTGCAAAAGGCACCAGCCAACAACGCCGCTCCGGGCCGCAAACTTTTCGAGATTACGGATGCTCGCGGCAAGATTCTTGCGATCGTTGCGATCGACTGAACGTTTAGCGCGACAAGAATTCGCCGATCGCCATTGCCAGGGCTACCGGATTCTCCTCGGCGACATGGTGCCCGCTGTCGATGCCGAAGCCGCTCACGTCCGTGGCCCAATTCCGCCAGATAGCGACAGGATCGCCGTAAATCTTTTCAAGGTCGTCCCGCACCGACCACAGGCACAGCATCGGGCAGGTCACCTTCCTGCCCGCGTCACGGTCGGCTCGGTCGTGCTCGTGATCAATACGGATGCCCGCGCGGTAGTCCTCGATCATGCCGTGGACAGCGTCGGGGTCGTGAATGACCGCGAGCAGGTCCTGAAATGCGGCCGCCCCCATGAGATCGGGCGAAAGCCCCTGATACCACGCGCTTGGATCCGCAAGAATTGCCCGTTCCGGCTTGTCGGGCTGGGCGAAGAAGAACCAGTGGTACCAATCCCTGGCGAACTTCCAATCAGCTCGCTCAAGATGTTCCAGGACAGGAATTCCATCTACAGTGACCAGATTGGTAATCTTGACGGAGTGGTCCATCGCCATCCTAAAGGCCGTCAAGCTTCCGCGGTCGTGGCCCACGACGGCAAATTCAGAATGGCCCAAGGTCTCCATCATTTCGATGAGAGCAGCAGCCTTCGCACGTTTGGATGAATGGCGGCTCTTCGGAGCATCGACAGGAACATACGAGCGTCCGAACCCTGGGAGATCGGGACAAACCACGGTGAAGCAGGGGGAAAGAAGATCGGCTACCCGCGCCCACGTCATATGTGTGCGCGGATGCCCATGGAGCAGCAATACCGGGGGACCGTTCCCGCCATGGCGGACACGAAGCTGACCAGACGAGACCTCGATTTGATCAAGCCTCAACCCGAAAAAACCGGTCTCGGTCGTTGATCTGAAAAGGCCCTCTGTCAATGGGATACGTGTTCAGGCTTGCCCTTACGTTTCGTCGAGGCCATTTCGTCAAGCTCTTTCTCGGTCATGGATTCGGCCATCTGTTTAGATGCCCCCTTCAGCTTGCTCCTCGCGGTATCGCCGCGCTTCGCCGACAGCGCCGCGCCGGCTGCCTTCTGCTGTGATTTCGATTTTGCAGGCATTGGATTTCTCCTTTCAAAGCAGGAACCCGGAACCTCGATCTAAGTTCCGCGCCGGACAACGGCCAGCTACTTCTGACCGGGAAAAGGGTTGTTCTTCATCAGCTTCGCGAGATGAACACTGTTGCGCGCGAGCATGTCGACGGTTTTCTGGACGGTCTTCGGCACCTCGGGAAGGTCTATGAAATTGGTGCTGCCCATAGCCTCGCCCACCCAGTATGCGACCGCGTTCGGTGCAAGCGTAAAGCCGACGTCGTTCAGACCTTGATAGAGTTCAGCGCAGACGTGGTGCGCTCCGTCTTCGTTACCGACGACGGCAACTGCTGCCACCATTCCGTAGGAGACCATGCGGCCCTCGTCATCCATCTCGTCGAAAAAGGCGTCCATGCGCTCCAAGACGCGTTTGGAAATACTGTCGGGCTGGCCCATCCAGATGGGTGACCCCAGCACAAGGATGTCGGCGTCTAGAATCTTCTTACGAATGCCCGGCCATTCGTCCCCCTCGCCTTCGTCAGACGTGACGCCGGGCTTTATGTTGAAATCGGCGAGCCGGATCGTTTGCGTCTTCACGCCGGCCTTGTCCATCGCGGTGGCAATCAGCGACAGCATGCGCTCGGTCGACGAGGGTTCACCTTCCGACGACTTCAGTGTGGAATTGAGTGCGATCGCCTTGAGTGTCATGATGGCCTCCGAAATATTGAAATTCGACGATGGCAAACCTTGCTGTGCGCTGAATGTTCCCGAAACCGGCTAAACCCGCCTCCTCATTCAGGCGTTTTCGCCACGGTATCGCCTCAACCACTGGCGTCACAGGCTTCTTTGTCGACCCATCTCGCCATTGTGATGAGACCTTCTTCGGAAAAGCTCCCGCAGTACCAGACCTGTGCTTGAAATTCTGCGAGCCGCGCCCAGTTATGTCGTCGCATCCGCTGGGGCGGCAAGGAAAAATTTAATGCCATTTCAATTGAATAGGAGGTTCGGCTCCGAAGAGCTGAACGTAATCGAGTCGGTCCTTCGTGGCTGGTGCGCCAAGCGTGGAGTGAACCCGACATCTGCGGACGGCGTCCTCGCAGGCGCAGTTTTGGTTAGCCTATTCCAAGCTGGCAACGTCACTGTCCCGTCCCTGGAGAAGGCAGCGACTAAGCATAAATGGTTGTCCGAGTTCCGCGGATGGCGCGCCAATCGTGAAGACGGCGCTAGGTCGGCGGAACAACGGACATGATCGCCCGTTCAACCTCTTTTGCCAGACTTAAAGCTTCGCGCTTGGGCAACCGTGGAAGCTCGTAGCGGCATTTAAACAACTGCCATGCCGATTGAGCTGAGCCACGGAAAGAATCATATAATGGATAACCGCGCTAAACAGATTGCTGACGAATATAGAAATCTTGGCGGACGCCGCTTGGTGGCATTTGATGACAACAAGGCGTCAACCAGGTCTTGGGACAAGGACACGCCAGAAGCGGAGGAGTTTTGGCAGACAAAAATCGCTTCGCTACCAGCGAGAGAACGCGCAGAGGTTCAGTCGTTCCTGCCATCGATTGTCGAGGAGAGCGACGAGCATCGCCTCAAGCTGTAAGCTGAAGGTTATGAATGCGCTATCTGCCCGACGCGCCGGACAACGCCTTGAGACGTTCGTCGAAACTTCGGTCAACTTGTCATAGTTAATTGCGGAGATGGCGGCGAGTTGTAGGCTTACCTGAATTCAGGAGGAACTCAGATGGCAGACAAGACGCGGTCAAGCTTGACGAATGAGCAGAGGCGCGAGGCATACGAACAGACCAACCATTCCTTCAAGCAGAGCGATCTGGCTGAGAGGCAGGCTCGGGAAGAAAAAACTAGGAGGCTTCGAGCCGACAGGCTTTCACTGGCTAGCGCAGTAGGCGGGGATAGATCCTGAGGTAAGAGATATGGCTGATGGCTCCATCTCTGTCGGCTGTTAGGAGTCACATCGAGACCATGGGAGGATACGTCATGGCGATCGAGAATTGGGAGAAGCCGGTAGAAATAATTTCTGCGACGCGTGCAAGCATCATTGTCGCTGGCCCTTTCGAGGCAGTTATCTGCCTCGCGGACGGATGGCCTGAGATGCGAAGTACTACGTTCATCGCGGCCCGAACGGCATGTCGAGCTGCCCTTGTTGGAAAGGCAACTGCAGAAGAGGCGCGTCGCTGTTTCCTTGCAGCCGTCGAGGAAGCGAAATTGACGCAGCACTGACCGCATGCGGCACTCGCATGCTGATCACGGCTCCTAACCATCAAGGTTTGTTGGGCACAAGCCTGCCTCGTCTCAGTCGCCGGCATGGGGAACCAACCTTGCCTAGGCAAGTTGTTCGTGAGCAAACCAATGGAGATTCAAACGATGGATCACACGAACCACGTGCGCTTGGCCGCTTCCGAACTCACACCGACCATTCTCGAAGGCGCGACTGTATACGGCGCTGACGATCACAAGGTCGGAAAGGTCGATCACGTTCACGGTTCAGGTACCGACAGCAAGGCGGTTATCGACGTCGGTGGCTTTCTGGGAATTGGTGCGAAACCGGTGGCTGTTCCAGTAAGCGACCTCGATTTCATGCGGGACGAGGATGGCGATGTCCATGCGGTCACGACTTGGACGAAGGAGCAACTGAAGGCGATGCCTGAGCACCATTATTGAGCTCGGAGCCCGGCTTGTGCCGGGCTCTCAAAATTCAATCTTGGCAACGGTGCGCAACTTTGTCGTGACAATGCACAGGCCCGCGCCTTGCTGAATAGGGTCACGACGGTCTTTAGAATCGGCTTTCTTCAGGAAGCTGGAGTGCTGGCTAGTTACACAATCTCGATTGACGCCCACTGCGCCGAGGCTGCCCCTCCCGGAGCGCAGCAGGAAATTTCTGTACCCAATTTCGAATAGTCTCAAAGCGGCAGATAAGCCTTTTACTTCGCTGTGAAGAATGTCAGGAGCACCTTCCCCTTTTCGCCCAGCAGGCAGACAAACCTGTCCGGTTTTCCAGTTTGACCTTTCCTAGCAATATAGGCTTCGCCAAGAACCACCGCTTTGACGGGAACATCGTCGACTTTCGTGTCCGCAGCACTGAGAGCGACGCTTTCCATATCGATCACCAGGTCGGTTATATCTGGAGATTTTTCTTGCAGCGCAAGAAGACCCGTCGATTTGCAAGCTGCCACATTGGGATCGGTGGCAGACTGGGCGAACGCACTAGAATGCGCGAGAGTGGATGCCAACAGCGTAACGATGACTAGCGTTTTGATCATTCGTTGATCCTTTGAATTTCTGCGGATTACTTTGGTAGACGTCGCTCAATCGATGCGGTCAAAAATGCCGGAATGGTGATCTTGAGTGGTCCTGCTTCCATTTCGTCTTCAGCTCGCCCAAAGCTATCTCCGCAGCATCGCGACCGACCCCAATAAGAACGAGACGATAAGCGTCGCGGAACTTCCGAAAACCAAAGGCGGCTACCCAATGACGTCGCGGCCTTTTTGTTTAGAGATGGCGGTCTTACTGCTTGGCAGAAACACGCCAGACTGTGTTACCGACATCATCAGCAATCAAGAGCCCGCCCTTTTGATCGACAGCTAAGCCAACCGGCCGCCCCCTCGCCTGCTCCTTGGCGTCGAGAAAACCTGTCACCACATCCTGCGGCATTCCGTCGGGCTGGCCGTCCTTGAAGGGAATGAATGCCACCTTGTAGCCGTTGAACTGCTTCCGGTTCCAGCTCCCGTGTTCTCCGACGAAAGCGCCGCCATGATAGGAGGCTGGGAGATTGCTCGCGGTATAGAACACCATGCCGAGCGGCGCGACGTGCGAGCCCAGGGCGTAGTCCGGCGAGATCGCCTTGGCGACGAGATCCGGGCGCTGTGGCATGACGCGAGGATCGATGTTCTGTCCGTAATAGCTGTAGGGCCAACCGTAAAAACCACCATCTTTGACCGACGTCATGTAGTCGGGAACCAGATTGGGGCCAAGCTCGTCGCGTTCATTGACAACGGTCCACAGCGATTTCGTCGTTGGCTCCCAGCTCAGGCCATTCGGATTGCGAAGCCCCTCGGCAAAAATTCGGGAACGACCAGTCATACGATCGACTTCCCAAATGGAGGCGCGATCCTTCTCCGCCTGGATACCGTTCTCGGTGATATTGCTGTTCGATCCAACGCCGACATAGAGTAATGCACCGTCTTCGCTGGCGACCAAGCTTTTCGTCCAGTGGTGGTCGATTGGTCCTCCGGGCAAACCCGTCAAGGCTGTGCCAGGTTCTGTAATCTTGGTGTCGCCCTCCTTATATGGATAGCGCACGATGGAGTCGGTGTTGGCGACGTAAAGATCGCCGCCCACCAAAGCGACGCCGAAAGGCGAGTTAAGGTGGTCGAGAAAGGCCTCATGAACCTCGGCGATGCCGTCGCCATCTGCGTCGCGCAGCAACGTGATCCGGTTGCTGGTCTCGGGACCACCGCCGCCGGTAGCGAAGGATTGCACCAACCCCATGATCAAATCCTTCGGGCGCGTCACCGACGCCTGGGCCGGCGCTACGGATTCGACCACGAGAACATCGCCATTTGGAAGGGTGTAAACCGAGCGCGGGTGATTCAGGCCGGAAGCCAGGGCCTTTATCTGGAGACCAGTCGCCACGGAAGGTGTCTCGCCGTCCTTCCAGCCAACGACAGGTGCAATCCGCATCTGTGGAACGAGATACTGCGTCTGCTGGGGAAGTCTTGGGTTAGGCCCTACAACCTCGTCACCGTTGGACGCGTCATCATTGCTGCAGGCAGACAGGAAGATCGCACATGAACAGAAAAGCGCGGCGCCAAGCCATTTTGGTCTTCTCCCAAATTTCTTCCGCCCAGTCATAGCACTTCTCCTTCAACGAGCGAGCCCGATCTCAGGCGACCTGCGAGGCTGGTGATCAACATCAAGACCGCAACGACTGCCGACAGGCCAACACCCAACGGCACAACGGATGTCCAGGCATCGCGACTGTGGATCAGCGAGTTGAGGAACGACAGAGCGAGAATGATGAGGTTCCCGATAAGATACAAAATTGTAGGTCGATGGATTCCGACCAAGCGACCTAAAAGCCAGTCTATCAAGCTCACCAAGCCGGCGACGACGCCCATGACAAGTCCTGCGGCCAAGAGCCAGGCAGAAAAGTTGGCCCAAGTCATCTCGGCTGTCTTCCAGTAGGTCACATCGGTAGCTAGCGCACCCAGGAAACATGCCATGGCGAAGTGCCAGAACGCTGTGTGCATGGGTAATTTGCGATACGCTTTAGCGAGTGGGGCCTGATGGGTCATCTGGCAAATTCCTGCTTGTGGGGCGGCGCAGATAAACGCTGATTTCAAAGGAATGTTCCGCAATGCAGCTTTGCCCGTCCACGGCGGATTAATTTTCTAAACGGAACTCTCACGAACGCAGCGGGTTTCTTATGGCCACGCAAGGAGTGTTGCGATGAATAAGGACACGAAAGCTCAGCAGGAAATAGAGGAGACAGGCAAGAAGCGTGTGGAGGGGCAAGACCATCCGCCAGCAGGTCCTCACGACAAGGCGCATCTTCAGGACGAGAGCAAGACACCTGGTGCAGGATCGTTGCCCGACAAAGGTGACGAAAGCGTATCGCCGGGAAGCGGCTAGGGTTTTGAAGCGGTTTAGACTGCCGTCGAGAAAAGCGCCGGCAGTCGGTTCTTGGTTCTTCAATCCGGGGCGACGGACGATGGCGGCCTGTCGGTCGGTGACGTCTTCTTCTGACCTTCGCCGTTGAATTCATCTGACGCGTGCTGGTTGGCTTTGGTGACCTCCGCTGCCCCCTGTTCGGTCGTCTCGTGCGGCTGCTCCGCTCTACGCCAGTGGTCGTCGTGCTGGCCGTCTGGCCGACCTTCGTTCTCCCAGATTTTGTAGGCGCGTTCGCGTTGTTCCTGCTCGGTATCCATCGACATTCTCCTCTTGGCGACAGTTAATCTCAAAGTTCGCTCAAGGTTCCGTAAGCACGTCGAAGATCTGCCGCTAGCACGAAACTTTCCGCGAAAACCGCGTTCGTTGCCATGGTCCGGTCGTCATCTATGTGAGGGTTCTGACTTAAACGCGGCGGAGCTCTACCTTCGCCCCGTCTGCAAGTCTATCGTTGGAACTTTTTTTGAAGACAACCGACCAGTCCACTCGGCGATGCGATGCGGGGCCCCCAGCCTGCATCACGCGCGATGGCACCTGAACGATATGGAGTTCCTATTGGTTTGACCGCCCGCAGACGAACTACCCTGCTCTGAAGGTCCCGCGCTGGCTACATTGGCGGACTTTGAGTTGGAAAGGGCGATGCTCCGCTTGTCACATCATTGTTGATCGGCCCGTTCCTTTTTTTGGTTGCTGCCGAGCAGGCGTAAAACGACGAAGCGAACGATCAACTCGCCGTCGTTGCGCCGGGCCTCTTTCTTTCCATTTCTGTGATCGCACTACGACTGGAACAAACCACCGACATGCAGGTTACCTCCCGTCTCCTACACACCGTAAGCGTGCGCTCTCGACGAGCGTTCGCCTCTGCTGACTGGGAGCACATCAATGGAGGACAGGACGGCAATGACCAAGATTTTGGACGATCTTTCTCTCCATACGCTCAAGGACAGTTACTATGCTGAGAAGCAGGTTCTTGAGGCCTTGCCGAATATGGCACGCGCGGCCCAGTCGGACGAGGGCAAGGCCCGGTTTCCTCAGAATTGCGAGGAGGTGCAAGTCCAGATCGAGCTGCTTGAGCAGGTGTTCGAACTGATCGGAAAGCCCGCTCGCGGCAAAACATGCGAGGCGATCCAGGGGATCCTCGCAGAACGCGAGCATATCATGGAGGACTTCAAGGGATCGCCCGCACTCGACGCTGGCCTGATTTCGTCGGCTCAAGCTGTCGAACATTATGAGATCGCCCGCTACGGCACGCTCATCGCCTGGACAAAACAGCTAGGGATCAAGAACGCAGTGCCACTTCTCCAAGCCACCGTGGCCGAGGAAGAGGCGACGGATAAAAAGCTCACGCAGCTCGCTCAAACCCAGGCAAATGCCAACGGTCAAAGCCCGAAGGCTGCCTGAGTGATCTCTCAATCTGTGTCGCCGGTGTGGCGGCCCTTTGCATTTCCTCAATACAACCAACAGGGGACACCACCATGGCCAAGAGACCAGCGAAGCCAGCCTCGGCGCCGTCGGAAGACAGCGTCACCATTCATGATCAGAAACTCCACCGAGGTGCTGGAGGCGAACTACATCAGTATGCTGAAGATGGCCATGATGTCCTGACGACATCGCAAGGCGCGCCGGTGGCCGATGACCAGAATTCCTTGCGCGTCGGTCCACGCGGACCGCTTCTCGTCGACGACTTCCATTTCCGCGAGAAGATTTTCCACTTTGATCACGAACGAATTCCCGAGCGGGTTGTCCATGCCCGTGGCTACGGCGCTCATGGGTTTTTTGAAAATTACGAATCCCTGTCCGACGTGACCCGTGCCGACGTGTTCCAACGTTCCGGTGAGAAAACGCCGGTCTTTGTTCGTTTTTCGACGGTCGCCGGGAGCGAGGGTTCCGCAGACCTCGCACGCGACGTGCGCGGCTTTGCCGTCAAGATGTATACCAAGGAAGGAAATTGGGATCTCGTCGGCAACAACATTCCGGTCTTCTTCATACAAGACGCCATCAAGTTTCCCGATCTTGTCCATTCGGTCAAGCCCGAGCCGGATCGCGGATTCCCTCAAGCCCAATCGGCCCATGACAATTTCTGGGACTTCATTTCGCTGACGCCGGAGAGCATGCACATGATCATGTGGGTGATGTCCGACCGCGCGATCCCGCGCTCCTTGCGCTTCATGGAAGGTTTCGGCGTCCATACCTTTCGGCTCGTCAACGCCGAGGACAAATCGACTTTCGTAAAATTCCACTGGAAGCCGAAGCTAGGTCTTCAGTCCGTCGCCTGGAACGAGGCCGTCAAGATCAACGGCGCCGACCCAGACTTCCACCGCCGCGATCTCTGGAACGCTATTCAGACCGGAAGCTTCCCGGAATGGGAGCTTGCCGTCCAACTCTTTGATCAGGACTTTGCAGACCGCTTCGACTTCGACGTGCTCGACCCAACGAAAATCATACCGGAGGAAATCCTGCCGGTACGACCGATCGGTCGCCTGGTTCTCGATCGCATGCCGGACAACTTCTTTGCCGAGACCGAGCAGGTCGCCTTCATGACGCAGAACGTGCCACCGGGGATCGACTTCAGCAACGATCCCCTCCTCCAGGGACGCAACTTCTCCTATCTCGATACGCAGTTGAAGCGCCTTGGCGGACCGAACTTCACGCATCTGCCGATCAATGCACCAAAGTGTCCGATGCACAATTTCCAACAGGACGGCCATATGGCGATGCGCAACCCCGTCGGCAGAACCAACTACCAGCCGAACTCGCACGGGGAAGGTCCAAGGGAATCTCCAACCCACGGATATCGGCACTTTCCTGCCGAGGAACAGGGACAGAAGGTGCGGCTGCGTCCTGAGAGCTTCTCCGATCACTACAGCCAGGCACGCCAGTTTTTCATCAGTCAAACTGGTGCGGAGCAACGCCACATTGCGTCAGCGTTAACGTTCGAACTGAGCAAGGTCGAGACCTTGGCGATCCGTGAGCGAATGGTATCGCATCTGCTGAACATCGACGAGACGTTGGCAACGACAGTTGCGCAGAAGCTTGGCTTTCAATCAATGCCAAAGCCTGCCGACGCTATGATGCCAACCCGTCAGGACCTGGAGGCGTCGCCCGCACTCAGTATCGTCGAGCGCGGACCCAAGCGTTTCGAGGGTCGCAAGCTCGGCATCCTCGTTGCCGATGGGGTTGATGCAAAACTCCTGAAGGCGGTAACAAAGGCAGTGGTTGCCGAAAAGGCTGTCGTCGAGTTGATCGCTCCGAAGGTGGGCGGCGTGACGACCGACGACGGCAGCCTCGTTCAAGCACACCACATGATCGATGGCGGCCCGTCGGTTCTTTTCGATGCCGTCGTTCTTCTAACGTCACATCAGGCGATCGACGATCTCGTCACAGAGGCCGCTGCTCGCGACTTCGTTGCCGACGCTTTCCAGCATTGCAAATATATCGCCTACGACCAATCGGCCGTGCCCCTTTTGGAAAAAGCTGGAATTGCCGGTCAACTTGACGAGGGGACGATACAGTTGTCAGGCGGCAAAGACGTCGCAGCGTTTATTCAGGAGCTTGGTAAGCTTCGTGTCTGGGGTCGCGAGCCCTCAGTCAAGCTCGGCAAGGCGTCGCCTCCCATTCTTTGATGCAGTTTGGGCGCGGAGTGATCCGCGCCCGTTGAACAGTCGGACAAAAGGATTCGACGTCACTTCGCATTCTTGTGGTTCTGTTCGCCGGCCTTGACGTGCTGCTCATGCGAGCCGCCCTGTTTGCCGGACGTGCTTGCGCTCTTTGCTGTCGATGAAGCAGCCCTACCGGCGCTTGATTTCGAGCGGCCCTTGGAAATGCGATGTGTTTGCGCCTGTCGATGTCATTCTCTTTCTCCTCTTTGAGAAATCCTCTGATCTCGAGCCGTGAACTTCGACCAAACGATCGTGTTCCAAATAGTTCCCAACAAATTCCCGATTGCGCTGGGACCGGGAGGATCATTCGATTATTGTGTTTTCTCGGCTCCCGAAGGTGTCTTGACCTGCGTCGGGCCACTGCCGCTGGGCGTTGGAGACCGGTCGGTTGCTTCAGGCGGACGACTGCTGCCGTCTGCGGCGTTGTTGTCGAACGTACCTGCGCCCGAAGGCTGCGCACTGATGGCATCGGTCTGCGTCGAAGCCGATGGCTTGCCATCCCGA
Source organism: Hyphomicrobiales bacterium (assembly GCA_900472605.1). Classification (GTDB taxonomy): domain Bacteria; phylum Pseudomonadota; class Alphaproteobacteria; order Rhizobiales; family Rhizobiaceae; genus Rhizobium. Next base: position 1,502 of record UCJD01000046.1, on the reverse strand, counting down.
TCTATGCTCTCACCCCAAATTTCAACGCCGACCCAAGCGAGCAGTGCCAGCAGCAGGCCGCAGACGAGGACTATAAATACGGGCTTCCCGTAGCTCCCCTGCCGTGCTTCCGTAGCGGTCTCCATCACTTTCGGCGATCCTGTTTCGTTGATTTTAGTGACCATTTTGGGTCTCCTCTGAGGTTGGACTTGCGGCAGAAGACGGAATCTTGTCGATTTCTTCGAGAACGAGCCTGATCTCCCGGACGGGTTTTCTATGCTCGTCGAAGACCTCGATGGACAGCATGCTGTACTGGCCGGTCGGAAGCCCGTCGGCCGCCATTTCGGACAGCGCGGTTCGCGTCTCCGCGATCGCAGCTTCTGCAGTATCGAAGTCGTACGCCATCTCCACCCTCAGTATCCGCCGACGATGGGGAGGATTTCGCCGGTGATGTAGCTCGACATCTGCGGCGAGGCGAGAAAGACGTAGGCGGGCGCGATTTCCTCGGGTTGGGCCGCACGTTTCATTGACGTCTGGCTACCGAACTTCGAAACGTCTTCCGCCTGCTTGTCAGAGGGATTGAGCGGCGTCCAGACCGGCCCGGGCGCAACGGCATTGACGCGGATGCCCTTCGGCACGAGTTGGCTGGACAGGGCCTTTGTGAACGCGTGAATACCGCCCTTCGTCATTGAGTAGTCGAGAAGCTCCTTAGAGCCTTCCAACCCAGTAACCGACCCGGTGTTGATGATCGCCGACCCGCTAGCTAAGTGCGGAATTGCCGCCTTGGCCATGTAGAAATAGCCGTACAGATTGGTCTTCAGCGTTTCGTCGAAATGCTCGTCGGTTAGATCCTCGATGTCGGCGGTATGGACCTGGAAGGCGGCATTGTTGACGAGGATGTCGAGACGAGAGAATTGCTTCGCAGCCTTGGCGACGGCGTCACGGCAGAATTCGGCGTCTTTGACATCACCCTTGATAATGAGGCACTTGCGGCCTTCCTTCTCTACTGCTGCCTTCGTTTCGGCAGCATCCTCATCTTCGTCGAGATGAACGATCGCGACGTCTGCCCCCTCGCGTGCGAAAAAGATGGCCACCGAGCGGCCTATGCCAGAATCTCCGCCGGTGATGAGGGCGACCTTGTCCTCGAGCTTCCCTGAGCCCTCATAGAATGGCGCGTCGTACATCGGGGCAAGCGGCAGATCAGCCTCGGATCCGGGCTTATCCTGATGCATTTTTGGAAACGGCGGTTCGGGATACATCCGTGCACCCGCTTGCATCGCGCCACTGGGTTTCGTCTTCGGCTTGGCGTCGGCCCGCTCGACTTGGCTCTGAACATCGCGTTGTTTTGCGGCGGTAGATTTCGTTGACATCCTAGTCTCCTCTCGACCTTGAAAAGACAACGCCAGGCACGGCAAAAGGTGCCCACAGGTGGGCATTAAAAAAGCCCCGCAGTGACTGCGAGGCTTTCTGATGGTTTCCGCTGGAGCGAATTACAGACGATTTACGCGATATCGATCGCGCTC
>UCJD01000030.1 GCA_900472605.1 Hyphomicrobiales bacterium | reverse complement strand
CTATGTGTCCGGGCTGGGCAGGAGAAAAATGGTGCCGCTTGCAGGACTCGAACCTGCGACCCCATCATTACGAATGATGTGCTCTACCACCTGAGCTAAAGCGGCAACGGCGGGTGATTTGTGTTCGGCCCGCGATTTGCATGGCGCTGATACAAGCATTGGCAGAAGATTTCAAGCGCCCCGTCACGTCTTTGGCAAAAAAGAACGTGGCTGTGGAAATATGCTGGACGCGGCTCAGGCCGGCGGGGGGAGCGCCAGTCGGTCGCGTGCTGCGTCGTATTCCTTTTTCAAGCGGTCAACGAGCGCCCCGACGGGCTCGACGGCCTTGATGGCGCCAATCCCCTGGCCGCTGCCCCAGATGTCTTTCCAGGCCTTGGCGCCGCCCACGGCCTGTTCGAAATCCATCTTCGAGGCGTCGGCGGCCGGCAGGTTATCGGGGTCGAGGCCGACGGCCTTGACCGACGGTTTCAGGTAGTTGCCGGCGACGCCGGTGAAGTAATTGGAATAGACGATATCGCTGGATGCACCATCGACGATCGCCTGCTTGTAGGCGTCGGACGCGCGCGCCTCTTCGGTGGCGATGAACGGGCTGCCGATATAGGCCATGTCGGCGCCCATCGCCTGTGCCGCCAGGATCGCGCCGCCATTGGCGATCGCGCCGGCGAGCAAGAGCGGGCCGTCGAACCATTCGCGGATTTCCTGCACCAAAGCAAACGGCGACAGCGTTCCCGCATGGCCGCCGGCGCCCGCCGCCACCGCGATCAGCCCATCGGCGCCCTTGCGGATGGCCGAGTTGGCGTGCCGGTTGTTGATCACGTCATGCAGCACGATGCCACCATAGGAATGCACGGCGGCGTTCACCTCGGGCACCGCGCCGAGCGAGGAGATGACGATCGGCACCTTGTATTTGACGCAGAGCATCAGGTCGTGCTCCAGCCGCTTGTTCGACGTGTGGACGATCTGGTTGACGGCGAAGGGTGCGGCCGGCCTATCGGGGTGGGCGGCGTCATGCGCTGCCAGTTCCTCGGTCATCATCGCAAGCCACTCGTCGAGCTGGCTCTCCGGCCGCGCGTTGAGCGCTGGAAACGCGCCGATGACGCCGGCCTTGCACTGCGCCAGCGTCAGTGCCGGGTGCGAGATGATGAACAGCGGCGAGGCCACCACGGGCAGTCTGAGGTTTCGCGTCAGGATCGAGGGCAGGGCCATGGGTCACCGTGAAAAATTGACGTTTACGAAAACGTCAATGTGATAGCAGAGAGTTTTCGCCAGGAAAAGACCGTCGTCGCGGTTCCGCCAACATCGGTTGCTCTATAAAAAGACCTGCCTTTCGGTATTATCCCCTGATGAAAAAGGCCATCGGCAGCCCCAGCCTTGCGGTTTGCGGCATCAGCCGCTACCGCAGTGGCATATTGTTAAGCATAATGACGCCTGTCATCAGAACGAAGGACCGGACGTGAGCGGATTAGAAACGGCTATCAGAACGGCACTAGACAATGCCGATCGCGACAATCCCGAAGTCCGAGCCAAGATTTATCAATCCGCGCGCCAGGCGCTGGAAGCCGGCCTGCGCAAGCAGGACGTGACCGATACCAACGCTATCGCCCATCATCGCCACCGCCTGGAAACCACGATCCACATGATCGAGGGGGAGGAGCGACAGCGCCTTCATCCGCGTCAGGGGCCGCCGGAGGTGCCGGTGCCGCCCGTGGTCGATATCCCGTCTCCGCCGCCTCGCGCGCCAGACGATTTCGACAGCCCCACCATCGGTGGAGAAACCCGTGCGCCCGCGCGCGGTGAAACCCGTGCGCCCGCCCCCGACGTCATGGTTGCGGACAATCGCTACGAAGACGACACCGGCCTTGCCGGCCTGCATGCCGGCGATGCCGATCATCTGGCGGCAGCACCCGAACCCTTCGCGGTCGAGAAGAAGCCGGCCAGCATGGATTTCCGGCCTGAGCGCGCCGTCGCCCGGCGCAAGCCGCGAAAGTTCTTTTCGCGCCTGCTCGTCTGGTGCGTCCTTCTTGCCTTCATCGGCATGGGCGCCTGGTGGGCGCATACGTCCGGCCTGCTGATGACGGCGGCCGAGCGCGATACCAGCGTCGCCAATCCGCCCGCCACCACCGCGCCGGAGGATTTCAACGGCGCGGCTGACAATCATACCGCCGACAGCGACGCCAACCAGGCGCCGGTCATCGACCCGCAAAATTCCTTCTCCGCCGCCTGGCTGGAAGTTTTCAAGCCCTCCGACGCCAACAGGATCGTCAAGGGCCCGCAGTCCCGCGTCGAAAGCATTGCCGAAAACGACGGTCCGGCCGTGCGCCTGACCTCGCAAAGCGCAGGCGCCGACGGCAATGTCGGCATCACCGTTCCGCCCGATATCCTGCAGCAGCTCGCCGGCAAGTCCTCGACGATTGCCGTGACCCTGCAATCGACATCCGACGAGCCGACGCAGATCACTGTCGAATGCGACTTCCAGTCGCTCGGCGACTGCGCTCGCCACCGTTTCACGGTCAACCGGGAGAAGTCGGACGTTCTCCTGCAGGTCCGCTTCGATCGCTCGCTCGCGCCGACTTCGGCCGGCACGCTTCTGATCAACAGCGACGTGGACGGCAAGGCGCGGGGCATCAACCTCTACGCCGTGCGCATCCTGCCCGGCCAATAACGCGGTCGGGCAACCGCTCAGTCAGTGTGCTTGAGCGCGGTCACTTCAGGAACTTCGGCCCTTGGCCGATGATCTTGTCGTCGAGCTTGCCGATCGCATCCTTGTCCTTGCCGTCATAGTCGATCGTTTTCAGCATGTGGCGGATGAGGTTTACGCGGGCACGACGCTTGTCGTTGGCGTGAACGACGGTCCATGGCGCGAATTCGGTGTGCGTTTCCTTCAGCATCCGGTCGCGCTTCTCGCTGTACTCGTCCCATTTGGTCAGTGCCGCGATATCCATCGACGACAGCTTCCAGACCTTAAGCGGATCATGGCGGCGGTCGTGAAACCGCTTGAGCTGCATCTCGCGGCCGATATCCAGATAGAACTTGAAGAAGAAGATGCCCTCGTGGGCGATCACCTTTTCGATCTGCGGCGCCTGCGCGAGAAAATCCTCATATTGTTTCGGCGTGCAGAAACCCATGATCGGCTCTACACCGGCGCGGTTATACCAGGAGCGATCGAAGAGCACGAATTCGCCCGCCGTCGGAAACTGCGCGACATATCGCTGGAAATACCATTGCCCGGCCTCGCGGTCGGTTGGTTTCGTCAGCGCCACCACGCGGGCAAGGCGAGGGTTCATATGCGCCGAAGAGGCGGAGATCGCGCCACCCTTGCCGGCTGCGTCGCGACCTTCGAACAGCGCCATCACGCGCTTGCCGGTGGCTTGCAGCCAGAACTGCACCTTCACCAGTTCGACCTGAAGCGCCTTGAGCTCTTCGAGATACTCTTCCTCCTTGAGCTTCTTGTTGTAGGGGAAGTCGCCCGATTTCAGCGCCTCCTCGTCGACCCAATCGGGCAGCACCGGATCGTCCACGTCGAAGACGCGCTTCTTGCCCTTGATATCCAGTTCGACTGCTCTGCTTTCGACATCTTCCGGCATGACGATCCTCCTCGGTACGTGCGTAGCCCCCCAAGGCGAACACATTTCCTTTTGAAAATCAAACCTCTCGGCACCGGTAAAATTTATGTGCGTAGCCTGGCGCTTTGTCGGTTTGCTGGCGGCATCGGTAAACTTCTGTCATGAAAGAGCGCTATCAGGCGAAGTTTGATAGCCAACGAAGAACGAATCGACGTCGCGAGGGGCACTTGGAACAGCAACCGCCATGGACGGCCAAACTCGCGACGAAGCTCCGTCGGGAGAGCTTCGTGCTTCTTGTCGCGCTGGCGATCGCTTTGATCGCGGTGACGTCAGGCATGAACGGATGGGGCGTCCTCGGCCTACTGCTGATCATGCTTCTCGCCATCATCTGCTCGTCGGAGCCGCGTCCGCAGGTCGTCCCGGTGCCACCGGTGTCTGAAGTCGATGAACCTGCAGCGCGCAGTCTTCTGCCCGAGGTGTCGGCGACGCTTTCGGCGCTCGACATTCCCGTCATGGTGCTGGCCGGCGATGCCTCCGTGCTGTTCCAGAACCGCGCCGCTGAAAAGGCGTTCGGAGAGGTCGTCATCGGGGCGCACATCTCGGCACGCCTTCGCTCGCCTGGTATTCTCGATATGGTCCGCGAGACGATCGTCACCAATGCCCCGAACCAGATCGAGCACTCCGAGCGGCTGCCGTCGGAGCGCGTCTATATTGTCCGCAGCTCGCCGGTCGAGCTTGGCGCCGTCAGCGGTGCCAGCCATGGCGCAGGCGAGCGGCTTTTCGTCTTGTCCTTCCGTGACATATCGGAAGTTCGCCGCATCGATCGCATGCGCTCGGATTTCGTTGCCAACGCCAGCCACGAATTGCGCACGCCGCTTGCCTCTTTGCGCGGCTTCATCGAGACCATTCAGGGGCCGGCGAAAAGCGATTTCAAGGCGCAGGAACGCTTCCTCGGCATCATGTTCGACCAGACGACGCGCATGAGCCGGCTGGTCGACGACCTCTTGTCGCTGTCGCGTCTTGAGCTGAAGTCGCATATCGCACCGGATGAAAAGGTGGATCTCGTTCCGCTGCTCGGCCATGTCCGGGATGCGTTGTTGCCTCTCGCCCACGATGTCGGCGTGGATATTCAACTGCATCTGCCGGAAGGGCGCGCCGAGGTGGCGGGCGACCGCGACGAGCTTGTGCAAGTCTTTGAAAACCTGATCGAAAACGCGTGCAAATACGGTCAGGAAGGCAAGCTTGTCGAGGTTTTCCTGAAAAATGGCAGCAGCGGACCGGTCGAGGTCACGGTCGTCGACAAGGGGCCGGGCATTCCGGCCGAGCACGTGCCACGCCTGACGGAGCGCTTCTATCGGGTAAATATCGAAGACAGCCGCTCCAAGAAGGGCACCGGCCTCGGACTTGCCATCGTCAAGCATATCCTCACCCGTCACCGTGCGCGCCTCATCGTGAAGTCCGAAGTGGGCAAGGGAACCAGCTTCACCGTCCGGTTTTGACATAAAACCCTCATCGGCGCATGACGGTAGAAAATTTTATCGAATATTTTCAATAAAATAGACTGTCACAAATGTTTCACTGAACTGACATAAAACCTCTGGGTATCGGGGGCTAAAGAGAGCGTGCCGATGAACAAGCGGCACCGCTCAGGGGCCGCTCAAGGCCACACTCAGACCGCCATATGTCCGGGAGATTGACATGAACGCTTTTAAACTCACGGTCGCCGCACTCGCTGCTTCCGCCGCTTTCGCTGGCGCAGCCGTTGCCCGCGATCAGGTCCAGGTCAGTGGTTCGTCCACCGTTCTGCCTTACGCAAAGATCGTTGCCGAAACGTTCGGCGAAACCTTCAAGGACTTCAAGACGCCGGTCGTTGAATCCGGCGGCACGGGCGCTGGCCTCAAGGAATTCTGCAAGGGCGTAGGCCCTGACACGATCGACGTTGCCAACGCTTCGCGTCCGATCAACGCCAAGGAACTGGAAGCCTGCAAGGCTGCCGGCGTTACCGACATCCAGGAAGTCAAGATCGGCTACGACGGCATCGTCTTCGCAACCGACTCGTCCAACCCTGACGTAGCTTACGAGCCCGCCGACCTCTACAAGGCTCTCGCCGCTCAGGTTGTTGTCGACGGCAAGCTTGTCGCAAACCCTTACAAGAAGTGGAACGAAGTCAACGCCAAGCTTCCGGCTACCGACATCGCTGCCTACATCCCGGGCGAAAAGCACGGCACCCGCGAAGTGTTCGAACTGAACGTTCTCGCCGCTGGCTGCAAGGACTCCGGCGCTCTCGAAGTGATCTCCAAGGAAATCGCTGACAAGGCTGCTCAGAGCAAGGCTTGCGTTGCAGTTCGCAAGGACGGCGCTGCTGTCGACATCGACGGCGACTATCCGGAAACGCTGGCACGCATCGCTGCCAACAAGACCGGCGTTGGCGTATTCGGCCTCTCCTTCTACGAAAACAACGCCGACAAGCTGAAGGTCGCAACCGTCAAGGGTATCGTTCCGAGCCCGGAAACGATCGCTGACGGCACCTACCCGGTTTCGCGTCCGCTGTTCTTCTATGTGAAGAAGGCTCACCTGGGCGTTATCCCGGGCCTGAAGGAATACGTGAACTTCTTCGTATCCGACCAGATGGTTGGCCCTGACAGCCCGCTCGTCGAGTACGGCCTGGTTGCTGCTCCGGATGCTGAGCGCGAAGCGACCCGCAAGTCGGTCGAAGACGGCAAGACCATGTAATAACCTTTGCCGGCGCGATCCAAGAGGTCGCGCCGGCATTGCCTTTGTCCGTTCTAAGGGGGCGGCAAAGTTGAACTTCTCCATGATTGGAAGCTGAAATGGCCAGCCTGCCGTTTCGCTTTTTGGGAGGCCGAGGGCCGGGGACCTAACGAATGAGTACATCCGTCTTACTCTTGTGCCTCGTTGTGCTTGGCGCTGTTGCCTTTGTGGCAGCACGTAGCCGCGCGACGGCGCTTGCCGGAGGTAAATCCTCGGCGCTACACTCCAGGCCTGGCTACTACGGTGCCTATGCCGCAATTTGGGCTATCCTGCCGGCGCTGATCGTTCTCTGCGCCTGGCTGGCCATCAGCCCCTCCATCATTGAATCCTCCGTTCGCGGCGGCTTTCCCGAAGACGTCAAGGCTCAGCCGGCGGCCCAGCAGAACCTGAACTACGGCATGGTCAGCGCCATCGCCCGCGGTCTGCCGCTGCTCGCGCAGGACGACGTTGCCGCAGGCGTCGGCGATCCCGCCGGCCTGCAGGCCAAGCTCGCAGCCAAGGGCGTTCCGCTCGCCGGTGTGCCGCAGCCTTACATGATCGAAGGCGCGCGCAAGCTGAACAGCGAGAGCGGCATCAGCCGCATCATCATGACGCTGGTCGTTCTCGCGCTTGGCGTCGCCGGTGGCTTCTATGCTCTGCGCGAAGTCGCTCCCCGTTTCCGGGCCCGCAACCGCGTCGAGCGCGTGATGCTCTGGGGGCTGCTGCTGGCATCCTCCATCGCCATCCTGACCACTGTCGGTATCGTGCTGTCGATGCTGACGGAAGCCGCCCACTTCTTCGCCGAAGTTCCTGCCGCCGACTTCTTCTTCGGCACGGTCTGGGATCCTCGCTTTGCCGGCGCCGGCAGCTCCTCCTTCGGCCAGTTCGGCCTGATCCCGTTGCTGCTCGGCACGCTCTACATCGGCTTCGTCGCTATGCTGGTCGCCGTTCCGGTCGGTCTGTTCGCGGCCATCTACATGTCGGAATATGCGGCCCCCAAGGTTCGCTCGGTGGCAAAGCCGCTGCTCGAGGTGCTCGCCGGCATCCCGACCATCGTCTACGGCTTCTTCGCTCTCGTCACCGTCGGCCCCTTCCTGCGCGACCTCTCGTCCCAGGTGAGCGGCCTCCTGACCGGCGATTACAGCAACTTCATCCAGGCGCAGAGCGTTCTGACCGCCGGTATCGTCATGGGCATCATGCTGATCCCGTACGTGTCCTCGCTGTCGGACGACATCATCACCGCCGTGCCGCGCGCCCTGCGTGACGGTTCGCTCGGTCTCGGCGCCACGCGCTCCGAAACGATCAAGAAGGTCGTGCTCCCCGCAGCGCTGCCCGGCATCGTCGGCGCCCTGCTGATGACCGCCTCGCGCGCCATCGGCGAGACCATGATCGTCGTACTGGCCGCCGGTGTCGCCGCGCGCATCCAGATCAACCCGTTCGAGCCGATGACGACGGTGACGGTCAAGATCGTCAACCAGCTGACGGGTGACCTTGAGTTCACCTCGCCACAGACACTGGTTGCCTTCGCGCTCGGCATCACGCTCTTCTTCATCACGCTTTGCCTTAATATCTACGCGCTCTTCATTGTGCGCAAATACCGGGAGCAGTACGAATGACGGACGTTGTTTCCTCAGGCCAGGGCGTCGTCATCTCCAAGGCGCCCGCCCGCCGCGATATCGGCATCAAGCGTCGCTATGCTGCCGAACGCCGGTTCCAGGCCTATGGCATTGCTGCCATCTCCTTCGGCCTGATCTTCCTGGCCATCCTGCTGACCACCGTTATTCGCCAGGGCTACACCGCCTTCGCGCAGACGGCAATCACGCTGCCGATCGAGTTCTCCGAAAAGGTGCTCGATCCCAACAACAAGCGCGCCACCGACCCGTCGGTGCTGGTGGCCGCCAACTATCCCGTCCTGATCCGCGACGCCATGGTCAAGACGCTTGGCATCAACGCGTCCAGCCGCCCCGAAGTGCGCGACGCGACGGCGATGATCTCCAAGGGTGCGCCGATCGTGCTCCGCGACATGGTCGAGGCTGATCCGTCGTTGATCGGCAAGACCGTCAACATCACGCTCCTTGCCGACGCCAACGTCGACTCGGCCAACAAGGGCCAGATCGATCTCACCGTCGACGAGAAGAACCGCAAGGTCAATGACCGCCAGCTCGGCTGGATGCAGCAGTTGACCGACAGCGGCGCGCTGCACAAGCAGTTCAACACCGGCCTGTTCGTCAACGGCAATTCCAGCCGTCCTGAGGCCGCAGGTCTCGGCGTCGCGCTGATCGGCTCGCTCTACCTGATGCTGATCGTTCTCGTCCTGTCGTTGCCGATCGGTGTCGCCGCTTCGATCTATCTCGAAGAATTCGCGCCGAAGAACAAGCTGACCGACCTGATCGAGGTCAACATCAACAACCTCGCGGCCGTTCCGTCGATCGTCTACGGTCTGCTGGGCCTCGCCGTCTTCATCAATTTCGCAGGCCTGCCGCGCTCCGCGTCGCTGGTTGGCGGTCTGGTGCTGACGCTGATGACGCTGCCAACCATCATCATCGCCACGCGCGCAGCACTCCGCGCCGTGCCGCCGTCGATCCGTGCCGCAGCCCTTGGCCTCGGCGCCTCGAAGATGCAGATGGTGTTCCACCACGTCCTGCCGCTGGCGATGCCTGGTATCCTCACCGGCACCATCATCGGTCTGGCGCATGCGCTCGGCGAAACCGCCCCGCTGCTCCTGATCGGCATGGTCGCCTTCGTCGCCAATGCGCCTGCCACCCCGATGGATCCCTCCACGGCCCTGCCGGTGCAGGTCTACATGTGGGCAAACGAAGCCGAACGCGCCTTTGTCGAGCGCACGTCCGGCGCCATCATCGTCCTGCTCCTGTTCCTGATCGTCATGAACTTCGGAGCTATCCTCTTGCGTCGTCGCTTTGAGCGCCGCTGGTAAACGGAGTAAACATCATGAACATGTTGACGGAAGCCGCAGTTGAGAAGGCGCTAGACCAGAAGATGAATACCATTCCGTATAAAATGATCGGCCAGGACGTCTCGGTTTACTACGGCGAGAAGCGCGCGCTTTTCGACGTGAAGCTGAACATTCGCGAAAACACCGTGACGGCGCTTATCGGTCCGTCGGGCTGCGGCAAGTCCACCTTCCTGCGCAGCCTGAACCGCATGAACGACACGATCGACAATTGCCGCGTCACCGGCAAGATCACGCTCGATGGCGATGATATCTACGATCCGGATATCGACGTCGTCGAACTGCGCGCCCGCGTCGGCATGGTGTTCCAGAAGCCGAACCCATTTCCGAAGACGATCTACGAAAACGTCGCCTACGGCCCGCGCATCCACGGTCTCGCCAAGGCAAAGGCCGACATGGACGTCATCGTCGAGCAGAGCCTGCAGCGCGCCGGCCTGTGGAACGAGGTCAAGGACCGCGTGCATGAATCCGGCACCGGCCTCTCGGGCGGCCAGCAGCAGCGTCTGTGCATCGCCCGCGCCATCGCCGTCAGCCCCGAGGTCATCCTCATGGACGAACCGTGCTCGGCGCTTGACCCGATCGCCACCGCCAAGGTCGAGGAACTGATCCACGAACTGCGCGAAGCCTATACGATCGTCATCGTCACCCACTCGATGCAGCAGGCAGCCCGCGTTTCGCAGCGCACCGCCATGTTCCACCTCGGCAACCTCGTCGAGGAGAACGATACCGACAAGATGTTCACCAACCCGGATGATCCGCGCACCCAGGATTACATCATGGGCCGCTTCGGCTGATCTCCGAAACCGGTAAACCTCAGGACATTCAAGGATAAGCCCCATGGCATCGACACATATCTATTCCGCCTATGACGATGATCTCAAGTTCCTGACGCGCCGCATTTCCGAAATGGGCGGCCTCGCGGAACAGATGGTCGGCGACGCCGTTCGCGCGCTGGTCAACGGCGACACCTCGCTGGCCCAGAAGGTCATCTCCGATGACGTGATTCTCGATCACGCCGAGCGCGAGATCGGCGAGAAGGCGATCATCACCATCGCCCGTCGCCAGCCGATGGCAGCCGATCTGCGCGAAATCATGGGCTCGATCCGCATCGCGGCCGATCTCGAGCGCGTCGGCGATCTCGGCAAGAACACCGCCAAGCGCGTCATCGCTGTCCAGAGCACCGGCGTTCCGCGCAAGCTCGCCCGTGGCCTCGAGCATCTCTCCGAACTGGCCCTCGTCCAGCTCAAGGAAGTTCTCGACGTCTACACCAGCCGCGTTGCCGACCGCGCCAAGTCGATCCGCGAGCGCGACGAGGAAATCGACGCGATGTACACCTCGCTGTTTCGCGAGATGCTGACCTACATGATGGAAGATCCGCGCAACATCACCAGCTGCACGCATCTTCTGTTCTGCGCCAAGAACATCGAGCGTATCGGCGACCACGCCACCAACATCGCAGAGACCATCTACTACATGGCAACCGGCGCCCAGCCGGAGGGCGAGCGTCCGAAGGACGATACCGCCAACACCGTCGGCGCGGTTACGGAATAAGCGTTCCGGACCCACGCCCCCAGGAGACCGAGACGAATGATCCCAAGAGTAGCAGTCGTTGAAGACGAGGAAGCACTGAGCGTGCTTCTTCGCTATAACCTTGAGGCCGAAGGCTTCGAAGTCGATACCATCCTTCGTGGTGACGAGGCCGAGATCCGGCTGCAGGAGCGCACGCCGGACCTTTTGATCCTCGATTGGATGCTGCCCGGCGTATCCGGCATCGAACTGTGCCGCCGCCTGCGCATGCGCCCGGAAACGGAGCGCCTGCCGATCATCATGCTGACCGCCCGTGGCGAGGAAAGCGAACGCGTCCGCGGCCTCTCGACCGGTGCCGACGATTATGTCGTCAAGCCGTTCTCCACGCCCGAGCTCGTTGCCCGCGTCAAGGCGATGCTGCGTCGCGCCAAGCCGGAAGTTCTGTCGTCGCTGCTGAAGTGCGGTGATATCGAACTCGATCGCGAAACCCATCGTGTTCACCGCAAGAGCCGCGAAGTCCGCCTCGGCCCGACAGAGTTCCGCCTGCTTGAATTTCTGATGGCGTCTCCCGGTCGTGTCTTCTCGCGCTCGCAGTTGCTCGATGGCGTCTGGGGCCACGATATCTATGTCGATGAACGTACCGTCGATGTGCATGTCGGTCGCCTGCGCAAGGCGCTCAATTTCTCGAACATGCAGGATGTCATCCGAACCGTTCGCGGCGCCGGATATTCCATGGAAGCGTAAGGCGCTTCCATTTCCATCATCCAACGAAAAACGGGCCCGCGAAGGCCCGTTTTCTTTTGTTCCTTATCCGGCTTACCCGGGTCATGCGACCCGGTTGGCTGCCTTGCGGCGCTCGTTGACCGGCTGGTAGGCCATGCGCTGGTGATAGGTGCAGTACGGCGAGTTGTCAGGGGACTCGCAGCCGCAGAAGTGGAAGTCATCCGTCAGCGGATCGCCGACCGGCCACTTGCAGGTGCGCTCGGTCAGTTCCGTGAGGCCAAGGCGGCGCGAAATCGGAACCACGACATTGGAAGCCGGACGGTAACGGACTTCCTCGATCGCATCGACATCCATCTCTTCCTTCAGCATCGCCGAGCCCTGCGGGCGGGCGACTGCGCGCGTGGGCGAGATGCGTGCGGAATTGAAGCTGTTGGCAGGGCGCGGCGTCGAAGCCGCCGGGCGCTTCGGCGCTCTCGTCGCCGTCGTCGTGCCGCCGGCCTTGGCGCGGCCCGGCAGGTTCAGGCGGTGGACCTTGCCGATGACGGCGTTGCGGCTTACACCGCCAAGTTGTGCCGCAATCTGGCTGGCGCTCAGGCCCTCGGCCCAAAGCTTCTTCAGTCTTTCAACGCGCTCGTCTGTCCAGTTCATGCCCTGTCTCCGCCTTATTGCGTTGGTGTAGGCAGAATCCTTCACCCATGGCACGGACGTGTCCGGACCAAGAAACGCTTGCTCGATTTTGGTGACTAGTTCCGCCGCATGCAGTCTAGTAATTGAGTTTTAACCTAGAGTGAGGGCGACTCCGTGACAAGAGTCGGTTGAATCGCCGCGAATCGATTTCTCGGTTTTCCCCAACTTGCTGGATGAGAGAGTCATTTCTGCAACATTAGCTGTTGATAGCTCGCCAGCGCCCCGATGCTTGCTTGACGCAAGCGGCAAAAGCTCAGTTTTGTTGACATCGCACTGCGAAAAGACAATAGTGCCCCTCGCCGCCGAAAGGCGGCATTTTTCATTTCCGGACACCCGCTTTTTAGCCGGAGTCCGGGCCATTGTTGAGCGAATGACAGGAGATCGCGCCATGGCTGAAGCCGCGCCGCTTTATGATACCTACTCTCGTGCCCCGCTGCGGTTCGAGCGAGGAGAGGGCGTGTGGCTGATCACCGAAACCGGCGAACGATATCTCGATTTCGGCGCGGGCGTTGCCGTGACCTCTGTGGGCCATAGCCATCCGCATGTCGTCGGCGCGCTGAAGGATCAGGCCGAAAAGGTTTGGCACCTTTCCAACATTTACGAGATTCCCGGTCAGGAGCGCTTCGCCAAGCGGCTGACCGATGCAACCTTCGCGGACAAGGTGTTCTTCACCAATTCCGGCGCCGAGGCGCTGGAATGCGCGATCAAGACCGCGCGCCGCTACCAGTATTCGAAGGGCCATCCCGAGCGCTTCCACATCATCACCTTCGAAGGCGCCTTCCACGGCCGCACGCTGGCAACGATTGCCGCCGGCGGCCAGGAAAAGTATCTCGAAGGCTTCGGCCCCAAGACGCCCGGTTTCGACCAGGTTCCTTTCGGCGATATCGAAGCCGTTCGCGCCGCCATCACCGATGCAACGGCCGGTATCCTGATCGAGCCGGTACAGGGCGAGGGCGGTATCCGCCCGGCGACCACGGAATTCATGAAGGCCCTGCGCCAGCTCTGCGACGAAAACGGCCTGCTTCTGATCCTCGATGAGGTTCAGTCCGGCGTCGGCCGCACCGGCAAGCTCTTCGCGCATGAATGGTCCGGCGTCACACCCGACATCATGGCCGTCGCCAAGGGCATCGGCGGTGGTTTCCCGCTCGGTGCCTGCCTTGCTACGGCTGAAGCGGCCTCCGGTATGAAGGCCGGCACCCATGGTTCGACCTATGGCGGCAACCCGCTCGCCATGGCCGTCGGCAATGCCGTGCTCGATGTCATCCTCGAGGAAGGCTTCCTGCAGCACGTCAATGACGTCTCGTTGGTGTTCCGCCAGGGCCTGGCATCGCTGAAGGATCGGTTCCCCGATGTGATCGAGGATATCAGAGGCGAAGGCCTCATGCTCGGCGTCAAGGCGGCCGTCCCCTCGGCTGAGCTTTTGCAGGCCATCCGCGCTTCGAACCTGCTGGCCATTCCGGCCGGCGACAATGTCATCCGTTTGCTGCCCCCGCTCGTCGTCACGGCTGACGAAGCCCGCGAAGGCCTCGCGCGCCTCGAGCGCGCCGCCGAGAGCGTGCGCGCCAAGGCAAAGAAGACGGCTTGAATGGATTGATGCCCGGCCGGATGGCGGGCGTAACAGGTATAGACAGATGGCTTCCCCAAAACACTTTCTCGATCTCTCCGCGGTAACCTCCTCCGACCTCAGGGTCATCATGGACGACGCCAAGACCCGCAAGCAGGCCTTCAAGGCTGGCCAGGGCGACAAGCCGCTGGCTGGCAAGATGCTGGCGATGATCTTCGAAAAGCCCTCGACCCGCACGCGCGTCTCCTTTGACGTCGGCATGCGCCAGCTCGGCGGCGAGACGCTGTTCCTCTCGGGCACCGAAATGCAGCTCGGCCGCGCCGAGACCATCGGCGACACCGCCAAGGTTCTGTCGCGCTATGTCGACGCGATCATGATCCGCACCACCGACCACGCGCGCATGCTGGAGCTCGCCGAACACGCGACCGTCCCCGTGATCAACGCGCTGACCGACGACACCCATCCGTGCCAGATCATGGCCGATATCATGACCTTCGAGGAGCATCGCGGTCCGATCAAGGGCAAGACGATCGCCTGGATGGGCGACGGCAACAACGTGCTGCATTCGCTGGTCGAAGGGGCCGCCCGTTTCGGTTATCGCATGAACATGGCGGTACCCCTTGGTTCCGAGCCGAAGGATCACTATCTGAACTGGGCCCGCAATGAGGGCGCCGAAATCATGCTCAGCCATGATGCCGACCGTGCGGTCGCCGGCGCCGATTGCGTGGTGACCGATACCTGGGTCTCCATGAATCAGGAACATCGGGCCCGGGGTCACAACGTCTTCCAGCCTTATCAGGTCAATTCGGCTTTGATGGCACAGGCCGACAAGGATGCATTGTTCATGCATTGCCTGCCGGCGCATCGTGGTGAGGAAGTTACCGACGAAGTGATTGACGGCCCGCAGTCCGTGGTCTTCGATGAAGCGGAAAACCGTCTTCATGCGCAGAAGTCGATTCTTGCTTGGTGCCTGGGCGCGATCTGAACCATACTGAAGGCCACATTGGGGCCGGACGGGCCCGTGGCCGCGCTGGCGGATGGACAGGCTTGTCTGCCGCCCTCAGACGAGGAGAAGACCATGGCAGAAGCCGCAACCGCTCTCGGTGAATTCGATTTCGCCGGTGATGATCATGTCGTTCCGTTTCAGGTCGAAGGCCTGGATGTGCGAGGTCGCGCCGTCCAGCTTGGTCCGATGCTGGATGCCATTCTCGAGCGCCACAACTACCCCGCACCCGTGGCCCGCCTGCTGGCCGAAGTCATCGCGCTGACGGTGCTGCTCGGCACGTCGCTGAAATTCGACGGCAAGTTCACCGTCCAGACGAAGGGCGATGGCCCGGTCGACCTGCTCGTCGCCGATTTCTCGACGCCGGAGAACGTGCGCGCCTATGCCCGTTTCGACCAGGCGCTTCTCGATGAAGCCGTTGCCGCCGGCAAGGCCGAGCCCGAGCAGCTGCTTGGCAAGGGCATGCTCGCCTTCACCATCGACCAGGGCAAGTTCAGCCAGCCATACCAGGGCATCGTCGCGCTCGACGGCGCCACGCTTGAGGATATCGCCGGCACCTACTTCCGCCAGTCCGAGCAGATCCCGACGCGCGTGCGCCTTGCCGCCGCTGAGCTGTTTGACCGCGACGAGGCCGGCAAGCCGCGCCATCGCTGGCGGGCCGGCGGCCTGGTCGCCCAGTTCCTGCCGGAAGCGCCCGAGCGCATGCGCCAGGCCGACCTGCACGGTGGTGACGGCGATGACGGTGCCGTCCAGCATTCGGAAGACGATGCCTGGGCCGAAGCGCGCTCGCTGGTCGAGACCGTTCACGCCGACGAGCTGACGGACCCGCTGGTCGGTGTCGAGCGCCTGCTGTTCCGCTTGTTCCACGAGCGCGGCGTGCGCGTTTACGAGCCGCGCGAAGTCTTCGACCGCTGCTCTTGCTCGCGCGAAAAGATCAAGGGCGTGCTCAAGGGCTTCTCGGCCGAGGAGATCGAGGCGAGCCAGGAAGAGGGCAAGATCGCGGTGACCTGCGAGTTCTGCTCGACGACCTACCGTTTCGAAGCCGAAGAGCTTGCGCAGGCGGCGGAGTGAACCAAAGCATGTCGCGCAAACGTGTATGGCGGCATTGCGGCGCCGACACGCGACGAAACGGAGGCTAGTTCAGCACTCTGAGCAGGCCGGGTGAATCAAGCGAGAAGGCGGGGATTTCCACCTGGAAGACCTCGCCTTTGTCGGTTTCCATCTGGTAGTGGCCGAACATCAGGCCTGATGGCGTATCGAGCGGGCAGCCCGATGAGTATTCGTATGTGTCACCCGGGCTGAGTGTCGGCTGTTCGCCGACAACGCCAGCGCCACTCACTTCATCGACGACGCCATTCTGGTCGGTGATGTTCCAGTAGCGATTGACGAGGCGTACCGTGAGGTCCGAATTGTTGCTGATGACGATGCGGTATCCCCACACATAGCGGTCGTCGTCCGGGTCGGATTGCTCCTCCAGATAAAAGGGCTCGACGACCACTTCAATATCTCGTGTCAGGGCGCGGTACATGCCTACACCATAATAAGAATACCTTACTGGTATCTTATAAGAGGTGCGGCAGGTCAACAAACCAGGCCGGAATCCGCAATCAATTGGCTGTAAGCGCGAAAATTTCGCGCGTTAAGACTAATGCCATGCCAGCCTAAGGCGAGTAAATCGCCAATATGCGCGCGCAAATGCCGACCGGATCGCGTCGACCCGGCCGGCTATTCTTGATCAGGCCTTGATCTTCGAGAGCGCCTGCGCGAAATCCTCGATCAGATCGTCGGTGTCTTCGATACCGGCCGACAGGCGCACCGTGCCGGGAGAGATGCCGAGCTCGGCGCGCGCCTCGTCCGTCAGGTTCTTGTGCGTGGTCGTCGCCGGATGGGTGATCAGGCTCTTCGCGTCGCCGAGATTGTTGGAGATCTTGACGATCTCAAGCGCGTTCTGCAGCGCGAACGCCGCTTCCTTGCCGCCCTTGAGCTCGATCGCGACCAGCGTCGAGCCGCCCTTCATCTGCTTGGCGACGATATCGGCCTGCGGATGGTCCTTGCGGCCGGGATAGATCACCTTGGCCACCTGCTTCTGCTCGGCCAGGAAGTCGGCGATCTTGCCGGCGTTCTCGGTCTGCTGCTTCACGCGCAGCGGCAGCGTCTCGAGACCCTTGAGCAGCGTCCAGGCCGTGAACGGCGACATGGCGGGACCGGTATGGCGATAATAGTCCTGCAGATGCTCGTTGACCCACTCGGTATCCGAAAGGATCACGCCGCCGAGGCTGCGGCCCTGGCCGTCGATATGCTTGGTCGCGGAGTAGACGACGATATGAGCGCCGAGTTCCAGCGGCTTCTGGAAGATCGGCGTCGCGAAGACGTTGTCGACCACGACCTTGGCGCCGACCTGGTTGGCAAGCTTGGCAACGCCTGCGATATCGACCACTTCCAGCGTCGGGTTGGTCGGGCTTTCGAGGAAGAACACCTTGGTATTCGGGCGGATCGCCTTTTCCCAGTTCTCCAGGTGGCGTCCGTCGACCAGCGTGCACTCGATGCCGTATTTCGGCGCCAGCGTCTCGACAACCCAACGGCAAGAACCGAACAGCGCGCGCGCGGCGACGATGTGGTCGCCGGCCTTCACCTGGCAGAGGATGGCGGCGGCAACGGCAGCCATGCCCGATGCGGTGGCGCGGGCTTCTTCAGCGCCTTCCATGGCGCACATGCGCTTTTCGAACATGTCGTTGGTGGGGCTGCCGTAGCGGGCGTAGATATAGCCCTCGGTCTCGCCCTTGAAGCGCGCCTCGGCGGCTTCCGCGCTGTCATAGACAAACCCCTGCGTCAGATAGATCGCCTCGGATGTCTCGCTATACTGCGAGCGCAGCGTTCCGCCATGAACCAGTTGAGTTGCCGGGCGCCAGGTCTTGCTCATGAATCACCACTTTCAAACACAAAAAAACCGGCCGCGAATGCAGACCGGTTTCAACCCGGTCTATTTAGCCACTTGTTTAACGTGGCTGCAAGCCGACCGGCCAAATCACCACGGGATAAAGCTGCAATACTGCTGTTGCGCGCTTGCGTCAATTCCTCGATTTTGGTTTTGTCTGCGGCAAATTATGGATGGGGCATGATGGCTCGCGAAACAGGAATATTGGCAGACCGCGCGATTGCCGCGTTGTTCGAGACGGGGCGGCTCGTCGCGGAGCGCGAGCTCGACAGCGACCAGATCCAGCCGGCGAGCCTCGACCTTCGCCTCGGCGCCAAGGCGTTTCGAGTCCGCGCTAGCTTCATGCCGGGTCCCACCAGTCTCGTCTCCGACAAGCTTGACCGTCTGAAGCTGCATGTCGTCGATCTCTCCGAAGGCGCGGTGCTGGAAACCGGCTGCGTCTACATCGTTCCCCTGATGGAGCGCCTCGACCTGCCGGCCGACATGTCGGCCTCGGCCAATCCGAAAAGTTCCACCGGCCGCCTCGATATCTTCACCCGCGTCATCACCGACTACGCGCAGGAATTCGACAAGATCCCGGCCGGATATTCCGGCCCGCTCTATCTCGAGATCTCGCCGCGCACCTTCCCGATCGTCGTGCGTCGCGGCTCGCGCCTTTCGCAGATCCGCTTCCGCATCGGCCATGCGCTGCTCGGCGAACCGGAACTGCTGGCGTTGCACGATGCCGAGACGCTGGTCGCAAGCGCCAAGCCGAACGTCTCTGGCGGCGGCATCGCGCTGTCGATCGATCTCGCCGGCGACAAGGACGGCCTGATCGGATATCGCGGCAAGCACCATACGGCTGTCGTCGATGTCGACAAGAAGGCCCAGCACGACATCTTCGATTTCTGGGAGCCGATCTACAGCCGCGGTCGCAACGAACTGATCCTCGACCCTGACGAGTTCTACATCCTCGTCTCGCGCGAAGCCGTCCACGTGCCGCCGCACTACGCCGCCGAGATGACGCCTTTCGATCCTTTGGTCGGCGAATTCCGCGTCCACTATGCCGGCTTCTTCGACCCCGGCTTCGGCCACGCCCCCGCCGGCGGCCGCGGCAGCCGCGCCGTCCTCGAAGTCCGCAGCCACGAGGTGCCCTTCATCCTCGAAGACGGCCAGATCGTCGGTCGCCTGGTCTACGAACACATGCAGGAACACCCCGAAAGCCTCTACGGCACCGGCCTCGGCTCCAACTACCAGGCACAGGGCCTCAAGCTCTCCAAGCACTTCCGGATCTGAGCGAGCTTATCCGGAAGTCCTCAACGCCGCTTGACACCAGCCGCCATCTGTTGGAAATCTGCGCGTAACGCGGGTGTAGCTCAATGGTAGAGCAGCAGCTTCCCAAGCTGAATACGAGGGTTCGATTCCCTTCACCCGCTCCAGCGATTTCAATTGGTTAGACGAAAAATCGGGCGTTTGAGCTCTACCTGCACCGTTGCGTTTCTCAAAATCCCTCACTTCGCGCAGCGGATGGCCCACCCTAACGCTTTCCGCGTACTTGACGAATCCCTAATGAACGTGGTTAATTTTTAACTATTCTCCGGTACATGGAACTTGGACGGCGGTTTGGCCGTTACTGGCGCATACGAGGAGGAATAGCGAAATGCTTCTGAAGATTTTCACCGCAAAGCGCGATGTCGTCGATGCCGAAGACACCGGTACCTACGCGGATGGCTACCATATGCCAGAGCTCGACGTTGCCGCATACAAGCGCAGCGACCGCCGTTCTTCCTACGAGCGCGATTATGGTCGTGGCCGCAAGGTTGAAGAGATCTCGATCGGTCTCGTTTAAAAGATAGATCACAGCGCGAATGAAGTCGGCACTTGCCGATATGAAAATGGGCGGCCTTGAGCCGCCCATTTCATGTTTGCGAGAGCCTTGTCGCGGCTCAAAATTCCGTCCAGTCGTCATCCTTCTTGTCCGCGGAAGACGACGCGCCGCCAAAGGCATTGGCAAGCTTCTGCCCGAGGGCGAGCGCCGGCGAGGAGGTGGGTCGCGTCACGCCCGAGGTGGCGATGCGCACCGGTGCCTTGCGGGTCAAGACAGGTTTGGTCGGGCGTGGGTCAAGGGGCTCGTTGGCATCCGGAACCACCCTTGGCGTAAACGCCATGGTGCTGCCGCCGGTGCCTGTCAGCTTGAACTGGTCGAGCAGAGTGTTGAGGGCTGCCGCCTCGGTCGCCAGCTTGTGGCTGGCGGCAGTGCTTTCCTCGACCATCGCGGCGTTCTGCTGCGTGCCCTGGTCCATCGTGTTGACTGATGTGTTGATCTCCTGAAGGCCGATCGATTGCTCGCGCGCGGCTTCGGCAATCGCGTTGACGTGCTGGTTGATCTCCTGCACCTCATGAACGATCTCTTCCAGCGCCCTTCCGGTCTCGCCGACCAGCGACACACCCGACTTCACCTGATTGCCCGAAGTGAGGATCAGCGACTGGATTTCGCGCGCGGCATTGGCTGAGCGTTGCGCGAGTTCGCGGACTTCCTGGGCGACGACGGCAAAACCCTTGCCCGCTTCGCCGGCGCGTGCCGCTTCTACGCCGGCGTTCAGCGCAAGCAGGTTGGTCTGGAAGGCGATGTCGTCGATCACGCCGATGATGTTGCCGATCGATGCCGAGGACTGTTCGATCTGCTGCATCGCGTTGACCGCCTTGCGCACGACCTCGCCGGATCGCTCGGCGCTGTGGCGGGTTTTCGACACCAGCGTGCGCGCTTCTTCCGCCCGGCGCGCGGCATCCTTCACCGTCGTGGTGATCTCCTCCAGCGCCGCCGCCGTTTCCTCGACAGAGGCTGCCTGCTGCTCGGTGCGACGCGAGAGCTGGTCGGCCGAGGAGCGGATTTCGCCGGCGCCGGCGGTGATCGCGCGGGCGTTGTCGCCCACGGTCTGCATCGTTTCGTTGAGCTTGAAGATCGAGTTGTTGAAGTCCTGGCGCAGGCTGTCCAGGCTGCCTTCGAATGGCGTGTTGATCTGCGAGATCAGGTCGCCGGCCGCAAGCTTGCGCAGGCCGTCGCCGAGCGCGCTGACGGTGCGCGAGAGATCCGCCGCCTCTGTGGCGCGCTGCGCTTCGATTTCGCGCCGCTCGCTGTCGGTGAGATTGCGGTTGCGCTCCGCCTCGCGCTCGAGGCGCACGCGCTCGATGGCGTTGTCGCGGAAGATCGAGACGGCCGCCGCCATCTCGCCGACTTCGTCCTGCCGGTCCATGCCATCGACTGCGCTTGCCGTCTCGCCCTCGGCAAGCCGCGTCATGCGCTGGCGAAGCCGGGCCATCGGCGCTGCAATGCCGGCCTGCGCGATCCAAATGCTGAGCCCGATCGCTGCCAGCACCGCGAGCCCAATCAGCACGAAACAGTAAAGGATACGGCTGTTGACCGTCGCCGAAAGCGCGTCGCCGCCGTCGTTGAGCTGAACCATTAGCGCATCATTGTTGGCAATCATCTTCGGCGTAACGACCGAAAGCTTGGCGTTAAGCTCGGCTGCCGTGGCGCGCGCACTGGTGCGGTCGCCGGCCTTGGCCTCGTCGACCACCTTTTTCGAGAGAGCATCCATCTCGTCGATGCCGCCGATGATCTCGTCGATCGCTGGCTTGCGGTTCGGCACGAGGTCGGCTGCCTGCTGCAGGCGCTCGCGCGCTTGCGGCATCTTGCTCGGGGCGGCGATCGCCGCGTCGAAGTCGGGCGTGCCGGGGGTGAGGTCAGAGACGACGGTTGCCTGCAGAACGGCTGCGGTGGCAGACGCGCTGGCGCGAGACGCCTGCATCGCCGCAAGCGCTTCATGGTCGATGAAGGCGCTGTAAGCGGCATCTGCGCCGCGGAATTCTTCGACGACATAGACAAGGCCGCCGATCGCGATGACGCCGAGAAGCGCAACGACCGATATGATCTTGGTGCGGATTTTCAAGTTTTTCAGCATGAATGGGCCCATGGGCTGCGGCCAGGGGGCTGGCCGGATACGATCGTTTTCAAGGACAGGCGCTTTCGAAGGCAGAGCTGGCGCTTGCGCGCCGTGAGATGCCCGCTAAGGCTCGACAGGCGCATCATGCATTCGGTCAAGAACCGGTGTCGTCGAAGGCGACTAGAATCCATATTGCTTAAGACGAAACTAACGCATCCAGGGGCTCCACAGAATTTAGGTGCACCGGCTCATGGCGAAGGCGATGAAGCCGAGCGCATCGTCTGCGGGGAGACCGCCGGCAGGTGCGGGGTCTTGTCCCAGAAAAACGGCTTGAAATGCAGCTGGAAGACCGCGCGCCACGCGGCGCCCGATATCATCATCCAGTAGACGGGCAGGGCGACCCATCGCCAGCCGACCTTCCGCTTCTCGTCGCGCAGCATGGCGCGCCGGCCAAGCACCAGCAGGATGACGTAGCTCCCTAGCATGTTCGCGACATCGATCAGAAACAGCAGGGCATCAAGGGTGGCTGTTTGAGGGAAACCCAGCATCATGTAGCTTGCGGTGGTGAGGATCAGCATGACCATCCACGGATGCGTCAGCGAGGCGACGAGCATGCCGCCGATCAGCACCTGGAAAACGATGAATGGCCAGACACCCATCTCACCTATGAGTTTTCCCGGTGCGCGCATCATCACCAGCCATGTCTGCAGCCAGCCCTTGAACCATCGTGTTCGCTGGTTGAGCCAGACCTTGCGGGTCGTCGGCGCATCCTCGTACGTGGGGCAGTCTATCACGCCGCAGCGATAGCCGAGCCTGTAGAGCCTGAGGCCGAGATCGGCATCCTCGGTCACGTTATAAGGGTCCCATCCGCCACAAGCCTTGAGATCGGTGACGCGCAGATGATTGGACGTGCCGCCGAGCGGCATCGGCAACCGGTGCTTCGCCAGCATCGGCAGCAACAGCCGAAACAGCGCCGCATATTCGAGCGCGAAGGCGGCGCTGATCCATGAGCTGCCGACATTGGAGATGATCAGCGGCGCCTGCAGACAGGCGACATCATC
This sequence comes from Hyphomicrobiales bacterium, assembly GCA_900472605.1. Classification (GTDB taxonomy): domain Bacteria; phylum Pseudomonadota; class Alphaproteobacteria; order Rhizobiales; family Rhizobiaceae; genus Rhizobium. Next base: position 1,617 of record UCJD01000030.1, on the reverse strand, counting down.
GCGGCTGGCGAGGAAGGTCGCGTAGGCTGCGCGCAGCTGGTCCGGGTGCGGCCTGTCCTCGGCGTCGTAGATCACGAGGAACTCGCCGCGCGCGGCGCTCAGCGCATAATTCAGCGCCTTCGGTTTCGTTCTTGGATGGGAGACCGGCACCGTGACGATTTCGAATTGCGGACCGAGATCCTGTTTTTCGAGCGCTGCGATGGTCGCATGGTCGTCGGCCTCGCATATCAGCTTGATGTCGAGCTTGGCGATCGGCCAGTTGAGCTGCTTCAGCGACGCCACCAGCTGGCCGGCAACCTCCGCCTCCTTATAAAGCGCGACGAACACGGAATAGACGGGTAGTCGCTCGGTCGGCTGGGGCGTTGGCTGCGGGCCGCGACGGTGGCGCAGAGCAGAGATCCTCAGCAGGATCGCCGCCATGTAGATGAGCGACAGCGCGAGATGAACGATCCCGATCAACGGCAGATCGGAGAACGCCGCGAAGACAAGCGCGCAAAGTGCTGCGCCGGCAACGAATCCCTGCTTGCCCGAGAGCACGATGCGGGCGCTGAAGCGCGCCTTGTCCTCGAACAGCGTCCCGATGCTCTGCTTCACCCGTCGCTTGGCGCCGACGCGCCAGATAGCGTCGCGCATCGCGGCGGGTGTGGTGACGATGATCCGCTCCGCAAGCCCGGGCCGCGCCTCGATCGTCTGCGCCAGCGCCAGCAGCCGGCCGGCCTCGGGAACGATAGCGATCATCGCCTTGTCGGCATAGTTCAGCCGCACGGATCGCGTGTCTGATAGCTGCGTGTCGAGCGCCTGGTCGTCATTGATCAGGGCCGGATCGAGTTGCGGCAGGAATGGCAGGCGAAGCGCGCGGGCAAGGGCGGCATAATAGCTCTCGGCGTCCACCCACCGGTTGGCCAGCAGTTCGCGCTCGATCGACGTGCCGTTGTGGCGAGCCGCTTTTGCGGCGCGCGCGATCGTCGGCTTGCCGATGCCGAGCCTGAGCAGCGCTTCGATCTCGATCTGTCGGGCATCGTTCACCAAGCCCACCGGCACGGTCGGCGAGATCGGCGGTTTCGACCGTTCCTGAAGCGCCGCGTGACGGGTGCTGATCCCGCCCGACGCATATTCCCCGATACGCATGACTCTGATACACCGTCTTTGAATTGGCAGTGCAGTCCCCGGGGCAGATCATAATGGTGCGATTTAAGCTGGCATCTCTCAATCCTAAGGGGTTTTGCAGCCTCTGGCTGTTTCTGGTTGCATTTTGGCTACCTCTTTCGGCTGCGGCCCAGCAGGCATCGCCCTCCTTGCCCCTTTTGTTCGACAGCCGCGAGCGCCTCGCCAAGCCTGATTTGACAAGCCTGGTGCGCCTGCGCTTCCTGACCTCGGTCGATTTCCCGCCGTTCAATTTCATGGATCAGAACGGCAAGCTCTCGGGCTTCAATGTCGATCTTGCCCGCGAGATCTGCGCCGAACTGGAAATATCGGACAAGTGCCAGATCCAGGCCTTGCCCTTCGCCGACCTCAAGGATGCGCTGGCTGCCTCGCAGGGCGATGCGGTGATCGCGGGGCTGGCCGTCGGCAGCGAACTTCGCCGGCAGTTTGCCTTCTCCCGCCCCTATCTGATGC
>UCJD01000026.1 GCA_900472605.1 Hyphomicrobiales bacterium | reverse complement strand
CGCGCCGACATGGGCGGCATTGCCCGGCTCCGCCTTGCGGCGGGCGGCGGCACCGGTGGCGCCGTGGGCGCGATCCGGAACCTTGATGCGGCGCGGCTGGCCGTTGAGTTCGAAGAACACCGTGACCATGCCCTGGCTGTCGGTGCCGCTCATCGCCTGGTTGACGATGACGAGCGTCTTGCCCTTCTCAATGTCGGCAAACAGTTCTTCACCGTCGCCGAGACCGTAGAAGTAGGCGGGCGTCGGCAGGACCGAAACCGGGCCATAGGTATCCGACGCGAAGGCGAAATCGGTAAAGACCTTCGGATACATCAGGTAGGAGGCGAATTCGAAGTCGCTGACCTCGCGTTCCAGCTTGGTCTCGATCGTCTTGCGTTCGGCATCCAGATCGGCATCCGCGAGCAGCGAGCCCGGGCGCACCGTATAGGGGGCGTCGCCCTTCAGCGCCTTCTTCTGCAGCGCTTCCGGCCAGCCCGACGGCGGTTGACCGAGATCGCCCTTCAGCATCGACACGACGGATTCCGGGAAGGAGACGTCCTTGGCCGGATTGACCACGTCTTCGACAGTGAGATCCTGAGAAACCATCATCAGCGCCATGTCGCCGACCACCTTGGAGGACGGCGTCACCTTGACGATATCGCCGAACATCTGGTTGACGTCGGCATAGGTCTGGGCGACCTGATGCCAGCGGGTTTCGAGACCAAGCGAGCGGGCCTGCTCCTTGAGATTGGTGAACTGACCGCCCGGCATTTCGTGCAGATAGACTTCCGACGCCGGTCCCTTGAGATCGCTTTCGAAGGCCGCGTACTGATGGCGCACCGCTTCCCAGTAGAAGGAGATGCGGCGGATCCATTCCGGATCGAGACCCGGATCACGCTCGGAACCGCGCAGCGCTTCGACGATCGAGCCGAGGCACGGCTGCGAGGTGTTGCCCGACAGCGCGTCCATGGCGGCATCGACGGCATCGACGCCGGCATCAACGGCCGCAAGAACAGTCGCAGCGGCGATGCCCGAGGTGTCGTGTGTGTGGAAATGGATCGGCAGCGAGGTCGCCTCGCGCAGCGCCTTGAACAGCACCGTGGCCGCAGCCGGCTTCAACAGGCCCGCCATGTCCTTCAGCGCGATGATATGGGCGCCGGCCTTTTCCAGCTGGACGGCGAGATCGGTGTAATATTTCAGGTCATACTTCGGACGCGCCGAGTTCAGGATATCGCCCGTGTAGCAGATCGCCGCTTCGCAGAGCTTGTTCTCCTCGGCCACAGCATCCATCGACACGCGCATGTTCTCCACCCAGTTCAGGCAGTCGAAGACGCGGAAAAGATCGATGCCGCCGGCAGCAGCCTGACGGACGAAGTATTTGACGACGTTATCGGGATAGTTCTTGTAGCCGACGCCGTTGGCACCGCGCAGCAGCATCTGCAACAGCAGGTTCGGTGCTGCCTCACGCACCTGTGACAGGCGCTCCCACGGGTCTTCCGTCAGGAAGCGCATCGAGACGTCGAAGGTGGCGCCGCCCCAGCATTCCAGCGAGAGCAGGTTCGGCAGCGCATGCGCGTAGGTGCCGGCGATGCGGGCGATGTCGTAGGTGCGCATGCGGGTGGCGAGCAGCGACTGATGGCCGTCGCGCATCGTCGTGTCGGTCATCAGAACGCGCTTTTCGTTGCGCATCCATTCGCCGAACTTCTTCGGACCAAGCTTATCGAGCAGCTGCTTGGTGCCATCCTTGACGGTGGCGCCGTTGGTATAGGGAACGACGGGCTCGGCGGCGTCAGCCGTCGGCTTTGGCCGGTCCTTGGCTTCCGGATGGCCGTTGACCGTCACGTCGGCGAGATAGGTCAGAAGCTTGGTCGCGCGGTCCTGGCGCTTGACCTGCTGGAACAGCTCCGGCGTCGTGTCGATGAAGCGCGTCGTGTAGGTGTTGTCCTTGAACTTCGGATGCGTGATGATCGCTTCCAGGAAGGTCAGGTTGGTCGCGACGCCGCGGATACGGAATTCGCGCAGCGCGCGGTCCATGCGCGAGATCGCTTCCGAAGGGCTCGGCGCCCAAGCCGTAACCTTCACCAGCAGCGGATCGTAATAGCGAGTAATGATGGCGCCGGAGTAGGACGTGCCGCCATCGAGACGGATACCGAAGCCGGATGCCGAACGATAGGCGGTGATACGTCCATAGTCCGGAATGAAATTGTGCTCCGGATCTTCGGTCGTGATGCGGCACTGCAGGGCATGGCCATTAAGCCGGATATCGGCCTGTGCGGGAACACCCGATTCCGGCGTGCCGATCGCGAAGCCGTCGAGGATATGGATCTGCGCCTTGACGATATCGATGCCGGTGACGACTTCAGTCACCGTGTGCTCGACCTGGATGCGCGGATTGACCTCGATGAAATAGAATTTTCCGGTGTCGGCATCCATCAGGTACTCGACGGTGCCGGCGCCGACATAACCGGTGGCTCCCGCGATCTTCAGCGAGTAAGCGGCCAGTTCCTGGCGCTGCGCCTCACTGAGATAGGGTGCGGGCGCGCGCTCGACGACCTTCTGGTTACGGCGCTGGATCGAGCAGTCGCGTTCGAACAGGTGCACGACATTGCCATGCGTATCACCCAGGATCTGGCTTTCGACGTGGCGGGCGCGCTCGACGAGCTTTTCGAGATAAACCTCATCCTTGCCGAAGGCGGCCATCGCCTCGCGCTTGGCTTCGGTCACCTCGCGGGCAAGATCCTTCGGGTCGCGGATGGCGCGCATGCCGCGACCGCCGCCGCCCCACGACGCCTTGAGCATGACGGGATAGCCGATTTCCTCTGCCATCTTGGCGACCACGTCCATGTCGTCGGGAAGCGGCTCGGTCGCCGGAACGACGGGAACGCCGACGGAGATCGCCAGATTGCGCGCAGCGACCTTGTTGCCGAGCTGGCGCATCGTGTCGGCCTTCGGGCCGATGAAGATGATGCCGGCCTTGTTGCAGGCATCGACGAATTCGGGGCTCTCGGACAAGAGACCATAGCCCGGGTGGATGGCATCGGCGCCGGAGAGCTTGGCGACGCGGATCACTTCGTCGATCGACAGATAGCTCTCGATCGGCCCGAGATCGCGCGCAAGATGCGGACCGCGGCCGACCTGATAGCTCTCGTCCGCCTTGAAGCGATGCAGCGCCAGCTTGTCTTCCTCAGCCCATATCGCGACCGTTTTTATCCCGAGCTCGTTGGCAGCGCGAAACACGCGGATGGCAATTTCGGAACGGTTGGCGACAAGGATCTTGGAAATGGGCAAATGCGTCTCCTCACGGCATAAAGACGGGCAATGCTGCACCCGCGAAAGGAGTCTTAACGCGCTGTCACGGAAAGTTCAATTTCCCAAGACAGCGCCAGATCGAATTTCTCTAAACTAGGTAATGAGCCCATGGCGGAAAGCAACGGCTACGGCATGCTGGCGGTTCTTCGCCTTCAGCTTGTCCTGCAACCCGTTCATGTACCAGTCGACCGTATGGTTCGATATCTGCAACAGCTTGCCGATCTCGACCGACGTCAAACCTTCGCCAAGGTACTGCAGGATTTCCATTTCGCGGCGCGTGAGCCGCGTGTCGGCGCCGGGCAGGTCATCCGATACCGAACCGTCTTCGCCGCGCAGTTCCAGGAGGCGCCAGAAGGCCCGCTTGGCGATCGCATCGAACAGGGTGATCTCAAGCGGAGACAGATCGATCGGCTTGCCCCCGACGCTCAGATAGCCGAGCACGCCGCTTCGCCCGTGGACGGGAAACGTGTAGCCATCCTTCAGGCCATAGCCCGAAGCGGCAGACATCATCTGCTCCATCCGGCGGTAGTGCGGATCCTTGCGGAACGCAGCCAAGCCATCTTTCCAGCGGAACGGCTGTTGCGCGAAGGCGAGATAGCGGACCGTCGGATCGCTGAGCATGTACTTCTTGCCGAGATAGACCTGCGGCCAGCCTTCAGGCCACTCACCTGCCAGCACGGCACTGGTCAGATCCTCGCTATGTTTCGGATACCGGAGCAGTCCATGAAACTCGAAGCCATAAGATTGGATGACGTGCTTAAGCTCATCGACCACCGCTTCCGGTTTCCGGCACTCCTCAAGAACGACAAGTAATTGAATTAATGAATGAATATTCACTAAAATGCCCCCATCCCATCCAGGCTTTCAAGTGAAGCCGCTGCGACAGGAGTTGCCCCGATAGCGAACGGTTATCGATGCAATTAAAATTAGAGTTCAGAATATCGTTTATGGTTGTGCCAGTTTGACGCGACAACGCAAGCGTTAATTGCAGGGCCTTTTTATTTCACTAAGAAATTTTACCACATCTGGCACCCGCTCATGAAATCGAGCATCGGACCGGCGGCGAAACTCAAACAATGAATGCCTTGTTAATCGCCAGTTCAGATAGGTTTTAGTAGCATCGCACCATCCGCTATTTCGCAGATGCACAAAGAGGAATTCGCCGTGTCGCTTTTCAAGGTCTATGCAAGAGCTTTGCGCTATCTTGGCGCCTATAAGTTCCGCGTATCCCTGGTCGTTATCGCGAACATCGTGCTCGCAGCGATCACCATCGCCGAGCCGATCCTTTTCGGCCGCATTATAGATGCAATTTCCGGCAAAGGCGAGGTCAAGCCGATCTTGTTCATGTGGGCCGGTTTCGCTGTCTTCAACACGATCGCCTTCGTCCTGGTCGCCCGCGAGGCCGACCGGCTGGCGCATGGCCGTCGCGCAACGCTTCTGACGGAAGCTTTCGGCCGCATCATCTCCATGCCGCTGTCCTGGCATCATCAGCGTGGCACGTCCAATGCCCTGCATACGCTGCTGCGCGCCTGTGAAACGCTGTTCGGCCTCTGGCTCGAATTCATGCGCAATCACCTTGCGACCGCTGTTGCCATCGCCATCCTCATCCCGACGGCGATCTCGATGGACGTTCGCCTGTCCGGCGTGCTGGTCGTGCTCGGTATCGCCTACTGGCTGATCGGTCGCCTCGTCATGAGCCGCACCAAGGACGGCCAGGCTTCGGTCGAAAACCACTACCACACGGTCTTCTCGCATGTCAGCGACTCGATCAGCAACGTCTCGGTGCTGCATAGCTACAACCGTATCGAAGCAGAAACCAAGGCGCTGAAGTCCTTCACCGAACGCCTGCTGCAGGCCCAGTACCCGGTTCTCGACTGGTGGGCGCTGGCTGGCGCGATGAACCGCATGGCTTCGACCATCGCTATGATGATCATTCTCGTCATCGGTACCGTCATGGTTCAGGCCGGCGAGCTGCGCATCGGTGACGTCATCGCCTTCATCGGCTTTGCCAACCTGCTGATCTCGCGTCTCGACCAGATGCGTCAGTTCGCCTCGCAGATTTTCGAGGCCCGTTCGAAGCTCGTGGATTTCTATGCACTCGAAGATTCGGTCCGTGAACGCGAAGAGCCGGCAGGCAACGCCGACATCGCCGACGTCAAGGGCGAAGTCGAATTCCGCAACGTGTCGTTCCGCTTCGGCAACACGGCACAGGGCCTGCACAACGTGTCCTTCACCGCCAAGGCTGGCCAGACGGTTGCGATCGTCGGCCCGACCGGCTCGGGCAAGACGACGATGATCAACCTGCTGCAGCGCGTCTATGACCCCGACAGCGGCCAGATCCTCGTCGATGGTCACGACACGACGAAGGTCACGCGCAAGTCGCTGCGCCGCTATATCGCCACCGTCTTCCAGGATGCCGGCCTGCTCAATCGCTCGATCAGCGACAACATTCGCCTCGGCCGGGAAAACGCCACCGATGAAGACATGCGCCGTGCGGCAGAAGCTGCCGCCGCCGCCGACTTCATCGAGACCCGCGAAGACCAGTACGACACCCATGTCGGCGAGCGCGGCAACAGGCTTTCGGGCGGCGAGCGCCAGCGTGTGGCGATCGCCCGCGCCATCCTCAAGGATGCGCCGATCCTGGTGCTGGACGAGGCGACGAGCGCGCTCGACGTCGAGACCGAAAACCGCGTGAAGGCTGCGATCGACAATCTGCGTCAGAACCGCACCACCTTCATCATCGCCCACCGCCTGTCGACGGTTCGCGAGGCCGACAAGGTTCTCTTCCTCGACAACGGTCGCGTCGTCGAAGAAGGCAGCTTCGACGAACTGAGCCAGAGCAACGGCCGCTTTGCCGCCCTGCTGCGCGCCTCCGGCATTCTCACGGACGAGGAAGTCCGCAAGGCACACACGACCGAAGCCGCCTGATAGGGCTGCTCAACAAATCGAACAAGCCGGATGGTCCTGCCATCCGGCTTTTTTCGTTTCGACCCTCTGAACGACATGCCTTGCATTAGACTAAAGTCATAATCCCAAAGCCGCTCTCCGTAACGGATCACTTTTCTGTCACAGTCCTCACAGGCGAACCGCGGCCAGGGGTATGCTTTGAGGAGAGTATGGTCGCGCGCCGCATTCAGATCATTCTGTGGAGGACAGAACATGGCAAATGTCGCAAGCGTCGCCGGCGCAAAGGCCGGGCCGATGACGTCGGAGGAGAAGAAGGTCATCTTCGCCTCCTCGCTCGGTACCGTATTCGAGTGGTACGATTTCTATCTGTACGGCTCTCTCGCTACCTATATCGGCGCCACCTATTTCACCCAATATCCGGAAGCCACCCGCAACATCTTCACGCTGCTGGCCTTCGCCGCCGGCTTCCTGGTACGCCCTTTCGGCGCGCTGGTCTTCGGCCGCCTCGGCGATCTCGTCGGCCGCAAATACACCTTCCTGGTGACGATCCTGATCATGGGTCTCTCGACCTTCCTGGTCGGTATCCTTCCGGGTGCCGCCACCATCGGCATCGCCGCTCCGATCATCCTGATCGGCCTGCGTCTGCTGCAGGGTCTGGCGCTCGGCGGTGAGTATGGCGGGGCCGCCACCTATGTGGCCGAGCACGCGCCGAACGGCCGGCGCGGCTACTTCACCTCCTGGATCCAGACGACCGCAACGCTCGGCCTTTTCCTGTCGCTGATCGTCATCGTCGGCGTCCAGTTCATCATGGGCAAGGAAGCCTTCGCCGCCTGGGGCTGGCGCATTCCGTTCCTTGTTTCCGTCATCCTGCTTGGCGTCTCCGTATGGATCCGCGTGCGAATGAACGAATCGCCGGCCTTCCAGAAGATGAAGGCCGAAGGCAAGGGCTCCAAGGCGCCGCTGACGGAAGCATTCGGCCAGTGGAGAAACGCCAAGATCGCGATCATCGCGTTGCTCGGCGCCACCATGGGTCAGGCCGTCGTCTGGTATGGCGGCCAGTTCTATGCGCTGTTCTTCCTGCAGAACGTGCTGAAGGTCGATCTGCAATCGGCCAACATCATGGTCGCCATCGGTCTCATCCTCGGCACGCCGTTCTTTGTCATCTTTGGCGGCCTGTCCGACAAGATCGGCCGCAAGCCGATCATCATGGCCGGCCTGCTGATCGCAGCCGTTACCTACAACCCGCTGTTCAAGGCCATGACCTGGACCGCAAACCCGGCGCTCGCCGAGGCTCAGGCCTCCGTCCGCGCCACGGTCACCGCAGATCCGGCCGACTGCAAATTCCAGTTCAACCCGACCGGCACATCGAAGTTCACCAGTTCCTGCGACGTGGCAACCGCATTCCTGACCAAGAATTCGGTGCCCTATGATGTCGTCCCCGGCCCTGCCGGCCAGCCGGCAACCGTCAAGATCGGCGATGAAACCATCACCAGCTTCGACGCCGTTGCCGCCGGCGACAAAGCCAAGGGCCTGACAGCCGCTTTTGAGAAGAGCGTCAACATCGCTCTTCACGATGGTGGCTATCCGCTAAACCGCGGTGCCATCAAGGTTCCTGACGCCAAGCTTGACGCCTTCATCGCCGCCAACCCGGAACTGTCGCTGAACCCCGAGGCGGTCCGCGCGGGCGCCAAGGAGACCATGCCGGCAGACAAGTTGGTGGCAGCCAAGCTGCTGACGGCTGACGAAGCAAATGGTGTCACCGACATGGCCGTCTACAGCATCGCTGGCGGTGGCACTTTCGCGATGACGGCGGACCCTGCTCGCGTCAACTGGATCGGCACTATCGCCATCCTGTTCGTGCTGGTTCTCTACGTCACGATGGTCTACGGCCCAATCGCCGCCCTCTTGGTCGAACTCTTCCCGACCCGCATCCGCTACACCGGCATGTCGCTGCCCTATCACATCGGCAACGGCTGGTTCGGCGGTCTGCTGCCGGCAACGGCCTTCGCGATGAGTGCCGCCACTGGCGATATCTACTTCGGCCTCTGGTACCCGATCGTCTTCGCCGCGATCACGCTTGTGATCGGCCTGATTTTCCTGCCAGAAACCAAGGACCGCGATATCCACGCAATGGATTGAAGATCCCCAAGACGAAAGACAAGGCCCGGCGCTCCAAAGGCGCCGGGTTTTTTATTGCCGGGAACAGCCGCTTGGGCTGCGGCCAGCCGCCAACACCTGGGCGAAAAAGAAGATTGTGGCGCGCATAGACAATGGCGATCATCATCGAGAACCATCCGCCAAGCGCCAGGCCGGCGATCACATCGCTCGGATAATGCGCGCTCACCATGACCCGGGTCATGCCGAACCACAGCGCGCAGGCCACGAATGCGATGCGATAGCGTGGGAAGAGCAGCGCGAAGGCGGCGAAGAAGGCGCCGATCGTCGTTGCGTGGCCGGATGGAAAGCTCTCGAAGGAGTGGCCGGAAAAGGACGAGAACGAGAAGACGCCATAGTCCTGGAAGTGCTCCGGCCTAGCCCGCCCGATCAGCCGCTTCAGGAGATTGGCGACCAGTCCCGACAGCGCGATCGAAACCAGGAGATAACAGCCGATCCAGCTGACCCTGAGCGCCTGCAGGCGGTGACGGACGCTGGTGGCGGTCCGCGACGACGCCCAGCCTTGGAACAAGAGGAAGGCGCTGACGATGATGATCCAGTCGGACTTTCCGAAGTCCGTGAGTATCAATCCGATCCTGCGAACAGCGGGCGGCACGTGATCGCTACCGACGGGGCCGTCGAACAACAAAAGCGAGAGGATCACGGCGTTGACGGTGACGAACAGACAGGACTGCCAGTGCAGATGGGACATGCCGTGACGACAGCGGAGCCTGCGTTTCTCAAGCGAGGAGAGAAAGGATTTCATGTCTGTCGGCGGTCCTGGTCAGGGGTTGTCGATCAACGATCGAGACCTAGCAGAGACAGAACACAGATTTTTTACGAAGGCGCCTAAAGCAAGCGGCTGAGCCGCGGTATCGGCCACCCGCCATCGCGACCGATCGAGAACACCAGACCGAAGCGTGCAAACAGCACCGATGTGGCAAAGGCGATCCACGCGCCAAGCGCCAGTCCCGCCGTAACGTCGCTCGGATAGTGCACGCCGATGATGATGCGGGTTGCGCCGAGCCAGAGACCAATGGCCACGAAGCCGAGGCGAAAACGCGGAAAGAGCAGAGCCAGCGCCACGAACAGCGCGCCGATATTGGCCGAATGCCCAGAGGGAAAGCTCTGATGCAGGAAATCCATGTTGAACGGCGCGAAGCTGAAGATACCCTCTTGATCATAGATAAGCGGCCGGGCCCGCCCGATCGCGAACTTCAGGACATTGGCGATAATGGCGGTGAACAGGACGGAAAGCCCAACATAGGCCGTCATCTGCCCGAAATAGATCATTCGGAACCTCTCGCGTACCTTCCACAGGCGACGGCGGACCAGATAGGCAGTAGCAAGGACGGTTGAGAGACCACCAAGGATCCAAGCAAGCCTGCCGATGTCAGTGACATCGCCCGCGATCGAGATCAGCGGTGCTGCAAGATCCTTGGCAGCCAGACCGAGCGGGCGATCGAACACGAAGAAGGCGATGGCGATGGCATTGATCGCGGAAAACGCAAAGCCCTTCCAAGGAACCCGGCGGTGGATCGTGCGGCGCGCCTGATAGCGCTTTTTAAGATAGCCCCAAAAACTCGGCGCGCGATCGACACTCTCGCTCATTCCACTCCCACTCGTTTCTCAATGCAGAAGGGAGATAGGGGCTACTGCAGGTGCCTTCAATGCAAAGGCCCTCCGCATTATGAGATGCGAAGGGCCTGAGACGTGTTTCACGTGAAATATCAGGCAGAAAGCGCCTTGAATTCAGCCAGAATCGCTTCGCCCATCTCGACAGTGCCGACCTTCTTGGCACCATCAGCCATGATATCGGCCGTGCGGATGCCCTTGTCGAGAACGTTGGCGATCGCCTTTTCGAGGTTGTCGGCTTCCTTGACCATGGCGAAGGAGTAGCGCAGGCACATCGCGAAAGAAGCGATCATCGCGATCGGATTGGCAATGCCCTGGCCGGCGATATCGGGCGCCGAGCCGTGCACGGGCTCGTAGAGCGCCTTGCGCTTGCCGGTCTTGCCGTCAGGCGCGCCGAGCGAAGCCGACGGCAGCATGCCGAGCGAACCCGTCAGCATGGCGGCAACGTCGGACAGCATGTCGCCGAACAGGTTGTCGGTAACGATGACGTCGAACTGCTTCGGCGCGCGCACCAGCTGCATGCCGCCGGCATCTGCCAGCATGTGCTCGAGCTTGACGTCGGAATACTTGTCCTTATGCGTTGCGGTGACGACCTGGTTCCACAAAACGCCAGACTTCATGACGTTGCGTTTTTCCATCGAGCAGACGCGGTTCTGGCGCGTGCGGGCCATCTCGAAGGCCACGGCGGAGATGCGCTCGATCTCGTAGGTGTCGTAGACCTGCGTGTCGATAGCGCGCTTCTGACCATTGCCGAGATCGGTAATGGTCTTCGGCTCGCCGAAATAGACGCCGCCGGTCAACTCGCGGATGATCAGGATGTCGAGGCCTTCGACCAGCTCCGGCTTCAGCGAGGAAGCGGCAGCAAGCGCCGGATAGCAGATGGCAGGGCGCAGGTTGGCAAAGAGTTCGAGATCCTTGCGCAGGCGCAGCAGACCGGCTTCGGGGCGGACTTCATAACGAACGTCGTCCCACTTCGGGCCGCCGACGGCGCCGAAGAGAACTGCATCGGCGGCAAGCGCCTTCTGCATGTCGGCTTCGGAGATCGCAGCGCCATGCGCGTCATAGGCGCTGCCGCCGACCAGACCTTCGTCGGTGACGAAGCCGGCGGACATTTCCTCATTCATGTAAGCGATGATCTTGCGGACCTCGCCCATGGCCTCAGGACCGATGCCGTCGCCCGGCAGCAGGAAAAGATTGCGCGTCGTCATGAAACCCTCCGGGAAAAACAAGTTGCGGCTTATTAGCCCTCGGCAGAAGGCATTTCAAGCGATGAAGAAGCCGTTTCGGTACGGTTGGCGCCAGAGTTGAACGATCGGTTGACCGCGCGATTTGCCTGGGCAACAAGAAGGGCATCGTGACCATGATCCGGAAAACGCCCATGCCCGCCGCACCGCTCCATCTTGACACCCCGCTTTTTCGCACCTCCGCCGACTATAGCGCCGCCGACAAGCCGCTCTGGTTGAAGCTGGACGCTCTGCAGCCGGCAGGAAGCTTCAAGCTGCGCGGCGTCGGCAGATTGTGCCAGCACGAGGTGGAAAACGGCGCCAAGGAGATCTTCTGCGCTTCCGGTGGCAATGCCGGCATCGCCGCCGCCTATGCCGGCCGCGCGCTCGGCGTTCCCGTTACCATCGTCGTGCCGGAGACCACCTCCGAGGAAGTCCGCCGCTCGATCGACGCGACCGGCGCCGCAGTCCTCGTCCATGGATCCGTGTTCGACGAGGCGAATATTCATGCGGTGAACTTGGCCGCAGAGCGCAAGGCCGCCTATGTGCACCCATTCGACCATCCTCTGCTCTGGGAAGGCCACGGCACGCTGATCGACGAAGTGGTGGCCAAGGGTGCGGAATTCGATTGCGTGATTGCCAGCGTCGGCGGTGGCGGCCTGCTCGCCGGCATCGTCGCCGGCCTGAAACGCAATGGCTTCGATAGTGTGCCCGTTATCGCCGTCGAGACCGAAGGCGCCTCGTCCTTTAACGCCAGCCTGGCCGCCGGTGAACGCATCACCCTGCCGGCCATCACCTCGATCGCCAATTCGCTTGGCGCACGACAGGTCGCCCAGCACGTCTTCGACCTGCCCAGGCATCATCCGATCGAGAGCGTGACAGTGACCGACGCTGAAGCCGTCGCCGCCTGCCTGAAATTCGCAGACGCCTACCGCATCCTCGTCGAACCCGCCTGCGGCGCCGCACTCGCGGTGGCCGACGTGCACGCCGACCTCCTCGCCCGCTTCAAGAACCCTCTGATCGAGGTCTGCGGCGGCATCGGCGTGTCGCTGGAGAAGCTCAAGACGTGGAGAGAGCGGCTGCTCTGAAGCCAAAGAAAAAGCCGGCGGAAGAGACCCCACCGGCTTGATCATGCAATCCTGTCGAAGCGCTTACGCGGCCCAAGGATGGGAAGCGGCGTTGGCCTTTTCGAACTGATCGATTTCCTTGCCCTTTTCCATCGTCAGGCCGATATCGTCGAGACCGTTCAGCATGCAGTGACGCTTGAAGGCATCGAGATCGAACTTGATCGAGCCGCCGTCAGGACCGGTGATTTCCATGTTCTCCAGATCAACCGTCAGAATGGCGTTGGAGCCGCGCGAGGCGTCGTCCAAGAGCTTTTCGAGATTTTCCGGGCTGACCTTGATCGGCAAAATACCGTTCTTGAAACAGTTGTTGTAGAAGATGTCGGCGAAGCTGGTGGAGATCACGCAGCGAATGCCGAAATCGAGAAGCGCCCACGGCGCATGCTCGCGCGAAGAGCCGCAGCCGAAATTGTCGCCGGCGACGAGGATCTTGGCGTTCTGGTAGGCCGGCTTGTTGAGGACGAAATCCTCGTTCGGCGTGCCGTCTTCATTGTAGCGGGCTTCCGCGAAGAGACCCTTGCCGAGGCCGGTGCGCTTGATCGTCTTCAGGTAATCCTTCGGAATGATCATGTCGGTGTCGATGTTGACAACCGGCAGAGGGGCGGCGACGCCCGTCAGCTTGGTGAATTTTTCCATGGCCTGGCCTCCAGTTCGGCAGAGATAGTGTGTTGATCAGCGTTTAGTCCAGTTTCCCGGCAAAATGAAGGGGAATCTGCAGCCCCGGCCAGCGCCCTGAAGAATCGTCCGGCCGAGCGCGACTGATCTAGCCGGCCTTGGCGGGCTCGTTCATCGCCCAGGAGACGCCGAAGGGATCGCGCAGCTGACCATAGCGGTCGCCCCAGAACATGCGCTCGACGGGCATGACGACCTCGACGCCGGCCTTTACCGCTCGGTCCCACCACAGATCGATATCGTCGACGACGAGCTGCAGCGAGAAACCCTGATGTGGCCGAAAGGGATGGCCGTGCTCGGGATAGGCGTCGCTCAGCATCAGCGAACTGCCGTTGATGTAGAGATGCACATGCATCGTGCGCCCCTTTTCATCGGGCGGCACGACGAATGCCTCCTCGGCGCCGAACGCTTGTCTGTAGAATTCCGCCGCCTTCAGCGCACCATCGACCGTGATATAAGGCAGTAAACCGTTCTTGACCGGCGGCATGGCCGTCTGGCCGGTTTGCGTTTCGCTGTCCATGCAGTCCTCCATTGCGTGATGCCCAGGCTTGATGCTTGTGCAGACACAAGCCGTGCCGCATCTAGGACGCGCGGACAAAACGCCAGCCGACAGACCGAATGAAATAAATACGTATGCCAGGAGAGCTCGTGGAAAACGGCTTTCAGAGATCAATGATCGTGCCGCGACCGTCGTTCCAGATGCGCATAGGTTGACCATCGCGCGTCTTGGACTTCGCCCTTGCACAGACCGGAGCCGTCTTCATCTTCAGCGAAAGCGCGCGACCGACCATCAGCACCGTCAGAATGGCGCCAACGGCGAGCGTCACCGAAAAGGTGAAAAGCGCCAATGCTGCGAATGCGGTGATGCCTGCGAGCAAAAGGAAGACGGAACGAATATTCTGCATGGGTTTGAAACCTTTCTAGGAAAGGAATGTGGTCCTTCAGCTTGTCTTCTGCAAGATAAGCATGGCTTTTTGTTGTCTTGCCATCGGTCACAAAGCTTGACACACATTCGTGATGAGCCAGTCTCCCCTCACCCGTTCGATGAACCTGCGCCGCTCGGTGCTGAGCGTTCCCGCGATCAACCCTCGCGCCCTGGAAAAGACCCATCAGCTCGATTGCGATGCGGTGATCTTCGATCTCGAGGATTCCGTGGCGCCCGAGAAAAAGGCCGAAGCGCGCGAAAACCTGGCCAACTTTTTCCGCAGCAAGCCGCTTGAGGGCAAGGAACGCATCATCCGCATCAACGGCCTCGACACCGCCTGGGGCCGTGCCGATATGGAGCTCGTGAGCACGCTGGAGCCGGATGCCATCCTGCTGCCGAAGGTCAACGAACCGCAGGACGTGATGTCGGTCGGAGATCTTCTAGGCGATGCCGATGCGCCGGATGAAGTGCGGATCTGGGCGATGATCGAGACCCCACGCGGCATCCTCAATGCCGCGGCCATCGCCGAGGCTGGTCGAACAGCGGGCTCAAGGCTCGATTGCTTCGTCGTTGGCCTCAATGACCTCAGAAAGGAAACCGGCGTGCTGCCGCAGCCCGGCCGGCAGTATCTTGTGCCCTGGCTGATGCAGGTGATCCTCGCCGTACGCGCTTACGGCCTCTGCGCCATCGACAGCGTCTTCAACGATTTCAAGGATATCGATGGCTTCGACACCGAATGCGCCGAGGCACGCGCCATGGGCTTCGATGGCAAGATGCTGATCCATCCCGCTCAGATCGAACCCGCCAACCGGCATTTCGGGCCGGACGCATCCGCCATCGCCGAAGCTGAGGCCGTCATAAAAGCCTTCGCCGACCCCGCCACGGATGGCCTCAACGTCATCAATGTCGGCGGACGCATGATCGAGCGACTGCATCTTGTCCAGGCGGAAACTCTGGTTCATAAAGCCCGCCTGATTGCAGAACGCCTGAAGGCGAAAGGCCAGACGGCAAACTGAAAGACGATGTGATGAAGCTCTACCGCCTTCTGACCGGCCAGGACGACGCCGCGTTCTGCCACCGCGTAACCGATGCCCTCAACAAGGGCTGGTCGCTGAACGGCTCCCCGTCGCTCACCTTCAATGCGCAGACGGGCCAGGTGATCTGTGCCCAGGCAATCGTCAAGCATGTCGAAGGCAAGGACTACCACCCCGACATGAAGCTCTCCGAGCAGTAAGATTTCCTAGGAGAGGTGTGCCTTCTGAAGAGCCAGCGCCTAGCGCTCGGCCGCCTCTTCGGCGCTCGCCTCGATCCGCTCCATGTCGTCGTCGCTGAGACCGAAATGGTGGCCGATCTCGTGGATCAGCACGTGGGTGATGATATCGCCAAGCGTTTCATCGTTCTCGGCCCAGTAATCGAGGATCGGCCGCCGGTAGAGACGGATGCGGTTGGGAAGCTCACCCGTTTCCATGGTAAAGCGCTCGGAAATTCCGCGCCCCTCGAACAGGCCGAGTAGATCGAACGGCGTTTCCAGCGCCATGTCCTCGAACACCTCGTCATCGGGAAAGTCTTCGATTTCGATCGTCAGATTGGTCGTCAACGCACGGAATTCGTCCGGCAGATGGCTATAAGCCTCCATCGCGAGCGACTCGAACGTGCTGATTGTCGGAGCGTGGCGATCCTGCCAATTGTCGCTCTGGTCTATGCGAGCCATAAAAGCTCCTTTCCTTTGTCGCCCATATAGAGCCTTTGCAGCTGATTTTCGAGAGCGGAATCAAGGGCAGGAATAAATTCACATCAAACGGCTGTTGACTCTTCGGTCCAGCTCTGGAATCCATAAGAACATAATAGGAACATCTGATAGATGGAGTGACGTCGTGGCACAGTCGGCCGTGGCGCGCGAGCGACTTTTTGCGCTCCGCGAAACCATTGCAAAGCTTGAAGGAAAACCGTTGCCGGCATTGGCGGCGGCGGAAAGCCAGGCGTTGGCCGACACCATTCTCGACAAGCCCGGGATCGAAGACGCCCTGCGTCTGCCGCTTGGAATTCCTGCTCTGGATGAGGCTCTCGACGGCGGCCTGCCGCTCGATGGCCTGACCGAAATCCGCACAACGCTGCTGCGCAATGCCGGCGCAAGCAGCGGCTTCGTTCTGGCAATCGCCGCCATGCTCCAGCACGGCGGCGAGGAGGGTGCGAACGCTCACTTGCCGATCCTTTGGATCGCCGACACGGTGGCGACGATGGAGGCGGGGCGGCCCTATGCCGTCGGCCTGAGCGATTTCGGCCTGAAGCCGCGGCTCTTCCTGCACGCCGCGCCGAAAAAGCTGGAGGATGCGCTATGGCTGGCGGAAACCGCTGTCGAGAGCGGCGTCTTTCCGGCAACCATTCTTGAGGTTCGCGGCAATCCCAGGCTCTTTGGCCTGACGGAAAGCCGCCGTCTCAACCTGCGGGCAAAGGCATCGCGCCGCCCGCTTTTCCTGTTGCGGCAGGCAGCGGAAGAAGAGGCCAGCAGCGCTATCTTCCGCTTCCTTGCCGAACCCGCGCCATCAAAGGCGCGGCCCTTGCCTGATGGTTCGATGCTGGGCGGCAGCATCGGCAATCCGATCTTTCGCCTTACCCTGGAGAAAAGCCGAAACCCGGCTCCCTTCTCCATTCTTCTGGAGTGGAACCCCCATGACCGCCGGTTTTTCCCTGTCCGCCCATCAGCCGACACTCGCTTTCCAGGCGAACGCTCAGCGCATTCTGGCGCTGCATTTCCCGCATCTGCCGACCGATCGCATATCCAGGAAGAAGTGGGGTCTCTCCTGGCGTTTGCGCAATCGTCCTGAGACGCCGCCGATCGTCTGCTCCGGCCGCCACGCCAACGCCATGCGGCTGACGGCACTGGACGAGGCAGCCGAAGCGATCAACCTGAAAAAGAGCATGGGGGTCGCCGAAGCTCGCGCCATTTACCCGACGATCGAGGTGATCGAGGAGGACCCGGGCGCCGACCTGCGATTTCTCGAAGGCATCGCCGATTGGTGCGACCGCTATACGCCGCTGGTGGCGCTTGACGGCAGAGATGGCCTGTTTCTCGATATCACCGGCTGCGCTCACCTCTTCGGCGGCGAAAAGGCGCTCTTCAAGGATGTCCTGTCCAGGCTCCTTCAAATGGGCATAGACGTCAGGGGCGCCATCACCTCCTCCCCCGGCCTGTCCTGGGCGATCAGCCGCTTCGGCCAGGGAGGCGTAATCGACGCAGATGAGACTGAGCGGGTCGTTGCCCCTCTCCCGGTCGCCGCACTCCGTCTCTCGGACGACACGGTCGCAGCACTCAACAAGATGGGCCTGAAGTATATTGGCGACCTGATGGAAACCCCGCGTGCGCCGCTGACCCGCCGTTTCGGCGCAAACGTGCTGTTGCGGCTTGATCAGGTGCTTGGAACGGACGAGGAGCCGATATCACCGCGCCTGCCCGTCGCCAGCCTCTCGGCCGAGCGCCGGTTGATAGAACCGGTCGCCGCGGAAGAGGAAATTCTATACGTCACCGATCAGATCGCCCATGCGCTGAAACCGTCGCTGGAGGCACGCGGCGTTGGCGGACGCGTTTTCGAACTCGTCCTGTTTCGCGTCGATGGCAAGGTCTTCCGCATCGCGGCCGGCACGACAAGGCCGCTGCGTGAACCAAGGCGCATCGCCGTCCTGTTCACCGAACGCCTGCAGGCCGTCCATGACGAGCTCGATGCTGGCTACGGATTTGAAATCCTGCGTCTCAATGTCTTGCGCCACGAAGCATTCGACACGGCTCAGAGCGACTTCGAGGGACATCAGCAGAAGGATGCTTCGCTGGCAGCCTTCGTCGATCGCGTCTCCGCACGGTTGGGATCAGATTGCCTGCACACTTTCCAGCAGCGCGAAAGCCATCTGCCCGAAAGGGCTGTGATTTCTGTTCCCGCCATCGACGGTCTCTCCGCGAAGACCCCGCCGGGCAATCCCGCCCCCTCACGCGGCGAGAGACCCGCACGCCTCCTGGAAAGGGCGGAACCGATGGATGCCTTTGCCATCGAGGTTCCGGATGGCGCGCCGGCCAATTTTCACTGGCGCCGCATGCGCCACCGTGTCGTCAAAAGCGAGGGACCGGAGCGGCTTGCCATGGAATGGTGGCTCGACGGCAAGGATACGCAGCCCCGCGATTATTTCCGTGTCGAGGATGATCAGGGGCACCGCTTCTGGATCTATCGCAAGGGCCTGTACGGCCAGGATGAGACGCAGAGCTGGTACATGCACGGGATGTTCTCATGACCCAGGCTTTCTTCGAGATCGGCGCCAAGACCAACTTTTCCTTTCTGGAAGGGGCTTCGAAACCTGAGGAGATGGTGCTGCAAGCCGCGGTCCTGAACCTGGGAGGCATCGGCATCGCCGACCGTAATTCGGTCGCCGGTGTGGTCAGGGCGCATGCCCAGGCAAAAGCGCTTCGAAAGAAGTTCGAGCGGAAAGAACAGGGCCTGCTGGAAAAGGGAGAGAACCCCGAGGACGTCCTTGATCCGGTCCGTCTCCAACCCGGCGCCCGGCTGGTCTTCTCAGATGCAACACCCGATATTCTGGCCTACCCTCAAAATCGAAAGGGTTGGGCACATCTCTGCCGTCTGTTGAGCACCGGCAATCTGCGCGCGGACAAGGGCAACTGTGTGCTTAAGGAAGACGATCTTCTGGAATGGGGCGACCAGATGATGCTGGCCATCATCCCCGATCCTATCGTTGCCGGCGATCCCCAGCGTTGCGACACATTCGAAGCCTGCGTCGGTCGTCTACGCGCCCGCTTCCGTGACAGGCTCTACATGGCGATGACACCCTCATATGACGGGCGTGACAAGCGCGTCTTTGCGGTGATTTCGATCCTCGCCGCCCGCAATCGCGTGCCCCTTATCGCTTCCAATCAGCCGCTCTATCACGACACCACCCGCCGCCCGCTGTCTGATATCGTCACCTCGATAAGGGAGCACGTGACGATCCCGGAAGCCGGCTTTCTGCTGGCGCCGAATGCCGAGCGCTATCTGAAGCATGGAAGGGAGATGGCACGGCTTTTCAGGGATTACCCAGATGCCATCGCCAACACGGAGAAATTCTTCTCTAGGCTGCGCTTCTGCCTGGACGAGTTGAAACACAATTATCCCGATGAGAATGACGCGGGCGAAACCCCTTACGAAACATTGGAGCGCCTGACATGGGCGGGAGCGGCAAGGCGTTTTCCTGGAGGCATCAAGGAAAAGACGCGGGAGCAGATCGCCTACGAACTGGACCTCGTAAGACAGAAGCAATACGCGCCCTATTTCCTGACGGTGCACCGCATCATCATGCATGCCCGGTATGAGCTCAAGATTCTTTGTCAGGGCCGCGGCTCGGCCGCCAATTCGGTCATCTGCTACTGCCTCGAGGTCACGGAGGTTAATCCTGAGAAAAGCGTGTTGCTGTTCGACCGCTTCATGTCGACGGACCGCGACGAGCCACCGGATATCGACGTCGATTTCGAACATGATCGGCGCGAAGAGGTCATCCAGCATATCTATAAGCGCTATGGCAAGGAGCACGCTGGACTGACGGCGGCCGTTACCAGCTACCGCACCCGTTCCGCAGGTCGCGAGGTCGCAAAGGCATTCGGCTTGTCGGAGGATGTGCAATCGGCGATCGGCAGCCTGGTCTGGGGCTGGTCGGATGACAAGCTATCTGAGCGGGAAGCAAGAGCCGCAGGCCTCGACACGGGAAACCCGGTAACCAACCACGTCCTGCAATACGCTTCCGAACTGCTAGGCTTTCCCCGCCATCTCACTCAGCATGTGGGCGGTTTCGTCATCACGCGCGACCGGCTCGATGAGGTCGTGCCGATCATGAATACGGCGATGCCGGATCGCTACATGATCGAATGGGACAAGGACGATCTCGACAATCTGAAAATCCTCAAGGTCGATGTCCTGGCGCTCGGGATGCTGACCTGCCTGCGCAAGGCATTCGATCTGCTGCTGCTGCACTACGACGTGAAGAAGACGTTGGCCGATCTTGGCAACGATACCCATGAGGACGAAGCGCCGGTCTACGACATGATGTGCCGGGCCGATACGCTGGGTGTGTTCCAGATCGAAAGCCGGGCGCAGATGAGCATGCTGCCGCGCCTGCGGCCGAGAAGATTTTACGACCTCGTCATCGAGGTCGCCATCGTCCGGCCTGGGCCTATCCAGGGTGACATGGTTCATCCCTATCTGAAGCGAAGGGAACAACGGCGGAAAGGTATCCCTATCGACTATCCAAGCCCGGAGTTGGAAGGCGTCCTTGAGCGAACGCTTGGAGTGCCGCTCTTTCAGGAACAGGCCATGCAGATCGCCATCACAGCGGCGGGCTTTGAGCCTGCCGAGGCCGACCAACTGCGCCGCGCCATGGCAACGTTCAAGCGCACCGGCACCATCGGCAATTTCGAACAGCGGTTCATCGACGGAATGGTATCCAAGAAATACCCTCGGGAATTCGCCCAGCAATGCTTCAACCAGATCAAGGGGTTTGGTGAGTACGGCTTTCCGGAAAGCCATGCGGCCTCTTTCGCGCTGCTCGTCTACGCCTCGTCCTGGATGAAGGCCTATTATCCCGACGTCTTCTGCGCGGCGATGCTGAACTCGCAGCCGATGGGCTTCTACGCGCCGGCGCAACTGGTCCGCGATGCCAGGGAGCACGGGGTGGAAATCCGTCCGGTCGACATCAATAGTTCGGATTGGGATTGCCTGCTGGAAGGCGGACGCTTCGATGATCGTCGGATCGACTTTCGCCATCGCGAGATGACAGATGTCATCAAGGCCAATCACGCCGTCCGCCTCGGCCTTCGCCAGGTAAAGGGATTATCCGAGGAGGCCATACGCGAGAAGCTGATGGCACGCCGGGGATACGGCTATACCTCGATCCGCGATCTCTGGCTGCGCTCGGGCCTCGACAAGTCCGATATCGAGCGGCTGGCGGACGCGGATGCCTTCAACAGCATCGGCCTGTCCCGCCGCGAGGCGCTATGGGCGGTTCGCGCGATGGATGTGAAGAGCGCGGCAGAACGCTTGCCGCTATTCGACCAGGCATCTCACCTCGACCTGCAGGTCGAACCTGAGGCTAAGCTGCCTGAAATGCTACCGGGAGAGCAGGTGGTCGAGGACTACCGGTATCTGTCCCTGTCGCTCAAGGCGCATCCTCTGTCCTTCCTGCGTGACGAATTGCGTGGCATCGGCATCACCCGCAGCGTCGACCTGCTCAAAGTGCCGAACGGCCGGTGGGTGGCGATCGCCGGCCTCGTCCTGGTGCGCCAGCGCCCGGGCTCGGCCAAGGGCGTGATCTTCATGACGCTCGAGGATGAGACCGGCGTCGCCAATGCCATCGTCTGGCCGAAGACCTTCGAGAAATACCGCGCCATCGTCATGGGCGCCCGGCTCGTGAAGATCCGTGGGAAGCTACAGAGCCAGAGCGGGGTGATCCATACGGTTGTCGATCACATCGAGGACATGACGCATGCTCTGGGCCTCTTGCAGAAAGAGGCCAATCGCTTCGGCGTCTGCGACCGCTCGGACGAAGCGCGCCGACCGACCGCAGATCCCCGCCAGAAGAAGCTCAACGAGACATTGGAGAAGGCGGTGATGGAAAAAAGAATAACCACGCGAGACAACCGGGGGAGAGATGAGGCTACGGTATCGGTCATGCCGAAGGGCCGCAATTTCCATTGATTTTCAATATCGTGTCCCGCCCGGCACCTGCGAAAGCGGAAAGCTGCGCGCTTTGACCAGATCGCAAGTGAGTTGGAATGCGGGCAAGGCGACGAGGTCTGAATATGAATCTTTCTTGACAAGAAGCGTCTTCTTTAGCAAAAAGACGATAGTCATTGTCATGTTTGGAATGAAGACGTGCTTGTCTGCAGCTGCAATTACATAACCGACACCGAAATCCGGGAGGTTATCAACAGCCTTCTCGATGAGGACTGTTGGCAGCTCATTGTACCCGCGAAAGTCTACCACGCCATGGAAAAACGCGGCCGTTGCTGCGGTTGCTTCCCGAACGTTGTCGACATCATCATTCAGACGACAGAGGATTATCACGCCCGTCGCCACTCGACGGACGCCGAAATATTTGATTTCATGTCCCGCCTCAGAAACTTCCACGAGGAAAACAGGAGAGCGGACATTGAAAGGCGACAAAAAAGTCATCGAGCGGCTTAACGAGGCCCTCTTTTTGGAGCTTGGTGCTGTCAATCAGTACTGGGTTCATTATCGCTTGCTCGAAGATTGGGGCTACACCAAGCTCGCTAAGAAGGAGCGCGCGGAATCGATCGAAGAGATGCAGCATGCTGACAAGCTGGTCGCACGCATCATCTTCCTCGAAGGCCACCCCAACCTGCAGACGCTTGCGCCGCTGCGCATCGGTCAGAACGTCAAGGAAGTTCTGGAAGCGGATCTCGCCGGCGAATACGACGCCCGCTCCGCCTACAAGAAATCCCGCGATATCTGTCACGAGGCCGGCGACTACGTCTCGATGAAGCTCTTCGAAGAGCTCCTCATGGACGAGGAAGGCCATATCGACTTCCTCGAGACGCAGCTTGAGTTGCTCGGCAAGATCGGCGAGGCCAAGTATGGCCAGCTGAACGCGGACTCGGCCAACGAAGCCGAATAATCATGCCGCAGGAGCCGGCCGCTCAGGCGGTCGGCATCCAATCAGGCAGCCGGCAATCCGGCGAGATGGCTGAACTCGCTGACCACCTGTTCGTAGACACCCCGCTTGAAGGACACGATCAGCGCTGGCAGCTCTGCCATCGGCTTCCAGCCCCAAGCATCGAATTCCGCCGAATGCCCGCCGGGCGGCGGGTTGATGGCGATCTCGCTCTCATCGCCATCGAAGCGGAAGGCAAACCAGCGCTGTGTCTGTCCGCGAAACTTGCCCTTCAGCCCGATACCGATCAGCTGCGGCGGCAGATCGTAGTTGATCCAGTCTTTCGCCTCGGCAAGCAGCGTCACCGTTTTCATCCCCGTCTCTTCATAGAGCTCGCGGTAGGCCGCCGTCAGCGGGTCCTCGCCCTTGTCGATGCCACCCTGCGGCATCTGCCACAGCTGCGGGGAGCCGTCATACTCCGAATTCTCAGCCGGAATCCGGCGGCCGGCCCAGACAAGCCCGGCGCGATTGAGGATCATCACACCGACACAGGGGCGATAAGGCAGATCTTCGGCTTTAACGGTCGATTGGCTCATGGATTGTCTCTGCTAGGGTTTCTTCGGATCGTTGGTCAGCGCGGCGATCCCGACGATCTCAATGCCGCGCATCGCCGCTTCTTCCGTCCATTTTGAAATGGCATCGATGCTCTCGTCAAATGCCGAGGCAACGCCGATCGCCTGGCCGTTCCGCTTGGCCACGCGCTCCAGTTCATCCAGCTTGTTGGTGATCGCGTTGAAATCCACCTGTCCGTCCAGCTGCACATCCGCAAACGCGTAGGGCGTCTCCGTGCCCTTGGCGATCGCGGCGGTCTTCGATTGCGCCGAGGTGCCGTCATCCAGAAACAGCAGCCCGCGCTTGCCGACATCGCGCATGACAGGCTCCAACGCGTTCGCATCCGAAAGGAAACGACCACCCTGATAGTTCAGTACGCCGGTGTAGTTGGTGATTTCGCCCATCGCCCGGTGCAGGCTCTCGATGTTCTTGGCCACGCTTTTCGTTGTGAGCAACGTATCGGGCCCGGGATCGTTTGCCGGGTAATCGAAAGGCTCGAACGGCACCTGGATCAAGATCTCGTGGCCGGAGCGGCGTGCCTCCTGCATCCAGCGCTGGAGGCTGTTGCCGCTGGCGGCGAAGGCAAGTGTTACCTCCTCGGGCAACTGCTGGATCGCCCGCTGCGTTCCCGTCTGGCTGAGCCCGAGGCCACTCACGACGATCGCGATCCGCGTTCCATGCGCGCCTGACCATGGCCGTGCGTATTGATCCATCGGCCGGCGGCCATCGGGACCGACGACCGGCAACCGGCCGAACGGCGACGCCTCGAGCAGGGCATCGTTCGGCAGGGCGGCCATTCTCGGATCTTGTCCCACCTGCATGGCATCGATCAGGACGGGGCCGTTTCCATCGCGGCTTTTCGGGCTGTATTTGGTCACCACCGAGCCATCACCCGTCGTCATCCGCTCGATATTGGCGCCCGAATTCGGGTCGCTGCGCGGCATGCCGTTGGGCGGCGTGGCATCCGGCGTGGCTGCCTGCTGCACGGCATCCGTGGGGACGGCGGAGGCTTGCTCCTTGGGCGATGGCGTCTCGCGCTTTAGGCCGTCGCCGCGAAAGGCTGTATACACAGAAAAGCCGCCGATCAGCACGAGGCAAAGCCCGGCGACCAAGCGCCCCATGCGCAAGACACCAGGGCGCTTACCGCGCGGCTTGCGGTTCTGTCCAAGGGGCGCGTGCAGATCGGTATTCATTCCTAGGCTGCTTCCATCATCAGGACAGCAAAAAGGCGTCAGGCCGGATCCTCATCCGGCCTGACGCCTCATCTGGTCGTTACTTGGCGCTGACGGCCTTTTCAGGGTTCGGCGGGAAAGACGGGTCCGTCTTCTTGCCACGCAGAAGGTCGAGCGCGTAGTTGAGCTGCACGTCATCCTTCGGGTCCGGCGGCACGTAGGCAACGGAGCCCGAGCCTTCGTCCGTCTCGCTTTGGCCCTTGATATGGCCGCGTAGGGCGGATTCGCCCTCGGTCACCATCTTGCCCTTGAGATCGTCCGGCAGCGGCTCTTCGACCTTGATGTCAGGCGTGATACCCGTGCCCTGGATCGAGCGGCCCGATGGCGTGTAGTAGAGCGCCGTCGTCAGGCGAAGCGCGCCGTTCTCGCCAAGCGGGATGATGGTCTGAACCGATCCCTTGCCGAACGAGCGCGTGCCGAGAACCGTTGCGCGACGCAGATCCTGCAGGGCGCCGGCGACGATTTCCGAAGCAGAAGCCGAGCCGCCGTTGATCAGAACGATCACAGGCTTTCCATCCGTCAGATCGCCCGGACCGGCATTGAAGCGGCGGGTTTCATCCGGATTGCGGCCACGCGTGGAAACCACCTCGCCGCGCTGCAGAAGCGCATCCGATACCTGGATCGCCTGATCGAGCAGGCCGCCCGGGTTGAGACGCAGATCGAGCACATAGCCCTTGAGCTTGTCGGCCGGAACGGTCTTCTTGATCTTCTCGATCGCCTTTTCCATATCCGGATAGGTCTTCTCGGTGAAGGAGATGATACGCAGATACCCGACATCATCCTCGACACGCGACTTGACCGCCTGCACGGCCACGACATCGCGAACGATCGTCAATTCGATCGGCTTGTCGGCACCCTTGCGGATCAGCGTCAGCTTGATCGGGGTGTTGATGGCGCCGCGCATCTTCTCGACAGCGTCTTCGAGCTTCAGGCCACGAACGGACTGCCCGTCGATTTCGGAGATATAGTCACCGGCGAGAACACCTGCCTTCGCGGCTGGGGTATCGTCGATCGGCGTGATGACCTTGACCAGTTCGTCTTCCATCGTGACTTCGATGCCGAGGCCGCCGAACTCACCCTTCGTCTGGGTCTGCATGTCCGCCGCATCCTTGGCGTTCATGTAGCTCGAATGCGGATCAAGCGACGACAGCATGCCGTTGATGGCATTCTCGATCAGCTTGTCTTCAGCCGGCGGCGTCACATACTGGGCGCGAACACGCTCGAACACGTCACCGAAAACCGACAGTTCCTTGTAGGTGGACGCCCCCGCCGCTTCCGCGGGCACGCCGGCGGAATAGATGACGCTCATGGCAGTCGCACCCATTAATGCGCCGACCAGAACAAGAGAAGCCCTACGAATCATTGCGTGCCTTTCCGGTGTCTTTGGCGGTCCACCATGGTCGGGAATCGACCGGCTTTCCGTCTTTTCGAAATTCAATGTAAAGCGTTGGTCGGTTTGTTTCCAGCGCCAATGCAGTCGCACTGGCCACTCTTTTCGCACCCATCACCGCAAGTGGCTCGCCAGCGAAAACAAACTTGCCCTGCCGCGCGTTCATGGTCTCCATTCCGGAGAGAACCAGGTGATATCCGTCGCCGGCATCGAGGATGATCATCTGCCCGTAGCTGCGAAAGGCACCGGCATAAACGATCAGACCATCCGCCGGCGCGGTGACCACCGTTTCCGGGTTGGTCGCCAGCGTCATACCCATTGCCTCGTGGCCGGTCCCATCGGCATCGCCGAACTGGCGTAGGATATCGCCGGCAACGGGCAACTCCAGCTTGGCCTTCAATTCTCCGAACGGATATGCGGGCGCAATGCGGTTTTTATCGGGCACCCCGCTGTCGGCCGCAGCCTTGGCCTGCGCACGCTGTTCATCCGTCAGCAGCCTGCGATTTTCTTCCGCCTGACGCGCCGCGGCAGTCGCCTGGCGAACGGATGAAATCTCGCTTTCCATCGACGCCACAAGACTTTCCAGGCTCGTGGCCTTGCCTGCGAGCTCCTCGGAGCGTTGGCGCTCGGCATTGAGCTCGGCGGTATTGCTGCGGCTCAATTTCTCGTTCTCGGCGAGAAGCAGATCCATGCGCCGTTCTTCCTCGAGGCTGTTGGTCATCGTCGTCGTCAAGCCGGCCTTCTCTGCGGCACTTGCGGCCTGCAGCGAGGCCAGGTTGCCGAGATCAGCGGCGAGTTTATCCGTCTCCTTGCGAATGCCGGGAACAACGGCACCGAGCAGGATGGCGCTGCGCACCGAGGCAAGCGCATCGTCGGGTGTCACCAGAAGCGCCGGCGGCGGGTTGCGTCCCATACGCTGCAGCGCCGCAAGCACCTCGGCCAGCAATCCACGCCGCTCGTGCAGCGACTGGCGAACCGCGTCTTCCTTCACACCGAGATCGGCAAGCTTCTTCTCGCTTCCCAATATCTGCTTTTCCAGCGCCTTGCGCCGCGCGGCAGAATCGATCAGCGCCTGGCGAACACTGCTGGTGCTCTTGTCCAAATCCTCGATGCTCTTCTGCAGTTCCGCGACCTTGCTCGAAGAGAGGCTGATCGTCTTCGATAACGCATCGAGTTCGCTGCGCGTCTGGTCGCGCTTCTTCTCCAGTTCGACAGCGGGATCGGGTGCAGCAGCAACGGGCGCGCTCGTCCCATGTGCGTCCGGCAGCGCAGCCGTCGACTGCTCCTGTGCCAGAGCGGACACCCACCCGGACATACCAAGAACCGACGCGGCAAGGCTCGCCACGGCAACCGACAAGATCACATAGTTTCGCTTGGATGCAGGTGTCGGCATGCCGATCGGTAAATCCTCTTAAACCGCGCGAAGATTAAGCTGATTTGACCGTCTTTGCCAGAAAGATTGAGGCCTGCCGCCCGATCGCGCAAGACACACCTGCGTGAATGATCGTGAGCGCTCAGACACGATGGTAGGGGTGGCCGGACAGGATCGTCACGGCACGATAAAGCTGCTCGGCAATCAGCGTGCGAACAAGCTGGTGCGGCCAGGTCATCTTGCCCAGACACAGCGTTGCGTCGGCACGATCGTACAGCGCCGGATCAAGTCCATCGGCTCCCCCGATCGCGATCGTCATCTCGCGCTTTCCCTGATCGCGGTAATTGCCGAGAAGGGTGGCGAAACCTTCGCTGTCGAGCGCCTTGCCGCGTTCGTCGAGAAGAATGAGGATACTGCCATCCGCCAGCGACTTCTGAAGCATGCCTGCTTCCTCGCGCTTGCGCGTATCGGCATTGGAGGCACGGCTTTCGGCGACTTCGACAACGCGGGAGAATTCAAGGCCGATGGCAGGACCGGCCTTCGCAAAGCGGTCGAAATAACGCGCCGCAAGATCCTTCTCCGGGCCGGATTTGAGCCGCCCCACGGCAAAAAGACCAACGCGCATGTGTCCGCTCCTGCTATCAGGCTTCTCGCGGCTCAAAGGTGCCGCAGGCCGGGGCTAACCCACCGCCGGCCCAATCACAGCCATCTATCAGGCGCCGGACACAGCGTCCAGACGGCCCGCAAGCCGGAGTATCAGTGCAAAGTCTCGTCCAGATCGGGAGCCTGCCACATCTTTTCGATGTTGTAGAACTCGCGAATTTCGGGACGGAAGACATGCACGATGACATCGCCGGTATCGATCAGGATCCAATCACCGGCATCCTGGCCTTCGACCCGGGCGGAGCCGAAGCCCTCGTCCTTCAGATCGCTGAGCAGGTGGTCGGCAATCGCCATGACATGGCGGCTCGAGCGGCCCGATACCACGACCATAAAGTCGCCGAGCGCCGATTTTCCGGCAATGTCGATGGAAACGATATCTTCAGCTTTGGAGTCCTCGAGGCTGACGAGGACGGTGTGCAGGGCGCGGGCAGCGGCATCAACGCCACGTTCCGGGCTCTTCGGGACAACGACTTTCGTGCTTCCCTTTGCGTGTACTGTTGTCAGTGCTTTCCCTTTCTCGGAATGACAAAGCATGCACATCACTGATGAGGCGAACCAAATCATGGTTAAGCCAAATCATGAGTAAGATAGGCACCGAACCATAAATGTTTCAAGACGCCCGCGATCACAAAGCATGAATGCCGGATTTGGCGCGGCAGCAACGGATGGCTCAGCCTCAAGTGCATCCTGCTCGGCTGTGTACAGTTGCCGCTGCCCTCAGTAAAGTGAGGCATTGTCCCAAGTGCGAAGATTGCAAATGAAAAACGCCTTAGAACACACGCTTGTCCCGGTCCTTCGCATCAGTTTTCCGCATGAGGACCGCCTTGGGCACGGCAAGATGGAATTGCTGGAGCACATCAAGGAGACCGGCTCGATTTCTGCAGGCGGCCGGGCGATGGGCATGTCCTACCGGCGTGCCTGGCTGCTGGTCAGCGAAATGAACCGGATGTTCAAGCGTCCCGTCGTGGAATCGCAACGCGGCGGCCAGAAGGGCGGCGGCGCGGCGCTGACGGCGTTCGGCGAGGAACTTCTGGCGCGCTTTCGGAAGATGGAACGAACGATCCTGACAACGCTGGCCGACGATCTCGCTTGGCTTGAGAGCAACCGTCTGATCGATCCCTCGGAACAGGTCGCTTAAGGCTCCAAGGCAACCGTCTTGACAATGGCGAACACCACCATGCCCTCGTGCAACGCCATGCGCTCTGCCGAGAAGCTGGTGATCCGCGACAGGATCGTATCGCCTCCGCAATCGACCGTGACGTCGATGGTCGCATTATCGGCAGGCGTCACCGCCAGGATCGTGCCTTCAAGCACATTAAGCGCGCTCAGGCCGCTTGGCCGTTCGGTGGCAAGCATGACATCGCGCGATGGAATACGGACACGCACTAGTTTGCCCGGCACAAGACCGGCATCGGGCACATGCAGCCGCATGGTCGCCATGGCGACAGTCGCCAGACGGTGCCTGTTATCTACGGCCTCGACCCGCCCCTGCAGCAAAGCGCCGGCCTCACGCCGATCGAGCGACGCAGCAGGCTGGCTGAGCACTTCCGTTGCCGCGCCCACGGCCTTCACCCGGCCGTCCTGCATGACGACGACCTGGTCGGCGAGCCGCGCCACCTCCGCCACCGAATGGCTGACATAGACGATCGGAATATCCATCTCGTCACGCAGACGTTCGAGGAAAGGCATCACCTCTGCCTTGCGCGCTTCATCGAGCGCGGCAAGCGGCTCATCCATCAGAAGCAGGCGGGGTGACGCCAGGAGCGCGCGGCCGATCGCCACCCGCTGCTTTTCACCGCCTGACAGGTGCTCAGGGCTGCGCCCGAGCAGCCTCTCTATATCGAGCAATGCAACAATCCGCTCAAAGCTTTCTCGTGGAGCCCCCTTGGGCGCGAACCAGCGACCATAGGTCAGGTTCTGGCGAACGGTCAGATGCGGGAAAAGCCGCGCCTCCTGAAATACATAGCCGAACCGCCGCCGATGCTTGGCGACGAAAATACGCTTGGCCGTGTCGGTCAATATTTCGCCGTCGAGGCTGATCTTTCCCTCATCGGGTCGTGTCAGCCCGGCGATCATCCGGATCATCGAGGTCTTGCCCGAGCCCGAACGGCCGAACAATGCGGTTATCCCGCGTTCCGACGTGAACCCCGCGTCGAGCGAGAACGCATCAAACCGATGCCTTGCCTGAACCACGAGCGTCATTGCGGATCAATCCTCCGCCCAATGAGACGTGATAGAAATTCGGATGCAAGCAAGGCTGCCATGGAGATAACCACGGCCACCAGGGTCAGCCGCAGAGCGCCAGCGTCACCGCCCGGCACCTGCGTGAACGAGTAGATCGCGGCCGACAGCGTCTGCGTCTCGCCGGGAATATTGGA
The DNA here is from genome assembly GCA_900472605.1 of Hyphomicrobiales bacterium. Lineage (GTDB taxonomy): Bacteria > Pseudomonadota > Alphaproteobacteria > Rhizobiales > Rhizobiaceae > Rhizobium. The sequence continues at coordinate 9,413 of UCJD01000026.1, read as the reverse complement.
AACGAAGGTGATCGTCGCGCCAAACTCGCCCATAGCCTTGGCAAAGGCCAGGATCATGCCGGCGATGATGCCGGGCAGGGTGAGGGGAAGCGTCACCGTCAGGAAGACCCAGAACGGATTGGCGCCGAGCGTGCCGGCCGCCTCCTCCAACTTGCGGTCGATCGCCTCGATAGAAAGCCGGATACTGCGCACCATCAGCGGAAAGGCCATCACCGCGCAGGCAAGTGCCGCCCCCGTCCACCGGAAGGAAAAGACGATGCCGAAATGCTGATCAAGAAAGCTGCCGATCACCCCACGCCGACCGAACAGCACAAGCAGGATGAAACCGGTAACGACGGGCGGGAGGATGAGCGGCATATGCACGATGCCGTTGAGGATGGACTTGCCCCAAAAGCGGCCCCGCGCCAGAAGCAGGGCGACGCCGATGCCGAAGGGAAGGCTTGCCAGCATCGCGACAACAGACACGCGCAGGCTGAGCATGATCGCCGTCCATTCGTCGCTGCTCAGACCAAGTGCTTCCAAATGCAATGCTCCTGAAAAAACGAAGGCCCACCGTGGCGGGCCTTCAAGCTAGGCAGTTGCGTATAGGACCGCAATCACTTCAGGATGGTGAAGCCCTGTTCGGTAAAGAAGTGCGCTGCCTTGTCCGACTTCAAGAAATCGAGATAGGCCGCGGTATCTGCATTCTTGCTCTCGGACAGGATCGCGATCGGATAGGTGATCGGCGGGTGCGAATCGGCAGGGAAAGTGCCGGCAACGGCAACGCCCGGATCTGCGTTCACGTCGGTCTGGTACACGATGCCGAACGGCGCCTCGCCGCGCGAGACCAGCGCCAGCGCCGCGCGCACGCTTTCAGCGCCTGCAACCTTGCCTTCGACGGACGACCAGACGCCGAGCTTTTCAAGCGCCGCCTTGCCGTACTTGCCTGCCGGCACTGATTTGACTTCACCCATCGCGAGCTTCCCGTCCCCAAGCAGACCGGCAAGATCGAAGCCCTGCTTGATATCGACAGGCTTGACCTTGTCCTTGGCGGCGACCAGCACGATGCTGTTGCCGAGCAGGTTGGAGCGGGTGTCCGCCTTGATCAGGTTCTTCTTGGCAAGATAATCCATCCAGTCGAGGTCGGCCGAGATGAACACATCCGCCGGCGCGCCGCCTTCGATCTGCTTTGCGAGAGCGGAGCTTGCTGCATAGGAGACGACGGCTTCCTTGCCGCTTTCCTTGGCCCATTCGGCATTCGCCGCATCAAGCGCATTCTTCATGCTCGCGGCTGCGAACACGGTCACCTTTTCAGCGGCGAAGGCGGTGCCAGCGGTCGCGCCTAGCCAGATCGCGGAGACCGCGATAGCTGCGAATTTCACCAATTGACGACGATTCTGCATATTGTTTCCCCAACACATCGACATATCCGCAGAGATATAACGGAAAGTTGGCTGTTGACCAGCGATATATTCATCGGGACGCAACGCCGCGGCGTGGTGCCATAAACAGACTGATTGCGTACCCAAAAGTCACGACAGGCGATCACCACCATGCAGCCCCGAGGATGTCAATTTGACAGTATCATCCGATAATCGGCCACCAAAATTGACAAAACCCAGTGTAGTGCCGAGATATTGAGCATCGGGACGGGTGCGACACTTAAACACATGACAGAAATGCATTGCTGCGATGCACCAAATCCTCTTTCCTTTCTGTGATGCTCATCATACAAGTTCCTCACCGGACAGCGATCTCCTCCTCCCAAGCTGTTCGGTAACGGATCGGCAACACTCCTCCTCCCAGTTGTCGGTCAAGTTTTAAGCCCGACGGATCCTCCCCCGTCGGGCTTTTCATTTTCCAGCCTATTGAAATGGTTTGAGCTAGGTGCGGTTCTGCGCGCGGATCGCTGTCGAACTCAGTCGCGATCTCGGGCCATGGATGAATGTCCAGGCCGGCGCCGGCTTTTTCCAGAGCGCTCTCGAATCATCCTCATCAACGCGCGCGAAGTCGAAGGTCTTGGCCATTTTCGACGACAGGAACGAGAGCGTCGCACCCGGCCGGTCGATGACCGCGATCGGGAACATGCGGGCGATATCCTGCCACCGCTGCCACCGATGAAACGTCTTGAGACTATCGGCGCCCATGATCCAGATGAAATGTACATGGGGATTGCCGGCCTTGATCCGCGCCAGCGTTTCCGCCGTGAAGGTGGTGCCGAATTTCTTTTCGAACGCGGTGACCTTGATAACGGGATGCTTGGCAAGCTTCTCGCTAAGCCGTACGCGCTCCGCCAAAGGCAACAGCTGGCTCGGATCCTTGAGAGGATTGCCGGGGGTGACCATCCACCACAGCTGGTCGAGACCAAGCCGCTTGATGGCGATCTCCGCCACCAGCGCATGGCCCTGATGCGGTGGGTTGAAGGAACCGCCGAACAGACCGACCACCATGCCTCGCTCGGCATGCGGCACGCGAAGATAGCGTCGGTCCAATTCGTCGTTTATCACATCAGGTCCGGACTTGGCCGGTGCCGTGCACGCGGTATTTGAACGAGGTCAGCTGTTCGACGCCAACGGGGCCGCGCGCATGCATCTTGCCGGTCGCGATGCCGATTTCCGCACCCATGCCGAATTCGCCACCATCAGCAAACTGCGTCGAGGCATTATGGAGCAGGATGGCAGAATCGACCTCGGTGAAGAAGCGGTCCACCACGGCTGGGTCCTCAGCGATCACGGCTTCGGTATGGTTCGACGAATAGGTCTGGATGTGCTTGATCGCGCCATCGATACCATCGACGACAGCGACCGAGACGATCGCGTCGAGATATTCCGTCGACCAGTCTTCCTCGGTTGCCGCTTTCGTTCCCGGCGCCGCCTTGACGACGCTTGCGGAACCGCGAACTTCACAGCCGGCATCAGACAGACCCTCGAGCAGCGGCAGGAGATGCGTGTCGCTGACAGCGCTGTCGACAAGAATGGTCTCGACTGCGCCGCAGATCCCCGTCCGGCGCATCTTGGCGTTGACGACGATCTCCTTGGCCATGTCGAGATCGGCCGATGCATCGACATAGATATGGCAGAGACCTTCCAGATGCGCGAAGACAGGCACCCGGGCCTCATTCTGCACGCGTGCGACAAGGCTCTTGCCGCCGCGCGGAATAATGACGTCGATCGCCCCATCCAATCCGCGCAACATCGCGCCGACGGCCGCTCGATCGGTGGTCGGAACGAGCTGGATAGAATGCTCTGGGAGCCCGGCCGCCTTCAGGCCGCGCACCATGCACTCATAGATAGCCTGCGATGATCGGCGCGAATCCGAGCCGCAGCGCAAGATGACGGCATTGCCCGCCTTGACGCAGAGCGCGCCTGCATCCGCCGTCACATTCGGGCGGCTTTCGAAGATCACGCCGATCACGCCAAGCGGCGTGCGCACGCGCTCGATCTGCAGGCCGTTCGGTCGATCCCAGGCGCTCACCACCTCGCCGACAGGGTCCTTCAAGGCAGCGATCGCACGAATGCCATCAGCCATCTCCGCGACGCGCTTTTCGGTGAGCGTCAGCCGGTCGATGAAGGAGGGCAGCATGTCGGAGCCCGCCGCATCCTCGAGATCCCTCGCGTTTTCGGCAAGGATCCGGTTCCTGTCCGCCAGGATCGCATCGGCCATGGCATTCAGGGCGGCGTTCTTGGCGTCCGTCGAGGCGAAGGCCAACGGTCGCGCGGCAGCCTTGGCCTTGCGGCCGATGTCATTCATCAGCGCGTCAATGTCAGGGCTTTGCACGACTGTATCAAGCATGGGCGGCGTCCTTCTTCTGCCTTTCCGATTTCGAATTGATTTGCGAGGTCATGACCATGTCGTCGCGATGGATCATCGCCGCGCGCCCGGCATAGCCGAGAATAGCCTCGATCTCGCTTGATTTGCGGCCGGTGATCTGCCGCGCCTCCTCGGCATCATAGCCGGCCAACCCGCGTGCGATTTCCCGACCATTCGGGCCGACGATCGCCACCGTGTCGCCGCGGCTGAACAGGCCGACAACCTTGCGCACACCGGCGGGCAGCAGGCTCTTGCCACCGCCCAGCGCATTCACCGCGCCGTCATCGACATGAAGCTCTCCGGCCGGCTGCAGCTGCCCGGCGATCCAGGTCTTGCGCGCCGTAACGGGCGTACCCGAGGGCGCGAACCATGAGGACCGCGCGCCGTTCTCGATCGCTGAAAGCGGGCTATCGGTCTTGCCGGATGCGATGATCATCGCGCAGCCAGAGGTCGTCGCGATCTTGCCGGCATCGATCTTGGTGCGCATGCCGCCACGCGACAGCTCGGACGCAGCACCACCAGCCATCGCTTCGATTTCAGGCGTGATCTCGGCGATCGTCTCCAGGAACCGTGCATCCGGGTCGAGATGCGGAGGAGCGGTGTAGAGGCCATCGATATCGGAGAGCAGGATCAAAAGGTCCGCGCCCGCCATCGTCGCGACGCGCGCCGCCAGGCGGTCATTGTCGCCATAGCGGATTTCGCTGGTAGCGACGGTGTCGTTCTCGTTGATGATCGGAACGGCGCCGATCTTCAGAAGCTGGTTGATCGTGGCGCGCGCGTTGAGATAGCGGCGGCGCTCTTCCGTATCGCCAAGCGTCAGCAAGATCTGTCCGGCGACGATCTTGTCGCGCGACAGGCTCTCCGACCAATCGCGCGCAAGCGCGATCTGGCCGACGGCGGCGGCCGCCTGGCTTTCCTCGAGCTTCAATGCGCCCGAGGGCAGATCGAGAACAGAGCGCCCGAGAGCGATGGCGCCCGAGGACACGACGAGCACGTCGACACCCTTGTTTTTCAACTTCGCGATATCGGCGCACATCGCGTCCAGCCAGCTCTTCTTAAGGCCGGTTTTTCGATCGACGAGCAGCGCAGAACCGATCTTGATAACGATGCGCCGGTAGCTACCCAGCGCTTTCTGCCTAGTCATTGGCCTCGTCCTCGTCGGCGATGATATCGCGATGACGCACCTTCAGCGCTTTGGCTGGCTTCTCAAGAATGTTCGCTTCGGCATTGGCCTCGACGATGATATCGCGCAGCGCGCGCAGCACTTCTGTCATGCCCATGCCGGTCGCGGCCGAAATCTGGTAAGGCGTGCTGCCACAGGCCTTGGCCAGCTCCTTGGTCTTTTTCGTCAGCGTCGCCTTGTCGAGGATGTCGATCTGCGACAGCGCCACGATCTCCGGCTTGTCGCCGATCTCGTCGCTATAGGCCCTGAGCTCATGCTTGACCGTCTTGTAGGCCTTGCCGACATTCTCTTCCTGCGCGGAAACGAGATGCAGCAGAACGCGCGTGCGCTCGACATGGCCGAGGAACCGGTCGCCGATACCGACGCCCTCATGCGCGCCTTCGATGAGGCCCGGAATGTCCGCCAGGATGAATTCGCGCTCATCAATGGTCGCAACGCCAAGATTGGGATGCAGCGTCGTGAATGGATAATTGGCGATCTTCGGGCGTGCGCGGGTAACGGCCGCCAGAAATGTCGATTTACCTGCATTCGGCAATCCGACCAGACCGGCATCGGCGATCAGCTTCAGTCGCAGCCAGATCGTCTTTTCCTCGCCTTCAAGGCCAGGATTGGCCCAATCCGGCGCCTGGTTGACCGAGGTCTTGAAGTGCGCGTTGCCGAAACCGCCGTTGCCGCCCCGGGCGAGGCAATAGCGCTGCCCCTCTTCCGTCAGGTCGCAGATCAGCGTTTCCTGGTCTTCCTCGAAGATCTGTGTGCCGACGGGCACCTTCAGCGTCACGTGCTCGCCATTGGCGCCGGTGCGGTTCCGGCCCATGCCATGCGTGCCGATCGTCGCCTTGAAGTGCTGCTGGAAGCGAAAATCGATCAGCGTGTTGAGACCGTTGACGGTCTCAACCCACACGTCACCACCGCGTCCGCCGTCACCGCCGTCAGGCCCGCCGAACTCGATAAACTTCTCGCGCCGGAAGGAGACGGCACCCGCGCCACCGCTGCCGGATTTGATATAGACCTTTGCTTCGTCGAGAAATTTCATTTTACTTCCATCATTCGGTGTCAGTTGGACGCCCGTCTCGGCCTGATCGATATAGGCCGTTCAGCCGGAGGTCAAAGATTATCATTAGGTTTGCGAGCTATAACATACAGTACGGCTTCGGTCTCGATGGCACGTACGACCTGAAGCGAATCGCCGACAGCCTTGCCGGCGCCGACGTCATCGCGCTCCAGGAAGTCACCCGCGGCTTCGCGCGAAACCAATATGCCGACATGGTGGCCGACATCAGCGCCCTCTTTCCTGACTATTTCTGGGTCTATGGACCGGGCTGCGACCTCCATGTCGCGGAGATTGACGGCCATCCCGCGCCGCGCGGCATGCGCATGCAGTTCGGCAACATGGCTCTGTCGCGCTGGCCGATCCTCTCGACCCGCACGCTGCTTCTGCCGCGCAGCAGGACGCTCACCAAGCTTAACCTGCAACGCAGCGCCACCGAGGCCGTCATCGACCTTCCCTCGGGCGCGGTACGCGCCTACTCCGTCCATCTCGATCACGTCTCCAGCGACGAGCGCATCCGTCAGCTCGCTCATCTGAACGACCGCATCAACGCCTTCACGCATGAGGGCGGATCGCTGACCGGCGCGCGCGAGTTCGAGATCGACGAACTGCCGCTTCCCGAAGACTACCTCGTCATGGGTGACTTCAACATGCTGCCGGAATCGCCCGAATACTGCGCTTTTGCTGGCCGGAAGGACGGATATTACGGACGCACGGCGCGCATGGGCACACCTGTCGACGCCTTCGAGGCGCTCCGCGCCTATCAGCCCGACAGCTACAGCTGGATGGATCCCGCAAATCATGGCAAGCGTATGCATCTTGATTACGTCTTCGTCAGTTCGGGCCTTGAAAGCCGGCTAAGATCCGCACGGATCGATACTTCGGCCAAGGGATCCGATCACTTTCCCGTCTGGGTTGAGATCGACAATTGAAGAAGGCGCCCCGATGAGTTGGGGGCGCCTCCATTTTTCATCAAGCGCTCTTGCTTTGCTGCAGCGCGCCGGGCTTCAGCATCGTCTCGACATGCGTGACCATCGTATTGCGGGCGAAGCTGAAGACCTCGCTGCAACCGGTCATCCGGAAACCGATCTTTTCCTGCAGCCTGAGCGACGCCGGATTGTCGGCGAAGACACCGGAATGCACTGTCGTCTCCGGCATGCGCCGCGAGAAGCGCTCGAGCGTGGCGGAAACCGCCTCGCTCATATAGCCGCGCCGCCAGTAGTAGCGGTTCAGCCAGTAGCCGAGATGCCAGCGCCCATGGCGAAGCTCGATCGATACCACGCCGATATGCGCGTCGTCGCCGTTGGTGATCGCCATCTGCCAGTCCGGCAGCCGGCCCGCCGTCACCGGCACCAGCCAGTCGAGCGCGTCCTGCCGGTCATAGGGTGCGGGCACCCGCGCCAGCATCCGCGTCACCGCGAAATCGGACAGCGATTCTGCGATCGAATCGGCATCGCTCAGCCGGTGTGCCCGCAGGAAAAGCCGCTCGGTCGTGATATCGGGCTGCGAGCCAGCGGTGGCGACCTGGGGCCTTGGCCTTTCGAGGCTGAGAGCGCTCATAACACGCTCCCCCAGCTTCTCAGCGACATCCAGGTCTTGCGGTCGAGCCGGTACCATTCGACCGGCACATTGCTTCCAAGCGCCAGCGAGGCGGCAAGCCCCGACCCCTGGAACTGGAAGCCGCACTTCTGGATGACGCGGCGCGAGGCGACGTTCATCACCCGGCAACGGGCGTCGATCTGATCGACATCCTGACGGGTGCGGAACACCATGTCGACGAGCGCGTGGCAGGCCTCGGTCATGAAGCCCTGGTTCCAGTAGGGCTCGCCCAGCCAGTAACCGATCTCGACGGTGCGGCCATCAAGATGCGGCTCGACACCGCAGCAACCGATGAAGGCGCCGTTTTCGGCTTTGGTAATCGCATAGACGCACTTGCCAATCTCGCCATTTTTCGTGCGTCGCACGAAGTCGGCGGCATCATTGGCCGTATATGGGTGCGGCATGCGCGACACCATTGTGGCGACTTTGGCGTTGTTGGCGAGATGGGCAAGGGCGTCGATGTCTTCTTCGTGGGGCGCGCGCATGACGAGCCTTTCCGACAGTAAGACAGGGCAATCGGTCCTTAACCGCTCCGGCCGCAGCCGCTCCAAGGAAGACCGTTGGTCTTCCCGGGGAGACCTTTGGTCTCTCCGTAACAATTCGCCTTGCATGGTTCAGTCCTCCTTGAGGGTAAAGAAAAAGGGGAGATGGGTGGTGCCCCATCTCCCCTTTTGTCTTGACTGAACCTGATACGCTCAGCCGGGTCGATGAGACACCGGCTGCTATAAAGCGTTACCGGCTTATTCCGCTGCTTCCGCTTTCGGCATCACGGATACGTATACGCGGCCGTTGGCCTTTGTACGGTAGTTCACATTGCCGGCGGTAAGAGCAAAGATCGTGTGATCCTTGCCGAGGCCGACGTTGGAACCCGGGTGCCACTGCGTACCGCGCTGACGCACGATAATGTTGCCTGCGATGACGTTCTCGCCACCGAACTTCTTCACGCCAAGGCGCTTGGATTCGGAATCACGACCGTTGCGCGACGAACCGCCAGCTTTTTTGTGTGCCATTGGAGTTCTCCTTTAAACCTTAAGTCCCGTGATCTTACTTGGCAGCCACGATGTCCGTGATACGGACAACAGTGTGGTGCTGGCGATGGCCGCGCGTACGCTTCGAGTTCTGACGACGGCGCTTCTTGAAGGCGATGACCTTCTTGCCGCGGTTGTGCTCGACCACTTCGGCCTTGACGGACGCGCCAGTGACGAAAGGCGCACCAATCGCAGCGTCGGCGCCTTCGCCGATGACGAGGACTTCGGTGAATTCGATCGATTCGCCAGCGGTGACTTCAAGCTTCTCGATGGTCAGCACGTCGTTTGCTGCCACACGGTACTGCTTACCGCCGGTCTTGATGACTGCGAACATTTTTTATCCTTTCATGTTCGTTCCGGCTCGACCCGCATCAAACAGGTGGCCGTCTTTTTATCAGTCGATATTAAGCAGGGATTTCAGGACGTTTCGCCCAGGAACTCTGACTGCCGGTGACGCCTCGCACGAGCGCGAGGCAGGCAAGGCGCGGACTTATCCACACCTATTGGCTTGCGCAGATACGCGAGCACAAAAAAACTGTCAAGGTAAAAGGATGACAAAAGGATGAAATGCCTTGCGATTACGACTTGCCAGCCCGCAAAACTCTCGCTATGAGACAGCCCGCGCCTAACGGCGTCAACCAGACCGCGGAGAGGTGGCAGAGTGGTTGAATGTACCGCACTCGAAATGCGGCGTGCCTGCAAGGGTACCGTGGGTTCAAATCCCACCCTCTCCGCCATTTTCTTTTTTGCCCAGCCCGGACACATA